>CAVOWZ010000010.1:0-160207 GCA_963700275.1 uncultured Bacteroidales bacterium | reverse complement strand
TCATTTTTCACTTATCACAACTCACCACTTTACCCTGCGCCCTGAGCTCTGCACTCTGAGCTAATTTGCCCAACGCTCATCGTTTCATGTTCAATCATCTCGGAAAATATTTAAAGGTTAAATTCTAAAGCTTTTTATAGGATTGCAGAATAGGACAAATATTGTCTCATACGGTTTTTGTCTTATGGATCATTCCAAAAGTGACGGGCGTTTGATTGTTAAATGGTTCGAAGGTTTGACGGTGCGACGGTTCGACCCCTCCTCCGCTACCGACTTCGCTTTCAGCTTCGTCGGTCAAAGAAAGTTACGGAGGGTGAAAGGTTCGGCGGTTCGATCGTTTGATTGTATGGGGAACCGAAAGATATTTAAGGCAGAAGAGAAGTGTTTGTAAATTTGCCTGGACTTTTGTTTTTGTAATAATCAATATATTGAGTAAATTTTCTCAATATATTGAGTAAATTGTAAAATATGCTTTAAAGAATAGAACTTCAAATACTTAGAAACTACATCAGGATAAGAGTAAAGGCAGGAAAATACTCAATAGAATAGCTGAAATTATCGAAAGTGTTAAGGCAGACGATAATAGAATGATGGTTATCGCAGATCATAAATACATATTTATACTTTAAAATATCATGATAATTTAAAGTGGTAAATTTAAAGTACATGTAAATCAGAAAATAAACATTTAAATTGTCAGATGGTATCTGGTTTATTAAATCTTAATGGAGCCCTCTGGCTATACCTAAATTCCTGTATCCATAATACTTACATTAAAGCCGGTTATCAAATCTTTATGTACAATTAATTTTAATAAAATGAGCTGTTGCTAATAGTTGCGAAAATATTCGTAACGAAAAATATCGCATGTTTTCATCCATGCAGCAACCGGACTAACAAACCTGCAACCAAATTTCGAATCGTTTGAACATTTGATGGTTCAATGGTTCTGAATTTAATAGGTTTGATGATTCGGTCAGCTGATTGCAAAACAGAACAAATATTGTCTCTTACGGTTTTTGTCTCATGTATCATTCCAAAAGTGAAGGTCGTTTAAATGTTAAATGGTTCGACGGTTTGACGGTTTGACGGTTCAACGGGTAGTGATCTTGTTGTACACCATTGCACCGTCGTACCATCTTACCGTCGTACCGTCGTACCGTCATACCATCGTACCGTCATACCATCGTACCGTCGTACCGTCATACCACCGCACCTTCACACCCTCATACCATTAAAAACAATAACTACCCTTTTGCATTTTGAAATATTTTCATAAAAATTGGTCTAAAAATGATTGCTATTATGACAAAAACGGTCTAAATTTGCTGGTATAAACAAAATAATTCGACATATTAATATTCCCAAAGGATCATTTTTCCTCTTTGGACGAAGGGGTACGGGAAAATCAACTCTGGTAAGAGGCCTTATCTTATATTGATATCTATCTTCGTGAAGAAATACAGGCTGAAGGTTTTGTCAGAAATCTGGGGGCTTTTACACGTTTTCTTGAAATAATCAGCTTTTCTCACGGCTCTGTACTGAATATCAATAATGTTGCCCGGGAATGTCAGGTGGGACGTAGTATTGTTGCGGGATATATCGATATCCTTTTTGATTTATTACTGGCGGTCATTAGCAGGAAATGAAGTCAATTTTGTCATGTATGGTGGAGATATATTTACCGCAATTGAAGTGAAGAACGCCAGGATTCTTAATCCTGTTGATTATAATGGGTTGAGATCATTTGGGGATGATTATCCAGAATCCAAACTGATTCTATTATACCGGGGATCTATATTGATGAAGCACAAAAATATAATTGTGATACCGGTGGAGATGTTTCTGAGAGAACCGGACAAATTCTTGTAACAGGAGTAATAATTTACACGCTTTCGATTGTTTGATGGTTTGAAGGTGCGACGGTGCGACGGTACGACGGTATGAAGGGTATGTCAACCGTTGAACCGTCGAACCGTTGAACCGTAGAACCATCTTAACATCATTCCGTTCTTGCCCTGATCAATCTCCCCAGCATTGAGGATATTACATTACAATCATTATTAAAAGAAATCAGCGTTTCTTCGTCAAAATATTCAATTTCATTAGAAATAATCAACAAGGTCTGTAGTTCCGCAAGGGATCCTTTTGCAATGAATAAATGACGCACGGATTGTTTGTTAGTGCCAAGTTCGTCGCCTTCAGCAATGTTGGCAGGAACGCTGACAGCAGCTCTCTGCATCTGATCCTTCAGCCCCCAGTCTTTTGTAAATTCCGGAGACTTTGTAAGCTTATAAATCTTTACAGCAAGATCTTTGGCAAGTTGCCAAACCCGTAATTTCTTAAAATTTCCCATATCACAGCGAGTTAAGTTAATAATTAATTGAGATAGCACGATACTGTAAATGTACTCATTTTATGATGATTAAAGTGGTGATCAGCTATTTTTCTACCAAAATAATCCGTCGGATAACCGTCGAACCTTCGAACCGTCGCACCCTCGAACCGGTTAACCGTAAAATATCCTTATTTACGGAACATAATTCCTTTTTTCCCGTACAATGGACTGAAAGTCAAACCGGTTTCATTTTCATTACTTTACCATGGTCCTATTTCCTTGCCGCACCGTTGTACCACGGGATTATTCAATCCCTTTTAATTACATAAGCTAGTACGAAAAAAGACGATCTAACGTTCACACGATCAAACTCTCTAACGCTCGAACGATCGAACCCCTAAACGATCGAACCCCTAAACGATCGAACTCTAAAACGCTCGAACGTTCTAACGCTCGCACTATCAAACCCTCTAACTATCTAACAATCGAACCCCTAAACAATCGAACTTTCAAACGATCAAACAATCAATCGCTCGAACCGTCAACCCGACGAACCGTCAAACCGTTGAACCCTCGAACCCTCTTAATCTCTGTTCCAACATTCCCGAAATCCATTCGTGACGTTTCTAACGTTCGCAAATGCAACCTTTTCCCATTAAGTATTGTCTTAAATGTTAGCAATACTGTCTGCATTATTTACTGCAATTAATACAATCTGACATGAGAAAGTCAATTATTGTTTGCATCAATAGGTTTTATTAAACTACAATATATCAAAGTCTTACTGATTACTTTATTGATATTTACATTTAGTATTTTTAAATCTTCAGGCCAGTGTACGGTTACAGGAGTATCAGGATCAGGATTTAATTATGCTGATTTTTGTGCACCTGGATATAATTCTCTTTATTACGAATTTATTTTTGGGACAGTAGCTCCTCCTCAGCCACATATAGAGTTCTTTTTATCTGGGGGGATGGAACTCCAAATACTAATGTTTGGTCTCCTGTAAAAACTAAGTTAGTTGGAGCAACAACAGTTTATTACATAAGAGCAGAAGCAGACCATACTTTTCCTGCAAATGGTAACTGTGAATATACTGTTAATATTATTCTGGTTGATAATGGATTTCAATGTTCTGATTCAAGGCAGGTCCAGATAATTTCCAACTGGCATCAGGATGATATAGCTTCTGCGATGGGGTCTATTAGGATGGATCCGTATACAAAAAGATGTATGTGAAGGAGATGCATTGATTGATTTTCATTTTGAGGATATCTCAAATTTTGCATGTAATTTGCAGGATTTTCCATCAGCACAAAAACCTAATCATACAGCCCGACATGAACAATTTGTATATGGGACTAATCCAGTTGCCGGTCAGGGAATACCAAACCTGTATATAAAAGTTGGAACCGCACAAACAATTGTATATCTTACAAACGCCAGTGGTAACCCTGTGCCGAACTTATGGACAGTAGATCCAGTTACTGGTGGTGCAGTTGCTCCTTATTCAACAGTAAGCACCTACTTTGAAGGCCCGGTTGTAAAGATACCTGTAGACGCAATATCCGGCGTTTACGCACTAAATGATACTTATCCGATTTCATTTAATGGAATTGGAACAGTAGTAAATGATCAATTCCAGGTCACAGTAAGGAATTGGAATATCTGCAATCCATGGAATGGGAGTCAGACAAATCCTAATTCAGCGCAAGCTAATTTAGGAATGAGTCGAATCTTCATAATTGATGCTCCTCCGGCACCAACTGTCCCGAACAGAACAATTTGTTTTGGAGATAACAGAACCCTGACCGTAACAAGTCCTGTAGTCGGAACAATTCACTGGTACTCAGATGCCGGATTGACAACGGAAGTCGGAACGGGGACTTTTTATACTCCTGCTCAAACTGCTGTCGGGAGCTATAATTTCTGGGTGACTGACCAATCGTTAACAGGTCTCCTGTGTATGAGCCCGTCAACAATGGTTACCCTTACGATTAATCCGATTCCTGATCAGCCAACAGTTACAAGGAACAATCCGGATTTCTGTTTCAATGGGACCAGCTCTATTATTCTTACTGCCGACTCTCATGCTCCACCTGCTGTATCAAGTTATCAGTGGTACAGGAACGGAAATCCGGTTGGTGGTGCAACAACCTCGACAATAACTCTCAGTACTGTTGCCCAGAGTGGCGATTATACGGTCAGGACTTATGGTATAGCACCAAGTAATTGCCCAAGTCCGCTTTCAGCTGTAACAACTGTTGTAATAGGAGATCCGGCTACAGTGAATGCCGGTCCTGCAACAGCTATTATCTGTTCAAATATAGTTTATAATACTGCTGGTACATTCGGTGGCGGGGCATCATCTGTGACGTGGACTACCTCCGGAAATGGAACTTTCGGGGATACTTCTGATCCGACAACTACTTATACATTTGGTTCTACGGAAATTACAAGCGGTACAGTCACCTTGACACTCACAACAAACAATCCTACGGGACCCTGTAATGCAGTATCCGATAATATTGTAATTACTGTCCGCAGAGCTCCTTCTGCCAATGCAGGTCCGGATGCTGCAATATGTCAGGGAAGTACGTATACGGTCAGTGGTGCATCTGCCTCAAACTATGCATCAATAGCATGGACTGAAAACGGAGCAGGATCGATAACTGCGGGAGGTGCAACACTGACTCCTACCTATACTCCGGCAGTTGGTGATTATGGTAACACTGTCACTTTAACACTTACTGCCGTTGGTAATGCTCCATGTGCCAATACATCTGATGCCAAGCTGCTTTATATCGACAGAACACCTACTGCATCAGTGGGTCCGGCACAGAACATATGTAATTCAACTACAGCAACCTTATCAGGGAATTCTCCTGCATTTGGAGCCACAGGTCTCTGGACCTTCCCCAGCATCTGGAAAGAAGATTTTACAGGTCTGGCTGATGGAACTACCAGCGATGCCGGACCAACATCATGGTCAAGAACAATCAGTCTTTCGGGTGGCGGATGGTATTCCGAGGTAAGATCACAGAAGTATGAGCTCAGATATAACAGAACTGTCTGGACTTCAGGGACAATTAATATCAGTGCATTTACTAATGTTGGTATTTCAGTTGATTTTTCCAGTTATGCTACGGGGAACGGATTTGAAACTCCCCAGGATTATATTCAGGCCCGGGCTATAGTTGATGGAACTCCAACAACTTTTTTTAATATTACAGGAGCAGTTGACGGATCAACAGGTGCGGGATCACTTGCCCTGAGGACTGTCAAGGCAACTGCTTCCAATTTAAATGGTAACAATCTGGTAATTGAAATCACACTTTATAACTCTGCAGCAGACGAATATTTTCAATTTGATAATGTAACTGTTACAAACGGCAGCACTCCGCTTATTACTGATCCCACTAATCCGACATCGACAGTTACAAATCTTCCAATCGGGAATACAACATTTACCTGGACGGTCTCCAGTGCACATAACGGATGCGCCCCGGCATCTGCCAACCTGCTGTTAAGGGTATACCCGCAGTTCACGGCAGCACAGCTGTACGATAATGCAAGCATTTGCAGCGGCGCAACCACAAACTTTAATATCGCCATGACCGGTGGGACTTCCCCTTATACGGTAAATTATACGAAAAACGGAGTTGCACAGGCTCCGCTGGTGAACTATATAAGTGGTACTAATATTTCTACAGGTCCTCTTCTGATAAATACAACATACGTTCTAACATCTGTGACCGACGCCAATGGTTGTTCCGCACTTAGTCTGGGGAATTCTATTTTAATTACTGTTGGTTCAGTACCCACCGCTGCAACGCTAACAGGAAGCGGAGATATATGTGTTGGTGCATCAGCAAGCTGGATCAGATCGGTAATAACCGGAGGAGCTCCTCCATATACGATCAAATACACAAGAAATGCGGTTGCCCAGCCGGACATTACGAACTATACCAGCGGGACTAATTACAATCTTGCAGTTCTTCCTGTTGGAGCATATACCTATCAGATAACACAGATTACCGATGCTTGTGGGGCAAATGTACTAGGCGGAGGACTGCCAGGACCCTATACAATAAATATCAATGCATTTCCAAATGCTGCAGCTACTGTAAATAATACTCCTGCAATCTGCAATAACGGAACAACTGACATAATTCTTCATGCAGATGTTACCAACAGCGACTTTATATGGACGGTTTCCAATGCACCTGCAGTAACATGGCAGCCGGCTAAAGCTCCGGCCGGTGGAACCAGGTTAAACGGTGAAAACACATCAATTGCCCAGAATCTTGAACATACGGCAACTTTCCCGACAACGGTCACATATACAATTACCCCCCGCGGTCCCGGAGCAACGGCATGCCTGGGTGCAGCTATTACGAGAAATGTTATTGTATATCCTACTCCCATTCTTACCAGTTCACTTACACCTCCGGCTATATGCAGCAATACAGCATTCAGTTATACACCCACGAGTGCTACAGCAGGCACTACATTCAACTGGAACAGGGCAACGGTTTCAGGTATCACTCCTGTAGGCCCGACATCGGGAATGAATAATCCCAATGAGACACTTATAAACACCACTGCAAATCCAATAGTTGTAACCTATGCGTATACATTGACTGCTGATGGTTGCACCAACGTACAGAATGTAACTGTTACAGTTAATCCTGCACCCGCACTTGCTACACTCGATGCAACGAAATGCAGCGATGAAGCTCTTGGATTCAACTTAAGTGTGGCTGCAGGAAGTGTTGCAGCATCAACATACAATATTACTGCAATAAATACCGGAGGTCTTACCGCTTCAGCCGGAGCACCGGCTACAGGCAACGGATTTGCTGCTGATGTTATATCTGATGATGCCTGGACAAATACCACAGCAGCACCGGTAAATGTTGTATATACAGTAGTCCCGGTGAGCGCATCAGGCTGTCTGGGTAATTCCAGGACAATTACAATAACGGTTAATCCGGAACCGACACTTGCCACGCTTAATGCAACAAGATGCAGCGATGAGGTTCTTGGATTTAACTTAAGTGTAGCCGCAGGAAGTGTTGCAGCATCCACATATAATATAACTGCAATAAATGCCGGTGGCCTTACTGCTTCGGCAGGAGCTCCTGCTATCGGCAACGGACTGTTAGCAAATGTTATAGCTGATGACGCATGGACAAATACCACAGCAGCTCCGGTAAATGTTATTTATACTGTTATCCCGGTAAGCGCAGCAACCTGCCAGGGTAATTCCAAGACAATTACAATTACAGTTAATCCGGAACCAACGCTGGCTACTCTGGATGCTTCCAGGTGCAGCGATGCGGCTCTGGGAATCAACTTAAGTGTAGCTGCCGGAAGTGTTGCAGCATCAACATATAATATAACTGCAATAAATACCGGAGGTCTTACAGCTTCAGCCGGAGCTCCTGCTACCGGCAACGGACTGGCAGCTAATGTTATAGCTGATGATGCATGGACCAATACCACATCGGCTTCAGTGAATGTTATTTATACGGTTGTACCGGTCAGCGCAGCGGGTTGTCAGGGTAATTCAAAAACAATCACTATCACTGTCACGCCGGAGCCTGTAATAACTCCTGGCCAGACATTGGCAGCATGTTCCGGTAATGCCCTGAATTACCAGATCCTTCTAAATAATTTCGTAAATCCGGCAGGTAATGTCACATTCACATGGCTTGCACCTGTACTAAATCCGGTCAATCCCGGTTTCACCGGCGGAACAGCCCGTCCGGTGCCTTCTTCAGCTAATATTACAGATACTTTTACAAATACAATGGGAGTAATTGGAACAGCTACATATACTGTTACTCCCTATAAGGATGGATGTGCGGGAACACCGGCAACTGTTGTTGTATCTATCGGTGCCGAACCTATTCTCGATCCGAATCTCAGTAAGTTTGCATGCAACGATCAGGCCATCAATCTTACACTTAAGGAAGCTCCGGGAAGCGTCACACCTACATATTATAATATTGTAAGCAAAACTGTTTCGGCCGGACTGACAGAGTCTGGAAATGCAGCGATTCCTAACGGGACCGCACCGGCAAACTATCTTATTAATGATAAATACACGAATACAACAGGCGTCAACAAAACTGTAACATACCGTGTACAGCCAATCCTGGCTCCTGACTGCTATGGTGATTTTGTGGATGTGGTAATAACCATTCGTCCGCTGATCAGTGCGGGTGCGATTGCCGGAAATGCATCAACCTGCTATAATACAGATGCTCCCGCAATAACAAACATGGTACTTGCCTCCGGAGGCGACGGTCTTATTACCTACAGCTGGTACTACACTGAGAATTTGGCAGCAGTACCGGGAGACGCAAACTGGACGCTTATTGCAGGAGCAACAGGATCAGGCTACGATCCGGGAGTGCTCACCAATCCGACAAAATATGTCAGGAAAGCTGTCGATGTTTCGTGCCCTGATGTTGTCTACACAAATGTGATCACAATTACTATCAATCCCCTTCCTGTGACTTCTGTAATTTCGGGGCCTTCAGTTTTATGTGAAGATGCAACAAATAAGGTTTACCAGGTTGTCAATACTCCGGGATCGACATATTCATGGACAGTCCCGGCTTCACTCAATATAACTTCTCCGGCAGGACTCTATTTCATTATTGTTGATGCTGTTCCGGGAATGGCAGTTCCCGGTGATAAAATAACTGTAACCGAAACATTTACTTCAACAACGGTTGTGCAGGCTGCCGGTTAATTCCCTGTAACAGTTGTACCAGTAATTCCGGGAGTTGTTGTTAATGGTCCGACAAGCATATGCCAGGGTGATACAGCTATATATATTCTGTCCCGTATAATCCGCGTTCCACATATTCATGGACTGTTCCGGCAGGTGCATTCATTACTTCACCGCTTGATTCAAGCAGGATAAAGGTTTCATTCACCATGGCAGTCACAGGACTGGTATCAGTCGTTGAAACATCCGGTTCAGTTTGTACTACTGTTCATGTACCAGTAACTGTTACGGTGAATCCATTGCCAACAGTATTTAACCTTACCGCTCCGGTAGCTTATTGCGCCGGGGATCCAGGTATTACAATATCTCTTTCCGGTTCACAGGCCGGAGTGAATTACCAGCTTTACAATTCCCTGGGAGCTGACGGAGCTCCACTACCAGGAACAGGTTCTGCAATTTCCTGGCCAATAAGCCAACAGAAACTTATTATGCAATTGCTACAAACGCTGTTACAGGCTGTAAGATACCTATGAACGGAACAGTCGTTCCTACAATTAATATTGTTAACGGTGGTGATATAGGAACTGATCATACTGTCTGCGAAAATTCAACACCTGCTGCTTTTACAAGTGTGGCAAGCGGAACTGGCGGCGGAGCAATAACATACCAGTGGCAGAGAAGCACTGATAATTCAACCTGGGCAGACATTCCAGGTGCAACTTCTGCAGTATATGCATCAGGACCTCTTTCGGTAAACACATACTTCCGCAGAATGGCCATCTCAACATTGGGCTCAAGTGTTTGCGAGGATCCTTCAAATTCAGTGCTTGTTACTGTAATAATATTCAATCCGGGCTCAATCGGTTTAGATATTTCAATATGTGAAGGAACAGCACCCGCAGCTGCATTTATAAGTGTCGCTCCTTCAGGAACCGGAGTTTTCACATACAGATGGTTGTCAAGTACCGACGGGGTTAATTATTCACCTGCCGGAATCACAACCGAGACATTTACTCCGGGTATTCTAAATGTTGATACCTGGTTCAAGCGTGAAGTGACCGCTACATACATGACCAGGGCATGTATCGAGGAGACCAATGCTGTCAAGGTGACTGTCATTAACTTCTCTCCCGGATCAATTGGTTCAGACCAGACAATCTGCTCTAATACAGCACCTGCTTCCTTCACAAGCGTGGCTCCGACCGGCGATGGTTCATTTCCTACAGCTGGGAAAGCAGTCCAAATGGTACTTCATCCTGGACCGCACTTGGTGTTAGCACAGCAGCATATTCATCACCTGCACTGACAGCCGATACATATTTCAGACGTGCTGTTACTTCAACACACGGAGGAACTTCATGTACATTATTTACCAATACAGTTCATGTATCGGTCAATGATTTTGACCCTGGAACAATCGGTCCGTCTAAGACAATTTGTGAGGGCGATAATTCCGGAGAATTAAACAGTGTAATTCCTCCTTCAGGAGATCCATCGGCTACATTTACTTATCAGTGGCTGAGCAGTACCGACGGGATTAACTTTTCCAGCATCAGCGGAGCAACAAACGTAAACTATACAAGTGGTCCATTGCTTGTGGATACATATTTCAGGCGACAGGTTACCTCCACTCTTAATGGAAGGGCATGTATTGAAGTTACACCCGCCATACTTATTAAGGTGAATAACCTGACTCCCGGTTCAATAGACGGAACACAGACTGTCTGCGAAAATGAAATACCTGCTCCTTTCACTGAGAGTGCCGCACCGGCATTTGACGGGGCAATAACTTATCAATGGCAGGAGAGTGCAGACGGAAGTACCTGGGCTAATGTGGCTTCGGGTGGCAGTGCAGCAACTTATATTCCACCGGCAGCTCTTACGGATGATACATGGTTCAAACGTCTGGTAACTTCTTCACTTGATGGTGTCCCGTGTACAAAGGAATCAAATGTCATTAAAGTAACGGTGAATAATTTCCAGCCGGGTTCCATAGCTGATAATCAAACAATATGCGAGAACAGTTCAGCTTCACCTCTGACAAGCTTTTCACCGTCAGGTGATGGTACATTTACATACAGGTGGAAGAGCAGTTCTGATGGGATCAGCTTTACACAAATAGGTGGTGCATTCAGTGAAACCTATAACCCGGGCATACTTGCTGCAGATACATGGTACAGGAGGATTGTAAGATCAACCATTACCGGTAAAACCTGTGTCGATTCAACAAATGTTGTCAAAATAACTGTCATTAATTTCAGTCCGGGTGCAATAACCGGCGATCAGAATATATGTGAAGGCGATATACCTGCCGCGTTTGGCAGTACTGCACCAACTGGTGACGGTCCTTTCACTTTTGAATGGAAACAGAGCACCAATGGAATTGTATTTACAAGTATACCTTCATCGAATGTGGCTGTTTATACACCTCCTGCACTTACAGCCGATACATGGTACAAACGGACCGTTACATCATCAGACGGCATTGCATCATGTACCCTGGAGACCAATCCGATAAAGGTAACCGTTATCAACTTCAGTCCGGGTTCAATAGCAGCCGATCAGACAATTTGTGAGGGTACTGCTCCTGCACAATTTACAAGTGTTGCAGCAAGCGGTGACGGAAGCAAGACCTATCAGTGGCAGTTCAGCACCGACAGCATAAACTTTGCAAATGTGCTTTCTAACGGGACTAATGCAACCTACCAGGCAGATGCGCTGACACAGAAAACCTGGTTCAGAAGGATGTCATATGCGACAATAGATACAAAAACATGCTTCAGGCTGACTGACACAGTAAGGGTTAAGGTGATAAGCTTTGATCCCGGAACAATAGGTTCGAACCAGACAATATGTGAAGGAGAAGTACCGGCAGCATTCATGGAAACCGCAGCTCCCACAGGAAATGGAACATTCACCTACCTGTGGCAGAGCAGTCTGGATGACATAACCTATAACGGCATTACCGGAGCATTAAATGCAACTTATGCTGCCGGACCGCTTACACAGGATACATATTTCAGACGGCAGGTTACTGCGACTCTTGACGGAAGAACATGTACAGAATCCACACCTCCGGTAATAGTAAGAGTGAATAACATTACACCGGGATCGATATCCGGGACACAGACAATATGTGAGGACGACATACCTGCACCATTTACCGAAACTGCGGCAGCAACTTCGGATTTTGGTCACGTTTACCAGTGGCAGGAGAGCATCGATGGGACCAACTGGACTAATGTATCATCTGGTGGCACCAATCCAACTTATACACCACCTGCTCTTGATCAGGATACCTGGTTCAAACGTCTTATCACTTCAACAGTCGGATTAAATACTTGTGAAGAAGAATCAAATGTTATCAAGGTCACTGTAAATAACTTCAATCCGGGCAATATAGAGGAAGACCAGACAATTTGTGAGAATACTCCTGCAGCATTGCTGACAAGCATTACACCGTCAGGCGACGGGATATTCTCCTACAGATGGTTCAGGAGTCCCGATGGAAATATCTTCAACCAGATGGGCGGTGCTTTAAGCGAAACCTTTAATCCTGGCGTTCTGGCGGCAGATACCTGGTACTTCAGGGAAGTCAAATCAACATTGGGCGGTAAGGAATGTATTGAGAGGACAGACACTATAAAGATCACTGTGAATAATCTGACCCCCGGATCAATATCGGGTGATCAGGATATTTGCGAAGGCGGTGATCCTATAGCATTTACAAGCGGTCTGCCAACATACGACGGAACTGTCAGCTACATGTGGCAGAGCAGTACCGACGGAATTAACTTTACAGATATCGGAACTACTGATGAAACATACGATCCTCCCGCGCTGAATGTAGATACATGGTTCAGAAGAGCTGTAACATCAACTATATTGCTGAATGCATGTACCGAATATACCGGTATTGTCAAAGTTACTGTAATCAACTTTGCTCCGGGTTCAATTGGAAGCAGTCAGACCATATGTGAAGGAGCCACACCGGCGGCTTTCACAAATGTTGCGGCAAGCGGCGACGGAACAAAGAGTTACCAGTGGCAGTACAGTACCGATAGTATAAGCTACAGTAATGTACTTTCCGGCGGCTTAACAGCAAGCTATTCTTCAGGACCGCTTACACAGGATACCTGGTTCAGGAGGTTATCAAGCGCAACTGTTGGTTCAGTAAAATGTACTGAGATAACGGATACAATAAAGGTCACTGTGATCAATTTTGATCCGGGAACTATCTCCGGAGCTCAGACCATTTGTGAAAACGACACACCTTCAGCATTTACTTCACCGGCAGATGCTTCGGGTGATGGTCTGAAAACATACCAGTGGCAGGCAAGTCTTGACGGAACCAATTTCACAAACATTACCGGAGCAACACTTAATGTGTATGCTCACGGGTCAATGTCAACCGATACCTGGTTCAGACGACAGGCTACATCAACACTCAATGGGTTCCAGTGCACAGATTATACTGATGCAATACTGGTTACTGTCAATAATATGACACCCGGATCAATATCGGGTACCCAGACAATCTGTGAAGATGCAATACCGTCGGCATTCACATCAGTTCCTGCAACAGGTGACGGAATTATAACCTACCAGTGGAAGGAGAGTGCGGATAACGGATCGAACTGGAATAATGTTCCATCAGGAGGCAATGCAGAGATCTATGTTGCACCGGCCCTTGATGCCGATATGTGGTACAAGCGTGTTGCAACATCTGATGCCGGAGGTTTTGTATGTACTGAAGAGTCAAATACCATAATGGTGACTGTCAATAACTTCAACCCAGGCAATATTGCTGCTGAACAAACAATATGTGAAAACACTGCCCCTGCACCGCTGACAAGTGCAACGCCAACAGGGGACGGGGTATTTACCTACAGGTGGTTTAATAGTCCCGACAGATTAACATTCAATCTTATCCCGACTGCTAACAGTGAAACCTACAGTCCGGGGACCCTTGCACAGGATACCTGGTATTTCAGGGAGGTGACTTCTACAATAGGCGCCAACAAATGTATCGCCAGAACAGATACTATAAAGATCACGGTTAATAATTTTGATCCGGGAAATATCACAGGTTCACAGACAATATGTGAGGATAGTGCCCCGGCTGAATTCACCGTTACGGCACCTGCAGTAAGTAACGATGGTTCAACAATCACCTACCAGTGGCAGGATAGTCCCGATGGTATCTTCTTTACAGACATTAATCTGGCAACCAGCCCGACATACACATCGCCAGCACTTTCAGCAGATACCTGGTTCAGAAGAGCAGTTAAGTCGGCACTGGGATCCAATGAATGCACAGAATATACAGATATAATAAAGGTTACGGTGATCAACTTTGCTCCTGGTTCAATAGGATCAAATCAGACCATCTGTGAAGGAACTGCACCTGCTTCGTTTACAAGTGTTGCAGCCAGCGGAGACGGAACAAAGAGCTACCAGTGGCAATTCAGTCCAGACAGCATAAATTACAGCAATGTTCTTGCCGGAGGCTTAAATGCAACCTATTCTGCGGGTCCGCTTACACAGGATACCTGGTTCAGGAGATTATCAACAGCAACGGTAGGTTCTGTCCAGTGTGTCGAAATAACTGATACAATCAGGATCACGGTTATAAACTTTGATCCCGGTACTATAAGTGCAGCTCAGACAATTTGTGAAGGTGAAACACCTGCTGCATTTAACAGTGTCGCTCCGACAGGCGACGGAATATTCGTGTTACCAGTGGCAGAGCAGTACGGACGGCTCTTCATTCTCAAGCATAAGCGGTGCAACATCTGATACTTATGCTCCGGGTGTCCTGACAGTTGATACATGGTTCAAACGCCAGGTGACTGCAACAGTTAACGGCATGAGCTGTATCAAATTCACACCTTCCGTTAAGATAACAGTTAATAATCTGCAGCCAGGAACAATTGCCGGTGCCCAGACAATATGTGTTAACGGAACCCCTGCAGCGTTGACAACTGTTACAGCCGCCACGGGCGACGGAACAATGACGTACCAGTGGCAGGAGAGCCCAATAATGGAGCTACTATGGAGTAATGTTCCCTCTGGAGGTAACGGACCCACCTACTCACCTCCGGCACTGTCAGCTGATATGCTTTACAAACGTATTGCCATATCAGATCTATCCGGTAAGATCTGTACTGCAGAATCGAACACTGTAAAATTACAGTCAACAACTTTGATCCGGGATCAATAGAATCGGATCAGACAATCTGTGAAAATACTGCTCCCGCGCTGATCAGTGTATCTCCGACCGGTGACGGGAGCTTTACTTACAGATGGTTCAGAAGTACAGATGGGACCAACTTCACAGAAGTGATAGGATCGGCAGAAGGTGAAACATATAATCCCGGAATACTTATGGCAGATACCTGGTATAAACGGGAAGTTACCTCAACTTTATGGCGGAAAGGTATGTGCTGAGGAGACCAATACCGTTCAGATCACGGTAAATAATTTCATACCGGGCTCAATTTCAACCGATCAGACAATTTGTGAAGGTGGATATCCGGGAATATTTACCAGCATACCCCTACAGGTGACGGACTTTCATATACCTATAATGGAATGATAAGTCTGGATGGTAGTAGCATTTACGGATATTAGGGTGCAAACAATCGCAACATATTGTCCTTCTGCACTGACCGTTGATACATGGTTCAAGACGTGCGGTAACTTCACATTGAACTTCAATTCATGCAATGAAGAAACCAATTTTTGAGAGTAAGGATAATTAACTTCACACCGGGTACTATAGGAGATAGATCAGACAATTTGTGAGGAAACTCACCTGCACCATTCACAGGTACACCACCTTCAGGTGACGGCAGCTTCACATATGCCTGGGAATACAGTACTGATAATATTACCTGGAATCCTATAGCGGGAGCTCTCATGGCTACTTATACTGCCCCGGCTCTTACGGTTGACACATGGTACAGAAGGACTGTGACATCCACACTCAACGGATATTCATGCAGCGAACAGTCACCTGTTATTCTGGTCACAGTCAATAATTTTGATCCGGGAAGCATATCAGCTGACCAGGATATCTGTGAAGGCGACACACCTGCAGCATTCACTTCAGTGGCACCAACAGGTGATGGTAGCATTTACTTACCAGTGGCAGAGCAGTCTCAATGGAGTGAATTTCTCGAACATCACCGGAGAGACCGGCGAAACCTATGCCGCAGGAGCTCTGATATCGGATACATGGTACAGGAGGCAGGTAACTTCAACACTGAATGCCTTTACCTGCACTGAAGCAACAAATGAAATCAAGATAACTGTCAATAATATGACGCCCGGAACCATCGGAACAGCTCAGATGATCTGTGAGCGAGCGTCCCTGCGGCACTAACGGCAACAGCACCAACAGGCGATGGGATCTTTACGTTCCAGTGGCAGGATAGTCCTGACGGCACAACATTTAACCTGTCAGAGTCGGAGCAACTTCCGCAACATACGCTCCCGGAATCCTGACACAGGATACCTGGTACAAGAGAGTTGTGACATCGACTCTTGGAACCAGCATCTGTACAGAGGAGACAAATATCATTAAGGTAACGGTCAACAACTTTGATCCCGGTTCAATAAATGCGGATCAGACCATTTGTGAAGGATACTGCACCGGCACCGATATTAAGTGTAACACCCACAGGTGACGGAGTATTCTCCTACAAGTGGTTCAGCAGTGCTGACGGTTCGACCTTCAATGAGATCATTCGGGGCCATAAGCGAGACTTATAATCCCGGAACCCTGACAGCCGATACATGGTACAGGAGAGAAGTGACTTCAACCTTAAGCGGTAATTCATGTCCTGAGATAACCAATGCGATCAGGATAACAGTCATCAACTTCGATCCTGGTTCAATAACGGGAGATCAAACTATTTGTGAAGGAGATACACCGGCAGCACTTGGAAGTGTTACCGCCACAGGTGACGGAACAATCGGTTACCAGTGGAGGAGCAGTAATGATGGTGTAAACTATCTCGATATATCAGGCGCCACAGCACAGCCTTATGCTCCCGGAGTCCTGACACAGGATACCTGGTACCTGCGATCCGTAACTCATCTCTTAACGGAATTAATTGTACCAAAATTACCAATTCAGTCAGAATAACGGTCAACAATGTTAACGCAGGAACCATAATTTCCGACCAGACGATCTGTAACGGATCAGATCCGGTGGCATTCATAAGCGTTGTGCATGGCACGGGTGATGGTACTGTTACATACGAATGGCAAATCAGTACTAATGGAACAGTCTTTAATCCTATACCATCAGCCAATGCTCCCAACTATGATTCTCCTGTACTTACGGCGGATACATGGTTCAGGAGAATAACCAGGTCTGACATATCAGGAGTTATCTGTGAAAAGATATCCAATGTGGTTATGGTTACGGTTAATGAAGTACATGGTGGCACAATTGCAACCGACCAGTCAATCTGCTTTGGAAAGGTCCCTGCCCCGTTAACAAGTACTAACGATGGCAGTGGTACAGGTGCTGTCACATACCAGTGGCTGAGAAGCGGTGACGGTGTAATATGGAACACAATTTCAGGAGAAAACCTTACCACATACACTCCGGGTGTTCTGTATTCCGACACCTGGTATAAGAGGATACTGATAAGCATTCAGAACGGAGTTCTTTGCCAGGCTGAAAGCAATCCCGTAAAAATTACAGTTAATTCTTTGCCTGTTGCAGTTCTGACTGGTGGTGAAACGATCTGTCCTTCAGACCCGGCAACACTTTCAATAAATATTACAAACGGAACACCTCCTTATGTGTTAGATATTGAGAATCATGGCCTGGTAACAATTAATACCACCACAGCTGACATCACAGTATCTCCGTTATTGACAACGACGTATAAACTGCTTAAAGTAACTGATGTCAATGGTTGCGAGGCAGTGAATATGATAGGTACAGCAACTGTTACCGTGAGGGATCTTCCGGCAATAGTTACAGGACCTTCGGATAAGATCACATGTGAGTACGGTGTGGTAGCATTCAATGTAGTTGCCACAGGTACGGATCTTGTCTATCAGTGGTATGTTGATAAGAAAGACGGGAATGGATTTATTACTGTAACAGATGCAGGTATTTATTATGGAGCCCAGACCCCGACACTGAACTTATATGGTGTAACAAGGGATATGAACGGGTATATGTTCCATGTTACTGTAACAACCTGCGGTAACACAAAACAATCCGCTGATGTCAGACTGACTGTCAACACAGTGCCTGAAATTCAACAGCAGCCGATAGACACAACAATTTGTTCAACAGATAATGCTGCATTCATGATTCTTGCCACAGGTACCAATCTTACTTACAGGTGGCAGTATAAGCCACCTTCGGGAAGTTTTACCGATGTAGTTGATGGTGGCAATTTCAACGGAGCAGCAGACAGCATTCTTTATCTGACAAATGTACCTTTAAGCTTCAACAATTACCTATTCAGGGTTATTGTTGGCGGAACTTGCGGTTCGGCTCTCTATTCGAATTTGTTGCACTGAGAGTGAATGGGCCGCCCATACCTGTTTTGCATCCGAAGGATAGAGCTGTCTGTGACGGCAGCGGACCGGTCTTCTTTGTCGGAAACGGCGCAGGAATGATCGATTCCCTCAGATGGCAGGTTAGTAAAGATGCAGGTGTCAACTGGGATGATATTTATGATGACGCAATCTACAGTGGTACCACAAGCCAGCAATTGTCGCTCATAGATATTCCCGGCAGCTTCAACAATTACCGGTACAGGCTCGCCCTGAAAGCATTCTGCGCCACAACCACTACCAACAGTGCAACTCTGACTGTCAATCCTCTGCCTGTTGTCACATTTGCAAGTGACACACTATTTGCCTGCGGCGGATCAGGCCAGGTAATAACACCAAATATACCTGCCGGACCGCTTCCGTTCACTCATTCCTGGACAGGAGATATAGGTCCTCTGAACAATTATTTCATTCAGGCACCTACATTCAAAACCCTGATACCTGGCAGTTATAATCTTTATTACAGGGTAATGGATGGCAACGGCTGTTTTGGTGAAGATTCTGTGGTAGTGTCCGTTGATGCACCGGATGCAACATTCGCACATGTTGTCTCAATGGGATGTACTCCGGCAACTGTCGGATTTACCAAAGACATGACCGGTATGGCCAGCTGGACATGGAACTTTGGCGATGGTACACCTGTCAATACAACAGATGCAAATCCTGTTCATGTATTCACAAATACAACTTCCACGGCAATTGTTTACAGGACGGTCAGCCTGACAGTTCAGTCCCTTGCAGGATGTACTGATACAAAAACATCAATGGTAACGGTATTCCCGGCAATAATTGCAAATCTGACTGCCAGCGATGACACGGTATGTCATGGAAGTGAACTGATATTTACTGCAGATCCTGGTGCCAATATTTACAAATGGGATTATGGTGACGGAACACCTGTTGTGCCCGGGATAAATGCTTCAAAACACATATTCCTGAATAATTCCGGCGACCCGGTCACGAGAACGGTTGAGGTGGTTACAACATCACTGTATGGCTGTTCGGACAGTACGACAATTGACATAATTGTAATGCCGATGCCTCAGGTTCAGTTCACCGCAACACCTTCATCCCAGACATACCAGGCTGCAGGTAATAACGTGACTTTCGCCGATGAGACGACACCTTTGAGCACTTACTGGACATACAGCTGGGATTTCGGAGACGGAGGATCTTCAACCGTTAAGAATCCGTCGCATACATATACCGGAACAGGCACGTATAATGTGATGCTTACAGTATCGAACGGAAAATGTTCGGGCAAGGTTAGTCATCCGGTTATCGTTCTTCCTATACCGCCGGTTGCAGATTTCGATTCGATACCTTCAGGTTGTGCTCCTTTGAGTATCACTCTGAAAAATACCTCACTGAATACAGAAGCCCCCGGAACAACTTACAGGTGGGATTTCGGTGATGGAAGCTATTCAACCGCTAAGGAACCAACCTATACCTACTTCACACCCGGTGAATACCGAGTTGAGTTAACGGTTACCGGTCCCGGCGGAGTATCAATGAAATCTCAGGTTGTAAGAGCATACCCGTCACCCAAGGCATATTTTGAAGTAAGTCCGACGCTTGTCTTTGTCAATGATGAACGGGTAAGATGCTTTAATCTTACACAGGGAGGTGATTACTTTGTATGGGAATTCGGGGATGGTGATACTTCGAGGATAAGAGAGCCTTATCACAAGTATATGGAAGAAGGTATATATGATATAACTCTCTGGGCATACTGCAAATAACGGATGTAGTGATATGTTCATCCTTTCACCCGGAGTAACTGTTCAGCCGGCAGGAGATGTCAGATTCTCGACAGTCTTCACACCGAACAAGACAGGCCCGATCGAGCGTACGGATCTGCCTACAGGGTGGTACTGAGATGGATCAGTTCTTCTTCCCGCCGATAAGGGATAAGGTCATCAAGTACAAGCTTCAGATCTTTAACCGCTGGGGTGTGCTGATCTTCGAAAGCGATGATATTAATATCCCGTGGAACGGATATTACAAAGGTAATCTTTGTCAGCAGGGTGTATATGTATGGTATGTAGAAGGGAAGTATGCCAACGGTGAGCCGTTCAAGAAGGTTGGGGATATAACGTTGCTGCATTAATTTCTTTGGTCTCGCGCTCGAGGGGCCAGAGCTCAGGCACCAGAGCCCCCTCGAGGGGCCATGTCACAGGCTCAGAGCCCAGGGCTCAGGGCAAAGGGCCAGAGGCACAGGGGGTGTAAAATACATGAACTCACCCCCTTTTTCCCTCCCGCTGCGCGCGACAAGCTCTCTCTTCCCGTATTGCGGGACTTCCTCATTTCATTCGTCAGGCTTCGCAAAGAGGGGGAGTGGCTGAAGGAGAATAATTCAGGTTAAAAAGAAGAGCCCGTCAGGAGAAGGGTTTTTTGTTTCCTGAAAGTTTGTTTTTTAAGCAGTGATTCAATTTCCTGTATAAGCGTTTCAACCGGTGCAAAAAACTCAATAGTTTGTTCTCTGTCAAGATCAAAGAAGTCACCATAAGTCACCTTTGTGTCGTAAATCGAAAATCCTTAAGTTAGTTTTTCCTGGAAAGTATTGAGTCTATTCTGGAACTGTCTTTACTCGGAAGATAGTTGACGGCAACATCAGATTATTTCATAATCAATTCTAAAGTATTCATGAGTAACTCTGTTTCATAAATAATACATTTCTTTCCAGGGAACATCAGGATATTTATTCTCCAGCTATCATCTTGCGAACTGAGAGTTTCCTATTTGCAAGAGTTTCTGTATTCAGGATGAATCCTTTTTATAGGTTTTTTCAAAAGTTCTGTACTCCTATCCTCTTTACTATTTAGCAATTCTGCTCATAGAAGCTGATGTCTTCAAGATACTTAATGATCTGGTTGTCCATCTTTCTTCATTATCTAGACAAAATTAAATTTTTAGGATTGATCTTTAATCTGTTCTTTTAAGGCATTTTTTGTTTCTAGATCTATTTTGCGACTAAATAATGCTTTCCAGATAAATTTCAATTAGTAATATTTCCAGACACAATAGAGTTTTTCAACATTCGACCAGCAGGTCAGATATCACTATTTTCAGAAATGATCCATCCTGATATGAGCCAAAAAGTATGCTATTTCGCTTATCTGCTATATCTTTCTATAATGCAAATTTAAAATATCTATCTGCCATAAGAATGCTTAACACTACGGGATCCGGAGTTCGATGACCTGGTAGTATAATCTAATTGGGAGTTAACTGACGCATCCCGACCGAAAAAATTTGAGATTTTTATGTCACGTTTTGCCCTTATCTGAAATATTTATATGATTGGTCTCGGTGCTAAAACTTTAAATCATTACGGTCAAGGATTTCCTCAGGCAGATTAAGTGGAAAAGGCGCAGGGCACAGGGCAAGAACATGAACTCACCCCCTTATTCCCTCCCGCTGCGAGCGACAAGCTCTCTCTTCCCGTATTGCGGGACTTCCTCATTTCATTCGTCAGGCTTCGCAAAGAGGGGGAGTGACTGAAGGAGAATAATTCAGGTAATTAGGAGAGCTCGTTAATAACGGACTCTTTGATTTTCGTGTTCCGGTGCAGTGTATAATATATAGGTATAGCTATTCAATAAAAATCCAATATTCACCAATGCTTCTCCGACTCTGAAGGAGTGCAATATGAATAACCCCCGGTTGGCACCGGAGGTTATTCATATTCAACCGATTTCGCGGTTTAGTCCTTTTCATGCAGACCACATATCTTTTTCAGGATCATGCTTAAGCAATATTGCCATCTTCTTTTCGTGCGAACCAATTATCAGGTTATAAAATTCAACCCATCTGGCAATAATCATTATTTTTACCGGGATGGATAAAATAACTTCAGATACAAACATCAGGTCGATCCTTAATTTCAGGGACGCAGGAGGCTTGAGGACCACCGGAGGTCTTGTGATGAGAAAAGGGCTGATCTACAGGTCAGCAAACCCCGATAAGGTTAATAAAAAAGACATTAAAAAGCTGAAAGGGCTCGGGATAAAGACAATTGCAGACCTGAGAGATCCCTCGGAATTCTCATCAGGGAAAGCAAAAATTCCTGGTATTAAGATTATAAATCTTCCATTGAAATTTGAAAGTGTAACCCGGCAGAGACTAAGGCCACTACTAAAACGCAATTATGATCCTGAGGGAATAAACAGGGAACTGAACGGGATCTATGTTGAGATTGTTGATGCTGTCAGGCCTGTTTTGAGCACAATAGCAGCAATGATATCTGAACCGGATAATACTCCTTTGCTTATTCATTGTCAGGCGGGAAAGGACAGAACCGGAATCCTGATCGCACTGCTGCAGATGATTGCAGATGTTGACAGAGAAGAAATCATCAGGGATTATCTGACTTCAAACGATTCGCTCTTGCCTCACTTTGAAAGAAAACTAAAAATACGGAAATATATTACCCTTGGTTTTTTCCCGTCTGAGGCAGTGCTGCATGCAGTAACCCAGAAGCAGGGAGGATATATTGACTGTTATCGACCGTGTTGACAACCATTATGGGGGTATAAAAGAATATCTTTCCGGAGCAGGATTCGATATTTCGCAAATTAATAAACTCAGAGATATTCTTATTGAGAAGTAAATCAGTATTATTTGAGATTTACAGTTTCATTCAATTCCACGGTTGCATAAATGGTTGCATGAACTGATCTGGTAAATATATTTTAGTATATTGGAGTTTGATTTTTAATACGACAAAGATGAAATACAGAACATTTGGCAAAACAGGCTGGAGTATCAGCGAGATCGGTTACGGCATGTGGGGGATGGGATCCTGGACAGGTTCGGATGATGAAGAATCATTGAAATCACTACAGCTGGCAGTTGACCTCGGATGCAATTTTTTCGATACGGCATGGGGGTACGGTCGCGGGAAAAGTGAGGGCCTGCTAGGACAACTTATCAAAGCCAATAAGGGTAAGAAAATTTACACCGCCACCAAGATGCCGCCAAAGAATTTCAAATGGCCAAGCAAGCGTGAATATACTCTGGAAGATTGTTTCCCGCCTGATCATATTCAGGAGTATGTTGAAAAAAGCCTTAAAAATGCAGGACTGGATTCTTATGATCTGATGCAGTTCCATACCTGGGAAGACAGCTGGCTGGAAGATGACCGGGGGATCAAAAAGATGATTCAACTCAAAGATCAGGGATTGTTCCATGCCATAGGGATCAGTATTAACCGCTGGGAGCCATGGAACGGCGTCAAAGCTGTAAAAAGCGGACTTATAGATTCTGTTCAGGTGATATATAATATTTTCGATCAGAATCCGAAAGATGAACTGTTTCCTGCCTGCCGGGAAAAGAATGTCGCGGTTATTGCCAGAGTCCCTTTTGATGAAGGTTCCCTGACAGGTACCCTGACCAAGGAAACCACATGGCCGAAAGGCGACTGGCGTAATACATATTTTGTGAAGGAAAATCTTGACTCGAGCGTAGAACATGCCGATGCTCTTAAACCTCTTGTTCCCGGAATTATGACAATGTCTGAAATGGCCCTGAGATTTATCCTGGGAGAACCTGACAATAAGTACAATTATTCCGGGGATGCGTAAACCTTCCCATGTAAGGTCAAATATTGCAACAAGTGATGCCGGACCTCTTGATAACGGCCTGATGAGGGAGCTTGAGAAGCATCGCTGGGACCGTCAGCCCAATGAATGGTCACAATAGGTAGTTATTAACAATCAAAAAATCGTATTTTAAATAATATAACTAATTATCAATCGATTTAACCTGTTAATAACTTGTTAATAAAAACCCGGTTTTTTCCATTTTTCTGTCCCCGGGCGATTATAATTTGGATATAGTAAAAGTGGGAACCGGGATATTTAACAGTCCGGACAGGTTGCAATAACGGATTTAAAGATATCTCGCTGCATGAAAAAGTGCTAGGAAGGAGCTTCCATAAAAAGGAGTTCCTTTTGTCCCCGGGTTGAAGAAAATCTGAGACTTCAGAAAATAATCAACCCGGGGTTTTGTTTTTCCTTGTCCGGGTTGAAATATTTCAGATCCGCCTGCCTGAATAACCGTTAAACGGAACTTCGTTATAATCCCTTCTTAAAACATAGGTATTGCCAGAATGCCGGAATACAATATTATATCCCTCTTCCCTGAGTTCACTGATCATCCTTTTTACACTTCGTTCACGTATTCCGAACAACCCTGCCAGATCAGCCGGACTACCTGTTGTCTGCATCCTTATTTGCCTTAGCAAACGCTCTTTTATTATTTTTCTTTTAGTCACGTGTCATATTATTTAAATTTTTAATAATATGACATTGACTTCCAAAATAAAGATAAGGAAAATTCTGAATAACTAAACAAATAATTCGTAGAAATATTTTAAAAAAAATTCGATCTGCCCTGGTGCTGTTAAAGTCTAGCGTAAGATACAGATATATAGTGATTTAAACCGTGATTGGCAGATCAGTTAAATGACTGAATCCACAGATGACAGAACCCAGGAACGATAAATCATGAATGATCAGACTCTAAAACGATCTAACGATCGAACGATCGAACCGTCGAACCGTAAAACCTTCGAACCTTTGCACCCTTCTCACCATCAAACCCTCGAACCCTTGTGCCCCTGCGCCGTTGCGCCCTTGGCCGCCGTAGCTTTAGCGAAGGCGGCTCTGCGCCCTCATTTAACCAAATACCAAAGCTTCCCCCACCTCAAAGGATAATGCAAGACAGCTTTCAGCCCGGAACGACACCCATACCTCCTTTTCATGAACTCCATTGTCGGGAAAAGATCCCCGGCAACAAAAAGCAGCTTACGGTGAAATCCCCGTATCTCTCCTAAATTGTAACGGTAAATCTTTCCCCTTTCCGGCGGCGGATTATCTTTAGGACTCTTCAGAAAAAATATAAATCTGTCAATAGATGTCTCTGCTGACCATTTATCAATGAAATCATTCATCCATCCGGGGAATGGAAATGTCCCAGAAATCTCTCAGTGGTCTGAGATGCGATGCCAGTATCCCGTTCATATCAGCCTTCGCGGCCAGATCCACAAGACCGGGTTCAATAATTGAATCCCTGTGTTTTTCCAACAATACGGCCAGGTCGGCATAAAGCCTGAGCTGGGATTCATTATTCATCTCATGAAGCCATAAATGCTTTACAAGGTAAAGGAAAAACATCGCGGGGGAGGGAATAAATGCTTTGGTTCCGTTTATTTCAATTTCCTTACTTCCATCATAAAGCATTTTCGTCAGGAAGGTATTTTTCAGACTGAAAAGCTCATGATGTATCTCAACCGCAAATCCTTCCCGGGTTAGTGTGGGAAGGTGTTTCCCTGTATCCAGAATGATAGGTTTATACAGGACTGATTTCAAAGGATTGGATGTGAATCCGTTTTCAATAAGGATCTTTCGTGTCTGAAGGGCATTATCCCTCGAGACAAGAATATCAGCATCGGTCATCTGGCGGAGTCCTGCATTTCCGTAATCCGACAATTCAAGAGCGAGTCCCTTCAGAAGGACCACCCTTATATTTTCTTTGTTGAGTAAATCCAGGACCTCAGATATTTTCCCAGTAAATGCGGTATTTCTGGCAATGTTTTTAAGAAGGGAATTCCTCAAAGTCTCTTTTATATTATCAGGGACAAATTGCAGTAGACCGGTAGCGGCAAGATTGTTAAAGACAAGGGCAGCTATGCCGTGTTTTCCGGCAAGGTCGGAGAAATAGTTCCAGTCAGAGATTTTTTCCGCCAGAGACTTCAGCCCGGGCTCTTTTCAGTATCAAATTACAGCCTGCAAGACCGCACAAAAGTAGTTCCTCATTTCCGGGATTTATTTCGGTTCTCATTTGTTGAATCTGCCGCTTTGTTTTGAATACATTGTAAAATAGATCCCCTGTTTTTTCATCAGCTCATCATGAGTTCCGGTTTCGGCAACCGATCCTTTATCCAGGACAATTATTCTGTCGGCAAGGCTCACATTTGTGAACCGGTGGCTTATCAGGACCGAAGTATGTCCCCTTACAATCTCTCTGAAACGGCTGAATATTTCGTATTCAGTATCTGCATCGAGAGCGCTTGACGGTTCATCGAGGATCAGTATCTGCGCATCCCTGAAAAGCGCTCTTGACAGGGCAAATTTCTGCCATTCACCCCAGCTTAGTTCACGGCTTTCACTGAACAGATTGCCAATAACTGTTGAATATCCTTCCGGAAGATCTTTGATAAGATCATGGATGCCTGTCATTTTTGCTGCGGAAACGATATCCTCTGCATTTTCTGCTTTATCAATATTTCCCAGACGGATATTTTCACCGGCGCTGAGATTATAAAGCATAAAATCCTGAAATACAACAGACAGGAGTCTCCTGTATCTCTCCGGATCAAGGTTCTTCAGATCGGTCCCGTCAAATTTTACTGATCCCGAATCCGGATCATAGAGTCTGCAAAGAAGTCTTACAAGGGTTGACTTCCCGGCTCCGTTTGGCCCGACAAGAGCAATAACCTCACCTTTTTTGATTTCAAGCGAGACGTTATTTATTGTCTTTGATCTGTTTCCGGGATAAGTGAATGAAAGATCCTTTACCTCTATCCTGTCAGAAAAATCACTCACCTCCATGACAGGAGGGAAAGCCTTGATTTTTTCTTCAAGATTAAGGAATTCGAAAATATCACCGATAAAAAGTGAATCTTCATACAGACCTGCAAGAGACCCCATCAGATCTTTTATATAGATCATTCCCTGTCTGAAGGCAAGAACGAACATAGTCATATGTCCGAGAGTCAGTGACCCGCCAATTGTCTCTTTTGCAACATAAATAAGAGTAAAGAGTACGGCAGCCGCTTTCACCAGGTCTGATATCAGCTCTATCATTGTCCGCTTCCTGATTATCCTGATTTCTTCTTCTTTTGTTTTCAGGAATGATCTGTTGAATAGCCTGGTGAAATAATCACCGAGTCCGAAGAGTCTTATTTCCCTCGAAGGGCGGTCGCCTGTAAGAAGCCAGTGGAAATAAGATGCTCTCCTTGCTTCAGGAGTTTGTTTGCGCTGGAAATTATAAAGGGTGTCAGCATACTTCAGCCTCAGCCATATTCCGGGGATATTAACAACCAGAAGCAGGATTGCGATAGCCCAATGAAGTATTGCAAGTAGTCCTGCCATCAGTAGCAGTGAAAGCAGGCTCCTGAAAATTGAAACAACATTGTTCAGGATGCTGTTGGGTCGCCAGGGAGCCTCGCGGGATGCTCTTGAAAGGGAATCGAAATATCCGGAATGTTCAAAGTTGAGGAGATCCAGCTTTATTGACTTGGCATGAATCAGTCCGTACATATAGCTCTCCAGTCTCATCGACTGCTGTTTTCTGACATAATTGCCAATATCTGATGTTGCTTCATCGACAAACCAGATTATCACAACTGCTACTATCAGCCAGATAAGTCCGGAAATGCCTCCGTCAGCCCCTGCTGAAACTGCTGTTGTCAGTTCATCGATCAGGTTTTTAAGGAGCCAGATCAGAAGAAGCGGAAGAAAACTGCGGAAGACAGATATGACAATATTTGCCAGGGTCCACCCCGGAGCGCTCTTCCATACCAGTCTGACGGATTCTCTGAAGTATTTTATTTTCTGATTCATGCTGCCTGCATACTCCATTTCATTTTCTTTTTTACACCCAATCCCCCTATTGTAATTTTACCCCCCAACCCCCCTGAAGGGGGGCTTAAAATCATACCCTGAATATCTGATATGAAGTTTTAGCCCCCCTTCAGGGGGGTAGGGTGGTCGGTAAATAAGTTGAAAAATCGTTTAATTTTAAGTATTATATTAACATTCATTCTGTTAATCAAATAACAAGGTTTTCGGATAAGCTGACCTCCTTCTTTTTTTCCATTATTTTCATTTTCAGTTCTGACAACTTTTCCTGCAATCTGATCCCTTGTTACAGCTTTGTCTTCATATTTGCAACTATCGCCCCTTGTATAATAAATGACATCATTTCCGCGTCTTTCGGATCTCACCAGTCTGTGAACAACAAAACCCGACTCCCTTTTCCATGCAATGATCTCTCCCGGAGCAGGATCATTATCAACCGCAAGAGGCTCAATAAAGATAGTTGTTCCGGGTTTGATTGAAGGATACATGCTATACCCTCCGGCTTTTATTTTAAGATTTGTTCCGCCGGCAAGAAGTGAAAAGCCCAGATCCCTGACAAGCATGTGGTTATCCCTGTTTTTATTCATTTTTAAGAAGAAATTCAATTATACTGCTGTCGGGTTTGAAGCGGAGTTTATAAACAGGGACATCGGAACAGACCTGCAGAACGGAGTCAAGTAATCCCTCAATTATTTCCTGATCCCAGTTATGCTGGATGCAGTTGGCTATTACCAGGCCTATAGCAGCAGCGCTTTTTACAGGGATCAATTCATTTTCTATCCCATGCTCAATCAGAAATATTCTGTCTATGAGTGATACCCGGGGTTCCTCATTCCTGTAAACGGGTGTATTATGCATGGAATAGCCGGTAGCAGTTTTTCTGATGATAAGCCTGTCGTCATGAATTATTGTTGCCCCGAGATCATCCCACAATTTCGCCATTGTTGTTTTGCCCCTGCCTGAAATACCGCTGAATAAATATCCCTGACCATTATGGTTTACCCCCGATCCATGGATCATTATATCTCCGCTGATAACAGTAAGATAATAAAGGATCAATCCATCAAGGGGATATTCCATCGGATCGAACGATTTGCCGGGGTTATTGATCCGGAGTTCCCATTCCCTGCTATGAAGGGAAAATTTCAGTACAGCTGACCTTTCTTCATCCTGATCGGGGAAAGTAACGGTAATGAACAGATCATCATGGTACTGAAAAACACTCCAGAACTCGTCGGATTTTTTAATCCTGATATCATTGATCTCTTCAACATAGGGAGCATCAAAAACTTTTACTGCACTGTCAGGCAGGATCATCTTCCCGGATTGAATTCTTATCAGGAAGTCATATTTATTTTCTGTGGAAATATATTTGCTGAATCGTTGAGAAGGTATAATTTCCGTTTCGTTGGAGGTATTCTCAAACCTTATTTTATAACCGGCGATATTTAAATTATACTTTCTCATCAATAACTTTCTTGTTAAACCACGAAGAGCACAAAGTTCGCACGAAGAGCACAAAGGGTCTTAAGGGCGGCTTAAGCAGATTAGTTCACTCATCTTGTATAATGAGATAATCTTTCATGTCGTCAATAAGGGAAAGTACATCTTTGGTTGCTTTTTCACGGTCAACGTCATATTTATCGATTACAGCTTCAATGATCTCCTCAACACTCTTTTTGCCGTCGATCAGTTCCCAGATGAATGCCCCGGTCTCATTCAGAGTATAAACACTTGTCATATCGGCAATGTTGTTTGTTACAGGAACAAGGACATATTCGTTCCCGGTTTTCCTCGTCACTATTGAAGGAGAGCGTGAAGGAACAGATTTCAGTTCAACCATATCATCCATATATAAAATCAAATGTATAAAATTAATGGTTCAAATTCGTACCTTCGCAAAAACCAGATTTTATGAACAGGAAGGGTACGGGGAAGAAGAAATCCGGGATCACTGCAGAGTCGGCAAAAGATCAGATTCTTTCAATTTTATCACAGAACCCGAAACAGTCATTTAACTATAAGCAGATCGCTAAACGGCTTAATATCAATGATCCATCTGAAAAACAGTTGATCTCCGAGATATTACGGAACCTGAAAAAGCAGGATTTAGTCAAAGAAGTGTACCAGGGGAAATACGGGGCAAAGATTGTTCATGCCTACGTGACCGGTACCGTTGATATGACAAGGATGGGATATGGATTTATCACGGGAGAAGATATAAAAGATGATGTTTTCGTTTCAGCAAAGAATCTGAAAACCGCCCTTCATGGCGATAAGGTGAAAGTATGGCTCTATGCCCGAAGGAAAGGATCGAGACCTGAGGGAGAGGTTGTTGAGATAATTGAAAGATGGCGCAGCTCCTTTGTAGGAACAATTGAGCTTATGCCAAACTTTGCTTTCCTTATGCCCGACAATAAGAACATGCCCTTCGACCTGTTCATTCCCTTATCGAAGCTTAACGGCGCAAAACAGGGACAAAAAGCTGTTGCAAGGGTTGTTGAATGGAATCCTGATTCAAAAAATCCTATTGCTGAGATCATCGATGTTCTTGGTGAGCCGGGACTTCATGAGACTGAAATGCATGCAATACTTGCTGAGTTTCAGCTTCCTTATAATTTCCCGGAGGAGGTTGTTAAGGATGCGGAAAGCATCCCTGCAGAGATAACCGAAAAAGATATCATTTCACGGCGCGATTTTCGCTCCGTACCCACATTTACAATAGACCCGGCTGATGCACGCGATTTCGACGATGCCCTATCCCTTAAACAGCTTGACAACGGCAACTGGGAAGTAGGTGTCCATATTGCTGATGTTACATATTACGTAAAACCAGAATCGATCACCGAGGAGGAAGCGAAGCAAAGGGCCACATCGGTATATCTTGTCGACCGTGTCGTTCCCATGCTGCCTGAAAGGCTTTCCAACCACATCTGCTCACTTAATCCCGGTGAAGATAAGCTGACCTATTCAGCAGTTTTTGAGTTGAATGAAAAGGCTGAAGTGCTGCAGGAGTGGTTCGGAAGGACAATCATCAATTCCGACAGGCAGTTTTCTTATGCCGATGCTCAGAAAGTCATCGATACCGGCGACGGACCGATGAAAGAACAGGTTGGAGTTCTTCATACACTTGCTCAGCTATTGAGAAAGAGAAGGTTCTCGGCGGGTTCTTTTGCATTTGAAAAGGTTGAAGTAAAATTTGATCTGGATGAGGCAGGCAAACCCCTGGCAATAAAATTCCGCGAGATGGGAACGGCCAATCAGCTTATCGAGGAATTCATGCTACTCGCTAACCGCCGGGTTGCAGAGTATGTAGGGAAGAAGCTGAAAGGAAGGACTTTCGTTTACAGGATCCACGATAAGCCTGATCCTGAAAAGATCTCCAATTTCAGCCAGTTTATTAAAAGATTTGGCTATAAGCTGGACAGTGAAGGTACCACTCCTCTTCCCAAAGCCATGAACAGGCTCCTTACTTCGGTGGCAGGGAAAAAGGAACAGAATATTATTGAGACTCTGGCGCTGAGGTCAATGGCTAAAGCTGTATATTCAACGGATAACATCGGTCATTACGGACTTGCATTCAGGTATTATACCCATTTTACATCACCCATAAGGCGTTACCCCGATATGATGGTACACAGGCTTCTGACATCATATCTCAACAGTGAGATCCCCGGGGGTAAGGAGAAATTTCAGAAGCTCAGTGATCACTCTTCCAAGATGGAAAGGCTTGCCGCTGAAGCTGAAAGAGCATCGATCAAATACAAACAGGTGGAGTTCATGAGTGACAAGCTGGGCAGAAAATATGACGGCGTGATCTCAGGTGTGACAGAATGGGGTATTTATGTTGAGATAGTCGAGAACCAGTGTGAGGGGATGATCAATATCAGGGAGCTCGGAGATGATTATTATGAATATGACGATGAGAATTACTGTCTTAAAGGCCGTTCGACAGGCAAAATTTACACTCTAGGCGATAAGGTCAGAATAGAAGTTGTAAAGGCAGATCTTCAGAAGAAACAGCTGGATTTCAGGATGGTATAACCCTTTGCGCTTTTTTGCGTTATTTCTTTGCGACCTCGGTTAAAAAGATCTCTTGGAGCTATTTCTTATTTTATATCTTCAGCAATAATCTGCAGCAACTTTTCCACAGCCTCCTCCTCAGGAACATTTTTAAATACCGGCACCATTCCCCTGTAAATATGTACCTTCCTTTCGGCAGCGCCTACATATCCGTAATCAGAGCCTTCCATTTCACCGGGACCGTTAACAATGCATCCCATTATTGCTATTTTCAGTCCTGTAAGATGTTTTGTAGCATCTTTAACCTTCTGAACTGCTTCCTGCAGGTTGAATTTTGTCCGGCCACAGGTAGGGCAGGAAATGTACCGGTTGCGTGTTATTCTTGCTTCTGTGGCCTGAAGCAGCGAAAAGGACAGTTCTTCCAGAGCTGCTCCCTGAACCTTTCCCCTGTTTGTAATACAAATACCTTCAGCCTGCTTCAGTATGAAATATCGTCCGAGAACGGCAGCAGCATCGATGGCAAGCTTAACGGGATCATCCTCATCAAAAATAGGATTTAGGAAATCTTTCCTTTCAGGCTTATCTGAAAGAAGAGGAGGTGTATTATAGTTGAAGATCAGCATTTTGCCCTGGAACGGAGTGCCATCCTCTTTCTGATACTGTCCGTTGTTGTATTTTATGACTTCGGGTTTATACAGATTGTCCCTGGTTTTAAAATCCTGGGTGGGAACCGGATTTTTAATCCTTCCCCTCGGACCGCACAGGAAGTTTACTATCTCCCTGGCCACCGGGATCTCCTTTTCCGGATCTTCGGAAAGTGAAACCCTTATTGTATCACCGATACCTTCGGAAAGCAGTGAACCTATTCCTGCAGCAGACCTTACCCTGCCATCTTCACCTTCGCCTGCTTCAGTTACCCCGAGATGGATCGGATATGTGAGCCCGTTGGCCTGCATCATTTTAACCAGCAACCTGTTGGCTTCAACCAATACTCTTGTATCAGATGATTTGACTGACAATACAAGGTTATTGAAATTCTCTGAGCGGAAGATATTTATGAACTCAAGGGCAGATTGGGCCATCCCTTCAGGAGTGTTGCCATAGCGTGTCATGATACGGTCGGACAGGGAACCATGATTGATCCCGATACGGATAACTGTATTATTTTCGGCGCATATTTTTATGAGCGGAAGGAGTCGTTCGTGGATCCGCTCCAGTTCCTCGTTATATTCTTTTTCCGAAAGTTTCTTTTTAATAAAAGTTGCCCTTTTATCGACATAATTTCCCGGATTTATCCTGACTTTTTCAACTATCCGGGCGGCCGTTTCAGCGGCAGCGGGATTGAAATGTATATCAGCTACAAGAGGGGTTTCAAAACCTGCATTTCGGATCTCCCTCTTAATATTCTCAAGATTCAGGGCTTCCTTTATCCCCTGTGCCGTCAGTCTTACAAGATCTGCTCCGGCTTCGATTATCCTTATGCACTGGGCTGCCGATGATTTTGTGTCATTTGTATCGGTGTTTGTCATCGACTGTAATCGCACCGGGTGGTGGCCTCCCAAAGGAAGGGTGCCGATACGGATAATGGAGGAGGTATATCCTTTAGCGCTCCCCTCCTCGGAGATTTTTTGAATCACTCCTTCTCCCATACCATTCCATCTTTCACATCGTTGAGAATTATACCGGCTTTCTTAAGCTCCGCTCTTATTTGATCCGAAACATCCCATTCCTTTTTATTCCTTGCATCGCGGCGAAGATCAATGATGATCTTCATCAGATCAGATGTCAGTTTTTCATCACTTACGGATTCGGTTTCATCTTTCAAACCCATGATATCAAAAACAAATGTGTTGAAAAGCTCTCCGGCTTCTTTGATATCATTGGCAGTCATTTTACCTGTTCCGTCGGCTGACGAATTGATCATCCTTACTCCGTCAAACAGATGTGAGAGAAGAAGAGGAGTATTCAGGTCATCATTCATAGCTTCATAGCATCTGGTCTTCAGGGATGCTATATCTGTCGTGCTTTCCGGAGAGGGTTTAAGGTTTTTCAATGTCCCGGCAGCTTTCATAAGCTTCCGCAAACCTTTTTCTGCTGCAATAAGAGCTTCATTTGAAAAATCGACTGCACTGCGGTAATGTGCCTGCAGGAGGAAAAACCTGATCGTCATCGGGCTGTAAGCCTGTTGAAGTAAAGGATGATTTCCGGTAAAAAGCTGATCGAGGGTGATGAAATTTCCCAGTGATCTTGCCATTTTATGACCGTTTATCGTGATCATATTATTATGCATCCAGTACCTGACTGACTCTTTTCCCAGTGCTGCCGTCGACTGTGCTATCTCGCACTCGTGATGAGGGAACTGCAGATCCATGCCGCCTCCGTGAATATCGAAAACCTCGCCAAGGTATTTTGTGCTCATTGCCGAACATTCGAGATGCCAGCCCGGAAATCCCTCACCCCATGGAGAAGGCCATCTCATAATATGTTCGGGAGTAGCTTTTTTCCAGAGTGCAAAATCCCAGGGATTACGTTTTTCTTCCTTACCCTCTATCGTCCGGGTATTTTCCTGAAGGTCTTCAAGAACTCTCCCGGATAGTTTGCCGTACTGGAACTTACTGTTATAATGCAGTATATCGAAATAAACTGATCCGTTCACTTCATAAGCAAATCCTTTCTCAAGTATTTGTTTTACAAGCTCTATCTGTTCAATAATATGGCCGGATGCCCTGGGTTCAATTGAAGGAGGAAGGGTATTGAGCTGATCCATATTCTTCAGGAAGGTATTCATATATTTCTGAACCACTTCCATTGGCTCAAGATGTTCGAGCCGGGCTTTCTTTTCTATCTTATCCTCACCTTCATCGGCATCATTCTCCAGATGCCCTACATCCGTTATATTCCGGACATATCGCACCCTGTAACCAAGATGAAGGAGATAACGGTACAGCAGGTCAAATGTTACGTAAGCCCTGGCATGGCCTAGATGTGCATTGCTGTATACCGTCGGTCCGCAGACATATAATCCGACAAAAGGAGGGTGAAGCGGATTGAATTGTTCAATGCTCCGTGTGAGGCTGTTATATATTGACAGATTGTTTTGCATGATAGAGTGTCTGTAATTATGCAAAAATAAGCTAAAAAACCATACAGGATTTATAGAAAATAATTCAATAGAATTAATTGGACGGCAACCCGCTCCGGGGTTGGTAATTGGTGGTAATCATTCCCCTAAGGTAGGACCCGGGCTATTTGAAGGTGATAACTCCGGTATCAATTGGATTGTCAACTTCCCGCCTTTCGGGGCGGGCTTTACGGTTTTGGTGATTACTATAATAGAGCCTCAGAAGATGTTTTTGTAATTTTGAAAAAACCATCTTATCTTTGACTTCAGAAATTAATCTTCCATCTAGAAAACAATGATTTCACTTCATCTGAACCGGAAAAACCTCATAATTTCTATCATGCCTATGGGCATGAGCAGATGATCACCAGGTATTTTATATAAATTTACAGCCTGAATTTTAATGATTTTTTCTTTGATTGAAAAATCCTTCAATCTCTGATTTATTATAAGTCTTTATATTGATAATAATTCTAAAATGAAATATTTACCTGAAGATATAATTGAAAGAAAAATCCTCATTCTCGACGGTGCGATGGGAACGATGATCCAGAAGCACAGGTTAGGGGAGGAGGATTTCCGGTGGACACAGTTCAGTGAACACCCCAAACCGCTGAAAGGTAACAACGACCTTTTAAATATTACCAATCCAGGTATAATACAGGATATTCACCGGCAGTATCTGGAGGCCGGTGCAGACATAATTACAACCAATACCTTTAATTCAAACAGGGTATCACAGGCTGATTATGGTATGGAAGATCAGGTATACACCATGAACTTCCATGCAGCGCGTATTGCCACAGCAGCAATTATGGAATTTGAAGGCTCCCGGGAGCCGTCGGAACATTTCATCGCCGGGTCTGTTGGTCCTACCAACCGCACTGCTTCAATGTCGTCGGATGTGAATGATCCGGGAGCGCGTCTGGTTACTTTTGATGACCTTAAAGAAGCTTATGCAGAACAGGTAAGGGCACTGATTGACGGCGGGGTACATATCCTTCTGGTCGAAACAATTTTTGATGTCCTGAATTGCAAAGCTGCTCTTTATGCCATTGAGGCTGTTTTTGAAGAAAAAGGGAAAAGACTGCCAGTAATGGTTTCAGGTACTATAACCGATGCAAGCGGAAGGACACTGACAGGCCAGACGCTGGAAGCGTTCCTTATTTCAGTATCACATTTTCCGCTGTTCAGTATCGGTCTTAACTGTGCCCTGGGAGCAGAACAGCTCAGACCGTTTATCCAGGAATTGTCGGCTAAAACAGGATTTTATGTCTCGGTACATCCGAATGCCGGACTGCCCGACCAGTTTGGAGAGTATGACCAGTCGGCGGAATTCATGGCCTCAGTTATTGAGGATTTCATGAAGGAGGGATGGGTTAACATCGCCGGAGGCTGCTGCGGAACAACCCCTGAACACATCCGGAATATTGCAGAAATATCGAAAAAATATAAAGCCAGGAAAAAGCCGGATATTGTAAAATATACAAGGCTGAGTGGTCTGGAAGCGCTGACTATAACACCGGAAACCAATTTTGTCAATGTTGGTGAGCGGACAAATGTTTCCGGATCAATAAAATTTGCCAGGCTCATAAAGGAAGAGAAATATGGTGAGGCGCTGGCCATTGCCCGCAACCAGGTTGAAGGCGGGGCCCAGGTAATTGATATCTGCATGGATGAGGCTATGCTCGATTCCGAAAAGGCAATGGTGAAGTTTGTTAATCTTGTCATGGCAGAACCGGATATCTCAAAACTCCCGCTGATGATCGATTCATCACATTGGAGCGTAATCGTATCCGCATTGAAATGTATCCAGGGGAAATCGGTTGTTAATTCAATCAGTCTGAAGGAAGGCGAAGAAGCCTTTCTTGAACATGCCCGCGAGATAAGGAAATATGGTGCTGCCGCTGTTGTGATGCTTTTCGATGAAAAAGGTCAGGCCGATACCTTTGAAAAAAGGATTAGCAGTTGCGGAAAGATCATATCAGACTGCTTGTCGACAAACTGGGTTTTCCTCCGGAAGATATTATCTTCGATCCTAATGTGCTTGCTGTTGCAACAGGGATAGAAGAGCATAATAATTATGCCGTTAATTTTATAAGAGCCACACAGATGGATAAAGCAAAACCTTCCATATGCCAAAGTAAGCGGAGGGATCAGTAATCTTTCATTTTCCTTCAGGGGGACTGATAAGGTTCGTGAAGCAATGCATTCCGTATTCCTTTTCCATGCAATTAATGCGGTCTCGATATGGGAATTGTTAATCCCGGAATGTTGCAGGTTATACAGTGAAATACCTCCCGATCTGCTTCAGCTTACCGAGGATGTTATCCTTAACCGGAGGAAAGATTCTACGGAAAGACTTGTGAAATTTGCCGAAGGTTGAAGAATGAGGGGAAGAAAGAGGAGAAGAATGATGCATGGCGTTCAATGCCGGTTATCGACCGGATAAAGCATTCTCTTATCAGGGGACTTGATGAATATATTGAACAGGATGTTGAAGAGGCGCGTTCTCTTTTCGAACAGGTCAATCGAACTGATTGAAGGTCCGCTGATGGGAGGAATGAATGAAATAGGTGATCTGTTCGGTTCGGGAAAAATGTTCCTGCCTCAGGTTGTCAAGAGCGCCAGGGTGATGAAGAAAGCCGTGTCGAAGCTTGCTCCGTATATTGAAAAGGAGAGTCGGGATGCGGAGAAGAAAAATGCCGGGAAAATTGTTCTTGCCACTGTAAAAGGTGATGTCCATGATATCGGAAAAAATATTGTCGGGGTGGTACTTTCATGCAACAATTACGAGGTTATTGATCTTGGCGTGATGGTCCCTTCCGACAAAATCATTGATACGGCACTTAAAGAAAAGGCTGATTTTATTGGATTGAGCGGACTTATCACCCCGTCTCTCGAGGAGATGGGACATGTTGCTGCGGAAATGGAGCGGAGAAAGGTATCAATACCACTGCTTATCGGAGGAGCAACAACTTCGGAGATACATACGGCGGTGAAAATTGCCCGGTCAGTATTCAGGGCCGGTAATTCATGTAAAAGATGCCTCAAAGGCTGCAGGTGTCCTTTCAGCACTTCTTCAGGAAGATAAGTCGAAGTATTTATCGTCACTTAAAGAAAAATATAGTAAGATGAGGGAGGAACACAATGCCAGACAAAAAGAAAGAAAACTTACTGTCGCTGAATGATGCACGTCAAAACAGGCTGGTAACGGACTGGAAAGCAAGCGAGATATTTCAGCCGCTGAAACCAGGTTATGCATGTATTGGATGATATCAGATCTGACTGATCTTGTGAAGTATATTGACTGGACATTCTTTTTCTTCGGGTGGAAGCTTTCCGGAAAATATCCGGCCATATTCAACGACCCTGTAAAAGGTACTGAGGCCTTAAAGCTATATAATGATGCACAGCAATATCTTAAGGAGATCATAGACAGGAAGCTGATAACAGCCAAAGCCGTATCCGGATTGTATCCTGCAGTATCAGTGGGTGATGATGTGACAAGTACTTTCAGAGAATACCGGAACCAAAACCAGGACTTTCCTGAGGTTTCTGAGGAATCAGGAGGTGAAAGAAAAGGGGATTCCGAACCTTTGTCTGTCGGATTTTATTGCACCCGAATCTTCGGGTCTAAGCGATAATATTGGTCTTTTGTTGTTACCGCAGATATTGATGAAGTTAAATACCGGGATTACAGGGAAGATGATTATGCTTCCATAATGATAAGGATGTTAAGTGACCGTCTTGCCGAAGCGGCTGCTGAATGGCTTCATGAAAAGATAAGGAAAGAGTACTGGGGTTATGCTGCTGATGAAGTACTGACTGTTGAAGAGATGCTGGCAGTAAGATACAGGGGCATAAGGCCTGCTCCGGGATATCCGGCCTGTCCCGATCATACCGAAAAAGGAGTTCTGTTCGATCTGCTGGATGCGGAAAAAGCCATCGGAGCCGGACTTACAGAGAATTTTGCCATGACACCCCCTGCAGCAGTGAGCGGCTATTTCTTCTCACATCCCGCTTCATCTTATTTTAATATAGGGAAGATTGGAACCGACCAGTTGAAGGATTATGCCGTAAGAAAAAAAATGACTATTGATGAGGCAGCGAAATGGCTTGCCCCAAACTTGTGATCAAATTTTGAACGTAATATATGAGTGTTATTGAAAAACTGAGAAATGCCAAAGGGACTCTTTTCACCTTTGAGCTGCTTCCTCCCCTGAAAGGGCACAGTATTGAAAAGATCTATTCAACTATTGACCGGCTTGTGGAGTTTCAGCCGGCATATATAAACTTCACATCCCATCGCAATGAGATAACCTACAAGGAGAGGCCTGATGGCCTTCTGGAGAGAAGGGTAACACGGCTTCGTCCGGGAACAATTGCCCTGGCAGCAGCTGTGAAGTATAAGTACAATCTGACTGTGGTTCCGCACTTACTTTGCGGTGGGTTTACAAAAGAAGAGACGGAGAATGTCCTGATAGAAATGAATTTCCTGAATATTGATGATGTTCTTGCACTCAGGGGAGACCCGCAGAGAGGGAGCCGGATTTTTATTCCCGAAAAAGACGGGCACAGGTATACTCATGAGCTGGTGACCCAGATCGCTAATATGAATAAAGGCAAATACCTTGAAGAATCACTTGAAGAGACTTCTCCTGCGAATTTCTGTATCGGGGTGGCAGGATATCCTGAAAAACACTCCGAAGCTCCTAACATGCTAACGGATATTGAGAACCTTAAACGCAAGGTTGAAGCCGGAGCTCATTATATTGTTACCCAGATGTTTTTTGATAATGAAAAGTATTTCAGGTTCAGGGATGACTGCAGAAGAGCAGGTATAGATGTCCCGGTTATAGCAGGACTGAAGCCGGTATCAGCGCTTAATGATATAAAGATGCTGCCCCAGACCTTCCATATCGATCTGCCAAACGACCTGGTGGCGGAGGTGAAGAAATGCAAAACCGATCAGGAAGTCCGGGAAGTCGGGATTGAATGGGCAACGATGCAGTCAAAGGAGCTTATCAAAGAAGGAGCGCCGGGGCTGCATTATTATACGCTGGGAAGAGCGGATAATATCGCGAGGATAGTAAAGGCTTCGTTTTAATATAAGTGAAGGATAAGAAAAATTACACAGAGTTCCACAGAGGCTACACAGAGTTCCACAGAGACCTCTGTGTACCTCTGTGAACCTCCGGATTTCCTCTGTGTAATTTCTTAAGATATAATTATTTGAAATTATTCTAAATTTTAAAGGCCTTCTTTATTTTTTCGACGTGGTCCAGCTTTTCCCAGGCGAAGAATTCCACCTTTTTCATCCAGCCTTTCTTTCCGTTCCCGTTGATCTCTCTTGCTTTGCTGCCCGGAACCTCATAGTAAACCTCCACGTTCTTTACAGTGTTCTCCCGTCCGAAATGGCCGTATGATGCCGTCTGGAGGAAAATCGGATTTTTGAGTCCGAGTCTTTGTATTATCGAATACGGGCGCATATCGAAAAGCTTCTGCACTTTAGATGCTATCTCCCCGTCGGTGAGTGTTTTTCCCTTGGCGTCCTTAACATGCGCCGTTCCGTAAGTGTTTATATAGAATCCGACTGGCTGTGCAACGCCAATTGCATAAGCCACCTGGATAAGAGCCTGGTCGCATACACCGGCTGCAACAAGATTCTTGGCGATATGTCGTGCCGCATAGGCAGCTGATCTGTCGACTTTCGACGGATCCTTTCCCGAGAAAGCTCCTCCACCGTGTGCCCCGTGACCTCCGTAAGTATCGATGATGATCTTCCTTCCTGTGAGGCCGGTATCACCGTGAGGTCCACCGATCACGAATTTCCCCGTCGGGTTGACAAGAAGGCGGGTATCTTCGCTGAACAAAGCCCTTATTCCTGCGGGAAGAGATTTTTTTACCCTGGGAAACAAATATTTTTTCAGGTCAGTTGTTATCTGCTCCTGCATGGCTTTTTCAGCAGCTTTTTCTGATGCCAGTGATTTGTTCTTTGGCAGGATGAACTCATCATGCTGGGTGCTTATAACTATTGTATCAATACGGATAGGTTTGTTGTTATCGTCATATTCGATTGTCACCTGCGATTTTGAATCAGGCCGCAGGTATTTCATCTGTTTCCCTTCACGTCTGATAGCAGCAAGCTCTTCCAGCAAGCGGTGAGCAAGCTCAATGCTCATCGGCATAAAATTATCCATTTCGCGGCAGGCATAGCCGAACATCATTCCCTGGTCGCCTGCTCCCTGCTCTTCGGGCTTGTCGCGCACAACACCCTGCCGTATATCGGACGATTGTTCATGTATTGTCGAGATGACACCGCATGAGTCGCAGTCAAAACGGTATTCCGCTTTTGTATACCCGATATTGCGGATAACCCTGCGGGCCGTTTCCTGAACATCCACCCATCCTGATGTCATAACTTCGCCTCCGCAGACCACCAGACCGGTGGTTACAAAGGTTTCGCATGCTACCTTGGATTCAGGATCCCATTTTAAAAATTCATCAAGCAATGCATCTGAAATCTGATCGGCAACCTTATCGGGGTGCCCTTCTGATACTGATTCTGACGTAAATAGATAACTCATAGTTTAAAGTTTGAAGTTTGAAGTTTGAAGTTTGAAGTATTGAAGTTTAAAGTGCCTAAAGTTCTTTAAAGTGCCTGGAATACTTAGATTTATGAATCTCCTGTTACAACTTTAAGTACTCCAAACTCTAAGTACTCCAAACTCTAAATACTCTAAACTCTAAATACTCCAAACTCTAACTTACTTTACAATTACCGGGAAAACTTGTGACTATAGGATAATGGAACTGAAGCGTTTTAGCATTTTTTTCTGTGGTTGCAAGCAGTCCAAATCTTTCCACCGGAAATTATGAGGCAAAGAAAATAAAAAAAATCAAACAAAAAAAATTATGTGCCTGTAAGATGTCTGAACACTTCTTCAAGGTTGTTTTCTTCCTTTTGCAGAGAAAGGACAGTAAGGTTATTTTTTACTGCAAATGAAAACAGTGCGGGACGGATATCTTCTTCTGTTTCAGCTTCCAGCAGCCAGATATCCTTATCCGTCAGCCGGGCATTCCTTACATTGGGAATGCTTAACAGCTCTGTATCACTGGTCTTTTTATCAAATCCAACCTTTATGATCTGTTTTCCACGATTGATTTTGAATAGATATTGTTTTTTTCCTCATCAGCCACTATGACACCTTTATCAATTATGATGATCCGGTCGCATACGGCTTCCGCTTCCTGCATTATATGTGTTGAAAGAAGAACTGTTTTTAGTCTGCCTGTCTCTTTGATAAGATTGCGGATCTCAATGATCTGGTTCGGATCAAGCCCGGAAGTTGCCTCGTCAAGGATCAGGACATCAGGATCGTGTATCAGTGCCTGTGCAAGGCCCACACGCTGACGGTATCCTTTGGAGAGAGCCCCGATCTTTTTCCCGGCTTCCGGGGAAAGGCCGGTAAGTCCGATTATATTTTCGATCTTTCCTGCGGCTGAACTTCCCATCTTATATATTGATGCGACGAAGGACAGGTATTCCCTGACATACATTTCGGGATAAAGGGGATTATTCTCCGGAAGATAGCCGATTTTCTTTCTTATTTCAGGATTATCAGAAGACACTTCGGTGTCATTCACGAGTACAGAGCCGGATGTTGCCGGGATAAAGCCGGTTATTATTTTCATCATTGTTGATTTCCCGGCTCCGTTCGGACCAAGGAAAGCAACAATTTCGCCTGTCTTCACTTCAAAGGATATATTATCAAGCGCTTTCTGCGAACCATAAAGCTTTGTAACCTCCTTAACAGCAATGGACATTTGTCAGACTTTTTAACAGGATCAGACTGCGAAGATAGTATTTAATGATATGTTTAACAAAGAAGGAGTGTTTAGACTTCCAACACGACAATATCAACCACGGAGTGGGTTGCCATCAAAATACCCTGGTACCACCTGTGGAAATCAATTAAAATATTTGTTTTAATCAAAAGAATATATTAATATTGTACTATATGAATAATACATTAATGGTATGTTACTATGATTAAGTTTGTTTTGGATCCCAAAGCAGGAATTCCGTTTTACCGGCAGATAATTGACCAGATAAAATTCGGAATTGCTTCAGGTAACCTTCAGGCGGGAGAACAGCTTCCCACAGTCACGGTCACTGGCCGTCGATCTGAAGGTTAACCTGAATACAGTCACCAAAGCTTATAAAGAGCTTGAAATTCATGAATGTCCTTGAGACCCAACAGGGAACCGGGACTTTTATCGGTAAATACAGATATTTCTATTCCGGCAAAGGAAAAGAAAAAGAAACTGGAAAGTATATGCAATGAGTTTCGTACCATTGCTTTCAGTTACGGATTTTCAACAGAGGATATTATTAACGAACTACAAAAAGAGAAAGAAGAATGAAAACAAGAATCGATTCAACCAGTTTTTCCAATCCTGTCTCAGTAACAGTGGTGGTTATCCTGTTCGCAATCTCAGCAGGATTGTATCTGCTTCAAATTATCGGTGTACCGGTCCTGGTTGCACTGATCGTCATTTCCCTGCTTATTGGAGCCTCAATTAAAATTGCGGATCAGTGGGAAAAGGCTGTTGTATTAAGAATGGGTAAATTTAATGGACTAAAGGGACCAGGCTTATTTTTTATAATTCCTATAATTGATCAGATCTCTACATATATCGATCAGCGTGTAAGGGTTACCGAGTTCAGGGCTGAACAGACTCTGACGAAAGATACTGTTCCGGTCAATGTTGATGCTGTGATTTACTGGACAGTCTGGGATGTCGAGAAGGCAGCCCTTGAAGTTCAGGAGTATGTAAAAGCTATCGCATATATTGCACAAACCGACCTGAGGGATATTATAGGGAAACACGAACTTGCAGAACTTCTTCAGGAAAGAGATAAGATCGCCGAGGCTCTTCAGAAGACCCTTGATGCAAATACTAACCCATGGGGAATAACCTGCCAGACGGTAGGTATAAGAGACATTATCATTCCCCAGGCGCTTGCAGATGCAATGAGCAAGGAAGCACAGGCAGAAAGGGAGAGGAAGGCCAGAGTTATTCTGGGAACCGCGGAAACGGAAATAGCAGAGAAATTTGCAAAGGCAAGTCTGCAATACCTCCATAATCCTATAGCTCTTCATCTGCGCGGAATGAACATGCTTTTTGAAGGGCTCAAGGAAAAAGGCTCAATGGTCATTGTCCCGAGTTCAGCTCTGGAATCGATGAATCTGGGCGTAATAGGAGGACTTGCTGCTCTGGCTAAAACGAATGAGACTGAGAAGCCCGTCTGAAACGCGATCCCTGATACAAAAAAATCCGGGAATTACCCGGATTTTTTTTTAATCGCCCCAGCCTCCCATAAACTGCCTGCTGCTGGCAAAAGATACCTTGGGATTTACACAGCATACCGGGATCCTCGAGCTGTTTGCAATTATTTGTTGTTCCGAAGCGCCGAGTGCATAATCAGCAAATGTGATGTTTTTTGTAGTGATGATAAGTATCAGGTCGGCATTTGTTTTCTGTGCAAATTCAATTGTCCGTTCAGCGTCTTTCCCCTTGGGAATTTCGTGAACCTCGTAATCTATATTATTCTGGATGAAATATTTGACTGCGAAAGCAAGATTGATCTTTGTCTTTTTCGCGAGGTTCTTATCAACTGTGGAAGTGACCAGGATATGTATTTTCGAATCAAAATATTTACCCATATAGATCGCCATCTGGATTTTCTCCTTATTCTCTTTCCTGAAATCGACAGGGAAAACAATATTATGATATTTACCCTGATCGGATGGCGGATCCTGAACAACAATAAATGGTACTTTCGATTTAATTATAACTTTCAGAGCCCAGCTTCCGGTGAGCTTCTGCATACCTTTCATGCCATGAGTACCCATGACGACCAGGGTTGCATCTTTCTCATTTACAAATTCGGCAATCGAGGTAAAGATGCTTCCTTTAACGATGTACCATGAAACAGAAATATTATATTTATTGTGGGCATTATCAGCAACACGCTGAAGCAGCACCTTTTTCTCTCCCTCTTCTTTTGGCTTTATCCCTGAATCAACAATATGAAGAAGCGCAACTTCGTTATTAACCTGACGGCCAATCCTTACTGCATGAGCAAGTGCATTTTCCGCTACAGGGGTGAAATCCCATGGAACGACAACAAGTTTCTTATTTTCATCCATCGCAAATAAAAGTTTCAGTTTAAACTCAAAGGTATTAAGAATTTATAAATATTCAAATCCGCCTGCCCGACTGTATTGTTTTTGTTGAAATAAACTATATAAGGAGCATTTTATTATTTTTGCGGGATGGTTTAATTTACGGATGAAACCCACATGTATGCATTTACAGAAAAATATAAGAATAATTTTCAGGCATTTGGGTTCTCCTGTCTGCCGACAGGCAGGCATACGGCCATTAAGATCATTATAATTTACGGATGAAAAGAACAAAGATTAAAGTATTGCTGTCATCACCGGAAACAGGAGCGGATGTACTCGTGAAAGGATGGGTGAGGACAAAGAGAGGAAATAAGAATATAGTTTTTATTGCTCTGAATGACGGATCTACAATTAAGAATATCCAGATAGTTGCTGATGCATCAGTGTTTGATGAAGCTCTTCTCAGGGACATTACAACGGGGGCATGTCTGGCAGTGACCGGACAGCTTGTTGAATCGCAGGGCCAGGGTCAGAATGTCGAGATAATGGCTAAATCGATAGTGCTTTACGGCAAATGTGATGCTGAATCGTATCCCTTGCAGAAGAAAGGTCACTCAATGGAGTTCCTCAGGGAGATCGCTCATCTGCGTCCACGCACGAACACTTTCGGAGCAGTTCTGAGGATACGTCATTCAATGGCATTTGCCATCCATAAGTATTTCAACGACAAGGGCTTCTATTATCTTCAGACACCGATTATAACCGGAAGCGATGCCGAAGGTGCAGGGGAAATGTTCCATGTGACAACCTTCGATCTTACAGCCATACCAAGGAATGAAGACGGCACGGTTGATTACCGTGATGATTTCTTCGGTAAACCTGCCAATCTTACTGTATCCGGACAGCTTGAAGGTGAGCTTGGAGCGCTAGCGATAGGAGAGATATATACCTTCGGCCCTACATTCCGGGCAGAGAATTCAAATACTCCGCGGCATCTTGCCGAGTTCTGGATGATCGAACCTGAAATGGCATTTTATGACCTTACCGATAATATGGATCTGGCTGAGGAATTTGTAAAATATCTGATAAGATATGCTCTCGAAAACTGCAGTGACGACCTCGGATTCCTGAATAACATGATAGATAAGGGGCTCCTTGAAAGACTCGGCTTTGTCCTGAACAACAAATTTATCAGGATGACGTATACAGAGGCAGTAAAGATCCTTGAAGACTCGGGCAGGAAATGGGAATACGCTGTCGGATGGGGCAGGGACCTTCAGGCTGAACATGAGAGATATCTTGTTGAAGAACATTTCAAATGTCCGGTTATACTTACAGATTATCCGAAATCAATTAAAGCTTTTTACATGAAGCAGAATGACGACGGAAAAACTGTGAGGGCAATGGACGTTCTTTTTCCGGGCATTGGTGAGATCATCGGAGGTTCGCAGAGAGAAGAGGATTACGAAAAGCTTCTGACACGTATCCGCGAACTGAATCTCCCGGAAAAAGATCTGTGGTGGTACCTTGAAACAAGAAAATTCGGTACAGCTCCTCACAGCGGTTTCGGCCTGGGCTTTGAAAGATTTGTACAGTTTATAACGGGGATGTCAAATATAAGGGATGTTATACCATTCCCGCGGACACCCAAAAACGCGGAATTTTAGAAAAGACGCTTAAACGTCTGTTTGCAAAGCGTAAAAAATGTTAAAGCAGAGATTACAGCAGAAATTATTACAGAAGCTTTCCCCCAGCAGATCCAGATGATAAAGTTGCTGGAGGTTCCCACTTTGCAGATAGAACAGAGGATCAAGAAGGAGCTTGAGGAAAATCCCGCCCTTGAAGAAGGCGAGGAAGAGGAGGATATCCCGTCGGAACAGGAAGAGGAAAATTTTGAGGAAGAGGACAAGGATGATGAAGAGTTCACTCTTGATGATTATATCCAGGAAGATGAGATACCCGAATACCGGCTTCAGACAAACAACCAGAGCAGGGATGATGATAAAAGGGCGGAGATCCCCTTCTCGGCAGGATCGTCTTTCCATGAATTCCTTGAATCGCAGCTGGGATTAAGGGATCTTACAGATAAGCAAAAGATCCTCGGGGAATTCATTATAGGGAATATCGATGAGGATGGTTACCTGAGAAGAGAGCTGGTTAACATTGTTGATGATCTCGCATTTCTTCAGAATGAGACAACAACGGTTGAGGAACTTGAAGAGGTTCTTTCAATTATCCAGGATCTTGAACCTGCCGGTGTGGGAGCCAGGTCGCTCAGGGAGTGCCTGCTTCTTCAGCTTGCTAAAAAAGATCATGCACACCCGGCAACAAGTCTGGCATATACAATACTTGAAACCCAGTTCGAGGAGTTCTCAAAAAGACATTATGATAAGATAATAGCAAGGCTGGGAATTACTGAGGATGATCTGAAGCATGTTATTGATGAGATACTTAAACTCAATCCAAAGCCGGGAGGAGTATACAGCGATCCTTTCACTAAAATTGTACAGCCGATAATTCCCGATTTCATCCTTGAACACTCCGAAGAAGGCTTTGATCTCCACCTTAACTCAAAGAACCTTCCTGAGCTGAGGCTAAGCCCTGCATACACCGAAATGATTCAGGCTTACAGCAGGGATAAAGGGAATAAAAAGGATATGAAGGATGCATTGCTCTTTGTCAAGCAGAAAATCGATTCGGCAAAATGGTTCATCGATGCAATACGGCAGAGACAGAATACCCTTCTTCTTACAATGAATGCAATTCTTGAATACCAGGAGGAATATTTCATCGATGGCGATGAAACAAGGCTGAAGCCAATGATCCTGAAAGATGTGGCTGAGATGACAGGGCTCGACATTTCAACTGTATCGAGAGTTGCAAACAGCAAGTATATCCAGACGCACTTTGGCATTTTCCCTCTTAAATTTTTCTTTTCCGAAGGATTACAGACCGACAGCGGAGAGGAAGTATCAACGAGGGAAATAAAAAGAATACTTCAGGATTGTATAGATAATGAAGTAAAAAGGAGGCCTCTTACGGATGAACGCCTGACTGAGATCCTTCAGGAAAAAGGCTACCAGATAGCCCGCCGGACAGTTGCCAAATACCGGGAACAGCTGAATATCCCGGTAGCCCGGTTAAGAAAGGAGATCTGATGACATCTGAAAAAACAATATCAATCGACGACAGGCTGGCTCAGGTAGTTTCAGCCATTTTCCATCCCCTTCTGATACCTCTTTACGGGCTGCTTATTATTTTCACGGCTCCTGCCCTGTACGGCTATCTGCCAATGCAGGTGAAGAAAATAGTGTTTTTCATCATTCTGATCGAAAATGTTCTGTTACCTGTGATGCTGATCTCATATTTCAGGTTCAGGAACATTATCACAACATGGACAATGGAAAGCAGGAAGGAAAGAATCCTGCCACTGATAACGACCTCATTCTTCTATTTATTTTCTGTTTATCCGACCCTCAGGTTCAATATTCCGTTCTTCGTCAAGTTGTTTATAATCTGTTCGGCATTCCTTGCCATTGCTGTTACAATTGTCAATTTCTGGTATAAAATCTCAATTCACGCCACAGGAGCAGGGGCTATGACTGCGCTTGTTATGATCCTTTCCCTGAGGATGCATGCTCCGCTTACCGGGCTGATGATAATTGTTATCCTGATATCCGGATTGGTTATGTCATCAAGGTTATGGCTAGGGTCACACACACCTGGCGAAGTATGGTCTGGCTTCCTGCTCGGCATCTTTGGTTTATGCCTCTGCCTCTGCTTCTTCTGATAACTCTTTTAATGCTTTATCAAGAAGGATCCCGCTTTGAACCACGATCTCATCATTCAATCCTGATTTTTGGGGAAGAAACGAAACAGTATCATTCAGTTCTTTCTGTGGAATAGCTGTGAACCATCCTTTTCCGGCGAGATAACGCGATAAATATTCCTGTTCGGTCTGTCCCGGAGTGGGTATAAGGATTGCGCTGCGACCGAGGCTTACCAGCTCCATGATTGTTGTGTATCCGGACCTTGAAATAATGGTTCCGCTTCCTGAAATAACCTCTTTCATAGCCTGGCGGTGAAGGAGATCATAGCTTGTAATATTCCCGTCAGAGGTCATCCCGGTTTGTTTGCCGGGCTTTCCCCCGAGGATTACAACGGGATTATTTCTTTTCTTTAAAATGCCTGTCAGCTTCTTTTCAAGTATCCCTCGCTGAGGTTCAGGACCTGAAAGTATTACAGTTATTTGCCCGGGGTCGGGTGAGAGTGAATCTGTTGATGAAGGAAGTCCGGTAAACCTTGATAAGATCCCTGTGAATCTGATATTTTCCGGAAGCTTAAGACCATGCGATAACCGGCCCGTGAGATTTATATCACCAGGAAGATCAGGGATATAGCATAAGGTATACTTCCTGATAATTTTCCTGTGAAGATACGCGCCTGTGAATTCGAGGAAGGAGAAAAGCCGGGGAAAAGGGATGCGCGGCTGATGGGTTATATAGACTGTCCGGATTTTCTTATTCCAGAGCCCGAACCGGTTGTCGCTTATTACAATGTTTATTGAATAGTCCCTTATGATCTTTTTCAGCCTGATGTGTTCGGAGATCATATGATAAATAAGTACCGGTATTTCGAAAAGAAGTACGATATACTGAGGGAGAAACCGTGAATACACCGGTCTGAACCCGGGGAAATTAATATAGGTAAGGCCGGGCAGTTCACTTTGCAGAAAAGCAAGATGTTTTTCTCCCGCCCCGAAGATGATGTTGTAGTTCAGATCGCGCAGCTTCTCAGCTAAGGGAATCATCCTTGCGGCATGTCCGAGGCCCCATTCAAGCGGACAGATCAGGATATTTTTCTTTTCTTTCAATTTCAGCCCGAAACCTGTGTTTTAATTCCCAGTTCATTTACAAGCGAAGCTATGTGGTTCAGCTCAGACAGCGGTACTTTATGGAGATCGCCGCCTTCAGGAGTATCCCGTGATATGGTATAGATCATTACTTCGGAAGGTCTTATCCTGTCGATTGCTTTAAGCCATGCAGAGATTTCTTCAGGAGTTGTATTATCGATAGTCCTTCCCTGAAATGTCCCGCGGAGAAAAAGAGTCTGGATGATGAGACTGCCCTTTAGTCCTTCGAGGTTTTTTATTAGCTCTTCAACTTTAACATTCACCCTTGGCTGGTTATGGATCCTGACGGTGAGGTCAAATGCGGAATCGAGCTTAAGAATATTTGAATCGACTTTAAGCAGGGCTTTCCTTACCTCAGGCTTTGTTATCGATGTTGAGTTTGAAAGTACGGCTATTCTGGCATCGGGGAAATATTTGTCGCGGAGCCTTATACTGTCGTCAATTATACCCGGGAAGTCAGGATGAAGGGTTGGTTCTCCGTTTCCGGCATAGGTAATAACGTCAGGAGTCTGATTGTTTGATTTCATCGAAGATAGCCTGGCATCGAGAGCCTCGTAAACCTCATGCCTTGAGGGAAGAGGTTCCTTCTCAGGATTAATATTATTTGATGTCCAGCCGCATTCACAGTAGATACAATTGAAATTACAGACTTTTCTGTTGACAGGCAGGAGGTTTATCCCGAGAGAAACTCCCAGTCTGCGGCTTTTTACCGGCCCGAATACTATTTTATCGAAAAGAAAAGTTGCCATCTAATTGGATAATATATTGACTTAGTGAACCTTAGTGCCTTAGCGCCTTTGTGGCATTTTATTTTGCCACGAAGACGCAAAGACACTAAGTTGCACTAAGAAATCATAATTATGTTGTAATTCAAATTAACACTTAATCTATATTAACCTTGTAACAACAGTTTCGGGAGAAAGTTTTAAATTTCTAAGATCGACACCATCGAGTAATAGCAACCCCGGCTTTTTCCCCGGCTCTATTTTCCCGTATGTATCCTCCTGCCTGAGAGCTCTCGCGCCATTTATTGTTGCCCAGCTTATCATATCTGTCAGGCTTATGGAAGGAAAATGCTCCTGGATTGTCATCAGCTCCGAAAGAATGCTAAGGCTCCCGTTTGAGGCAAGGCTGTCTGTTCCTGTCACTATATCACATCCTTCTCCTGCAAGCATAGTAGCGGGAGGCATCCTGTTCTCTATGTAAAGGTTTGCATTGGGGCAGAGGCACCAGTATACATTTCCCCTCTGATTTATCCTGTTTACCATGGCCCTTTCGGCAAAAGTATTGTGAACAAGAATAAGCGAACCTGAAGGAGTGACTTCATCAAGTAATGCAGAGACACAGTTGCCGGGTGTCAGAAGCTTATCAGCGACAAATCCGGCTTTTCTGAACGTTTCCATAAGCGGACCGGAGTGTTCCTTTACAAAGGCCTCTTCGCCTTCGGTTTCCATGAAGTGAATTGATGTGACCATGTTTTCAGCTGTTCTCTCCTTTATCAGCCTGAAGAGAGGCAGAGAAACAGCATATACTGTATGAGGGACAATGCTGAATGGTAATTGTTGTCTTTCAGACTCTTCTGACAGTTTTACTACCTCATTGATCCTGGTTTCCGCCTGACCGGGATCAGTGGCAAAAACTTCGAGCAGGTTGAGGTAACTGATTTTACTGTTCTTTTTTATGCTGAATGTCAATGAGTTGTTGCAGATGTCGGCACACAGCACTATGCCTTCGTCATACATGGCCCTGTCGGCTTCTGAAGCTGCTGAGATAATTTTTTCCGGGTTGATTTTCCTTATTTGCTGAAGTTCCGCCAGAAAACCACCTAGTCCAGTCCTCCTTGCGATTTTTCCCTTTAAATGAGAAAGCTCGAGATGGCAGTGGCAGTTTACAAATCCGGGAATTATTATTCCGTTGTAAAATTCAACCGGTTCGCTCTCATTTATTGATCCCCCTGTATCCTCAACATTGATTATTGTTCCGTCATCACCGGTTGTTATAATTCCCATCCTGAGGGGAGGTCCGTTATTTGTAAAGATGAAATGAGCAGATAGGCGTCTCATTTTACTGCAGAACTTAAGACGAATGAGATATCTTCTATTTTAGCATGTCTGCTGATCTCTCCGGGATTATTTTCGAAATCAAGCAGCCGGCCCTTTATCAGCATTGGAAGGTTGTTGGGTATCCTTATTAAATAAGAATATGTATGGGGTTGTCCGTCTTTAAGATATTCAATACCCCTGAGCATCTCTCGCTTACCTGTTGCCAGGCTGTCGGCACGGCAGGTAAAAGCTGAGAAACCGGGATTATGAGTCTGATCAGAAGGGAACAGAGTAAGAGTAAATTGAATTATATAGTCACCCGGAGTATAAAAGATATGATCGAAATAAAGCTTAGAGGTATCCCTGCTCCCGGTCAGAAAATACATTTGTGCACCTTTCCAGAGTCCGCCCCGGGCTGACGGTATATCCTCAATATCTTCTTCAAGCAGCGATTCCATTTCTGTCAGCCGGCCTATGGCCTGGTCGTAGATCCTGGTGAACTTTTTGGGTTTTTCGGTAAAATAATACTTTAAGGTCTTATCCAGATTCTCTGTGGTATAGCCATGCCTTTCAACAATATCATTATAATTTGCAACTGAATCCCTTGGATAATATGTACTATGGATTTCCGGCAGCGACAGAAGACCATCGCCAAGATGAACTTCATAAATGATCTGTGTAAAAATTTTTTCCGGTATAAGGCCTTTTTCCTTATCGCTTTTACATCCTGAATGAATAACCAGGATAAGGAATATCAGCCGGATAATTATACCGGTACTATATATGTATTTTTCAGGACTGGGTTTCATCTTTACGAAGATACTTCTTTGAAAGAAATCTTACCGGGTACCATGCTGCCCAGAAACCGATAAGAAGTACGGTTGCAGGGACAACTATAAAATCCTTCAGTTTCATAAGGACAGGATAGGCATCCAGCAAAAGGGTGGTACTGTTCAGTCTGACAACTCCGTAGGTCTGCTGTATCCAGCATACAATAAATCCGAGTATCATTCCTGCTGCTGCCCCGATGATTGAAATAAGCCAGCCTTCAAATATGAAGATCTTACGGATCAGGTTATTATCCGCTCCAAGGCTTCTGAGTATTTCAATATCTCTTTCTTTTTCGATAATGAGCATTGTGAGGGATCCTACGATATTGAATGATGCGATAACAATTATCAGAGTGAGGATAAAGAAGATTGCAAGACGTTCCGAACGCATCACCTTATAGAAGATCTCCTGCTGTTCGTACCTGTTCTGAACAAGAAAATCATTCCCGAAGATATTTCTCACTGTCCTGTGGGTCCGGGCTGCATCGGCTGTTTCAGTGAATTTTATTTCAACTGAGCTTACCCCTTCATCATTACTTATAAGCTCGCGGACAAAGCTTAACGGGAGATAGACATATTTTGAATCGTATGATTGTTCGATCTGGAAAATTCCTGAAGGGAAGATGTATTTCCTGTTGAAAGCATCTTCCGGATCAAAAGTTGTGCCCGGAGATACCCTTGGCACATAAATGAAAAGGGGAGTTATAAAATTGATCCTTATTCCAAGATATTGAGCCACCCCAATCCCGGGAATAGCCCAGGGACGGTCATTTTCCGATGAAAGTATGAATTCTCCTTCCCACATTGAGCTGTCGATATCGGTTACCCTGACATAATTTTCATCAACTCCCTTGATTGTTCCTATGAATTGCCTGTCGCCATATTTCAGCAATGCATTTTCCTCAAGTGTCATTGAATAGCAGGAGATCCCGTCGACCTTTGAAAGCAGCTCAAGTTTTGAGGCGTCGGGAGAGAAAGTTTTTCCTTCTGTTGCCGTTATTTTCAGATCGGGATCAAAGGTGTTGAAGATCGAAGTGACCATCAGTTCAAGGCCGTTAAAGACCGATAATATTATTATCAGGGCCATTGTTCCCACAGCAACACCTGCCACCGATACCCCTGAGATAATATTGATGGCGTTCCGCGATTTTTTCGCAAACAGGTATCTTTTTGCTATGTAAAGTGACAGTTTCAACTTACTGTTTTCTTGCGGTAACGATTAGTCCCGTTCCCGTCTTATGAGTTAAACGAAGATCAAAAATGTTAAGTATTAATGCAACAGGAAAAACGATAATGTAATAAAACGGAAGGATCAGGGCAAACAGATACGATTTATTAAGCAGCCTGACCGGATATTTCATTGAGAGTTGCCAGGAAATATTCCCGGGAGTCCCGTATGTATATTTTGCTTCTATGTTCCTGAAGCCGGCCGAAAGTAGTTTCCCTGTTATCTCATCAATGCTGTAGCCGTTTCTTACGTGTTCCCCGATAAAAGATTCATCTTCATGGTTGTGAACATCGCTTCCACCTTTGTCGGATGGTGTCGAGATCAGCAGTATACTGTTATTACCGAGTGATGAATAAAAATTCCGGAATACACTTTCATCATCGGTTATATGTTCCATGACGTCAACAGATATTATCAGGTTGTATTTTATGGTATCACTGAATGAAGCCAGGTCAGCCACCCTGAAAGTGACTCTGTCCGACAAACCCGCCCTGCTGAAAAACTTTGTGCAATCTTCAATCTGATCTTTATCGATATCCACTCCGGTAATTGTCCATTGCATGTTCATCCGGCTCATCCTCCAGGAATACTGGCCGAATCCTGATCCGGCATCGAGGATAACCGCATTATCCGGTATTTCCCTGCGGATTGCCCGGAGGGCTTTTTTTACATGCCAGGTACGGAGGAGAAGGATATCGAGAAGGCAATAAAGCAGTTTTCTCATGAATAGCGGACCTGAGAAGACTTTTCCAACCGATCTTTTAATAGGTTCGTATTGCATGACGATCAGGCTTTCAGCAGTCTGTCGATCTTGTCGATATAATCAAGACTGTCGTCGATATAGAATGCCAGATCGGGAACTATACGGAGCTGTGATCTTACCTTGTGCCCCAGCTCAAACCTTATCTTTGGGGCATTACCCTGTACAACCTCCAGAACATGGTTGTTATCTGTAGAAGGGAAGATGCTCAGGTATATTTTTGCAAAAGAGAGATCAGGACTGATCCTTACTTTGGTAATGGAGATCATCTTCCCCGGTGCAAATTCACTGCCTTTGAGGAGGAAAATGCCGGCAACTTCCTTCTGGATCAGACGGGATACTTTTTTCTGTCTTGTTGATTCCACAGCCTCAGAAATTAAAATCACGCAAAGGTACGAATAATTTGAATGTGAACGGAATATTGGCGGAATTCATGATCTACGTATTAAAAAACGTATTTTAATATGTATTATAATACGTAGATCATGATTATTCATTTTTCCCCGAAGGGGATAAATGCCAATAGGGAATTAACAATTAAAAAATATTAGCTTTGCACCGATTTATAGAAAAGAAATGGAGACAGTAGTAAGCGGCATAAGATCAACAGGTAACCTTCATCTGGGTAATTATTTCGGCGCGGTAAGGAACTTTCTGAAAATGCAGAAAGAAAACAATTGCTATTTCTTTATTGCCGATTATCATTCACTTACAACCCATCCTAAGCCTGCAGATCTTCATGCAAATATAAAACAGGTACTTGCCGAGTACCTTGCCTGCGGGATCGATCCGGAAGTGGCAACGGTATACATTCAGAGTGATGTTCCAGAGGTTACCGAACTCTATCTGCTGCTTAATATGAATGCCTATGTCGGGGAGCTTGAAAGGACAACATCATTCAAGGAAAAGGTAAGGAAACAGCCCGATAATATTAATGCAGGGTTGCTCACTTATCCCGTGCTTATGGCGGCAGATATAATAATACATAAAGCCAACAAGGTTCCGGTAGGGCAGGATCAGGCCCAGCATCTTGAGATGACGAGGCGGTTTGCAAGGCGTTTCAATACAATGTACGGAGTCGAATATTTTCCCGAGCCGGATGCCTATAATTTCGGGAAAAAGCTTATCAAGATCCCCGGACTGGACGGAACCGGAAAAATGGGGAAAAGTGAGGGGAACGGAGTTTTTCTGGCTGATACGCCTGAAGAAATCAGGAAAAAGGTGATGCGTGCGGTTACTGATACTGGACCTCAGACACCGGGAGAGAAACCCTCAGAACCAGTTCAGAACCTCTTTACTATCATGAATGTTGTTTCAGATCCATCGACTATAAAATATTTCAAAGAAAAACATGCTTCCTGCGAGATACGTTACGGGGATATGAAAAAGCAGCTTGCCGAAGACATTATCAAGGTCATCGGGCCAGTGAGGGAGCGCATAACCGAAATACTTAACGATAATAAATATCTTGCCCGTGTGGTATCGGAAGGAGCTGAAAAAGCGCGTGCCAGTGCTTCGAAAACTGTCCGTGAGGTAAAGGAAATTCTAGGCTACAGGCCATTCTGATAAAAAAGAGAAGCCAGGCTTTCGCCTGGCTGAACTTGAAGGATCAAGTAATATGATTGAGATTGCCTGTGTACTTATATCAAATCAAATAGTGTGCCAAAATCCGGTTCCCGGATTATTTTTTTTCTTAATCATAAAAATCTTCTCCTGCTGTCATTTTTAAGTAATAATATGTATATTTAATGATCTGTTAATGACATCATTAAATTATTCATATATAGTTATGAAAGAATCAGATACCAGGAAAAACATTAAGCAGGCAACAGCTGCCTGTGTTTCCAGACGCGGTTTCATTACAGCATGTTCTGCATGTGCCGCATGCCTGGCCTTCAGGCCCGGATCATTTCTTACTCCTTCGGCAACAGCCGGCGACCAGGGCGCCAAAATGAAAATCAGGATACTGTATTCTCTGCATGCACCGGTGCAAACTCAACCCGACTGGCCAAACGTGGGTTTTGATTTCAACCCCGTCATGGAAAAGATCAATAATGCAATGACTTGCAGTTTCCCGGAATTTGAATTCCTGCATTCGATGGCAGCAGGTCAGGAGGATACTGAAAAGATCGTCATGCAGGATCAGAAGGCTGATATCGGAGGGTATATAGTATACCAGATGAATTGCTGGAACAGGGTTGTCCAGACGATTGCCAAAACGGGCAAACCGGTCCTGTATGCGGATCTTCAGTTTGCAGGCAGCGGAGGATTTCTTGTATATACAGCCACATTCCTCAACAGCAATACGCCCAATGTGGGCTTTGTGGCTTCATCAAAAATGGAGGATGTTATCGCGGCTGCCAGCTGCTTCAATATAGTGAGGAATGGAGGATCTGCAGCTGATTTTGTGAAGGCCACTGAACGTGTCCGTACCGGTTCAACCCCTGCAATACATCATCATAAGATCAATCCGAATGAGATCAGATTTCTCTCTGCGGAGGATTGTACAAGACAGCTTTCCTCTTCCAGGATTCTTGCCGTAAGAGATCAGTCTGCAAGCATTGCCGAGCCGGTAATGGGCATACCTGTTGAGTATATTCCCTTTGCTGAGGTGAATGATGCGTGGAGCAGGGCTGATAAGGAAAGATCAGCCGAAATAGTCAGGGGATGGCAGAAATCGGCACTCGAAGTGGTTGGCGTTGATTATGAAACATTGCTTACATCAGCAGCAATGTACCTTGGTATGAAAGAAGTGCTTAAGAAACACGGAGCAAATGCAATTACAGTTAACTGTCTTGGAGGATTTTACGGAGGGCATATTCATGCATATCCCTGCCTCGGATTTCATGAACTCTGCAATGAAGGGCTTATAGGAGCATGCGAATGTGATGTAAGCTCAACGGCAACAATGGTTGCATTTAATATTCTCACAGGAGGCCGGCCCGGATTCATCTCGGATCCGGTTATTGATACGGCAAAGAGACAGATCATCTATGCCCATTGCGTTGCTCCGAACAGGATATTCGGGCCTGAGGGCAAGACGAATCCCTTCAGGATCATGACACATTCCGAAGACAGGGCAGGAGCTTCGGTTCAGTCTGTTCTTCCTGTTAATTATATGACAACTACCCTTGAAATTAATAATCAGAGGAAGGAGATACTGATGCATCAGGCTGTGGCTGTTGATAATGATCCCGACGACAGGGCCTGCAGAACCAAATTATGCGCTGAACCTGTGGGAGATATTGAAAAGCTCTTCACGATGTGGGGCACCTGGGGATGGCACAGGGTCACATTCTATGGCGATCTGAAAGAGCCTGTCCTTTCACTCGCAGATGCAACAGGCTGGAAAGTGATTCAGGAGGCCTGATAATTATTACCATTAAATGATTAACTTTACCCCCCGGGTCAATTAATAATCTGCAGTGGGTAAAAGGTCAGCAGTTATTTCTGTTATAATTCTTCTTTCGGGCCTTGCAGCATTGGGATATTTTCTTCAGCAGGGCAGAAAGAGCCTGCTTACGGATCCCTATAAGTCAGTGGCCCCGACAGCAGCCATCGTTATTGAAAGCATCGATCTTAAAAGCTTTATCAATTCAATTACAACCGGCCAGGGATTATTCGGGGAAGTTGCAAAGATCGGGGAATTTGAAAATTTCAACAGGAAGCTAAAGTTCCTGGCTGATCAGCTTAATAAACCACCATATCAGGATTTCCTCGACGGAAGCAGGGCAGTTATCTCCTTCCATCCCTCAGACAGCGGGAAATTCCGGTCACTTCTCAGTCTGGCTGTAAAGTCGGATATCAGGCTGAGGCAGATCAGGGAAGCCATGAAAACGGCAGGCATACCTGCCACTAATGATACAACTCTTTCGGGGATAAAAGCTTTCTATCTTCCTTATGAAAGCGGAAATAAAAAAGATACTCTTTTTGTTTCAAACAATTCCGGACTGCTTCTTTTTGCCACGTCCCCGGAGCTTATGGAAAAGGCTATTATCCAGGCAGGTAGTGACAAAGATGTAAGAAATCTGCCGGGATTTGCCAGAGTTCTTCAGTCTTCGGGCAAGAATGAAGATAAGATTTTCATTGTTTTTTCCAATCTGCCCGGAATATTAGGACATACATTCAGGGATAATCCGGGCATAACGGCAGAAAAAGCCGGGAAGCTGGCCGGAACAACAGGATGCGACATATACATCAACGATAAAGGTCTTGTACTTAGCGGATATACCGAAAGCACAAACAGCGACGATATTCTTCATAAATATAAAACAGGTCCGGCTACACTTTTCAGCACGTATAAGATCCTGCCATCGGCAACGGCGCTTTTTGAATCGGTAGTGTATGATCCTTCTGGTCATACCGGAACGAATCCGGGGCGTGTACCTCCCGGGGCGGCGGATCTCGCGGAAGCGCTTCGCGATTACACAGGAGATGAGATAACCCGAGCATATATCGATCTCAAAGGAAAGCCTGTAAAGTCAAATTCACTGATCATTTATGAACTCAATAACAGGGCTTATGCTGAAAAGATATTTCTCGACAAATTCACTCCTTTAATGAATGAGAATAATGTTTTCTGGTTCCGGCCCGACGACCAGATAAATATTCCCATTTACATGACCCCGTACAAGGGATTTGTTTCAGCCTTTTTGGGAAACTATCCGGGAGAGCATTTCGATTCCTGCTTTGCATTTTATGACAACTATCTGATCACGGGAAGCTCTTACAGCGCAATATCGAGGTTGTTATATGATAACATTCTGAATAAGACACTTGCAAATGATCTGGTTTACAGAGAATTTGAGAGCTCTCTTCCAAGTACTTCAGGGTATTTTTTCTATTGTGTTCCGTCGGGAATAACAACTTATCTCTCAGGTTATCTTTCGGATGATATTATTAAGATAATGAGGGAAAACCGGAATTCACTGGGAAAGATCCGGGCTTTAGGTTGTCAGCTCACACCCAGCAATAACATGATCTATAACAGTCTGTCGGTTCAGTTCAGGGATGAAGTAAGGGAGGAATCGGTCACTGAATGGGAGACATTGCTTGACACCATTGCAGCGGTAAAGCCTTTCTTTTTCAGGAATCATATTACCGGGGCGACGGAGATCTTCATCCAGGATCTGAAAAACAATGCTTACCTGATAAATGCCGCGGGCCGTGTTCTATGGAAGGTGCCGTTGCAGGAGAGGATCATGGGATCTGTTTATATGATTGATTATTTCAAAAACGGTAAATACCAGCTGCTGTTCTCAGGAAGAAACTATCTTCATCTGCTCGACCGTAACGGAAATTATGTTGAAAGATATCCGGTCAGGCTGAGGTCGCCGGCCACAAACGCCCTTGCTCTCTTCGACTATGATAATAACCGTAATTACAGGCTGCTGATTGCCGGAGAGGACAGGATGATCTATGCCTACGACAAGTCAGGCAGCGCCGTCAGGGGATGGAAGCCATTCAGGACAGGAAGCATTGTCAGCTCGGAAGTGGCCTGGTTCAGGGTTTCAGGAAAGGATTTTCTCGTTATTTCAGATGAGAACTCACTTTATTTCCTCGACCGGACCGGCAATAAAAGACTTACACTGAAAGAGCCGGTTACAAAAGCTCCCGGATCCTCACTCCGGCTGGCATCCGGCAGTACACCTTCTGTTGTATGTACATCACCTGTCGGAACGGTGCAGCATATTTATTTTGACGGAAGGGTCGAGAAATTTACTCCGGGAGAATTTACCCCCGGCCACAGCTTCGATATTTTTGATGTGGACGGCGATGGTGCAGACGAATATATTTTTATTGATAAGGGTATATTGTACCTATATGATAATAACAGATCTGAAATGTTTTCAAAGCAGTTCGGATCAGATGAACTCGGGGGTCCTATAAATTTTGCTTTTTCTCCGGCTGACAGGAAAATAGGAGTGTTTGAAAAAGAACGAAAACGTATTTATCTGATCGACAGCAACGGGAATGAAATGGAAGGTTTTCCCCTGAAAGGCGCCTCCATGTTTTCGATAGGCAGGTTGTCGGATGACGGGGGATGGCACCTGATTGTCGGTGGCACCGACCGGTTCCTGTATAATTATAAGCTGGGAACCTCGTTAAGATAAGGATGATAATGATAAGGAAAATATCAATATTTATATTTCTGATTGCGGTCTCAGCCTGCATAAGGGAAACTTATGACCTTGATAAGCTTTCGAAGCAGGTCCATCTTTCACCCACCTGGGTCGTGCCTGCAATAAAAGGCGATGTTTCACTGAGTGACCTTATCGAGCCAAATGATACAATTATTTTTGAAGAGGATAATTTTGTGAGGATTGTTTTCAGGGAAGATTCATTCATTGATCTCAGGATGGAAGATTATTATGATCTGAATGACATGGTCGCTTTCAGTGAATCATACCAGCTGGGTAGGGTGAATCTAAACTCTTTCGCCGGAAACATTACATACACCCTCGACAGGATCACACAAATGTTAAATCCCCTGGTCAGGGCTCAGTTTGTATCAATTAATGGTACCACATCAAATTTCCCTGCCTTTCCGGTTACAGTACTTCAGGAAGGGTCTTACTCGCTTTTCCCGAATTTTGAAACAGCAACATTTGATGAAGGGTTTATAGATGTCAGTGTCAGAAATAATCTCACGGCGCCCCTGGGGAACATCAGTGTGACACTTTTCAATACCGCCGGCCATGTACCTGTCGGAAATACGGCTGTCATTTCTTTGATAAATCCCGGACAGACGGGTGTTGCATCTATTGACCTGGCAAACAGCACTGTTCTGAATTCGCTTACAGCGCTGGTGACAATTGGCAGCCCCGGTACCACCACTCCTGTGTATATTGATCTTGGCGGCAGCAGCATTGAGATTGCAATTACAGCAAGGGATCTGTGGGTGAGGTCGGGGAGAATAGTGGTTCCACCCCAAACCATATCGGCGCTGGGAGGAGACGGAGTTGATACAATTGAATTTGACCCGGGAAGAGGCATTGAAATAGCTTATATAAGCATGAAAACAGGAGATATTTCTTATGCTATCCGTTCCGGAACAGAATTGTCTTCCGATGTATCCATCACTCTGCCGACAACAATGAAGAATGGTTCACCAATAAAAAATAATATTACAGTCAATCCGAATAATTCTGTCACCGGCGAATTTCCTGTTAATAATTCTGTCTTTGACCTGGCCACAATTGCAGATCATCCGTATAACAGGATACCTGTTGAACATGAAATAACTGTGAGCTCCAAAGGTCGCATAATTAATTTCAGCAGCCTCGATGAGGTGCAGATAGATCTTGAATTCCTGGATCCCGATTTTGATTATGTAAAAGGATATTTTGGCCAGGAAATGGAAACATTTGGTCCGGAGACCTTCGATCCTGAAATAAGCGACATTGTAAATAAGATATCAGGGGATCTTCATATTTCAAATCCGTCGGTAACCTTTAATTATTCAAATTCTTTTTCAATTCCTGTTGAAGTGGACCTTGAGGCAACAGGTTACAGAACTGATGAATCGACTGAACTCGGGCTCGGCCTGTTTAATCTGAAATACCCGGCTGCTCCCGGTGAACGTGATATAAGCGGGTCCCTGGTGATTGATAAAAGCAATTCCTCACTGCCTGCCCTGATCTCTATGCCTCCTTACCGGGTTGTCTTCCGTGGAACCGCACGTATGAATCCTGGAGGAAATAACGGCAGCCGCGATAATTACATTTTCGGGAACAGCCGGTTAACCGGGTCACTGGATGTGGATATTCCTCTTGAACTGAGAATGAATAACCTTCACTTCACGGATACAGTTGATAATTTCCTCAGGCTTGATGATACAGAAGATAATCCGGTTGATCCGGATGATTTTGAATTTATGAAAATAAGTATTCATGCCGAAAACGGGTTCCCGGCAGGTGTGTCGGTGAGCCTGATACTCTATGATTCTGAGGCACGGATTAACAGGAGCACCGTTAAGGCAGATGAAGTACTTAAGCCTGCTCCCGTTGATAATACCGGACGTGCCACAATACCCTCGGAATCGACTGTATCAATCGAAATTACACGGGAATTCTGGGATTCTGTCGATCAATCCGACAGTATTATATTAATGTTCACAATGAACACAACCGATGGCGGATCAAAAGATGTTAAGATCTACTCGGATTACAGGATACGATTCACTACAGGCCTGGTTGTGAAACCCGATCTGAAATTTAACCCCGATTAGTAAATTTAAAAAACCCTATATGATCAGGAAAATAAGGAATTCACTCATATTGTTGCTGACTCTGGCGATGGCAGATGCCGGCGCTCAGAACAGCCAGGTTCTCTACTACATGAATATCCCTCAGAACCATTTTCTTAATCCGGCCATGAGGCCTACAAATTCTGTGTATATAGGATTACCTGTGATATCGGGAATTAATGTGAACATAAATAACAATTTCTTTAATTTCTCCGATATCTTTAAGGTTAGTACTGAAGGTGATTCAACTATTTCTATATTCCATCCCGACTATGATATTTCGAAATTCACTTCGAAATTAAAGGATGTGAATAATCTGGAGCCGCAGGTCGCGGTTCAGCTTTTTGGCCTGGGTTTCAACGCCGGCAGGGATTTGTACATCTTCCTCGATATAAATGAACGTGTGGATATTGATTTCGCTTTGCCCGGGGATATGCTTAAACTGGCTTTTGAAGGAAATGAACAATTTCTGGGAGATAAGATCGACCTTAGCTCACTGCGTACAAATATTACCTGGTACCGTGAGGCCGGTCTTGGTTTTTCTAAAGATATTACACGCAGGCTGAGGCTTGGAATAAAAGGAAAGCTTTTATTCGGTGTGGCAAATGCTTCACTTGACAACAGAGCTCTCAGCGTTACCGTGCAGGACGACTTTACCCATACTGTTGATGCCGACCTGATGGCAAACATAAGCGCCCCGGTTGATTTTTATATGGATGAGGATAATATTATCGACAGTGTCTCATTTGATGATGAGAGGTTTGAAACCAACAAGGGAATCGCTGATTATCTGCTTAAGACGGGTAATCCGGGATTTAGTCTCGATATAGGCGCCGAACTCAGATTAACTGAGAAGATTAGCTTATCGGCATCCGTAACTGATCTTGGATTTATTAAATGGAAGAGGGATATATCAAATCTTGCAGCTGAAAGCCAGTTTGAATTCAGCGGAGTTGATTTTAAGGATGTTTATGACGGAGATTTGACTTTCGAAGAAGTATCAGAGGAGATCCTGGATTCTCTCCAGAATTCATTCCACATGACCGATACTGAAATTCCATACAAAACGAATCTCCCGTTTGGGGTCAGCGTGGGGGCAAGCTACAGTCCATCGCAGAGTTTTACACTTGGCCTTTTGTCATACACAAGAATAACAGGGAATCAGTACAGGGAGGCTCTTACCCTGTCGGCCAATCTTAATCTCGGCAATGCTTTTTCAACAACAGTGGCTTATACAGCAGCCAATTACAGGTATGATAATCTTGGCCTCGGCCTGGCATTCAGACTGGGGTTCTTCCAGATATATGCCCTTGCCGACAGGATCCCGATCACCTGGAACAAAATTTTAAATGATGGTGAAAGCATTCCTCTTCCTGAAAGCCTCAATACAATACATGCACGCTTAGGTATGAATTTTGTATTCGGGAATAAGGTTAAAAGAAAGAACGACAAACCAATGATACTTTTTCAACAATAAATTTCTTTAACAATGGTACTTCTGCTGAGAGTTTTTCTGATAGGCCTGATAATCTATTTACTCGTCAGATCTTTTTTCATGTATGGAAGAAGCGACAATGACCAGGAGCAGGTTGGGAAAAAATCAAAAAACGATAAAAAAATATCGAAGGATACGGGTGAATATGTTGATTATGAAGAAGTAGATTAATTATAATTACTTCCTGCCCGGAGTCAGAAGGTGTTTTGCCATTGCGTTGGCAAAAACAAAATCGTTAAGGGTATCGCATCCTGAATGGAGGATCTCATCTTTAGTGCCTTCCCAGCAGATTTTACCTTCATTGATAAAGACAATATTCTCACCGATCTCGATAACGGAGTTCATATCGTGGGTATTAACGATGGTGGTCATGGAATACTCTTCGGTAAGCTCTTTAATGAGCTCATCGATCAGTATTGCTGTTACCGGATCAAGCCCTGAGTTAGGTTCATCACAAAAAAGATATTTGGGATTCAGGGCAATTGCCCTTGCAATGGCTACTCTTTTCTTCATTCCTCCTGATAATTCAGAAGGGAAGAGCTTGTTCGCATTTAATATATTTACCCTGTTCAGGCAGAAGTTCACTCTTTCAGCTTTCTCTTCAGGACTTTTAGCGGTGAACATATCGAGAGGGAATCTGACGTTTTGTTCAACGGTCAGGGAATCAAAGAGAGCGCTTCCCTGAAAGAGCATTCCCATCTCTTTCCTTATCTCTTTTTTTGCATTGAAGTCGAGTTTATTGAAAAGGACATCATCAAACCATACCTCTCCCTTATCAGGATCGTGAAGTCCGATGATTGATTTGAGCAGAACTGTTTTCCCCGAACCGCTCCGGCCGATAATCAGATTTGTCTTCCCGGTTTCGAAAGAAACATTAATATCATCCAGAACAACATTATCGTTAAACGATTTCTCCAGATTTTTAACTATTATCATGACAGCAGTAACTGAGTAAGAATAACATTGAAAAGCAGGATAAGAATACTGCTGAAAACCACGGCTTTTGTGCTGGCGCGGCCTACTTCAAGCGATCCCCCTTCGACATAATAACCCTGGAATGCCGAAACACTTGTAATAATAAAAGCGAAGAAAAGTGTTTTGATCATGGAATATGTGATATAATATGGGACGAAAGCGTACTGTATCCCGTATATGAAATCACTGGAGGTGATAACACCTGCTGAAGTCCCTGCTATCCAGCCTCCTGAAATACCTACAATGATACTTATAAGAGTAAGGAAAGGATTGAAAAGGAGTGTGGCCACAATTTTCGGGAGTATAAGATACGATGCCGAATTTACTCCCATCATCTCGAGTGCGTCGATCTGCTCGGTAACTCTCATCGTACCGATTTCCGATGCGATGTTTGACCCGACTTTTCCTGCAAGGATCAGAGCGGATATTGTTGAAGAGAACTCAAGAATTATGGAATCACGGCAGCCAAGGCCTATCAGGTAAGTCGGATAGATCGGATTTTCGGTGTTATACGCCGTCTGAAGTGTTATAACGGCGCCCATGAAAAACGAAATTATAGTTACAATACCTACTGAATTGAATCCAAGATTATAGAGTTCGAATATGGTTTGCTTCAGATAGACAGAAGGCTTATCAGGTTTGGAAAAAACCTTTTTAAGCAAAAGAAAATAACGGCCTGTCTGTGAAAGAAACCTGAACATGATTCATGATTTACAGCGGTTAAAATTACTAATTTTTAACGTAATAATGTTCATGGAATATACAATCAGTCACCATCCGCATATTTAATTATATATTTGCAGAAATTCTGGAATATACTAAAATCAACTATGGAGGACAGGTATGTAATTATTATGGCAGGTGGTGTCGGAAGCCGTTTCTGGCCGCTCAGCCGTCGTGAACAACCAAAACAGTTCCTTGATATCCTTGGGACAGGCGAGACTCTGATCCAGCAAACTTTCAGACGTTTCAAAGCAGCATGTCCCGAAGAAAATATTTATATCGTAACAAGCGCCGAACATAAGGATCTGACTGTAAAGCAGCTTGGAATAAATCCCTCAAATGTTCTTGCAGAGCCTTTCAGACGGAACACTGCACCATGCCTGGCTTACGGGACTTTCAGGATACTGAAGGAGAACCCGAAGGCTGTGATAGCCGTCACACCGGCCGATCATCTTATTGTTAAAGAGGAGGAATTCTGTAAGGTCATAAGGGAAAGTATGGATTTCGTAAGGGAAAATGATGCATTGCTAACCCTTGGTATAAAGCCCGACCGGCCTGAAACAGGATATGGATACATCCAGGCAGATATGAAAAAACCTGTTGAGGGCCATAAGAACCTTCTTAAAGTAAAGACATTTACAGAGAAGCCCGACATAGATCTTGCAAAGATATTCCTGCAAAGCGGCGATTTCTACTGGAATTCGGGAATATTTATCTGGAATATCAGATCGATCCTCAGGGCATTTGAAAAACACCTTCCCGACATGTTTTCCGCTTTTGACGATGGGAAAAACCTTATAGGAACGGACCAGGAGGAGATGTTTATCGGAAGGACCTATACAGAATGCAAAAGCATTTCAATCGATTTCGGAATCATGGAAAAAGCCGATAATGTTTTCGTAAAATTTACGGATATAGGCTGGTCAGATCTTGGAACCTGGAGTTCATTATATGAACATTCCACAATCGACAAGAAAGGAAACTCAGTGATCAGCGGAAACGTTTTTTCCTATGACAACAGGGGAAGCATTTTTAACATCTCACCAGGTAAGGTGGCAGTAGTACAGGGATTAAAGGATTATATCATTGTTGAAACGGATGATGTTCTTCTGATCGTTAACAAGGAGGAGGAACAGAATATCAAGAATTACCTCGACGATGTGAAACGGCAAACCAAGGACCGGTATTTGTAAAGTGGCAAAGCAAAAAAAAGAGGCTGTTTCGACAGCCTCTTTTTTCGTTTGTATCCTAAAATTCCCACAGATCGTGTTCCAGGCTGAATAATTCCTGTTTCAGGCGGTCGGCCTCGAACAGTGCGGATTTCCCAACCTGGTATTCACTGATCATTCTGTCATTAAACACGTTTGATTCGCCAAAGATAATGCTTCCGAATCTCCTCTGCATAAAAAGGTCGTCATAGGAGATCCTCTGGGCATCATTATTGCTTATGAATGCCTCTTTCTTTGCAAGGATATCTCTTACCTCATCGAATCTGACCCAGAACAGGGCTTTTCTCAATGACCTGCCAAGTTCGGCATCATAACCCATAAAGTAAGGGCATATCGAGATTATTCTGACATCAAGTCTTCCCAGTTTCTTGTCAAAGTACCACTCTTCATACAGCAGAAGCTGTTTCACCTCTTCGGGCTTAGCCGATTCGGTAATTGTGGAATCGCGGGTATTTCCTGCAGCATCTACCTGAATCTGCTGAATCCTTGTTTCAGCTCCCATCTGTGTTTCTATCTCCTGATAGGTGGTTGGTACGTTAACGTCGATGGCGGAATAGGCTGTAAGGTTGCCTTTCTGGATCTCATCAAGAAGGATCCTGATAAAGCTCATTCTGCCGTCGAGTGTCGGAGATGTCGGATAATAAAGCGGCTGGTTTATTTTTTCGCGGAGGTCGATAAGACGGTAATATCTTTTTGACCATACCACATCAGCTTCCCTGAGGTAAGCATATTCTATCTTTTTCGCTTCCGGAATTGATTTCTTATAAATATCGCCGAATGATTGCTGTCCTTCAGCAGTCACTGCAAAAATCAGAATAAAAATTCCAAAAATTATTTTCTTACTCATAATATCGGTCTTTACTAGTCAATTTTAAACAACATCGGTGAAAGGTCTACGGTTCTGTTATCAGGACCAACTGCTTTTATATCTTTTATTGTCAGGTATTTCCCTCTTGTAAGCCTCTTCAGTAGTTCCTTCTGTTTTGGCGACAGGGAGCTGCTTGTGACTGGTTCCTCAAAGTCGCCCATTCTGTCGGTATACAGGATTGAGAACGCGGTGACTTTATATTGCAGGTCAAAGTCGAAGTCGGGGAGTACGGCAAATACTCCCTGTTGTGCCGTAGCTACATTTGGTGATATTGATCCTCCGTTCTTTCCGGCGAATCTTGCTTCAGGCTTTGGAATAGCCTTGACCCTGAATTCAATCGGAGGATATGAAGTTGATCTGCCTCCTGCCTCTGTGGCTGAAACGATAATCTGAACATTCTGGCCTGTTTTTGCAGGTCTGACTGCCCAATTACCCCTGAAATTCTCACCTCCGGCTCTCTTTACTTTTTCGGTGGTGAAGGTGCCATTTACAACCTTTATCTTGATATTTTCGGGGCTGACACCGGGAACTGAAACGTCGATAGGATTCGGGATACCATAATACATCACGTTCATTGCTGTAGGAGAGACGACAACATTAGGCACTCCTACCGAATATGACGATTTGAACGGATATTTTATGTCTTCACCCGATGGTGACTTGAGCATTATAACGCCTCCCCAGGGTTTTGTTCCGATAGAAGAGGGTTTTACGTTATAAATGCCTTTCCCTGTTGCATCTACCGGAATTTCCTGGTCACCAATCAGTATCCTTGGTTTCTGTGTTGTGTCGATAGCAGAGATAAACACTTTTGCAGAATAATTATTTCCGAGAGTAACATAGTTTGCATCCGGAATAACAACTGCTTCAAGCTTATTGAATTTATATGAGGCTGCATCAATCTGTGAATAGAGATGATTCAGTACCTCTGTTTCAGCGTTTCTGACATCGACCTGCATTTTTGAGAGGACAGTAATAACAGCTACAAGAGGGAGATTTTGGAAGGTAAAGTTTTCCCATCTTTCCGGATCTCCGCCCGGGTCCCTTCCATCGTCGGTATTAAGGCTTTTGCGTAATGCTTCCTCGGCAGTGGGATTTTTCCCTTCAAGCGTTTCGATAAGGAATTCCCGGAAGTCGACCACCATTGTTTTGAGAGCAAAGGCTTTTCCGTTTTCGTTTGCTCCGATAAGGATTTGGGACGGGACATTGTTTTCGTCGATCTTCTGGACTTCATCAATGATTACTTCATTTCCTCTTACTGCAGGAGTGTTTTCATCCCTTTCTGCGACCTTGATAATTTCAATCTTAAGCCCCTGCATGTAATTAAATATTTCGTCGGCCCGTTCCTTTATCTCTAAAGCCTTTGATTTATAAGCTCCGGCTTTGGCCGGATTTTCAGCTGCTGCTCTGTCAAACTCCTGGTAAATGAGATCATTTTTTGCACCATAGTTGGCTATGGTGAGGGTAAGGCTATTATCTACTTTTTTAAATGCCTCCACGGCTTCTTTTGATACGTTAAGTGCAAGCATGGCGGTAAGCACCAGGTACATCATACCGATCATTTTTTGCCGCGGGGATAACTTTTGATGAGCCATTTTATGGGAGTTTAGTTAACTAAAACGAATGGTTGCATTATTTAACATTCATTGCGGCAAGCATATTCCCGTATACGTTGTTCAGAGCCGCCAGATTATCATTAAGTTTTGATACCTGCTCCCGGTATTTCTTCGTATCTCCTGATGATTCGGTAAGATCTTTCATCAGGTGCTGAAGCCCCTGATATAGTGATTCAGATTCTTTGAGGTGATTATCAGCGCCCTTTTTCTGCAGTTCATACGCCGTATTCAGGGCAGAAAGGTTTTTATTGAGCATTTCAAGCTGTTGCTGGTATGATCTGCCACCCTCATGCATAACAGCCAGGTTATCGGCAATGGTCTTATAAGTAGAACCTGTTTCGTTAACTGTTCTGGTTGCTGCCTGATATGATTCAGACAGTTTGCCGAGTGCATCGGTTGCTCCCTTAACAGTGTTGGAATAATTATTTGAAGCTGCTGCAATATCATTCATTGAATTGATGTTTGATGCAGCATCTCCAAGCTTTTTCATTCCGGTACCGAGTTTCTGGAAAAGCTCAGGAGTTATTTCTGCTTTTTCGAGCATCTCGTCAAATTTTGCAAGGGCTGCCGAGCCGGCGCCGCCGCCAAAGCCGCCACCACCAAAACCGCCACCACCAAAACCGCCGGAGCCTATGGCGCCAGAATCTCGGGATCTTCCGCTGCCCTGGGATGCCAAAGCTTCGGGCCCTTCTTCGGGAATTCCTGCAAGTTCCGGATATACCAGAGTCCAGTCAATCTCTTCATGTAATGGTTCAAATGCTGAAAAGAAGAAAATAACAGCTTCTGTCAATAACCCTACGGTAAGCATAATACCTGCACCTGACCAGTGCTGTATTTTAAACAGAGCACCGACAATGACGATAGCGGCACCGATACCGTAAAGTTTTGCCATGAAATTTTTCCAGCCACTGCTTTGTACTATTCCTGATAAGCTCATATACCTGATTATTTAATTGTTATTTCAACTATAATTCTGCTCCGATGTAAGATCTGACGTTCCGGAATCCTATATAAGGTTTCGTGGAATCCTGGTATTCATAATCCCGGGCACTTGTCTGAAGAAAATATGCAACATCTTTCCATGAACCTCCGCGGATCACTTTACGTTTCAGAACAGGCGGATCCTGTGGTGTCGCATTATATTCATAATTGGGCTGAAGATCGTGCTGGAATATATATGCTGAAGGATGGTAGGCACAGCGTGTCCATTCTGCAACATTTCCCGACATATCATATAGTCCGTACTCATTGGGTTCGTATGATCCGACTTTTCCGGCATAAACATTACCGTCGTCGATATAATTTCCTCTCAATGGTTTAAAGTTAGCGAGGAAGCAGCCTTCATAGTTACGGGTATAAGGACCGCCCCAGGGGTACATAGACAGATCCAGTCCGCCTCTTGCAGCATATTCCCATTCAGTTTCGAGCGGGAGCCTGTAGGCCATTACGTCAACAACACCGCTTTGCCGCAGGTAGCTGTTCATGTAATCGGTTCTCCAGTGGCTGAAAGCATTTGCCTGATGCCATGATACACCCACTACAGGATAATCGTCAAAGGAAGGATGCCAGAAATACAGGTCAGCCTGCGGATCATTGAATGAATAGGTGAAATCCCTTATCCAGCAGAGTGTGTCAGGATAAATGTTGATCACAATATGTTTGATGAATGAAGAACGGTCTTTAACATCGGTACGTGTTCCGTCGAGATTTGTTACCTGTCCTTCATAACGCCCTGTATTGTTCTCGTAGTCATAGACATATCTTGACTTGGCTGCGGACTGATAATCGACCCAGTAATAGGAATAGTTGTATTTACGGACATCAAACTGCTTTCTGCCGTTAAATCTTTCCTCGGGAGGATAATACATCTCTTCGATAACGCTTTGAGTCACCTCTTCTTCGGGATCGATTTTTTCTTCCCAGTTAAGTCTGTTGGGTTCTAATACATTGCCTTCATCGTCGGTAAGGAAATACTCCCTGCCTTCAACACCTGCATTACCAAGGTTTGTTCTGAGGATTGAATCGCGAATCCAGTAAACAAACTGGCGGTACTTGTTATTAGTGATTTCAGTCTGGTCCATCCAGAAGGCATCAACGGTAACAGATTTAGACAGGCTGTTCTGTGCAAATAATGCATCCTGGTCACTGGGGCCCATCGTAAAGCTGCCGGCCGGTATGAAAGCCATTTCCATAGGCTCAGGCTCAAAAAACTTCTTCCTGCCGGGGACACCTGTAAGCTCACCTGTATTGGAGGTGCCACAGCCAGTAATAAAAATCAGAATTATTAGTAAAAACAGAATCGACTTTTTCATACAGTAGGAAATTAAGATGCAAGTAAGTTAAAAATTATCGTATAATTATAAAAACCTGATACTTTTATATTTGGTGCGACTTTTGCCCATGCTTAGATCGAAACAATAATTAACCATAAATTCGTGTGACCCCGAGGAATTTTTTCTTATGTCCGAAAGGGGGAAATCATAAGCATAACCTATACGGATCCCGTTGTAAAGTTCTATCCCGGCAATACCTATCAGAGCATCGCCGGTACGGTATGAAACGCCACCCCATACTTTCTTATTGTACCGGAGCAGAGTAGAAACGCTCGCCTGTAATGCTCTGCCATCGCTGAATGCAAAAACAGAAGGAAGAAGCTCAAGAGATGGATTGGGAAGCTGGATATTGTATCCGCCTGTCAGATAATAATGTCTCGTAAGATATGGTTCTCCTTTTGAAAATTTAAACTTAGCCTGGTTCAGATGCCTTGTTGAAATCCCTGCATAAAACTTATCGGTAGTAAAGTAAGCCCCGAGCCCGGCATCAAATACAACAAAGCTCTCCTTGCTTACCGGTATCAGCGGATCCTGATCGGGCTGGGTAAATCCGTCGCCATTGGGAATCAGCCAGGTCGGGTCAAGGGTTTTATTCATCACACCGAGGCTGACGCCTATGCCAAGCCTCCCGGTGCCAACATCCATCAGGTATGTATAAATACCCGCAATATTAATATCGGAATCAAAACCGACCTGATCACTTTCAACCATCAGACCTATGCCACTCTGTATCTTAAACGGAGATACAGGAGCACTTATATTGAAAGTTGTTGTTGAAGGGGCGTTCTTGAATCCGATCCATTGCTGCCTGCTGAGGGCTGTTGCACAGATCATCCCCGAACTACCGGCTACTCCGGGATTGTAGGTGAGGGTACTGAACATATAGTTGCTCGACAGTGGATCCTGTTGCGACCAGGCTGTAAAGCTTATCAGCACTACAAACAGAAATGTAACTTTAACACTTTTCATTTTATTGAAGACCAACAGTAGAGATGCTCGTGCAATTTAATCAGCAAAATAAGTAAAAATCTAAAATGTTACCAAATATATTAAATAACGGATGTTAACAAATTTTGTTATTAAACGCATAATAACAATTTTTGTTTCAATGAGAATGCGGTTACTCGACTGTTGAATAATATTTATTTGCTGATAAAAAACCAGATAACATTCTATGCCTTGAGTCTTTCCGCTCCGATAAGCCATCTCTCGGGAACTTCATTACGATTCGCCTTAAGGTAATCGTCGTGGGAGCATGCGATATAAACAGCACCGGAATCGCCGGCCTGCAGCTCCATCCACCATCTCTCGGTAAGAGTGCTTTTCACAAAGATCAGATCATCGTTAAGATCGGTAATCCTGACATGATATTTTATAAACCTCCCGGAGTTGGTATTGCTGAGGGAAGGTGTTTCATATTGTTTCTGGGAAAATCCTTCAAGGAAGAACCAGATTATCTGGGCTGAGAGGCTTGCAGTCTGATTCCTGACATCAAGATCGGGATTAACATCGAATAATCCGAATACTTTCAGGTTATCGGATATACCTGCATATCTTGCCAGAAGGCAGATCTCCTCACCATAGAATCCATTTGGGGAGGGAGAGATAGTTCCGGGCGCTTCAGACTGCCTGACTGCTGAAATATCAAAAACGGCTGCATCGGAGTCCCTGAAGAGTGGTTCAGTGAGAAATATTGCTTTTCTTACATCTCCTATCCGTAACAGTTCCGATTTGCGTTTATGAAACCGGTTCACAACCTGCTGATCATTAAGGTATGACTGGTAACCAATATTAATATAGTGGTCGAAGGTACTTTTATTATTATGGATCAGTGTGCTAAGGTAATTAAATGAATCATGCCCACGTTTTTCACTTATAAAATCGATCCTCGAATCGACTGCGAGCAGGGTATATTTCATTTGCATACCGCTCAGGGCTTTATCAATGGAAAGTGTAAGCGCGCTGCTGCCCCCGATAATCAAAGGGAAAATATTCTGCTCTGTAAGCCAGGTGATTATATCTGTGAGTCCTGCAACTGTATCATTAAAGGTGGTGCCCTGCTTCATGTTTCCCAGATCGATGATTCTCAGCTTTCCGGGGATCCTTGCCAGCTTGTAGAGTTCTCTTCTTATACTGTCAGGACCTTTCATAGAACCGGTTCCGGGGGAGTTCCTCCCTTCGGGAACACCCAGGAGAGCAATTTTGAATCTCTCCGGATCTCTGAGGGGCTGGTTTTCGGTATGGATCACAATATTGTGAGGAAATCCGGCCTGCAGCGCCAGGTATTCAAATTCAGGACTTTCAATACTTACGGGATCAAAATAATCGTTTAGATCTGTCATTATGATTATTTAACTTTTATAATTCTTATCCTTAGTGCTCTTTGTGATGACCTTCGTGTCCTTTGTGTTTAAATGAATTCTATTTTGTTTTCTTTTCGCTTTTTTCAATTATTGAAATGCATTCTTCCTTGGTAAGTTTTTCTATATCAGTTCCTTTTGGAAGCCTGTAATTCTTCTTTTCCCTTGTAAGATAGGGTCCGTATCTGCCGTTAAGAAGCATTATATCCCCGAAATCCTTCATGACCTTTTTCTTTTCATTTTCATCTTTTTCCCTTATTACCTCAAGAGCTCTTTCAAGTGTGACTGTATAGGGATCATCCACACCTTTCTTCAGGGAGTAGAACTTGTTTTTGAATCTGAGGTACGGACCGAATTTTCCTATTCCTACAATTATTTCGGCATCTTCAACCTGGCCGAGGGATCGCGGGAGGTTGAAGAGACGCAGTGCCTCTTCGAGGGTTATTGTTTCGATGAGCTGGTTGTGAGTGAGACTTGCAAACCTCGGTTTCCCTCCGTTATCGGCATTACCTATCTGGGCAACCGGTCCGAACCTGCCCATCCTCACGGTCACCGGTTCTCCCGTTTCGGGATGATTGCCCAGAAGCCTGTTTCCTGTATTACGGTTTTTCTTTTCAAGTGTATTCTCAACAGTTTTATGAAAAGGGCCATAGAATTTATGGAGCATTCCTGTCCATTTCAGCTTGCCGAGAGCTATCTCATCAAATTGTTCTTCGACCTCTGCAGTAAAATTAAAATCGACTATCTCCGGAAAGTTTTCAACAAGGAAATCATTTACAATCATTCCGATATCCTGCGGGAATAGTTTAGATTTCTCTTTTCCGGTAATCTCACTTTTGATCGTTGATGTTATTTTTCCGTTTTCGAGGGTCAGCATTTTTATCTGGCGCTTTTCTCCCGGCCTGTCTTCCTTTGATACGTATCCCCTGTTCTGTATAGTCGAGATCGTGGGAGCATAGGTCGAAGGTCTGCCAATCCCCAGCTCTTCAAGCTTTTTAACAAGGCTGGCTTCAGAGTAGCGCGGAAGCGGCATTGTGTATTTCTGAATGGCAGACATTATATTATAATAAAGCGGCATATCTTTTTTCACCGGGGGCAGCAGATCTTTTTCCTCGTCAGTGGTTTCTGTATCGGTCGATTCTGCATACACTTTAAGGAAACCGTCAAATTTGATCACCTCGCCGGTTGCATTGAACGTAACTGGCGAATTATCCATATTGATGCCGATTGTTGTCTTTTCAACTATTGCATCGGCCATTTGTGAGGCAATTGTTCTTTTCCAGATAAGATCATAAAGCTTTCTTTCGTTCTGGTTACCCTGAACTTCTGATTGGTCAGGATAGGCCGGGCGGATAGCTTCATGTGCTTCCTGTGCTCCTTTGGATTTGGTTACATACTGCCGCGTCTTTGAATACTTTTCGCCGAATCCGGAAATTATCACTTCACGCGATTTTGCGAGTGCAAGCTTTGAAAGATTCGTGGAATCGGTCCTCATATATGTGATCTTTCCTGCTTCATATAATTTCTGGGCAACAGTCATAGTCTGGGCGACAGAGAAGCTCAGCTTCCTGTAAGCTTCCTGCTGCAGGGTTGAAGTTGTAAAGGGCGGCGCCGGCGATCTGGTTCCTGGCTTAACCGTAATTCCTGCTACCTTAAAGTTAGCAAGATTGCACAGCTGAAGGAACTTTCCTGCTTCGTTCTCGTCGGGGAATCTTTTGGACGCTTCAGCTTTGATAACTGCACTTTCAGGATCCTTATCGTCGATTCTGAAAAAAGAGCTTACCCTGTAGGATGATTCCGCTTTGAATGAGATGATCTCCCTTTCGCGGTCAACGATAAGCCTTACAGCTACTGATTGAACCCTGCCTGCAGAAAGGGAAGGCTGAACCTTTTTCCACAGAACAGGCGATATTTCAAAGCCGACCAGCCGGTCGAGGATCCGCCTTGCCTGCTGGGAATTGACAAGGTTCATGTCAATTTTCCGCGGATTTTCAACTGCAGCAGCGATTGCATCCTTGGTTATCTCGTGGAATACTATCCTCCGGGTTGTTTCCAGATCGAGACCGAGAACACCTGCCAGATGCCAGGCAATGGCTTCCCCTTCACGGTCCTCATCCGATGCGATCCAGATAATCTTTGCTCCCTTTGCTGCTTTGCGCAATTCATTAACGACCTTGACTTTTTCTTCCGGTACCTCATAATCAGGAAGGAAATCTTTTTCAATATCTATTCCAAGATTTTTCTTGGCAAGATCTCTGATATGACCGAAGCTGGAAATAACACGAAAATCTTTTCCAAGGAACTTCTCGATGGTTTTAGCTTTAGCCGGTGATTCAACAATTACAAGGTTTTCGATCATTTGCAGAACGTATTTTTTCGTTAAAAACACGACAAAGTAAATCATTTAGGTACCAAACTTCAAAATAAACCGTTAAGATTCTTTAAGAATTTACTAATTTTGGGGCAAATTTAAAGCCTGATGGAAGGCAAATCTTACAATAAAAAATATCTTATCTGGTTCTGGGCATTGTTCGCATTTCCCTTTATTCTGATCATCACGATCTTCATCCTGATATCGTATGGAAAGCTTGGGCCCATGCCATCATTCGCGGAACTTGAGAACCCCGAATATTACCTGGCCGCCGAGGTCTATTCCGAAGATGAAGCGCTTCTTGGCAAAATAAGCATTGAGAACAGGACCTGGACTGATTATAAGGATCTTTCACCATATCTTGTTGCTGCACTTGTTTCAACGGAGGATATCAGGTATTACCGCCATTCAGGCATTGATGTCCGGGGTCTGGCAAGAGCTTTTGTCAGGACCATTCTGCTCGGACAGAATACGGGAGGAGGCAGTACAATAACCCAGCAGCTTGCCAAGCAGCTTTATCCGCGCGACACTGCCAGGGTTTCTACTTTTGTGAGAAAGATGAGGCTTGGAGTATCAAAATTCAAGGAATGGCAGACAGCAGTAAAGCTTGAAAAAAGCTATACAAAGGAAGAGATCATAGCGATGTACCTGAATAAGTATGATTTTCTTTACCAGGCTATCGGGATCAGATCGGCAGCAAGGGTTTATTTTAACAGAACACCCGATTCACTGAATATTCAGGAAGCTGCGGTTCTTGTCGGAATGCTTAAGAATTCCAGCGCCTTTAATCCTGTAAGGTATTACGACAGGATGTTCCAGAGAAGGAATATAGTCCTTTCCCAGATGGCGAAATACGGGTATCTCGATCGTCATGTGACAGATTCAGTCAGTAAGCTTCCCATCGAACTTGACTTCCAGGTTGAGGATCATAATACGGGGCGTGCGACATACTTAAGGGAGTACCTTCGGAATATTATGACGAAGCGTATGCCCGACAGGAAATTATACCAGCAGCAGGCATCATATGATGACGCGATGTGGGAATGGGATAATAACCCGCTTTATGGCTGGTGCAACAAAAATAAAAAGCCCGATGGCTCAAATTATGATGTCTACAAGGATGGTCTTAAGATCTATACAACTGTTAATTCAAGGATGCAGCAATATGCTGAAGAGGCTCTAGCCGAACATCTTTCCAAAGAGGTTCAGCCCGATTTTTATAAACGTGCAAAAGGATTCAGGAATCCCCCTTATTCAAACGACCTGCCAAAAAATGTGATTGATGAGCTTATTATGAGGTCGCTGAAGCAGAGCAACAGATATTATATCATGAAGGCCAGAGGCTTTTCCGAGGATTCAATAATGCTTGCTTTCAATACAAAGGTTAATATGAAGGTTTTCTCCTGGAAGGGAGAAGTGGATACAATAATGACCCCCCTGGATTCGATCAGGTATTATAAGTATTTTATCAGATCGGGGATAATGGTTGAAGATCCGCATAATGGTCATGTAAAAGCTTATGTGGGCGGACCCGATTTCAGGTATTTCAAATATGATGTCTGCACCCAGCAGAGAAGACAGGTTGGCAGTACAATAAAACCATTCCTTTATACTATAGCCATGCAAAATGGTTATTCTCCCTGTTATGAGGTGGAGAATATCCCGCGCTCTTTTGATGTGGGAGATTCCATTCCCTGGACACCGAGAAGCTCGGGGAACAAAGCTTATCATGGGAAGATGGTCACTCTGAAATGGGGCCTTGCACAATCGGAGAATTATATCTCCGCCTGGGTGATGGAACAGTTCAGACCGACAACAGTTGTCGACCTTATGCATAAAATGGGTATCAGGAGCTTTATTGACCCCGTCTATTCCATTTTCCTGGGTACTTCGGATGTTAAGCTTGAGGAGATGGTTGGGGCCTACGGAACCTATGCAAATAAAGGTGTCTATACCCGTCCGATGTATGTAACCCGGATCGAAGATAAAAACGGGAATGTTATTTCGCGGTTTTCACCAAAGATAGAAGAGGTTTTGAATGAAGAAACGGCTTTCCTGATGCTGAGCCTTTTGCAGGGAGTTGTTCAGTCGGGATCGGGTATCAGGATGAGAAGGGAGCCTTATATGCTTATGAACCAGATAGGGGGAAAGACAGGGACAACCCAGGAGCAGTCGGATGGCTGGTTCATGGGAGTCACACCAAACCTTGTCGGTGGTGTCTGGAGCGGATGGGAGGATCGTGCAATTCATTTTGAGACTCTTGGCGAAGGTCAGGGGGCAAATATGGCCTTACCTGTCTTTGCAATTTTCCTGAAGAAAGTCTATAATGATCCCGAACTCGGCATTCTTGAAGCCGATGAGTTTGAACGTCCGACAGGCTTCAATATGGAGCTCGACTGCGACAAATACAAGCGTGCAAGCACGGGGCGGGATAACCCGTTGAGGGAGAAGTACTAGCTAAACAACGAACGTACCAGTTGTTCGATCTTTCCCACCTGTACAATCTCAATCCCCGGCTCTTTGATTGAAATGTTCCTGTTATACTTCGACAGGTAGATTTTTTTGAATCCCATCTTTGAAGCTTCCCGGATACGCTGTTCAACACGTGATACCGGCCTGATCTCACCCGAAAGCCCGGCTTCGCCTGCCAGACAGACATCCCTGGGAATAGGTATGTCGAGGTTTGATGAGAGTATAGCACTCATTACTGCCATATCTATGGCCGGGTCGGTCACTTTTATTCCCCCGGCAATATTCAGGAATACATCTTTTATCGCAAGCCTGAACCCTGCCCGTTTTTCAAGAACTGCAAGAAGCATATTCAGCCTGCGGATGTCGTATCCTGTTGAACTGCGCTGGGGAGTTCCGTAAACAGCGCTGCTGACCAGGGCCTGGGTTTCAATAAGAAAAGGCCTTAATCCGTCAACAGTGGCAGCGACTGAAATGCCGCTGAGGGCTTCATCGTGCTGATTGATGAACATCTCGGACGGATTATTGACCTCCCGGAGCCCCGATTCGATCATTTCAAATATCCCTATCTCGGATGTCGATCCGAACCTGTTTTTCACAGGTCTGAGAATACGGTACACATAATTGTTATCGCCCTCAAAATACAGTACCACATCAACAATATGTTCAAGGACTTTCGGTCCGGCCAGTGTTCCATCCTTTGTAATGTGACCTATCAGGACTACGGGAATACCGGTAATCTTGGAGTATTTGAGAAGCTGGGCAGCACATTCCCGGACCTGAGATACCGATCCGGCAGAAGATTCAAGCATTCCCGTGCTTAATGTCTGTATTGAATCTGCGATTATCAGACCCGGTTTGAGATTTTCGCAGTGGGTGAATATATTCTCAAGCACCGTTTCACTGAGGATATAGCATAAGGGGTTTGAATTCTTCAGCCTCCGGGCCCTGAGGCTTATCTGTTCCTCGCTCTCTTCACCGGAAACATATAATACCTTTGTTTCTTTCAGCGCCAGGGCAAGCTGAAGGGCAAGGGTTGATTTCCCAACTCCGGGTTCGCCTCCGAGTAATATGAGCGATCCGCTCACCATACCTCCGCCAAGGATCCTGTCGAGTTCCAGTATCCCGGTTTTCTGACGTTTATTCTCATCAGCTTCTACATTATCAAGAAGCTTTGGATTTCTTCTTTCCTGGCCTGCAGGAAAGCTCGATTCACGGGGAGATGTCCGGGCAATTATTTCCTCATGATAAGTGTTCCACTCCCTGCATGATGGGCACCGGCCAATCCATTTGGGCGATTCGGCGCCACAATTCTGACAGACGAATACAGATCTGGATTTTGACATTTTAAACTATGCTGGATTTTCAGTGTCATTTTTTTTACTTTTCCTGAATATCAGGTAAGTAGCAACAGCTCCCATAATGATCACCAGTATCATTTGCGATTCATGGGTAAGGATTGCATAAAGGGCGCCGTCTTCAAGATCAACCCCCTGAACAAATGCAAGTCCGCGGGAAATAATATAATGAAAAGCTCCTATGCCGCTCGGGACAGGCGCTATCATTGCAAAGCTGCCGATCACCAGAAGGAAAACAGCATCCCCTATGTTCAGATGGGAAGTATTATCAATTGCAAAAACTACCACCCAGGTCATAAAGAGGTAGCAGACCCACATAAAGACCGTGTGGAACAGGAATTCCCATTTTCTTTCCAGTGTTGTGATCGATTTCAATCCCTGGATTATTCCTTTTGAAAGGTCGAATATCTTTGAAATAAAGGGGATCTTTCTGAGATTTTTCCGGTATTTTAACACAAGGTAAATAAATCCACCGGCAATTGCCAGCAATACCAGCCAGATGAGCCATGTTAAACCGAAAGGAGAGAGGACCTTTTCCCTGAAGGGTATAAGTATTGTTTCCCTTAGGAACTGATTTATCTTATCACCGCTTGTAAAAATCATTATAATCATGATTATCACAACAGATATCATATCTATTGCCCTTTCAATGACCACTGTGCCTATAAGTTTGTCGACAGGTATTTTTTCCTTTTTACCAAGAGCCACACAGCGTGTTATTTCACCTATACGGGGAATGGCCATATTTGCGAAGTAACCGGTCATCATTGAATTGAAGGTGTTCCGGTAGGAAGGTTTGTAACCCATCGGACAGATCAGGAGGTTCCATCGCTTTGCACGGCTGAGGAAGGCAAATATGTCGAAGATGACCGCCAGGATCACAAAAGTATAGTTTGCTTCCCTTAGTCCGGCTGACAGGTCGCTGAATCTGACATTACGGAAAGCTATCCAAAGCAAAAAAATTCCGATGGCAAGGAAAAGAAGGAACTGCAGAACCTGTTTAATAGTCTTTTTCAAGTTCAGATCAGCTTATTGGTTTTGGAATCGTAACTAACATAATACACGATCTAACGGAACACAATAATAACGTTTCAAAGTTAATTAACCTTTTTAATTCACGGATTTCTCTTACAGTATTGATAATTTTCATTTTTCCCGGATATCCGGCAAAGCTAACGGGAAAATTATTAAGAATAAATGGGGGATGATTGAAAATTCGTGTAATTCCCTTATTATCATTATGTCAATTTTTATTATTATCTTTGCAACTTGTCACCCAATGGAATTTTGAGGCAGGAGAATGGAAAGCAGGAAGGTTTTATTCATTTCACAGGAGATTACTCCATACTTAGCTGAAAACAGGTTATCAAAGATCGGAAGATACCTGCCCCAGGGCATACAGGAGAGGGGTAAGGAGATCCGGACATTCATGCCGCGGTATGGCTGTATCAATGAACGCAGGAATCAGCTTCATGAGGTTATAAGATTATCGGGGATGAACCTGATAATTGATGATACGGATCACCCTCTTATAATCAAGGTAGCTTCTATTCAGAGTGCGAGGATGCAGGTCTATTTCATCGATAATGAGGATTACTTCCAGAGGAAATATCTTGTAACAGATTCTTCGGGAAGGGAATTTGATGATAATGATGAAAGAGCACTGTTTTTTGCACGTGGCGTTATAGAAACTGTAAAAAAACTCCGCTGGGCTCCCGATATAGTTCATTGTCACGGGTGGATGTCTGCCCTTGTACCGGTCTATCTGAGAAGTATTTATGCTGATGACCCGCTATTTCATAATTATAAAATTATCTATTCGGTCTACAATAATGACTTTAAAACTGCGTTTAGATCATCATTCGCCGATAAACTGAGATATGACGGGATCGACGGAGATAATCTTAAGCTGGTTAAGGAACCTGACTTTATTAATGTTTCGAAACTGGCTATAAAATACTCTGACGGGATCATTATCGGAAGTGACGACATAAATGAGGAGTTAACAAAATTTCTGAAAACAATTAAAAAACCAATTCTTCCTTACCAGGACGAATCACTATATATTGATGCCTATAATGACTTTTATGACAAAATGCTATCATAGCTCTCTCCCGTTCACGGGATCATTTCACAAAATTAGTTTAAGAATACTTGCACAGGCTCTGTTTGCAGTCATCATTATTCTTATGACATCCTGTGAGGAAGATCCGTCAAAAATCGGGAGAAAAATACTGCCGGGGTCTGATTTTGTGGATATTGAATCAACGGATACCATAACTGTCAGATCTTTTACAATGTTCAGCGATTCAATTGAATCGGATAATCCTTCAACATCATTTCTGGGACAGCTTTACGATCCGTATTTCGGGACGATTTCAGCTGAATTTGTTTCACAGCTGAGGCTTGGTGCAGAATGGGATTTTGACAGTTATGTAATTGACTCGGTAAAACTCTACCTTGAATTCAAGACTGTCACGGGTAATGTCAGTAAGCCCCAGTATCTTTCTTTTTCCAGAATTGCCAAACAGATTTATACGGATAAGGTTTATTATTCGAATGAGGATGTTCCGCTTACAGGCTTCAGGATTGAAAATATCCTCCTGCCCAATCTGAAAGCAGATACGATAAATAACCTCGAACTTGATATCCCTCTGGTATTCGCCGATACAATAGCAAGGGACACATCAATGCTTTTTCATTCCACAACCAAACCCGATTTCAGATCCTATTTCAAAGGATTGCTGTTTCAGATCACATCTCCCGAAGAACCTGTCTTTGCTTCATTGAGTGTTGATCCTCCTGGTACTTATGAAACATACATGAATTATTTCATTATCTTTTTAAAGGATGGTGCCGGTACCCCCAGAGAGTTCTACCTGATACTTGATGCATTCAGCAAGAATGCGGCATTCAACATTTTCAGGCACGATTACAGTACTGCCCAGCCTGATAAAAAGATAAAGCATATTAATGACGGATTTGCCGATACCCTTACCTATGCACAGATAATGAACGGTCTGCATACCAAATTAATGATTCCGGGATTGAAGGACATTAAAGATGATCCTGAAATGAAAAATGTTTCGGTAAACAGAGCCAGGATCATGTTACCCGTGCATTATGACGGAATAACATATAAACCTTCAACATTGCCCGGCCAGATCTACCTCAGATATGTCACGAGCACAGGTAAAAAATATATTGTACCCGATTATTCGGTAAGCCCTGCATTTTATGATGGTTCACCCGATACAATCAATAGTGTTTACAATATAAATATTGCCACCTGGATGCAGAATTATCTTGAAAATAAATCTGATACCCTTACTACAAATTTTGAACTATTTCTGGTTCCTTCTTCAGCAAACAATGTTATTTTAAAGGCAAATAACAGCCACACACCTGTAAAATTTGAATTTACTTACACGAGATTTTAGGAAATCCGACTAGAATTACTAACTTAGTCCCCTGAAAGTCAATGGTAATAATACATATTTATGTGTGGAATTGTTGGTTATATCGGTTCCAGGCCCGCAAGGGGTATAATCCTTAATGGTCTGAAGCGCCTTGAATACCGCGGATACGATTCTGCCGGTATGGCAATAGTCAATGGTGAGACCAAGATCTTCAAATGCAAGGGTAGGGTGACCGACCTTGAGAAGATGGCAGAGCCGTCGGATTTTAACGGGACAACCGGCATGGGCCATACCAGGTGGGCAACCCATGGCGAACCGAATGAACTAAATGCTCATCCCCAGGTATCTTATAAAGGCAATTTCATTGTGGTCCATAACGGGATCATCGAGAATTATGCCTTACTTAAGAAGCATCTGGAGGGCAGGGGCATAGTGTTTTCAAGTCAGACCGACACCGAGGTTCTGGCTAATCTGATGGAACATCTGTATATTGAGGGCGATCTGACTGCTGAGCAGGCTATCACCCTGGCGCTAAACAGGGTTGAAGGCGCTTATGGACTTGTGATCATCTGTACAAAGGAGCCCGACAGACTGTATGCTGCTAAAAAAGGAAGCCCTCTCGTAATAGGCGTTGGTGATGGAGAGAATTTCATTGCTTCCGATGCAACTCCCATTGTTGAATACACTCAGAGGGTCATCTATCTTAACGATGATGACCTGGCAATAATTAAGAAAGACGAACTTGCTCTGAAAACTATCAGGATTGCCAAGATCCAGCCTGTTGTTAAGGAGATAGACCTTAAAATAGGGGAGATTGACAAAGAGGGATACCCTCATTTTATGCTGAAAGAGATATTCGAGCAGCCGAGGGCGATACATGATACCTTCAGGGGAAGGGTTCTCCCTGATCATTCTGGGGTGATGCTCGGGGGGCTTCATAACGTCCTCGATACAATATCGCATTCTGAAAGGATTGTAATTGTCGCCTGCGGAACATCATGGCATGCCGGTCTGATTGGAGAATACCTGTTCGAAGAATATACACGGATACCTGTTGAAGTAGAATATGCGTCGGAATTCCGTTACAGGAACCCGATCATTCAGAAGGGAGATATAGTTATTGCAATAAGCCAGAGTGGCGAAACTGCAGATACTCTTGCTGCCATAAAGCTCGCAAAGTCAAAGGGAGCAATGGTGGTCGGAGTATGCAATGTTGTCGGGAGCAGTATTCCCCGCGAAACAGATGCAGGGGTGTATACTCATGCCGGTCCTGAAATCGGAGTGGCATCAACCAAGGCATTTACAACTCAGGTAACAGTGCTTGCAATGATGGCATTCGAAATAGGACATCTGAAAGGCGTAATTTCCGATTCATTTTATAAAGAGCTTATTACCGAGCTCGCCTCAATGCCGGCGAAAATTGAAAAAGCCCTTAAGATGAATGATCAGGCGCTTGAAATAGGAAAGATTTTCAAAGATACACGGAATGCCCTTTACCTTGGACGGGGATATCTTTTCCCTGTGGCTCTTGAGGGAGCGCTTAAGCTGAAGGAGATCTCATATATCCATGCCGAAGGCTATCCTGCCGCTGAGATGAAACATGGTCCGATTGCCCTTATTGATGATAATATGCCCGTGGTGGTTGTGGCTACAAAAGATGATACTTACGATAAGATCATTAATAATATACAGGAGATCAAAGCCAGAAAGGGGAAGGTAATAGCTATTGTGACCGAGGGAGATGAGATCATCAAGAATATGGCAGATTTTGTCCTTGAGGTGCCTGACACCCTTGCAGCTTTCTCCGGTCTTCTTGCCGTAATACCTTTACAGCTTTTATCATACCACATCGCTGTTCTGAGGGGCTGTAATGTAGACCAGCCAAGGAACCTTGCCAAATCAGTTACCGTGGAATAAGCACTTAACACTTTAAGATATGAGCCAGTCGATGAAGTTTCGTAATCTGTCGGATTCTGAGATCGGAGTTCTGAAAGCCGGCGGCTGCCGGTGTGATGAGTGGAGCAGAGTGAAAGTCGCAGGAGGATTCGATCCGTCGCGGTGTACAAATGTCACATTTTCCGGAGACATCAGGCTTGGGGAATTCATTAAAACATTTACTGATGAATCAGGTGTCAGTACACGGAGCGGGATCTCAAATGCCCATCTGCATAATTGCGCAGTAGGTTCAAACGTGCTGATCGGAAATATTGGAGATTACATTGCCAATTATAATATAGAAGATGAAGTTGTTATAAAAAATTGTGGTAAGATCCATACTCAGGGAAAGACAACCTTCGGGAATGGGACTGAAGTTGCAGTACTGAATGAAACAGGAGGCAGGTCAGTCAGGATATGGGACAGGCTTTCTGCTCATGAAGCATATATCATTGCACTTTACAGGCACCGCAATAAAGCCATCAGCAAGATCGAGGAGATGGTGAGGGAATATTCCGCATCGGTGAGTTCCTCAACCGGAACAATAGGAAAGAATACAAAGATACTCAACAGCCGTGATATCAGGAATGTCAGATTCGGTCCCTCCTGCCGTATCGACGGTGTTATCAGGCTTAATGAGGGATCTGTTAACAGTTGCAGGGAAGATCCTGTACTTATCGGACCGGGAGTGATTATGGATCATTTTATTGTTTGTTCGGGATCGATAGTTACTGATTCAACCCTTGTTGATAAGTGTTTTATTGGTCAGGGTTGTGTCCTTGGAAAACACTACAGCGCTGAAAACTCCCTCTTTTTTGCCAATTGTGCGGGATTTCATGGTGAAGCCTGCTCAATATTTGCAGGACCCTATACGGTTACACATCACAAGTCGACCCTTCTTATAGCCGGGATCTTTTCATTCATGAACGCGGGTAGCGGATCAAACCAGAGTAACCACATGTACAAGCTGGGCCCCATTCACCAGGGTATAATGGAAAGAGGCTCAAAAACGACAAGTGATTCCTACGTACTCTGGCCGGCACGTATCGGACCATTCACTCTTGTGATGGGAAGGCACTATAAGAATATGGATACTTCCTCACTTCCTTTCTCATATCTCATAGAAAGCAATGATGAAAGTATTCTTGTACCCGGGATAAATCTGAGGAGTGTGGGGACCATAAGAGATGCACAGAAATGGCCAAAGCGTGACAGAAGAAAGGATCCGGACCTGATTGATCAGGTAAACTTCAACCTCCTTAGTCCATATACAATAAGAAAGATGTTTGAGGGACGGGATCTTTTGAGAAAGATAAAATCTGTTTCAGGAGCGGTTTCATCATCATATACTTACCAAAACATGCAGATCAAAGGTCCTTCGCTTGAGAGAGGGATCGAAATGTACCAGATGGGAATTGACAAATTTCTGGGGAATTCCCTGATTAACAGGCTTGAGAATTTAAAGCTGAAGACGAACGCTGATCTGCAGAAGAGGCTGGCTCCCGGTAAAAGAACCAGTGATGGGGAATGGGTTGATCTTGCCGGGCTTATTGCTCCTGAAAAGGTTGTTAACAAGCTTCTTGATGATATTGAAACCGGAAAGTTATCTTCGCTGAAGGGCATTGAAAAGAAGTTTGCTGAAATGCACAGATCATATTATGACTGGGAATGGAACTGGGCATGCGAAAGGCTCGAAAAGGAAGCCGGGAAGCCTGTCAGCAAATTCACACTCGACGATGTTGTAAGGATGGTTGAGAAGTGGAAAAAGAGTGTTGTAGCCCTCGACAAAATGCTTTACGAAGACGCCAGGAAAGAGTTTACGCTTTCTTCAATGACCGGTTTCGGCATTGATGGAGGCGAAGAAGTAAAAAAGCGTGATTTCGAGCAGGTCAGGGGAGATTTTGAATCAAACAGTGTCGTTTCGGCAATTCAGGATCATATAAAACAAAAAACCGCTCTGGGAGATGAACTCATAGAGCGGATCAGTAAAATTAAATAATTACCGTTTACCGTCCGGAATACATAGAATCGTAATATCTTTCATAGTCGCCTGAGATAATATTTTCAAGCCAGGCTGAGTTTGAAAGGTACCAGTCAACAGTTTTTTCAAGGCCTGCCTCAAAATCCGGAATGGGCTTCCAGCCCAGTTCGTTCTGAAGCCTTGATGAATCGATGGAATACCGCAAATCATGGCCGGGACGGTCTTTGACGAATGTAATGAGCTTTTGTGAAGCGCCTTCAGAGCGGCCAAGCTTTTTATCCATGATCCTGCAGAGAAGGTAGATCAGATCAATATTTTTCCACTCATTGTTCCCTCCTATGTTATATGTTTCACCCTCCTTTCCCTTGTGAAAGATAAGATCAATTGCCGCTGCATGGTCTTCAACATAAAGCCAGTCACGGATATTCTCTCCTTTCCCGTAAACCGGAACCGGCCGGTTATTCTTAATATTGTTTATTGCCAGGGGGATCAGTTTTTCGGGGAACTGGTTTGGCCCGTAATTATTTGAACAGTTGGAAATTACAGTAGGGAGTCCGAATGTATGATGATATGCTCTTACCATATGGTCGGAGCTTGCTTTTGAAGCGGAATAAGGGCTCCTGGGATCATACGGAGTCTGCTCGGTGAATTTGCCTTCGCTGCCGAGTGAACCGTATACCTCATCGGTGGAGATATGATAAAAAAGCTTATCCTTAAATTCACCCTGCCAGCTGCTAAGAGCTGTATTCAGGAGATTAACTGTTCCGACTATATTTGTAAAAACAAATTCATCAGGACTGGTTATTGACCTGTCAACATGCGATTCAGCGGCAAGATGAATGACCCCGTCAAAGATATAATTGCGGAAAAGATCAAGAATGGACTGCTTGTTCACAATATCAATTTTCGCAAATACATAATTCTCTTTCGCTTCCACATCCTTCAGATTTTCAAGATTGCCTGCATAGGTCAGCTTATCGGCATTAATGATCAGATAGTCCGGATAATTATTTACAAGTCTTCTTACAAGATGTGAGCCAATAAATCCGGCGCCACCGGTGACCAGAATTGTTTTTCTGCAGTTCATAATTATTATTATTTCTTTCTGATATTCTTTTCCCATTCCCAGGCTGTTCTCATGCATTCATCGAGGGTACTCAGGGCTTTCCATCCAAGCTCATGGTTGGCGAGTGTCGGATCGGCCCAGATCTTTTCAATATCCCCGGGTCTTCTGTCGGTGATACGGTATTTAAGTTTTATACCGGTTACCTTTTCGAATGAATGAATTGCTTCAAGGACGGATACGCCTCTTCCTGTTCCCAGGTTAAAGACTTCATACCTTTTTTTATTTTTATTTTCAGTGAGCCTTTTTACAGCAATTACGTGAGCTTTTGCCAGGTCGACAACATGCAGGTAATCTCTTATGCACGAACCGTCGGGTGTGTCATAATCGCTTCCGAAAACCTTAATCTCATCCCTCAGACCATAAGCGGTCTGGGTTATGAATGGTACAAGATTTTCGGGGACACCCCGCGGAAGTTCACCGATAATGGCTGAAGAATGAGCTCCTATCGGATTGAAATATCTTAATGAGATCGCACTGATCTTTTCTTCGGCAAATACTGTATCCCTGATGATCTCCTCGCCAATTTGTTTTGTATTACCATAAGGTGAAATGGCAGGCTGAATGGGAGCATCCTCCGTAACGGGAAGCTTTTCGGGTTGTCCGTAAACGGTGCAGGACGATGAAAATACAATACAGGGAATATTGTGTGTTCTCATTGAATCAAGCAGATTCATCAGTGAGACCAGGTTATTCCTGTAATAATCAAGTGGTTTATTGACTGATTCACCAACAGCTTTATATGCAGCAAAATGAATGACAGCATCGATATTGCTGTGCCTGCCAAGGCAGTCGTTAAGCTTCTCCCTGTCGCACATGTCAAGTATCTCAAGCTCCGGTGTGGTTCCTGTTATCTTTCCTATCCTTTCGGCCACTTCTTTCTCAGAGTTATAGAGGTTATCAATCAGAATAACCTCATACCCATCCTGGATCAGTTCAACTGCGGTGTGTGACCCGATATAGCCTGTTCCGCCAGTAACAATTATTTTCTTTTTCATTATATCGCGGTTTAAAGCTGACTCAACCGGTCAGATCTTTTTTAAAATAGGATGATAATTACCCTGAAGTCCTATCGGTCTTGCATTCCTGATTGTATATGCTGTCATTACTGATTGCCTCACCTGATCCAGACCAAATCCCCGGCCTTCAATTATCTCCCTGTATGTAGCGGTATGCAGGTCGGTAAATCCTTCGCTGAACTCAACCTCTTCACCTTCCACGGTGACTGATCTGAAGGTTCTTTGACCCCTTTCCTTTGCTTCGGCGGGAATATCGTTATAATCGAGGCTCAGAAACCATCTGACCCGTGCATTCTTGAGCTCCAGATAACCTCCGGCTTTATTGAATTCCGATATATTTACAACATTGTTTTTAACTTCTCCGAAGATCCATCCCAGCATATCGAAGAAATGGATGCCGATGTTTGTGGCAACTCCTCCCGATTTCTGAATATCGCCTTTCCACGAAATGTTATACCAGTTCCCGCGGCTGGTGATATATGTAAGATCCACATCATAGACTTTGTCTTTCGGACCGTTAAGTATCTTTTCCCTTAGTTCCGCAATCTTCGGATGAAGCCTCAGTTGCAGAACCGTATTGATCTTATGCCCGGTTTCATTTTCAATAACCTGGAGGGCATCCACATTCCATGGATTCAGGACTATCGGTTTTTCGCAGATCGCATCTGCGCCCTGCCTCAATGCAAACCTTATATGTGAATCATGAAGGTAGTTTGGTGAGCAGATGCTTACATAATCGATCCTGGTCCCGGATCTTTTAAGCTTATCGAAGTGCCTGTCGAACCGTTCAAATTCAACAAAAAAATCACTCTGTGGGAAATAACTGTCAAGAAGGCCCACGCTGTCGAAGGGGTCGAGTGTGGCAAGGAGGATATTGCCTGTCTCTTTTATTGCTTTAAGGTGTCTTCCTGCAATATATCCTGCAACACCTATCAGACCAAAATTTTTTGGATCAGGATTCATAGTATATTATTGTAATTAAAGTTCCTGGTTGGATATTTTAGTAACAATATCATTTTTGAGGCGATATCTTTCTTTGCTTTCGGGGCAGACAGCAAATCCTTTCATATCAAATTTAAGCTTGTGACCGTACTCGCTCATCCAGCCTGTTTGTTTTGCGGGATTACCTACAACAAGTGCATAAGGCTTAATATCTTTTGTCACAACTGCACCTGCACCGATAAAAGCATATCGGCCGATTATATTTCCGCAGACAATTGTTGCATTTGCTCCTATTGAGGCTCCTTTTTCCACGATTGTTGTCACATAGCTGTCTTTGCGGATCACCTGGCTACGCGGATTGGTAATATTTGTAAAAACCATTGAAGGTCCCAGGAAGACATCATCATCGCAGATAACCCCGGTATAGATCGAAACATTATTCTGTACCTTAATGTTCCGTCCCAGCTTTACTCCGGGTGAAACAACTACATTCTGGCCGATGTTGCAGTTTTCACCGATCTCGGCTCCTGTCATTATATGACTGAAGTGCCAGATCTTTGTCCCCTTGCCGATTTTACAGCCTTCATCAATGACAGCTGTAGGGTGTGCAAAATAATCCTGATTCATTAATTATTGTTTATTGAAGAATTCCAGAACACTTATTGAGATATAGTCGAGCTGATCCTGCTCAAGGTCGGGGTGCATAGGAAGTGAAAGCACCTCCCTGCACAGCTCCGCTGTTACCGGGAAATCATTCTCACCATAGCCCAGGTAGCTGTAGGCATTCTGGGTATGTAGCGGGCCGGGGTAATAGATCATTGAGGGTATCTTTTTGTCTGCAAGGTATTTTCTGAGGTCATCCCTTCTGCCATCTTTTATTCTTACTGTATACTGGTGGAAGATATGAGTTGAAAAGCGGCTTCTTTCCGGGATGATGATCTGTCTGCAACCGGCGAATGCTTCATCATAAAAATCTGCAGCCGATTTTCTGGCGGCATTGAACTGATCGAGGTACTTCAGCTTTACGTTCAGAATTGCAGCCTGTAAGGTATCGAGCCTTGAATTGACCCCTATGTCGTCGTGATGGTACTTAACCTTCATGCCGTGATTGGAGATACTCCTTATCTTTTTTGCAAGATCTTCATCATTTGTATATAATGCCCCCCCGTCGCCATAGCATCCAAGGTTTTTTGAAGGGAAGAATGATGTTGTACCAATTGTTCCGATAGTACCCGCTTTCTTCCGTGTACCGTCAGCGAAGATATAATCTGCGCCTGTCGCCTGGGCTCCATCCTCAATAATAAAAAGACCGTGTTCTTTCGCCAGGCTTATAAGGCTCTCCATGTCGGCGCATTGTCCGAACAGGTGAACCGGTACGATAGCTTTTGTACGGGGGGTAATTGCTTTCCGGACTGCTTCAGGAGATATATTATATGTGAACGGATCGGGATCGACAAGTACCAGCTTTAATCCCAGGAGAGCAACAACTTCAACTGTGGCAATAAAAGTGAAATTGGTTGTGATGACCTCATCTCCGGGCTTCAGACCCAGAGCCATCATTGCAATCTGCAGGGCATCAGTCCCGTTGGCACAGGAAATAACATGATTGACTCCAAGGTATTTCTTAAGATCCTCTTCAAATTGTTTTACATCGGGGCCTTTTATGAAAGCGGTCGATTGCAGTACTGATTTTATGGCATTGTCAATCTCCGGGGCTAATTTCCCGTACTGGGCCTTCAGATCGACCATTTCTATTTCTCTCATCAGAACAGAATTTTTCGAATTACGAAGATAATGAATTTATGCTTATCCCGGTTAACCACGCCACTAAATGACTACTTCTGTTAGCCTCTGTGTCTCTCTGTGAACCCTCTTGTGGACCTCTGTGTAATAAAAAAAAAGATAAGAACTTACACAGAGTTACACAGAGAATACACAGAGTTACACAGAGATTAAGAAGAGGGTTTTAGATTATAATTTATTTTAACCCGATGTTATCAGATTTTTCTTATTTTTGTAATGGAAGTTAAAATCAAAAATGGATATTACCCCTTTTATACGGGAGCTGTTGTTCAGTCATGACTGCGTTATTGTTCCGGGTTTCGGAGGCTTTATAGGTAATTATGCGCCGGCACGGATTGATGATGCGTCATCAACTTTTTATCCGCCCGTAAAGCAGATCTCGTTCAACAGGAATCTTAACAGCAATGACGGTCTTCTTGCCGGAAGGATATCCGGTCACTCAGGTATTACATTCAATGAAGCTGTAAGCATGATTGAAGAGTTTACCGGGTCGGTGAGAAAGAGAATTGAGAACGGTGAAAAAGTTGTATTCGACAACTTAGGCACTTTTACAAATAATCACGAAGGGAGCATACAGTTTGAACCTGACCGTAATGTGAATTATCTCCCCGGTTCATACGGGCTCGAATCGTTTCAGTTCTCGCCTGCCGGGGGATATGATGTCAGGAAGCAGATTACAAGGCATATTGATAAGGATCCGGAGCGTGGACATTCTACCCGCGTATTCCTGTGGAGGGCCGCAATAATTGTACCTCTTATTGCACTTGCAGCACTTTTACCGCTTAAAACAAACCTTCTCAGACCAAAGATCGAGGCAACAACACTTAATCCGCTTGCAAAAACCGAGGCTGAAAACCCCGCTAAATCTGAAACTGAAAGTAATCCGACTGTTGAAGTGATTTCAGAAGCTGCACCAATCACAGCTGAAGAGAAGCTTCCGGCTCAGACCCCAGCCGTAAATGACGCACCCGCTCAGTTTCCGGAAGGACATTTTCGCCTTATTACAGGCAGTTTCAGGCTGAAGCTAAATGCCGAACAACAGGCCTCTTTACTTAAAGAAGAAGGATTTGATCCCGAGATCATAACTGCTGCAAACGGGTTTTTCAGAGTAAGTGCATTGAGATGTAATGACCTTTCAACTGCAATCGAAAAGAAAGACAGCCTTATTAAGAGATTCCCCGGAACCTGGGTAAGAAAAATATAAGAACTACGTATTAAAATACATATTAAAATACGTATTTTAATACATAGGTTATTTTATCACGCTCCCGTTATTCACCTTATCAAGCGGAGAAACAAGAACAAGTTTACCATCCCTGTCTTCTGCCATCAGGATCATCCCTTTCGATTCAATTCCTTTGATCTTTCTCGGTTCGAGATTCGCAACTATTGAAATCTGTTTCCCGATAAGTGACTGAGGTTCGAAATATTCCGCAATACCCGATACAATTGTTCGTGTGTCAATTCCCGTATCGATCTTCAGTTTAAGAAGTTTAGTTGTTTTTGGCACCTTTTCAGCTTCAAGGATAGTTGCTGTACGGATATCAATCTTCGTGAATTCCTCAAATGAAACAGGATCTTTTGCAGGAACAGCTTTTGCAACAGATATCTCATTTGACTTCCTGGTTGCCAGGAGCTTTTCAACCTGCCGGGTAATTACATCATCCTCAATCTTTTCGAATAAAAGACCGGCTTTATTTACCTGATGTCCGGCGGGCAGGATATCTGACCGGCCTGCATCATCCCATTTAAGACTTTCAATATTAAGCCATCCCCTTAATTTATCCATCGAGAAGGGAAGGAAAGGTTCCAGTACGATAGTCAGGTTAGCCGTAATCTGAAGCGCAACATTCATTATTGTCTTCACTCTTTCCGGATCGGTTTTTATCACTTTCCAGGGTTCCGCTTCAGCAAGGTATTTGTTTCCCAGCCTTGCAAGGTTCATTGCTTCTTTCAGCGCTTCACGGAACCTGAATGATCCGATGGCTTCCTCCGTACTTTCGCTGATCCTGCGTATTTCATTCAGTACCGATTCATCATCAGCAGTTGTATTGACTCTTTCAGGGACTCTGCCGTTGTAATAGTTACCGGTAAGGACGAGAGTTCTGTTTATGAAATTCCCGAGTATTGCAACCAGTTCGTTATTATTACGTGCCTGGAATTCTTTCCAGGTAAAATCATTGTCTTTTGTTTCGGGAGCGCTTGCGCATAGGGAGTATCTGAGGGAATCCTGCTTACCCGGGAATTCTTCAAGATATTCATGCAGCCATACAGCCCAGTTCCTTGAAGTTGATATCTTGTCGCCTTCAAGATTCAGGAATTCATTGGCAGGGACATTATCGGGCAGGATATAGCTGCCTTCTGCTTTAAGCATGGCCGGGAAAATAATGCAGTGGAAAACAATATTATCCTTGCCTATGAAATGAACCATTCTGGTATCACTGTCTTTCCAGTATTTTTCCCAGTCGGGAGTAAGCTCCTTGGTTGCAGAGATATATCCGATAGGGGCATCAAACCAGACATATAATACTTTCCCTCCGGCATTTTTTACAGGAACTGGAACACCCCAGTCCAGGTCGCGGCTGACAGCCCTGGGCTGTAAACCCTGATCAAGCCACGATTTGCACTGACCATATACATTTGTTTTCCACTCTTTATGATCTTCGAGTATCCATTTTTTCAGCCAGGGTTCATACTTGTCGAGGGGAAGGTACCAGTGAAGAGTTTCTTTCAGGACAGGCTTGCTGCCGCTTACCGTGGAATGCGGATTGATAAGATCGGAAGGGCTGAGTGAGGTGCCGCATCTTTCACACTGATCGCCATATGCATTTTCGTTGCCGCAATGCGGGCAGGTACCCATTATATACCTGTCGGCAAGGAAAGTACCGGCTTCTTCATCATAATACTGTTCGGAAGTCTTTTCGGTGAATTCACCATCATTATACAGTTTCAGGAAAAATCCGGAAGCTGTTTCATAATGTACTTTGTTTGATGTCCTTGAATAAATATCAAATGCAATTCCGAAATCTTCAAAGGCTTTCTTGTTTATTGAATGATACCTGTCAACGATCTCCTGCGGGCTGACACCCTCATTCCGGGCCTTGAGAGTTATCGGGACGCCATGTTCATCTGATCCGCAGATCGAAATGACATCTTCACCCTTAAGTCTCAGATACCTTGTATAAATATCGGAAGGAACATAAACTCCTGCAAGGTGGCCTATATGAAGCGGTCCGTTGGCATAAGGCAATGCAGAGGTGACCAGATATCTTTTATATTTCTTCATGATGATTAGTGATAAACGAATGGAATTTATAAAAGAGCACAAATATAATAAAAAATGGTGCAACGGTACAACGGCGCAATGGCACAACGGATTATAATACGAACTGTAATGGTTACACAGAATTTGAAAGCAATTACAAAGAGTTACATAGGATTTGAAAGCAATTACACAGAGTTACACAGAGAATACACAGAGTTACACAGAGAGATCTCTGTGGACCTCTGTGTATCCTCCGGATTTCCTCTGTGTAATTTCTTCTTTTTTCTCTTTTTATCCCTTATTTTTACAGATATTCAATTTATCAAATGTCATATAATAAAATCCAGCCTCCGTTTCTGAAGTCAGGTGATGAAGTTGCAATAATCACACCTGCATGGTCAATTGATGAGGATAAGATAAATGACGGTATAAATGTTCTGGAAGACTGGGGATTGAAGGTTCATATCGGCCGTAATGCACTGAAGAAGGACGGACCTTACGCCGGAACCGACAGTGAAAGGATTTCAGATCTTCAGGAAGTGACTGATAATAAGAACATAAAAGCTGTTTTATGTTCAAGAGGCGGTTATGGAATGCTTAGAATAATTGACAGGTTGAATTTCTCAGCGCTTAAAAGGAATCCGAAATGGTTTGTGGGATTCAGTGATATAACCATCCTTCTTACCTGGCTGAGCGTAAAAGAGAATATTATTTCGATCCATGGTGAGATGCCACTGAACTTCAGTAGAAAGCAGACTAGTCCCGAAACCCTTGAATCTCTTCATGGAGCATTGTTCGGTCATCTGAAGCCGGTCAGATGGAAGGGAGATTTTGTGAGGCCGGCAGATGTGACCGGCGAAGTAACGGGAGGGAACCTTTCACTTCTTTACAGTCTCATCGGTTCTGTTGCCGAACCGAAGACACGCGGGAGGATATTTTTTATTGAAGATACCGGTGAATATTATTACCATCTCGACAGGATGATGAAATCCCTGACGCTTGCCGGCAAACTCAGGGGATTATCGGCTCTTGTTTCCGGGGGATTCACGGAAATGAAAGAAACTAAAATACCATGGGGGAAAAGTGCCGGGCAGATAATCTCCGAAGCAGTTGCAGGATATAAATATCCGCTACTGTCAGGCTTCCCGGCAGGGCATACCGATGACAACCGTGCATTTTATATCGGAAGGCAGGCAAAGATTGAGATCAGGAAAGATGAAGCTGTGTTTTTTTATATCTGATAATCAGAAAGCTGTTAGCAGAAGATCAAGATCTTTCGAAAGTATATTGAATTTCTGGCCAAGGGTTTCATTTGTCAGGATCCCGTTATAGAGATAGGCCCCGCTTCGGAAACCAGTGTCATTCTTAAGGAGCTGTGTGATGCCTCCCGATTCAGCCATATTCTGTAGAAGGGGTGCAAAGATGTTGCTCAGCGCCATTGAAGCTGTTCTGGCAACCCTTGAAGGAAGGTTCCATGCCGAAAAATGTATCACACCATGTTTCTCATAAACAGGATCCGCCAGTGCACGGCATTCGGTTGTTTCAATGCAGCCTCCCCTGTCGATGCTCAGATCGATTATTACAGCCTTGTTTTTCATCGACCGGACCATATCTTCAGTAACATAATACCATGGTCTGAGATCTGCAAGCTCGATTGCACCAATAAGTACATCTGCTGACCTTAATGCTTTTTTCAGCACCTGGGGATGAAAAACTGAAGTATGAAGCCTTTGTCCCATCAGCATTTCAAATTTTTTCAGGCGCTGAAGCGATTTGTCAAAGATCTTTACCTGTGCTCCCAGTCCCAGAGCTGCTCTTGCAGCATATTCCCCGGCAGTATTTGCCCCGAGGATAATAACTTCGGTTGGTGGGATCCCCGTTATCCCGCCCAGCATCACCCCTTTGCCTCCATGAAGATTACTGAGATAATCCGAAGCCAGCATTATTGAAGTCACTCCGCTTATTTCGCTCATCGATTCGATAACCGGCATAATACCATTGTTGTCGCGGATCTTCTCGAAAGCTATTGCCGTAACTTTTTTCCTGATGAGACCGGCAAGGGTCTCCTCACTTAGTTTAAGGACATTCAGGTACGACATCACCACCTGATTCCCTTTGAGATATTCAGTCTCTTTTGCTGTAAAAGGGGCAACCTTAATTACAACGTCTGAGCCATAAACCCTTGCGGGTGATTCCGAAATTATGGCTCCATTTTCACTGTAATCCTTGTCGGAATAATTTGCACCGCCGCCGGCACCTTTTTGAACTACTACTTCATTATCCGATTCAACAAGCAGACTAACTGCCTCAGGAGTAAGAGCAACCCGTTTCTCGTCATCTTTAAGATCACTGGGAATGCCGATCGAGATTCTCCTGGATCTTACCCTGGTTTCAAGGTGTTCTTCTTTTGGCATCAGGGCGCTGTTCCCCAGATTTACTTTTCCGCTCTTGTTTTTTTCGTTCATATCAGGGGTTACGTTGTTGCATCAAAGGTATAAAAATTGAATTTAGGAGCCAAAAGTATAACTCAGGGTACATCAAGGTATCGCTCCTCCTTATCGCCCACTGTAATTCTTATCTTATATGTTTCGGGAGGAAGGATCTCTTCGATCAGTTCCGGCCATTCCATGAAGCAGTATGACTCCGAGGCGAAATATTCCTCAATCCCGAAATCAAATACCTCTTCCTGTTTTTTTATCCTGTAAAAATCAATATGATATAAAGTCTTTCCATCCTTTGTCAGGTATTCATTTACAAGAGTGAACGAAGGGCTGCTTGTCTGGCTGATTGCCCCCAGCTCGCTGCAGATTGCTTTAATTATTGTCGTTTTCCCCGATCCCATCGGGCCATAAAAGGCAAACAATTTTTTCCCCTTCGAAAGTGTTAAAAGCAGTTTTACCACTTCAGGTATCTTACTTATATCTCTCAGGACGATCTTCATTTATTTATTGACAGGTTCAAGCAGGGCTACAGGCAGCAACATTTCCTGCATTGATATGCCGCCATGCTGGAAAGTATCCTTGTAGTAACCGGCATAATAATTAAAATTATTCTGGTAAACGAGATAATCCTTGTTAATTGCAAAGATATACCTGCTTGTAATATTTGATTTTGGAAGGAAAGCGGTGGCCGGATCCCGGACCTCGAATACATCGCCGGCATTGTAATTCAGGTTCCTGCCCATCTTGTAACGGAGGTTAGCTGATGTTTTCCTGTCGCCGATTATTTTTACAGGGTTCTGGACCCTTATAGTACCGTGGTCGGTGCTGAAAACAACCTTTACAGGATGAGACGACAGCATGTTAAGCAGTTCAAATAAGGATGAATGAATGAACCACGACCTTACGAGGCTCCTGTATGCAGGCTCATCGCTTGCAAGATCGCGGATCAGACCAATCTCTGTCCGTGCATGAGAAAGTATATCGACAAAATTGAATACAAGGATATTAATATCGTTCTCAAGCATCTGCCTGACCTTATCATTAAGCTTTTTTCCCTCCTGACCGCTGCTTATTTTATGATACGACCATTTGTAGTTCAGTTTTTTTCGTGCAAGCTGGCTTTTAAAAAGCTCTTCCTCAAATGTATTCTTGCCTTCTTCTTCATCGTCACCGATCCAGTATTCGGGCATCATATTCGCTATCTGCAGGGGCATAAGCCCCGAGAATATCGCGTTGCGGCTGAACTGTGTTGAAGTAGGGAGTATGCTGTAATAAATATCTTCTTCCAGGATCCTGTACATTCCCGCCAGCTCCGCGGAAATTACCTTCCACTGGTCAAATCTCATATTATCGATAAGTATGAAAAAGAGCGGCTGACCTTTTGTTATGTGCGGAAAGATTTTTGAGTTAAACAGTGATGGCGATAACAGTGGAGAACTCTTTTGTCCGGGGCTAAGCCAGGAAAGGTAGTTTTTCATGACGAATCTGCAGAATGAACCGTTTGCTTCATTTTCCTGCATTTTCAGGATCTCCTGCATCCCGGGATCTGATGATTTCTCAAGTTCATTCTCCCAGAAAACTATTTTCCGGTAGAGTTCCGCCCAGTCGGCAGGTGTTGAGGCCGAAGAGATCATATTGCCTATCCGGTTGAATTCAAGACGGTAATCAGTTGTTGTCTTTTCGGTAACAAGCCTCTTCTGATCGAGGATTTTTTTTATTGCCAGAAGGATCTGATTTGGCTTGACAGGCTTGATAAGATAATATTCTATTGCCGATCCTATTGCAGCCTCCATGATATCCTCCTCCTCGCTCTTGGTGATCATCACAACAGGTATATCAGGCCGCACTTCCCTTATAAACCGGAGTGTTTCAATTCCGCTCAGTCCGGGCATATTCTCATCAAGGAAAATGAGATCGTAGGAAGTCTGCTTTACCAGGTCAATTGTATCATTCCCGTTTGAACATGTGTCTATTTCGTAACCTTTGTCCCGGAGAAAAATGATATGAGGCTTCAGCGCTTCCACCTCATCGTCTGTCCATAGGATCTTTATTTTTCTCATTCAGCCAGCTTATTCCGGAAGAAAATTTTCTTTGAAGAACAGAAGATACCTTTCCGGGTTTTTATCTTCACTCAGTGCCTTAAGATTTGTATCGTTTATTACAAATGTGAACATCTTTGCCCCGGAAGAATTCCTTACGAGTTTTTCCGTCACGAAGTTACTATAATAATCCATCGCCTGCGTATAGTTGAGGAATCCCGATACCGTGATCATAATATATTTCTTATCGGTAACAGTCCCTTCGGTCCTGAAATTATTGTTAGTGTAATTATCTATATTGTAACTTATCACATCAAAAGTTGCCAGGTTTATGTTAAATGCCGGATCGGCTATTATGAGGACGAAAACATGTGATCCTGTTGTATCTGCAACAAACAGTTCCCTTGCTATAACTGTTTCTTCCTCGATTTTCAGCTCGGGGATTTTTACATTGAGGAAAGCAATGATCTCACCTGCTTTTTTACTTTCCGGGCTCTCCGGCCACTGTTTGATCAGTTTATTCAGCTCATCCTTAAATGTACGTTCGTCAGTAATTCTTGCCAGAGAATAGGCTTTCAGAAGCATGAATTTCGGAGCCAGTGAGCTCTTATCATATTTTTTCATTGCCTCATCAATCTGAGAAACTGCGCCGGTGAAATTTTCAAGTGTATATTCATTATAAGCCTGAGCATAGATCTCTTCAGACAATTTCATTTCGGCACGTTTTTTCTCATAATAATCAGGGTCGGATAATATCTTAGAATATTCGGTTGAAGGGAATTTCTCCAGCAGTCTTTGCCTGTAAGTCTCAGCCATTGCGCTGTTTGACTGCTGGTTAATTTTGTAAAGAGTGTACAATGCCTCAGGAACAAGTTCATGTTCAGGGAAGCGTCTCAGGAGATTCTCCAGCGATTCGGTTGCTCTGACATTATCACCGATTTTATCAGAATAGGCCAGGCCTGCATCGAGGTATGCAAAGGCAATCCGTTCATTGGATGCTGCCATAAGTGAATCGGTCAGAGGCAGGTTTATAAGATAGAATTCAGGTTTCTTATTGTCAAGGAGAGCTTTTGCAGTGTCAGGCCCGGCCTGTTGTCTGTTCTCTTCCGTCCCCTCTGCGTTCTGAGCCGGGGAAACAGTAGCCTTATTTGCCCTTCTCCAGTTATCTATAAGTTTCCTGTCGCCATAACGTCGTCTGAATTCAGTCCTTCCGAAGGTAAGTGCAGACTGGTTATAGAAGTACCATTTCCCTTCCTGCTCAATATTCCCCTGGAAGCGCCTCTCATTCTCATAATACTGCCCCATGTTGAACCTGTCAGAATAATCTGAAGATGCACCCTCAGCTTCGGCTTTTGTTACTTCATTGATTATATTCGTAATAAAAGCATTCCTTTCGGATTCCGGCATGGTTGCAACCTTCTGGAGACTATCCTCGGTCTGGATTATTACAAGTTGTGAGACAACAGCATTGAGATTCTCCGATTTGGCTTTAAGTGAAAGATAATCGGGATGTTTTTGATCGAGGAAATAGACAGTACTGTCATAATATTTCCCGGCACTCATGAAGTCAGGCTTCTTATAATAATGATCAGCCAGGGCCAGGTAGGATCTTCCTTTCTGGTTCTGGTTTGAAGATGAGGATGATACTGATTTCCTGAAATATTCCAGCGCTTCTTTTTCATTCCCGGCTTTCATCGACAGATTGGCGAGTGAGTAATAGATCTGATCCTGAAAGTCGGTGTTCTTTGAATCCTTAAGCATTTTTTCCAGCTCTTTGCGGATCTCAGCGGGATTTCCGGAATTTATATCAAATACTCCGGCAATATTTATTCTTGCATTGAATTCAACGTCGTAAGGTGGATTCATTTTAACTACCTTCCTGTAGAGCGAAGTGGCTGTTGCTGCATTCCCTTCAAGTTCATTAAGCTGGGCCAGCAGATATGTAAGCCTGTAACGGGTCCTTTTGCCGGAAACATATTCCAGGGCTTTATCAAGCGGATCAATTGCTTCGGCATATCTTTTCTGTTTGATGAACAGGTCGGCCATAGTTGTATAATACATCCCCTTCAAAGGACGGGATGATTCGCTTTCTATATCGATCTCATTCAGGATGCGGTAGGAATCTGTATACCTGGCTGTTTCATTGAACAGCCTTGATAGCCAGATTGAGGCTTCCTTTTTGATCATCGGGTCATTAGCCTCCGTAATAGAATAATTAAGGACAGCTGTTGCTTCATTATATTCATGCTTGTAAAAACGTGCTATGCCTATCAGCAGATAACTGTCATCGACCCATTCATTATATTCTTTCCTGTTCAGCAGATCGTTTTCGGCAGGTGCCTGTTTCTTTTTGTCCTTCACCTCAGGCCTGGCTGTTATGGATTTGAGTGAGATAACCTTTGATGCCTTAAGGATGGCCTGATCCATATCTGAATTGCACAGGGAAGCTGTTGCCGGATCGCTGAATTCAAAGACTCTCAACAAATCGGCATAATCGTCTGTATATCCGTTGGTTACCTTAAGTATCCCTGATTTAAAGCTTTCATAGCCATTGAAATAGATATTATATCTGGCAGTCAGCCCATGATAGAACCTGGTAGTGCCGGTATTTTTTTCGACCGAGCAATTTACCGGAAGGAGAATCAGGCCGAGAATTGCCAGATATTTATATACGGCTTTCAGTGAAGACAATAGATGACTTTTAATACTATAAACTAACTTAAGCTGAGTATAGTATTTCAAAGGTAATTAAAATTGGTCAGTTGTTTCTTTCAGGCTGAAATTACTCTTTTTATTTCGGGAACCTCTTTCATAATTGCCTGTTCTACTCCGGCTTTCAGTGTCTGCATTGCATAAGGGCAGCCGTGGCATGCACCCGTAAGTTTTACTTTAACCTCCATATCATCACTAACATCAATTAATTCAATATCGCCGCCATCCGACTGAAGATATGGTCTTACTCTGTTAAGTGCCTTTATTACACGTTCTTTTATTGATATAGTATCTGACATGACTGATGTTTTTATTTTTATTTAAATTAAATATAAATAGAGGGCAATATTACTATTTTTTTCTTTTAGTACAAAATTGAAAGATAAACAACCTTAGGAGTTTTGGGGACAAAAGTTTCCCCTCCTTTTTTTAAGGAGGGGTGGCCAGACCACAAAATCATCTAACGTGCAGAAATATAAATGGTCTGGCCGGGGTGGTTGATCTATTTTTTTATTACTTTTATTTTAATGGATAACAATCACCTCTACAACCGAAAAAGTCTCAAACTTCTCAGATCATATCTGAGAAATAAGTCCACTTCTGCTGAATCTGTTTTATGGAATCAATTAAAGTCAAAGAATCTTGAAGGAAGAAAATTCAGAAGACAGCAAAGTATCGGTAATTATATCGTTGATTTCTATTGTCCGTCCGAAAAGCTGATAATTGAGCTTGATGGAGATCCTCATGGGGATTCAGTACAGATTCAGAAAGATATGACCAGGGACAAATATCTTGAAGCCTTGGGATTCACTGTGCTCAGGTTTGAGAACAGGTTTGTGTTTCAGGAGCCTGAAATTGTTTTGAATGAGATAAAGAAGTTTTTTCGAAACAACATTAAGTTTTGATTAATAAATCAACCACCCCGGCCGGGAATGTAGAATTGTAAACATTTTAAAATAAGTAACCCCGGCCACCCCTCCTTCAAAAGGAGGGGAAACTTATTTGTTTATAAACCAGATAATTAAAGGATGCCATTACGGAATTCATGAATGCATCAGTTCAAGGATTTTATAAATTGAAAGGATCGATTTCAACCGAAGGGTCCCAGAATTTTTCCCTGAAATCAATAACCTTATCGTTTTCAACAACAATTCCCTCATTTGCGAGAAGCTGTTCCATTGTTGTTGAATTGCCGAAATGATGTTTTCCTGTAAGAAGGCCCTGATGGTTCACCACCCTGTGTGCCGGAATGAAGTCAGGACGGGTATGACAGGCATTCAGCGCCCAGCCGACAGTTCTGGCCGATCTGCCAGATCCGAGATACCTTGCAATAGCCCCATAGGATGTTACTCTCCCGTGGGGTATGAGCTTTGTAATCTCATAAACCAGATCGAAAAAATCATTATCTCCCGAAGTATTTTGAGATTTCGTCTTCAATGATCCTGTTTTTAGGCAGATTGAAAGCCAGCAGATGGATCTTCCGGCCTTCTCTCAGATAATTATTTTCGTAATGAGTTCTGATCGAAAATATATCATCTCAGGTGATCTTCCCCGTACAGGTCGGAAGTTGATATAAGTACAGGGAGCTTATTTTTTTCAGCCAGCGACCTGGTATAATTAAAAAGTTCTTCATTATCTGTCTTCAGATAAATAGTTCCGTTGTTTTTCAGGAAGCTGCGGTAAAGGTTGAGAAACCACGGGCATGTAAGCTTTTTGTTAGAATTCTTATTACCGGGCTGTGGGTCAGGGAAGGTAAGCCATATTTCGTCAACTTCATCCTCTGCGAAGAATTTTCCGATAAACTCTATCCTTGTTCTGAGGAATGCAGCATTTGGAATGTTTTTTTCATGTGCTGTTTTGGCTCCGCGCCACATCCTGGCGCCTTTAATGTCAACTCCGATATAGTTATTTCCCGGGAATTTTTCTGATAATCCTGTTGTATATTCTCCTCTTCCGCATCCAAGCTCAAGTATTACGGGATTTTCATTCCGGAATATTTCCTTTTTCCACTTTCCCTTTATGGGATGGTCCTGCCTGGTTGAACTCCGTGGATCAGATTGTATTACATTTTTGAAAGTATCCAGTTCAGCCCATCTGGCCAGCTTATTCTTTCCCACTACCGGTGATCAGATTTTAATTTTTTCAATCCTTAATCCAAGATCATAGACTCCTTTGAGGTCACCTGTCCTCATGCCATGCTGGATTTTAAAAACATAAGGTGCCTTTCAGGGGGAAGAAGACATTTGACCGGTATGGCAGGTTAAGTTCATGTACATCACCGGATCCTTTTCCATACCAGTTTCCCTTTTCATTGGCAAGCTCATATTCCAGGGTATCTGTCAATGCTTTTACCGTCGGGGATATTGCGGTAACGAACAGGAAAATATTACGGAAAGGGAAATCGGAGCCGGTACGGATAGTGAATGATACATTTGTTTTGCTTACCGTATCACTCGCATCATAGCTGAATTCCGGGAATGTTTGAAATATGCCATGTTTTTTCAGGCATTGCGGCTGAATCGGTAAACAATATATTCCTGCCGCAGGCGGCAAGTGCATAATAGAATAACGGTGACCAGAAGCTTCCTGCTGTTATTTATTCCTGTTGTCATTGGGTCTCCTGTTTTTCTTTTTATTGGAGTGATGGCGCTGTTTTTTCGCCGGCTGGGCCGGGATCAAACCTTGTAAGGCTGTTGTTTTGCAGAAGATCTTCAGAGGGAGCCGCTGATTCCCAGTCATTTCCGTGTTCAAGGATCCGGTCCGGCTTTATTCCCTTCTTATTCATTGCCTGGATTTCTCTTCACTCTGTCGACAGGTACCGGGATAATGTTTGCTGTTGAATGAGGGTCGGTGGTGTACCAGTAAATCCCTTTATGAACTTCCATCTTCAGGAAATATGCTGTTCCTTCCATTGTTTCAAGCGAGATATCCCTTGAAGGAAAGCCTCTCTGGGCATCCACATAACAATCAAATTCAAAATTCAGGCAGCATTTCAACTTACCGCACTGTCCTGCAAGTTTCTGGGGATTCAGGGATAATTCCTGGAATTTCGCATGTGTGGTTGTTACCGAAATAAAATTTGTAATATAGGTTGAGCAGCATAATTCTCTTCCGCATGAGCCTATACCTCCTATTCTTCCGGCTTCCTGACGTGCACCTATCTGGCGCATTTCGATCCTGACCTTGAATTCTTCAGCCAGTACCTTTATAAGCTGCCTGAAATCGACCCTTTCATCAGCAATATAATAGAATATTGCCTTGGTTTTATCACCCTGGTATTCCACATCCCCGATTTTCATATTCAGCTTGAGCTCTTCGGTGATCTGTCTCGAGCGGAGCATTGTATGGGTTTCATTCTTTTTTGACTCTTCCCATTTCTGAATATCCACGGATTTGGCTTTCCGGTATACTTTCTTAAGGTCGTCGGAACAGGGTAATACTTTAAGTTCTTTCAACTGTTCATACACAAGTCTGCCGGTCATTGATACTCTTCCGATATCATGCCCCGGTGAAGCTTCTACTGCAACAACATCCCCAATTTCAAGCCGGAGGTTGTTTACATTTCTGTAGAAACCTTTCCGGGTATTCTTAAATCTGACTTCAACTAATCTCATTATCGCTGACACATTCGGGAAGATGTTTGAGCCAGTTAAAAGAATCCAGTTTATTACATCCGGGTTTATATTTTATATCAGGCACATGGATATCTTCACCCGCCTGACCTTGTAATTCTTCATTATCTGTCATAGAATTCCGCCTCTGCTGAGATCAAACCGCAAAAGTAGTGAATAAATGGATCATTTTCAATTATCCTTTTCCCGTTCTGCTGATGAACCGTGTAACCTTCAGGGCAAGATCGAGGAAGATTATTTTTGGATTGCCGTTTGCTTCAACATGGGAAAAGGCAAGATTGAATTCATCCGTGAGGTTATAAATATTTTCTGTGTTTATAAATGGATGGAAATTTCCTGAAAAGGAAGCTTCTTCTCCGGCAAGAAAAACGAGGTTATTGTTTTGCTGGCCAAGGGTCAGCATAAGATTTTCCCTCAGGATCCTCAGGGAATATGAAAGGAAATTCTTTTGTGCCTCTCTTCCCGTAGCAGAGATATCTTCCGACCAGCTAAGAATTGAAATAATATCTCTTTTCCATGCAAAGCGCATCAGGTTTTTGAACCTGTCAAGGTTCCGGGAGGATGAATCTTCATTTTCAAAGAGCTCTTTGGCCTTTATTATGTTGCCGTTGGCGACTCTGGCTATTTCAACAGCTTTCTGCCTGTCAGCTTTAAGTATATCAATAAGATAACCGGTGATCTCATCATTCGAAAATCCCGGTAGTCTTATCAGCTGGCATCTTGAAAGTATTGTCGGGATAACCTTGTCGGGTTCATCGGAAACCAGGAGGAATATTGTTTTTTCAGGTGGTTCCTCGATCAGTTTGAGAAGTTTATTGGCTGCGGAAGTATGCATCTTTTCAGGCAGCCAGATGATCATTATTTTGAAATCCGATTCAAAGGTCTTAAGGCTCAGCTTTTTAATTATTTCAGCTGCTTCGGATGAAAAGATAAGCCCCTGGGCGTTGCCGACCTCAATCGAATTGAGCCAACCGTTCAGGGTAAAATACGGAGACTTCCCTGCAAATTCTCTCCACGATTCAATAAAAGAATCGCTTACAGGCTCTGTGTCTTTTCTGTCTTTTTTAATTACAGGAAATACGAAATGAAGATCCGGGTGGATCATCTTTTCATATTTCACGCACGACTTGCATTTTCCGCATGAGTCATCTTCTGACCTGTCCTCACAGCTGATGTACTTTGCATAAGCCAGTGCCATTGCAAGGGATCCGCATCCTTCAGGTCCCGTTAAGATCTGGGCATGGCTGACCCTCTCATCCTTAACCGATCGGATCAGCCTTGAAATAACTTCTTTTTGTCCGGGAATTTGTGAGAAGTTCATTTATCTGTAAGGGAGCTATTTTAATGCATTAAGTGCTGCATCATAATCGGGTTCCTGCCCTATTTCGGGAACAAGCTCAGTATAAATAACTTTCCCTTCTTCATCGAGAATTACAACGCTCCTTGCGTAGAGTCCTTCAAATAATCCATCAAGAATATCCACCCCATAAGCTTTGCCAAACAGATTGTCTCTAAAACCTGAAAGTGTAAGAACATTATTAATCCCTTCCGCTGCACAGAAATCTTTATGGGTGAACGGCAGATCTTTTGAAATCGCCAGTACCATTGTATTAGTCATACCTGAAGCTAACTGGTTGAATTTTCTGAGTGCTGTAGCGCATACTGATGTTCCCAGACTCGGGAAAATATTCAACAGGAGTTTTTTCCCTTTCAGCTCTGATAAAGCAAGGGAGCTCAGATCTGACCGGACTAATTTAAATTCAGGGGCTTTGCTTCCCTTTGCAGGAAGATTTCCGGATGTATTGACCGGATTTCCTTTAAGTGTAATTTTTGCCATAGTTTTTCTTCAAAATTAATTAAACTTTTAATATTAGTAACATCTTAAATCAGGTATCGTTCTGTTTAAATGTCTAGATAGGTATTCAGATAAATGATATTTAAAAATTAATTAGGTTTGTATGCTTTAAAATTTTGAAGGAACAAACCATAAAACTATTGATATATGAAAATGATTCAGGATTTCAATTTTAAAGGTATAAAGGCCATTGTCAGGGTCGATTTCAATGTACCGCTTGATAAAAAAACATTTGCTGTAACTGATGACACAAGGATAAGAGGCGCTTTGCTGACAATAAGGAAGATCATCAGTGATGGTGGTGCATGTATTCTGATGTCGCATCTTGGCAGGCCTGAGGGAAGGATGGAAAAATATTCCCTGAAACCTGTTCTTCCGGTGCTTGAAAAGCATCTGGGGATGAAAGTTCAGTTTGCTGATGATTGTCTGGGTGAATCAGCGGTTAATATGGCGGCAGCGCTGAAGCCGGGAGAGGTTCTTCTTCTCGAGAATGTCCGCTTCTATCCTGAAGAGGAAGGCAAGCCTGTTCTTCCTGAAACAGCCACTGAAGAGGAAAAGAAAGCTGCAAAGGCGGCGTTGAAGGTAAAACAGAAAGAAATGGCCAAAAAGCTTTCAGGATATGCCGATGTATATGTGAATGATGCTTTCGGTACTGCTCACAGGGCTCATGGAACCACAGCAGTTATTGCAGATTACTTTGCCGAAGATAAAAGGATGTTCGGCTTCCTGATTAACAGTGAGCTTGCAGCAATGGATAAGATCCTTAAGAATCCGGGTAAACCCTTCACGGCTGTTATGGGCGGGGCCAAAGTTTCGGATAAGATCATGATAATTGAAAATCTTCTCGACAGAGTTGATAATCTCATAATCGGAGGAGGGATGACATATACTTTCATCAAAGCCATGGGTGGCAATATCGGCAATTCACTCTGTGAGGCCGATAAGCTTGATGTGGCAAAAGCCGTCCTTGAAAAAGCCAAAGTCAAAGGGGTTAACCTCCTTCTGCCGGTCGACGGGATCAATGCTGATAAATTTGATGCTGCAGCTGAAACATACATTTCTGCTATTGACGATGTTAAGGACGGATGGATGGGACTCGACATTGGTGAAAAATCAATCAAACTATTTGAAGAGGTGATTTTGAATTCCAAAACCGTGCTCTGGAACGGTCCCATGGGTGTTTTTGAAATGGATAAATTCTCAAAAGGGACTACAGCCATTGCCAAAGCAGTGGCAAAAGCAACTGAAAAGGGTGCTTTCACACTTATCGGAGGTGGCGATTCGGTTGCTGCGATCAATAAGAACGGACTTGCAGATAAGGTCAGCTATGTGTCAACCGGCGGAGGAGCAATGCTTGAATATATGGAAGGTAAGAAGCTTCCGGGCATAGTTGCGATACGGGGGGAATAAGTAGGGTGCAAAGGCGCAGCGGCTCAACGGTGCAAAGGCACAGAGGCTACAGAAATCCCCTGGGAGGGACCTAGCCGTCAATTTAAGGAGGTTTGGCGACAAAAGTTTCCCCTCCTTTTTTAAGGAGGGGTGGCCAGACAACAAAACCATCAATCGTGCAGAAATATAAATGTCTGGCCGGGGTGGTTGATGTAATTCTGAGAAATAAGTCCACTTCCGCTGAATCCGTTTTTTGGGATCAATTAAAGTCAAAGAATTTGAAAGAAGAAAATTGAGAAGACAGCAAATTATCAACCACCCCGGCCGGGAAAGCAGAATTGTAAACATTTCAAAATCAGCAATCCCGGCCACCCCTCCTTTAAAAGGAGGGGAAACTTATTTGTTTATATGTATTCTTTGTCTTCTGCTGTATTCCTGCAACAGGAATGAGATCCTGATACTTCAGGAACTGCAACTATAAATAATGAACTGATTCTCGATCAGCAAAGTCAGACTTTTATTAATTATGGGTTCCTGTTCTCTGAGGGCAAACTGGTCTCAAATATTGAAACACCACCTCCGGATATCATAATTTTCAGGGATGGCTCCGCAATATCTTTTGAAGCAAATAACCTGAAGAACTCTTTCAGCAAGTACGGGGAATATGCTGATCAAACCTCTGCAAGGGACGCATTTGATAAACTGACATCTGCAAGTGCCTCCCAATGGCTCGCATCTGCAGTATCTCTGAAGATAAATCAGGTATGGCTGTATAGAACAGGTACCGACAAATATGCCAAGATTCGGATCATTTCAATCAAAACGGAAATCAGGGAAACCTTTGAATATGTTGAATGCCAGTTTGAATGGGTTTATCAGCCTGACGGAACCTTAACCTTTCCCGGTAAATGAAACCGGATTTTGTAAATACAATTTTTAACATAGCGGATCAGTCTGATTTTCAAAGAAAAACTCTTGAAGTATTTAATTATCAGGCTGAGAATAATCAGGTCTACAAAAGTTTCATAAAATATCTGGGCATTGATCCTGATGCTGTTATCAGAGTTGAGGATATTCCGTTCCTTCCTGTATCGTTCTTTAAGAAGCATAAAGTGGTTTCGGGAGTTCATTCCCGGTATCTTGTTTTTGAAAGCAGCGGGACAAGCGGAAAGATGACAAGCAGGCATTATGTAACCGATGCCGGATTATATGAAGAGAGCTTTCTGCCTGTCATTTTCTATGTTCTACGGCAATCCGTCAGATTATATGATCGCCGCATTACTGCCTTCCTATACGGAAAGAGGTAATTCATCCCTTATTTATATGGTTGACAGGCTGATAGAACAAAGCTACTGCCTTTCAGCGGGTTTTACAGGGAAAATGTTAATGATCTGTTGTCAAACATTGCCTCTGCTAAAGCCGGAAACTGGAAAGTTCTTTTAATTGGCGTAAGCTTTGCACTTCTGGATATGTCAGAGAAATATTCACCGGATCTTTCAGGAGTTATTGTGATGGAAACCGGCGGAATGAAAGGCAGGAGGAAAGAGATGATCAGGGAGGAACTGCATTCTGTTCTGAAAAAGAAAATGAATTTGATTCTGTACATTCCGAATACGGGATGACAGAACTGTTAAGTCAGGCATATTCAAAAGGCGATGGCATCTTTTTCTGCCCGCCCTGGATGAAAATCGTTATCAGGGATCCTCTTGATCCTCTTTCAATCTTCAGGGATCCGGGAAAACCGGGGGAATAAATATAATTGACCTTGCGAACATAAATTCATGCTCATTCATCGCAACCGATGATCTCGGTAAGCTCCACCCCGGACAACAGTTTTGAGGTCCTCGGCAGATTTGACAGCAGCGATATCAGAGGCTGTAATCTTTTATTGGAATAAGGCTCAGGGCTCAGGGCACAGAGCTCAGAGCAAAAGCTTACTCTTACCTGACCGCACGACTGCACGACCGCACGACTGCAAGGCCGTAAAACCGCAAAGCCGGCGAAAACCTCAAAACCCTCTGACTTATAATCCCAGTTTTGTTCTGATGGACGGCGGTATCCCGTTCCTGTTGACCATTATGAACAACGTCTTTGCACGGACATAGCTTTCCGACATGTTAAGGTAGCCTCCAAAGGGACTCCGGTCAGGGCCCCATGAATTTTTTGTTTTATAATATATTTTACCATTCTGGTCCTTGACCATTCCGGTAATATGCATTCCATGATCATCAGTTGTAGTAAAAGTTTCAAAGCCGGTCTGACGGATCTCCTGCGTGACATTTACTTCCGGAACCGGATGAAGAGTCCACGGTTCAGGTTGCTGCGCTCTTTCAGCTCTCGGTCTGCCTTGTCTTGAAGCCCTTTCGTTAAATAAACTGAGAGGATTTGCGGCAACCCCCGCTGAAAATGAAAATCCTTCCTCACTGGTATCCCCATCCCAGTTTACAGTATATCCGTTTTGCAATGAATAATTCATTATTTCAATCAGTTCATCAAGTGGCACATTATAAAAACCTGCCATTGCCCAGTTATCAGTAATCTCAAGGACTCCTTCGGTGTAAAACGGGAAATGTGTAAAGGAGGTCAGCTCGATATAATCATCCGGATTGATCCCAAGGCTTGGCGGAAAAGGATTCAGGGGTAAAAGCCACACCATTATATGTAAAGGATCCGGGTATCTTTCCAAGGAAAGTATCAAGCGTTGAATTTAAAATTTCCCTGTATTGGTTACTTTCATACCTGAGCTGAATCGGTACTGAGGCAATTGCTTTAATGAAAAGCTGAAGTTCCCTGTGATTATGGACTGGTGATCCATAATTAAGTCCTGTATAAACCTCATCCGGCACAATTCCTGATTCACTGAACACCCTCATCCAGTCGTGTGCATTGCTGCCTTCTTCAATATTTCCCTTTCCCATCCTGAGGTAATTATCCTTAAGCCTGTTAATATAATTGTGTCTTACAATATACATTTCTGAAAGATCATATTCGCCTTTCCCGAGACGGATAAGTTCAGATTCAATGAAAGAAGTTGTGGCAAATGACCAGCATGTGCCGGTTACTGCCTGGTTCTTCACCGGGGTTGCTTTAAGATCAATTGTGGTCGTGAATTTATAAACTTCTTCAGCAGCCGGAGCTGAAGGTTTTTCCTTCCTCTGTGAAAATGAGGGTACTATAATAGTTATAAAAATTACAAACGAAAGGATCTGTTTTTTCATCAGTATATAATTTTTATTTTAATGGCCTGATGGAACCCACATGTCTGAAAATTATATACATACGTGTTTGTGTTTGCAATACATGTGGGTTTCATCATAATATAATTTTGATATTAAAGGTATGATGCCTGCCTGTCGGCAGACAGGGAACCCACATGTTGATAAAATCATATTCATAAGTGTTTGTGTTAGTATAACATGTGGGTTTCATGGTAATGATTTGTAAAACAAAGGATTCAAAAAGTATATGAATTATTAAAGTTATTTCAGAGTCGGGTAAAAAGCATCATCAATATGTTCTGTCTGATAAGAAAGACCTTTTTTAATTACAGTAATTATATCAAAACGGCTCTCCTTGTCTATATTATATCTCTTTAATGAAAGTATCGGCAGCAAATATAATCGATCTTTGTTTTTCGCGTGTAACAGCTTCTGACGGATTAACAAGATAATCCTCCGACCGTGTTTTAACCTCAACAAATACTATAAACTCATTTGTTTCAGCGATTATATCGATCTCATGTTTGCCCGCCTTCCAGTTTCGCATCAGGATCTTATAACCTCTTTCCTCAAGATATTTTACAGCTTCCTCTTCTCCTGCCTGACCAAGGTTATGAAATTCTGCCATCTTAAATCTCGATAAGTTTATTTTTAATGGCAAAGAGGATAAGACTTGCCGTATTTTTTGAATTGGTTTTTCCGAGGAGGTTAGCCCTGTGCTTATCGACGGTTCTTTTACTTATGAAAAGGGTGTCGGCTATTTCCTGGTTCGACAGCCCCTCGCATATTTTGGACAGGATCTCTTTTTCTCTCCTGCTGAGGTTGGCTGCTTTGCTTTCCTGCTCGCGGTGCTTGAACTTCTGAATGACATGGTAAAGTAATTCCTGGGAGAAATAGCTGCCGCCCTTCATCACAGTCAGGATGGCCTCCCTCACTTCGGATAGATCGGAATCCTTCAGAAGAAAGCCTTTTGCTCCTGCATCCACCATACGGTAGTAGTAATCTTCCTCGCCATACATTGAGAGTGCAATAATGTTGATCGCGGGAAACATCTTCAGCCCTCTTCTTGTTGCCTCAATGCCATCCATTTCCGGCATATTGATATCCATAAGTGTAATATCGGCAGTTACAGACTGGATTAATTTGAGAAATTCCTCACCGTTTGAGGCTTCACCGGTAACTTCAAAATCGGGAAATGAATTCAGGAGGATCTTTAATCCGTTCCTGAAAAGCTGGTGGTCATCGGTGATTATAATTTTATTTTATCCATAACAATATTAACCATATTAATAAGTGCAGGGTGCAGGTAAGGTTGCAAGTGAGTTTCATTACTCCATAACTTAATCAGTGCGCTTGTCCCTCTCCCGGGTGTGCTTTCGAGGATAAAAACCCCTTCCACTGTTCTCACCCGGGTCTCTATATTTGAGAGCCCCATCCCTTTGTATCTTCTTTGCTGAGCTTTGATGTATCGAATCCCCTGCCGTTATCGTAAAACTGCAAGGTAATAAATTTATCAAGCTTGTTTAATTCGATTTCTATCTTTGATGCGCCGGAATGTTGAATGGCATTATTAATAAGTTCACATACAGCACGATATAATACAACCTCCTTGTCATTTTCAAGTCTCTGGTTTTCCATGTTCGATTTAAAGATCTATTTCAACGGCTCTGGTCTGGTTGATCTTTGTTGTGAATGCACCGATGGCGCTTGACAGTCCGAAATTTGTAAGGATATGGGGACTCAGGTTGTTGGATATATCTTTAATTGTGCTGATAGCTTCATTAACCAGGTGATTTGTATTGTTTAGTATTACTATATCGGAAGGATCATTTATCCGTGGTGCAAGCGATGACAATGACATTTTAACTGTTGAAAGAAGGGGCCCTAGTCCGTCATGAAGGTCTTTGGCAAATCGTTTCCTTTCATTCTCTTCGGTGTTAATTATTGCATTCAGAACCCTTTTCTCTGTCCTTGACCGGTCTGTTTCAGCTTTTTTAAGTGAATAGAATATCTCCCTGATCAGCACAACCCCTATAATTATCATGAATGAAATCAGCACGCCCATCCATTCGTCGAATATCTGCCAGAAATATGACGGAGTACCTCGGAGTAATTCTGACAGCTGAATGATCTTGCGTACTGCCATTAACACAAAGGAGGAGGAAAGCAGGATCCATGAAAGTCGGTACTTGGTCATTTTCATGAATCCCATTGCAACAGATGCGGCAATTATCTGTAAGACAATTGATATTATGAGGGCTATTAGTCTTACCATAGGCGGTTAGGGGGTTAGGGTGCAAAAATAGTCAGAATTTGCGGACTTTCGTAAGAGTGTTAAGGAAGTGAAAGGTTTTGCGGTGTTACGGCGTTACGGTTTTACGGCCTTAATGCCGTAACACCCTAACGCCTTAACGCCCTAACGCCCTAACGCCCTAATACCTTAACGCCTTAACGCCCTAACGTCCTAACGCCCTAATACCTTAACACCTTAACATCTTTGCACCTTTGTGCCTTTTTCTTACCTTTGCCCCTCCAAAAACCTAAAATGATACTTTTATATAATCTTGGAATTCTCTTTTTCTCGGTAATTGCATTTCTGATCTCTCCTTTTAATCATAAGGCCAGGTTGCTGATCAGGGGCAGGAGAGGAGCTTTCAGTATCCTGGAGAAGAACATCAGTCCGGGTGATAAGTTTATCTGGGTGCATTGTGCTTCGCTTGGAGAATTTGAACAGGGCAGACCGGTTATAGAGAGTATAAAGAAAGAGATGCCGGGAATGAAAATCATAGTGACTTTCTTCTCTCCATCAGGGTATGAGATAAGAAAAAATTACGGGCAGGCTGATATAGTTTGTTATCTTCCTTCCGATACACCGGGTAATGCAGAAAAATTTGTAAGCCTCCTGAAGCCGGAGCTTGTGATCTTTGTAAAGTATGAATTCTGGAATAATTATATTTCTGCTGTAAATAATCAGGGTATACCTCTTTTACTTATCTCGGCTATATTCAGAGAGGAACAGATTTTTTTCAAATGGTACGGGGGATTTTTCAGGAAGATCCTGAAAAAGTTCAGCCATGTTTTTGTCCAGGATCAAAAGTCGGAGGAAATGTTGGGAAGCATAGGTATATGTAATGTTACGGTTGCGGGAGACACACGCTTTGACAGGGTACTCGAAATTGCAGCTTCTGCAAAATCAATACCACAGATTGAGAGTTTCAGGGGAAATGAAAAGTTGTTTCTTGCAGGTAGCAGCTGGAAGCCTGATGAAGAGATAATTTCACGATATATTAATGAATACCCCGACCGGATGAAGTGGATTTTTGCACCTCACGAAATTGAACGGGAGAATATTGAAAGGCTTATAAAACTTTTCAGGGTAAAATGTGTTAAGTTTTCAGAGTATAATGAGGGGGATAAGGATGCCAGGGTTATTATAATTGATAATATAGGCATGCTCTCCTCAGCTTACCGGTATGCATATATTGCGGCAGTCGGGGGAGGTTTCGGGAAGGGGATACATAATATTCTTGAACCGGCCTGCTGGGGAATTCCCGTAATGTTCGGACCCAACCATGAAAAATTCCGTGAGGCGGTTGATCTGATTGCGCTTGAAGGGGCAAAGCCTTACAGGAATTATGATGATTTCAAATCAGCTCTTGAGGATCTGATTTCGGACGAAAAGCTGTATGCAAAATCCGCACAGTCAGCAGGAAAGTATGTGAGGGAAAATGCCGGAGCCACCCGTAAAATAATGGAATGGATAGTCAGCAAAGATATTAACAGCCGCTGATGATAACTTGTTAACAACTACTTATGTTTAATTTGACCGGATCATTTAAGGAATGTAAATTCAACCGCCCGGTATTATTAAGGGTATTTTTTTCTAAAACCATGAAATCAGTTTATTACGAATTAATTGTATTTGTTTATAAACCTTAAATCCTGAATCATATGATAAAATTATCGAAACATTTTTTTACCACACTGTTGTTCCTGGCCATGGCATTGGTTTCATTCGGGCAGGGATCAACAACATCTTCCATGAGCGGGAAGATAATAGATGAACAGAACCAGCCGATGGCCGGCGCGACTATTGTAGCCATCCATGGGCCTTCCGGAACAGTTTATGGTGCCACAACAAACAATCAGGGATTATATTCCATTGAGGGTATGCGTCCCGGAGGACCTTACAAAGTGGAGATATCATTTGTCGGCTATTTAAAAAGGACCTTCACTGACATTTTTCTTTTGCTGGGAGAGAATACCATGCTTAATGCTGGCCTGTCACAATCCAGTAGGAACTTCAGGAAGTAACGGTTGTCGGTACAAGAGCTTCAAAGTTCAATACCACGAAAACCGGTGCTACCACCAACATTTCAGGTGAACAAATGCTGGTGTTACCCACTATTAACCGCAGCATCAGCGACATTGCCCGGATTTCTCCCTACACTAACGGAATGAGTTTCTCCGGAGGTGACGGACGTTCGACAAATTTCACCGTCGATGGATCAAATTTCAACAATAACTTTGGCTTGGGTCCTAATCTGCCCGGTGGGGGCAATCCTATTTCGCTTGACGCTATCGAAGAAGTTCAGGTTGTTATTGCACCATTCGATGTTCGTCAGACCAACTTTATTGGCGGCGGTATCAATGCCATTACCAAATCGGGGACAAATAAAATAAAGGGTACGGCTTACACTTATCAGACAAACCAAAATTTTCGGGGTAATAAGATTGGGAGCCACGACTTTGGCGACCGAAATAAAGAATCTAACTCCATATATGGTTTTTCTCTTGGCGGCCCGATCGTTAAGAATAAGTTGTTCTTATTTGGTAACCTTGAATATGAAAAAACGCCACAACAGGTAATTTACTGGCGTGCCTCAACAGATGGGATCAGCGATCACCAAACTATTTCCCGGGTTACCGAAGCCGATCTGCAAACAGTATCCGATCACCTGAAAAGTAAATACGGCTATGAAACAGGCTCATTTAAAGATTTCCCTGCCAACGAAGCAAACCTGAAATATCTCGTTCGCCTTGACTGGAACATTAACGATGCCAATAAATTAAGCATGCGTTTCAATCACACAAAAAATGCTGCATGGAATCCACCCAATGGCAACTCAACTGATGGTAGCTATCGCGACCGTAATAAGGATCGTGTCGGAGAATTTTCGATGTCCTATGCCAACTCGATGTATTCGCAGGATAATGTTGTTAATTCCGGATCTTTGGAATTGAACAGCAGATTCACAAAAAATATTTCCAATCAATTGTTGGTGACATACTCCAATATTGAAGATATTCGCGGATCCACTTCCGACCCATTCCCTTTCATTGATATTATGAGTGGTGATATAGCTACGGGAGCAGCTGCATTGGATCCCTATATTTCTGCCGGCTATGAATTATTTACATGGAACAATGGTGTAAAAAACAGGATTATCACAGCTACAGATAATTTCACCTATTATCTTAATGCTCATAAATTAACAGCAGGTTTAAGTTTCGAATATCAGATGGCTGATAATAATTATATGCGCAGCGGAACAGGTTACTATCGCTATGCAAGCCTGAGTGATTTCCTGGATGGGACTGCACCGGTTGACTTTGCTCTGACTTATGGCGCCAACGGGGAGCTTGTTCCATCGAATGCTGTTAAATTCAATCAGATTGGCGCATATATTCAGGATGAATGGAATCCTGTTCAGAATTTTAAGCTGACAGCCGGCTTACGTGCTGATAATGTTTCATTTGTTGATGATATTATAACCAATAATGCCATTCTGGATCTCGATTTTGGCGGTCGTAATATTAATACAGGAGAATGGCCTACACCAAAAATCAATCTGTCGCCACGGATTGGTTTTACCTGGGATGTTAACTCGGATAAATCACTTGTAGTTCGTGGCGGGACCGGCTTGTTCACAGGTCGTCTGCCGCTGGTATTCTTCACTAACATGCCTTCGAACGCCGGTATGAATCAATTGCTTATGAAGTTACAGACCAAATTCGATAAAAATGGTAACGTAACATCCCGCGACTCACGGTTGGACCTGATGGCAGGCGATATTATTACCGATGTTAATGAAATGATTGAACGCCTTGATTTCCAGACAGAGGTAACCCCTGAAGACGGTAGCGTTCCGAGTTCAATTGCTGGTGTTGATTCTGAATTCCGGATGCCTCAGGTATGGAAATCTTCCGGAGCAGTTGATTATAAAGTGCCTTTTGCTTTCCCGTTTTCTATAACAGCTGAAGGAATTTTTACAAAGAATATTAATTCTGTAATGCTGGATAATTATGCAGTAAGAAATCCTGATGCAACCTGGGCAAAATTTGCAGGACCTGATAACCGCTACATCTTCCCTGCTAATCTGTACTATACCTCTGTCAGGGATGCCTGCGTTCTTATCAATACCAGCAAAGGCTATGGCTACACCCTGAACCTGACCATCAATACCGAACCGGTAAATAATCTCAACATAATGGCTGCCTATACCAAAACCGAGATGAAGGAAGTATCGGGTATGCCCGGAAGCGCTGCCAACTCTGCATGGAACGGCCTTATTACAGTAAACGGTCCGAATAACGCTACCGTACAACGTTCGCAATATGTAGTTCCCGATAAGGTAATAGGTTCATTATCATACCGGATCCCTTATCTGAACGATCATATGGCTTCAACATTCAGTCTGTTCTATTCAGGATTCACCCCTTATGGAAACAGCTTTGTTTATAGCAACGACATGAATGGCGATGGTATTACCAGCGACCTGATTTACATTCCTGAGAAAAGAGGTGATGTGACCTTCGTATCGCCAGCAGACGAAGACGCATTCTTTGATTTTATTGAACAGGACAGCTACCTGAGCAAACACATGGGTGAATATGCTGAAGCTTATGCTGCGCGTGCACCCTGGGTGAGCAGGCTGGATTTACGATTTGTACAGGATTTCTCCGTTAAAGCCGGGAACACAAGAAATACCCTGCAACTGAGCATCGACCTGCTTAACGCTGGAAACCTGTTAAATTCAGAGTGGGGAGTTTACAAAAACATGAATGTAAGCAACAATGGTGCAATCCTTAAGTATGAAGGACCTGATGAAGGCAATGTTCCAACCTACTCGATGGTTAAGGTTGGCGGTTCTTACCCGAAAGAAACCTACTCTCCTTATCTGAGTATATATCAGACCTGGGGGCTGCAGATTGGGATCCGCTATATATTTAACTAAGGTGTAACCTGGTAAAAACCCTTTAAAGGGGCGCCTCCTCAGGCGCCCCTTTTATTATTAACACAACTTTAACCGGCAGATTTATAATTACTTCATTCTGACAGCCGGTTGAAGAATAAGTCACAGCAAATGTAAAAGTCAATAAATCAGTGAAATACCGCCCGTTAATAACTATCCCTTATAATGTTAATAAACTTAAATTTTTTATCTTGTTTGGAGATTTTCACTTGCCTAATTTAGCACATACCCGCTTTTGAAGTCGAGCGGGTGTTTAATCTCAAATAAATCAGAGGATAACAGAATTTATAACTAGTATATGGGAGAGTTATTTGTCCAGGGATCAACTATTGTATCTGAAAAAGTGGAAGAAGAAAAAAACATGTCTGAAGCTCAGAATGAAAATACCGGAAACGGTAATGCAGGACCTGAAAAACAGGGAAGAGAAGTATATTCCCACGATAATGCCGTTGAGGCAAGTATCGGATATTTCAGGGGTGATGAGCTTGCCGCACGTGTCTGGGCAAATAAGTATGCCTTAAAGGATTCATTCGGTAATCTCTATGAAAGAACACCCGATGACATGCATCGCAGGCTCGCGGGGGAGATCCACCGGATAGAAAAGAAATATAAGAATCCCCTGCCTGAGGAGCTTATTTATAATGTCCTCAAGGATTTTAAATATATCGTACCCCAGGGCGGGCCGATGACCGGGATCGGAAATGATTACCAGATTGCTTCCCTGTCGAACTGTTTTGTCATTGGCAATGATGGATCTTCCGATTCTTACGGCGGTATAATGAAGATCGACCAGGAGCAGGTACAGCTGATGAAGAGACGCGGAGGTGTGGGGCATGACCTGTCACATATCCGTCCAAAAGGAACACCCGTTCTGAACAGCGCTTTAACCTCGACGGGTGTAGTCCCGTTCATGGAGCGCTATTCAAATTCCACACGAGAAGTGGCACAGGACGGAAGGAGGGGAGCGCTGATGCTTTCAATATCCATCAAGCATCCCGATTCGGGGAAATTTATCGACGCGAAGATGGAAAGCGGCAAAGTGACAGGTGCAAATGTTTCAGTCAAGATCACCGATGATTTCATGGAAGCTGTCGAAAATAAAACGGCCTTCCGACAGCAGTATCCTATAATTTCAGATAATCCGAAATTCGTAAATGATGTGGATGCACTTCAGCTCTGGAATAAGATAATTCACAATGCATGGAAATCTGCCGAACCGGGCGTTCTTTTCTGGGATACTATAATAAGGGAAAGTGTTCCTGACTGTTACAGCGATCTTGGATATGCAACTGTCTCTACAAATCCATGTGGTGAAATACCGCTGTGCCCTTATGACAGCTGCAGGCTTCTTGCAATTAATCTCTACAGCTATGTGAAGAATCCTTTCACAAAAGATGCAGAGTTTGATTTTGAATTATACAAGGAACATGTTGGCCTGGCACAAAGGATGATGGATGATATTATCGACCTGGAACTTGAAAAGATAGATGCTATTCTCGACAAGATAAGTGCCGATCCTGAACCTGATGAGCTGAAAAGGGTTGAACGCAATCTCTGGAGGAATATCAGGAAAAAATCGGAGGAAGGAAGACGGACAGGAATAGGTATTACAGCTGAGGGCGACATGCTTGCAGCTCTCGGATTGAGATATGGCACAAGTGATGCAACGGATTTCTCCGTCGATGTTCATAAAACACTGGCACTGGAAGCTTATAAGTCATCTACTTACCTGGCAAAGGAAAGGGGACCGTTTGAAATATATAGTTCCGACAGGGAAAAGAATAATCCTTTCATACAGAGGCTTAAGGCAGCTGATCCTGTATTATATAATAATATGGTGAAGTTCGGCCGGAGGAATATTGCTCTTCTGACAATTGCTCCCACCGGGACTACAAGCCTCATGACTCAGACCACATCGGGAATTGAGCCGATCTTTTCGGTATTTTATAAGAGAAGAAGAAAAGTGAATCCCAATGACCTTGGTACAAAGGTTACTTTTAAGGATGAGGTGGGGGATTCGTGGGAAGAGTTTAATGTTTTTCATCATAAATTTGTCGACTGGCTGAGGATCAACGGCTTTGATCCCGATGAGGTCACCAGGATGAATGATGCGGAGATTGAATCGATAGTCAGGAAATCGCCGTATTATAAAGCTGCTGCAAACGATGTCGACTGGGTTGCAAAGGTTAAGATGCAGGGTGCGATACAAAAGTGGGTCGATCATTCAATCAGCGTTACAATTAACCTTCCTGCCGATGCAAAGGAGGATCTGGTGAGCGATTTATACCTGACGGCCTGGAAATCCGGATGTAAGGGAGCTACAGTTTATCGCGACGGATCAAGGACCGGTGTTCTTGTCAGCGGCAAACCCGAGGCAAGGAACGAAAGGCCGAAACGCCCGAAAATACTTGACTGCGATGTTATCAGGTTCAATATTAATGAGGAAAAATGGGTTGCTTTTGTCGGTCTTAAAGACAATAAGCCTTATGAGATCTTCACAGGTATTGCTGATGAAGAGATATTCCCCATTCCGAAAAGCATTGTCAAAGGTCAGATCATTAAAAATAAGTCGGAAGAAGGAAAAACCCGGTATGATTTTCAGTATACAGATAAATATGGTTATAAAAAGACCATGGGCGGGTTATCCCACATGTTCAAACCGGAATTCTGGAATTACGCGAAGCTGATATCTGGAGTGCTCAGGCATGAGATGCCTATTGCTGATGTGGTGATCCTTGTTCAGTCCCTCAAGCTCGACAGTGAATCGATCAATAACTGGAAGAATGGTGTGGAGAGAGCATTGAAAAAATATATTCCGAACGGCACGAGGGCTAAAGGGAAATGTGGTGAATGCCATTCCGAGAACCTGGTTTATGAAGAAGGGTGCCTTATCTGCAAGGATTGCGGCTCCTCAAAATGCGGGTAACCTATTTCAGAACGCCAAGCTCTTTTCCGACCTTTTCAAATGCCTTTACAGCTTTGTCAAGATGTTCTGTTTCGTGAGCAGCGGAAAGTTGTACACGTATACGGGCTTCCCCTTTTGGGACAACAGGGAAATAGAATCCGATGACATAGATGCCCTCCTTAAGGAGCTTTGAAGCAAATTCCTGGGACAACTTTGCATCATAAAGCATTACTGCACAGATTGCCGATTTTGTTGGTTTAATATCAAAACCGAGATTTGTCATCCGGCTGATGAAATATTCCGCATTCCTGTGAAGCTTATCCTGCAGCTCATTGGTCTCCGTCATCATTTCAACCATCTTTATACCTGCTGCTGCCACCAGCGGAGGTATTGAATTTGAAAATAGATATGGTCTTGATCTCTGGCGCAGCAACTCGATTATTTCTTTCCTCCCGGTTGTAAAGCCGCCTATTGCTCCTCCAAAAGCTTTACCAAGAGTCCCGGTAATAATGTCGACCTGCCCCATTATGCCATGAAGTTCTGTAACCCCTCTTCCCGTTTCACCCACCACTCCGGCTGAATGCGATTCATCAACCATCACAATGGCATTATATAGTTCTGCCAGTTCCACTATTCTCCTCAGCGGAGCCACATTTCCGTCCATCGAAAATACGCCATCGGTGACTATAAGCCTGAATCTTTGTGCCTGTGCAAGTTTGAGCTGTTTTTCGAGATCGGCCATATCGGCATTTGCATACCTGTACCTCTGTGCTTTACAGAGCCGGACGCCGTCAATTATTGAAGCGTGGTTAAGTGCATCAGAAATAATGGCATCCTCTTCTGTGAGAAGAGGTTCAAACACCCCTCCGTTTGCATCGAAACAAGCTGCATACAGAATAGTGTCTTCAGTCCTGAAAAACCTTGAGATCTTTCTTTCAAGCTCTTTATGAAGATCGCTTGTCCCGCAAATAAACCTCACCGAAGACATCCCGTAGCCATGACTGTCAAGAGCCGATTTTGCAGCTTCGATCAGCTTTGGATTATTTGAAAGGCCAAGGTAATTATTGGCACAGAAATTCAGGACCTTCTGACCTGTATCAAGCTCTATCTCTGCCCCCTGGGGAGATACGATGATCCTTTCATTCTTATAAAGCCCGGCTTCTTTTATCTCATTTATAATGCCGGTGATGTGTTTTTGATACTCTGTATACATAATTTCTATTCTTAACCCTTAGTGCTCTTTGAGACTTTGTGCTCTTCGTGGTTAAAGATTTAAACACAAAGAACACAAAGTTACTCAAAGAGCACAAAGGTTGTTATTATTACTTTTCAGTACCAGTTAAGGATAACTTTTCCGCAGTTGCCTTCTTCCATTATGTCGAAGCCCTTCTGAAAGTCATCGATGTGCAATCTGTGGGTTATCACGGGATCCAGGTTAATTCCACCGATGATCATCTGTTCCATCTTATACCAGGTTTCCCACATTTCCCTTCCGTAAATACCCTTCAGAGTAATTGCCTTGAAAATAATCTCGTTCCAGGGAATTTCAAAATTTGAAGGAAGAAGTCCGAGCAGTGAAATGCTGGATCCGTTGTACATATTTGATATCATTTCAATGAATGCCTTTGGCGATCCCGACATCTCCAGACCGACATCAAAACCTCTCATCCCCAGCAACTTTACAGCATCGGATATCTTTTCTCCACGGGATGGATTCAAAGTAAGTGTCGCTCCCATCTTTTTTGCTATTTCAAGCCTGAAATCACTCAGGTCGCTGGCAACGATGAATCTTGCGCCGGCATATTTTGCTATTGCTATAGCCATGCTGCCTATGAGTCCGGCTCCGGTTACAAGAACATCTTCACCGAGAAGAGGGAACGACAGCGCCGTATGGGTTGCATTTCCGAAAGGATCCATTATAGCCGCCCAGTCGTCGGGGATGCGGTGATCCAGGAGAACAATATTGGATGCAGGTATTTTAACATATTCAGCAAATGATCCGTCGATATGAACACCTATGCCGACAGAGTTTTCACAAACATGTTCTTTTCCCCGGCGGCAGTTACGGCAATGGCCGCAGGCAAGATGCCCTTCCCCTGTCACCCGGTCACCGATCCTGAGATTGGTGACACCGGCTCCCATTTTTTCAATATAACCCATATATTCATGGCCGATGATCATGGGAGTTTTTATTGTTTTCTTCGACCATTCATCCCATTTATATATATGAAGATCAGTGCCACAGATTGCAGATTTTTTTACTTTTACTATCACATCATTAAGTCCGGGTTCGGGTACCGGCATCTCCTGCATCCATAACCCTTTTTCGGGCAGGGCTTTAACCAGGGCTTTCATTTTTTCCATACTTCCTGAAAATTGAGCTTAACGATCTTATTAAGGTATTCAAAGGTAATGTAAATATGAAGGATTTTTCCTGATTTATCGCATACTGTTGGATGTAAAAGGGTTTACCTATCTTTGTATACTGGAACAGAATTTATCAATTATGGATGTACGAGTTCGGTTTGCACCCAGTCCGACAGGCCCTCTTCATATCGGAGGAGTAAGGACGGCACTTTATAATTACCTTTTTGCCCGGAAGAACAATGGTACTTTTATTCTGAGGATCGAGGATACAGATCAGTCAAGGCTCGTCCAGGGTGCGGAGGACTATATAATTGAATCACTTAAATGGTGCGGTATCACCGTGGATGAAGGGATCTCTGAAGGCGGAACTTTCGGGCCATACAGGCAGAGCGACAGGAAGGATATTTTTGGGAAGTATGCTGATATTCTGATAAGTAAGGGCGATGCTTATTATGCTTTTGATACTCCTGAGGAGCTTGAGAAGTTACGGCTGGATTCTGAAAAAGAAGGGAAGAATTTTATTTACAATGCAGCAGTAAGGAAAATGATGAAAAACTCACTTTCATTGCCTGAAGCTGAATGGAAGGGAATGAAAGAAAGCGGACAGCCCTATGTTATCCGTTATAAGATGCCTTTGAATGAGGATATTCATTTTGATGATATGATAAGGGGTCATATCGTAGTGAATTCTGACACTCTTGATGATAAAGTCCTTTTCAAGTCCGACGGGATGCCTACATATCATCTTGCCAATATTGTTGATGACCATCTGATGATGATAACACATGTCATAAGGGGAGAGGAATGGCTGCCATCCCTTCCTCTTCATGTTATGCTTTACCGCTCATTCGGCTGGGAAGCCCCGTTATTTGCGCATTTGCCACTTCTGCTTAAACCCGACGGTAAAGGAAAGCTCAGCAAGCGAGACGGAGATAAAATGGGGTTCCCCGTGTTCCCTGTCTTCTGGCCTTATGGTGAGACAGCAAAAGGATACCGTGAAGAAGGATATTATCCTGAGGCCTTTGTTAATATGCTGGCCCTCCTTGGCTGGAATCCCGGAACTGAACAGGAGATCTTCAGCATGGAAGAGCTGATTGATTCATTTTCAATCGAAAAAGTTCATAAATCGGGATCCAGGTTTGATCCGGAAAAGGCCAAATGGTTCAATCACCAGTATCTTCAGAGAAAGAGCAATAAGGAGATTGCAATGGAATTCAGGGAAATCCTCAGGGCTAAAGGCATTCATCATGATATGGTTGACCTTGAGACCCTTGTAGGACTTGTAAAGGAGAGAGTCAGCTTTGTAAAAGAGATATGGAACGAAACGGATTTCTTCTTCAGAAGTCCTGAAACTTATGATCAGGACGTGATAAAGAAAAGATGGAGTAACGATACTCCTCAGAAAATGACTGAATTGAGCTCTGTACTTGAAAGTATCAGTGAATTTACCCCGGAAAGTACCGAACGGGTGGTAAAATCGTGGATTGAAGAAAAAGGATATAACACCGGGGCTGTTATGAATGCTTTCAGGTTGCTGGTGGTGGGAGCATCACGTGGTCCGCATATGTTTGATATAATCGCGTGGATCGGCAAACAGGAAACTCTTACGAGAATCGGTAAAGGACTTGAGGCTATCGGAAAAAAGGCAGAATGAATCTCCCGGGTAACGAAGATTATATTGATATTCATACCCATGATGAAGCCGCATCCGGACCCGGCATCTTTTCGGTAATGAGCCTGATGGCACATGAACCTGACCGGCCGGAAAATATTTCTTCAGTCGCCTGGACCTTTGGAATACATCCCTGGTTCCTTACAGAATCGACCCATAAGCATCAGATTGCAGCAGTTCTTGAGATAGCAGGCAACCCTTTGGTAATAGCGATAGGCGAGGCAGGATTTGATAAGTTAAAAGGTGCCTCGCCTGATCTTCAGCAGATTGCATTTGAGGAGCAGGTTGCTATTGCAGAGGAACATAACAAACCTGTCGTAATACATTGTGTGAGAGCGTGGGAAGAGCTTTTCCGGGCTCATAAGCGGCTGAAACCATCCTTACCCTGGCTGGTCCATGGATTCAGGGGAAACAAGGATCTTGCAGCTCAGCTGATATCAAAAAATATGTTCCTCTCATTCTGGTTCAATTTTATTATCCGGTCCGAAGCCGCTAAATTGATTAAAAGCCTGCCTGCTGAAAGGATTTTTCTGGAAACAGATGGTTCCGGGGTTGATATAAAGGATATTTATACAAAAGTGTCAGCCGATCTGGACATAACGGTGGATAAGTTAAAAAAGGTGATTTATAAAAATTATTATGATTTTTTCAGAATAGAGAGTTAATATGGTTCATAACTGGCTTGAACGGACTGAAATGCTTATTGGCGAAGAAGCTCTGAAGAAGCTTAAATCTGCCAGGGTACTTGTCGTTGGTCTGGGAGGTGTGGGCGCTTATGCCGCTGAGATGATCTGCCGTGCCGGAACAGGATATATGACAATAGTTGACGGAGACAATATACATACTTCAAATATAAACCGGCAGCTGATTGCAATCAACAGCACGCTGGGATTAAAAAAGACTGAATTGATGGCATCAAGGCTTTTGGATATAAATCCTGATCTGAAGCTTAATATAATCAGCGAATATATCAGGGGCGACCGTATGCCTGAGATCCTTGAAGAAAAGTATGATTATGTTGTTGATGCGATTGATACACTTTCTCCAAAGATCTTCCTGATCTGGCACTCCGTTCAAAGGAAGTATCCATTAGTCAGTTCAATGGGATCAGGAGGTAAAACTGATCCGTTAAAAATAAGGATTACAGACATTTCGGAAACCACCGACTGTAACCTGGCCCGTATTCTCCGGAAAAGACTTCACAGGCTGGGGGTGAGGGAAGGTTTCAGGGCTGTATGGTCGCCCGAAACAACCGATAAGTCAAAAGTTATCCCAACAGCAGGAGAGCAGAACAAAAAGTCTATAGTCGGAACCATTTCATATATGCCTGCTGCCTTCGGAATTGCGTGCGCTTCCGTTGTAATTCGTGACCTTACCGGACTTTAGAATCTCTGTGTCTCTCTGTGAATCCTCTGTGTGACTCTGTGTAAGTTCTTGAATAAAGTAAACTTACACTGAGTTCCACAGAGATTTACACAGAGTTCCACAGAGAGAAGAATTAATTCTTCTTAGCAGGGCTTTCTGTTGTTACTTCCTTTGCTGTATACCCAAGTTTCTCGATCGCCTTTTTAATCTGTTCTGAATTATTTTTTTCCTTCTGGTAAGTTACAGTAACAGTTTTTGCGGGCAGATCGCATTTAACATCTTTTATTCCTTTTTCATGGGGCAGATTGGTCATGATCTTATTGACACAGTTTGCACAATCAATTGAAGTGGAATATTTTACTGTTTCAGTCTCTTTGCCTTTATCCTGGGCTGAAATGAGTGCAGGAACAGAGGCAATCAGAATTGCAAGAATAAGTTTTTTAATTGTTTTCATCATAATATAATTTTAATTTTAAAGGAATGATGGAACCCACATGTTAATGAAATTTTATTTATTAGTGTTTGTGTTTGTATAACATGTGGGTTTCATAATTATTTGATTTAAGTTATAATAGAATTGTTATGATCCCTGTTAAAAAAGATCCTGATCCCGGCGTAAATTTTTCTCCCGTGAACAGGTCCCCAGATCAGACCGGAATCAAAATATTCCCCGAAAGGATCATCGGATGCTATAATGGGATTATGCTGCATGAAATTTGTAAGGTTTTCGGAGCCTAAATAGACACTCCACTTTCGGAAATTCCTTGTGATCTGGGCGTTCATTATAATATAAGGATTAAAGCTGTCATCGCGCCTGTATTGTTCAGGATTCAAATCTGTTGATGGGACTCTTCCGGGACCGTTAAGCTGCATGGTGTAATCGAACTGCCATTTCCGGAGATGGGTAAGCCATGACGCCGTAAGCAATCCTTTATACCTGCCTGAAAGTGGTTTTTCCCTCAGAATGCCGTCAATTGTCATTTTCACGTCATTCCACCTCCATGCAGCAAGAAGATCAAATCCTTCAAACAGTGTTGAAGCTGCTTCGAACTGGAGAACATTGGAATAAGATTTACCATCAAGATTATAAAACCGCACCTCATCGATATCGGCATCCATATCTGTAATTATCTGATTGATGAAATTAGTCCGGTAAACTTCACCGGAGACTCTCAGGGTTTTTCCGGCCACCGGGATACTGGCGGCCAGACTGAGTCCGGTATTCCAGGCTTCCTCAATACCGAGGTTGTCAGAAATAATCAACTCCCTGCTGCTGGCCAGCAGGAAAGCATTCTCTGCCAGAATATTGCTGGCCCTGTATCCTTTTCCCGCAGAAGCTCTAAGGGTCAGAACCGGATTTATCACATATCTCAGATGGATCCTTGGTGTGAGAAGTGTTCCGTAAAGATTATGGAAGTCGACCCTCATACCTGCAATAAGCGTCATTTTTGCACTGTCGGTATAAGTATATTGGGTAAAAAATCCAGGAACTGATTCTTTCCTGCCAAGAGGTATATCTCCCAGCTGTTCATCATAAAGGTCATACTTGTAACTGAATCCTGCATCAATATTATGCTTGCTGAGGCCCGGATTCCACTGGTAAAGTATATTGGAATAGTATGTTTTTTGTATCCCGTCATAATTTCTTGTCCCGAAATATGAATTCTGCTCATGGTAAGCAAAATTCTGGATCCATCCGAGTGACATGTTCTTTTCAGGGCCGAAAACGCCTCCTATCTTATTGAATCCATCATACCTTCTGGTGTTTATCCTTATGCCGAATCCATTATTCCATGTATCTGTATTTTCGGGCTGAAAACTAAACTGGCCACCTGTCCTTTCTTCACTGAGAGCTTTAATTCCGGCCCTTACTGTGAAATTCTCAGTCATATAATCCCATCTGTTGAAGAAATTATATTGCTTAATATCAGGTTCATCCCTGAAGCCATCGTGGTTGTGGTCGTTGTTACTGTTCTGAAGCTCACCATGAGCCAGGATCATTGTGCTCAGCCTGTTGTTCAGAAGGACAGATGCATTGGCATTTATTTCCTGCTTCCCCGCATTGCTGACAAATCCATTAAGGAAAAACTTTTCACTTGTACGGGGTTTCTTGTATTCAACATTTATCTGTCCGGCCATTGATTCATACCCGTTTCGGACAGAAGATGTTCCCTTTGATATCTGGATTGACTCCATCCATGGGCCGGGAATATAGTTGAGACCGTATGCCGAATTCAGTCCGTAGACCGAAGGGATGTTTTCTGCAAGTATCTGTGTATATGTACCGGCAAGTCCCAGAAGCTGTATTTGTTTTGCTCCTGTTGCAGCATCGGAATAATTAACGTCAACTGATGCATTGGTTTCAAAGCTTTCTGAAAGATTGCAGCAGGCAGCCTTACACAGCTCTGCCCCGGTAATATTTACTGTAAGAACCGGATCAATCCTGTCAATAAAAGTTCCTGAGGCCCGGCCATAAATGACAACTTCATCTATTTCCTTCCCCTGGTTCAGGCTGTGTTTGAGGTATTCCGTTCTTCGGGCCTACCGTTACCGTGTCGGTTTTGTAACCGACAAAGCTGATAACCAGTTTATCAGTTTCCTTTACTCTCCTGATGCTGAAATATCCTGCTGCATTTGTCGAAGCTCCGACAGTGGTGCCGGCCCATTTGACATTTGCTCCGGGAAGCCCGGATTCATCTTTATCGGCAGCATCGGATATCTTACCTTCCAGCCTGGATTGCCCGGACAACAGTATAGGTATTATCAAAAAAACCGTAAATAATATAATTTGTTTTATTTTCATCCTGTATGATTTTAATAATAAGAATCTGCGGAATGCGTAAATGCATTCACATTGCCTTTTATTCAGTACAGGATGTAATTCAGGAAATTATCTGGCAGTTAAATGTGACAAGATATCGTCCCCCGTGTTTGTTATGGATTTCCCGGGGAAATGTAAGTAAAGAATTGGAAATCTCAATCCGGGGTACACTATACAACCCGGTAAATTCAGCTGTAAGTACAGGTATATAATGAACTGAAGCTGTGTAGTTATTCAGCTTTATGTTGTCAATTCTGAAATGGCAGCAGGTTCCTTCAATTTCTATTGAGCCATCAGTGGAACAATGGTTTTCAGCTGATTCACAGCAGTCATCATCAGGTTCCGCGGGAGACAGGAAAACTCCGGATTTAACATAAAAATCTTCGCATACAGGGCAGCTGTGCATGATAATAGTGATTCCCGTACTTCCTGCCAGGAAAACTATTACTGTAAAAACAGATATGAATGTTAAGAATCTCTTGTTTTTCACTGTTTACAAAGATACGAGCTTTTTATTTGTTAAACGCAGCGTGTTGCATTTTGTTCATTCCCCACTCAGGGTCTTATTCCCGTTAGTCTTTCTGAACAAATAGTATGCCGGCACTCCCACTGCCACAGTCAGAAGCGCAACAGATGATTCAACAGGCCTTTCAAGAAATGCAAGCAGGAGTATAAGTACCCCCGAAGCAATGTAAATTATCTGTGTATACGGGAAACCTTTTAAGCGAAAAGCATCAGGGTTTTGCTTTCTTAGTTTCCATACCCCAATAACGGCCATTAAAGGGAATATTCCCAGTGCAAATCCCATATAGGTCAGAACCTGCTCAAAGGTACCTGAAAATGCAAGTATCACCGCGATAAGGCATTGAAAGAGGATCGAATTTGACGGCACATTGAATTTCTTATGAATTCTGGCAGCTGATTTGAAAAATAGTCCGTCTTTTGCCATCGAATAGTATACCCTGGGGCCGATTATGATAAAAGCACTGAGGGAAGAGAAGAGAGCAAATGCAATCAGGAGGGAAACAAGTATTTCTGCCGGTATTCCAAACAGGTTCCTCATTGCCAGTCCACCGACTGAAATTACATCTTTCATTTCATCCGGTTTAATGCTGTAGACATAAAGGACATTGATTGCAAGATAAAGAATGATCACTATGCCTGTTCCCAGGATAAGTGAACGCGGCAGCGTCTTTGACGGATTTTTTATTTCAGCTCCGAGATAGGTAGATGCATTCCATCCGCTGTAAGCAAACATGATCCACATCAGCGATAGACCTATTGTTTTTATGCCTGAGAGCCCTGAAAGTGCTTTGTCACCGGCACTGAAATTACTGAAATCACCGTTACCTGAACCGAATCCGGCAGCCAGAAGAACAATTATAAGCAACACTTTAAGCAGGGTAAGTACATTCTGAATTTTTGCACCGTATTTGATTCCCCTGTAATGTATGAAGGTAAATATCAGTATAACGCTTACTGCAAGCAGTTTTTTTGTCAGTGCCGGGCCCATAATATCTGCATTCTCGAGCCACACCGGAAAGCCAGGTACCGCTCTCGAAAAATACTCGCTGAATCCCAGGGCTGATGCTGCAATAGGGGCCGAAAAGCCGACCATAAAAGAGACCCAGCCGCTGAGAAACCCGAAAATCGGACTGTATAATTTTGAGAGGAAGAGATACTCTCCCCCGGCACCGGGCATGGCAGCCCCGAGCTCACCATAAGAAAATGCCCCGCAGAGTGCAATAAAGCCCCCCACCGCCCATAATGCAAGCATCAGGACCGGATCGTGCAGATCGGTCATCAGAAGCCCTGATGTAGTGAAAATCCCGGCACCGATCATGTTGGCAACAACAATATTTGTAGCAGGGAACAGCCCCAGCTTTCTTTGCAGTTTTTCCTCCGCCATGATCAGTCAGGATTATTTTTCAGATCTTTTATAACTAATTGAAACCCCTCCGCCTGCACTGTTAACAGTTGTCTCATAATTCTTCAGACTTTTTACATACTGCAGAAATTCTCCCTGCCCTCCGTAACCTCCGTAACCGCGACCTCTTTCCGAAACATTATGAGCTGTGAAACAGCCTCCGGCAACAAGCTTAGGGTCAATATCAATGAAATAATTTTTATACCAGTCTTTGTCAGCATCACTGAAGACAAAATCAAACGGACCCTTAAGTTCCTTTACAAGTTTATGAGCATCGGCAAGTCTTGCATCTATATATTCTGATAAACCGGCCTCTTTAAAATTCTCAAGAGCTCTTTTATGACGGCCTTCATCTATGTCGATAGTTATCAGTTTACCTCCAGTCTTACTTAGAGCCCACGCTATCCAGATACCTGAATGGCCCGTTGATGTGCCTATTTCAAGTGCAGATCTGTAGTTGTTCTTAATTATGATATCATAAAGAAGTTGCCCGTCGGCTGACGGAATATTCATGTCGTACCATTGCCGGGAATTCTCCGAAAGGAATCTCTTTACCTTTTCATCAAGTGCAGGATTTTCTTTTAACGGCTGGGATCTGACCGGAAAAGTGTACAATAAACAAAATGATGAAACCAGGAAAAAGAATGATAATTTTTTAATTTTCATGCTTCTATGGCTTTATTTGCGGGCGCTGCTCCGGTAAATTGACAGTTAAATATAACTTTTTATTCCTGATGAATATTCTGATTATGATGAATTATATTTTTTTAATAACTTTTAACTTTATATCCAATTGTTTAAGTTCAGTCAGGACAAATGAGAAATACGGGTACTTTTTTAAAAAAGCAGGATCCTTTGGTCTTGGCGCTGGCGCTGTTCAGCGTTGTAATCCATCTTCTGTTTAACAGTAATCTCGAATACCACCGTGATGAGCTCCTCTATTTTTCACTCGGGCAACATCCCGATTTCGGATTTGCCACCGTTCCGCCAATGATAGGATGGATAGCATGGATAATGCAGAAGATCTTCGGATATTCTGTTTTTGCCGTCAGACTTTTCCCGGCAGTCATGAGCGGAGTAACCGTTCTGATTGTTGCAGCTATGGCAAGGGAGCTGGGAGGAAAGAGATTTGCCTCCCTGCTGGCAGGCACAGGTATTATAATTTCAATTTTCGGGTTAAGGACATTTTCGCTTTTTCAGCCTGTTCATCTCGACCTTCTCTTCTGGACCCTGACATTCTACCTGGTGATAAAATATATAAATTCTGAAGATCCCCGGTATTTTATCTGGTTTGGCATAATGGCAGGCCTCTCACTCCTCAATAAATATCTCATTGGATTATTGTTTATAATCCTGATGGTGATTATTCTTTTCACACGACATCGGAATATGTTTGGCAGAAAAATGTTCTGGGTTGGAATTGCAGCCGGCTTTGTCGTTTTCCTGCCAAATATTATCTGGCAGTTAGCCAATGGTTTGCCGGTAATCAACCATCTCTCCGAGCTTGCAGAAACCCAGCTTGTTTATGTTGACAGGAAGAGCTTCCTGATAGAACAGTTGATCAGTCCCGGTGCAGCAACTGTACTGACAGTTGCAGGATTATTATTCCTTCTTTTTGACAGAAGACAGAAAAAATACAGGTTCCTGGGAATAGTTGTAATCGCAGTTGTTTTAGTACTGATGATCATGAAGGGGAAGAGTTACTATACCCAGGGGATATTCCCTTTCCTCATATCGGCAGGAGCTGTTTTTTACGGACTGGTACTGAAAAGATGGTACACAAGATCTTTATTCATAGTGGTGCTTTTGAGTTGGACGATTACAATTGTCCCGTTTGGATTGGCAGTGTATAAAACCCGGGGTTTGGTTGACTATTTCGATAAGCTGGAGTCGAAATACGGATTTGATTTCGGAAGGAATTTTGAAGACGGATCAAAGCATTCACTTCCGCAGGATTATGCAGATATGCTTGGCTGGGAGGAGTTGACAAAGATTGCTGCTGAAGCCTGGGGGATGATCCCTGATAAGAGGACGGCTTTTATCTATTGCGAAAATTATGGTCAGGCAGGTGCAATAACAATAATCGGTAAAAAATATGGTCTGCCGGAAGCAATATCATTTCATGAAAGCTTCAGATACTGGATACCGGAAGAATTTGATCCTGATATCACAGCTGCACTTTATATTAATGACGAACTCGGGGAGGATATTAGACTGGTTTTTAATAAAATCATAAAAGTGGGAAGTATTACTAACCGTGATGCCCGCGAATTTGGTACAGCTGTATATTTATGTGAGGAGCCTGCCGGCAGTATTAACGGTTTCTGGAAAAAGAGGATTGAACAATTGCATTGATATCATGTTATAAAAATGTATTATAGTATTAATATAATCATTAATTTTGACGGCAATCCGGAAATAATAAAAATTTATATATGAGTTTTTCAGATTTTATCACGAACAGCGGGAAAAGAATATGTACAGAAAATTATATCCATCTGGTTCAGGCATCCAGAATGGATGGTAAAATAAGTAAGGAAGAACTGGCCATTCTTCACCAAAAGGGTAAACGCTTCGGACTTACCGATCCGGAAATCGAAAGAATAATCGATGCCGAGAAGGATCATCACTATACTCCGCGTTATAGTCTCAAAGGGAAGTTTGAAGATCTTTATAACATTAGCCAGCTCATCTATGTCGACGGTCATTTAAGTGAAGGGGAGAAGAAATTGCTGAAGAAGATGGCAATTGAATCAGGACTTGACGATTCCAAGATTGATGGGATGATAGAAATTCTTCTGGATGGAGTGAGGGATAATGAAGACGAGGATCACTTGTTTAAAAAATTCAAAAAGCACATCCTGCACTGACCTGAGCAATACCTTTAATCTGAAAGTTTTTATCAAAGACGAAGCCGGGAGGAACCCGGCTTCAATAACTTCCTGCCAGGGCTGGCAGGATGACTCAGTTTACCCCTGAGCCAATAACCAACAATAGTGTAAAATTACTTACAAGCTGTTTCTTATTCCACCACAGATGTTACAAAAACTATTCATATTGTTACATTTTTGCTGGTTTTGTGTTTTTCTAAATAAAAGTACCTTTTTTAATCAGCCAAGATCAGATATTTTTTTCAGCAGGGAGCTGTCCATTATAGTTATTTCCCTCCCGGCAACCCTGACTATACCTTCTTTACGAAGTTCTGTAAGGAGTCGTACAGTATTCTCTTCGGAAATAGCTGACATTTCGCCAAGCTCTTTTCTCGTTACCGGTAATATAAATTTCCCTGCCCCGTAGAAACCCGAAAGGTATAACAGGCTTTCAGCTATCCTTCCTCTAATATTCTTCTGATTCAGGCAGATTATTTTCTTCATTATCAGTGCAACTGATTTTCCGAATGCCTTGTTTAGCTTAAGCAGTACCTCATGGTTCCCGAGATATAATTGTTTCAGAAAACTGAGATCCACCATGCATACCTTTGAATCTTCAATGGCAGTGACAGAATAAGTATAGTGGATGCTCTCGAAGAATGATAAAAGTCCGATATATGCAGGAGGTTTCATCAGGTAAAGAATGATATTGTGCCCGTTAATGCCTTCTATGAACAGTTTGGCACTTCCCTCAACAAGATAAATTGCATGGCTCACATTTTCTCCCTGTTTGCAGATCTTTTCATGCTTTCTGAATTGTGCCTGAATTATATCTGCTTCCGAAAAAGACCGTCCGGTTAATAAGATTGCCTCATGAATATCGCATTTAAACCTGCATGTTTCGCATGAGAACTTTCTTGTCAGTTTCATAAAAGAGGAATTTAAGTTATGATTAGTATGTTAACCAACGGACTTTTACATAAAGGATTGCGGTGTAAAATATCCTCTGGTTCTACCTATGAACAGACAAATATAGTTGATTGAGATGGTTGATACAAATCAATGATATACTGCAAGAAATTTAAGTATTCACCTTAATGCAAAATCCTTATTTTAGCTTGCCTCAATTAATTAAATATAAACCTGAAAATCTATGGAACAAACTGATCAGTACAATTTCAGTATTTTCAAACCCCGTAATTTACATGGGAAAAAGAACAGGAATATTATTCTTACCATATTAGCGATATGGGCAACAGCTGTATTCGGATTCCAGTTCCTTCTCAGGGCAATTGAGAAGCCAACTCCCGAAAAGGCGCTTACAATGTTTGAATCAGTCTGGCCCGCCGTTCATTCGGGAATGCAGGGGGAAAGTGAACTTGAAACATTATTGCATTCAATAATTCTTGTAAAGGGTAAAAATATCGTAAAGCCTGAAGATCAGAAAGTGCTCTCAGATGCAATAAATACTATTTTTTATATTGTAGTACCGGATAGCATTAAGACCCGGATAATAATGCAGACTTCAGGGCTGAATGAACTGAAAAAACGTCTTAGCGGTCTTAGGGATCAGGAATACCTCGACGTGGGTGCACGTATAAGGGAAGAGGCCGGTTCGCTACGCAAAACAGTCGCATCGTTTGTCGGTTTAAAGGAGGGTAGTAATGAAGCTGTGATCCTTGTAAGCAGCCTTCAGGCCACATATAATGAATCGCTCTCCGATGATGTCATTAACAGATTGCCGGGAATTATGAAACTTTATCTAATACACAATCAGTCATGGCTCACCGATAAAAAATTTCTGGGTTTCCCGTTTCATTATTTTTATACTGCTGTCTTTCTTCTGATATTGTTCATAGCGCTTTGTATAATATATAATAAAATGATCGAGGCGAAATTAGAAAAAGACGGGATTGTTGAATAAATGAAATACAGTTGTAAAATGAAAAAATTAGCTTTCTCAATAATATTTGTTCTGTTCAATATCATTCCGTCAAATGCTGAAAGTCTGACGCAGCTTGAGGGGAGTTTTAAGACCGGACCCGCAATAATTCTGATCGCAACACTTGTTACTTTCGTTCTCGTGGGGATATTTTTCAGGGCTAAAGATCCTGCTGATTATTATGCCGCCGGAAGAAAGATCTCAAAAATTGGTTCCGGTATGGCCATAGCGTCAAACTGGATGAGTGCAGCATCAGTTCTTGGTATGGCAGGAATGATGTACGGATTTGGGTATAACGGACTGGCTTATGTAGTTGGCTGGACTGGCGGCTATGTGTTACTTCTGATCCTGATGGCCGCACAGATAAGGAAATACGGGAAATATACTGCTCCCGACTTCATTGGAGACCGCTATTATTCACAGACTCTGAGAATAGTAAGTGCAATTTTTACAATACTTATTTCTTTTGCATATTGTGTAGGTCAGTTCGGAGGCATTGGTTTAATGTTTAAATGGATACTGGGGATGAACTATACATTGGCTGTCATTATCGGGTCATCTGTCGTATTATCGTATACTCTGATTTCCGGAATGATCGGGGCTACAAAAAACATGCAGATTCAGTATGTTATCATAGTTGTCTCATTTCTGGTACCGATATTTATACTTGCTTTTAAGTTTGATTATTTCTGGTTATTGCCTCAGATCGGATACGGAGCGGTTGTTTCTGATATTGTTCAGGGAATTCCTGCACCGAATATTTCTGATGGATTGCACTATTCAATGCATACGGACATGATTTTGCCATCGTCCCTGCTCCGGAATTTGCCATGCCATGGGATCCATCCAGCGGCACCACCTTTTTCCAATGGATTGCCATTTGTTTTTCTCTGATGGTCGGTACGGCAGGATTGCCCCATGTCATCCAGCGGTTTTATGTCGTTCCAAAGGTTACGGATGCCAGATGGTCAGTTGTATGGGGACTGTTTTTCATTTGTCTTGTTTACTGGACAGCTCCCGCCTACTCGGCATTCGGGAAACTTCTTTCTTCCAATCCCGATGTGGGAGTCTGGCAAAAGATGCAATTGTGGTTTATACTGCACAGCTTGGCGGATGTAAACTCTCTTATTGTCGGATTGCTGGCTGCGGGGGCTATTTCGGCAGCATTTTCAACAGTCGCCGGACTTCTGGTGGCGGGGTCTTCGGCATTTTCACACGACCTCTATGTAAGGGTGATCAATCCTGCCTCCACACCCAAAGAAGCAACTTGCTGTTGCAAGGCTAGGAACAATTATCATGGGACTGGCAGTTACTATTGTTGCGCTTCTGAAGCTTGGGCTGATCGCCCAGCTTGTTGCAGTTGCATTTTCAATGGCAGCATGTACAATTTTCCCCCTGTTCCTGCTTGGTATATGGTGGAGCGGCTCAAACCGGGCAGGAGCAAAAGCAGGGCTGATCGCAGGAATAACGTTACAATAATTTCAATTACATATTTTATCGTGGGTTTGAGCGGAGGCTCTCTTCCCGGGCAGGAGTTTATCTCTTACTGGTTGAATGTCTGGTACTTTGCCTGGATAGGTGCACCACTTGCCATAGTCGTGAATATTATTGTATCACTGCTGACAGCCCCGACACCATTGGAAATCAAAAAGTTTCTTGCTGAACAGGTTCATAATTGATGGAATTCAGTGATATTTTTAAGATTGGACGGGGGACAAAAACGATCCTTCTGATAACATTATCTGTTTCATTATCCGCTTTGATCTTTGCATTTTTTTACTACAGGAGCATTAACAGATCAGAGGATCCAAGGATTCTGAAAGCCCGTGAATTTCTTATTTCATATGATAAGGTTTCAGGGAATTCAGACATTTCTGAGACATTTCCACTTCTCGATTCTGCTTACATGATTTTCAAATCGCTTCCCGATTATGAATCTTCCTTCGAGCCGGGGGTGATCTATAATAATAAATGCAGCAGCCTTCTCCTTAAATCAATTTATGACACTACTGTTAAAGCAGCCGAAAAGGAAATGCTGCTGAATCTTTCACTGAAATACTGCGACAGCAGCATATCTGTTTATAACAAATGGATTGATGATTGGATAAAGCTTACTCCCGAAGAAATTAGGGAAAGGTTAAAGTCTTTAATGAACAGTGATGATCCTGCATTTTACGGCTTTGATTTTGATAAGATCTTTGAACGACGTCTGAAGAACATAATACAGGCACAGACCGAAACACCCAGACGCCTTTCAGTAAGCCTGACAAATAAGGGTACGATCTATCGTCACATGATGATGCCCGATTCATCATTGGTATTATTCAAAAAGGCTTTATCACTCTGGGAAGAGAACAGGACGGCAAAAAGTAATCTGAGCGTTTTGTACGGAGGCAACCCGGTGAAACCATCAATAATTGAATCGCTTTTCCCACCCGATAAAAATAAAAAATAATATAAATAATTTTTATTCATTATTACAGAGAACCTTTCTGAAAAATTAAAACAGTCTTAAATGAAAAGAAATATTTTAATGCTTTTCTTGCTGGCTATGAATATTTTATATGTATTCGCCCAGGAAATTGATCCTGCATGGGGAATAAAATTCACAGGATTTGTTAAGAATGATATTTTTTATGATACGCGGCAATCTTCTGCTTCCAATGGTCTCCGTGAAGGCCATTTCTATCTTTACCCGGATAATAATCTTTATGATTTTGCAGGGAATGATATAAATGCTAATCCTTCATTTCATATGCTGAGCATACAAACCAGGATAAAGGGTGATATTACAGGTCCTGATGCTTTTGGAGCCAGAACATCCGGGATAATCGAAGCTGAATTCTTTGGCACCAGTGAAAGCGATCTCAACGGATTCAGACTAAGGCATGCTTATGTTAAACTCGATTGGGAGAGTACATCGATTCTGACAGGGCAGTTCTGGCATCCGATGTTCCCTGTGGAGAGTTTTCCGGGGACTATAAGCTTTAATACCGGGGCTCCATTCACACCATTCAGCAGGAATCCGCAGATAAGGATCACTCAGAAGGCAGGTGAGGTCAGTTTTATAATAACAGCCTGGGCTCAGCGTGATTTCACATCTCCCGGACCTGACGGTAACAGTAACAAATATTTAAGGAACAGCGGATTGCCCGGCTTTGATTTACAGCTTCGTATCCCTGCCGGTGATGCTGTTACAGGATGGGCCGGAATTGATTATAAAAGAGTGCGTCCGGAATTGAAAACATCTGCAAATGTTGAAACAAATGCCATGATAGGAAGCTTTTCAGCTTATGCAAATTTAAAGATCAAAACCAAACCTCTGAATATCTCATTGATGGGTGTATATGGCCAGAACTCATGCGATCTTATGATGATTGGCGGATATGCAGTATCGGAAATAACAAATATTGTCCTTCAGCAGAAGAAATACACCAACCTGAATACCGGAAATATTTGGATGGATATCGGAACAAACGGTAAAAAGATAACGTATGGGTTCTTTACAGGTTACAGCAAGAATCTTGGCTCCGGAGATCAGATAAACGGAACTGTATATGGCAGGGGAAATAATATTGATCATTTGTTCCGTATGGCTCCAAGGATAACTTTTACTGACGGGAGGTTCAGTTTTTCGGGAGAGTTTGAGAGTACAACTGCAGCCTATGGTACCCAACAATCGGATGGTAAGGTAATTAATGCCGTGAATGTTAACAACCTGAGAGTACTCATAAGTACAATATACAGATTTTAAAGTATTTCTGTGTAGAAGTCGGTGCCGGCTTTAAGCATAAGGTTATTGATATTTGAAATTGCCTGTCCGGCAAATGAACGGGATTCGTAATCAGTAAATCTGAAGTCAATAATATTATCAGGATCGGTCGCTTTATTTATGCATAAAGCCTGGTGGTTAAGGCGTATTGATGAAAGATCTTTCCATGCTTTCAATGTTTCCCTGAGGATCTGATGATCAAGGAAATTTCCTGAATACAGCTCAATTATCCTGTCAGGAGTTGACAGACCTTCAATTCCGTGTTTCAGGGCATATAAGCGGATAATTCCGGTAAGAGGCATTAATATCTTTTTGATATCTGTTCTGCCCGATGAAAGTAATGCCGGTGAAGGATTAAATTGTTTCCATGCAAGAGCCATGTAGTGAAAATATATATCACCGGTTATGAGATGTTTGCTGACAAAGCTTCGTAAATCTTCAACCAGACCCTGATCGCCATAGCAATATCTGAAATCAAAAAAGATACTTGTCTTCAGTAGTTCCTCGGGCCCCGGCATTTTTGTCCATCTGCTGAAATATTGTTTCCATTTGTCCAGAGGTTGACACCACTCGGGATTTCCTGCCATATTACCACCTGTACAGGTCCTGTAGCCAATCTCATTGAGCATATGATTGATCTTAGCCCCGAGTTTGAGAAAATACTCCGTTACTGTTTTTAAACGGTCCTCCCGTACATTTTCGAATATTATTGCATTGTCCTGGTCGGTTAGCAGTGTCTGTTCTCTTCTGCCTGCGCTGCCTGTCTGGATGAAAGCAAAGCGGCATGGGGGTTGTCCGATATCTTCGGTGCACAATGAAATTACCCTGCAGCATATTGCATCTGCCACGGAAGCCAGGAATATTGAAACAGAAAAGGGATCAGCATGTCCGAGTATCATCGAAACGGCCAGTTTACGGCTATCTCCGAATACTTTCCTCAGGGCCTGAGACGAACCGGCTTTCTCTGTTTCAGTTAAAATAAGATCCGGGACTGTGAAAAAAGAGTTGGATAATTCATTTTCTGTAAGAATACCGTTTATCCTGTTATTCCCATCCGTTACGATAAGACATTTTCCCGGGCTTTTTCTGACAAGGCTGAAAGCTTCACTGATGCGGGCTTCCGCCAGGATAAATGACGGGGGAGAGATCATCCACCTGAATGCTTCTGTATCGGTCCGGTCACCGGCCGATAAATGAAATCCGATGCCGGAAGCATCAATAATTCCCATGGGAGAACCCTCCCTGTTGGTTACAATGAGATGCCTTACATTATTTTCCTTCATCATGTCAATGCATCTGCTGACCGGAGTATTTTCATGGCATTCGACCGGGAGGCTCATTATTGACGATACAGGAGCATCCATAACATATGATGCACTGAATTTATTCAGGTCGACAGGTACGGTATTATGATCTGACATAGACACTGAGAGCTCACCGATTGATCCTTCGAGCCAGATTCCCTGTGAATCCGATTCAACAATAACAACATTTATTAAAGCCCGGAACTCTTCGCCGGTTATTCTGCGCAGGAGGACATCTTTACCAATAATATCTTCATTTGCTGCCAGGGAAGTTCTGATTGATCTGAGCACTGCAGGATCGGCAAAAAAGGCATCGATCGGATATGGCATCAGCTCTTCCAGGGTATTGAAGCCAAGAAGTCTGACTGTTGTTTCAGAAGCGTTGAGGAACCTGTTTTTACGACCGGAGGTTATTCTGAAAAATCCGGTTGATATATCTTTCAGGACTCTCATATCAGGAGAAAATCCGTAAGTAGGAATAAAATCCATGACAGGCCTTATCACGATAAGTACTGCTTTCTGCTCTCCCAGAAGTATACGGGAAAAGTCGGCATGTGATTTTAAAAGGTTGCCTTTTTTTGTCTTTAACGCTCCATCAATAAACCATCGGGAGTTCAGATCTTCATAAAGAATATCCGGATCATGAAATTCGTTTGTTACTGTAGAGTCAAAAATTTCCCTTAATGATATACTCTCTATCTCTTCCCCGGAATATTCCAGCCATGAAAGGAGGGTTTTATTTGCCTGAATTCCCTGTGCAGACCATATTAATACTCCTTCCGAAGCAGCTTCTGCCAGGGTACGGTATAATTCTTTTGATTTGTGCAGTTCTTCTTCCGCCAGACTGCGTTTAAGTTCAATCCTGTGACTTTGCCGTGATATTGTTAATAAAATAGCTGTGATTATGATGCCGATAATGCCGGAAATTAATAGTGCCCGGAATTCTGTCCTGCGGATTTCGGAACGTACATCTTCGATATAGATGCCGGTACCTATTACCCAGTTCCATGGTTCAAATTGTCTGACATATGATAATTTAGGTACTATCCTTGTTGAATCATCATTCCATTGCCACATATATTCAACATAGCTTTCTCCTGATTCAGCTGTTGCTGTTACAAAATCAACAAATATTGTTTTACCCCTTGAGTCGCGAAAACCGGTCAGATCTTTCCCGTTCAGGTCGGGACGGTAGGGATGCACGACCATTCGCGGATGTATATCCGTTATCCAGAAATAATCCTTTAGATCTTCACCATACCTGATTGTTCCGATAGCTGTTTTGGCCTGTAGCTTTGCTGAATCGGCTTTCAGAATACCTTTTGATTCAAGTGAATGGTAGTATTCAAGCAGGCTGTAAGCCGATGATGTCATTTCATGGATCAGAGTTCTTTTTCGTGCCATCATGGCCTTTTCAAAGCCGGGGATCAGGTAAATGAAGATGAGTCCTGCAAAAAGAGCGACAGCAAGAAGCGCCGGCAGGTCAATCTTGAGAAAAAAGATCTTTCTTGGCTGTAAATGCCGCATTTATTAAGTAATTATTTAGTGGTTAAAGTAATAATAATAAGTTTCATGGTATCAGTATCAATTATTGAAAATCCGGTCCTGCCTTTTTCTCCCGAAAGCGGGGGCAGCATAATTACAAGCGGCTCCTGTCCTATTTGAAAATTATCCTGTGGCAGCGAATGAAATGCACGGAAAAACGAGCTGTTGTTGTTGTATGCAAAGCCCGGGAAATGATTATGGGAATGACCTATAAATGATAAATGCAGGTTATTGGAGTTCATGAACGCCCAGTGTTTTTTCATCTGGTTGTTTCTTTCAATATACCGGGTTGTTGAACCAGTAAAGTCGGGGGAAATATAATGTGAAAAGAGACAAGGGTTACCCCGGTTTCAGTTGTTATTAAATACTCGGGCAGTCCTCGTAAAAATTCCAGTTCGGTCTCATCTAAATCGTTAGATGCATCGCCTTCATAGCACCACACCCTCCCGGAGGATATTCTTTTTCTTTCCTCACTCTTTATGCTGAACCAGTTCTCAGGATAATCAAAGCCATTTGAGGATGAGGGCATCCTGCCAGCTGCGTTCAGATCGTGGTTTCCGGCTGTAATCCACCGGCACTCAGACTTTATTATCCGGATACATGCTGAGGCGCTCCGGGCCCGGGAATGATCATAAAATCTTGTATCATAACCCACTATATCACCCAGGCAGGCTATTTCATCGCACTTATGGGCATCAGCAATACTAAGAGCCTCACAAAGAGTAGCTTCATTTTCGTGTACATCTGTTATAATGCCAATCCTCATTAAGTGCTTATATAATCCGTAATCCTGGTTATTCCATAAACATCTTAAAGTTAATTAATTTTTATCTTAAAGGTTTTCTGGCATTATTGATTTGTGTGATTTTAAGGCTTCCCGGTGATTCGATTGCCCACACCCTCATTGACAATAACTGCCATCGGGCTCCCGGCGACGAGGCAGTTCTTTGTATGTAGGCCAAGATATATGTCAGTTTCATAATCAGCCATTGAGAAGTTATTACCAAGGATCTTGTTATTAAGAGAATATGCTTCTCCTTCACCGTTAAGTGTAATACCGGTAACTCCTGTACCCACAAACTTGTTAGCCAGGATCATTGCATCCTTGTTATTTACCCCGACAATTCCTTTTGCCCCTTCATGAAGTTTAAAAATGTTATTCTCAACCATGAATTTCATTGGCATGTTTTCTTCGGGATAAACTGCAGTTCTCATATCCAGCATATAGATACTGACTCCGCCCGGGAAGATGAAAGGTTCACCGGCATAGGTTTCAAATATATTTCCGGAGATTTTATATGTGGCTCTTTTTAATAGTGCTGAATTTTCATAAAAGCCATATATTGAATAATCTTCATCATCAATTAATACATCGTAATTGTTACTGTTCGAAATCTTATTATTTATAATTGAATAATCTATATTAATATTATCACAAATGAAAAGATTAGAGTTAAGATTATTGAATGTCGAATTTTTGATAATGATCTTCCCTCCTTCAAACCCGGAAGTCCACTCCGCAACATAAATCACTGAAACGACAATTATCATCATTCAGATTTCCTTTTGTCCTCTCTGATTTTCTGCAGGTGGAAAGGTGATAATCTTTGCCAAACCATAAACCAGCCGCGACATTAAATTTTCCATGCCCAGCCACCTGCTTAGACCTCCTGTAAAACCTACATTTTCAATCCGAGCAGATACAACAGAGATCCTTCGATACGTAATAATCATTGACCCTGTCAACTAATTTGACAAGGATATAAAGATCACTTCCCATATCTGGATTTGTAGTGTAATTCCTCTCACAGGGTTCACCATCATCAACTTTAAAAGAAAGATCTGACATTTTTATGTCTCCGCCAATGAATGAAACAAGAGCAACAGTCAAGGTTTTGGGAACTTCGTCATGGCATGGAAGATTTGGAACAGGTTTAATAATTGTTTTATCCATTCCTGCTCCTCTGATTGTTCCTTCGAATTCCCGGATCTCAATAAAACCAATATTGTAAGTACCTTTCTGCAACTGAACAACTGACCCGGGCCCTTGAGACTGAGCCAGGCCAATTGTATTCATAAGACTTTCTGTGTCATTTGTTCCATTAGGGGGTGGAACCATGAAAACCTTACTGTTATAACAGTGGCCAAAACCTTTGGCCATATCCGAAGGACCGAAACCGTCAGAAGAGAATCTCTCCTCCTTTGCACATGATGCAAGGATGCATAGTGCAGAAACTAAAAATAAACATCTGTACTTTCCCATTTTTTAATAAATTAAGAAGGTTATTGAAACTCATTATCAGTTGTTTCAGGTTAATTATCAATAAAGTTACAAAACCGGTGTTGCCCGATTCCACCACAGATGTTACAAAAACTTTTCATATTGTTACATTTTTACTGAGTTTTTACTTTTTTCAGAAAATCTGACCAGAGGTAGCTGTAGTTTTTATATTGTTACATTTTTATTCTTTTTTGGGTTTTTCTTGTAACCGGTCTGAAAAAAAGTCGTAACTTTTAGTTGTTGTAAGATTCCTGCCTCTCTTTTTTGAACATTAACCGGCAATGAAAAGAAAGAGATTTCTGGTTCTCGTTTGTGTAATATACCTGATTCCGGGTTATTCCTCTTATAGCCAGAAAATCCTTTATCCTGTTTCAGACCCTGTTTATACAAGGTGGGACAACTTCAACATAATGTACGGAATGGGAGGAATGAGTACGTCAAGCCTTATCCAGGACAGAAAAGGATTCATCTGGGCGGGCAATCAGGCCGGGCTTTTCCGTTTCGACGGTATAAGATACAAGCGGTTCGGATTGGGAGAATTCAATGATACAACACTCGCGGGAATTGATGTAATAAGTATCTTCGAAGACTCTGAAGGAACAATCTGGGCAGGTACCTATGGTGCACTTAACCGCATCGACAAACGCCTGAACAGGGTTAGATGGTTCATTCCCGATACAACAGATCCCGCAAGCCTCAATAATTCCGTCAGAATGATAAATGAGGATTCCCGTGGATTTCTCTGGCTGATAACAGATCAGAACATATTTTCATTCAACAGAAAAACAGAAACCTTCAGAGAATTTCCGGTTGAAAAGTCAATATGGCATCCGGGCAGATTGCATGAAAAATTTGAGGAAGACAGGTATCTGGAAGATGACAGCGGCTTGATCTGGATAGCGACAGATAATGGTTTATTCCTATATGATCATAGTGATGAATCCTGGCGGAAAGTGTTCCCCGTTTCAGAGGGACAGAACAGTGAAGATACCTGCAGGATAAACTGTGTGGAGAAAGACAGGTATGGTAATATCTGGTGCGGAACTGAAAAATACGGGCTGGTCATGATAAAAGATCCTGAAACCGGAGCTTTTGAGCAGATCCCTCTGAATCCGGATGATAAAGATGAAATGTCAGATAATGAGATTGGAATAATTTACATTGACACAATCGGAATAATCTGGGCATGCGGTGAAGGAAGTCTATACAAATTCAACTCGCTTACCGGAGAAAGATCATACTACAAATTCCCGGATGAGTTCATGGCAGGTTCAAGGAAGCTCAAAAAAACAAGCATGGCGATCCGCAAAATCCTTCCGGGAAATGAAAGCAGCCTTTGGTTATTTATTCCGGGCAGAGGGGTGTTGTTCCATTTTTTCACTGAAAAAGAGATAATTAAAGCATATAATATCCCCCGCTACGTAGATTTCAATTTTGTTAAAGATAATGCAGGTTGCTTCTGGACAGGTTCTGTTGACAACAGAGTGCACAGGCTTGTTATGGATTCGCTTCCTTTTGTTTCGATCAAGACTGAGTACAAGCCCGGTGTATCCTTGTTCAGATGTCCCAGGATAATTGAAGATGATCGGGATGTTATCAGATTAGCACTTCTGAGAATGGGGCTCGGGTATCTTTCAACGGATGATTATGGGACTTTTACCGGCATCGGAAAGACTATTGATGCAGGAGAAGAATTGGAATTTGTGAGTCTGTTCGAAGATTCCGGCGGGAATTTATGGATCGGATGTTTCGATAACAGTATTATTAAATATTCCGCTAATGATAATTATTTCATTAAATATCACTTACCAGTTAAGATCGAATTTCCGGATGGCAACAGAATAAACGTGATACATGAAGATTCACAGGGTAATATTTATATCTGTTATTCCTCATACGGATTATTTATTGTAGAGAGTGGTAAAAAAACGATCAAACCTTTTCTTTCATGGTATGAACTTACAGATGTACAGGAAGGATTCTGTATTATGGATTTTGTTATAACTGAGAGGAATGAGGTTTGGATCGCCACAATGGATGGTCTTTATAAAACAGATTTAAATAAAAAAGGAATAAAAGATTATTCAGGATTCGATGGAACCAGTGTTGGGTACAGCATGTATAACAGGATCAGTCGTGACTTAAATGGAAATATATGGATACTGAATGCCATAAAGGGCCCTTATAAATTTAATCCGGAAAAAGAAACCTTCGACCGGATAGTGATTGATGAGGAATTCTATGGGATATATTTCACTGACCTTAATTTTGACAAATATGGTAATTTGTGGTTAACCCAAAACAACTCGGTAATCATAGTTGATCCGGTGACACACTCAACACGTAAAATAGTTACTTTCCCGGAACCATCTGCAGAAATATCTTCAATTAGGACAAAATCGGGTAATATGATCTATCTGGGAGATCAGCAGGTTTATATTTTCCCTTCCAGAGTTCCTCTTAACAGATTTGTTCCCCCGGTCTATATGACAGGTATTTACATTAATGGGATTGAATACCATGATTATTATCCGGAAGATGAACCGGTTGCTGATCTTGAGAAGATTATTCTGAAACATAAGCAGAATCATTTGAAGCTTGAATTTGCTGCCCTGAACTTTCTGAATCCCGAGCGAAACAGCTATCGTTACTATATGAGTGGTATTGATTCCGATACATCAGGCAAGGTACCGGACATGTCGGTTGAATACAGGAAAATGGCTCCGGGGAACTATAAATTATGGTTTACGGGATACAATAACGATGGTATCCGGAATACTTCAGGTAAAACTCTTGAGATTACGATCCTTCCGCCCTGGTACAGGTCTGCAGTAGCATATGTGATCTGGGTTCTTATGTTTGCATCGGGTTTGATCGGATATACAAGGTTGAGGACAATGAGGCTCAGAAGGGATAAAATGAAACTGGAGGCAGAGGTAAGGCAAAGGACAGCTGAACTGGAAATAAAGAACAGGCAGCTCGCGGAGATCGATGAAACAAAGACAAGATTCTTTACAAATGTCTCCCATGAAATAAGAACTCCTCTAACCCTTATATTGGGTCCGCTTGAATCCCTTAAAAAGGAGCACTGCGGCGATGAAAAGCAGGAAAATCTCATTGACATAATGAGAAGGAACGGACAACGGCTCATGCAGCTGGTGAATCAGCTGCTTGATATTTCCAAGCTCGACTCAGGAAAGATGAAGATAATCCTTTCCGAAGGTGATATAGCAAAAGATCTCCGGATGCTTGTTTATGAATTCCTGTCACTGGCTGAGAGTAAAAACATACATTATTTAGTTGATATCCCACAACACGGATATAATACTCTTTTTGACCGCGATAAAACGGAAAAAATTGTCTCAAACCTGCTTTCAAATGCCTTTAAATTTACACCGGTAAACGGAACAGTCCAGTGTGTTTTAAAGATCTCAGGGGAAAAAGCCGGACATCCTCAACTTGAAATTGCAGTGAGTGATTCAGGACCGGGGATGTCGGCTGAACAGGTGGAAAGTATTTTTGACAGGTTTTATAGTATTGACAGTCAGTATGAAAAAGACTATTTAGGAACAGGTGTAGGCCTTTCCCTTGTCAGGGAATTTTTAACATTACTTCATGGAACAATCGATGTGAAAAGCAGTCCCGGCACTGGTTCGGAATTTATTGTCGGAATACCGCTCGGAAAAGAACACCTGAGCGGGGATGAATATAGTTTAATTGCAGACCTCACCAGAGCTGCCCCGGATATTCATAAACAATCTTTGGCCGGCACCCAGTGGTTAAAAGTCAAAACTTCAGTATCGGAAGAAAGAAATAATATTCTGATTATTGAAGATAACACTGACCTGAGGAGTTTCATTAAGGAAAACCTGTCGGAAGATTATAATATTTATGAAGCTGAAGACGGAATAAAAGGACTGAATCTTGCCATGACTATGATCCCGGATATTATTATCACCGATCTGATGATGCCGGGGATGGATGGGAGTGCATTATGTGCACAGCTCAAGAGCGATGAAAAGACAAGTCATATTCCTGTTATAATGCTTACTGCCAAAGCGAGAATGGAGGACAGGATCAGCGGGTTAAAAACAGGAGCTGATGATTATATCGTCAAGCCATTCAATATGGAAGAGCTGAGGATCAGAATCACAAATCTTCTGGAACAACGCGAAAGATTAAGGATAAAATACCGGGATGGAAAGTTCTTCGATCAGCCGGGTGCCGGGCTCTCCTCTCCCGATGAAAGGTTCATGGAAAAGGTATACCGGATCATTTCCGGCCATTTTGTGGAGTTTGATTTTGACACCGACTCTCTTCACAGATATCTGGGAATGAGCAGGGTTCATGTTTTCAGAAAGATAAGGGCAATGACAGGATTGTCTGCCAGCATACTTATCCGCAATTTCAGGCTTGAGAGGAGCGCACATCTGCTGAAGACAAAGACTGGTAATGTCACCGAGATTGCAAATAGTGTCGGTATTTCAAATCCCTCATATTTTACGAAATGCTTCAGGGATTATTTTGGCATCTCTCCCAAAGATTATATAAAGCAGAATAAATGATCCTTTGCCTGAGAATTATTCGTACCTGTAAAGTTTAACCCTTTGCAGCGATTCACTGCCACTTACGAATTTCAGTCCCGTGCCTGTCCTGTTTTCCAACGCCCTTGCTGCCAGATCATAATCGATCATTATATCATCGCCATTTAAGCGCCGGCCCTGTATCCATTTTCCTTTTTCAAACCGGCCCTCATCCAGTTGTGATATTGCAGCAATTGCCGGTCCGGGGGTAGCCGGCGAAAATGATATCTGCACATTATTCCCGAAGATAGTGTATTCATCAGGATCAGAATTTATTATGATACAATATCCTCCTGTTTCAGGTTGAGATGGTGATGACCCCCATCCTCTGAAAAGTTCTGCTTTTATCCTGTAATCCCCGAGAACTATTTCCTCCGAAGGATTCTTCTCTTCCTTAAGAAGTACAGATGTTATTGTTCCTTTTTGTTGTGCTTCGAGAACTATTGGAGCAAATCCCTGTAGAATCTTATATGCTTTGGAAACAGGTTCATTTTCATCACGGGAAAAGATCTCTTCGATCCCGAAGGGAGAATAGCCTACTGCATTATGTCTTCCTATTGCATAGAACAATTGTCCGGCTCCCTGTTCTCCTGCCCGTGATTCCGGGATAAAAAGCGGATTATTATTCCTGGTATACAGAGCACATATCTCTGCAAATTCAGGACGGTAAATATCGGGACAAAGCAGATCCACATCCGGACCACCTGCTCTCCAGAAGTCCAGCACATGTGCCTGGGGCCCACCTGACGGGTAATCCCCGGGTCTCTTGTCGGATAGCTGAACGATCCATGCATTTACGAACATTGGTAAAGGGTATTCGGTTTTGCCGGCTTTTGTACATTTGTTAATAAAACATGCATAGTTCCATGCCATGAAGAATTCGTCGGCTTTATCACTCTTGCCGAACACTTCCTGCCAGGTGCCTGTTGATTTATATCCTTCAGCCGACCACACTTCAGTAAGTTCAGGAAGCAGATTATCCTTATTCTGTACCAGGTAATCCATTAATTCCCGCGGTACCGGAGACTTGAAAGCACTGTCTGCAGCATCGCCGTGATCACGTGGTGATCCGATTATGCCAACCTCATTCTGCACTTGTACCATGATTACAGTACGATATTCAGAATCAGACTCCGCCAGATGTTTCATCATGGCTGCAAATGCTTTTGAATCTTTTTCAAGTGTCTCATTCCCGAATATTGAAAGGATTTCCAGAGATTTCCCGTTTTCAGCTTTTACCCTCGGGAACCTGCTAAGGTCTTTTTTTACCCAGTCCGGCATATAATGCGATTGCCCGTTTTTCCATGATCCAAACCACAGAAGGATAAGTTTCAGATTGTTCTTGCGCGCATCTGAAAGGAGCTCATCAACAACAGAAAAGTTGAATTTGCCTTCAACGGGTTCAATGAGTGACCATTCCACTGCAGCAAGAACTGTATTCATCCCCGAATTTTTCAGCACGGGCCAGTATTCTTTCATGTAATCCCTGCTGGAAGAGCTGGAATTATGAAGCTCCCCTCCAAGGACAAGAAAGGGCTCTCCATCGACAATAAGTTGTGTCGCATTTCCGCGTTTTTCCAGGTTAGGTATAGGTGGTGCAGGATGCTCGGTACAGGAAATACAGAAAAAACAAACTGTCAGAATGATCAGTGATAATGCCGTGGTTATTGAAAGGAAAAGAGGCAGAAATATTTTTTTCATAACTGTTTGAGATTGTTAAACCAGGTGAGTTTCATGGATTTTGTGTCTTATTTTGATGCATGACCTGATAATTTTTAAGACGGCATCAAGTTAAGCAATTAAAAGATCAGATGTTTAAATTCACATGGGCATAAAATAGCAGATCTAAAACAAATGTATTTGACAAATAATTGTTAAATTGTAAGCACGATTACCTGATCCATAACTTAACCCATAACAGCAATGAGAATTATCGGCTTAGGGGTGCTGGCATTTGTTATATGGTCTGTTTTTTCTTCATGGGTCTTCAATGACAAGTTACTTCCCGTGTTCAGAAAAAAGACCGCATTGGTGACAGCTCCCGGCAATGAAACACGAGTGGCTGATTCTTTAGCACAGCTTAAAGCATCCATGCCAAAGGACCTCCTGATCTATTTCGATTTTGACAGATCCAGATTGAAAGCTGATCCGCAACTGGGAAGCGTTATTGCTCCTTTCAGATCATGGCTTGAAAAATATCCCGGTTCAAAACTGCTGATCACCGGCCATACGGACCTGGTAGGTACGCATGAATATAATATGCAGTTAGGAATGGAAAGAGCGCAGATCGTTGCCCGCCATATTCAGACCCTTGGGATTAACAGCGGCAGGATCCTTGTAGAATCCGGGGGTGAAACACGGCCAATTGCCGGGTATATTACTGAAGAGAACAGGGCAAAGAACAGAAGAACAGAAATAACAATAAAAATGCAATAATATGATACTGACATTTATACCACTTGCAATGTCTGTCGCCGGAGCGGTTATTCTGATAATTGCCCTTCTTCTTGTTGCGGCAGTTATCGGAGTTGTTACAACTTGGTTTTATGCAAAATCGGTTTATACTCCTGTAATCAAAAAACTTGAAGATGAGAAAGCAAACCTTCAGAGAGAGGTCTCAGGGCTGAAAGATGATGTACGGAGGCTGGAGAGGGAGATTGACGGGTGCAAAACGAAAATCGGGGAACTTGAGAAGGAGCTTTCTGAAAAGAAGAAGATAAAGGAACTTCAGAAGAAACCTAAGGAATGACTTGTTAAGGATTCCTCACTGCGTTCGGAATGACGGTGCCTCGATGGTTAATCCTGCATGACCGCGTAAGATTCCTCACTGCGTTCGGAATGATGGTACCACCATGGTTAATCCTGCATGACCGCTAAGGATTCCTCACTGCGTTCGGAATGACGGTGCATGTACGCTGCCACGAACTAATCGGGGCTTAATCCTCGATCGATGCATGGTATTCCTGAAGCGACCGGACAGTATATGCTCCGTTCTGCCTGTCCTTTATACCCTTGGTTGCTGAAAGGGCAGCGGACGTGGTTGTTATATACGGGATTTTATATCTGATCGCATTCTTCCTGATATATGAATCATCATACTCACTGAGCCTTCCGGCCGGGGTGTTGACAAGCAGATCAATCTCTCCGTTCTTGATGGCATCAACTATATTTGGTCTTCCTTCATGAACCTTCAGAACGAGGGTTGCCGGTATCCCGTTCTCTTCGAGGAATTTTTTGGTGCCGCCTGTTGACATGATTTTGAATCCCATGTCGTGGAAATTTCTGGCAGCTTCCAGTGATCCTGTTCTTATCGCGGTTTGCTATGGTGATCAGAACGGTGCCTCTTACAGGCAGGGGAGACTGTGTTGCCTCCTGTGACTTATAAAATGCCATGCCGTAAGTATCTGCCATTCCCAGGACCTCACCGGTGGAACGCATTTCCGGACCGAGAAGAGGATCAATGGCAGGGAACATATTAAATGGGAAAACTGCTTCCTTGACGCCAAAATATTTAATTGGTCTGTTCTTCAGATTGAAATCTGCAAGTTTCTGCCCGAGCAATATCTGCGTAGCTATCCTCGCCATAGAAATATTACAGACCTTTGACACCAGCGGCACAGTGCGGGAAGCTCTCGGATTGGCTTCCAGGATATATACAACATCTTCATAGATCGCGTACTGAATATTCATCAGCCCTACCACATTCAGCTCCATTGCTATCCTGCGGGTATAATCATAAATAGTCTTTTTATGATCTTTCGGGATAATTACCGAAGGGATAACGCAGGCTGAATCGCCGGAATGGATGCCCGCGTATTCTATATGCTGCATCACGGCCGGGACAAATGCATCAATGCCGTCGGAGATGGCATCTGCTTCTGTTTCTATCGCATCTTCAAGGAATTTATCAAGAAGAAGTGGCCGGTCGGGAGATACTCCTACTGCTTTGGCAACATATTCTTCAAGCATTGTCTCGTCAATTATAATCTTCATTGCCCGTCCGCCCAACACATACGATGGTCTTATCATCAGCGGATAACCTATCCTTTCAGCTATTGCAAGGGCCTCATTAAGATTACTGGCCATACCCGATTCAGGCTGGGGAATTCCAAGTTTTTCAATTATATGTCTGAACCGGTCGCGATCCTCAGCAAGATCGATCGTTTCAGGATGTCGTCCCAAGGATCTTAACCCCCGCTTCAGTGAGCTCCCTTGCAAGATTAAGAGGCGTCTGTCCACCGAACTGGACTATTACTCCTTCTGGTTTTTCCTTTTCATAAATGCTGAGAACATCTTCAGCAGTCAGGGGCTCGAAATAGAGCTTATCCGAAGTATCATAATCAGTGGATACAGTTTCCGGGTTACAGTTAACCATTATCGATTCAAACCCGGCATCACGGATGGCGAAAGCTGCATGAACACAGCAATAGTCAAACTCAATACCCTGCCCTATCCTGTTGGGACCGCCGCCAAGTACCATTATCTTCTTCCTGTTGCTAACCTTGACCTTGTCGGGAGCATTGTAGGTTGAAAAATAATATGCAGCATTCTCAACACCGCTTACCGGAACCGGTTCCCAGGCTTCGTTAATACCCAGTGAAACACGCTTTGCTCTTATCTCTTTTTCAGGAATATCAAGCAGTTTTGAAAGATACCTGTCTGCAAAGCCATCCTTTTTAGCGCTTATCAGTATGTCGTCGGGAGGGATTGTACCCTTAAATGTCAATATATTTTCTTCTTCTTCCACAAGCTCTTTCATCTGTTGGATGAACCACGGCTTGATGATAAGTTCTTCTGTAAAGATCTTCGATATCAGCTCCTTTTCGTAAAGCTTCATACATCAGGAACTGCCGTTCGCTGGAGGGATGCTTTAACATTTTCAGAAGCTCTTCGAGGGGTTTTTTGTTGAAATCCTTTGCAAACCCCAGTCCGTAACGTCCGATTTCGAGTGACCGGATTGCTTTCTGCAAAGCTTCCTTATAAGTCTTCCCTATGCTCATTACCTCGCCCACAGCAAGCATCTGGGTTCCCAGCCTGTCTTCGAGGCCTTCAAATTTCTCAAATGCCCAGCGGGCAAACTTGACAACCACATAATCGCCTGACGGGGTATATTTATCCAGTGTCCCGTCGCTCCAGTAAGGTATTTCATCAAGGGTCAAGCCTCCTGCAAGGAGTGACGATACAAACGCAATAGGGAATCCGGTAGCCTTTGATGCCAGGGCAGAGGACCGCGATGTACGGGGATTGATCTCAATTACAACAACCCTTCCGGTCTTAGGATCATGGGCAAACTGAACATTTGTTCCGCCTATGACTTCAATCGCTTCGACAATATCATAGGAATATTTCTGAAGGCGTTTCTGAAGCTCCGGACTTATTGTAAGCATTGGTGCAGTACAGAAAGAATCGCCGGTATGAACACCCATGGCATCGACATTCTCGATGAAACAGACTGTGATCATCTGGTTTTTTGCATCCCTTACCACTTCAAGTTCAAGCTCTTCCCAGCCTGCAACAGATTCCTCAATAAGTACCTGGTTGACAATGCTCGCTGACGAGTCCCCTGCTGGCAATTGTCCGAAGCTCCTCCAGATTATATACCAGCCCTCCGCCTGTTCCTCCCATAGTATATGCAGGTCTTATCACAACCGGATATCCAAGCTCAGCGGCTACCTTTTCAGCATCTTCAACAGTATTTACTGCTTTACTTTCAGGCATCTCAATGCCAAGACGGTTCATTGTCTCCTTGAAAGCTATCCTGTCCTCACCACGCTCAATGGCATCAATATTTACGCCAATGACCTTCACATTGTATTTTTCAAGAACGCCTTTTTTTGCAAGAAGTGATGAGAGATTCAGTCCTGTCTGACCGCCAAGGTTGGGTAAGAAGGGCATCGGGACGTTCCTTTTTGATTATTTCAGTAAGTGCATATTCGTTGAGGGGTTCAATATAAGTCACATCGGCAATTCCCGGGTCGGTCATTATAGTTGCCGGATTTGAATTGACCAGGATGATCTTATAACCCATGACCGCAATGCCTTACAGGCCTGGGTCCCTGAATAATCAAATTCGCATGCCTGTCCTATAATTATGGGTCCGGACCCAATTATGAGTACCTTATTGATATCCGTCCGTTTTGGCATAATAAATATGGATTTAAAAACCGCCGAAAGATAGAAAATCAAATTGAGGGGTAATTAAAACTGCATTGAAATCAGTAAGAAAAATATTAACCTCCGTAGACAGAAGATTATCAGCTTAATATTTCCCGTATTCCATCAGAGTATCCCACATTGCCCAGAAGTTTTCGGGAGGGACATCTTCCTGGATATTATGAATTGTCGTAAATACAAATCCTCCGCCCGGAGCCAGTATATCTATTATCTTTTTTACTTCATCGCTCACCTGCCCAGGCGTTCCGTCTTTAAGGGTTGACTGGGTATTTACTCCTCCGCCCCAGAAAACCAGATCGTTACCGAAATCCCTCTTCAGTTCGGTAAGGTCCATGCCTGCAGCAGTGAACTGGACCGGATTATAGATATCCAGACCTGCGTCGATAAGGTCGGGAAGAAGAACCCGGACAGAGCCGCATGTGTGCATGAAGATCTTAATCCCCGGCAATCTTTTCTTAATATGAGACCACAGGTTCCCGAATCGCGGTATTACGGTTTTCCTCAGATAATCAGGTTCAAGCAGGGTGGAAGTCTGTGTTCCCAGATCATCACATTCCGAAATGACGCTTATCCTGTCATTCAGCTTATTCTCAAAAAGCCAGTCAATCACAAGGTCCCAGTACTGCCACTTGTAATCCAATACCAGATCGAGAAGCTTTTCTACACCTGCCTGATCCATCACTGTGTCGAGATACCAGTTCTCATATCCTCTTATCCTCAGTGATGTTTCGGTCAGTCCGGCACAGTTCCGGTCGACAATGATCCCTGAATCCGAAATGTTTTTTGACTGTTCAGAAAGATCTCTGCGAATGATTTCTGCATGAACTGAAATATCAGGGACTTTATAATGTTTCAATCCCTCCCCGATTGATGTAAAAGCTGCAAGGGGAAAAGTATGCTGATTATAGTAAATATCTTTTAATTCATTCATTCTCCACAGGCAGCCCCAGATGTCCGTAACCTCCGAGATGTTTCCTTCGCGTCTGACTATTTCTTCAAAGTCAGGGATCCTGCGTGCGCCCATTCTCCGGATATCGCAATTCAGCTTACGGAGTGTATCTTCGACCGGAGTGACTATCTGCTGTACCGGATCTACCTCCCTTGTTTCATATTCTGTTGATAATCCCCTGTATTCCATAGCCTTAATAAAGGCTTTCCTGCTGATC
>CAVOWZ010000009.1:0-116435 GCA_963700275.1 uncultured Bacteroidales bacterium | reverse complement strand
AAGCAGAGCAAGAAAAAGCACCAGAAGGATTATTTTATATTTTCTTGACCAGCCATCAGATATGTAAAAGGGAACTTATTGGTAAAGTTATTCCTTCCTGATACCAAAGTCAAGTGAAGGATCAGATTATTAGAATAAGAAAACTCCCGTAGCTGATTTCCGAGGGCTTCACAAAAAAAGGTAGTGACCCTCCGGGATAACTCCCCTTATTAAATATCTCTTTCAAAACAAAAATTGTGACGAGTTTATATACTTTTTGGCCGTGTAGTATTCAGCTTTTTATTACTTCGAAAACAATCAATAAAGGATCGGTCACTTGTATTTTTATTTTAGTTGTCTTCTCTCTTTTTAAGTTCTCCTTCGATTTTCTTTTTTGCCCATATATATTGGTATAAATATCACAATGCAAGCTGCAGCAGCACCAAATAGTGAATTAAAGAAGCCCTTTCCAATTGCTAAAGTATAAATTAGTGCTGATCCATCTAACACAACAGCAGCAATTAAGATCACTAATAATATGGATGCATACTTTTTTCTTTTCTGAAGTTGTTTGGTGGTAAGATTAGCAAATTTTCCTTTTTCCATAGTTATATATTTTTAATTAAACCAATGCTAATTCTCAGTATCTATGCGGTATAACTTAATAGTATTATACACAGTCTCATAATACTTTACTCAATACGAAATATGTAGATAACAATATATTCGACTTTTCAATATGATTATTAAAGTTACACCACCAAAAAGCCGAAGTCAAGTTTATTTTCTTTCTCTATTGATGTTTTTAAGGTTTCCACAGCTATCTTAAAGCATTTTAGGGATATGGTTATACCTATTATAATTTGCTTTTAATTAGCCTATTTATCCATACGGCTGCAAAAAAACTTAGTGGTCTTATATCCCTCATCACCTGACGGATATCTTACATCGAAGATTAATAAATCTCCACTAAAATGTCCTTCATTAGTAGGAAATGAAGTATAAGGCCAATACATAAAAGAATTTGTCCCTTGACAATGAAAGGCACCTTTTACATATATACGATCATAATCTATCTTAAAATAATTTTGACATCCATTTATGGAAGGTTTATTTTCCACATGATGAATCACATTTTCCTCATAATAACCTGGCTTGTTTCCGAGCTCACCTACCATGGTGTAATAGCTTATGTACTCATCCTCCCAGGGCCCACACTCGAGATGCTGACCTTTATGAGTATAGTTGTTATCCCAGAACAGTGATATATCCCAGAATAACAGCTATCATCTTCATTTCTGCAATAATACTTTTCACAGTTATATCCAACCTCTAATTTAAAAGTATTTTCTACATCACATATTTTAGCTTTAATTACTGTTATTCCTTTTTTGAGTGCAGTTATAAGACCTTCATCATTTATTGTTGCAACTGAAGGATCGCTACTAAACCAATTTACTTTTTCCGCTAAACAATTGCCTGAAGGACATTTTAAAGTATACAGAACTAAATATGATGAATCTGGTTCCAAATCTTTTACTGGTGCGGAAAATTCTATTTTGCTGACAAGATTAAGGACCTCGCCATTACCAAGCGCATTTAAAGCTGATAAATTGGTTAAATCAGGACAAAATGTACCACCCATTACTGCGTTTAACTCAAGTATCTGTAATGCAATATCCAGTATGGCTCTTCTTAAACATTTATCACCAAGTCCATTATATTCTACAACACAAGCATTCCATATTTTCATCATTTCGTCAGAGAACATTCCCCTTGCCGAATCCCAGAAAGGAAGATCACCCCAGTTACCCATTCCGAAACTAGCACAGGTTTCCGCAACAAGTAAAAATTCATCAAGAGCTGCTCCAAAGTCCTCCCAAGTGATAATACTACTAATCATAGGTACAACAACATTATTATACCACACTGTAAAGAGTTCCATTGGAGGTGGTATAATTTGCCTATAGATTCAGAATAGCGCAAATATTCGTCGATATAGGAAAGGAACTGATCTGATGTAGTAAATTCCTCGGGATTATCTGTAGGTGGATGGATGTCCCCTATTCCTATCCCGATACTACTAAAATGATTGATATAGAAAGTAATAGAATGACTATTTAAATCTTTATGGGGTATGAAATATGTTTCTCCCTGATCGTTATAATGGAATACTACTAAACCTTCAGGAATTGGGTCCTTCATTGAAAGATAGACTTGGGCTGATTGAAACAATCGAGTCCCTGATGGTTCAAAATGCAAACCTGAGATGAATTCAACGGAATTATCAAGACCTTCGATTTTGTCAACAGGAATAGTAATTACTTTTAAATCCCCTTTCAAAATAGAAAGAGTGTCGTAATCAATAATAAACTGCACACTATCTGCAGAAAGTATATTAGTAAAATTTGCATATCCATTATACCAATGTGTTACAGATGGTTCAAAGCCTTCAGCAATAGAGTAATCAGCGAAATTGTTTAACTGAATAGTGTCATATTGTATTGTATATGAATCAAGGGGTATTTTTCTTGATTTATAGAAATCATGAACGAAAACCAGCGTATCAAGAACTTCTGATTTAGTTTCTATATTGGGTTCTGACTTTGGTTCTGTATAAGAATTGTCAATAATGTTATTTATATCGTATTCTGTAATGCCTTGCGGGAAACCTGATGGAATTATATTCTGAATTTTAAAAGATTGAAAAGTATTACCGACTCTTGCCCTGACTATATAGATTGCTTTTGGCAGGTCAGAAAGATAGGCTTCAGGAAAGAGACTAAAAGTACCCAGACAATGATTCAGATTCAGGATATTTTTAGTAGGATTACCTGAAATAGTAATCACATCAACAGATATAGATTGATTATTTGCATATAATGAAAGTTTTCGATTCTCAAAGGATATAATCTTATCCTGCTTCATTTCAGTGACTGAGGTACTTATGTCGGTTAATGAAAAATTGCCAAGAGTGTCTGAGTAACAGGATAAAAGAAGGATTATTTGCCAGGTAGACCAAAACTTTTTTAATTGGTTTTTCATCAGGATTTATAACTTTCCCGGTAAGGTTTAACTGTTGGGCAATAGATTTGCCTGCCAAAAAAGAAACCATTAATACAAATACGGTTATCTTTCTCATTACTTTACTGATTTAATATTTTACGTAATCATCAGCGATATAGTCTGCAATAACAAAGTTACACCACCAAATAGCTGAAGTCAAATTTATTTTAAAGGGAAGTATCTGGCACTGATTTCCGAGGCTGGTAGGCAAGTGATTACTAATTGACTTTTTTAAATTTTAATTTCCGTACCATAGCTCCATACATGTTAAAATGTAGTCTGTTTGAAAACTCTTTTTACCGGGGTATTTTAGTCATTGGTTTTGACTGCAAAAATTCCGGTCCTGTTAATGCACATTTTTATCATTTTACCATTCATGTCAACACTACAATTCTCGCAATTCTCACATACATTCTCCTCAATATTTTCTTCGGAATACCAGTTATAAGCCATCAGATTCATACTGCCATTAACAGTCTTGCCATTTGAAAGCTCGCTGTCATATCTCAGACTCAACTGTACATTCTTATCAAAACCTACAAGAGGTTTAATGACTATTGGAAACAATAAAAGATGATCTCCCAATTCTTCAGAATATGAAGAAAATTTTGATATCTTTATGCTTACAGGTTGTGGAACAGCTCCTTCGGGAACTGTCAGTATAACATTCCCATCTAATGCCATAAATGTTCCGCCGGATTCAGTCACAGATAAAAATTCCGGTACTTCCGGCCGGACATTCGGCGGATAGTCAATTTTCGTACACTTACTTAATAAAGTTGCAATAAGGAAAAGAAATGCAACAGGTGCCCAATGTCTTATTACCTTTTTCATAGCTGTTAAGTTTTAAATAATTACATTTTGATTAAAATGACATTTCCTGTCAGTATTTCTGAAATCAATCAATTTAATTTTCTCAAATAATTTCCTGATATAAAGTTCAGCCGCCCAAATCACAAAATCCACCTCATATGTTACATTTTCTATTCCTATTGTTACATTTTGAGGTCGAAAAGATAAAATAGGGGGTTACACCACAAAGAAGCAAAAGTCAAATTTATTTTGAAATCCTGCCACGTGTCTTGTATATAGGGTGTATATAAGGGTATATAACTTTGGTGGGTGGTTACCATTAGTCAAGGCTGATATGCCGATATAGTACCTATATATCAGGTATACGTCAGGTAAAATATCGGTATACTTATCCCTAACAAAAGAAGAAAGCCCCCGGAGTGATTCTCAAGGGCTTATTACATGTTATAAAAGTCAATGGTTAATTATCCTTTAAACACCGGACAGACATACCAAAAGTTAGTTTTTTTTTGGCAATTTATTCAGGAATGTTTTGACAATACTTACAAGTTTTATTATTAGAATTGTATAGTAATGGAGAATAAACTGCTATATAAGATCCAGGTTACAGGAAAGGTTCAGGGAGTAGGATTCAGATGGAGTGCTTCAATTGAAGCCAGAATTCTTGGTATTAAAGGTTTTATTAAAAACTTACCAAATGGGGATGTTTATATAGAGGCTGAAGGATCCAGAGAACAGTTGAATACTTTCGTTGACTGGTGCAGACAGGGTCCCGGCTTTAGTTTTGTAGAATCTGTTTGTGTAGATTCTTTCCCACCTGTCAATTATGTTGATTTTCGGGTTGAATATTAATACTTCATAAGGTTTAACTTAGTTTTATTATTATATCTGCTGAAGATTATTCTTTCAGGAATGAGGGGTAAAAGAGGGGGTGGTGTAAATGGCACCCCGTAATAGTTATGCAATAGACCAAATGAAATTTGTTGTCTCAGAGAAATTCTTCATTATGATAAGGATTGTAAGAACTTCTAAAGTTGGGAAAATTATTGTAAAGTAAAAACTCAAGCTATATATTTCAGAATTTACAGGATGCACTCATTAACAATGATTAATGCTACTGAAATGGCAAAACCTTTCAATAAAAGAACAACAGATTGGTTAAATAATCAATACGCTAAACGTTTTATTGCTACTTATTCCAAAGTGAGAAATAGCGTATCAGTTGATCTTGTGAAAGTTATAAAAGGTGGAAATGGAGAACAAGGAACCTGGATGCATGAAGATGTAGCACTTGAGTTTGCAAGATGGTTCAGTTCTGATTTTCGAGGGGCGGTGCAAGAGGATAAATAATCAAATAGCCAAATAGTCTATCACCTCTTCAAACAACGAACAGAAAAACCATACTTCTTATCGTGGTAGTTCTCGAAAACATTACTGACATTGTAGTGCAGGTTACGGTACAATGCACTTTTAGCATTATCCGTAGCCGACCACCAGTAACCGTCGAGTCCAATTAAGCCGAAAGTACCATCGTAGGAACGTTCGCCACCAGGAAGGGCTGTGAAGCCGGTGGCATTTCTCTTGGCAGGATAATCGGTGTTACCAACAGCTCCGGTATTTGTTGATGAAGTCCATCCGGAAGTAGATGCCAGCGCTTTGGCTATCTTGTCGCCGGTGGTAGTACCATCATAGTTATAACCGTTGGCAATCAGGTAATTTTCAAGTGTTGTCCAATCGGCATCGGTGGCCTCACGCCAGCCTGTGGGACAAAGGTACCACGAGTTTACCGTGTACCAGTTATATAACGCACCGTACGTGTCTTTGTTTGCTACATTGTTGTCATACCAGCAGTATCCGGGTGTTGTCAGGTTTGACCAGGCAGCATTATCTGTTACCAGTGGTATATCCGCTCCATTTTTGTATTTGGTGGTTTTAAGGTTTTCGGCCATCCATATCTGAGAGCCTAACCTGACAGTTGAATAAATATTGCCATCAGCATCGGCAAGAATAGCTCCAGTGGTACTTAGTTTGCTTAAAATTGCATCTACATATGCTTGTTGTGGCTGCATCCTGGGCATTCACCGGATCTAGCCACATTTATAATTTTATTGCTATTAACATTGATCTCGCCATTGACATCCAGCTTTGATGATGGTGTTGATGTTCCAATTCCAACATTTCCGTTAAATGTAATAATCTGACTTGAGGGATCAGAATTGAATATGCCATAGACCAACGCTTTATTTCTTGCATCTGTCTCATTGGCCCTTTGCTGATTATCGATGAACAACTTGTTTGACCCAGTCTCATAATAGCCTGACGATGAGCCTATAAAAACATTGCTGCTTCCCGCCGCATTTGAATAACCAGCATGGTAACCAACTGCTGTATTATAGTTTCCTGCTTTGCCGGAACGAAATGCCTTATAACCAATGGCAGTATTACCTATCCCGGTTGTATTGGAAACAAGTGACTGATAACCATTACCTGTATTCCAGTATCCTGAGGTGTTGAGATGAAGTGCATAAGCACCGGTGGCCGTATTATCACCCCCTGTAGTGTTTGAAAAAAGCGTCGAATCACCAATGGCTGTATTTCTCCCGCCTGTAGTGCTGGAATATAGTGACCGGTAACCGACAGATGTATTACTATATCCTGTGGTATTCTTAAACAACGATTCTAATCCAAGAGAAGTGTTATTAGGGCCTGTGGTATTACTTTTAAGAGCTGATATGCCTATTGCAGTGTTAGTTGAAACTCCCCCTCCAGCCTTTCCAACTGTAAGTCCGTTAACCAGAATATCTTTTGTGAATGTTTTACTACCCGTGATGGTCTGGTCACCCGAAAGAGTAACAGCATCAAAAGCAGAAGCTGCTGTCCTGGCATATAAAGCATACGGGACACTAAGTATCTGGCTCGTTCCGATAATCGTATAATTTGTACCACCTGCCGGGTCTGTTTCGGTCTTGATAAAATAAGTACCGGTTGACCAGTTTATTCCTGAAAACGTTCCAGTAACGACAGTACCACCACCTATTTCAATCGTTGCCAGACCATTCGCATTAGTAGTCGGCGATTGGGTTTCAACATAAACAGCTGTCCCTGTTGCAGAACCTTGCAGGATGCTTATTCTCATACCAACGGCATGGGAAACTACTAATTGTCCGCTGCTGTTTCTGATTACAGCTTGATAACTCATCTTTTGAGGAGCTTGAGTAAAAACACTAACTGACAATGCTATAAGCACTAAGAAAGTAAATAATTTCTTCATAATAATCTATCTTTAATTAATTTAAAATCAAGGTGTTTTATCAAAGTTACGAAAGACAATGATACAAGTCAAATAAAAATCCACCCACCCAGGTATTACCCGGATGGATGGAAACAGTACAGTTAGTTCTCAGGGATTCTATACTTTATAACAATCCATTATCAGCAAAACTGTAATAATCATCTGTATCAATTATAAGATGATCCAGAAGCTGAATATTCATCAATAAAGCAGAATCCTTTATCTTCCTTGTAATTGCTTGATCGGATTCACTTGGTTGCATATTCCCAGGGCTTTCTGCTTACATCAAATTTGACCTCTGCTTTTTCTGGCTATGCCTTTTTTACCAATTTCACCTGAAAATGTAACAATATGAATAGAAAATGTTACAAATGAGGTGGATTTTGGTATTTAAGCCTTACACCTGCTAATATGTAAATAAGTCCATCACGATTTTTGATGTTACTCCTGGAACTATAATATTATAATCACCAGCCCTCGGATCAGCCGGGGGCTTTTTGTTATCTTAGTTATATTTGACTTTGTCATTTCTTTTGTACAAATTTGTTTAAACATAGTCCTTTGAAAACCAATTATATTCCCCACCATGAGGAAATCAGTATTTAACATCAGCAGCATCCTACTAATCCATATAATATGTTGCATATCTGTTATTGCCAATTCCCAGGATTTGAAATTGAATAAAAAGGGGAAAAAAGAAGCAAGGGAAGCGGAAAGGTTAAGAAATTATGAAGCAATTGGTACTTTGCTGGCAAGCAGGCAATTTTCGTATGCAACGTATCGCACACAAAGTTCAACTGGAATACAAGTTTATAATGTTATACGGTTTGATGGCTCGAAAATTTTTGTTTGTCTTGAAAATCCACAGAATACTTCTGGCAGGTTTAGTGGTGCTGCTGACAATAGTACTCCGTATATTAACCCCAGAACCGGACTTTTTTTTGAAGGAGATATAGAACACTGGGAACTTTCTAAAAATTCTAAAAATCTTAGTTATACCTGCAAATTTGAATTAACCACATCAAATAATAATCTTAATCCTGGAATTGATTATGAAATTATAATGAACGTAAAATTTGATAATTCTGCCACTTTAGAATTAAGATTGCGGGGTGATAGCATGGCTTACTCCAACTATACCGGATACCTAAGGGCATTGTAAATTTTGATAACAATAAATAATTAACAGCTGTTTCTTAAAGACATCACATCAAATTCAGCATAAATAAAGGTTTTAATTGCTTATGCTTCAATGGTAATAATTATGATTTATTATATTTATGTAAACGGTAAATAACAATGTACATTTTTTCGCAAATAGAAATGCACCAAACACAGCAAATAGCTTTTTTTATTTATTTCCACCGTTTATTGCCATCCTATGCATATTCTAAGTTCTGCCACTTGTAAAATAAAATTGACTTTGGCTTTGACAAAGCTTATCTTTGATAAATAGAAATGAAAGTTTTGTCCAACCATTAATCTTCAGTATTATGAAAGAAGCAAAAAAAATAACAAAAGCAGCAAAAAAAGTAACAAAAGCAGCAACAAAAGCAACAAAAGCAGCAACAAAAGCAGCCAAAGCAACAAAAAAAGCAACAAAAAAAGCTTTGAAATAAGCAGCCCCCGGAAATCAGCTCCCGGGTGCTCTGTATATATCCGCTCCTCATACCAGCACTGATCACCTGGGCATAATCCCAGGTCAGACTTTGTATTTAAATAAACTTGACTTCGGCTTTTTATAGTCCCAAAAATATCGCTATTTATCACACATCAGATTAAGGCTTAATAGTTAATAATGATCGGATCAGTCTTAGCCATCTGAGGTAATTCCTGTGTGGGGGATTTATATTTCATAATATCATTTTCTTAACCGTCTATCTATTCAAAACTCTATAAAATTTGATAGATAATTTTCTATTGGGAGTAGGAGAACCTATGTCCCTTATCGAAATATCAGACAAATTTATTTCACCTCGGCTATTTTGTGATGATGATTGTCAAGAAAATAATAATAGGTGACCCGGGATCTTCATTTTACCTTCATCTTACTGTAATATATTTGCTATCAGCCCATATTGAATCTTAATAATTAACTGATTGAAACTCTATATTAAAAATATGGTTTGCATCCGATGTCAGATGGCAGTTAAATCTGAGCTGGAAAAACTCGGTTTGCATCACACCAGGGTTGAATTGGGTGAGGCTGAAATCATGGAGGACCTTTCAGCGGACCAACTGGATAATCTGAACACTTCGCTGAAAAAGATCGGGCTTGAGTTATTATATGATAAGAAAAACATTATGGTTGAAAAAATAAAAACCATTATCATTGAACTGATACACTATAATGAAGATAAAATCAAAACAAACTTTTCCGATTACCTGTGTAAAAAACTTAATCACAATTACACATACCTATCCAACCTTTTTTCCGAAACCAAAGGGACTTCTATTGAGAATTTTTACCTGTCCAATAAAATAGAAAGGGCAAAAGAACTTCTGATATATGATAAGCTCAATCTTACGGAGGTTGCATATAAACTCCATTACAGCAGTGTGGCTCATCTGTCAACCCAGTTTAAGAAAATGACAGGACTTACCCCATCACAATACAAAATGCTCAAGAATAATAAGCCTTACGATTTGGGGGCTGTGTGAATTATATAACTTTCTGTCTCCTTATCAGACCTTCAAGGTATCTTGATTTGAATTGCCTGCTTGCAGTAACCTGTTTAACAGGAGGTAGTTTTAAAATTATATTCAGAACAGCAGCAAGAGCCCTGTGACTTAATATGACCTGGTTATCAAAGATCAGGTTATGCAACTTGCCTCTTTCTATTGCCATCATCACAACCCTGTGAACCGAATTAACGGGAGTGATCACTCTTTTTTCTCTTGGTTTAAGCTCAATAGCATTTTTATTGCAACCCCTGCGACAGACGCCACAACCCAGACATATTTCCTCTTCCAGCTTTGCTTTTTTACTATCAGGCCTGACCGGATCATTTGAAGAAACAAGGGTCATAGCCTCAACAGGACATACTGACACGCACTTACCACAACCGTTGCAATTTTCAGCATTAATAACCGGAATAAAATTGGTTGTATGTACAGGATGCAGAAATCCGAAACGCCTTGCAGCAATTAATGCTTCGCAACAACAACCGCAACAGTTACATATGAAGTTTACTTTCTCCCTGACATTTTCCCCAAATTGAACAAGGTTTGTATCCCTTGCTTTTTGTAGCAGATCCAGCCCTTCAGCCACATCTGCTTTTCTTGCAATTCCATGTCGCACAAGAGAATCCGCACTACCGTTGAAGGTCATGCAGATATCAAGTTCTGCTTTACAGTTTTTCCCGATATGCTGCATCTTATGGCGGCAATAACATATCCCGATCCCAATATTTGTAGCTGTTTTAATCACTTCGGATGATCTTTCATAATCAAGAACGTGTAGGGAATTTTCTTCCGACAGAACCGTTTCATTGACAAATACCCTTCCAATCTGGGTCTCACCCAAGGTAAAAAGACCTTTAATGAAATCCTCTTCAACATTCATATACTGGTAAAAGAGTTCCGAAAGTTTTTTCTGATCTATATCATCCCTGTACCTCATAAGGGAGAATTCAAAGAATCCTGCCATTGGCGGAGGCATGGAATAAACAACATCATCTTTATCCTCAGCATCTAAAATGATGCCGCGATCAGCAAGATCATTCAGGATTGTCCGTGCATCATCCTCCTTTATATTCCAGATTTTTGCAGCTTTTCGCGCATTAAACGGTCTGATTGGCAAAAGTGAAACAAGACCTGCTTCTTTCTCAGAAAAAAGTATCTTCAGTATTTCAAAAAGCAGTTCAGAAGGTGATGCCCCTTGCGGGAACCTGTTTATACGTTCAGCCAGCTTGTAGTAGCTATTCTCTTTGATGGTAATATGATGTGCCATCGTCTTATTATGAAAATCTTTGTTTTACTGATCTTATTGATTTTAATCCAGGGTAACTTTTCCCTTATATCATTGATCAAGATAAAAGTAAATATATTTTGTCTAATAACAACCCTTGGAAATAAGTTAAGGAGGCTAAGGAAGAACATTCACAAGTACTTTAAATTTTCTTAATATTTTTCTCACCTCCGTTTCAGGATGTTGTTTTGATAATATATAATTAGTGTCAGCCGGGCAGAGTGCAGTTAACTCATTTGCCGGATTTGGCATCTTTACCCAAAGCTCTATTACTGATTTGTCTGATTTTTTGCAGGGCACCCGGTCTGTTGATGAGGTAAACACCTGCAAGGATAAGCAGTACAGAAATAAACATTGCAGGAGCTAGATGTTCATTATCTGCCAGTCCCCACATAGTTGCCACAATTGGTATGAAATATGCCACAACCGAGGCAACTACCGGTGAGGTATCCCTGACAAGAAAATAATATATTGCATTAGCAAAAGCGCTTCCGACAACCGCGAGGATCACTATATAGCCGAAATTTAGAAGCCAGTCAGGCGTTAGAAATACGGCATGTATATCTGTCCCCAGAAGGAGTGCCAATGCGAATGGACTCACAATTAAGAAGGAAAGGGATGTAATCTCTAATCCATTCAATCCTTCTACCTTGCTTACCTCATTATTACTCAATCCGTTCATAACTGTGGCAAGCACCACAAAGAGGCCATAATAATTAAAACTCAGAGGGCCACTGTAAAGCAGTCCTGCTGCTCCCACAAACCCCAGAAAGACTCCGGCGATCTGCGATCTGATTGCTTTTCTTGAATAAAATAAAATGCCTATTAACAAAGTAAATGCAGAACTCAGAGAGTTCAGCATCCCTGTAAGAGAACTATCTATCCTTGTTTCGGCAAGGGGATAAAGAAAAGCAGGAAATCCACTTCCAAAGAATCCTATTATAAGAACAGACCTGAAATTTTTCTTATTGAATTTTGATAGACTGCGCAGTGCAACAGGTAGCAGGCATATAAATGCAATCAGTATTCTGATGGAAGCCAGCTGATATACCGAGAATGACCGCAATCCTTTTTTCATCAGAATGTAACTGGTGCCCCATATTATAGATAGAAGGGCAACAGCCAGCCAATGCCATATTTTCCTTTTTTTATTCATAATGACGAAGCTGCAAAAGTAATATAAGGAATAAAAGGATTGGAGATTGGGAGAGATTTTATATAATAATGCAGTTCACCTGGCTAAAACGGCAATTAATTGATAAGTTTATAAGAATGGAAAACCCCCGGAGCTTATTTCCGGGGGCTGAACTTGCTGTTTAAAGGTTTATTTATTCTCATCGTATTAATTAGGGTTCATTGCAGTCTGCGTATTCTGCAATTTTATCGACTGTGATTTCGCCATTTGCGTTTATATGAAGCTGCCACATAAACTTCATGCCAAAAACATTACCCCCTTTCCCAATAAACTTAAAGTTCATACCTACAACCGACCCTTCAACAGGCATCTCATCAGGCAAGGGCAACCAACCGTTTTCTACATTATATTTATTATCAACATAATCATTTATGTTGTTCCAACCTACCCAATTTAATCCACTATTATCACTACCAGTATCTATCAATATATATTTTTCTTTCGTTTCTGTATCCCATATATCTGATTGAGATGTATTCCAGTGGATACGATCTACTTTGCCAGTTTTTCTGTCTAAGTGGTAGGAGAAATGATATACAAATTCTCCTGAAATTGACCTGTTAAGACAATAGGCATTAACGTTTTCAAATGTTGAACGCAATTCGTTTTGAATAGTCTGTGCATTCACACGGTTTACGCATATTAGAAACGCGAAAACAATAATTGTAAATCCAAATTTTAAAGGTCTCATAATTAAAAGATTTTGGTTAATGAATAAAAGTTAATTTCTAATTGATGATATATTTCAGTAATCGATCAATTCTTATGCAAAGTTCGACCGGTCAAATATCAAAATCCACCTCTGTTGTTACAAAAAATGATAATCTGGTTACATTTTAGACATATCTGTTACTTTCAATTTTAATCTTGTGTTTGCCGGTTTCAGTTGAAGTCAGCATTTATGAATTATCCGGTGGAAATAAACTTGACTTTGGCCTTCAGGTGCTGTAACTTTAGTTTGTAGAAATCAGCACCTTCAAAATTTAAGCTCCGTAGGAGCGACCTGTTTTTGACTTGTTAATAGTGATAATAATTGGTACCTTTAAGTACTAAAACCTGAAATAACTAAAACCAAAAAAAACTATGAAATCTTTATTGCCGGCAGTCACAAAATTCCGGGGAATTTTGTTTGTATTTTTATTCCTGGCATTCGGTTACGGATGTCAGAAGAGCGCTATTGAAACAGGAGATTCTCTGATTTCTGATTCTCAATCCACACAGTTTATCAGTACAGAGTTAAATAACCTAATCGTAATTTCTAAATCCGAAACACTACCTCAGGGTTTTGAAAAGCAGCTTTCTGCTTATGGTGAAATTATTAGAGTTATCCCTGAAATCGGGCAGGTTGTTATAAAACCAAAAGATTCAAAATCCGAAGCGAAAGTATCAAAGCTTAGCGGGGTTCAGGCTGTTGTTCCGGATCTGAAGATTAAATGGATTGAACCTGAAAAATTTGTTGCCGAAGCTAATCCGCCGAGTATTGGTGTCGATGAACCTTATTTCTTTTACCAGTGGGGCATGGATGCCATTAATGCACCTGAAGCATGGAATGCAGGATACACAGGAGAAAATGTAAAAGTATTTATTCTTGACAGCGGCATTGATGCCGGACATCCTGATCTGGCCCCAAATCTGAATACAGATCTTTGTACTTCTTTTGTCCCGGGTGAAGATTACAATGTTCATGACGGATTTTATTTTAATCATGGCAGTCATGTGGCCGGCATTATTGCTGCTGCAGATAACGATTTTGGCGTTATCGGAGTGGCACCAAATGCTGAAATCGTCGCTGTTAAAGTCGTTTCTGAATATACCGGATCCGGATCGTTCAGTCAGATTAATAAGGGGATTGTCTATGCAGCAAATAATGAAGCTGATGTTATTAATATGAGCCTTGGAGCTACTCTTTTCAGAAATGGCTTATATTTTGACGAAAATAATGTTCTGCGCAAGATACCGGCAGTTCATATACAAAACATTATTTTATCACAGCAACGTGCAGTAAATTATGCCTTCAGGAAAGGAGCAGTAATAGTTACTTCTGCCGGGAATGGTTATATGAATTATGACGGGAATGCTTTTATTTTCAAAATACCGGCTGAACTTCAGAATGTTATTGCTGTATCTGCAACAGCTCCTGATTATTGGTACCGGGACTTACTTAACGGGATTACTCCAAACCTGGATATTTCTTCCAGTTATATCGATTATGGGAAATCACTTGTTGATCTTGCAGCACCGGGAGGTGATTTTGATTTTGAACCATCAACTAATTATTATTGGGACATGGTTTTGAGCACAATATCAGAAGGTTGGGGATGGGCTGCCGGAACCAGTATGGCATCGCCTCATGTTGCAGGTGTTGCCGCGTTGATCATTGGCAAAAACAATGGTCAAATGGATCCGGGGGTGGTAATGAAACAATTGCTTAAGACTGCAGATAAGATTGACGGGAATGGAATGTCGGCATACTTCGGTAATGGGAGAGTGAATGCTTACAGGGCGGTAACAGAATAATTATTTATTCTATAACAGGCCGCCACTACGCGGCTCAGGAATTTTGTAATGCGTCTGATCCTACAATCAGGTCGCCGTTACGCGGCTCAGGAAGTCAGTTAAACCAGTATGATAGCTTAACCACTAACCCCCGGTTCTTATTCGCGAAATTTTCTGTGTAGGAATTTCCTGTATACACAATGAAACAGATCCGATACCGGAGCAAAGCGCCACTGGAAGCGTATATTCATATTCAGGTTATCGATCTGGTTGTTATACTGGACAAATGTGGTAAGGAATATTTTATCAGTGAAGGTAATATCAAGTGTGGGTCCTGCAAGGATCAGCTTCGCACTATTGTACGGTTCCGGTAATGAGATGTTATTATAACTCATTGTCATTCCTATGCTGCCATATGGCTGTACCCTGTAGTTCATCTGTCCGTTTATGTTCCAGCGGCTTCCGTTATAGTAACCTCCAATGCTTGCGTTCATGACATAATTGAATAATTTCCGGGCATCTGAAGTAAATCCTGCCCTGACACTTTTCCATTGGAACTGCTCGCCGGCCAGAAGTTTCTCTCCCCCGGTATTTGTAGGATCAAAAGCATTGCTGAGCTTCACGAATTGTTCTTCGATACTGACGGAAAGCTGGCTCTTATTCTGCCATCCGATTATATATGAAAGTTCTGTTTCCCGGTCGGTAAGGGTGAATTCCGGATCGAAGATCGCATTGAAGCTTGCTCCTGGACCATGACTAAGGATCCTTTTTGATCCTGACGGATAAAAGAGGTAGCTGACAGCAGGGGTGATTTCATAGAATCCGGTCCTCCTTATATAACCCGCTTCGGCAACGTAATCCGAACCTATCCATGACTGATCGATGCCGGCTTTCAGGTACTGTGTGGAATAGCTTATATTTCCGGAAACAGCTGCGGCATTCATCCCCGCTCCGGGATAAAATGACTGATGATAGAATGTTTTACCCTGCAACTTATTATCTGCAGTGGCGAAATTATATTCAAGACCCGCCACACTGTTGTATCTGTATCCGGTGAACTCAGATTCATCATATGTTCCGGTTATCTGTTTATGGACAAGAAATCCTGCAATGCTTGAACGGCTGAAGATCTCACGCTGCAGAACAGCTACCGCGTAATTACCGGAAAGGTTTTCTCCTTTTGTGCCCGTCTGCATATCCATCATCCCGATCCTCCATTTTTTACCTATCCTTCCGGTAAGCCTTCCTCCGAAATTTACAGGGACATTGAGTCCGATTCGCCTTGAAAAGAAAGGACGTGCCTGGCTGTTCCCGAGATTGGCAAACAGGTCGCTGTTCTCAAGAAAAAACTGTCGTCTTTCAGGATAAAACAATTCAAAGCGATCGAGATTAGTCTGCTGCCTGTCTTCCTCAACCTGGGAATAATCCGGATTGACTGTCAGGTCGAGGTTCATTGATGTCGACAATATCATTTTAGTATCAAAGCCTGCATTCCATTTCCATTTTGCAGGTTCCCCTGCTTCTGTATTTTTTATGACTGTTCCGGTTGCATAAGGAATGAAGGATAACCGTAATCCTGCTTTATCAGGGGGCTCATCCCAGACCAGTGTTCCTGCGTGTGGCAGGGAGTTATGGGGAAACTGACGAGGGACAGGAGCCCATGCTGATTTTTCGTTCGTTTTAAGATCAAGCCGTCCAAAGTTAACCCCCCATTCTTTCTCTCCCCCGAAATAACGGAGGCTGCGGAAAGGGATGGCCATTTCTGCCACCCAGCGGTCATTATAGCTCTTCACTGAAGATTTCCATTTGATATCCCAGGTAAAGCTCGACTGGTTTCCGTTGTTTATCACGCCGTCGCACTGGGCTCCCGCTGCAGAGACACCGAAGGCAAATCCATTTGTAAGGTTATTATAGGTATCTATGTGAATCCTGAAGTTATCATTTTTACCAAACTCAAAATCCCTGCGAAGGGATTCCACAGGTCTTTTCCCGGGAGAGGGGTCGTAGCATACGGCTCCTATATATAAATTTGTTTTATCGTAAGTGATTACAACAGTAGTTTGTGCAATTGCAAAACCTGTATCTACCGGGGTTACAGGTATGAAATTCTCAGCTTTCTCTGAATCCTGCCATGATTTCTCATCAAGCACTCCGTCAATCTTCATTTCCTCGCTGGTACGTGATATACTAATGCGGTATTTATCACGGTTCACAGCCTTTTCCTGGGAATACAGCAATATTCCTCCGGAAAGAAAGAACAGGGAAAAGAGCAGGAGTGTTTTAGTGCCGGGCATCTTTTTTTTTAGGGCTCAAAAATAGGAAATAGAATTTAATCATTCTGCTTCCTCTGAGGATTAAACTTTACTCCATTTTTTCACCCGATGGTGGAGCTGAGTCCGGATCAGCTCCCCATTTACGGTTAGCAACCGGCCCCATAATAAGTTCGAGTATCCCTCCATTTTTTATATCATCATGGCTGAACCAGGGTTTGTTCCACTCTTTGCCATTAAGCTTTGCCGACTGTATGTATTTGTTGTCTTCAGAACAGTTAACTGCCCTGATTTTAAATTCCTTTCCGTTACCAAGTTCAATTTCCGATTCAGTAAATATGGGGCTGCCGATATTATATGTCGGAGATCCCGGAGTGACCGGGTAGAAACCGAGCTTTGAGAATACTACAAACGCACAGGTTCCGCCCCCGTCTTCATCGCCGGGAATACCCATCAGGTCGTTCCGGAACCATTCAAAAAGCAATGTTCTGATCAGTTTTTGGGTTCGCCATGGCTGACCTGAATAGTTATACAGATATGGAATGTGGAGTGAAGGTTCATTTGCCATTGAGAACTGCCCCACGTTACCTGTCTGATCAGGGAGCTGTGCATAAAATGCGTACTTACTTTTTCCAAGAGGTTCGTTGAATGTCTCATCGAGCCTCGTGACGAACTCTTCATTACCTCCCATCAGGCTTATCAGATCGGCAACATTATGCTGGACATCCCATCTGTATGTATAAGCATTGTTTTCATCATAATAATCACGTGCTCCCATACCCCCTGAAAACTTGTAGTCAAAGGGCATAATGAAATTACCTTTACTGTCTTTGGGATGGAAGAAGTCAGTACCGGCATTGAAAAGGTTGCGGTAGTTAAAAGAGCATTTCAGGAAGTACCTGTAATCATCGGTCTTTCCCAGCTCTTTAGCAATCTGTGCCAGGCACCATTGATCATAGGCAGTGCCGAGTGTAACAGCCACCGGTTGCCTTTTCTCAAAGGGATGGACTTCGGGAATTGTTTCCTTCTCATTTTCCCCCAGAGCAGGGATATAACCATGTTCTTTATAAAATTCATCGAGTTTACCGGCAGGTTTTCCTGACCATGGAGCAAGGGTTTTTTCCATAATTCCTCTCCTGCATGCCTCGTATGCTTTTTCCAGGTCAAAATCTTTCAGTCCTTTCCTGTATGCATCGATGACTGTTGCCACTCCATGATTCGAATTCATCCTCCTGCCGTCGCCGGTTATTTCCGGAAATGTTGGCATCCAGGGATTTTCCATCTGCTCGGTCATCCTGAGATATGATCTGATTATGTTGGTTTCAAGTACCGGCTCTATAAGGATCCTCAGGGGATGAGTTGCCCTGTATGTGTCCCAGATCCAGTCATCCGTGTAAAACGGGATCCCTTCGGAATCATGGATTTTATAATCAAATGCGCTGAAGTACCTGCCATCTTCAGTAATGTTCACAGGGCGCTCATAGGTACGGTAAACAGATGTATAGAATACAGTCCTGTCACTTTCCGATCCCCCCGTAACCCTTATCTTACCAAGAGCTTCGTTCCATATTCTTCGCCCTTCTGAAAATATCTTCTCAATATCAAAATTCTTTATTTCACGTTCAAGGTTTTTCCTTGCCTGATCAACATCAATAAATGAAATACCATATCTTAACTTAAGCTTTTTAGTGAGGTCAGGGAAGCTGAGAATAATACCTGCATTCCTTCCGGACGCTTGTGAAAGTGATGCATCAACCTGTCCTTCTTTCAGAACTCCTGCAGAAGAGGGTTTTGTATCAGCCTCAAGATAAATGAAGACTTTAGTTCTGTTATCAAGATTCTGGAATCCTGAAACAGCTTTACCGTCCCATTTCATCTCTCCATTCCTTGAATTCAGGATTATACTGCTTTTATCATTTTTTGAGAAAGTAACCTCATAAAGTGCTGACTGATGAGAGACAGCCATCCTGATTCCAATTTCCTGCTCATCAAGAACAACAGAATATGAATAAGGGGTTATTTTTTCGTTATCGTAGGAATAGTTGATAACGGGACGGACATCACTTAATTCTCCCTGAAAAGGACTGAAGTTGAAAGCCGAGGCGCCTCTGTGGCTGGTAACGACCAGAGGCAATCCCCTAATCTTCAGTGTTGTATAATCAGCTCTCTCAGGATATACCCTGAGTATGCTGTTAGGAAGATGAATTGTCGGATAGGTAGGTACCAGCAGATGACTTATGTTCCCGATATAGGGATTCACATAATCAACAGGTTCCTTAATATTCTGGCCTATAGATATATGGCTGTAATTCAGAATAACAAATGCCAGAATCAAAGTGAATAGTTTTGCAGTTTTCATTATAAGAAATTTATTTATTTTTTTACTGGATTTTCCTCTAATGCTGTATGTGAATATCATATTGAAATAATCTGGTAATTTCTTTTTTTTGAGTCCTCTCCGGAATGTCGGGAAATATTTATTCCACATACACAAAGGTACAAAGTTTCAGAAAGCGCAAATTAGTAATTAAGATTTACAGGCTTCTTTTGGCTTTCTGTAAAGATTATTTCAGTAAAAAAGATTTAATCAGAATGTAGCATGACCGATTGCCGCAGTGGAAGCTATTCCGGCCTTTTAGCCATACAGTCTGTGAGCTGCTATTCTTGACAGCGGCATTGATGCCGAACATCCTGATCTGGGAGCAACAAAATCTCATCTTAGCACAACAACGTGCTGTAGATTATGCCTTCAGGAAAGGAGCAGATATAGTTACATCTGCCGGAAACGAAGGATCAAATTATGATGGAAATGCTTTCATGAATTTTTATAATTCACCTCTAGAAAGCTAATGAGGATTAGTGCAGGGAACAGGAATTTAAAACCTCAGTCTTGCCTGTATATAAATTCTGTTATAAGTATTTTTCTGTTCAAAGGTTCCTTCATAATTTAAAGCCACGGAGTAATTTTTATAAAATAACCAGGAAAACCTTATCTCAGCTATGTTCTGAACGATCCCGGAAAGAGTTTCCGCAAGTTTGTAATTCATGTACCTGTAACCGACCCCGGTTTGGACCTTTCCCGCTAAAAAATCCTTATTAAGATTTATTCCACCGGTCAATCCATTCAGATGACTTGATTCAATATATGTTGCAGACAGGGTTGCAGACAGGTTTATGAAGGGTATCCGGCTGTATGTAACCCATGTGTGAAGATTCCGGGAGGGAACAGGATCGGATTTCAGGAAACGATATCCTGCCTGTGCTCCGTAAGAAACATTCCGGGAAATCCTGCCGGAAGCCTGTAACCTGAATCCCTGCCTCAGTTCGGTTTCGAGTAAATGATCAAAGAATGTCCTGTAGGTTTCATAGTAAATTATATTCTTTCTTGCATCATATGAACCGAAAACTGAGAGGTTCCTGCTTACCTTATACCTCAGAGACAGATACAATCCCGTCAGATTAAAAGTGCCCCCGGATTTTTTGTTATTGAGAGAATCAATTTTTGACTCATACAGATCGACTTCAAATGTGCTGAATGAATTCAGGTTTTTCAGAAGAGCGGTTGAGTTCTGAAAATAGAGAAACCTCCGGTCAGTCCTGAAATCATTATACTGCTGCATAAGTGCAACTGAACTTTCGCTGCGGACCTTTGAGGATCCTGAATTATACCCGGCATAAAATCCGTATTGAAATAATTTGCTGTTGAAGCCATAATCCTCATAATCCGGCCGGGATCCTGCAATGGCTCCGACAATAAATTTCCCCAGGTTCTTTTCAATCTGTAAACCATCCATAGCGCCTGCACTGGATATCCTGGGATTTATTTTTCTGCCCAGGCTCAGGCGGGTTGTTTCATTCAGATCATACCTTAACGACAGATTATAAATTTTGAGGGCTCTGAAAATATTATTTTTCACATCTTCCCATTCTCCGGCCTTATGTCTGAATGAAATATAGCTTTCAAGTGATAATTTAGTATTGCTGATATTTGCTGCATCAAGCGAGAGTGTGTACCTCATTCTCTGCGAATTCTTCGTATCTGTATCCGATACATCTGTATAGGAATTCATCGAAATGCTTCCCTTAATTTGCTGTTGCTTCCCTTTTTTTTCTGACTGAGGTGTTGTTGAACCGGTTGTAGTTCCTGCAGCCGGAGCGGCTTTTTCAGATACAGCCGGAACAATTTCTGCAGATTTTGATTTTTCCTTTTTAATCCTGGCTAAAACCTGATCAGATACCGCAAACGATCTTTCACCGAGAGGAGTACAAACAGTGGATGTCGAAGAGAGATCATTAATAATCAGGACCGGCAAAAATTCATTCCCTGAGAGAAGGAATAGTGTATCTCCCGGAGATAAGCCGGAAGTTGATTGGAATTTAACATATATATTCCTTGTGCTGACATATGACACCTGGCCCGTAACATTTTCAACAGTTACCTGCCCTTCCAGAGAAAGGCTTAAGATTAATAATAGTATCTGTAGAAATGCTTTATTCATATCTCTTTATCTGTCGGAGTTCCCTGTGGGGTGACAATTCAGGCAGGCGGGGCTGCTATAAGTATAACCTGTCTCTCCATCGTGTTCTTTATCCATTTCGGTCTTATTGTGCTCATGGCAGCTGAGGCAGGTAAAAATTGTGTAATTTGATGAAGTGTTATGGCAGATATTGCATGAATTCCAGGTTCCGGCGTGTCTGCCTGAATAGATCGGGAATGATAATTTATCATGCTGAGTAAAATTTGCAGGTTTCCAGCCTGGTGTAAGTGTATGGCAGATGTTACATGTCACCGGGAAATTTGCTCCGGTATGATTTGGATTTGTTGTAGCAGTGTAATCCTTTTGGTGGCATGAATTACAATCGGGGCTGGTATCAGAATATTTTCCGGTCGTATGGCAATCATTACACTGAAGTCCGGAATGCCCCTGCACAAGTGCGAAAAAATTATGATTAAAACCGGCTCCATTCCATTGAAATGAATTAACCGGGTGACAGGAGGAGCAATCTTCTGAAAACTCCGCCTCAACGTGATTGGGCGATACAGTTGAATTAAAATCATTCCTGTGACAATCAATGCAATTCACACCGGTAATATCAAATCTGGTTCCATCTCCTGATTTGTGGCAATCGTTACAATCGGCCATAATATGTGCTCCCAGGAGGGGGAAACGGCCCATCCTGTGAATTTCATTAATATTACTTACAAGCCATGACTGAGGTGTGTGACAGCGCGAGCAATCAGAACCTGCAGTACCCTGGTGGATATCGGTATGGCATTCATTGCATTCGGTTCCGGCATCAGTAAAGACCAGACTTTTATGGCAGAGTCTGCATGTAATTTCATTATGCTGGCCTTTAAGGGGGAGCCTGGTTGAATTGTGGTCAAAAGAATAGATGGTTGTATCCAGGTACCAACCCTGAGTACTGTGACAGGTGCCGCATCCGATCTTAAACGCGGAACCATGGGGTGATTTGATCTGCTGTTTAACAAAGAGGAGTGTCAACAGCATTATCAGTAATGACAGGACTCGCATCTGGTTTCTTTTAGTTTATATTGGACAAAAGATCTTTTCCCGTCATCTGCACTCTTATGACATTTCTGGCACAGAACCTTTTCATGTCCGCCATCGAGCCGGAATGCAGTTTTATTATGATCGAACTTCGATGGATCCCAGGATTTTGTATCATGGCATTCAGTGCAGGTGGTCTTTCCATCCTTGTCAAACTGATTAAAATGGTTATCCTTATGACAGGCAGCACAATCCTGAGGCAATCCGGTGAATTTTTGTACAGTTGCTCCTGTAGCATCTGCTTTAAAATGGCAGGTTCGGCAACCTTGCGTTATATGAGACCCTGTGAGGATGAACGGGGTTTTTGAGTGATCAAATGATATATCAGTCCATTTTGATTCTGTATGACACGATTTGCAATTTGCATCCGGATAATATACATCCGGTAAATAAGGATGGTGAATGTCGGTATGACAATCCCTGCAATTGATACCTATTTCCCTGAAGCTCCATTTTTCATTCTTTCTATGACACTCATAACAGGGAACAGCTTTATGTGCCCCGTTAAGAGGGAAGGGGCCGGCATTATGTTTTTCAATTGGAAATGAAAAAGCGGCGAATCCCTTAACGGTATGGCATTCTGAGCAATCGGGTATTTTATTGTTCCTTGTGAACTGTCCGTTATGGTAATCCGCATGGCAGTCTGTGCATCTGCCATGATTTAACGGTTCCGTAAATCTGTTCTTATGGCATGCTCTGCAGTCAACGATCGAATGTTTCCCTTCCAATGGGAAACCTGTATTATTATGATTAAAATCCTTCATCCCACTGATAACACTGAATGATTCCTCACTGTGACATTGCCGGCAGTTCTGTCCGAACTGATTATTATGAGGATCCTTATGGCAACTGGCGCAGTTACTGTATTGAATGCCGGAGAATTGCTGAAATTTCTTTTCGTCTGTAATTTGTATCCTGTGGCACCCTGAACAATCAACGCTTTTGTGTTTGCCGGCCAGTTTAAATCCGGCATTGTCGTGAGAGAATTCCGTGGCCGGGACGAAAGAGTTCTGATTATGGCAGTTTGAACAAACGGGAGAAAGCGTCCTGATGTGATAGTCCTCATGGCATGTCAGACAACCGGTATTCACACCGAGGTAAGTTTTTTTCCTGGATTTGAGATCCGGGTCAGTTATATTTTCTGCCGTATGGCATGTTCTGCAATCCTGTTTTGCATGAGGAGCAGACAATGGATACCCTGTCAGATTATGGTCAAATGTATTCAGATCTAACCGTATCAGCTGAAAATTTCTTCCGTTATGTTCGCTATGGCATTCTATACATTTTTTACCTTTCACCTCTGCGGAGGAATGGTATCCCTTTTGAATTGCTATCCTCTTGTTTATCTCATTATGGCAGGAAAGGCATTTTTCATCCTGGATCTTATTCCCCATCACATGGCATTTTGTACAGTTGGATAATCCGGTCAGGTGTGAATGAGGTTCTGATAATTCACCGGGGGAGATTTGTCCTGCAACGTCCATGCATATCATGGCAGATATAAGAAGAATACCTGCAGATAATATTGACCTGCCTGCCATAGACAATCGTTATAAATTACTGTTCAAAAAGATACGAATTTGTTTTAATGTTTTATCAGTATATAATTTATTTTTATTTGTCTGATGCCTGCCTGTCGGCAGACAGGGAACCGCACATGATTGAGTATACATTATATTCATTCTTGTTTGTGATTGGGTCAATCATGTGTGTTTCATAATCGTTTCACCAAATTTCTTTGTAATCCTGATCCCGGCTTTTTCCAGAAACTGAGTGGGCAGTTCACCTCCGGCAAAGATATAAACAAGTTCATTTTGAAGGGTGATATTGCTGCTGTCTTCACTTTGGGTCAGAGTAACTGTTTCGTCTTCTATCGAGATAACATTTGTTTTAAGCATCACCTTTAGCTTTCCGGTGTCAACGGCATTAGTCAGCAAAACGTTGTTCGATGGTTTTAAACGGCTGAAAGCCTCATTTCTGTATGAAAGTGTTACATTGTTCCGGTCTGCAAGGAGCAAAGCTGATTCTACTGCTGAGTCTCCTCCTCCGACAACCAATATATTTTTTCCGGATATCAGCTCAGGTTCAAGAAGACGGTAGGCAACCTTTTCGTTTATTTCTCCGGGGACATTGAGTTTACGGGGTGATCCTCTTCTTCCAATTGAAAGCAGGATTTTTGAGGATGTATATTTATGTCCGCTTACGGTTATCACTTCTAATATTTCATCCGCTGATTTAATTGATTCCACCTTTGAGTTTTCAGTGATTGAAATATTGTTCCTGCCTAGTGCAGCTTGCCATAGTCTGAGCAGTTCCTGCTTGGTAGTCTCATATAATTTTACTTCACCGTAAAGCGGAAGATTCATCGGGGAGGTCATTATGATCTTTTTTCTCGGGAAAGTAATTACGGCACCTCCGAGAGTATCCTGTTCGAGGATAAGAAATTTCAATCCATGCTTTTTAGCTGCAAGTGCACCTGATATTCCTGCAGGGCCGGCTCCTATAATTATGAGGTCCCATTCCGCATTATGATGTTTGTTTACAGATTTAGCAAGGTTTGCTACAGCCTGTTTTCCCTGTTCAACTGCATTTTTAATCAGCCCCATTCCTCCCAGTTCACCTGCAATATAAATACCGGGAATGTTGGTCTCAAATTCCTGATTGATATGGGGAAGATCCACACCACGCTTTTCGGTTCCGATCTTAAGTGTTATGGCCTGGGTAGGACAGGCATGAAAGCAGGCTCCATGCCCGATACATCTTGCTGCATTAATAACAGTGGCTTTACCGTAACGCATCCCCAGGATATCGTGCTCAGGGCATGCTTTAATGCAGGCGCCTGTACCAATACAGGTATTAACATCAACATAAGGATGAAGTGATACCGGTTCATGAAGTCCTTCTTTCTTTGCTTTGCTTATTTTTTCGTCAACCAGCCTGGATTCCCTGTTTTTCTTCCTCAGATAAATGAAAATAACAGCAATGCATAAAAGCAATACAAACGACCAGATCAGTATATTTTCGATCAGAACTTCCATATTTAAAGGATCCATCTGTATCCAAAAAGTATTGCAACACTTATATGGATAAGCGCAATTATAAGCATGATTATTGCAAACGGAAGATGCACCGCATGCCAGTACCTGAACATTTTCTGCATTGATGCGAGTCCACGGATCCTCATGTTCAGTCTCCGGCTTTCCTTTATGAGCTTAATTGCCATATTATATTCAGCGGCAGACAACTTCTTTTCTCTCAGGACATTCCTTGACTTTTGAATTGACTTCCCGTCGTCTAAAAGTTCAATGCTCTCATCATCAAGGTTATATTTGGTTTTCAGATTATTTGCCAGATTGGTTTTCATGTCAAGGATTTCATCAAGGTCGAGTTCACGGCCTTCAATAGATCTTGGGATTTGCAGATAAATAAATCTTCCTGCAATACCGCTTAAAAAAACCGCCACCATACACCAGAAACTGACGGCAACCAATCCTCCAAACTTAAAAGCAGTATGGAAAAGCACCAGCAGCGGACCCATAGTACAAAGAAAAATATGTACCTCGAGCCAGTGTTTCAGCAAACCGGTTCTTGAAAGAAAACGGTATCTTTTTCTGGCCATATATGAAGATACACCGGTAATTAACAACAGAGATCCGATTATCCCGTAGCCATGACCAGACATTCCTCCTGGTTTAAGTAGTGCATGTCCCGGGTGGTACACCCTTTCGTCAAGTGAAAGATTGTAATAAGATATTCCATTGTAAATAAGGAATATCAGAGTAATGATTATTACAGAAATCATCAGACTCACGAATATTCTATGGCTGGAAACAGACATGTATTTATCAATTTAAGAAAGGCCCGCCAAATTGATCCTCTCAACCACCCCGGCCAGACCATTTATATTTCTGCAAGTTCGATTATTTTATGGTCTGGCCACCCCTCCTTTAAAAGGAGGGGAAACTTATATATTTATAAACCAGCTAATTAGAGTAGTTTTCATTATCAAAATATTCATACTTAAGTTGACGACTAAGTTCCCAAGAGTGGAGCCGCTGGTTCGTCACCTCATCTCCTCCTCTCCTCATCTCCCCCTCACATTATCACCCTCTCTCCTCATCTCCCCCTCTCCCTCTCATTCTTTACTTCTGCTCCGATGCATGCCGGCCAGTCTCCCGTCCTTCCCAGCCGCTGGCACCATCGCCCACAAAGAGCTCGGTGACGGTTTTCGAAACCCTGTCATCGACCTCTTCTACAAGCTGAACCCTTAAAGGATTTGTAAGCGCCTTAAGCTGAGTGAGGACCGGTGCATAAGGCTCTGAACCTTTAGCTGTTTCATAAACAAGATATGCCCATTTTTCAGAAAAGACATTTCCCTGCATTGCCGGCACCATTTGCTGCATGTTTGAAGACAGAAAAGTAAGTGACAAAGCTCTTGCCCAGTAGATCCACGGACCTCCGGTTATATAGAAGAAAGGATTGAGAAGCCTTGGCGAATTTTCAAGTCCTGCATTTGAATAGCTGAGCTGGATCCCTGCAAATCCGACACCTTCTTTTTCATTGTAGAAAGTGATCCAGGGAACATCTGCTTCCATAAAAAGGTCTGTAAGATCGGGCATTTTTGTCACATCGTATATTATTACCTTATCCCTTATCACATCATACCAGGCAGCATGAGTGATCAGCTCTCTTTTAATGACTATTTCACCATTACGAAGAGCTATACAGTTCATGGTCTCGTTTATCCTGAGTGTGGTTGAGCTGATAAAATATGGTTTGCCGGGGAAGAATTCATACCTCACCGATGCATCAACTTCCGGGATCTCCCGGAGATTTCCCCATACTGCACTTTCTACTTTTACCGGACCGGAAAAAGAACTAATATTCTGTGGCGGATCCCAGTCGGATGTATGTGTCCAGGGTCTTGGAGGGGTATATATTTCCGGGTTCCAGTGTATGGCTCCGTTTGTCTCCTTCCGGTGATAAAGCGGAAATTCCGGCTTGCTTTTCAGGGTTATCTGATCGAGATGTCCCGATTTCGGATGAAGTACAACAGAGAGATACTGATTCTCTATCTGCAGACCGGGATTCTCTCCCTGAACAACAAGATCAGATTTATAAACTTTGGCAAGAGCATCCTTGTTATTATAATAAACAAGGAAAACACGGCTGGATTTTGCCGGCACATCTGCAAGGAATGATAGTCTTACCGAGACTGTCGGAAGCCATACCGGCACATCGCGTGTAGGCTTTCCGTTCTGCATCGGGTGCAAGATCATCCTCAACAAGATATTGCTGGAAATCATAAACCTGTGAAGTGACCTCTTTCAGTTCATAAGTAACAGGGTCAACAGATACAACCCTGATCTCCCTTTTGAGATCTGTTGCTTCATCGGGGTAGAAGGGAAGAAGAACCTCAACAGGTTCCGCTTTCCTGTCTATCCCTGCTGTTTCGCTGAGAACAACTGATTTATAATTCTTCCAGGCAGCATCAAAGACTTTTACATTTGCCGGGCCGGTAATTGTTTTTGTTGAAGTGATAAATTGATCTCCTGCAGCGGCCAGAACACTCTTTTTCATCCTGACGCTCAGCTTTACCTTGTAATCCTGTCCGGGCTGCCATTTCAACCAGCCAATGACAGTCATGTCCTGGTAAAGTGTATTATCCTGTGACAGTCCGGCTCCTGAAGGAGGCCTGTGAGTCATGGCAGGTCTTGACGGATCCTCTTCCTCACCTGCTTTGTGAAGGTTCAGATACCTGAGAACTTTACCGTTCACTTCGGCTTCGACTTCAATAATTGCCGGCCTTGGTATTGAAACTTCGGCTTTGAAATGATAGAACGGAACAGCAGGGCAGGGATATGCCAGCTCGATTTTTTTGATCAGGAGCTCTTCTTTCTGCTTCCCCTGGGCGGAGATCGCGGAAGGGAAAATTAAAGCTGCAGCAAAGAAAATAATTCTGATGATTGAAAATGTTGCCTTCATGTATAATAATTTTGTTGTTTACTTCTTCCGCACCGATATTAAATTCCTGTTCCTCATCTCTTTAAGAGCGGATTCCCAAGGACCTCCCGATCCCCACAGGTAATAGGTGAAGTACATTGTTGTTTTCTGATAAATGGGTGTCCATGGCTGAAATTCAACATAATAGTGGTGGGCATCATTATTTATCGGGTGATTCATCCACATATGCAGGAAGTGAGGCTGTGAAACAGGGAATGCTCCGATAAATGAAACATCTTCCTTTTCATCATAACCGGCATTCCATCCTTCTTCTATCATTAATGCCCTGCCATAATACTGTTCGGGTCTCATCCTGAACTCCTGGTTTCCACCGATTGTCGGAGCTGTAAACACATCTTCGGTCCAGTGGGTTTTACCCATTTCAAGTATTGGCTGGGGACCGATAACATTTGCTTCGGGATTAATGAATCTGATGGCATATCTTACTTCTAGAAGCGGGGAATTGCCATAAAGGGTGAAAGTTTTTTCCAGTTTGTTGCCATAATAATCGGCGCTCATCTTTACCTGTACATAATCACCATCCTTCTTTATGAGCTCGGCATCATAAACCTTATGCGTCTCCATGCTTGCCTGTCCGAGGAAATCCTCAAATCCACCGTAAGGATAATAACCCCATGATCTGTTCGGCCGTTTGTCATCTCCTGATTTTTCTGGCCATAATTTAAAGAGGACATTATCATTGCGGCTCTTGACGAGATATTCTATCACTCTTGCACCGGTTGCAAGAAGGGTGACCTGAACGCTGTCGTTCTCAAGGCGGAATTCATTGACGCCGTCGGAATTAAGGTCCATCTCATAAGCAAGGACTTTTCCTGCAGCCTTACCGACTCCCATCTGGTTTACAGTCTTTATTCCAAGAGCTGATACCTCAACATCATAGTTACCGGCAGGAACTTTAAGATCAAACTTCAGATCGGTATAGGTACCGATTGGATTGGTGCCAAACTGTGTGGAAGTGAATACGGGCTTGCCTGGTTTGTTTTTGTCAAGCACCCTTACTGTTACAGGATATTTAACTTCATTTGTGAAATTATGGATGCTTACGGGATATGAGACAACAGGTGTATGCCCGTAGATTATCCTGTGGACAGAGATAGCCGGTGGCATTTCCATCACACACATTGTATATTTCTTATTATCACCCCAGTTAAAACCTGCAACGATTGGATTGGCATAATCCATCCCCTCTGCATCGGGCCTGATATTCAGCTGAACGGTCTGGCTGCCCTTTGCCGGAATTGTTATTGAAGAGCTTAGTAAACCATCGGTTACCACACCTTTCGGAAGCTGAAAATCACAGGTACCTGAAACCGGCTTATCGTAAGTATTTGAAATTGTCAGATTCAGGGTATAATCCTTCACCTCAGCCTGCAGATCAATACGATCGCCATAATAATTTTCAAGATAAAGCCTGTCAAGCAGAAGCATCTGCATGGCAGTGCGGTATTCTTCAGGTCCCATTATGACTCCGTTATCCAGTACGCCAACTTCACGGCTGTCCATTATAGCATCAAACAGGATCTTTTGAGTGAGCTTTTCACCTTTCTTAACAAAAACAATCATAGATGGGATAAGATCATCGAGCAGATTACCTGTCCGGACAATGAATGGAACACCTTCATTATCAATCTGCAGCTTGTTTCCTGCATTTGCAATATATCCGTCATATTTATACTGATCGCTTTCAACATCATAAACCGGGCGGAAAACATATCCGTTTTTACTGTGAGCATAATTGATCCATGATTCTTTTGTCTGCATATCCTGAACCTGCAGGCCGTCATAATTATCAAGACCAAAAATAGGTGAGAACCCCACATCAGCCACTACCGGTAATTTTGTTCTTGAAAGCCAGCCGGCCATTTCATCCTTCATCAGGAAATCCATATAGCCGCTGAATACGAACCAAGAATTTCCCTCATTCATTCCTTTACCGATTATCTCCAGCGGGTGCCCCGGAGTGCATGTTACTGATTTGAGCAGTGTTTCAGTGCCAAACCAGCCTTTATGCATGTCGTATGTCGTAACAACTTTTTTTGCATTCTCCATGAGTTCTTTTATCCTCAGGGCTGATGCCTGGTCTGCAGATGAGATTACGAAAATCTTTTTTGCGCCGTTCTCAAGCATAAAGGCATCGATAGTCTTCAGGAAAGGATCGTTGAACTGATAGCTTTTAAGGGTTGTTTTCCATGAGGCGTTGCCGGGGTATTTTCCCAGGAGCATTTTCCCTGTTTCCGTAGCCGGGGAAGTAATTACAAGAATATTCCCTTTGCCTGCTGCGGAAGTAAGTTCAGAAGGGGATGGATTATCAAGGGTACTGCTCTGACCCGACAGCCAGTTCATCATAAATCCTTCCTGCATCCAGAGGCCGGGGACTTTCATATCTTCGGCAATGTCTATTTTGCTCTGGACAATTTTCTTTTCGACATCAGGGACGCTTATTTTATAAAGATTCCCGTACCTGTACCATTTTTCATAATCGTTCCACCAGTGATTTGTGTAGCCGTTGAACTGCATTTCATTACTGACTGTATTATTCATTACATTAAGCTTTCCGTTATAGCTGTAATCTGACAGCTGTTGTGCGGAAACATTAAAGATGAAGACAATGAATGCAACAAGAACCAGGGGGACCGCCCTGCTGATCGCTTTTCTCATGGATATTGTTTTTTGGTTATTTGTCAAACTTTTTTGATCAGTTTAAATTTACATACTTGATATTGTAATCCTTTGTGTTCTTTGTGATATCCTTCGTGCTCTTTGTGCCTGCCTGCCGTCAGGCAGGGTTAAACAACAATGCTTATTTAACCACAAAGGACACAAAGGGTTACACAAAGGACACAAAGGATGAATAAAAGATGAACACAAGGTTAAAGTTCCCGGATCTTTATATTCCTGAACCAGACAGTATAGCCATGATCCTGGAGACCAATATGACCGTCTTTAGCAATGCCTGCTTTGAAGCCCGGGAATTTTTTGAATTTGCTGTTCTCGACCATTTCATCCCATTTTGGGGTCCATAGCTCATATTCCACTACTTTAACGCCGTTCTGGGTATGTGTAACCTTTCCGTCTTTGATACGGATAACTATATTATTCCACTCACCTGCCGGTTTAACAGTTTTCGGATCCGCAGGAAGCATGTCATATAATGATCCTGCAAGGTGACTGTCGATTTTATTGTCAGTAGCTTTCACGTTATCGAGGATCTGAACTTCGGGCGCTGCTGCTGTGAAACTCCTGTCAGGAACCTCTTTAACTGAATAGAATATACCGGAGTTAGCCATTTCTGATGCTTTCCAGTCGATTGAAAGTTCAAAGTTTTTAAATTGTTTTGTGGCGTAAATAATATCTCCTCCGGAACCCTGGCCGGGTTTTCTGCCTTCACCGGTAAATATTTTCATTGTATTATCCTCGATGGTCCAGTTTTTTGGCATTTCAGTCTTGTTATACTGACGCCAACCTGTAAAATCCTTTCCGTTGAAAAGGAGAACCCATCCGGCTTTCTTTTCTTTGCCGGTGAGCTTGTTGGGTTTCTGTGCACATGCAGTGATTGTAATTAAAAGTGCAAGTGTTGTAGTTAAAGATAAAATGAAATGTTTTTTCATGATTAAAAGGTTTTAGATTATGTTTCGCAAATTAGTGAAAAATGTTCAATTAATACCCGACTAAAAAAATAGTCATTATTTCTTAAAAATATTTGCATGACTAAATAAATAGTCATATATTTACAGAAAATTAATCGATATGGGAGAAGAGAGAAAGTTGCAACTGACGAAAGCTGAGGAGCAGATAATGCAGATATTATGGGATTTGGATGAAGGACTGGTGAAAGATATCCGGGATCGTTTTCCGGAGCCAAGGCCTTCGCGTAATACGGTATCCACTGTAGTAAGGATACTTGAGAAGAAGAATTTTGTGAGCCACAAAGCTTACGGCAATGTATTTGTTTATTTTCCTCTGGTCACAAAGGAAGAGTACTCAAAGAACCAGCTTTTCGGTCTCATGGAAAACTATTTCGGAAATTCTTTCCCGGCGATGGCTTCATTTTTTGCCCGGGAGAAAGATCTTTCGATCAGGGAGCTTGACAGTCTCCTTGCGGATGCGAGAAACGAACTGATAAAGGATAAAAAATTGAAATAATGGAAGCATTTGCCTTTTATTTGTTAAAGTCGGTTGTCTGGCTGGCGGGTTTTACGGTTGTCTACCTTGTCTTTTTAAGAAATGAGAGGTTTTTCATGCTTAAAAGGGCATATCTACTCACCGGTATAATTGCCTCGTTTGTATTACCTTTTATTACTTTACATTACCGGGCTGAAATTCCGGCGCCTTCCACGGCAGGCGATATTACCATTACCGGTTTGTTAACTAATGAATCTGCTGCAATGGGTCTTCTGTCAGGCATCCGGGGTATACTTTTCTTCCTGTTAATCCTGTATCTGTCGGGTATTATTTTCCTGGGATACAGATTAATTCTTCATATAATATCCCTGAGGAAGGTGATCAGCTCGGCGGATATAAAAAACTCACAGGATGCGAAGCTGGTCAAAGTTACAGGCATCCCCGCGTCATTCTCATTTTTCAATTATGTTTTCATCAATCCTCTGACAGATAAAGACGAAGAGAAGGAAATACTGAATCACGAGCTCATCCATGTACGGCAGAAACACTGGCTCGACCTTTTATTCGCTGAATTTTTATGTCTGGTTCAGTGGGTTAATCCGTTTGCCTGGATTTATAACCGTATGATAAGACAGAACCATGAATATCTTGCTGATGAGGAAGCTCTGAAGCGCACTTCGAACCCTGGTAATTACAAGGCGGCCCTGATCAATCAACTTTTCAGTTCAAAGGTGATCAGCCTCTCAAACTCATTCAATTATTCACTAAATCAAACACGCTTTAACATGATGAAGAAAATTATCGCTTCTCCTTACAGGAAGCTGAAGGTCCTGTTTATACTTCCTGTTTTTGTGATTGTCTTTTATGCATTCGCAAAACCGGAATATAACTATACTTCCGTTAAAAAAATAGCGGAAGCTAATGATCCTGCACCTGTTGCTGTGAGCCAGGAAGTAAAGGGAATTGTTGTTCAGAAGGGTGGTGATCCTTTGCAGGGGGCTGCAATAGTGATCAAAGGGACAACTGTGGGAACAATTACGGATAAAAAAGGCTTATTTAAGCTCGGCAATATTTCCGATGACGCATTGCTTGTTGTTTCTTATGTCGGATTCAAATCGAAGGTATTGAAACCTGATTTTGATTCTGAAATGAGGATAGTGATGGTTCAGGATACTCTGAAGGTTGCTAATTATGAAGGCAGTATCCCGCCGCCGCCACCACCACCTCCACCACCACCCCCTCCGCCACCTCCACCCCCGTCATCCGGAGAGAGTGCCGGAACAGAATTACCCTCGTCGGCACATCAGAGTTCTGACGCCGCTATACCACCCTTAAAGCAGACCGGCTTAAAGATAAGAAGCACCTCTTCTGAACCTATGGGAGATCCTCTTATTGTGGTTGACGGGGTCATAAAAGATATCAATTTAAATTCAATAAGTCCTGATGCTATTCAATCAATTTCAGTTTTAAAGGGAGAAAGTGCGACCAGACGTTATGGAGTAGAAGGGAAAGACGGAGTGATTGAAATAACCACAAAAACCGGTTATGGCATTAAGAGCGACGACAATGAAATAAAGGTCACAGGATATGCTTCTGAGCAAAAAGAGGAAGTTGGAACGATGACTGTTATAGAGGAGATGCCGGAGTTTCCTGGAGGAGGTGAAGATGCCATGAGAAGCTGGCTGGCTCATAACATACAATATCCTGATGAAGCGGTTAAAGCTAAAATTACCGGTATTGCCAATGTTGTTTTTGTTGTTGGCAAAGATGGAAAGGTTAAAAATGTGGAAGTCATCAAACCGTTTCACCCCTTGCTGGATGCTGAGGCAGTGCGGGTTGTCAGGAGCATGCCCGACTGGAAACCCGGAAGTCAGTCAGGTAAACCTGTTAGTGTAAGAATGGTAGTCCCTGTAGCTTTTTCCCTGAAATAAACAGAGGCACTCACGTTATGATCTGAAATTTATCAGTCTGGTTACAGTGAAATATTATCTACGTCTTTTAATATGTATTATAATACGTATTAAAAGACGTAGATATTACATTTTCACTGTATTTTTTTGGATGTAATCATTCAGTCCCGGTTTTCCCGGACCGAAATACCTGAAACGTTCAGCCCATTCCAGTCCGTATTGCTCACCGGTCTTTTTATCTGAAGGCACTCCCCTGAGCGATTCTGAATACCTGTCGAGCATGAAATTCTTTATATAATTGAAATCGGCAGTGCGGTCGTCATTCCCGAGAAGAGGTAATTTTTTCCCTTCTTTTGCGAGGTTTTTTTTCAGGGTTGATCCTGTATTTCCTCCTCCGCCCTGAGATACAACCGCCATATTTGCCTCTACCTTCCTGTCAATGAAATTTGATATATCCACAACCCTGTTATATACCTGCGGACCTCTTGCATAATAGTATCTCTCTATTACTGAATGCGGCTCTACAACTTCCAGGTGTTCGGGATAGTCGGTATTCATTCCTGCCATCCAGCGGGCAGCTTCCACTGCCCTTGCGGTGACATAATGATCGGGATTCTCTTCATAATGATCCCAGGGATCGAAGCTTACAATTGTATCGACTTTCAGAAGCCGGAACAGGAAAATCAGTCTCCCTTTAATTTCCTGGATGTTGTATTCATCCATCCGGTGATTCCGGTAGCCGAGATCATAAACTTTTTTGAATCCCATAACCCTGGCAAAAGCTTCATTTGATCTCTCATTGTTCAGGACTCTTTCTCCCGGTGAATTTCCGGCGCCGGCAGCATCGTCGTTTGTGGTACGGATGAGATAAGCTGTATATCCCTCATTGATTAGCTTGGCAACGGTTCCGGCGGCAAAATAAGCAATATCATCGCAGTGCGGCTGGATGACAGCGAGTATTTTCCCTTCGTGGGGCCGGCCTTCTGCAACTTTTTCAATAACTATCTCCTCATCAACGGGGATTGATCTGCCCTGCATGTCATATGATGACATTGCAGCTACCGGTGCAACAATCCCGCCTGCTGCAATGGTTTTACCGACAAAATCTCTTCGTTTCATTAGTTAGTGATTTAGGTATTGTCTCATTTAAATTGAATTCCTCGTTAACTAATCCTTTGTGTACCTTTGTGTAAACCTTCACAAAGAGCACAAAGGACTTCTCAAAGAGCACAAAGGGGCTTCAATCATCATCTTCCGTTTCATTCATAAAGAATGCGGCTCTTACCACAGGAGGGCAGGGAGAATCGAGACCTTTAACCGATCTCCATATCACTTCATTGAAATCGTTATCATTCACCCTGTCTTCAATAGCAAAATTGAATGTTTCACTTAATCTCTGCCAGTAATTCTCTGCAAGATTCTTTTCATCAAGTCTTACAATTGATGGTCTTACCCGGAATGGCGGATGATCAGGAGTGTTGTTGAAGCATCTCCAGAGAGGAGTTGCTGCAGCATCATACTGTGTCATCGGGGGCAGTCCGAGTATCAGCTCCATTGTACGGAGAAGTCCGGTTGTCGTATATGCAGTATGATCCACAAATCCCTGTTTGACAAATCCGCCGGCAAGGTAGGCTGTACTGCGGTGGGCATCCACATGATCGGGTCCGTTCTGGGCATCATCCTCAACGATTACAACGAGACTTTCTTTCCAGATGTGAGAGTGGCTCAGGTAATCAACAAACATACCGACAGCAAGATCATTATCAGCGACCTGTGCGATGGGTGTGGGTTTGCCAAGGCTTAATCCCAGAGTATGATCGTTGATAAAGCGGACCGTATTGAACTGTGGCACTTCATTTCTTGCGAGAAGTGAATCAAAATCATGTTTCCATTCATGGAACCTGATAGTATCCATCACAGTCTGTATCCAGGGAGTATAATTTTTACAAAAATGCCCTTCCAGTACAGGAATTGTAGGTTTGCGGTCATCCCCGACAAACTCGCCATAAGTCCTGTATGTAACGCCTGTCCGTTTGCAGAAATCCCACAGGAAGCCATCCCTGTTGTTTGCAATTTCCCGCTGGCCTTCACCCGGATATTCTCCGCCTCTTCCGCCGTAGCTTGTCGGCCAGTTCTTCTCCAGGTAATCTGTGGCATACGCACCCATGGTCCAGTTATGACCATCAGCGCTCACTTCACCGTTAACATAAAAATTGTCAAGCAGAACAAACTCACGCGCCAGTGCATGCTGGTTAGGAGTTACCTTTTCACCAAAGAGGCACAGATCGGGATCGCCGTTCCCCTCGGGCATATCGCCGAGAACCTGATCGTAAGTACGGTTTTCCTTGATAATGTAAAAAACATATTTAATTGGAGAAGGATCACCAACTTTCCCGGGGACAGGATTGCCTGCCGGGATCTCTGCAACCATCTCTTTTTCCTTGATATAGGGGGTGTTATTGTAAACAGCTTTCGAATAGACGCCCATCTGGTTATCATCGGGTAAGTTTATGATGCCAAGAGTTCCTGTAAATAGTCCTCCGATATACTGAACTTTTATTTTCTGTTCTTTGCCGCCGGCCTGGTAAACGACCTCAGAACCTCTGCGCATTGGATTGGGGCCATAGGGATTAGCCAGTGAGGATAAACCTTTACCATTGGTTACCAGGATCTTATTCTTGGTAATTCTTACACTTGTAGGATACCAGGCAGTAGGGATGAAGCCTTTACTTTTACTTCTTCCAGGGACGCTTACATCAAAAACAGAAAGGCAGTTATTGTCGGCATTGGCGATGAACAGGGCCTTTTCATCACTGCTCAGGGCTACGCTGTTTGTAGTTGATCCGCTGGGAGTTTCGGGATATAAGGCCGTATTAAGGGTTTCGATTACTTTGTTCTGCCTTGTATCGATAACTGAAACATTATTGTCGTTGGCATTGGCAACGAACAGATACTGCCCGCTACCTGAAATACACATATCATTCGGATTATCGCCTACATTTACCGATCCGCTTATCTTTTGCTGATCTGTATCAAAAATAATAATCTTATCGCATCCCCAGCAGGTGGCATAGAGAGTTTTACGATCGGGCGAAAGCAGACAGGTATATCCTTCACCTCCAAGCTGATGTCTGCCAATCACACCTTTCGTGCGGGTATCCATGACGTAAAGGGAATTGTTTTCCTTTGTAACGGCATACAATCTGTTCTTTCCTTCGTCGAGAGCAATACCTGCAACGGATATTCTTTCGGGCCAGGGTTTGCCCAGCGTTATCGTATCAGCAGTTATAAGCCTCTTCTTCTTTATTTTATATTTTATGATGATATTATCATTTCCCCCTGAAGCATAAAGAAATTTACTGTTATCGGAGAAAGCAAGTCCAAGCCAGGATTTGCCAATGGTTTTAGTGTCTGTGATAATTTCTTTTTTGATATCAACCAGCTGGATTGACTGATCGCTCTGGCCGTTATTTGTTATTGCAGCCAGTTTTCCGGAAGGAGAAATAACGAGATTAAGTGGCAGATCACCTGCAGGTAACATTTTGCCAACCGGAGTAAGCTGCCAGCCGTTGGGCAGTGATACCCGGTTATTTTCTATCTCATTCAGGGTCTGAGCCTGAAGCTGTATTGTCAGGGTGAGAAAGATCATTGATATACACCCGGAAATTATTCTTCTCATAGAAATCATAATTTATTGTGTTTTGTTTTTAATACTGAAAGAGCGTTGGTTTTTATGCTGACAGAAACATCGCCTGATATCTCAACCGGTTCACCGTCAATATGGAATCTTTTTTCACCGGTCCTTAAAACTATGGTTTTATCAGTTTTAAGATACTTCACATATTTTGATTTTTTTAGTGTTCCCCTGAAGAGCCTGTAAATAATCAGGGGAGCAAGATATTTCGGAAATGGTTTAAGAAGTACAATATCGATCATCCCGTCGTCGGGTCTGGCATCGGGAGCAATAAAGGCGTTATTGCCGAATTGCCTTGTATTTGCAATTGTGAGAGTAAAAAGATCTTCGGAAATATTCTCTTCTCCTGTGATGCAGATATCTACTTTAACCGGTTTCAGCCTGATGAAATTCACTAGTGTAACCCATGCATACGACCAGAATCCGCGTGTTTTGAGCTTGTCGAAGGAATGAGCGACAAATGAATCCAATCCTACGCCTGCCACATTAAGACAGATCATATTATTTACTCTTATTACATCGATACTAAGCTGATCGCCCTTTCTGATATCACTCAGCAAGGACCGGATATTTGTCCTGAAGCCAAGTTCTTTTGCAAATCCGTTTCCGGAACCCATCGGGAGCACGCCCAGTATCTTCTTTGTTCCGATAAGTTCTGATGCCACACTGCGGACTGTCCCGTCGCCTCCGGCTGCTATGAAAATGTCAAATTTATCAAATGACTGCTTTATTCGAGACCCCGATTCATCTATGCTTAATGATTTGAAATATGATAATTCATTCTTTCTTCTTTTCAGCTCTTCGGATATGATAAACTGAACAGGGATCAGTCCTGCATAAGGATTCAATATAAAAAGAGATTTCTTGTCTCCCTGTAGGGTCATATCATGGTTTGTTTGCTCCGGCAGTTATCAGGCGAATATACGAAAGTTAAACATTATCCGGGAATTTTAAGGGAAAGATAGGGTTAAATAAAGTGCCTAAAGTTCATAAAGTGCCTAAAGTTCATAAAGTGCTAAAGTTCATAGAAGTTCATAGAGTTCATAAAGTTCATATCAAGAGTGCCTAAAGTTCATAGAGTTCATAAAGTTATAGGTGCATGGCTCCGAAACACTTTTAACTTTAGGCACTTTAGCTCACTTTAGGCACTCTAGGCACTTTCTTCTGACTTTTTTGTTACCTTAGTAACTTAATTTAGCGATCAACCTAACTGCCCACCATGTCTGAATCAAAATTTTACCATTTTACCTCAAGCGGATTGTTTTATGGTGTGAAAACTTCCGAAGAAGCCGTCACGGCTCTCAAGGAAGGAGGATTTATCTGGATGAATTATTACAAACCGAAGATAGAAGAACTTCATTCGCTGGTAGATACAATGGCAATACATCCGTTGTCGGTTGAAGACTGTCTCGACAGCAGTCAGGTGCCGAAGATCGAGCATTTCCCGGACAATACCTTCATCATCTTCAATGCTTTCACCTATAAGGATAAGATGTTGTATGTCGATGAGATCGATTTCTTTATCGGCATGAATTTTCTGATCACGGTAAGCGGTATAAACAGTGATGACCGCCGGCCATTGAATAATGTAGTTAAGATTATTGAGAATGATCCTTCGATTGCAAAAGCGGGACCGGCTTTTCTGTTGCATGTGGTTCTCGACTATGTTGTTGATCAGAAATTTCATGCTTTTGAAGCGCTTGAGGATGAGCTTGAAATAGCTGAGGACCAGGTTATTGATGCTCCCGATCAGTTCCGGGTGAGCGAACTTCTTAGATTGAGAAAGGATCTGCTGAACCTAAGGAAGAGCCTTTTCCATGAAAGGGAGATACTCGTGAAAATATCCAGAATGGATTGCCCTTTCATAACGGAGAAAGCCATATTCGCTTTCCGTGATATTTATGATCACCTTGCCAAATTCTTTGAACTTTCCGAAAGCTACCGCGAAATTGTCACCACCCTGATGGAATTGTATACTTCATTGTTAAACAACCTTATGACAAAGGTTTCAAATGAAACGAATACTTCGGTAAGGAGGCTTACCCTGATAACAACCATTTTTATGCCGCTCACCCTTATTGCCAGCATCGGTGGAATGTCGGAGTATACAATGATGACGGGAGGGGAGCCAAACTGGAGAATAGCCTATTTACTTTTTGTGGCAGGCCTGGCGGTAATTGCAATCATAAACTTCTTTGTTCTGAGGAGGCTCGAAAGGAGAAAGAAAAAGCTAAATTGATTCGATCTGATTACCAGGCAAAGACATTTCTTCATAAATCTTCAGTATTTCGTCCCTGAATTCTTCAGTACCTTCGAGGATCCCCCATCCGGCATTTACCTGGAACAGCCCGTCATAAGCAGAATCGTGAAATGATCTTACCATATGCGGGATCTCCTTATCAGTAAGGATTTCTGAAAGGAGCTTTGCTTCGATTTCATTACTAAAAACAAGAATTCTGACTGTTTTGGCCATGGATAATATTATTAAATTCATAAACAAAATTGGGAGTAAAAAGATCGCTGTTCAGGTTATTTTCTATTTCCTGAATTTTCCAGAACCTGCCGTCGCTGACCTCGATATTGTCAATTTCAGGCTCATTGTCGGAAGTGCCTGTGAATGAATAGACCAGTTCCCTTTCGCGGGGTGATTCCCAGATATATTTCTTTAAAAATCTGAAACTGAAGGTTTTTAATCCGAGCTCCTCTTCAGTCTCCCTTTTGAGAGCTTCTTCGGCGCTTTCTCCCGGATGTAAATGCCCGCCAACGGAAGTATCCCATTTCCCGGGAAGCAGATCTTTGTTCATTGCACGTTTCTGAAGGAAGAGTTCTCCTTTTTCATTGAAAAGGTGAAGGTGAACAACAGGGTGAAGGAGCCTGCTTTTCCCGTCGTGACAAACAGTACGGGGTGCAGTTGAAATTTCGTTTCCGTTTTCATCAACCACGGGGAAGATCTCAATATGATTATCCTGATCCATCTGCTGTAAAAATAGGGTTTTTAATTAATTCACGGCTCCCCCTGGGAAGTTTGGGGGTAAAGCCCAGATATGTGGTTGGGGTGTTACACGGGCTATTGGAAGATGACACCGCTGGTGTCAGGTATTACAGCCAATGGTTAATTTGTTTTCCCGATTATATGGAATCCGCACCTTATACTGTTTCCATCCTCATCCACAACAGTTAGCACGTGATCCCCGGCTCCGGAGAATATTTCTGTCTGATGTATTGACCGGGTGGTTCCATGGAATTCCTGATCGAGATGCCAGAATATTTTCTTTAACGGATTGCGGTGTGCCACTTCAGCAATAATCCTGGTAAGTTCCCCTGTCTGATCCCTTGGGATGAATATTTTAATGCCTGATGTCGGGTAAATGAACTCCATTACCGCGATGCTCCTGTCAGGATTGCAATCCCTGGAAAAAGGAGGAAGAGCCCTGTACTCCGGATGCTTCTGGCGATAGAAATATTCCATGGCGGGAGGCAGGATAAACCATGATTCATTCCTGATTTCAGAAGCCGGAACGCAATCAGCATTTACCTGTTTCGTCCTGCTTTTATCAAGATGTATTATTTTATGATACGGACAGGATCCGCTTCTCAGACCGGAGACACAGGCCATTATTTCTTCTGTTTCCGGACAGTCAGGTCCTGCCCTGAAGCCGCTTTGAGAACAAACCCTGATCATTGTCATTTCATCTGCCGGTTCCCGGAACCATCCGGATGTCCCAATAACACTGATGAGGTCGAACAGTATTGGTGCAGCAGCAGTTATCCCGGTCAGCCCGGGTCGTCCCTCACCGTCTGCATTACCGGCCCACACGCCGATGACATAAACAGGAGTTGTTCCGACTGCCCAGGCATCGCGGAAGCCAAAGCTTGTACCTGTCTTCCAGGCTATATCGGGGGAGGATGAAAAAAATTGCCAGCCGGCCTCACCTTCAGGCCGGTTCACTCTTTTCAGGGCTTCATAAGTAAGCCAAATTGATGATGCTGACAATACCGGTTCACCATATACCGGAATTTCTTTGCTTTTTATGGTACCTTCAAGGAGCACAGGCATATGATAATCTCCGGGACAATATTTTCCTTCTTTGCTGTACCTGTTCAGGACCCTTGATAATGATGCATATACGCCGGTAAGTTCCCAGAGTGATGCCTCGCCGCCACCGAGGATAAGGGATAATCCGTAATGATCAGCCGGTCTGGTGAAGGATGTAAAACCGGTTTTTTGAAAAAGCTCAAGCATCTTCTCAACGGAATATTCCTGAAGCATTTTAACTGCCGGGATATTCAGTGATTGGGATAATGCAACCGAGGCCGGTACTGCGCCGCTGAAGCTCTGGTCAAAATTTTTGGGTGAAAAGCCCGGGAATCGTGTGGGGATGTCAGCGATCAGTGTGTTGGGAAGTATTTGTCCCGACTGCTGCATCCCGGCATAGAGTATGGGTTTAAGTATACTTCCGGTACTTCTGGGCGACCTTATTATATCCACATCTTCGCCATGGCTGCCGGCTTTATCGCTCCTGCTGTTACCAACATAGGCCAGCACCTCCCCGGTTTCAACTTCAATAATAAGACATGCTGCATTATTTATAAGATTTCCCGACAGTTCCTTCCTGTGCGATTCAATGATAGCATTTGCCCTGTACTGGACCGCCGGATCGATTGTCGTCCTGACCATTTCCCCCTTGTTTTTACTGAAGAAATAATCAGTCAGATGGGGTGCTTTGGCCGGAAGTGGTTTTGGTTCCCCCAAAAGAGGTTCATCAAGTCCCAGTATAAAGGTAAGAGAGTCAAAAAATTCCCTCTCATAGAGTTTCCTCAGAAGGTCATCACGCCGGGTTTTTAGTATATGCTGATTTTTCCCGGAAAGACAAGCGCCGGTGAGTTTGGAAGAACAGCCAGGCCAGCTGCCTCGGCCCAGGTAATTTCCGCAGATGATTTCTCAAGGTATCGCCATGCAGCTGCTTCGAGGCCGACAATATTACCTCCGAAAGGAGCATTCACTGTATAGAGCTTCAATATGCTCCTCTTTGTTCTGAAAATTTCAAGCTTTAATGCTGAAAGCATCTCAGACAGTTTTGCAGAATAGGTTCGTGCTGTGTTTCCCCGCGACAGACGGGCAACCTGCATTGTGATTGTGCTGCCTCCGCTGACGATCTCTCCGGCCCTTATATTCCGGACGAAAGCCCTGATTATTGATACCGGATTGATCCCCGGATGAAGGTAGAAATACCTGTCCTCAAATGTTAGCAGGGCTTTTTCGAACTTCTCAGGTACTTCGCCAGTAGCAGGGAATCTCCACTGACCATCGTCTGCGATCCTGGCTCCCAAAAGGCTCCCGTCCTTTGCTTCAACAACCGTTGATAAAGGAACATTAAACCGTGGTAATGGCGAAAGTAAAACCGGAGTGATGACCACTCCGGCAATAATAAGTAAGATTTTAAATGTTCTCTTCAAATCTATTCTCCTGTAACTGTTACCCTGGTACCCGGATGCCTTGCATAACAATTTTCGGTGTACATGGCTTCACACCAAATTGCCGGCTGGTAGAATTCTCCTTTGTATGCCGCATTCAGAACAAGAACGAAAGTTTTTGTTTCTCCCTGGCCAAGGCTGAAATATGTATTCACCCTGTCGTCCCTGATATCGGTGTAATCGAAAGTGCTTTGCTTTATTCCGTACTGAGCTTCAAAAAGACGGGTATTCCGGATCTCCCATCCTGATGGTACCATCTTCGTGAGAGCAATATCGTTAACCCTTGAGAAAGTATTGTTTGTTACTTTGACGACCATTATGAAATCTGTTCCCATCTTAAGGCTTCTATGGTCGATATTATTCAAATTCATATTCACGTAACTGACTTTCATGCTCAGGCCTTTTTCCGCCGCAGTAACGTCCGGAAGCATCGATATCCCTTTTCTGACAAGGGTAACGTATACCGGCACTTCCGAAGAATTGATAACTGTAAGCTGATTATTTGCACCGGTCATTTCAAGATCCTCACTCATGAGTTCTTTTGATCCGATTGTTTTTTCGGTTTTTTTACCGTTCAGGGTGATGCTGATCTTTGGAGCTGTATTGTTACCGGCCGGTAGTGTTTCAACCCATTTCATATAACCAAACAGTCCCCATGCAAGTGACTGAGTGCTGAACCATGATTCGCTGCTCAGGAGATCACATATCTCCTTCAGTATGGGAAGCGCCTCTTCCTGTTTTTTCAGAAGGGTAAGAGTGTAAAGGATTATTGCTTTATCGCGTACAGCGCTGCCATAGTAATGATTATAGTATTCGGGTTCTGTTGAGGTATTCCTCATATCCAGCAGATTATCTGCAACTTCATTTCGTCCGGTTGCAGCAAATGCAGCAGCTAGCAGCCAGCGCGAAAGCTGTGGAATATCTGTGGTTTCCCTCAGCCTGTTCATTGCACCTTTTTCAGGCTGACCGGCAAGAGCAAGGGTGAAGAGCCTGTAGGCCTGATCGTTTGCAGTATATTTATACTTTGTATCGTACTTCCAGTCCCTGGCGCTTTTCTGCTGATAGCTAATCCATTTCTGCCTGAATCCGGATGTTATATTATATCCGTGACGTTCAGCTTCGATCATGAAATGCCCTGCATAGGAGGTTATCCAGCTATCAGGCTGGTATGAACCCGGCCATAATGCCAGGCCACCGCCCGTCATCTGCCTTGAAATTATTTTGTTTATAGCTTCTTTTATGTTGAAGGATGACTTTTCAGCTACGGCTGCATCGTTATTTGAAAGTTCTCTAAGCCATATCTGTGGAAATGCTGCTGAAGTGATCTGTTCTGTACATCCGTGAGGGTAATTAAGAAGATAATCCAGACGTTTTTCAAGATTTACCGAAGGAAGGACAGAAGCTTCAAGCCGTGCTGAGTTGGTCCCTTCAATACCGAATGGCTTGAAAGATGTTTCCCATTTCTCACCGGGCTTTAAAAACTTCAGCTCTGCACGGGATTCAGGCGGATTGGGGCTTCTTATCCCAATCTCCATATCATAAACAGCAGTTTCTCCTCCGCCTGAGGCAGTTACTTTAATTTTCCCGACACCTGTCTTTTCTCCTGCAATAAAAGTAAATTCAGTGTCTTTTTCGCCTGGCTCACCTGCACGAATGGTCTTCGTGGTTTCAGTGAAACTTAAAAATTCATTTCCTTCTGCTTTTATTGTGACTTCTGAAATATTGTCTTTCCCGATGAAGAGTGTAACAGGAAGTGAAGCCTTTTCTCCCGGGCTGATAACCCTTGGTGCCGTAACAAGGACCATCAGGGGATCCCTGACAAATACCGATTTTTCTGCCGAACCGTAGGCTCTGTTGTTACCGGCTATAACCATTGTTTTCACAGAGCCGGTATACTGAGACAAAGTAATTGTGTGAGTGTTCGTCTTTCCCTGTTGCAGGTCAAATGGTCCCATGAATCTGACAACAGGAATGAACCGCTGGGCTTTGTTTGCCGCTTTGTCAAGCAGGGCTTCATCACCACCTGTGGCGAATACTCTTTCAAGTGTTCCGCCGAACGACCCCAGGACATAATCATACAGATCCCAGGTTTTTACTCCCAGCGCTTCACGTGCATAGAAATAATTCCAGGGATCGGGGGTTTTAAATCCTGTGATATCGAGCAATCCCTCATCAACCACTGCAAGGGTATAGGTCATTTCCTTGTTATCTGCCTCATTTACTTTAATTTCGAAAGATCTTTGCGATCTTATTTCATCAGGCATTGTTATTACAGGGTTGAGTCTTGATCCCGGATCCTCAACCATCACATTTACTATACCGTAAAGCCTGATGGGCATATCGTTAATTGTCTGGCTATGAGGTTGAATAACGGAAACATAAGCATATACATTCGGCGCCATTTCGGGCGTCACCCTGAAGCGTACCTCGGTGTTAGCCTTATCGGTCCCTGTGCGGATCTGGCTAAGAACTCCCGTTGCATTCTCTATCGTGACAAGCGCTCTGGCATTTTCAGGTGATGGAAATGACAGTCTCACTTCATCACCCGGGTTATACTTCTCCTTATCACTGCTTACAACAAGCATAGTGGCGCCATCGGCATTTTCTTTCATCCCGTATTCCCAGGGCCAGTCAACAAGTAATATTTTCCCCGATGAATGACCGGCAGGTGTGGTTGCCCTGATGAGATATCTTCCCCACTCCTTTTTATTTATATTGAAGGTGAAGTTTCCTTCTCCTCCCGAAGTGGTTATTGTCTGCCTGATGACCGGTTTATGTATCTGTCCTGAAATATAATCTGCCAGGTACTCATCATCCGATTCCCACCACCACCTGTATGAGAGCTTGTAAACAGTTATTTCAACATCCGATCTTACAGGCTTTCCCTTTTCATCAACAGTCACAATTTTAACATCATTATCTGCATCGGTGAACAGCATTCTGCTCTCGCCCGTAAGTCCGGGCAGGTTGATCCCCACGAAAACCTGGTAAGGTGCATATTTATAAGTAACCTGGGTAATGCTTTCATCGCCTCCCTGTTCCTGTACTTTTGCAGTGAAAACGGCATTGAGCATCCCGGGGGCGTTCAACTCATCGCCGGGATTAAATTTTATTGTTGCATTTCCATTCCCGTCAATTTTGCTATTAAAAATGTTAACGGTTTCAGGGTAAAAATCAATGATGGGATCATCGAAATCGTACTGTTTGAATTTTTCAAATTCAGTTTTTGTATGTTTCAGGATATAATCGACAGATGAATTAAGATTTCCTGCCACAGTACCGTTCAGCCATTTAACATTAAGATCTCCGGTTGATGATTTGCCTGATCCTCCAAGGATTTCCGAAGGGAAGGAAAGGTTTATCTTCAGACGGTTTGGCTTGATTGTTTCAATACGTATCTTTTTCGTAAAAGTGGCTCCCCCGATCCTGAACTGTGCCCGGTAATTTCCTGTTATCGCATCTGATCCTGTTCTTGTCCTGAAAACGATCAGGTTCCTGCCTCCCGGCCTGTGGATCTGGTTATCAACTCTCTGTTCAAGAGGATTAATAAGTTCAAACTGTACCGGATGATCAGGAGGGAGATCATTCAGCATATCTTTAATGAAGAGCGACAGATAGATTGAATCACCGGGTCTCCATACATCTCTTTCACCATAAATAAATGCTTTAATGCCATTTTCCGGTTTAGTGCCTGAAACATCAAATGAGCTGAGGGAGAGTGATGTTCCGTCTGTTACTTTGAGGTAATTGCGATCCTTATCTTTTTTTGCGATTATCAGGAAGGGTTTTCTTTCACAGAAAAGCGAGAATGCGCCATCCTGGTCGGTATTTCCCGAAACGATCTGCTGCATCTGGTAATCATAAACCTCAATCTGGACTTCGCTTACAGGCAGAGCTGTCAGAAGGTCATTAACAGTTACATGGAGAATTTCATCCTCTCCTTTTTTTGCTATCATGCCAAGGTTTGAGGCAAGGATATTCCTTGATACATTTTTATCGGGGCTGTAATATGCATCCTTGCAGGGATTTTCGCGATCTTCCCATCTGAAATTCAATGAATAATATATGGCATCCCCGCTGTCGTCGAAATAATTATCGGGATCTTCCCAATATGTTTTTTCAAGCTCCTGTGTCTGATCAAGAAGCTCCTCATATCTTGATGGTTCACCCGAATCCGCACAGGGATATAGGGACCAGGACTTCCGCATACCGAGCTGTACCTTGTAAAGTACACCAGGTTCAACATCTATATAGTCGGCAAGATCGATTGTATATAAATTCCATGACCCGGTTCCGGTATTTGTTCCGGAAAGCAGATCAACCCTTCCTGAATAAACCGGCCGGCCGAAACGTTTAACTGAATATGCCAGGTCAATATCATTCTCCTGAAGGTAATATGGGAGGTTGTTTTCAAAGATCTTTATGATCCTGAGGTCGACTGCCTTGAGATTAGCGGCCTTGAATGGAAAAATAAGGTTCTGGGAAGAGGGGAGAATGACACCTTTACCTTCAAGCTTTATCCCCGGATTAACAGATGCAAAGTCCAGCTTCAGTGAAAAGGCTGAAGAGAGACCGGATCCCTTTGTATTTTTAACCGACGGTTCAACATTAAGTGTTGCTTCCCTCTGAAGATCATCAGAAAGTACAAGGGTGATTATATTGGTATTTATATTTGTTGTGACCGGGGTCATCGGATCAAGGTAGATCAGTCCTTCCAGTTCCTGAGACTCATCGACGGGATCAGAGAAAATGATGTCGATGCCCGGATTTTCACCTGAACGGGTTTTAACATCCAGAACAGAAAAATCGCCGGTTGCAGGTATATTGACAGATTTTGATCCTTTCTGCCTGACACCTGAAGCTGATCCATCCCACAACAGTATAAGCTCACGGTTTTTATCGGTTCTCACCAATTCCGGGATTGTAAACCTGTGGATAAGATCTGATGCATGATCCCAGGTCACTGTGGTTTTCTTTTTGTCGAGCCTTGCTTCAAGGAAACTTTCAACTTCAGCGGGAGGAATGAAATCCGAAGTGACTATTTCCCCATTCAGGATATATTTATCTCCCCCGGGGGAGCTTTCCAGAATACCGGTTGCCAGGCTGAAATCTTTTTTGAGTGTCTGTATTCTCAGAGGAAATACTTTCAGCCTTTCTTCTACCGCCCCAAGTTTATGGATCGATAATTCTCCGGTATAGATTTTTCCGGGATCGAGGATTTTTGATGGTCTGAAGACAAGAGTTGTTTCATCGGCCCATTCTGTCTTACCCTTTATAGGGGGGTTGAATTCAAAAAGGCCGGATGGTGTCTGTTTGCCTGCTTTTGCTGCAAATTCCGGTGTAAACCTGATTTCAATAACGGAGTTGGCAGGTATGATCCCGGAAGTATATCCTGCAATATACTGGCTGAATCCTTTATCGATCGGGAGAATTGTTTTGGATAGTTCAGGCGCTTTAAGAAGACCGGGTTTCGGGGCAGACTTATCTCCGCGTCCACAGGAAACAACAAAAAGCACTGACAAAAGGATAATGAAGGATCTGAAAGAGTTCATGGCAGAATATGGATAATTTGTGTATTTAAAATTACGAAAAAGATAGTTATAAGGACCTGTAATTGTGATATAGAAATAGAAGAAAAGAGTTTTAACCGCAAAAGGCGCAAAGAAATGGCGCAAAGGAAATGTACACCGGAGGCAAAGAGCATAGCCCTCAACTTAAGAATTATTTTAATAACGAAAACTACTGTAATAGCCTATTTTATAAATAAATAACTTTCCCCTCCTTTTTTAAGGAGGGGTGGCCGGGATTGCTAATTTTGATATGTTTACAATTGTCCTTTCCCGGCCGGGGTGGTTAAAGTGTGCCTTGAATGAGACCGAGAAAGATCGGGATCAATGCTGTAATTATGATGGAGGAAGGCCCCCCGCAGGTATCGTACAGGCGAGACTTGCAAACCGCCCTACGGTGCTTTCCGGGTGACTGGGCGGTATTGAACGGAATAGGGAAAAAGTCCTGTTAGAAGGATTAGGTAAGAATAGAAAAGATGAACGAAAGTGAACCTTCGATGAGGTGTCGTGAAACCGAACATTCAGTCAAAACTACCAGTTCTTTAACGCTGGAGGAGGAGTGTAGCGGTTACCTGTTTTACTGGCTACATGGCTGGCGTCATAAAGGAGGCATGAGTTCTATTCAGGCTTAGTTATGGAACAAGGGAAGTCATACAAAAATGGAAAGGGAAAGGCACAAGCAGGGCAAACATCTGTGAGGCCGAATACCGATGATTTGTATGAAATCGGACTCAGTCATAGTAGTGAAGAAGCTCCTGTAATGGGAGTGGAGCGAAGGGCTGAGGTTACACAGTTGAGGTTACCGCTAACAACCCCACAAAGGGGGAGGGATAGTGGAGCTGAGACGAAAAGTATACCAATTACCAAGAGAATGATTTGGGAATCCTACAAGAAAGTGAGGAAGAACAAAGGAGCCGCAGGGATAGATGAAGAGACCATAGACATGTATGAGGAACGTCTTGAAGACAACCTCTATATGCTATGGAATCGGATGAGTTCCGGAAGCTACTTTCCACCCCCTGTACTTGAAGTGGAGATTCCCAAGGATGATGGAAGGAAACGAAAATTAGGCATTCCTACAGTTAATGACAGGGTAGCACAACAAGTAATAAAGACCTACCTTCAACCGCGGTTTGAAGCAGAGTTCTCACCACAATCTTATGGATATCGACCATTAAAGAGTGCTCATCAGGCAGTAGAACAGGTTCGTAAGAATGTGCGACGCTACCATTGGGTGATCGACATGGATATATCCGGTTTCTTTGACAATATGTCGCATGAATTCTTGCAGAAAGCAATTGAGCGGCACGTTGAAGAAAAATGGGCAAAGATGTACATCACAAGATGGCTTCAGGCACCCATTGAAGACAGGAAAGGGAACAAACGCAACAGAGATGGAAAAGGAACGCCACAGGGAGGGGTAATAAGCCCCCTGCTTGCAAATCTGTTTCTCCACTATGCTTTTGACAAGTGGCTTGAGATAACTTATCCAAACTTATGCTTTGTGCGTTATGCAGATGATATAATTGTTCATTGCAATAGTCAGGCAGAAGCAGAGGAAGTATTGATTGCCATAAAGAAGAGGCTAGGGGAGTGCAGTTTAGAATTGAATGAAAAGAAGACCAAGATTGTTTACTGTAAGAAAGATCACCGAAAGGATAAGTTCAAGACAGTACAATTTGATTTTCTCGGATTTAGTTTCCAACCAAGATCTACATCGAATCATGGCAAAGAGATGTTTTTTGGTTATGATTGTGCGATTAGCCGAAAGAGTGAAAATAAGATAGCGGAGGTTTTCAGAAATTTAAAGTTTCATCGCTGGACTACTTGTGATCTATCCCGATTGCGCAGGTATTTAATCCTAAAATTCGGGGTTGGATTAATTACTATGGGAAGTTCAAGATGCACAAATTGATCGAGAATCTTCATGATCTTCAATGGACGGCTAATCAAATGGGCGGTAAAAAAGTATAGGCGTTTTGGAAATAGTATGGCTAAAGGTGGGCGTTGGCTCAGGAATCTTGCTGTTAGCTATCCGGGGCTATTTGTCCATTGGCAGTATGGTTTTCAATTCGCTTAATCTTTTGTGTAACAAGAGCCGTATGATGCGAGAGTATCACGTACGGTTCTGTGAGAGGTTTGGGGTGAAACTCCCCTTACCTACTCGACACGGACTTAGCAAAAGATAACTTATTTCTCAGAATTAAATAAACCACCCCGGCCAGACCATTTATATTTCTGCACGTTAGATGATTTTGTGGTCTGGCCACCCCTCCTTCAAAAAAAGGAGGGGAAACTTTTGTCCCCAAAACTCCTTATGTTTACGGCTATGGGCTACGGTGTTACCATTTCGGTTCTCAGCTTGGCCACATAATCACGTATTTTGTTCAGGGTTTCGACAGTGACCGTCATTTCAGTTCCCGAAGAGCGGAGTACCTGTCTTAATGTATCAATTTCAAGATCATCCTTTTTGAAATATATCTCGAAGGAATCGAAGTAGTTATTAAGGAATTTCAGTTTTTTTGTATAATAAACAACGATGGGATCATCGTAATAATTTTTCATGAAGCTCAGAAGGGATGTAAGTGTATATTTCTGTTCCGCTATTTTCTGAACGACTTCCGGGTCGACGTTTTCAGGATTATATGCCAGCTGAGTGGCTATATACATCGCCTCAACCCATCCTCCCATTACCATCAGGCCGGCAGTGCTTTCCCTGTCATTTTGCCTCAGATGATCTTCGATATCAGTGTAAGCTTTTTCCATGAGTACAGTAACAGTATCAGGATCAGCTATATCGCTCTGGATTTGTTTTAACGGGTTCGTCATCAGGTTATCCGGGATACCCAGCTTATTGCTCATCTCACGGATTGTGACCATATAATTAATAACTTCCTGTCCAAGGCCGAATATTTTCAGGTAACCGAAATCGACTCCGTAAATGCCGGTATTCACAGCGGCCTTTGCACTGCTCAGGTAAAGGTTACTGTTGGATGTGGGATTAAGGGCGGCCTTGTTATAAGGTACTCCGAGACGGTTGAATATCACGCTGATTTCAACCGGTGTTAGGAGGCCGTAATAAGTCTCCCGTTTAGCCGCCGGAGCATCAGCCGAAGAGGTATCAGTTCTGAATGTTGAAAAAGTGGGAACGAAAACGAATTTTTCAGGCGTTTTTGGCTTACACGAAAATGCGGTCAATAATAAAGGTATAAGCAGAAAATAAACTTTGACTTTCATAGACAGTGAATTGACAAATCAAATTTAATAATAAAAATCTGATAAAAATATAATATGTTATTGATTCCTTTTAACATATGTTATATATCTGTAATAATTCTCCTTTTAACTTAACTGAACATAAGAATTTCCATTAATTATCGCGGCTCTCTCTGTAAGAACCACAAAGTCACACCAGGAATTACACGATGAATCACAAAGGATATGAATTATGTAAGTAAAATGAGCCTGTACAGAAAGGAATTTTTTCTTAATTTGGTTTCTTTAACTTTTCACAGTGCCCTCAAATATGGTGTATTAAACAAAATAGAATTGGGAATCTTTGAAACACAATATATTATGAAAGAATCAGATATATCCGGAATTTCAAAAGAACTGATAGCAAGCAATAAATTGCAGGAAGTTTTTGACCTGCTTATAAATTATGCAAAAGAAGAAACTGATGCTGCAATATTTCTAAATGATATAATACTCCTTAAATCAAGATTTAATAATTTTAAAAAGAAGTCTTTACTGGGATTAATATCTGTTGCTGAGGAATCCTTTGAAATGAATAGAGTTGTTTACAGCCTTCTCGATCTGGTTAGTAAGTTAAGTCAAAAAACTCAAAGTTCAGAAGCACAGGAGAATGAAAATATTGTCAAAACTGGTGAAGGGGGATCAACCATGAATATCAGAGGGGATTTTCGGATTGAAGATGAAATAGCCGGGGCTGATAAAAAAACCGTAGAAAAGCTTATACAGGGCAAAAGTATAATCAGGATCCTGTTCATATCTTCCAATCCTCTGGATACGGATTTTCTGAGGCTGGATAGAGAAATGAGAGATATTGAGAACGAATTGGTAAGTTCAAAGTATAGAGATAAATTTGAGTTCATTAAATTTTCAGCAGTCCGGATTGGAGATTTGCAAAACGCATTGTTGAAGTATTCACCAAACTTCGTGCATTTTGCAGGTCATGGCGAAGCAGAGGGGATTGTTTTATTGGATAATAAGACCGACGAGTCATGTATAGTAAAATCGGAACCCCTTGCAAATCTGTTTAAACTGTTTTCAAATGATATTGCATGTGTCTTTTTAAACTCCTGTTATAGTGAAAATCAGGCACAATCGATAAAGAAGTTTATTCCTAATGTAATCGGGATGAAAGGGACCGTTCCTGATGAGACTGCAATTGAATTCGCAAAGGTTTTTTATAAGGGCATTGGAGCGGGAAAAGAAATTTCGTTTTCTTTTGAGTTTGCAAAAAATTCAATAGATCTTAACAACATTCCCGGCAATGATATACCTGTAATGCTTTGAAGACTGACATTGTTCTGTTAATAAAACTCCTGATTCATCAGATCAGATTCAGGTGTTTTGAAGCCAGGTAGAACATTGTGTGAGACCATAGCAATGGTGTAACTGAAACCTGAAGGTCATTGTTAAATATCTGTTCGGGAATATAGACTTTCTCTCCCATCCTGTCTAATACCCAATAATAGTACATTTCTGCTTTTGATCTGTCGCCCCTGAGAGAAAAATAAACAGATAACCAGAAATTCAGAAGCGGCCATGCTCCGGATCCCTTTTTCATATGTTTTCCTTCATACATCCAGCCATCATAATCATCATGTTCATAACGGTGAACTCCTCCGTCAATTACAAGCCTCTTTTCAATTTCATTAACAGAGGCAATTATTCGTTCGTCTCTGGCATCATAGATCTCAAAAGGATACACAAGTCCGATTATCGAAGCATCGATCCTGTTATCAGGAAGTTTCCCAAAAGATCTGTAAAAATGGCCATTGAAATGCATATCAAGGCGTTCTTTCATTTTTTCGGCAGTTTTTACCCATTCCCCCCGGGGGATAATTTCATTGGCCATCCTTAGCCCCTTTATACATGATGCCAGCGAAAATGAGAAATTCTCTTCCAGATCGGGAAAACATAGCCTTTCTTCCCACAGGTCATTTGTAACAGATTTAAAATTAGTATCCTCCCATTCATCGGTTATACCATTAGCTGCACGTGTGATCAATTCGATCATCTCCGGATTTTTTGCCCCGTATGGGTGATTTTTGCAAAAACTACATGCAGCCACTAAAACTGAACCGGTCTGATCAGGCTGGAAATTCATTAAAGCTTTCAGACCATTTGGATAATATTTCTCATAAAATAATCCTCTGTTAATAAATCCCTCAGCGTGGGTAATGCACCATCGGAAGAAATTTATCTGGAGCTCTTGCAGCCCAATCATATCGGCAACCAGGCAGGTAAATGCAGCATCACGGGGCCATACATAAAAGTAATTCTTTGCGTTTGCCGGGAAATAGTTTTTAGTTGAATTGGCTGCAATTATTCCACCATTTTCCAAGGCACAATCTTTAATAATTTCTTCTGTAATCTGAATCAGCCTGATGATCTTTGAAGAACTATCCCGGAGGTTTTTCATCATTTGAAAATTTAATAAATGTAGTTATAAGAGCTGGCTTAAAGTAATAATAAAATGACTTGATATTAATCAGCTGTCACTAAGCTCTATTTTTCGAATATCTATAATTCCACTACCTGGTTCAGGTTCATTTGTGCATTTCGGAACACTGCCAAAACCCAGAATTACGGATGCAATGATTGAGAAGTCCGGACCATCAGGATCATTGATTATATTTCCATCGGATTTAAACTGATGCCAGTTGTTTTCATCCGACAGATTAACTTTTACCAATTCTTTATCCCATTCGGTTGCTTCGACATTACGAGTGATATACTCCTTAGGGTTATAGGCATATTCCCAGTGTTGCAATTTGCCATTAACTATCCGTACCGAAATCCCGATTTTTTTCAGGAATTTTATTCCGTCACGACTTTCGATTTTTTTTATTTCTTCTGATGGAATACGGGCATCGAAGGTTAAGTATTTTGATCTGTTTGTGTTATGGCAGGCTTTCCCATCCTGACAACGAATCGCTATGTTACATCCCCATCCGCCTTTATGATTAAAATGAATTCTTAAAGTATTGCTTTCGCCAATATTTTTGGCACTTATTGTGTTACCATATAAAGCATCAGCCCAGAGGAACTGGATCGGATTTATATTATTTGTGCCTCCGGCCCGGCTCACATTAAAATCCTGAATAAGATTGCTGTCTCTCAAACCCCGCAAACCATACATCCTGAAATACTCGTTTCCTGATGTAAAAAATGGCTTTAAATTATATTCTGGTTCACCTTTAGGCTGTGTTGGTATAATGTCGATAAAACTTAAGATATTGTGTACAATCGTGGTTCCTTCTGATTCATTACCAAGGCCTCTTAAGCAATTTTCTTTATACCTGGTCCACCGATTTTTCAAAACGATAACATCATTGTGTAATCCATCGGTAGTATTGTTTGTTTGTTTAATAATTTCGCTTAATACATCATCTATTTTATTATCAGCTATTTCAGCTTTTAATTCTCCTTTTGTTTTCATACGAAAATATTATTACTATTTTGTTGTTAATTAAGTGGAAAGGAAGTTTCACAGCAAGATCCTGTTTCCCAGTTGCTGCGAAATGGTCTTCAGAGCTGCCTTCAGGGCCTGGTCTTTCTGCTGAAGTGCAATGACATTTTCCTGGTTACCCGACCTGACTGCCTCCTCAAGCCTGGTCATGATCTCTTTAAGCCTTAATTTTATTTTGTCGCCTTTGAATTTAAGAACAGTATCCGGAACAATATCTTTAAGCTTCATCTCCTCGGTCTCTACATAAGTCTGCTTGTTCCTCCAGATCTTACTCAGCTGATGTGATTCAGCGAGTATATCTGCCGACAGGCTTGAAATTGCCGGATCTTCATTCTTGATAAAAACCTTATCTCCCAGGAATGTTCCCTGTTCTGACGCAAATCGGAATTCATCGAATATCGTTCCGCAGATCACATCATCAAAGGTAAGTTCATCCGAGATGATCTCCCTCACAATATAATCGGCGACTGTCAGTACCTCTTCACTGCCGTCTTCTGGCCGTATTTTCTTTTCAAATTCATTGCTTCCGAACTTGAGAAGCAGTCTTATTATCTCTCTTTCAGAAACATAGGTTGTTATCTCCTGTCTTACCGGACGGGAAATCACCGGAGGAGGCACTGGCAGATCCTCGGGACCGGGGTATTTGTTCCTGTCCTGGAAAGTTCTCTGCTGCTGCATTTTATTGACTTCATGGTAGAGAACTGCCTCCGGGACCTCCATGTAGTTGCTGCACTCCTTAATATAAACCGTTCGCGTTATGGATTCGGGGATAACGGCTATTGATCTTACAATATCGCGGATGAGGTTGGCTTTTTTTACAGGATCATTTGCAGCTTCATCAAGGAGAAGCTTTGTTTTAAACCTTATAAAATCTGTTTCATTTTCCTTAAGAAACCGGCCAAACTCCTCGTTGCTTACCTTTTTCGAGTAAGAATCCGGATCTTCGTTGTCGGGAAGGAGAACGATTTTTACATTCATTCCTTCCTCAAGAACTATGTCTATTCCGCGGATCGATGCTTTTATCCCTGCCGGGTCGCCATCATACAGTATTGTGATGTTCGGGGTGAACCTTTTAATTAACCGCACCTGTTCGGATGTCAGTGATGTTCCTGAAGAAGCGACTACATTTTCGATGTTTGCTTCATGCATCGACATCACATCGGTATAGCCTTCGACGAGGTAACATTTTTCCTCACGGGTTATTGCCTGACGTGCCTGATAGATGCCGTAAAGGATACGGCTTTTATGGTATATCTCCGACTCGGGAGAGTTCAGGTATTTTGCAGTTTTTGCATCAGTCTTCAGTATTCTTCCGCCGAAACCCAGCACCTGTCCCGAGAGTGAATGAATAGGGAACATGACCCTTCCGCTGAACCGGTCAAAGATATGGTCTTCATGTCCGATCGAAAGACCTGTTTTTATAAGGAAATCCTTTTTATATCCGTCATCCAGGGCTTTTTTTGAAAAGGCATCGCGTTTTTCCAGGCTGTAGCCTACCTCAAATTTCTTAAGGGTATTCTGTCTGAACCCTCTCTCTTTAAAATAGGTCAGTCCTACTGAAATACCCTCATCGCTTTGAAACAGGTTTTCGGCGAATTGTCTTGATGCATACGATGTTATGACAAGCAGACTTTCCCGTTCATTTTGTTTTTCAATTTCTTCCGGGGTAAGCTCTTTTTCAATAACCTCTATATGGTATTTTTTTGCCAGGAATTTGAGAGCCTCCGGGTATGTGAGGCGCTCATGTTCCATGACGAAGTTGACAACGTTTCCGACCTTTCCGCAGCCAAAGCATTTAAAGATCTCCTTTGATGGTGATACGGTGAACGACGGGGTTTTTTCATTGTGGAAAGGACATAATCCCAGATAGTTGACACCTCGTCGTTTAAGCGGGACAAATTCCTGGATCACATCAACAATTTCTGATGCGCTGAGAATTCGTTCTATGGTGGAACGGTCAATCATGTTGTAAAGATACTAAAACGGGAATGCAGGGAGGTAATTTTCAGGTTATAGTTACGGATTGCTTCGTCGTCCCGCTAGTGCGGGACTAAATCCTTTCATACTAATCAGAAAATCATGATCACCTAATCATTATTATACATTGAGAGAAGCCTTTCCGTCAGGATTGCCACACCGTCGGAAGCTTTTTCTTTTATCAAATTAATTTTCTTTATCGGAACATATACATCATTCGGATCAATCAGCCAGAGGGAGGCATTCTTTGGTGCATAGGAAATCAATCCTGCAGCAGGATAAACATTAAGTGATGAGCCTATCACAGCAAAGATATCGGCTGTTGATGTTATCTTTACAGCCTCATCCATCATCGGAACCTCCTCTCCGAACCAGACGATATGGGGTCTAAGCTGACTTCCTTTTTCACATAGGTCACCGTTATTTATCTCTTTGTAACCAATCTCATAAACCAGTGAAGGATCAGTTGTGCTTCTGACTTTTGTGAGCTCGCCATGAAGATGGAGGATTTTCGCGCTTCCAGCCCGCTCATGAAGATTATCAACATTTTGTGTAATAACATGAACATCAAAATACTTCTCGAGTGCAGCAACTCCTTTGTGTCCGGCATTAGGTTCACAATCTGCCAGCTGGCTCCTTCTTTCGTTATAAAACCTGAGGACAAGGTCCTTATTTTTCCACCATCCCATGGGTGATGCCACCTCATTTACATCATACTCTTCCCACAATCCGCCTGTTTCCCGGAAAGTCCGGATACCACTCTCCCGCGACATGCCTGCACCGGTAAGTATTACAAGTTTTTTCATGTTTGGTTTGTATTGTAGAGCAAATTTAGTAATTATTCGTAGCGGATTGCTTCGTCGTCCCGCTGGCGAGGGACTCCTCGCAATGACGCTAATTGTGCGCGGGACTCCTCGCAATGACGGTAGCAAGGATGTCACATCGTGGTACCGTCATTGCGAGGAGCGAAGCGACGAAGCAATCCGTCACGAATAATTACTAACTTTGCACACCGTTACATTGCAACGAATTATGATTCCCCACCCCCGTAAAATTATCCTCGCAGTTACCGGAGCCAGCGGTTCGGTTTACGCAAAGAAACTTCTTGAGATATTATCTGCCGTTAAGAACCCGCCATCGGAGATCGCAGTGGTTTTTTCCGACAATGCAAAGGAGATATGGAAATATGAAACCGGAGATTCATTTCTGGCCACTCCGCCTGCGAAGGAATATTCAAACAAGGATTTTTATTCTCCATTCGCTTCGGGATCATGTGATCATGACACTATGATAATCTGCCCGGCTTCAATGGGTATCACCGGAAGAATAGCCAATGGCACATCGGAAGACCTTATCGCCAGAGCTGCTGATGTTATGCTCAAGGAAAGGAGAAAGCTGATTATTGTCCCCAGGGAAACTCCCCTGAACCTTATCCACATAAGGAACATGGAGACCCTTACCCTTGCCGGGGCAATAATTTGTCCGGCAACTCCTTCATTTTACAGTAAACCAAAAACCATTGATGATCTTATTATGACGGTTGTTGAAAGGATAGTCACTCTGGCAGGGTTTGAAACAGATATTTACAGGTGGAAGAGCAATGATTGATAAGAGGATTGTAAAATTCCTGAAAAAACACCATGTTCTTACTATTGCGACAAGCACAGGAAATACCCCATGGTGTGCCAGCTGTTTTTATGTTTTTCATGAGGAAGAAAATACTTTCGTTTTCACATCAGATATTAAAACCCGTCACGGACAGGAGTTTATTAAAAATCCACTGGTTTCCGGAACTGTTGCACTTGAAACAAATATAATCGGAAGGATCCGGGGTGTTCAGTTTTCCGGGATTGTTTCAGAACCTTCAGGTAAGCTTCTGGAAAGAGCAGAATCATCTTATCTGAAACGATTCCCCATTGCGATGTTAATGGAAACGAAGATCTGGATCGTGGAACTCACCTATATTAAATATACCGATAACAGGCTTGGATTCGGGAAAAAGATTATCTGGGAGAAGTAATTTCTTACTTTCCTTTTTTGCATAATATGAAAAGGGGAATAAGTTTTTAGTTCGTCAGTTTGCGAAATTCCGGGCTATTTCCCGAGTTGTTGCTTCACAATCTTTGCAATATATTTCCCAAGGATATCAAATTCGATATTTACCTCCGTTCCTTTTTCTATCTGATGGAAGTTGGTGACCTCCCAGGTAAAGGGAATGATAGCAACCTGGAAAGAATTTGGTTTTGAGTTGACAACTGTCAGGCTCACCCCGTTGACCGATACCGAACCCTTTTCAACAGTGATATAATCATCCTGCAGGGGTTGATATTCAAATGTATAATACCAGCTTCCGCCAGCTTCTTTAACATCGGTGCAGACAGCTGTCTGGTCAACATGGCCCTGTACCATGTGTCCGTCAAGCCTGCCATCCAGCTTTGCACTCCGTTCCAGATTAACTTTATCTCCGACCTTCAGCAGTCCGAGATTTGATTTTTCGAGTGTCTCCCTTATGGCTGTAACTGTATAGGTGTCTTTATCCTTTCTGACCACAGTCAGACAAACACCGTTATGGGAAATGCTCTGGTCTATTTTCAGCTCATCGGTGAATGGGCATTTCATTGTGATATGGAGGTTGTCTTTATCCTTTTCGATCCTGACAACCGGAGCGGCTATTTCTACTATTCCTGAAAACATTGGTTACGAGATTAATTTTTGCAAATTTAGAAAATTCCCGGGAAGGAGGGAAGGGGTCGTGCAGTCAGTCGTGCGGTCATGCGGTCGTGCGGTCGTGCGGTCATGCAGTACATGCAGTTGTATTGTCTTGGGGTCAGACCGCACGACTGCACGACCGCATGACTATCTTCGTCTCCTCCTGACCTTACCCTTCTCGACCGGAAAACCATCCCGTTTCCAGGCAACTATACCTCCTTCGAGGTTATATAGCTTCCGGAATCCTTTTTCATAGAATAATTCTGAAATCCTTTTACTCCGGAAGCCTGAGGAGCAATAAAAGAATAAAGCATAATTCTTGTCAATTGTATCAACCGAAAACTCAATATTGCCTGATGAAGGTATATTTAGGGCATCTTTTATCCTGTTGCCTTTGTATTCAAAAAACTCCCTTACATCGATCAGTCGGGCAGAATCAGTACGGAGATACTGAAGTTGAAAATCATACGGCTCAAGGGACAGATATTTGGAGGAATCAGCTGTCTGGGCATTGATTAAACAGCTGCTGTATATCAGTATGATAAAAGAGCAGATAAATATTCTCATCAGATAATCACAAATTTGAAGGGTATAAAAATATGAATATTTACTATCTGTTGTACAAACAGGTCGCCTCTACGAGGCTATAAATTGTCCAAATCCCCCATATCCTATAAACAGGGCGCCTCTACTAAGCTCAAAATAGAGGAATTCTCCATGTCTCTCAGTCCCTTCGTCTCTCCGTCTCTCTGCCTCTTCGTCTCTTCGTCTTTTCTCTTTTCATCCCCTTATCACCCCCTCCCCATTTCTCCCCTTCGTTCTTCACCACCTTTCATCCTTCTCTAACTTTTATTATCTTTGTCCGTTTTTTAAATAACTTAAACATCAGTTAAATGGGGAAGCGATTTCCTGAATATAAGGCTCTTGACCTTGCTCAGGTAAATAAAGATGTACTCGGGATATGGGACAAAAATGACGCATTCCGGAAAAGTATCCGTCAGCTTGACGGGAAGGGTGAATTTATATTTTATGAAGGCCCGCCATCTGCAAACGGGATGCCCGGCATTCACCATGTGATGGCACGCGCCATAAAGGATGCGATCTGTCGCTATAAAACACAGTGCGGATATGAAGTCAGGCGTAAAGCGGGATGGGATACTCACGGTTTGCCTATTGAACTTGGCGTTGAAAAATCCCTTGGCATAACAAAGGAAGATATTGGTACGGAAAAGATCTCGATAGAGGAATTTAATAAAGCCTGCCGGGTCGATGTGATGAGGTATACCGACCAGTGGGAAGAACTTACACGCAAAATGGGATACTGGGTTAATATGGACGATCCGTATATAACCTATGACAATCGTTATATAGAAACACTATGGTGGCTTCTGAAACAGTTATATTCAAAAGATCTGCTTTATAAGGATTACACAATCCAGCCATTTTCACCCGCAGCCGGGACCGGACTGAGCTCACATGAGCTTAACCTCCCGAACTGCTATCGCGATGTTAAGGATACAACATGCATTGCACTCTTCAGACTTATACGGGATCAGAGATCAGAGTTTCTTTATAAGCATATTGATACTGATGCTGTTCATATTATGGCCTGGACCACTACTCCGTGGACCCTTCCTTCAAACACGGCTCTGGCTGTCGGGGAAGAGATAAAATATATAAAGGTACGCAGCTTTAATCCATATACCGGGGAACCTGTTATTGTGATAATTGCCAGAGATCTGCTTAATTCGATGTTCCCCGAGTCAAATGCCGGGCTTCAGATCTCGGAATATAAACCCGGTGATAAAAAGATCCCTTTTAAAATAATAGATGAATTTTCCGGAAAAAAGCTTGAAGGGATATCTTATGTGCAGCTTATAGACTGGGTTAAACCTGATGGCGGAGCTTTCAGGGTTCTTACAGGTGATTTCGTTACAACTGAGGAAGGTACCGGTATTGTTCACATAGCTCCGACATTCGGCGCCGATGACTATAAGATTGGTAAGGAGAACGGCGTTCCTGCTATGTTGTTAAAGATGAAGGATGGTACCTATGGTCCGATGGTTGACAGGAGAGGGTATATGGTGCCGGTAGCCGATATGGATGAGGATTTTGTAAAGGAAAGGGTTAATTTAAACACATATACACGCTTTGCGGGTCGTCCGGTGAAGAACGAGTATGATGAGGCGATGCCTCAGGATGCTGATACCCTCGACGTGGACATAGCAGTGATGCTCAAGCAGAACGGGAAAGTGTTCAGGATCGAAAAGATGGTGCACAGCTATCCTCATTGCTGGCGCACCGATAAGCCGGTTCTTTATTATCCCCTCGATGCATGGTTCATCCGCACAACTGCATTACGCGACAGGTTGATTGAACTTAATAATACAATCAACTGGAAACCCCAATCAACGGGATCAGGCCGTTTTGGCAAATGGCTGGAGAACCTGGTTGACTGGAATCTCTCACGGTCGCGTTTCTGGGGAACACCTTTACCGATTTGGGTAACTGACGACAGAAAGGAATCAATCTGCATAGGTTCTGTAAGTGAACTTAAAACCGAAATTGAGAAATCTGTCGGTGCCGGATTCATGAAGAAGAATCCGCTGGCTGAATATGTTGAAGGTGATAACTCAAAGGGAAACTATGAGAAGTTCGATCTTCACAGGCCTTTTGTTGATGAAATAGTACTCGTAAGTAAATCGGGGAAGAAAATGCACCGTGAACCTGACCTGATAGATGTATGGTTCGATTCAGGAGCAATGCCTTATGCCCAGGCTCATTATCCTTTTGAGAACAAAGTAAATTTCGGCGAAATGTTCCCGGCAGATTTCATAGCAGAAGGTGTTGACCAGACAAGAGGATGGTTCTTTACCCTTCATGCAATAGCCTGTATGACATCCGATTCGGTTGCATTTAAGAATATCATTTCAAACGGCCTTGTGCTTGATAAAAACGGGAACAAGATGTCAAAGCGTCTGGGCAATGCTGCCGATCCGTTTAAGATCATAGAAGAATACGGTTCCGATCCCCTGCGCTGGTATATGCTAACAAACTCTCAGCCCTGGGACAACCTTAAATTTGATATTGAAGGGATTGATGAAGTAAAACGTAAATTTTTCGGGACTCTCTACAATACATATTCGTTTTTTGCCCTGTATGCCAATGTCGATAATTTCAGGTTTGCAGAAAGAGATATTCTTGTGAACGACAGGCCTGAAATAGACAGGTGGATCATGTCGCTTCTCAATTCACTTGTCAGGGAAGTCGGGAAGTGTTATGAAGATTATGATCTTACAAGGGCAGCCAGAGCTATTCAGGATTTCGTGATAGATAATCTCAGCAACTGGTATGTCAGGCAAAGCAGAAAACGCTACTGGGGAGGAGAATATGATCACGATAAGATTTCAGCATACCAGACACTTTATGCATGTCTCGAAACCGTGAGCAGGCTTGCAGCTCCCATTGCTCCATTCTTTATGGATCAGCTTTTCCGCGACCTCAACATGACTACCGGCAGGCATACTGAAGAATCTGTTCATCTGGCTGTATTTCCGAAGCATGACGAATCGCTTATTGATAAGGATCTCGAGGAGAGAATGGATATAGCTCAGAAAATATCTTCAATGGTGCATGGTCTGAGAAGGAAAGTGAGTATTAAAGTCCGTCAGCCTCTTGCAAAGATAATGATCCCGCTTCCCGACAGGAATTTTAAAAAGAAGTTTGAAGCTGTCAGGGATCTTGTACTTACTGAGATCAATGTGAAAGAAGTTGAATATATTGAAGATACAGCGGCGATACTTGTAAAAAGGATAAAGCCAAACTTCAAAACGCTTGGTCCGAGGTTTGGGAAGCTTATGAAAGATATAAGCAATTCAATATCCGGACTTACACAGAAAGATATTGCGGCTTTTGAAGCTGCCGGAGCGCATTCACTGATCATAAACGGGCAGCAGGCAGACCTTACTCTTAATGATGTTGAGATCATTTCAGAAGATATTCCCGGCTGGCAGGTTGCCAACGACGGCAAGCTTACCGTTGCACTCGATATTACTGTAACCGATGATCTTCGCTATGAAGGTATTGCCCGTGAATTCATCAACCGTATCCAGAATATCCGCAAGGATAGTGGCTATAACGTGACCGATAAGATCGTTGTTAAGATTGAGGATCTCGATTTTGTAAGGGAAGCTGTTAAGAGGCATTCTGGTTATATTGGTTCACAGACACTTGCCAGGGAGGTTGTTCTGGAAAAGGAATTGTCGGGACGGAAGGTAAGGGATGTGGAGATTGATGAGGTTGTCGTGAAGGTCATTATCGATAAAGACTGATATTCCGATAATTAGTATTTTACTTTTCGTTACATTTGTGTACTATAAAACATCAATGAAACGAATCCTCATCACCGGAGGTGCCGGATTTATAGGATCCCACCTCTGCGAAAAGCTCCTCAGCCTTGGGAATGAAGTCATCTGCCTTGATAATTACTTCACCGGGTCGAAGAAGAATATAATGCATCTTCTCGATAACCACTGTTTTGAAGTGATCAGACATGATATAACAATGCCGGTCTATATCGAAGTTGATGAGATTTACAACCTTGCCTGTCCTGCCTCGCCGGTACACTATCAATATAATGGTATAAAGACAATCAAAACATCTGTGATGGGAGCCATAAATACCCTCGGGCTGGCAAAGAGGACCAAATCAAAGGTACTGCAGGCATCGACGAGTGAAGTTTATGGTGATCCGGCTGTTCATCCCCAGCCGGAAAGCTATTGGGGAAATGTAAATACTCTTGGTCCGAGGGCATGCTATGATGAGGGGAAACGTTGTGCTGAAACGCTTTTCATGAATTACTACATGCAGCACAAACTGAAGATCAAAATAGCAAGGATATTCAATACCTATGGTCCGAGAATGAGCCAGGATGATGGACGGGTAATATCGAATTTCATCGTTCAGGCCCTGAAAGGAGAGGATATCACCATTTTCGGTGACGGCTCGCATACCCGCAGCTTCCAGTATGTTGATGATCTGATAAGCGGAATGATACGATTGATGGAGACTCCCGATAGCTTCACAGGACCAGTTAATCTGGGTAATCCGGTTGAGTTTTCGGTAAAGGATATGGCAAATAAGATCATAGAGATGACAGGATCAAAATCGAAGATCAGGTATCTGCCACTTCCTGAGGATGATCCGAAGCAAAGGAAGCCGGATATTGCTCTTGCAATCAGGGAGCTGGGATGGAAGCCTGTTGTCGGACTTGAGGAAGGACTTGAAAAAACGATCGGGTATTTCAGGAATACATTAAAATAACTATAAGGGATTCTTTCTCAGAACCGGCTTAAATAAACATTTGCATATTTAGCCTTCATACTGCTTAAACCGGGCAAACGAGGATGAAAGTTAAGGACAGCTATTTCCATTTCCAATTTTACCCCCTTTCCCGTTTCCCCCAGGGGGGAAAAGCTGCTCAAGCACCTTCCCCTGTGGGGGAAGGATGGGATGGGGGTATTATAATAAAAGGGAAAGGGGAACATTTAACAGACATTAAGCTAGATATAAAAAATACCTGATGAAAATCATCTGGAAATATTTAAAACCTTTCAAAGGCTTGTTGTTTCTGGCAATGGGCCTTGCAGCCATTGCCCAGATACTGGAACTTATTGATCCGATAATCTTTGGGAAGATCATTGATAATTTTGCAGTAAACAGGGGCGATCGCACTGAGGATGAGCTAATAAGGGGAGCATTGAGACTGCTGGCCCTTGCAGTGGGTATTGCCCTGATGTCAAGGGTGGCACGTGCCTTTACCGACTATGTAACCCGTCTGGTTGTTCATAAATTCGGGCTGTCTGTTTTCGACGAAGGATTAAAGCATACCCTTCGTCTTCCATATCATGAGTTTGAAGAGACAAGCAGCGGACATGTTCTTTCTGTTCTTCAAAAGGTGAGAGCTGACAATGAACGGTTTATAAGTTCTTTCATCAGCACAATGTTTTCATCAGCTGTAGGTATTGCTTTTCTGATCTGGTACGCGGTAACAAAACACTGGGCACTGATCCCTGTATTCTTCATAGGGGTCGTTGTGCTGGGAAGCCTTACAGGGCTTCTGAGCAGTAAAATAAAGACCATCCAGCGGGCAGTAATAAAGGAGACCAATAAGATGAGCGGTTCAATCACCGAATCTTTAAGGAATATCGAACTGGTCAAGAGTCTTGGTCTGACATGGCCGGAAATCAGGCGGTTAAAGACCTTCACCAAAAAGATTTTCGACCTTGAGATGGATAAGGTAAAGAGGATAAGGACCCTTACCTTCATGCAGAGTTCTGTACTACTTGTTCTCAGGGAATCGATCCTTTTTATTTTGTTATGGCTCATCTTCCGTAATCTGCTTTCAACGGGGGAGCTGATCTCAATGCAGTTCATATCCACCCGGATCATGTTCCCGCTTCAGGATCTCGGAAGTATAATCCTGGCTTATCGTGAAGCCGAAGCTTCCCTTCAGATATTCAATGAGCTGATGAAGAAAGAACCTGAGTACCGGCCTGAAGATCCTGTCGAGATAGGAGATATTGAGAAACTCAATTTTGACCATGTAAGTTTTCGTTATAAAAAGGCCGATCATGATGCTATTGAAGATCTCTCCTTCAGGGTTAAAAGGGGAGAGACAATTGCTTTTGTGGGTCCTTCGGGTTGCGGAAAGACAACACTTGTTAAGCTTCTTGTCGGATTATATACACCAACCCTAGGGACTATTTATTATGATGATATTCCTTCAAAGGATATCCGTTATAATAAGATGAGGAGGCAGTTGGGTTTTGTCACACAGGATACCCAGCTTTTTTCCGGGACTATCAGGGAGAACCTGCAATTTGTTAAACCGGAAGCGACAGATGAAGAGATAAATGAAGCACTTAGAAAAGCCTCTGCTACAGAGTTAGTAAGGTGTTCGCCAAAAGGACTGGATACTCTGCTCGGGGAAGGAGGAAAGATGGTCTCTGGAGGAGAAAAGCAAAGACTTGCCATTGCAAGAGCTCTTGTCAGGAAGCCAAATATCCTGATCTTCGATGAGGCTACATCTGCACTGGATTCAATTACCGAGGAAGAGATAACGGGTACCCTGAAAGAAATATCATCCGGTAAACAGCAGATAACTCTTATGATAGCTCACCGTTTGTCAACAATTATGCATGCCGACAGGATTTACGTTCTGGAAAAGGGGAAGATCATTGAAGAAGGAACGCATTATACCCTGCTTGACAAAAAAGGGACTTTATTATGCCATGTGGAGGCAGCAGATCGGAGAAAGAAAAACCGTCCCTGTCTGAGACGGCTTTCCATATTCTTTTAAGCCTTTGAACCGTTACCCCCTTGGTCGCTGGTCTTGGCCGGGAGGGTTAATGACTTGTGGCCTATTTCTGTTTCATCTTGGCATCGATGCAGAGAGTGGCATGAGGCACGGCACGTAATCTTTCCTTGGAAATCAGCTGTCCTGTTTCACGGCAGATACCGTAGGTTTTGTTTTCGATCCTTACAAGTGCAGCCTGAAGGTGTTGTATGAACTTAAGCTGACGCTGGGCCAGTCTGCCGGCTTCCTCTTTTGATAAAGTAGTTGCACCCTCTTCCAGTACTTTGAAAGTAGGGGAGGTATCCATAGTATCGTTACTTTCCTCGTGAGTTATGCTCGACTTCAATATATCATAATCTTTCCTGGCTTTATCCAGCTTCGCGAGGATGATTTCTCTGAATTCCTCAAGCTCCTCATCCGCATATCTTGTCTTTTCAGCCATAGCACATGATTTTAATTATGCGGCAAAGGTAGGACTTTTTAATTATAAAAAAAACGAAACGATATTAACAACAGGTACAGCGGCACAGGGGTTCAGCGGCGCAATGGCACAGGGGCTAAGCGGCGCAGGGGTACAGCGACTTAGCGGCGAAAAGAGGCGCAGAGGCACATTGGCGCAATGGCATAGTGGCGTAAAGGTACAATGGCAAATAAGGTAGCGAAGGCGCAGCGGTGCAGAGCCTCAGTGGCAAAGTGGTTCAAAGTCTCAAAGGCGAAGAGGCAGGAGGAACAATAACACAGTAGAGGAAGGGATCTCAAAACCGTCGAACCGCTGAACCGGACCCCTGTGCCATTGCGCCGCTGCGCCCGTGTGCCTCTGCGCCTTTTGCACCTTTGGACCTTTTTTCTATCTTTGTGACCAAAATTTACGGGAATGGACACTGTTGCACCACAGGAAGGAAATAAGTTAAATATTCTCACGAAAAAACAACCTCCGAAATGGTTTGCAATCTACACCAATCCGCGTGCCGAAAAACTTGTTCACACCAGGCTGAGTGAAGAGGGTGTTGAATCTTTTCTGCCTCTTCAGAAGACTTACAGGAAGTGGAGCGACAGAAAAAAGCTGGTCATGAAACCTCTGCTGTCATCTTATGTCTTTGTAAAAGTTATTCCGAAAGAGTTCCCGAAAGTATACAGGACAAACGGGGTTGTTAAGTTTATTTCCTTTGAAGGACAACCTGTGGCGATTCCCCAGAAACAGATCGATAATCTGAGACTTCTGGTTAACAGCGATGCTGAAATAGAAGTCACTACAGAGAAGTTTGAACAGGGCGATCAGGTTGAGGTTATCAACGGATCTATGGTCGGACTGACGGGAGAACTGATAAAGTTCGGAGGAAAGAACAGGGTTTTGGTACGTATTGATAAACTCGACCAGAATATTTTACTCACAATTCCGGTTACTTTCCTGAGGAAATTTTAGTCTTTCAGAATCCCAGCTCTTTCAGCCTGATCTTTATTCTGAACGAATTGGGAATATCTTCTTCACTTATAAGGATCAGATAACCTCCGCCACCGGCCCCAGATAATTTCCAGGCTTTGGCTTTTCCCCCATATTGTTTTATGATCTTCTCAATTTCAGGGGTAACCATTTTAGGGAACATCCTTATCTGGGAATTGAAGGAATCGAGGAAGCCCTTTGAGAATTTCTTCATGTCTTTGCCGAGCAGTCCTTCCCAGGCAAGATCGGCAGCATCAGTAAGGCTCTTTACATTCTGCTCATTAATGTTTGTATCCGAAAGAACATTAAACCCAACCGGCCTCGGCCACAATGTAACCATGCAAAGCCTTTCCTCGAGCCATTTGAGTATTGCAGGATCTGAAATTGTATCGAAATGAGATGGCCAGTATTTCCCCTTATCATAAAAGAACTTATTGATCCCCGGCATTGTAATCCCTATTGAATCCTGTGAACCGCTCACCTCTAATGTCCCCGGATCATTATCATACCTGAACAGTGTTTTGGCAAGCTTTTCGGGTTTTTCAAGGGGAAGATGATCATTCCACAACTCTATGGCTTTTTTTCTTGTTGATGTGGCCATACCTGACCGTTCATTGAATTCTATTGTCGGTTCTATTGATGCTGTAATTGCAGCGCCGGGATAATATTTCGAAACATAAGGCTGATCGATCCATGTTCCGGCAAGATCTACCCTGTATGGGATAGGTCTGGATGAACGCAAAGCCGTGGTTGATCTTGCCGGCAGATTGGCATGGGGAATTCTTCTCAAAACCTTATACTCAATGCCCAGGTCCCTGCAGAGATCTTCTTTTTCAGGAGAATGGCCATCTTCATTTACTATAAATATATCCGGTTTGAGGATCCGCATATCTTCTTCAAAATCCATAAGACCGCTTCCCCTGTTTACCGCAACTTTATGAACACATGATAATGCACTTATCATATATGCGCGTTCTTCGTCGGAATAAACCGTTTCCCTGCCCTTAAGTTCCTTTATGGTTTTATCCGAACCCAGACCGATATACAGATCCCCGAATTCAGCGGCTTCCTGTAAAAATGCAATATGCCCCGAATGGAGCATATCAAAACATCCTGATACAAAAACTTTCTTTCTTTTATTATCCATTTTTCGAATATTGTCTCTTAGTCTCTTAGTCCTGCAGTCTTGCGGTCTTGCGGTCTCTCCGTCTCTTTGTCCCTTAGTCTCTTCGTCTCCTATCTCCCCCTCTTTTTCACTTTCTTATCTCCCCCTCCATCTTCAAAACCCACCCCCATCCTCCCGCTGCGCGGGACAGGCTCTCCCAAGAGGGGAGTCTTAGGCTCGTCACTGTTCAATCCTCATTTGCTTCTCGCGTCATGGAAAAAAATATTCCACCACGATTTAAAGAAATACCTAGTATCGGTCTTGAAAGGACTTTTTTCATACGCTTCCAGGTATTTCAATTCCGATTCCTGTATCTCTTCAAGATTTGAGGGCATATCTGCATAGTATGGCGGGACAAGTCCCGGCTTGTGCCTTAATCTTTTGTCCTTGATCTTATCATCATACAGATCGAAATATTGTTTGCTCAGAGGTCTGACGCCGACAAGCTTCATATTTCCCTCGAACATATTAATGAACATCGGCACTTCATCGAGCCAAACCTTTCTGCAAAGTGATCCCCATGAAGTGATCCGGAAATCATCCTTGAATTTACCCCCTTCCTGGAGGTCATGCATCTTGTAGATATAATCCTGGATATATTCCGAATACGGATGCATTGTTCTCAGCTTATAAACTTTTATTGTATTACCGTTTTTACCCACTCTTGGCAGGGCAATTATAGGTCCGTAGTAGTATCCGTTTGTGGGAAGAGGATCCCCTGTCTTTTTTGCTTCGATACAAAGCTGGTTTCCGATGAAAGATTCCTGTCTTATTCTGAATCCGCCCCTGCACAGGCGGCCGAGAGCTTCGGCACGGGTGATAACTGTATTATTCCCGCGGGTCAGTAACATATATAACGGACGGGTGAATCTGAGCTTTGGCAGGATACGCTTCAGGATAAAATCAAGTGAATAATAAATATAATTCAGTACAGGCGGGAACTTCTTAAGTATTCTCTTTTTCCGCTGATCTTTAGTCTCAACACAGCAGAAAAAGTAGCCATTCTTATCAAGCTTGCTGTTTACAGCATCAATGAACTGATCTAGTTGTTTTATATCATTGATCTTATGCAGATTAATAATATAGGTATACTTATCTTCAGGAAGACTTTCTATATTAAAAATTGTGGTCGTTGAAAGAACGGCAGTCTGATCACTAAGTTTTGGCCCTGTCATTTCAACTATTGCCTTAGCCATTTCGGACCCCGATTCTTTCTCTATGGCCTTTATGATGGAAGGATTGACTTCATGGACATTTCCATGGCTGATCCCGTTCCCGTTGCCATTCAGGTTATTTACAAGCTCTTCCTCACTCGGTTTTTTATACTTCCTGAATTTATCCGACTCCTCATAGTCCCTGATATTTGCTTTTTTATAAGCAATGAAAGCTGATCCGAAAAGAAGCTCCAGTATTGTGGCAAAAACTGTTGTACCGAGCACAACAGTACGGGAGTAGGAATAGTCACGGAAGATATACATGACCAGGGCAGTAATTGATATTGCAATTATATTACTGCTTATGACCCTGTTGAAGAGAGTGGTGAAGTTGATGATCTTTCCCCTGTGCATCTTGCCGTTCATCAGGGAAACCGTCAGCCAGATCACGGTAAGTATGCCGAAGAAAATGCTGTGTGTAGGAACATAGGCACTTAATCCGGAAGGTTTGATACTAGGCCATAAGAAGAAACGATATTGCAAGAATCACAATATCAGCAAGTAATGTGATGACCCTGAATTTATTCTTTTTCATTCAGTAGTGATCAGAAGTCGACGGGTAAATGTAGGCAATTTACTGGATACGGAGGTGAGAATTTGCTGGGAATTATTAACGAATTTTTTAAAATGGCGCAGCAGGCGTTACGGAATTACGGCAAGAGCGTAACGGCGTAACGCCCTATTCAGAACCCCAACGTCACTCCGAAGTTGACCGTATTCTTTGTTCCTAAAAGTACCCCGGACTCCACCTCTTATCCCCGCTTATATTGCTGTGATTGATCGATATCCAGCCGTAGAGGTCGTGAATAAGCTGATAAGATCCTCTTAAACCGGCAGATGTATTATGCCACTCAACAGACTCCAGAGGCGGATTGCCCACCCTTGGAACTCCCAGTTCAGTGTAATCCGGACCCCGGACTGCATCTGAAAAATACAGCTGTATATCCAGATTACTGAACGGACGGTATCCTGCCGAAATATACCACTCACGGGCATTATCGGTCAGATAATGACCAAGATTATATTTGTTGGATTCGAAGGTAATTGTCGGGACATTATGCTGAAAAGCAAGAGGATAAGTATAGGTGTATTCCGTTGTGAAATAAACATCAGTGAGCGGATAATTGCTTAATCTGAAACCGGCCTTCCAGCTGAGGAAATTCCATTCATCATCTTTCGGGATCCTGCTGATGGCAAGTTCATCTATAAAAAGTGTAGCATACAGATGTAAGTGCTTTATCTGCCTTGAACTGATATCCAGGAACATCTGGGAATTCATGTTCTCAATGCCTGAAGTTAGGGAATGATCAACTGATTTATAGAAGAAAAGAGGCATCAGGTAAGCGGGATTAACCGATGTGTTATTGTAAACAATGCTGTTCCCTGCTGAAATATTGAGATATTGCACGGGAGTGAAAGTGAACATATTAGCCGCGATGAATTTCTTATGATAGACTTCGCGGTAGTCTGTCCCGTAGCTGTTTGTCAGCCAGTATGAATTGGCGCTGTCGACAACCATGGAATTGAGCCATCCGTGGATATAATTGAATGTGAACCATTTTGCCGGTTTAAGCTGAAGTCTCAGATGAATGAATGAAGGATTCCTTCCCCCGAAAATATTTGCACCATTGTAATTTGTTCCCCATTCAATATTATCCTTTACAAATCCGGCGCTTCCCCATTTCCATGAATAAGTTATACCTCCCTGCATTTCGCTCCAGTCGGTGGATCCTTTAATATGACCACCCTGTCGTGGCGTAAGGAATGCCGGTAACCCGAGAAAAGGCTTTTCGTGATTATCCCTTAAGGAAGCATAGAATCCCCATTTCGCGGCATAAGCTCTTGCTTCAGCACCGTTCCTCCAGTAAGTTGCTTTCCCGGAGGAATTTAAAAACATCTCTCCACCCAGAATGGGATTTACCGTAATTGAAAACAGTGAATCTTCATAATAGAAAAGATCCAGTCTCATTGTTTCATGCAGCCTCTTTAACCAGTTTCCTTCACCATTTCCACCTCTGAACACCTCAGCTATCGAACGATTCAACAATCGAACTATCGAACTGTCTCCCGATGTAACCGTCGAACCGTCGAACCGTCGAACCCTCGTACCTTCTTTCCAGAAGTCCCTCAGATAAAAATCGAGTTCCTCCTGTTGCCTCCGTGTCAGCTGATCCCGTTTCCCGTCTGCCTCCGTGAGACATTTCGCTATAAATGTCCGGGAATAAGGTTTTATTGCAGAGATCAGGGAAATTATCTGGTCATTTGCCAGTTCATCGAGGAAATTATAAACTCCGGTATTACTTACGGGATGGGGAACTTCCTGTGAAAATACAGCAATAGAATAAAGAGGGATCAGAATTACGAGGGCGAGGAATCTGTTTTTGAAGATACTCTTCATTAAGAATTGTATTGTGGAACAAATATAAGATTTATAGCAGCACATTGTTGCCATGATTGGCGGGATAATAATTCTACAAACAGGTCGCCGGTACCCGGCTCAAATTAAGAGTATTCCGGATCTTTCTACAAACAGGTCGCTGCTACGCAGCTCAAATTCAGAGAATTCATTTTAAACCGCTGACGCGGTTTTGTGTTTGAAGCATAGTGCCATTAATTAATATGATAAATGTGTAAATAATCACGAAAAGGTTTTTAAATACGTGACATAATGGAGATAAAAAGAAACATAAGAACAATATTATCAGTGATTTTTGGTATAAGTATTGATTATATTTCTATAATGCACTATATTTGTTGCATAATAGAAACAGAATATCATGCTTTTCCTTGAATTCAGGAAGAAATTGTTTGATCTGGCTTGTTTAAATATAAACCAGATCTATGCCTGGGATCCTGATTTTAACAGAAATAACCTTGTCCGCTGGACAAAACAGGGACTTATTTTGCGCCTGAAACAAGGCTATTACACATTTCCGGAATATGGGAGTAAGGCAGATTATATCTGGTATTTTGCAAACCGTATTTACAGACCTTCTTATATCAGCCTTCATACCGCATTATCGTTTTATGGAATGATACCCGAAGCAGTTATTCAAATAATCAGTGTTACATCTCTGAAGACAGCTTCATTTTCAAATGTATTCGGGGAGTATTCCTATCACTCCGTAAAGGAAGAATTGATGTTTGGGTATGATCATAAAACTATACCGGACAACCGGACATTATTATTTGCGAAACCTGAAAAAGCAATACTTGATCTGTTATACCTGTATCCTTTCTATGACTCTGTTCAGGAACTGGAAGAATTACGGCTGGATGAAAGTTTTATGGCAGAGGATCTTAACAGAGAGCTTTTAAAGGAATATTCTGTGCGTTTTAAGAACAGGGCTCTTGAAAGCCGGGTTAAGAAATTATTAATCACCTATGGATTATGATTCATATTTCTATAAGTTTTAAATGATATGAATCAGGAAATAGATTTGTAATTTTGTGAAAACTATTAACATGAACAGAGAAGTTTTAATTGATGATGTAATTAAAAAGATCAGGCTTTTACCTGATATTAAAATAAAGGAGGTACACGACTTTGCTGATTTTCTGTTAACTAAGATTGATGACAAGATTATTTTGGAAGGGATACAAAAACTGACATCAAATTCAAAAGCCCTTGATTTTCTAAAAGATGAAGAAGATCTTTATACGGTTAATGACCTGAAAGAAAAATATAAATGAATAAGGGAGATATCGTTCTTGTACCGTTCCCGTTTACTGATCTGACAGGAAATAAAAACAGACCGGCTGTAGTTCTAATCGAATCAGAAGATGATGTGACAGTATGTTTTATTACTACTCAATTGAAATTCCAATCGGAGTATGATATTGTTGTTCAACCTACAAAATTAAATGGATTAAAAAAGACATCTTTAATAAAATTAAATAAACTGGCAACTCTTGATAAAGAATTAGTTATGGGGAGATTAGGAATGCTAGATGTCCAATATGTGACTTTATTGAATAAGAATTTAATCAGGTTATTAAGACTGGGATCAAAATGAAATTGTAATCTGACCTGATGTCAGAAAATTACAGGTCGCTGCTATGCAGCACATAATCAGTAGTATCGGATTATTTTTACAAGCAGGTCGCCGCTACGCTGCTCAAAAAATAGGCTCTTAATCCTTTTGTCCCACGGTCTCTCAGTCTCTTCATCTCTATGTCCCTTCGTCTCTCCGTCTCTTCGTCCCTGCAACCCTTCGTCCCTAAGTCATCATTTGGTTCTTTCCATCTGTTTTATTATATTTAACAATACTTATGGATAAGAAAGTAGATATAACAGATCTTATTAAGCAGAAATACTTCTGGGATGTGGATATCACGCCAGGTAAACCTGTTTCAAAACGACTAATTATTGAAAGGATCTTTTCATACGGGACTCTTTCTGAAATTAACCTCCTATTAAGGTATTACGGTGAAGAGGAAGTTAAAGAAACCCTTCTTAATCTGAATTACCTGAATAAGAAGACCCTCAATTTCGCATCGAAATATTTTGGAAAGTCAAAAAAAGAATTCAAATGTTATACAAGGAAGCAGTTGATGAATCTGCACTGGGACTTCTGAGATCACTTCAATCAAAACAATATCTCAGAGGATTTAACCTGGCAGGAGGAACAGCCCTGGCATTATTAAACGGTTATAGAAAATCAGTTGATATTGATTTGTTTTCAAACTTCGCGTTTGATAGCCAGCAGATGCTCGAAAACCTTGTTCAGGACTATGATTTTGATCTTTTATTTTCTGCAACTAATACATTAAGGGGTTCGATTAAGAATATAAAAGTTGATATTATCGCTCACAGATATCGGCTTCTGCAAAATCCGGTTGCAGAGGAGAACCTTACTATTCTGTCGGAACCCGACATTATTGCCATGAAACTTAATGCTATTTCTACCAGCGGACAGTGGGTGAAGGATTTTATTGATATTTATTATCTTCTTGATAAATATGAAATAAAATCAATGTTAAGTTATTACCGTTTGAAATATAATCAGGAAAGTGATTTGCTGATTCTGAAAAGTTTGATCTATTTTGATGATGTGGATGAATCAGAATGGCCCATGCTGATTAAAGAACCTCACCTTAAATGGAGGGATGTCAAACGCAGGATTGAAAAAGGAGTTATCAGCTTTTCACGAAACTCACGCTGAATCCTTAACCCGTAATCCGTAGCATTCCCGGAAAATCTGAAAATATCCTATATTTACCGAAAACCCGAAATCATGGAAAAGAAATTAACCCCGACAAGTACAAAATCGGAGATCCTGAATGCTTATAACGACCTGGTTAAAAAGATCCAGGAGTCAAAACAGGAAAACCCGAAAGCCGAACAGGAAAAGAAGGTAAAGGAAACCACAGTTGAAAATGCTGCTAAGTTGACTGATGAAGAGATAATCGGAGCAATCAGTGCCCTGAAACTTTCACTGAACAGCAAACTGGATAAGATCGAAGATGATCTGACTTCTGAACGACAGAAGCTTGCCAGGATCAGAGAAGCCATAGCAGTTGAAGACCAGAGGCTGAAAGATCTCTATCAGATCAATGCCGGAGCCGATTCACTGGCAGCTATCCTTGCCGCCCAGAAGGAGAAAAAAGAAGAGTTTGAACTCGAAATGGCTTCACGGAAAAGTGAACTTGAGGAAGAGATTAAGCAGGAGAAACTGAGCCGCGACAAGGAAACAAAATTGTTGGAAGAAAAACGGAAGGAAGCTGAAGATGCTCTTAAAAAACAGCGAACACGGGAGGAGGAGGAGTATAAATATAACCTTCAGCTTGTCAGGAAAAAAGATAAGGATGAATATGAACAGAAGAAAGCTGCGCTTGAGAAAGAGCTTATACAGAAGATGGAATCCTTTGAAAGCGGAATAAAAGTCAGGGAACAGACTGTTGTTGCTGCTGAAAAGGAACTTGCCGAATTAAGAGCAAAGGCAGAAAATTTCCCGTTAGAACTTGAAAAGGCAGTTCAGACTGCCATAAAGGAAACAACCGCACAGCTTGAGAAAGAGTATAAATATGAAAGACAATTGCTGCTTAAAGATCATGAGGGTGAAATAAAACTTAAGTCCCAGCAGATCGAATCTCTGATGGCAAAGATCAAGGATCTCGAGGTTCAGCTCAAACAAGCCTATGGTAAAGCAGAGAGTGCGGAGAATAATTCGAAAGAAATAACTCTCAAAGCTATTCAGTCGTCCGGGCAGATCAAAATTATCGAAAAGGAGGAGTCGCGGAGGAAATTGGAGGAGTGAGGAGGACTTAGGGACGAAGAGACGGAGGGACGAAGGGACGAAGAGACGGAGGGACGAAGAGAGGAAGGGACGAAGGGACGAAGAGACGAAGGGACGAAGGGACGAAGGGACGGAGGGACGAAGAGAGGAAGGGACGAAGAGACTGTTAGTTAAGTGCTAAATATTAAATCGCTGCATTATGAAAATAAGGACTCACAAGGACCTTGAGGTCTACAGGTTGGCTTTTGCTGCTGCAATGAAGATTTATGAACTTACAAAAAAGTTTCCAAAAGAGGAGACTTATTCTCTATCGGATCAGATCAGGAGATCTTCGAGATCTGTATGTGCCAATATTGCTGAAGGTTTCCGGAAGAGGAGATATCCTAAAGCATTTATCTTAAAACTAACAGATTCAGAGAGTGAAGCTGCTGAAACACAATCCTGGCTTGATTTTTCTTTAAGCTGCTTATATATGACGGAAGAAAATCATTCAGGGCTCTATGAGACTTATGACCAGATAATTGGCAAATTGGTTAAAATGTCACTTCATCCTGACAATTGGTCATGGTAAAATGTCTCTTAGTCTCTCAGTCCCTTAGTCCCTCAGTCCTTTCTGCTTGTCAATGTATATTTTGCAAAAGGGGGATTATTCACTTTAACCGCTGAAGAGGTTCATTTCTATTTCTCAACCTCAACTACAAAGTGCCCTGGATTAAATTTTGAAAATTGGTCGGGTTAATTTATTACATTTGTATACATTAGTGGGCATTAGATTTTAAAACATGTTCTTTGAAATTATGAAGTAATCGCAATTGTAGCATTTTTTTGTAGCGTGACGATTTGAATTGAAAAGTTGGATTTTTGCTTAAAAATAGCATCAATCCATGAATCAAGGCAAATATATTTTCGCTCAGCTTACAGATTTTTTACCTCGCAGAGTTTTTGACAGGCTAGTTGATAAGTATGAAGGTAATAAGCATGTAAGATCTTTTACCTGCTGGAATCAAATGCTTTGTATGGTGTTTGGACAACTAACAGCCAGGGACAGCATGCGGGATTTGATGTTAAGTCTTGAAGCTCATCAACCGAAGTATTATCATCTGGGCTTTGGCTCAACGGTCTCTCGCAGGAATTTTGGTACAGCAAATGAAAGGCGTAATTATAGAATCTTTGAAGAGTTTGCCTATGTTCTTATTGAAGAAGCACGCAGAAGCTGTTACCGTGATGATTTTGAAATCGAAGTTGATGGAAATGTTTATGCATTGGACTCTACAACGATCGACCTATGTTTAAGCATCTTCTGGTGGGCCAAGTTCAGAAAGCATAAAGGAGGAATAAAGCTCCATACATTATATGATGTTAAAACTTCTATTCCAAGCTTTCTGTATATTACCAATGCCAGCGTTCACGATGTCAACATCATGGATATCATCCCATACGAAGAAGGTAGTTTTTATGTCGCGGATAAAGGATATACTGACTTTCTGAGGCTGTATAAAATCCATACTAACGGGTCATTCTTCGTAACAAGAGCAAAGGAAAATCTGCGATTTAAAAGAATGTATTCCAGAGCTGTGGATAAAACAACCGGGGTCCAAAGTGATCATATAGGAAAGTTGGAGATCTATAAATCAAAAAACGAATATCCTGAAAAGCTACGTCGAATAAAGTTCTACGATGCTGAGCACGATAAAGATCTTGTTTTCTTAACCAACAACATGGATCTGAAAGCATCTGAAATAGCATTCCTATACAAAAAACGATGGGCGGTAGAGCTCTTTTTCAAATGGATGAAACAGCATCTTAAGATCAAATCCTTTTGGGGGACGACTCTTAATGCTGTGAAAATCCAGATGTATTGTGCAGTCATCGCTTACTGTCTTGTTGCTATAATAGGTAACAAATTGAAAGTTGACCGGTCAATCTACGAAATCCTACAGATCTTGAGTATATCCTTACTGGACAAAACGCCTATAAAAGAGATACTTACGAAGTGCGATTACAATAATGTCAAAGAACTACAAAATAAACAATTAATAATCAGTGGGTTTTAAACGCCCACCAATGACATTTGTATATTAAAATGACTAAATGAAAGGACGATCATTTATACCTTTATTAACTGAAAAACTTATTGCAACAGGGCCGGAAAAAATTATACTTTTTGGCTCTTATGCTTATGGAGAACCCGGAGATAACAGCGATCTGGATGTTTTAGTGGTTACAAGTGATGAAATAATGCCTTCAAGTTTCTCAGAAAAGAGCATGATTTACCTTCGCATATCAAAAGCAATTTCTGAAATTAAAAAAGAATTTCCGGTTGATCTGATTGTTCACACTAAACCGATGCATAAGAAGTTTATTGAAAACAATAGTCTTTTTGCCAGAGAATTATTAAAAAAAGGCAAAGTTCTCTATGAAAAAAGCAACATTTCACGCTCATCAGGCAATTGAAAAATCATTCAAAGCAATAATCGAAGAATATGATATTGGCTTTATAAAAACCCATTCTCTTGAAAATCTGTACAATAAGGTTAAAGCACTAATCAAGCTAAAGATAGATATTGATAAACTTATTATCCTGGATCAATTATATATTGATGCCCGATATCCTGGGGACCTGGGTTTATTACCAAACGGAAAACCAACAGTTAGGGAGGCATCTACGTTCTACAAAATAGCTAAAGAAGTATTTGAAGCTTCAAGAGCTGTTTGTCAATCTGACCGAAACACCTGAATCCGTCATCCCTCAAAAATCACTCCTCAGCCTGAAGAATAGGCCTATAACCATAAAAAGTATGTTGAGATTTACTTTTTTTGTGGTTATACCCGTAATAAAAAGGAAATTGATTTCATTGCAGAAACTCATCGCTCACCTCCTCGTCCCTTCGTCTCTCAGTCTCTTCGTCCCTTTGTCACCTTACAACCACCTTCCTCGTCACCCTCATCGCCCCCGACCTTATCTCCACCACATAAAGCCCCCTGGCATTGGCAACCGGGACCTCAATGGCAGAATTCCAGCTGAACTCGGCATTTCTGATGATCCTAACAGGCTTGCCGGAGATGTCGAAGAGTTTAACCGAACCTCTCTTTCCGTCCCATGCATCATCAACTGTCTGGATGATTATTTGATTATCCCTGGTATAGATGCTGAAGCCGTTTTGAGGATCTGCAGGATTATCGATATCCGTTATTATTACAGTAAGATTCTGAGGTACATCCGGAGCAGGATTCCAGTTTACAGATCCTGCCTGGGATGCTGTAATAACTGTTGTTCCGGCGCCGGCTATATGAACTAGTGTCCCGGTAACTGTGGCTACAGCAGTGTTACTGCTTGCAAAGCTTACTGTAAGACCTGAGCTTGCAGTTGCTGTGAGGTTGAAATCGGCATCGCCGATATTCTTTTCAGGGATAGGACCGAATGTTATTGTCTGATCGCCCTTGGTAACAGTGAGTGTTCTGATAAATTGTGCCGGTGCATAGGTAGTATTGCCTGCCTGACGGGCTGTTATATCAGATGTTCCAACAGCTTTGAGAGTTACAGTACTGCTGCTGATGGTTGCGACTGCAGGGTTGAAACTTGAATAAGTCATTCCCAGTCCGCCTGATGCGGACGCAGTTAGTGCAAAGGGTGACTCATTCAGCTTTTTGGTAAGGTTTTGTGTAAAAGTGATTGTTTGTGCGATAAGTGTCACAGGTTCATCAGTGAATGACGAGAAGGAATCCTCCTGTTGTTGCAGTTACATCACCCTGGGTATATGAAACAAGAACTGTTTCTGTTCCGGCAAGAGGAGTTGCCAGGTTCAGGACAATAGTATAGGGGTCACCTGTTTTAAGGCTGACGGTATTAATTGCAGCCGGAGTTCCATTGACTTTAACTGCAAACTGGCTCTGTTTACCTGCAGGGTCTGACATTATTTTGTCGAACTGGATTTCAACATTAGTACTTTTTGCAGTATAAAGTACCTGAGGGATGCCGGGAGGGCTCACATTGACAGTGATTGTTACTTCCGGAGAATCACCCGTTCCATCATTCATCTTAAAATTGAAATTGCCGACACTGTTTCCTGGAGTGCCTGTTGCGGCATAAATGACATTTCTGCCGGCATCGGTAACGTTAGTAGGAACAGCTGTAATTTGCGCTCCTCGGCTTCCTGCATTATATTGATATAATTGCCCCTGTGCAGGGATAGATGTGATAATCGCTGTTTTCGCACTTGCATCACCTCCGGTATAGTTAAGTTTTATTGTTTTATCCTGGCCCTGTTCTGCCCAGATGGTCTGTGGAACAGCCGCAAGTGGAGGAGCAGCGCTTGTTGAGAACCTGCTTACCTCGCACCAGGTAAAGCTGGTTGAATTGTATGCAAAAACCGCCCAGTAATATGTCTGGCCAAGTGTACAGCCCCGTTACATTATTGGATAAGTTTAATCCTACATTTGTATATGTGGCAGTTGAAAGATCCGGTTTTGTATCCAGTACAAAGTAATAAGCAGTTGCGTTGGCAGCCGCAGTCCAGAGAAAAGTATGATCTGCTCCGATCACTGCATCTTTGGAAGGACTTACCAGATCAACGATTCCGGGATCGGGGAGACTTAAATTTGTTGTAAGGAAAACTCCATCATAAACTGCATCTGAATTAACAGTATAAGCCGTAGTTCCTGAGGGAGTAAATGAAACTGCATCTTCGGAATAAACGGCATTTCCCTGGTGAAATGCAAGAAGGGTACCCGCACTTCCGTCAACATTTTCCAGGCCTATTGTAGCGCTTTCACCATGTGACTGTGCAGTATATGGATCAGCGATAAGCCTGTACTGAACCTGGACAATATTTGTTGTTTCATACAGGATAACTGAAAAAGTACCAAAAGGTGACGGGACAGGATCAAATCCCATATTTTTAAACTGGATGATGCATTTTCTGTTCGGAGCAGCTCCAATTGTTTTGTAGAGAACATTCCCTCCGTCCAGGATAGAAAGATTATCCCAGAATGGGGCAATATAATTGTTAGGTTTAGCTGCATCCGGAATTGTCACTTCCTGATTGTACAGATCATCCGGGGCCGTAAACATTACAAGTCCGTTTGCGCTTACATAAAACTGTGTATAGGTATTTCCGAAAAATGTAAGACTGAAGCCAATATTGAATGGACCCGAAGAGGCCAGAGGGATGCTCTGCCTGAATCCGGTTGCAATAAGAGTTCCTTCGTAGACAGTTTCAGGGGGTTGTGAAAATATCCCCTGATTCAGAATTAATATGCCTAAAAGAAGTGTAATTCTTGTTTTCATATCTTATGAATTAATCAGTTACAGTATTAATAAGACAACCCTGACATTAAATTAGTTGCATAAGATCTTTGCGATTAAGTACTTTATTAAGTCAACATGACCAAAAAACAGCAACAGCCTTAAGCCAGGTTTAATTTCAAATAATGTATAAAAATAGCAAGAAATTGCGAATCGTTGTACCTATTCAGGTATAAATTGACCAATGGGGTTCAGCAGAAGACGAAGTAGCGGATCATTCGAACGGTTTATCACCGAAAGGACTATTGAACGGAGAATCTATCCCTTTATCACCGCTTTTTGGTTTTCCCCTTGGCGGGGGGTTAGGAGGCATAGTAGTCATCATCACAAGTGAAATTGAATTATCAAGAATTATCCTTGTAATTTCCGGTTTGCTGTATGATTCCTTAATTAATATTTTCCGAACAGTAGTCTTCAAATGTTGGATATTAAATTTGAATTGTCACAAAAGTACATATAAATTTCTTAAGTACAAATCTATTTTTTAAAGGTTTTACGGCATTACGGCGTTAAGGTGTTATGGCGTTAAGAATTAGTATTTTACGAGTTTAAGTTAATTATGTTACGGTTTTACGGTTTTATGGCATTAGGGCGTTAAGGCTCTATATTGTTAAAATTCTTATTTGTTCTTGTCTATTAATACAGCCGTAATACCGTAATAGCCGTAAAGCCGTAACCGTAACACCTATTTAATCACCACCTTTCCCACAAACCTGTTCACTCCCGACTTTATCTCGATAAAATACAATCCGTTTGCATCCGGAGCCCCGATCTGAGTGACGGAGGTTTTGCTGAATTCTGTTCTGCGGAGATCTGAAACTGTCTTTCCCGACATATCCAGCACTTTGACAGAACCGGTTTTGCCATCCCACTCATCTGCAATCGTCTGGATGTTTATATAATTAAAGTTCCTGTAGATATTAAAGGAATTATCATTGGTATAAAGATCTTCAGCTCCTGTTGAAATATTGCTGATTTTCAGGGTGAATCTGTCATTTAGCATTCCGGGAGAAGCTGAGAATGTTACAACAGGTGTTGATTTAAGGTCGGCTGTGAAGCCAGTGGTTTTATCTGTGAGGGAGACACTATAGCTGTCCAGACCCTGCAGTTGTGTTGCTGAAATTTTGTGAGTACCTTCTGAGATTACATTTACAATTACAGGTATTTCAAGCAATGATTCCGGGAAAGGTTGTCCGTTAATGGCATAGTTTGTCCCTCCTAAAGCAGTATGAATAGAGGTTTTTGCAGAAGAAAGGAACATTTTCAGGGCATCAAAATCATTATCGAGTGTTGATTTTGCTGCCGCATCAAATCTTACTACTGTCTCGTCGTTTGTAACAGCATCTTCCTGGATAGCAAGTCTTACAAGAGGAATAATCGTACTTCCCTTGTATCTTGAATGGATATTATCATGCGTACGGGCTGCAGCCGGAAGTGTTATTGAATTGTCTGAACTGTAAGTTTTGACAAAGAATCCCTGCATAGGCGGGATAATACCGGTAACGTCGGATGGTATTCCTACGCCGGCAATATATGAACATTGTAAATTATCACGTGTGAAATAGAGGCCTTTACTTGTATTTCTGGTGGGTAGTTTACATCGTTAATTATTTCATCCCAGTCCAGGCCGGAACTGAATGGATTACCCAGAAGGTTAAATCCATGGATTGTTGACCGGAGTCCCGATAGTATAATCAAGATTGATATTAAGATCAGATGTATTAAATACACCGCTAAATGTTAAAGTATTAGTCGCATCGTCCCAGAAATTATATCCCTTTCCGGGAGAAAGAGATGAAAATTCAGGTCCATTAGTTTGACCGGTTGAATATACATATCCATCATAAGCAACCCAGCCTTGTCATAAAGAAGTGGTTACTCTGCTTTCTATGAACTGGGCAATATCAAGAGTAGCAGCACTGAATATATTGTTGAAGATAAAGACGATACAGGCGACGATATATAATGCCATTTATAATCTTCAAGTAATTCGCTTCCGCCGCCTGTAAGGTAGAGCTGGATCTCTTCTGACCCGCCTGTGCCCCTGGTGTAGCTGTTGATTATCAGTGATGCTAATCCTGTAGCGTTATGATTAAGTTTATTAAACCGTTGTTTGTAAGATTCGCAAGAGTAACTCTTGCACCCGGTTCAATTATCATTTGTTTGCCGGAACCGATTGTAAAATCAGCTCCAGGAGATGTTGTTGGATAATTTGGAGCTCCTGCAGGTATTAAAACATCTAAGGTTGAAGTTGGTATTCCGCCATACCAGTTATCTGCAGTATTCCAGTCTGTAGAACCTGCAGTTGTTTTCCACCGGGCATATTGATATTCATAGGCTCCCATATCATAATTATAAACACGGGGATTCCCTACATAATCATTAGTTACGGCAGGAGTCGGAGTTGTTCCGGCATCACGGCAGGGTGATCTGAATTGAAGCGGCCAGCTGCTGCCGGACATTGATGCAAAAAATGGTCCGGATGGATTTGTTCCTTCGTTTGCAGAATTAAGAGAAATATAACCTGTATAGGTAGTTAACGGAGGATCCTGTATTGCACAATTTAGAAAATCAGCTGAATATGTGCTTCCAACAATAGAATTTGCCGGGTACCATATTATTGAATTAATAAACTGAGGTTTTGGTGTTGCTGTGTTATTAAAGATCTTTATATTATAACCAAGACTTTGATTATTTGCAGTATTATGCGAAATGGTGCAATTTATTACTTTTACTCCTTTTGCTGCCCCTCCAATAAAAATACCTCCGCCTCCACCTGTTCCTGTACAATTATTATATGTCACGATACTGTTTGTAATAACAGGAGAAGAATTTTTCCAGAAATATAAGCCGCCACCAGAGGTTGTAGCCGTATTGTCATGTATATAACATTTTGATATTGAAGGACTTTTCCCGTCGCCAACAAAAATACTTCCACCCCAGCCCGCTTTATTATTTCTTAGTTCGCAATCAGAGATAGACACATAACTGAAATCAATATGAATTGCTCCTCCATACTGATTTGGATTTGCCGGCAACAATGAAGCAGAACTGACATTACCCCATTCAATTACACAGTTGCTTAAAACTGAAGGATAGTTTTCAGGATTTATAGTTGTCATAGATTCAAATGAAATGTGACCCCAGTTAGCCTGTGCATTTTTTGTAAAAGTTATTAAATTTGAGAGAGATCCCTGTGCATTTAATATGCCTGTTCCGGTAATTCTTAAATCCGATAATGTTGTGCAGAACTTAACAGTTATTCCCTGCTGAATCGTTAATGTTCCTCCATTCCCAACAGAAAGATCTTCCCAGCCGGTGGTCGATTGTCCAACATAAATAATACCTCCCGGATAATTTGTTATATTCCATTCCTGCATTGGATTGGCTGTATTAATCACACCATAATATGCGGTAGCTGGTGATAATCCATCACCGTACCATTGTGCTGACAATGCTAATGGGACGCATGTCAACGATATAAGGAGTAAAGCTTTCTTCATATGGTTTTGATTTTATTATTTCGAATGCATTTTAAAATTGCGGATTGACTATTATGATACAAATATAATTTTTATTAACAAATCGGGGAAGGGAATGGTTGATTATTGATGAATATTGAACATTTTGGGACGCCAAAGGCATCAGCTTGACTGGGAAGTTTAAGCAACCTACTTCAGTTCAAAGATATGCGGATTCAGTTAAATATTTTTTGGAAAATTAAAAACATCGGGTAATTTTGTTACTCATTAAACTGATCTGATGCTTAGCAGTCTGATTACTTCTGAAACACGCATTAAACTGCTCAAAAAATTCTTTCTGAACAGCAGTACAAGGGCTCACCTGCGTGGACTGGAGTCTGAATTTGGAGAATCATCAAATGCTATAAGGATCGAACTTAACCGCTTCGAAGACGCCGGTCTTCTCAATTCTCTCTGGGAGGGAAATAAAAAGATTTTTCAGGCTAACAGCAAACATCCCCTTTACGAGGATATTCACAACATCATACTTAAGGAAACAGGTATCGATCGTGTAATTCAAAAAGTGATTCACCGTCTTGGAAATCTGATTTGTGTTTATCTTACTGGCGATTTTGCACGTGGGAAAGATAGTCAGGTTATTGAACTGATACTAGTAGGTAAAGATATTGACCGTGAGTACCTTGCCAGGAAAATTGCTCAGTCCGAGGAGATAGTTGGAAGGAAAGTAAGTTATGTAGTTCTGGAGTCCGCCGAAGCTGAAGGTTATTTATTAAAATTCAAACCAGCGGATCTTCTTCCATTATGGAATTGCGATAGAAGCGAAGTGAGCCTATAATAAAAAGGGTGCTGTGACCCTGTTGCGTTTGATAACGCAATGAAATATAGATAAATGATGACTTTTCAGACACCGGACACCTGTGGGACTGATGAGGCGGAAGCTTGCCCGGAGGCAAGACAAAAGATAAAAGTCACAAGATAAAAGGGGGAAGAACAAGTAGGATCAATGGCAAAGAGAATTCTGATTTTAGCCGGAACCCATTTTCAGATCCCGGTGATTGAATATGCTAAAAAGCAGGGGCATTACGTAATTACATGCGATAACAAGCCTGAAAATCCCGGGCATAAAATCGCGGATGAATATTTTAATGTCAGCACTACAGATTTTAAGGGTGTCCTGGATATTGCAAAAAAGGAAAACATAGATGGCATACTTGCTTATGGATCAGATCCTGCGGCTCCTACTGCAGCATATGTTTCTCAAAAACTCAATTTACCCGGGAACAGTTTTAGTTCGGTACTTACCTTGTCAGACAAAGGTCTTTTCAGACGATTTCTTACTAAAAATAATTTTCCTGCTCCGGTATTCGGTGTTTTCAAATCCTTATATGAAGCAAGGGTATTTTATGATTCGCTTGGGAAAAATGTTTTCGTAAAACCTGTCGATTCCAGCGGAAGTAAAGGGATCAACAAATTAGAATCAGGTAAAGAATTAAAGACAGAATTCAGCTATGCTCTGGAATTTTCCAGAAAAGGAGAAGTAATTATTGAGGAAGAAATCGAATCGAAAGGGCCGCATATACATGGAGAGGCATTTGTAAATAACGGAGAAGTAATTTTCATGCTGCTTGGTGACCAATATTTTAGTCCGGTATCTGTTTGTGCACCAATATCAACTACGGTACCGACAATGTTCCATTCTGACATCATGGAAGACATAAGATCCCGGCTGGTTGAAATAATTAGACTGGTAGGATTTAATACCGGAGGATTAAATATTGAGATTATCCGTGATAAAAAGGATAATATTTATTTTATGGAGATTGGCGCGAGGAACGGAGGAAACTTCATGCCTGAACTAATCACACTGGCAACAGAATTTAAAATGGCAGCAGCCAATGTCAATGCAGTGTTGAATGAACCAATAGATTTAGATTTTCGTATTCCCAATGATGCATATTATACCCAGTTAATCCTGCATAGTGCTGATAATGGGATATTTATTGGAAATAATCTAAATGGTCAGTTTGATGAAAATATTAAATTTAAAAAAGAATATTTTGTAAAAGGTGATTTTGTAAAAGTATATAAAGACTCAAGATCTGTAATGGGCGTTTTTCTGTATAAATTTTCAGGGAAAGATATCTGTACGGATTTTATTAATTATATAAATAAAAATACCCTTACAAATATTGAAGTGTCTTTAAATGGTTGAATTTAGGCAAAACCCATTATCTCAGGATGAGATATTGAATTATATGAATGAAAATGAAGAGATCTTTATTCCTAAACTTGCTTCAAGATTAAATGTTAAAGAATATTCCCTGAAACTTCACAAATATGCAACTCATTTCTGTGCATATGATAATAACAGACTGATCGGCCTCATAGCCTGTTATTTTAACGATAAAATAAACCAAACGGGATTTATAAGTTCTGCATCAGTAAATAAGAAATATCAGGGTATGGGCATTTCTAGTACTCTTCTAAATCAGGTCATTAGTTATGGTAAACAAAACAAATTTAATAAGATTAAGCTTGAAGTAAGGATTGAAAATAAATCTATTGTTCATTTTTACGAAAGGGCAGGATTTCTAGAAATTCCGAAGAATAGAAATAATATTATTGAAATGGAATTAAATCTTAAGTCTTAAAAAGATTTCTTTTACGTTAGTAGGTAGTTTTATCCTTAATGATTTATCATATTTGTCCTCCTGATACCAAGTTTATTGGATCTCTTATAAACCGTTTTGAAAAAATCAAACCAGGTTTTAACCGCTGTGTGGTCATTGTGAGCACGCATCATAAAAAACCCAGGATTGATCTGGATAGAAACCTGATCGAGTACTACGGTCCTTTAAATGAAGAAATAAGTCATAGAATTATCAGGTCGGATTGTCAGGGGATTGTTGTTCATACCCTTAACGATGATATACTCGAATTATCCCTGAATCTTTCTAATCATTTTCCGGTCATCTGGAGAAGCTGGGGTGCAGATTTGCACGATATTTTATATCCTGATCTCAACCTTTTACTTCCTTATACACAGGAACTTGTTTATGGGAGAAACAGGTTTTACCAGTCATCCATAAAATTTCTTCGGCACCTGTATCATCACATATCCGGAAAAGATAAGGAACGAAAGGAAAGAGTTTTAAAGAAGCTTGAATTTTTAAAATCGATTAATTTTATAGCTACTACTACACAGACCGAGTTTAAGCTGCTTCAGAAAAAAATTCCTGGAATCAGGGCGAAATTTCTTCCTTTAAATTATCGCTCCCTGGATATCGACAAATTGCCTGAATTGAACAGTGATCATCAATAAGAATATGGTTATGGCCGGCCATAGCAGTTATTCTTATCATAACCATGCTGACATTTTCTATCAGTTGAGAAATGATTCCTATGATGGATCAATATCAGTTCCGCTAAGTTATGGCGATGCCGGTTACAGAAATAAAGTTATTAATCTTGGGGAAAAGCTTTTTAACAGGCACATTGATTTTTTAACGGATTTTTTAAAGTTTGAGGATTATCTGAAGTTCATAAACAAATGTTCTGCTTTTATTCTTAACAGTAAAGTTCAGAGTGGCGGAGGAAATATAATGTATTTTCTGTTCCAGGGATCAAAAGTATATCTCAGGGAGGAGAATCCAATCTATCAGGACTATAAGGAAAATGGGATCAAACTGTTTTCCATACAGAAAGAATTAAGCAGCAAGCATCTTCTTCAGTATGATATTTCAACGAGAGATAAACTAATCAACAGGAACATTATTGAAAGTATGTTTAACTCACAAAGAGAGAAAGAGAATGTAATAAATGCATATAAGTCTCTCTCTGTTACAATATAGGATTGTTCAAAAATGGTAGTTTCACCAGGAATACAACTGTAAATGTTTATCGCATAAAGATATATACCGGGGATTGTAATTTAAGTTGAAAAGAATTGTTATGAACAAAATGAGCGGATAATAATAATTTCAGGTTTGGGAGGAATGAAAACGATAAATATTACAAAACCATTTTTGCCTCCGTTAGAAGAGTTACTTCCTTATCTCGGACAGATCTGGGAAACCCGGATATTGACAAATAACGGTCCTTTTCTTCAACAATTTGAAAAGGAACTATCTGCATATCTGGATGTTCCCTTTGTAACAGTTGTGGTTAATGGCACTTCAGCCTTGCAAATTGCACTAAAATGTCTTGGAGTGCGGGGGGAAGTAATTACCACGCCATATAGTTTTGTAGCTACCTCCCAGGCTCTTATATGGAATAATGTCAAACCTGTCTTTGTCGATATTGAGCCGGATTCATGTACACTTGATCCACAAAAGATAGAACAATCAATAACAAAATACACCACGGCAATACTCCCTGTTCATGTATATGGATATCCATGCAGAGTAGAACAAATTCATGATATAGCTGATAAATACAACTTAAAAATTATCTATGATGCAGCTCACGCCTTTGGAGTCAGATACAAGGGTAAAAGTATAACCACTTTTGGAGACCTGGCTATTTTAAGTTTTCATGCAACTAAAGTGTTTAATACTTTTGAAGGAGGAGCGATAATCTGTCATGATTTTGAAACAAAGAAGAAACTTGATGCTTTCAGGGATTTTGGTTATTGTGAAGAGCAGGAAGTTGTCCAGCAGGGGATTAATGCAAAGATGAATGAATTTCAGGCTGCACTTGGCATTTTACAGCTTAAATATGCAGACGAAATTATTGCAGGACAAAAAAAACTTCATTCAATTTACAAAGCAAAACTGTCAGATATACCGGGATTGTTTCTGTATGAAACTCCAATTGAAACGGAATTAAATTATTCATATTTTCCGGTCTTCATTAATGAAAGATTTTTTGGATGTTCAAGGGATGAACTTATGGCAGGATTAAAAGAGAATGGGATTAACTGCCGCAGATATTTTTATCCTCTTATCCCTTCTTTTGATATTTTTAAAAACTATGCTCCAAATGGCGATGCCCTGAAAAATGCCCGGCGCCGGTCTGAAGAAGTATTATGCCTTCCGATCTATTCCGGACTAATGGAGGAGGATATAAACAGAATAGTATATTTGTTAAGTAAAATACAGGAATCAGGCATTAAAGAATGATTAATTATGAATCTGAATAGAAACCATATTATTCTCTCTGTTGCAACAGGGATCTTCATATTGTCATCATGTACGTCCCAGCAAAAACTGGCTTACCTGAATAATCTTCCCGAAACCGGTGGCGTTGAGTTTTTTACAATGGATATTCCCGATTACAAAATCCAGTACCGGGATATTCTCAGTATTTCTATCAAAGCAATGATGCCTGACGGTACAATCAATGACTTTCTCACTTCGGCACGTAGTAGTGGTATGTCAAGCTTTGGGCAGGGTGATGCAGGTCAATATCTTTTTGGGTATGATGTGAGAAGTAATGGTGATATTTTACTGCCTGTATTGGGTTTCCTGAAAGTGGCAGGATCAACACTGGAGGAAGCCAGGGAAATCTTACAGGATGCAGCAGATAAACACTTTAATAATTCGACGGTCGAATGTAAACTACTTAGTTTTAAATTTACAGTTATCGGAGAAGTCAGAGCCCCCGGGACATATACTAATTACAACAACTATCTGACAGTACTTGAAGCAATAGGCCGTGCCGGTGGAGTAAGTGACTATGGCCGTCGCGATAAGCTACTGGTTGTTCGCCCGATTGACGGTGGCACAAAAACTTACACTCTTAATCTGCAGGATAAAGCAATTCTTTCCAGCGAAGCATACTTCCTTCTGCCAAACGATGTCGTAATTGTTGAATCCGAATCGAAAAAGATCTTCAACCTCAACTTCCCAACCTTCTCGGCAATCTTCACAACAGCCACATCTCTGCTTACGACGACGCTTCTGCTTATTAATTATTTTGGAAAATAAAGAAGTTCAAGGTTCTGAACACTTTGAATCCGAATCCATTAACTCTGAACATCAAACGTAAAACCCGAAACTCTGAAACTTCGAACCAATGAACTCCCCTCAATCCCCCAATCCCTATCCTCAGCAGACCTATTTCAATCCGGCCGATAACGAAGACCTGGACTTTAAACGCTACATCTCCCTCTTTATAAGCAACTGGTACTGGTTTGCAATCGCCCTGTTAATTGCTCTGAGCATCGCCTATGGCATTAACCGCTGGTCGGAGCAGTTATATACAGTATCATCAAGCTTGCTGATAAAAGATGATCAGACAGGTGCACTTACGGATATTTTTTCGGGATCAGCCGGTTTTCGGAGCCAGCAGAACCTGAACAATGAGATAGGCATTTTACAGTCTTTTAGTTTAAATTACAGGGTAATGCAGGAACTGCCTGAGTTCAGTGTCATTTATACATCCGTTGGTAAAAGGAATATTGCAGAAACAAGGTTGTATAAATCAGCGCCATTTATTGTAATTTTTGATTCACTTGAGAAACAGACTGCAAGTCAAAAGCTGAATATTAAGATACTTTCAGATACAACATACAGGCTTGAGATTAACGGCGGGAGAGGTTATAAAAAAGAACTTGCCTTTGGTGAACGATTCAATGAAGCGGGTTTTGATTTCATAATTAATCTGCGGGAAAAGGAAGAGTATCATTATAATCCTGACATGTCGAACAAATATTATTTCTATTTTGTAAATCCGGTTTCGTTAGCAAACCAGTACCGGGGAAAACTTTCGATATCTCCTATCACTGAAGATGCATCTCTTGTTACTCTTTCAACAACCGGTTATGTGGGCGAGCAGGAAGCAGATTACCTGAATACCCTGATGGATGTTTATCTCGATTTCGGGCTGGAATATAAAAACCAGACAGCAGCTAAAACAATAGAGTTTATTGAACATCAGCTTAATACTATATCCGATTCACTGAAAATAGCAGAAAACGATCTTGAAAGTTTCAGGCTCGTAAACAAGCTGATTGATATCAGCCGGGAGGGTGCGATTATACAGGGTAATCTTGAACAGCTGGATGATGAAATGACCAGGTTGATGATGCAAAAAAACTATTATGAGTATCTTAAAAATTATATTGAATCAAAGCAGGAAACGGCAGATATTATTGCGCCTTCGGTAATGGGAGTGTCTGACCAGCTTCTTATAAGGCTTGTTGATGAACTGTCGACGCTTCAGAAGCAGAAAAGGCAGCTGTCAATGAATCTTTTTGAATCGGCTGAACCTCTCAGACTACTTGAAATAAATATATCAAAAGTCCGTAGCGCTCTGGGAGAAAATGTAAACAATGATTTGAAGAATATAGAACAATTGATTGATGATGCAAACAGAAGATTGGCCGGAATTGAAAATGAAATAAGAAAGCTTCCGTCAACTGAGCGGCAGATGATCAATATCCAGAGGAAATTTGACATCAACAATACAGTCTATACATTTCTTCTTGAAAAAAGGGCAGAAGCTGGTATTGCAAGGGCTTCGAATGTTTCTGATAACAGGATAATTGATCATGCAGGCTATTTCAGCATTTCAAGGATAAGGCCAAGGGAAAGCAAGAACATTCTTGTTGCAACTTTACTTGGATTTTTGATCCCATTTCTGGGGATAATTATTATTGATTATCTGAATAACAAAATAATTGACAAAAAAGATATTGAAAAACGAACCTCTGCACCCGTGATCGGTTATATAAGTCATAACAGTCTGAAGACAGAGATGCCGGTAGTTGAGAACCCGGGTTCAACTCTTTCCGAATCGTTCCGGTCGGTTCGCACAAACCTCAAATATTTTCTTAAAGATACCCAATGTCCCGTCATATCTGTGAGTTCAACTATTACGGCAGAGGGAAAAACATTTGTCTCCACCAATCTGGCCACAATTATTGCCATGTCGGATAAAAAAGTTCTTCTGGTAGGACTGGATCTTCGTAAACCACGTATTCATAAGATTTTAGGTATTAATAATGACCCGGGTATCAGTAATTTTCTGATTGGAGAGGAGAAGTTCGAGGACGTTATTAAAAAAACTGAGGTTGAAAATCTGTGGTATGCACCCGCAGGTCCGGTTCCTCCAAATCCTGCAGAGCTTATTGAGTCAGATGCAATGGGAGTTTTCATTGAAAAGGCGAAAAAGAAATTTGACTATATAATCATTGATACACCGCCGGTTGCAATTGTTACGGATGCGCTTCTTGTATCGCAATTTACAGATTTTTACCTGTTTGTTGTAAGGCAGAGATACTCTTCAAAAAATACAATTGAATTAATTGACGAGCTTCATAATAATGAGAGCATTAAGAGCCTTGGGGTAGTTGTAAATGATATAAGCATGTCCGGCTATTATGGATATGGTCTCCGGTATGGATATTCAATGGGCTATGGCTATAACTACGGGTATAATTACTACAGTAATTACGGGAAATACGGATATTCAGATTCGGCCAAAGGATATTACACTGATGAAGGATAGAAAATCTATTCTTAGATTTATAATCAGAGTTAAGTGTTTAGGGTAAATACTTGTAATGCTGCATTAAGCATTATTTTGGAAATGAGTACCCGGCTTTCTTCAAATTTTATTGATTGCTGAGTTTTAATTCATTAAAAGTGGATAAACCGGAAAACTGGACAACAATAATCAAGCCCAGAAATAAATTATTACAGGTGGATTTTAGCGAAATATGGCAATACCGCGACCTGTTATCAATGTTTATTAAACGCGATATTGTAACACAGTATAAGCAAACTGTTCTGGGGCCTGCCTGGTATTTCATTCAGCCGGCGGTTACAACAATAATGTACATGGTAGTTTTCGGTGGTATAGCAAATATCAGTACCGATGGGCTCCCGCAACCGCTTTTTTACCTTGCCGGAATTGTCTGCTGGCAGTATTTCGCCGATTGTCTGACAAAAACATCCGCGACATTCACCACAAACCAGAATATTTTCGGTAAAGTATACTTCCCCCGGCTTATTGTTCCCTTGTCAACGATATCTTCTAACCTTGTACGCATGGGAATACAGTTTCTGCTCTTCATAGCAGTCTATATCTATTTCCTGATAGCGGATGTAAAAGTAGCTCCAAATATTTATGCACTTCTGATCCCAGTTCTGATATTAATGCTTGCCGGTCTTGCTCTGGGTTTTGGTATACTTATTTCCTCAATGACCACCAAAGTATCGCGATCTCACCATTCTCTTCACATTTATAGTTCAGTTATGGATGTATGCCACCCCGGTCATCTATCCGCTAAGCACAATGTCTCCAAAAATGCGAACAGATCATGTCAATAAATCCTGTAACCTCCATTGTTGAGACCTTTAAATACGGGACCATGGGAGTGGGTACTTTCAGCTGGGCCAGTCTGGCTTATTCATTTGTATTTATGCTGGTTTTGCTGGTGGTGGGGATAGTAGTGTTTAACAAGGTACAGCGGTCGTTCATGGACACTGTTTAATGCGAATTGACGCGAATTACGCTAATGTATTTTCGTATGAATGGTTGAGATTATATTTAAGGAAGAAAGCTACAAAATAATAGGATCTTGTCTAACTGTTTACAACAGATTGGGATCTGGATTTTTAGAATCAATGTATCAGGAAGCATTGAAAATTAGGAAATACAGTAGATTAATAAGTTTGCGCATTAAATTCGCATTATGGGTATAGCAATTAAGATAGAGAACTTATCAAAACAATACAGACTGGCTTAGTAAGCACAAGAACCCTTTCGCATGATTTAAACCGCTGGTGGCAAACCTCCATCCTCGGCAAAGACGATCCATACCTTAAAATTGGCCAGGAAAATAAACTCACTACTCACAACTCATCTCTCACAACTCCACAATTCACCTGAGTATGTATGGGCATTGAAGGATATTAACCTGGAGGTTCAGGAAGGCGAAGTGCTGGGAATTATAGGCAAAAACGGAGCTGGTAAATCGACCTTGTTAAAAATTCTCTCAAAGGTTACAGCTCCTACCACAGGTACTGTTAAAGCACGTGGCCGGATCGCTTCATTGCTGGAAATTGGAACAGGATTTCACCCGGAGATGACCGGACGGGAAAATATTTTTATGAATGGGGCTATAATGGGCATGACCAAAGCCGAGATCAGGAAGAAGTTTGATGAGATTGTTGATTTTGCAGGAGTTGAACGCTATATCGATACTCCGGTAAAACGGTACAGTAGCGGGATGACTGTACGCCTGGGATTTGCAATTGCAGCACATCTGGAACCCGAAATACTTGTTGTAGATGAAGTGCTGGCCGTCGGTGATGCTGAATTTCAGAAAAAAGCAATTGGTAAAATGCAGGATGTCAGTCGAAATGAAGGCAGAACAGTGCTGTTTGTGAGCCATAATATGGCGGCTATTTCTGCATTATGCAGTCATGCAGTTTTATTAAATAATGGGCAGATAGATTTTAGTGGCAATGTTGAAGCATACATTAGAAAGATATCTTTCCAACAGGAAAGTTAACAGTAACGGAGCAATTGCTTTTAATGGGAAGGAATCGGAAAGATTTGGAGAAAAAAAATATGCAAAATGGCTATCTATCAAACTACTTAATCAGAATGATAATGTAGCTGATATATTTAGAATGGGTGAAAAGATGAAAATTTCTCTTGACTTGGAAGTATTTAAGCCCAGTGATGATTTTGAGATAGGAATAGGAATAGGTACCCTGCAGGAAGTATATATACATTATCTGGTTTCCTCCTGGGAAGGTTTTTCCTCTATAAAGAAAGCTGGTAACTTTACAATTGAAGTAGAGATTCCTAAACTATTTCTTTTTCCCGGGAATTATTTAATAGCTATTTGGATATGTTTAAAAGGTGCATATTATGATGATGCTGTTCATGATGCAATTCAATTCCGTGTAGAAGAAGGAAGCGTAAATCAATATAATACCTATTTTGAAAGGTTCTCTAAAAACACTCAGGTATATACTCCTTCAACCTGGACTATAAGATAAAAACTGATGAGAAAATTAATGACATCGTTGAAAAAGAAAGCTAATTCAATTCTTAAAAATAAAAACGAAAAGGATATTGTGAAATTTAAGAAAGAAATCTGGCAAACAGAGGAAATGTCAAAAGCATTTATAAAAGGTTCCGATGCAAATAATATAGTTGGAGCAGATATAATGGACAAAGAAGTAAATGAGTTTTTTTTAGCAAATTGTGCATCACAAGAAAAAGTATTAGACATCGGATGTGGGCATGGTATTGTAAGCGAATTTCTTGCCGAAAATGGAATTATGGTAACCGCTATCGATATTAGCGAGAGATTGTTAAATGAATTTAGGGAACGTATAAAAAACAAAAATTTATCTATTGAAATTATTCAGGGGGATGCCTACAAAATTCCTTGTCCGGATGAAAAATTTGATGTTGTAGTTGCCAGAATGTTTCTTCCGCATTTTCCGGATTGGCCAGTTGTATTAAAGGAAATGACTCGCGTCACAAAGAAAGGCGGGAAACTTTTAGTTCACTTTTCTTCTAAAGAAAATACTAAATTAGGTAAAAATATAAAAATTAAGGATTGTAAATTTGCGTCCAGTCCTGATGCAAATGATCCCTGGAGTTTTTATGCTGAAACTAATGACAAAGAATTGGCGGAAGTATGTAAAAGATATGGGTTAAAAGTTACCAGTCGTACTCCTGTTACATTTTTTCTTCACAATAGAATTTTAGGGTATCAATTAGGGCAAAATAAGTATGATAATTATATGGAAAAGATTCAGGAGTATTTTAAAAATGAAAAGGTAAAGGAGTTTGTACTATGGTTTGATAAAGAAATAATTGCCCATTGTCATCCTTCATTAAGTCATTTTAATATTATTACTTTCCTAAAAGGATAAAGAATTCATTAATTAAATTAAATCTGTTACATATTGCATGAAAAAAATATCTTACGGACGCCAAACTATAACCGATGACGATATCCAAGCTGTTGTTGAGGTACTTAAATCTGATTATTTAACCCAGGGACCAAATGTTAAAAGATTTGAAGACTCATTTGCAGAGTACATAGGATGCAATTATGCGGTTGCTGTATCGAATGGGACGGCTGCTTTGCATCTTTGTGGATTGGCCATTGGCATTAAACCAGGGGACAAGGTCATAACTACCCCAATAACTTTTGTAGCATCTGCCAACTGCGTCCGTTACGCGGAGGGAGAAGTTGTGTTTGCTGATATTGATCCTGAAACATATCTCCTTGATATAAAACAGGTTAAAGAATTATTAGAAGGCGCGCCAAAGGGTACTTACAAAGGTATTATACCTGTCGACTTTACCGGCAGACCAGTAAATCTTGAAGAATTCAGAAAACTTGCTGATGAATTTGACCTTTGGATTATCGAGGACGCTTGCCACGCACCGGGCGGATATTTTATTGATTCCAAAAATCAAAGACAAAATTGCGGTAATGGTAACTTTGCTGACCTTGCAATATTCTCATTCCATCCGGTTAAGCATATTGCAACGGGTGAAGGAGGAATGATCACTACTAACAACAAGAATCTTTATGAAAGAATACTTAATCTGCGAACTCACGGTATCCAGCAAAACTCATCTTTGAAGCATTACGATCATGGAGTATGGTATTATGAAATGCAGGAGCTTGGATTTAATTATAGAATTACTGATATTCAAGCTGCTTTAGGGATTAGTCAATTGAAAAGAGCAAATCAGGGATTATTAAGAAGAAAAGAAATTGCTCAAATATATCAGAACGCCTTTGAAGGGAAAACATTCATCAAAGGTCAATCCGGGATTGTTGATGGCCACGCATACCACCTTTATGTGTGTTGAGTTTGAAGACCGCAAAGGACTCATTAATTATTTAAGAGGATTAAATATTTTTGCACAGGTACATTATATACCGGTTCATCTAATGCCTTATTACAGGCAGTTTGGCTGGAAAGAAGGCGATTTACCAAAGGCTGAAAATTACTATGATAGATGTCTGAGCATACCAATTTATCCAGGTTTAACGGAAGAGGAACAAATGTATGTTGTGAAAAAAATCGTGGATTATTTTGAAAAATAATTACATAGCAATTATTCCTGCACGGGGTGGCAGTAAAAGGATACCCAGAAAAAACATTAAGCTTTTCCTGGGGAAACCCATTATTGCCTATTCAATTGAAAAAGCTCTGAATAGTGGTTTATTTGAAGAAGTTATGGTTTCTACCGATGATAATGAAATTGCAGAAGCTAGCTATCCAATACGGTGCAAAGGTTCCTTTCTACCGAAGCCCCGAAACTTCTGGTGATTTTGTAACAACAATTACAGTTATTCATGAAGTTCTCCGAGAATACAGGAACCAGTTCAATAAAATCTTTGATTTGGTTTGCTGTGTTTATCCTACAGCACCTTTAATTAAAATACACATCTAAAAGAAGGATTGGAATTGCTGAATTCAAAGAACTACGATAGCGTTTATCCTGTTGTTTCTTACGGGTACCCGGTTTGGCGAGGTGTTGAAATTAGCGAGGGAGGCAAATCCAAAATGATTTGGCCAGAATACCAGAATTACAGATCTCAGGATTTGAAAACTGTTTACCACGACGCCGGTCAATGGTACTGGATGAATATTGGACGATTAAAGGATTCTGTTTTTACCCAAAACTCAGCTTCAATTGTGCTTTCTGAATCTGAGGTTCAGGATGTTGACACATATGCTGACTGGACTTTAGCGGAGCTGAAATACAAACTGTCGAATGAAGTCTGAGATCTTCATCCGGACTGATGGAAATCAACAAATTGGCCTTGGCCACCTAATCAGGTGCATAGCTCTGGCTCATATGCTGAAAAATGATTTCGAAATAACTTTTTACTGTAAAGATATTCCATTGTCCCTACAAAATGAAATGCTTGAGCATAATTTAAAGTGTAAAGATTAAGGGAGAAGAGGAATTTGTTCAAAATATTTCGGATAGCTATAATAGTTGTCCTTGATGGTTACCATTTTGGGACCAATTACCAAAAGCAAATCAAATTAAAAGGGGCAAAATTGGTCTGTATTGATGATATGCACGACAAAGAATTTGTTGCCGACCTGATCATCAACCATATACCTAGGATTACTCCACAAGACTATAATGTACAACCTTTTACCAATTTGCTTTAGGGCTTGAATTTGCACTATTGAGACCATCATTTCTGGGACAGGCAAGAAAATCACGTAACATCAGAAGAATAGAAAGCATAATGATTTGCTTTGGTGGTTCTGATCCCGGAAATTTGACTCAAAGGACATTGCAGGTTACCTTGAAATTTGCCCATTTTAAAAAAATAATTATCATAACAGGCACTTCGTATCAATTGACAGGTAGTTTTAAACGATTAATTACAAGCGATAATAGAGTTGTACACAAACATTATCTGAATGAAAAACAAATGCTCAATGCAATGTTGGAAGCCGAATTAGCTATTGTACCAGCAAGCGGAATTTTATTGGAAGCATTAGCCGCAGGTTGTGTTGTGATATCAGGAAAATCTGTTGATAATCAGAATTATATGTATGAGAATGTCAGAAGTGAAAATCTCTTTTCTGATGCCGGTAATTTCGGTGAAGCAAAATTATCAAAAGCAATTTTTGAGGTTTTGGATGGAAACGTTCACCGTGAAAAACATATAGATGGTCAATCTACCCTAAGGATTATAAAGCTTTTTTTACAGCTTAATAAAGAATTTTCTTGTAAACTACGATCTTGTGAATTCAGAAGATTTAGATCTGACATTTAGCTGGGCTGCGAATCCCGATAATTCGAAGCTTTTCATTTAAGCAGCATCAGATTACTAAAATGGAGTACACCAATTGGTTCTGGAAAAAATACACGAGTCAAATTGTTATTATTTAATAATGGAATATGAACAGATACCGATAGGATATCCGGTTCGATACATATGAGGGTGAAGCAACAATAAGTTACTTGATTGATTCGGAGTACCATGGGACAGGATTTGGACATATTATACTTAAAAAGGGAATCGAATATATTTTGACTGTAAATATATCAGCGATGAAACCTATTACTACTAACTGGAGACGTGATAAAAACGAATATCGCGTGATTTAGAGCCTTTGAAAGATTATGCTTTACAAAGGAAGAGAAAAGAGATAAATTCCAATATCGAAAAATGGATTTGATTAGTTCTTTTAAAATAGGTTTTTTCGATTTTGATCTTAGCAATGGTGTTTTTATCGTTGCTGAACTATCTGCCAACCACAACGGCAGTTTTCAGATTGCTGTAGATACCATAAAAGCAGCTAAACGTTCCGGTGCTGATGCAATTAAGTTGCAAACATATACCGCTGACACAATAACAATTGATTGTAAAGCCGATGATTTTAAGATTAAGCAGGGAACAATATGGGACGGTAGATATTTGTACGATCTTTACAAGGAGGCATTCACTCCCTGGGAATGGCATGAAGAACTTTTCAGAGTAGCAAAGGAAGAAGGTCTAATATGTTTTAGCAGTCCATTCGACAAGACAGCAGTTGATTTTCTTGAACTACTAAATACGCCAGCATATAAAATCGCTTCTTTTGAGATCACAGATATCCCTCTTATTGAATATGTAGCATCAAAGGGCAAGCCTGTAATTATATCAACCGGCGTTGCTTTTTTAGAAGACATTGAACTGGCTATAAATACTTGTAAACGCGTGGGGAACAATCAGATCATTCTGCTTAAATGTACTTCCAGTTATCCAGCTCCGGTAGAAGAAGCCAACTTGGCGTTGATTACAGAAATGGCTAAGCGTTTTGGGGTTGTTACTGGTTTATCTGATCACACAATGGGAATCACGGCTCCAATTGTCGCAGTTTCATTAGGAGCGAAGGTTATTGAAAAGCATTTTATTCTGGATCGTTATATTGGGGGGCCTGATGCTTCCTTTTCACTCAATGAAAGAGAATTTACAGAAATGGTTAAAGCAATAAGGCAGGCAGAAATGGCAATTGGTACAGTAAATTATGATCTGAGTGAGAGACAAATTAAAAACCGCGATTTTTGCCGTTCGCTATATGTGGTAAAAGATATTAAAACTGGAGAGAAATTCTCTGAAGAAAATATAAGGTCGATTCGTCCCGGATACGGGTTACCTCCGAGGTATTATAATGAAATACTGAACAAAACTGCTAAAGTTAATTTAAAAAAAGGAATTCCTTTAAAATGGAATTACATCACTTAAGTATACTTTTTGTTATTATATGAAATCACCTTTTTGGGTAAATGATGTTTATAGCTTAGGATTTTGGTTGAGGAATTATGGGTTTTATCCTCGAAATTTGCCATTATTCACTTATATGGATCATGGCATAACATTGTTTGATACAATATCTCAGCATGAAATAGAAAATGATGCCCCATTAATTTTCAAGTTCTCCCCTCGGCTAGTAAATGAATACAAAAAGGTTTCTAAGAAACCTGTATATTGTTTGTTAAATCCTTCAATTCATTATCGTTTAAAACATAAGATCGAACCAAGTAAAAAAGCTAAAGGGACATTGTTTTTTGTGGCACATTCCACCCCTGCAATTGACGATCTGACAAACTGGAACGAATTTATTATTAATCTTGAAAATATCCCTGAACAATATAATCCCATAGATATTTGTCTGCATAACCACGATATTGTAAAAAGTTTGGACAACATATTTATTTCAAAAGGATATAAAGTATTTACTGCTGGAGATCCTAAACGAAAACGCGTATGCTAAAAAATTCTACACCATTTTAAAGAATTATAAATACACAATGTCTAACCTTATAGGTTCATATACATTTTATTCTGTTGAAATGGGAATCCCATTTTCTCTCTTTGGAAATGAACCCATATATATTAATAAGGAAGATAAGAATATTGAAATAGGCAGCTATACCAGTTATAAGAACCAACCCTCTTATCAAAAAGCTGTTTCTTTATTTCATGGATTTCATACCCAAATTAATCAACAGCAACTTGATTTTGTAAATTTAGAACTTGGTAAACTTAACAGCATAAGCAGGATAAAATCTTCCTGGTTATTGTACAAAGCCTTATTGCAATATATTATTAGACATCCGGTAACAATGAAATCAATGGGCTATCATTTTTACCAAAAGATAAAGAGAATAATATGGAATAATGGGTTTAAAAAAGTACTTAACCCGGCAATAAAGTACTTTTCCCTGAAACAAGACAAGCTTTATACTCTTGTAAAGAAAAAATATATTACACAGTCTGAAATCTATAAGCTAAGACATTCCGGGAAAAGAATAGACACTTCTGTTTTTATAAATAACCCGATAAAAATAACAGATACATTCTGGTATTTACATGGTTTGAATGAAATCTTTATTGAAGAAGTTTATCATTTTCAAGCAGATTCTAAAACTCCATTGATAATTGATTGTGGTTCAAATATTGGATTGAGTATAATCTATTTTAAAAGACTTTTTCCTGATGCGAAAATAATTGGTTTCGAACCTGATAATGAAATATTCAAAATATTAGAAAATAATATCAATCAATTTAACCTAAAAGATGTCGTATTACACCAAAAGGCAGTCTGGATAAATAATGAACTTTTATCTTTCAGGCAAAACGGTTCGGTTGGTGGACATATTACAGATGATGAAGGTAGTAACACTATAAAAATTGAAGCATCACGACTTAAAAACTTCTTAAACCAAAGTGTCGATTTTCTTAAAATCGATATAGAAGGTGCAGAATATCAAATAATAAAGGATTGCGAAGAAAAATTAACAAATATTAAAAATATATTTATTGAATATCATAGTTTTCATGAAAAAGAACAGATGATTGGCGAGTTGCTTCAAATATTAAAAAAGGCTGGGTTTAAAATTTATATTAAAGAAGCCTGGAATAATATGAGCCATCCATTTATTGAAAAACATGGTCCATATTTTGATCTACAGTTAAACATTTTTGGATACAGAAGATAGGTTAGGATGAAAATCGCCTTTACTCTCTGTTCAAATAACTACCTGGCCCAAGCCAAAACACTAGGTGATTCAGTGCTTCAGCACAATCCAGATTATCAGTTTTACATTGGTTTAACGGATATTTTAAATAACGAAATCAATTATGAAAAAGAGATCGGACACCCAATAATTTCAATAGATAAAATAGAAATTCCTAAGTTTGATAATCTTTGGAAAAAATATTCCATCATTGAATTTAATACTTGTGTAAAACCTTTTTATTTTCAATACTTTATAAGTCAACATCCAGATCTTGTATATATATTCTATCTTGATCCGGACATTATTGTTTATAACGATTTAAAGAATATTGAGGAAGAATTTGGTGAAAACGGAGAGAATCCTTCTTACACCACATATCCTAACTCCTATTAGATTAGATGATAAAATTCCTGGTGAAAATATCTTCCTGAATTATGGTATTTACAATTTGGGATTTTTAGGATTTAAAAATCCCAAACCAGATGATAGATTGTTGGAATGGTGGAAAGAGAGAACTTTTAATTTAGGCTATATTCAAACTTCAAAGGGTTTATTTGTGGATCAACTTTGGTTCAACCTGGCCACTGTATTTTTTGACAAAATTATCATTTCAAAGCATCCTGGGCTGAATATGGCCCCATGGAATCTTCATGAACGTGTACTTTCTGAATTAGATAGCGTTTTATATGTTAACAAGGAGTTCCCTTTAGTATTTTATCATTTTAGTAGTTATAGCTACAATGATTCAAATATTATCTCAAAGAAGTATACTCGCTATAGTTTTGAGACTAATCCTGATTTAAATGAGATTTATGAAGCTTACAACAAATTACTATTCAAAAACAAAATTCAAAAATTTGAAAAAATTAAATGTCATTTCATGACATTAAAGGAGCAGTATATGGATGAAGAGCAACAAAAGAAAATAAATAGCTCTCTTGGGAATTTATTAAAACACACAATTAAAAAATTCTTACCAACGAAATTCATAAATGTTATTAATGCAATCAGACATTAAATAAAAGATTATTCTAGTGGTTAAACTTTCTATTATAACGGTCAACCTCAATAACAGTGCAGGATTACGCAAAACTATTGAAAGCATAGTAAAGCAAACTTTTAAAGATTTTGAATATATTATTATTGATGGCGGAAGCACTGATGGAAGTGCTGAAGTTATTAAAGAATTTGCTGATAAAATCACATATTGGGTAAGTGAACCTGATAAAGGGATTTATAATGCGATGAATAAAGGAATTTTACATGCAAAAGGGGAATATCTGCTGTTTTTAAATTCCGGTGACTGGCTGGCAGATGATGATTTACTTTCAAAAGTATTCTGTGAACCACGGACTGCTGATATTATTTATGGCCATATGAATTTTGTCTCTGGAGATAAAATCTTACTCCGTAGATGCAACAGATGAAAACCAGTTGTCATTGCTTATTTCTTTACTAATTCTTTTGCCATCCGGCAACATTCATTTCCAGAAAATTGTTTGATGAATGCAGTTATATGATGAAATTTATAAAATTTCTGCAGATAAAAAATTTTTCATTGAAAATATCGTTTTCCGGAATTGTTCTTTGAATGAATTGATGAAACTATATCTAATTTTAATGTAAAGGGCATTAGTTATAAACCTGAAAGTAAACTATTATTAAAAAAGAAAATGAAAGGATTATTTATCAATTAATTAGCACCATGATTATTAAAAGATATTAATTTTATAGAAGACAATTATTCAGAGATATTCAATCCCTTAGTTAAAATAAAAAAATATAAGACTTTTATTTTTTTTCATTACAGGATTAAAAAAAACAGCTACTTTATTTGAAAAATATCTTGATTAAAATAGAAAACAAGCTTTTCCTGAATAAATAAGGATTCAATGGGATAATCTTACAAACTCAAAAGAGTTCTAATATTATATTATTATAAATGTGATCATGGGAAGGGGACCATCTTGTAAGTATAGTACTCCTTGTTTTAATGGAGATCAGCATGTCCATAGGTTCTTGGATTCAATTTTAACACAGACATACAGCAATATTGAATTAATATTTATTAACGACGGCTCTACAGATAAGACTGAAGAAATAGTTCTTTCATACAGGGAAAAGTTTGAGCAGAAGGGAATAAAATTGATTTATGTTTTTCAGGAGAACAAAGGACTCGGGGGAGCTATCAATACAGGCCTAAAAAAAGTCACCGGAAAGTATCTTTGCTGGCCTGATGCTGATGATTATCTCGAACCCGAATCTGTGGAATCACGTTTACATATTTTGGAAAAGTTTTCGGAGTATGCAGTTGTGACAAGCGATGCATATATAAGGTCGATTGAAAACCTTGATACTTCAATTGGTTTAGTTTCATCGGGTTTCACTACCAATCACGATCCAGACCAGTTTATTCATTTGCTTAATGGGAAGTCTATTTTTTGTTCAGGTGCTCACATGGTACGGAAGAAAGAGTTTTTTGAAACACATCCGTCAGGAGAAATATTTCCGGCAAGAAAAGGACAGAATTACCAGATGTTATTACCGCTCTATTATCAGTATAAAAGATATTTTTTGAATAAACCTTTATATAATTATGTAAGATATGAATCAAATATGTCTAAAATTGATAATGGTAGTTTAACGGAAACATTAATGAGAAATAATCACCATCAGGGAATTTTGCTAAATACCTTATCAACCATGAAAATGGGTGATAAAGAAAAATCTCATTATATGAATATTGTTAATGCCCACTATGCACGTATTAACTTCAAGGTAGCCATGGAACATCGTGAATATGAGTTGGTCAAGCAAGTATATAATGATCTTAAAAAATTGGATCAGTTGACTATTAAAATCAAAGTTAAATATATTATTACCAGATTAAAGAAATATATTTAAGCATTATGCAAATAAAATAAACATTCTAAAACAACTGAAAATAAAGATTAAAAATACCTAATAGTTAAGAATACAAAACAGATTGAATAAAATTATTTAGTTATGGTTAATACTCCTGTCTTATTTGTTCCCTTTGCAAGGCCTGAATATGCATTCAAAACATTCGAAGCAATAAAAAATGCAAAACCTAAGAAACTCTATTTCTATTCAGATAAAGCAAGAGAAAATATGTCTGACGAGGTTATAAGTAACAACCAAATACGTGCACTTGTAAATGATATTGATTGGAATTGTGAATTAAAGACCTTCTTTAGAGAAAAACATTCAGATGCATTTATACTGCACTTTGGGGTGCTTTTGACTGGATTTTTGATAATGAGGAACAAGCAATTATCCTAGAAGAGGATTGTGTTCCTTCGCTGGCTTTTTTTGATTTTTGCGATCAATTACTTCAAAATACAAAGATGACCAGAGAATCTGGGTGATCAGTGGTAATAATTTTATTGAAGACTATAATCCCAATGGATATGATTACTTCTTCAGCTTTTTCCCATATTATGTATGGTTGGGCTTCATGGCGAGACCGCTGGCAAAAAGTAATCAGAGATCAATTACCTTTTGAAAAAATTAAAGAATATCGGTTATTTGATCAGATCTATGTAGACCCAGCAGCTGCAAAGCAGGCATTAAAATTTACTGAAAAAATTGTCAATACACCCTCCTGGGATTATCGCTTTACAATTTCCATGAAATGTAACGGTGGGTTTGGTATTATACCTAAAGTAAATCTGGTTTCAAATATTGGTATATATGGAAACATAATTCAGGTAATCATAGCATTTTTCATAATAGAACATTACCCGTTTTTGATAAATATGTTATCAAAAACCCTCCTCCATTTATTGTCCCTGATTTCGGGTATAGCAGGCAATGGTATGATTCTTATTACCTAAAGCAAAAGAGACCTTTTTTCAGGTTGAAGGCAAGGATTATTAATTTTTTCAGAAAATAAATGATTATTCACAGTGAATGAAGATTCAGTGAAAAATCCCCTAAATTATTTTCTATCTAAAATTAAAAAGAGTTTACATTTTCATTAAAAGGTATAAGATCCGTTATATTTTTTCTAAAATGTACAGGTCAGATATGGATAGATATCTGAAAAACTCAAGAACCTTTGGAGCCGATAACCCTGATAAAATGGCCGGATCAATAATTCTTCAATATCATGTGATCGAAAAAGGATTGACTATGCCGGAATCAAGAATGGGTTTTGGAAGGGAGCGCATTATTTCATTATGCATGGAATGTTTGAAATTTATAGAAAAATACGGACAAAACGATCAGCAGATAAATCATGCTATCGGGGTTGTATTTGAATATGAAGAATATCACCAGGGTAAAAACTTTAAACTGGATGAGGAGGTTACAGCTGCAATAATCAGATTAAGGAAGAGTTTAAAAAAAGAAATTGAAAGGTCCTCTCAGATTAAAACCACCAGAGAAGAATATTTTAAAAATGTAAATAGTTCATTTAATGAATTTTCAAATTCAAGGGCAAGCGTAAGAAATTATAATGAGGAAGATGTTCCAATGGTTAAAATTCAAAATGCCCTTGAGTTAGCCAGGAATACTCCCTCTGCATGCAACAGGCAATCGTGGAGAACTTATATTTATACTGATAAAAGAAGGATTGCTGAGATCCTTGAAATGCAGGGGGGGAACAGGGGATTTGGTCATCTGACAAATAAACTGATACTAATTGCAGGAGAGTTGGGTGTATTCTGTTATACAAATGAAAGATTTCAGGTCTATATAGATGGAGGGATATATGCCATGAATCTTTTGTATGCCTTACATGCCAACGAAATAGGTGCATGTATTATGAATTGTAGCTTTGATTATGAAAAGGAACAGGAAATTAAAAGATTTTCAGGTATAAAGGACTCGGAAGTCCTTATTGCGATGATAGCTTGCGGTATTCCGCCTGATGAATTTAAAATTGCTAGTCTCACCCAGATACAATATAGATAAGACAAATACTGTAATCAATTGAGAATTGGCATACTTACATATCATGCTGCATATAATTTTGGTGCTAACCTTCAGGCATTATCTACCTTCATGTTTCTAAAAAAAGCGGGGCATGAACCGGTAGTAATTGATTTTTTCCCTGCCGGGCTTGAAGAAGCTTTTAATAAATCTATTACCGGTTGAACAGGTCAAATGCCCATAAAACTTTTCTAAATAAATATTTTGTTCTGACTAAAAGATGTCGTAATGCAACTGAAGTTGCAAAAGAAATAGTATCAAACAATATTGAAGCAGTTATAATCGGTAGTGATGCTGTTATACAACATTTCCCGCTCTCTCAAGAATTAATATAAACCCTTCGCGAAAGAAGATATTGTCATTTAAAATTGAACCGGTACATTATGAAACAAATTTTCCCAATCCGTTCTGGGGAGAATTTATTGAATATCTTGATGTAAAAATACCTGTGGCAATGATGTCTGTTTCATGTCAGAATACTGATTACCGGTTATTTACGGGCAAAGAGAAAAGGTCAATAAAATATATGGCTGATAAAATCAAATATATTACAGTAAGGGATAAAAGGACCCAGGAGCTTTTTAAATATATTTCCAATGGCTCATATATTCCCGGATGTCACACCAGATCCTGTATTTGCTTTTAATGATAATGTAACATGAAATTGCGGGGAAAGAAGAAATATTAAAGAAATTCGGGCTCCCTGATAAATATATTTTATTAAGCTTTAATTCTCCAAAAACAGTCAGCGGAAGATGGATATCATCTTTTAAATCGATTTCAGAGCAAAAAGGTTTTCAATGTGTTGCATTAGCCATGCCCGGTGGCATTGGGTTTAAAAATGACCTAAAATATAATGTTGATATACCTTTGGACCCTTTAGATTGGTACAGTATCATAAAGTATTCTTCAGCTTATGTTGGTGAAAAAATGCATCCGATAATAGTATCATTACACAATAGTGTTCCTTTCTTCAGTTTTGATCATTATGGTATTTTAAAGTTTAAAATATTTCTCAATCAAAAAGCCAGTAAAATATATCAAATCTTAGAAATGGCTGATTTGTTAGATTATCGACATTCAATAGCAAAAAGATTTAACTACAATGCACCAGTTCCTGAATTTGTATTTGAGAAAATTGCACTGTTCAATAAAGGCAAATGCATTTTATTTGCTGATCAAATGAGGGTTGAATACAAGACAATGATGGAGGAGTTTAATTCATCAACTGCAAAGATAACGTATGGTAATTTATATACCACAAAATTTAGATCCTTACAATACTCATATGAAAAACCTGGCTGAAGCCTATACTTCCCGGGGAATTGAGGTAATTACCGGATTTAAAAACTTTATTTCGGAGCAAATAATACCGGATATTATTCATTTTCATTTTCTTGAAGGACTGCTAAAATACATTAAATATGACGCAGATGCCTTTTTTAAACATTTGGATTTCTTTAAAGGGAAGGGTGTATCATTACTTTATACTATTCATGACTTCAAACCTCATGCTGAAATCAGTAAATTAGATTACCATGCTTTGTTTCGCAAGTTTATAACTTATGTTAATTTATTTATACATCACGGAGAATCATCGGTAGGGATTTTCACAAAAACATTTCCTGAAATATCTTCTGAAAAACATATTATATGTCACCATGGAGATTATTTAAATGACATGAAGACATTTAATGAATCGAAGGAGCGCGCTCGTAAAATACTCAAGTTGCCTGAAAATAAAAAGATAATTTTAATTTTTGGACAACTTCAGTTTAAAAATACTTCATTTGCAAACAAAGTTCTGAATGAGGTAAGGAAGAAATATAATAATGCAATCTTGCTTATGGCGGGAGTCTCTCCGAAATTCAGATACAACCGTCTTAATAAAATATATTATAAATTTAATAACAAAGTATTAAATATCTTCCGTTTTAAAAGAATATTAATCCATAAAAGATTTTCTCAATTCGAAACTTACCTTTTATTTACAGCATCAGATGTTATTTTTCTGCCACATAATTCAGGCCTGACAACAGGTATAATTCCAATGGCAGCAACCCTTGGGAAACCTTTTGTATATCCTGATATAGGTGTTTTTAAAGAGCAAGCTAAATACTGCCTTGCTGAAAAATATGAATGTGAAAACATTTCCGGAGCTTATAATGCTATTGATAATATACTTACGTCTGGCAAAACAACATTTGATAATTCTAAATGGCTGGAAAATAATAACTGGGGGAAACATGTTGAACAAATCCTCTCAATATATCCTCCTTTGAAGTTTAAAAATGTCTGATAAAAAAATCAAGATTTTATATATACATCATTCTGCAGGGTGGGGTGGCGCTGCCGGCTGTATGATAAACCTGATTAAAAGTCTTGACTTCCTTAAATATGAATCTGAGGTTTTACTTCTGAAATATTCGGAAGTTGCAGACAAACTGGCTGAAAACAACATTACACTTCACTGTTGCCAGGTCTAAATTCTATAAAAAATATTACCATTTTCTGGCCCATAGCGAGGCAGGTTATATTAAATGGTATCAAGTCTGGAAGGTTTTTATTTCAGGAATTTCGTGGCTTTTATCAAGATATGTTTTTGCCAGGACTGAGTTGGCAAGGCATGATTTTGATATTGTTCACCTGAACTCTTCAGTTCTGACAGACTGGCTTGCACCTGCAAAAAGAAGAAGCAAAGTAATAATTCACATAAGGGAACCATTCAGAAAGGGGAAGCTGGATCTGTTACATCCCTTTATTAAATCAATCATAAAACGAAATGCCAATCAGATTATCGCTATCAGTATGGATAACGCTATGCGCATTGACATACCTGAACGTACACAAATTATTTATGATTTTTGTGAAATACCTGATAAGCTCCCTCCTGAAAGTTCCTATTCATCAAAGAAAGTATTATATCTGGGTGGTTCAAGCGGCAGCAAAGGGTTTTACACTTTAGTAAATGCCCTTGATTATCTTGACGAAGATGTGATAATATTCTTTTGTGGGAAATACGTGACAAACAATAAACCGGGAAACATAATTCAAATTATTGAAATTTTTATTTTCCAATGATAAGAAAAGAAATGCAGCTATTCATAAAATTAAAAGTCGGCCTAATACTGTATTTATTGGGATTAATTTATAATGTTCAGGATTATTTGAATGAAGTTTGCTGCCTTATTTCTCCTTTTTCAGTCCCGCATTTTTCATTTCCAGTGATTGAAGCTTATATGCATAGAAAACCTGCAATAGGCAGCGATGTTGAAGGAATGGATGAAATTATACTACATGCAAAAGAATGGATTGATTGTACCCAAAAACAATCCAAAAGCATTAGCTTATGCTATAAATGCTTTAACAGCTGACAGTAAAAAAGCAAAAGAATATGGAGAGAAAGGATACGACATTGCTATTCAGAAATTCACACCCCGGAATATAAAGCAATTTGAAAATATATATGATAAATTATTTAAATAACGATTTAGGAATAAATTAATTCCTTTTAAAAGATCATACATTCATTCTATATAATTAAGTCATACATGGAGCTAAGCTATTGAAAGAGTGACAAGGAAGTTTAAAATTTATGATTTGGTTATCTTAATTGCAGTTGCATCAACTACATTTTATATTATTTTCAGGAACTTACCGAGAGTTTTAGGAAGTTTTGCTCTGTTATGGGGACCCCTGGCTTTGTTGACCGTCTTAATTATGCGTCCAAAATCATTTACCAGGGAACCCATGAATATTTTAATTCTGTATGGTATTATTATTGTTGGAATACTTCAATATACCTTATGGAAATACATGATGGATTTTAACCGTATCCGTATTTTGTATGAGTATTTTTATCTCTTTGTTTTTACTGCCATCTGGAGTTATTATAATCTTAAACGTGATATACTGGGATTAGCCTTCCTAAGTAAATGGGCATTTATCTTTATTATCATATCACTTATCACTACCAATATTGCATTATTTATTGATCCTGCAATAGTCCGGGCTTCTGCAAATAATGCGGACTTTACATCTTTACAGAATAATATTTATAACATTTTGGGCACGATGGATTATAGTTATGTACAGGCTATTATTGGTCTGATACCTATTCTGGTATTCTACATTAAGAGTGAGCGTAAATTTTTATTCCCTCGTAAAATATTGATAATCATTTTATTGCTTATTATTATTACAGAATTAAGATCTTTGGTGTTTGCCAACATTATGGTAACCATTTTAATTACCATACTTTCATTCATCTCATCAAAAAATCGTCGTATTACATTTATAACAATTACAATATCAGGTCTAATTTTTATAGCAATTCCAAATTCGTTTTATGCTAAACTATTTTCCGATCTGGGTTCTAATTTTGATCCTAATACTGTCACATATAAGAAACTAACAGGTATTTCAGTGTTTATTGAGAATCCGGAAGTTGATAATACTACTGATATAGGCAGGAGGGTAGCACGTTACCCGTTGCTTTTTGAGGCTCTGGCCGCCAGACCGGTTTTGGGCCATTCCTCCTATAACAGCAGACAGAATATCGGAGCAGGGGCACATCTTTACTGGATGAACAGGCTTGCCATATGGGGTATCCCGGGTTTTCTCTTTTTTATTTTTGTACTTTTTAAGGTGTTCAGGAATATAGGATCACAATTTGAGCCCGGATACAGATACTATTATTTTTTATCAGTTATGGCTGTAATTTTACTTGGGCTCACTAAAGCTGTCGGAGGCCGTGAACCTTGGCTGATGTTAATAGTCGTTATTCCCGGACTATATTATTTACCTCTTTTGAAACAGAGCAAAAGAAGAGCTTCAAATGGCATGAAGGGTAAATTATCTGTTAATATTAAAAATAAACCCGGTAGTACTGTAGCAGAAGGATTATAGCATGAGTATATGGCGGGTATGAACATATTAATATCACATGTCGGCATATTTAAAAAAGCAGGGTGGGGCAGAATTTTCCCTTTGGCTGCCGGGCTTGCCAAAATGGGTAATCAGGTTACAATTCTGACCACAAATCCGAAGTTTTCTATATTTATTAAAAAGTTAATTTTAAAGGATGTAAATATTTTAATCTTCCCAGAAGTAATTCCGAAAAGAATTTCAAAAATGGGATTTGGATTTCTCAGCCTGATTCTCAAAATACGCCATGTTATATTCACCAGATATGATATAGTTCATTCGGATAACGGGCACAGACCACTTTCGGGTATCCCTTGCAGGATAAATAAAAGAATTTATGGCTCCGTCTATGTTGCAGAATGGTATGATTGGTATGGGAAAGGGGGTCAATTCGACACCAAAAGGAAATTATTTAAAATATTGTTGGGACGATATGAACTGAAGTATGAAATAAAAGATAAAAAAATTGCCGATGGGGTTGTAGTCTTATCTGAAGTACTAAGGTTAAGAGCAGAGAGTATCAAACCAAAAGAAAGAATTATTAAAATACATGGTGGAGCAGATGTAAGGGTTATTCCTTTTCTTTATGATAACTCACTACTCAGAGAGAGGTATAATCTTAATGATATTTTAACTTTAGGGTATATTAATTCCGAGAGCTACAGGCTGGCTGAATTTCTTCCTCTTATTAATGCATTGAACAAAAATGGTCTGATGGACAAAGTTAAGATCCTGGTTTTTGGGGAATCAGATTTACTGTATCAAAAACTACCGGAAGAAATAAGAGATCAGATTAATTTTTATGGTTGGATTGATTATTCAAAAGACTTTGAGGTTCTTCAGCTGATTGACGTATTTTTTCTTTTTAAAGAAGAAATTTTAAGTAATATGGCGGGTTGGCCTAATTGTATAGGAGATTATCTGGCATGTGGACGGCCTGTTTTACTAAATCCGGTTGGGGATGTCGTTGATTTTGCTGAAAAATATCCATATGCATTTATTAAAACCACCAGGTCTGAAGATGATATATATAACAAAATCAAATATATAATAGAGAATAAGGAAAGCATAAGGGAAAGAGGTATCATGATAAGAAAACTTGCCGAAGATTTAATATCATGGGAAAGAAAAGTGGAGAACTTTATGTTTTTTATGAGCATCTTATTGATATGAAGAATATTGCACGATGATTATGGATATTTAACTGTTTATTATCAGGCACAAATCTTAATGTCAAAAAAAGATCTTATTAAAATTACATTAATTGGAGATGTATTTCCGGGTGAGCTACCTTATACACAGGATTATGGTATACGTACTCAGTTTGGAAGGCATAAAGGGACTTTATGGGCTAAAAAACTCAAATGAGATATTGGGTTCAAATGACATTATTATAGGAAATCTTGAAAGCCCTCTGGTTGATGATGAAGATTCAACAAAAAAAACCTTTTACGGGAGGTCCGGAATTTGGCCGCTTTCTGAAGGAATGTGGTATAAATGTTTTGAATATTGCAAACAACCATATCC
>CAVOWZ010000008.1:0-626513 GCA_963700275.1 uncultured Bacteroidales bacterium | reverse complement strand
CTGGTCCCCCGTATTTTCATTACTTTCTCCAGTGAATTATCGAGTGTGGAAATATTCTTTTTAAAACCGGCATCGGATGAATTCCACGATCCTGTTGCAAATGCGGTTCCCTGCACATATAACATATAGCCAGTACCTGGATCAGCCGGATTGCCTATCGTAACTCTGTCGGCAAAAAAATTATAGGTTCCGCCATATCCCCAGCTGAAATATGTTCCGTCCCACCATAAAGCCTGACTCCCTTTAACATAAAGTGCTCCAAATGTCCCATCAGTGTTAAGGTCAAGGTATTTCATCATAGATATATGTCCATCAGCATCAATTATCATACGGTTTGTATTATTGGTGGCAAAATGCATATTGCTGTTTTCCCAGTTCCATATCCAGACAGGACTTCCGGTGGATGCTGTACTAATCGTAAACCATCGACCGGAAATCCCGATGTGGAATTATAAAATCCTATGTGCGGATCGTTATCGCTGTATATTGTTAGATCATAACGGGGGAAATTCATACCTATCGCGACTCTTCCATTAGTGTAATAAATATTACTGCCGTTAAATTGCCATGGGCTGGATAAAGGAGTTTGCCATGAAGCTAGACCATTGACATTGGAGGTCAGCACTTTTCCGGCTCCGGGTGCCCCTTCGGAGATTTTTATCTGACCTGCCACGTCCAGTTTAGATGCGGGATCGAGTTCCTATACCAACATTTCCATCAAAAGCGATGTTGGAATTCCCAAATACTGAAAAAATATTCTTGCCTGACGAACCATTGAAATAATTCAGATGCCACTGCGAGGCCCCATCCGATGAGTTTGTATGGCCGGCCAGAACCCAGTGTTTGGAAGAAGCCAGCATGGTTCTGAACGATATCCTGGCATATCCGTCTGCTTCACTGAGCAAAAGATTAGGATAAGTATCTATTGAATTACCATACACTTCCAGCATACCTGTGGGATTGCTCAAGTCCGATACCAACATTGCCTGAACTGTAATATACATTGCTGCCGTTTTTCAGCCACGGGTTGGATTCAGGAGCCTGCCATGAACCGAGACCGGCGGCGTCGGAGGTCAGCACTTTTCCTGCTCCGGGGCTGCCACCTGTGATCTTGACCTGACCACTGACTTCCAGTTTTGCTGAGGGATTCTGGGTGCCGATCCCGGCATTTCCCTGAACATAAAATTTACCTCCCTGGAAAAAGCCTGAAAAACCTCCCGCCGAGTAAACATCTCCGAACACACCGTAAGTGGTGCCGGTGGATGTTTTATTAACTCCGTAAACTCCCATGCCCGATGAGCTTGCCGATTCTCCCCAGATTCCATAATTCCCGTTAGAGAGAGTGGAAATTGCACCGCTTGTGCCAAGGTTGACTATGTTGAATATTGGAGAGTTTGATGTGGCTGTCCCACTGTAAGGGAGTGTCAATCCCCCATCATTATCTTCAGCCGGAGCCCAGGTTGTTCCGTTCCATTTTAGGGCCTGTCCACTGGCGGCTCCAGCCTGTGCGATCTTGGCGCCGGTAACAGCGCCTGAATTTAACTTTTCAGTGATTATAGCATTTGCTCCCAGATCAGCGGCTGAAATTGTTCCGTCAGATATCTTAACTGAAGTGATACTGTTGTCAGCTACTGATTCACTTGTTTTTGAATGCAGTGCATAGGGGACACTCAACAACTGGCTTGTACCGGAAATAGTATAGCTGGAACCTCCTTCTGGATCGGTCTCTGTTTTCAGATAATAGGGCCCCGAAGCCCAGTTTATTCCTGCAAATGTTCCTGAAACAACAGATCCCCCACCTATTTCAATAGTCGCCAGGCCATTCGCATTCGTGGTTGGTTTCTGTGTTTCAATAAACATAGCTGTTCCGGTTGCAAGAACCTTGCAGTATGCTTATTCTCATCCCAACAGCATGGTTGGCTACTAATTGACCGCTGCTGTTTCTTATTACAGCCTGATAACTCATTTTCTGTGGTGATTGAGCAAAAAGGCTAATAATCAATGCTATAAGCACCAAAGAAGTAAATAGTCTTTTCATATCAATAATTTTTTAATTGGTTTAAGATTAGGTTATTTTATCAAAGTTACGAAAGACAATAACTCAATTCAAATAAATAATCTCGCCACCTGAGATCAATAATCCTCTGACTCGAGAATTAAAAGTTTTACTCACTAAATAAGCTATTTGTACTGCACAAAATCTGGATACTTTTTGAAACAATGATTTATTATTTATATCTGAATGAGTTAGCAAATGACGTTCAGTTTTTTGTATATTGCTATGTGAATGAACTGATAAGAATGGTCAGAATCCATAAGTCAAAAAGAACGCCATCATGGCGTTTATAAAATCGTTGGACGTCATTATAAAAGACACAAAAAAACATACATTAACTATGGATAAAAAGATGAAAGCAATAATAACAACTAAATATGGTTCACCTGAAGTACTTGAAATTAGGGAAGTTGATAAACCTAATCCAAAGAAAAATGAAGTATTAATAAAGGTAAAAGCGATTGCAGTTACATCTGGAGACTGTAGAATGCGAGCTTTCAATCCACCATATTGGTTTTTCCGAATTCCAATGAGAGTAATGTTGGGAATTTTCAAACCTCGGAAGCTTATTCAAGGTTTATGGCTTGCGGGAGAAATAGAAGAAACAGGGAATGAGGTTAAGCACTTTAATGTTGGACAGCAAATATATGCACGGACTGTTGATTTGATATTTGGGGCAAATGCTGAGTTTGTGTGTTTACCTGCAAGTTCTATAATTGGTTTGAAACCCAAGAATATGACTTATGAAGAATCTGTATCAATCCCATTTGGAGGAATGACAGCATTACATTTTATAAAAAAATCTATTATTAAAAAAGGAGATAAAATACTTGTCTATGGAGCATCAGGTTCGGTTGGAACATCTGCTGTTCAACTCGGAAAATATTATGGTGCTGAGATTACTGCTGTATGTAGCACAGAAAATATTGAATTGGTAAAAACACTTGGTGCTCATAAAACAATAGATTACAAAAAAGAAGCACTTACAGATTGTAACGAAAAATTTGATATTGTATTCGATGCCGTTGGTCACATTAATCGTTCAATTATAAAGAAAATGCTAAAACCAAACGGTAAATTTGTCTCAGTGATTACTTCAGGGCATGCTCAAGGTGGTGTTAATGAATTGAACTATTTAACAGAGTTAGCTGAGAAAGGACAGCTTAGACCTGTAATTGATAGGTGTTATCCTTTTGAACAGATAGTTGAAGCACATAAATACGTTGATAAAGGACATAAAAAAGGAAATGTTGTAATTTCAGTAAATGAAAAATAACTAACGCACAACTAAGGCTATATGCAATAAGGGTTTCAGTGGTAATTCAAGCATTCTACCTCGCTCAAACTTTTGTGTATATTGACAGGAAAGCACCACGCATTCCGCCACTTCTCATAGCCTTAACCGTTGGGCAGCCATATTAAAACGACACGACAATGCAAGAAATAGGAAAACAATACCCAGAAGACGACAAAACCGACCCTTCTGGTTTCCTCAGACGAGCAAGACTTCATCAATCCAAATTCAGAGCACAGGTATTAAATCTTCCTTATGATAGTTACGGCAACTATCTAACAAAGGAAGACGGTGAAATTGGCAATAATTTTTACAGGGGTTTCGGAATCTTTGAAGCAGTAAAAAAATATAGAGAGTATAACAAACCTCTTTATTCTAATATGTTAAGGAGTGAACATATCCCTTTCAATTTCTTCATTCCATTCAACCTAAACAAAACATTTTGCAAAAATGTTTTCAATGAATTCTTTAACAGTGCCATTCAATCAATTGACAGAATAGAAATTGAATTTGCACCAAAACCAAAAGAAAAATATTTGAATGACAAAACTTCCTTTGATACCTACATCGAGTATTCAAAAAGCGACAATTCAAAGGGTATAATTGGGATTGAAGTAAAATACACGGAAAAAGAATACAGACTTGAAGAAAAATCAAAACAAGAAAAAGCAATCATTGATAAAACCTCAAAATATTATTCTGTCACAGAACGTTGCAAAGTTTATAAACCAGATGCAATTTACACTTTGCCTAACGACAAATTTCGGCAAATGTGGAGAAATCAATTACTTGGGGAAAGCATCTTGCTTGCCGACAGTGACAAATTCAAACATTTTACATCAGTGACGCTATTCCCTGAAGGAAATTCTTACTTTGTTCAAACAAGCAAAGAATACATAGGATTATTGTCAGAAAATTATCAAAAATTCTTGCCTTTGACTTATGAAGAGTTCTTTGCTGCCTGTAATAAACATTGCCCTGACAATAAATATAGTGAGTGGCTTGATTATTTGACAAAAAGATATATCGTGACCATTGAAAATGGATAATAAAATGGTTGGCAACAACGCTTTTAGATAAGTCTAATCATTGAAACATTAAAATTTAAAATGTACATCTCCAACATGACTCATTTCCTTGACGACCAAGGAAACATTCCCAAACAAATGCCACGAGAAGCCAGAGAACTGGCAAGTTTTATGGCTCTGGTAGTTGATGCCACAACCAAAACAATGCCTTCAACCCTTACCTCAACTGAAATTCGGTGCTTTAAAAAAAGTTGTCATGGGTTAGTAAAATCAGCATTGAGTCCAGATGGCAAAGAAATTCACTGGTATTGTGCTGAATGTGAAAATGAAGGTGTGATTAGTGAATGGCAAGGTACGAAGTGGGATAATAAGCGTATAGAGAATCATTAAGTTGTTAGTTAGTTGGTTGGGAGACCAACCGTATATTAGCGTCTGGTTGTTAATTTTGGTTGTTAATTTGACGATACTTTTGGTTGTTAATAACAAAAAACCCTGTAAATCAATTGTTTACAGGGTCAAACCGTAGTCCATAGGGGAATCGAACCCCTGTTACCAGGATGAAAACCTGACGTCCTAACCACTAGACGAATGGACCAGTTGAATAATCAAAAAACGCGGATGCAAAGAAAACACGTTTTTCGGTTAATACAAAATAATTTCAATAAAAACAGTCGTTTTTTATTTTTATTTAACCGCAAAATTCACAAAGGTTAGACGCAAAGGGCGCGAAGTGGTCAGAAAACGTATCTGACTGATAACGCTCCGTTTATTCCTCCCCAACCGGTATAACCAATTATATTGAAGGTCGGAAGAAGGTCAATGGATAAATTCAACGGAATTTCATCAAAGGTATATTCAAGACCTAATATCGCATCCAGACCAAGAACTGCATTTCCTCCATAAGTATCATCAAAGTTGGGATTCCTGTCACCATCCCAGAAACCAATATGAGCGCCGGCTCCCCAGAACCAGTTCAAACCAGGATATTGCCCGGTCCAGTGCTCGTTCTCATAAAGCCCGGTGATGACAAAACCACCCCAGCTGCTGGCGAGAATACCTTCAAGAGCATTTGTCTTTGAAAGAAAATGCTTTACAGTCAGTCCATAGGGAAGGCCTGCCCTTAAGCCGATGCTTGTCTTATAATCCTGCCCCGATACCGAAAGGCTGATTATTGCTATAAAAGCCAGTAGTAAAAATGTTTTTTTCATTATCAAGTAGTTTTTGTTATAATTTCTGCTCTGTTACCTCAAAATCAATGCCGTTATTTTATCCGGAAATTATGGCAGGTGACTGGTTTTACCCCGGATATTTTAACGTTAACGAAAAGTTTCATCCTGAATTGTCCTGACATATATAAAGATGCATTAAAGTCTTATATTTGTAAACAGCGACAACACCCTGATTGTTTATGAGAAGGAGATCAAACCTGTATGAATATAAGGGAGGACATTATGTTGAACTGCTCCGGGGAGGGCAACCTTTCTTTGCGGCTGTTGAAAAGATAATTGATGAGGCTAAGCACTTTATTCATTTCCAAACGTATATACTTGACGAAGATGAGACCGGTATCCGCATAGCCAATGCTCTCATCAGGGCTGCAAAAAGAGGCGTCCGCACATACCTTCTTCTTGATGCCTATGGAACAAAATACCTTTCAAAAGAGTTTGTCGACAGCATCGAAAATTCCGGCATACTTTTCAGGTTCTTTTCACCCACGTTTATTACAAGTGGATTTCAGCTCAGCCTCAGACTTCACTCAAAAGTAGTAATGGTTGATGGTGAAGTTGCCGTTATCGGGGGAATGAATTTCGCTAACCGTTATCATGGTTCTCCGGGCAAAAAAGAGTGGCTCGATTTTGCAGTCCTTTTTAAAGGTCCCGAATGCGTCCATACTCTTTCAATACTTAAAAAGCTCTGGAACAAAACATTCATTCCAAAAGAGGAACGGTCGCATGAAATAGTTCATACCCAGGCGGTATACAGGGAGGATATTAAATTAAAGGTACTGCAGAACCACTGGTACAGGAACAAAATGGAAATACTGAGAAGCTACAGGGAAATGGTCAGACTGGCCGAAAAGAAAATGATCATTTTCGCAAGTTATTTCCTGCCCGGGAGAAATGAACGCAAGCTTCTTAAAAATGCAGGTCTGAGGGGAGTGGATATTTCAGTTGTATTCTCGGCAGAATCTGATGCCCCGATGTTCAAGAGAGCAACAGAGTTCCTTTATGATTTTATCCTCAGGAATAAGATCAGGATATATGAATATCTGCCGGCCAATCTGCATGCCAAAGTGGCAACGGTCGACGGCAAATGGAGCACTATCGGCAGCTACAACCTGAACCATATAAGCGATTATGCAAGTGTTGAGATCAATGCGGGTATTCTAGATGAAAAATTTACACAGCAATTTGATGAAGTGCTGACGGAGATAATCAGAAATGACTGCAGACAGGTTACCCTTGAGGACTTTAACCGCAGACAGACATGGTTTACAAAGATCAACGGCTGGCTCTCATATCAGACCTTAAGGTTACTTATGAGAATTATGTATCAGCTTACATCAAAGAAAGGGCAACACACGATAAAACAAAATCAACAATAACTCATGTTAGATTGTTAATTATAGAAGTTCCAGGTTTCAAGTTCCAGGTTCCAGGTTTGAAAACCTGGAACCTGAAACCTTGAACCTGGAACATTCAAATAAATGTAAAATGGAAGCGTTTCTGTTCAATATTGCGAACTTTAAAGTCGACGGTGGTGCAATGTTCGGCGTCGTACCGAAAGCTCTATGGTCACGTGTTTACAGTTCCGATGAGAATAATCTTATTGTCCTTACTCTCCGGTCGCTGATTGTTGAAACCGATGGTCATGTGATACTCGTTGATACAGGCTGGGGTGATAAACAGGATGATAAATTTTTCAGACATGTGTATCTTCATAACGGGGAAGGGTTGATTGAGGGTCTGGCGAAAAGGGGATATGCTCCCCGGGATATTACTGATGTGGTGCTTACTCATCTTCATGCGGATCACTGCGGGGGGTGTGTCAGGAAGAAATCTGAAGGGACAGGTTATGAGCTGGTATTCCCCGAAGCAACATTTCATGTGAGCAGAGCCCAGTGGGAGTGGGCTTTAAAAAATAATCCAAGAGAGGAAGATGCCTTTCTTGAAGAGAATTTCCTCCCAATATATGAAAGTGGAAGGCTAAGTCTTGTTGATGAGGACGGGGAGCTCTTTAAAGGATTTTCATTAAGAACTTGCTTCGGGCATACACCCGGACTGATGATCCCGGTTTTAAATTACAGGGATAAAATTCTTATTTACACGGGAGATCTTATCCCGACATTAGCACATCTTCCATTGATATGGAACATGAGCTATGATATCGAATCGCTTAAGACGATTGATGAGAAGAAACAGATCCTTGAAGAGGCTCTGGAAAACAATTATATCCTGGTTTTCCAGCACGATCAGCATGTTGAATGCTGTGATCTTCAGATGACACCAAAGGGAATAAGAGTAAAAAATAAATTTAAATTTTCGGAGATATAGAAGAATTAAATGGCAAACTTTATTTACGAAAAGCCTTTTCAGATTGAAAAGGACACAACAGAATACAAGATGCTCACAAAAGATTTTGTGACAACTATTGAAGTCGGAGGGAGAAAAATACTTAAAGTCGATCCCGCCGGTCTCGAACTTCTTGCCAGGACAGCTATTTCTGATCTCTCTTTCTTCCTGAGAACAGCCCATACTCAGAATCTCCGCAAAATCATTGATGATCCTGAAGCTACCGATAATGACCGTTTTGTGGCATATACTATGCTCAGGAATTCGGTCATTTCTGCTGAAGGTCATCTACCGTGGTGCCAGGATACAGGTACGGCAATAGTGATCGGCAAAAAGGGCGAACAGATCTGGACAGGTGCAAATGATGCGCTTCATCTTTCAAAAGGGATCTATGAGACATACCAGGAAAAAAATCTGAGATATTCCCAGATTATTCCCTGGTCAATGTTTGATGAAAAGAATTCGTGTACCAACATGCCTGCTCAGATCGACATTTATGCAACGGAAGGCGCTTCCTATGAATTCCTTTTCATTACAAAGGGAGGCGGTTCAGCCAATAAAACATTCCTGTATCAGCAGACCAAATCGCTTCTTAATGAAGAATCTCTGGCAAGATTCGTGAAAGAGAAAATAAAAGATCTGGGAACATCCGGCTGTCCTCCTTACCATCTTGCTCTGGTTATCGGAGGAACATCGGCAGAAGCAACACTGAAAACCGTAAAAGAGGCTTCGGCGGGTTATCTGGACCATTTGCCAACTTCAGGGAATGAGAGCGGACGGGCTTTCAGGGATATTGAATGGGAGAAAAAAATTGAGAAAATTTGTCACGAATATGGAGTGGGAGCACAGTTCGGCGGAAAATATTTTGTACATGATGTGAGAGTGATAAGACTGCCGCGCCATGCAGCATCCTGCCCTGTTGGGATTGGTGTGAGCTGCAGCGCCGACAGGAATATAAAAGCGAAAATAACAGGCGAAGGAATATTCCTCGAAGAACTTGAAAAGAATCCTGCCCGTTTTATGCCTGAAAAGGCGCCGGTGCTTGAAAAGCCTGTTGAGGTTGATCTCGACAGACCCATGAAGGAGATACTAGCCCAGCTTACTAAATATCCTGTCAAAACCAGGCTCAGTCTTACCGGGACACTTATTGTTGCACGTGATATAGCGCATGCGAGGATAAAAGCGATGATCGATGAAGGCAAACCCATGCCTGAATATTTCAAAAATCATCCGGTATATTATGCCGGTCCGGCCAAAACACCTTCCGGGATGGTGTCGGGAAGCTTCGGCCCGACAACCGCAGGACGGATGGATAATTATGTTGATCTTTTCCAGAGTCTTGGGGGATCACTCATTATGGTGGCAAAAGGTAACCGTAACAGAGCGGTGATCGAGGCATGCAAAAAGTACGGAGGATTTTTCCTCGGGTCAATCGGAGGTCCTGCGGCAATACTTGCGGCTGAGAATATAAAATCTGTTGAACTGGTCGATTTCGAAGACCTTGGGATGGAAGCGATAAGGAAGATCAGGGTTGAAAACATGGCGGCATTCATACTTACCGATGATAAGGGGAATGACTTCTTCGATGAGTACAACAAATGATGAGACGAAGCAATCCGTAATGACCTGAAGAAAATGATCTAATTCAGTGGCTCGATCACGAATATTTCATGCCTGTCCATTTCGCGCCAGTACTTGATCGTATTTTTCCTCACCAGCTCCCAGTATATATCACTGTCGAGACCATAAATGAAGTTTATTTCCTTCAGCTCGGAGCTGATCTTCTTCGCTATTTCAGGTTTAAGGCTTATCCGGATACTGCGAGCCAGATAGGTAAAATCAACAGCCGGACGCAGAACAGTATCGCTCCGGACTGTTAGCAATCCGTGACCGGGAGTTGCTCCGGTACTTACCTGGATACCATCATTCATGCAACTTAATGGCGGAGTTGATCCGGCAAACGAGACTGCTTTGAATTCATCAACACCGGTATTGAAATATTCCCGTGCACGGATTCCCATTTTTACTCCAATAATGGCATATGTCCCCAGATGCCTGTGCAGTTCATTTGCAAGAACCCCGGATGTCCATTCGTCTATTCCGTATTTCAAAATAATTTCATTTATGGATGGATTGATATCGTCAAAGTAAAATCCAGGATCCACAGGGAACTGTTTTATTACCTGATTACTTTCGACAGTTTCACCTTTTAAAATACGTGTGGCGCTCTCCCTTATGGCGACAGGATCAGCAGGTGTGCTTTCGGAAATATTTCCTGTGGTTTTATTTACAAACAGATCCGGATAATGCAGGAATATCGCTGCCATCTCGTCAGTTCCATAATATGAGAACTTATGATTTTTTGTAGTCTGGTTGTTGAAGAATGATGAAATCTTTACGGCATAAGCAGTATTTATTGTACCTAAAGATTTTATAAATTCTTCATTGTAGAAGGGACCTTGTTCACTATTCTGGCTCCTGATAATTTTGACAGGGATCTCCTGTCTTAGCATTGCGGCAGATCCCTCTTTGTCGATGTTATAATTGAATCCGTTCAGATACCCGGCTTCATCGGCACTCCAGACAATATCCTTTACCTGCTGCCTGAACAAAGGAACGTTTCTGAGAGCCTTCTGAGCAGTAGTCATGCTCCCCAGGCAGATAAAGGTGATCTTTGTTTTTTCTGCTGAAAGCAATCCGGAGATAACAGCCATATTTTCCAGGGCTGTCTTAATATCAATGGCCTCCTCATTACCCCATCTGGTGTTAAGTGCAACAGGAAATTCCTTAAGCTTATACGTGCTGCTTACGTCAGTTCCAACGGGTATTCCCTCGTGATAGAATGAATTAAGAAGGCTTTTGATTTTTATATATGCATTTCCCGGTGAAAGAGCTCCGCCGGAAGTGGTTATTCCGAGTACCCTTACATCGCGCGACGCCAGAAGCATTGAGACTGCTCTCATGTCGTCTATCCCGCCGTCGGTATCAATAATTACATAATGGGATGGTTTCCAGGGATGGGAGTGAAGGGTGAAGACTGACAGTAATAATATAAATGTTATAATAGTTTTTTTCATTCCATAAAATCTTTGTTTGCAAAAATAACATTTATAAAATGAAAATATAATTTGTCGAATTTCTTGAGCCTCTGTGTCTCTCTGTGAACCCTCTGTGTAACTCTGTGTAAGTTCTTTAAAATCTTTTTATTACACAGAGGTCCACAGAGCCCACCTTCGCCAAGGCTTCGGTGGGTGAAAGATACACAGAGGTCCACAGAGGGTTTTATCATTTAAATTATTGCTTTGAGAGTAAGATTTAAGATAATTATTTATCTTCATCCGGTTATAAATGACGATGATGAAGAAATTCCTGTTATGGTTCACACCCGGACTGATTCTGGGGATATTGTTAATACTCGGAGGGGGCAAAGCTATCGAAGTGACCTCTACCAATGAATTTTGCATGTCATGCCATATCCATCCTGCAGCCGACAATGCCTGGAAAAAATCGGTTCATTATGAGACGAAGTCGGGATACCGGGTCGGGTGTGCTGATTGTCATCTTCCACCAAAAGGCGACGGATATCTCTGGGCAAAGGCAACAACGGGATTACGCGACCTTTGGGCTTACTGGACAAAAGATTCAGCATCATTCGACTGGGAGGAAAAGGGAAGGCTGGAGCATGCACGGATTCATACTTTCGAGAGCAGCTGCATAAAATGCCATGAGAATCTTTTTCCTGCAGAGCTTACCAAGGAAGGTGAAGACGCACACCTTTATTACAAGCAGACAAAGAAAACACCTGATCTTCACTGTATAAACTGTCATCTTAATGCTGGGCACTTTATGGAAGGTTATACCCATGGCAGCAATAAGACTTTCGGAGCCGCATCTTCCGCACCCAAAGAGATATTCACCGAACCTGCAAAAGTCAGTGAATTCAAATCATTCACCGAGCAGATACCCAGCTCCTCAATTTCATTTAACATGATGGCAATTCCGGGTGGGACCTTTAAAATGGGAAGCCCGGCTGATGAACCTTTCAGAAGAGATGATGAAGGCCCTGTGAAAGAAGTTGAAATAAGTTCTTTCTTCATGGCCGAAGTTGAAGTGACATGGGATGAATATCTTTCTTTTTATTCACAGACATCAGCTGAAGGGAGAAGTACCGACACTGAGGGTATCAGATCTCAGAACGCGGCTGAAACAGATGCCATATCAGGAGCAACACCGCCCTATGGCCAGCCTGATCAGGGTTGGGGAATGGGTCAGAGACCGGCCATTTCCTTTACTTACCATTCAGCCGAGACATATTGTAAATGGCTGTCACAGGTTACAGGTAAGACTTACCGGCTTCCCACTGAAGCCGAATGGGAATATGCCTGCAGGGCAGGGACGGAGACTCCCTATTTCTTCCCCGGTGATCCTGCAAAATTTGAAAAAACAGGTCTGAGGGCAAAGCTTTCGAAGAATGATACAACTGTCATCAATACATATATAATATTTAAAGGTAATAGTCCATCAAAAACCCAGACCCCCGACCTTGTTAAACCCAATCCGTTTGGTTTGAAAAATATGCTTGGCAACGTTGCCGAATTCTGTTCCGACTGGTACCAGACTGATGCTTATTCACAATACTCAGAGGGGATCATCAAAGATCCTACGGGGCCGGAGACAGGTGAGGAACATGTTATAAGGGGAGGATCATTCCTGGACATGGCAGGAAGTGTGCGAAGTGCTGCCCGCGGATATACAAAAACTGAGGAATGGCTTAAGACCGATCCGCAGATCCCGAAAAGTATCTGGTGGTATTCCGACTGCTTCCACGTAGGATTCAGGGTCGTGTGTGAATTTGACGAAAATACCGGAAATCACTAGACATTCGCAGGACCTGCACCCTAAACCCTGATCCCTGAACTGGTTAACAAACAATCTTCAGATTCTCATTTAAAACCTCCATGTTTATAATAGACACAAATAAGAGTGATAATATGTTTAACAAAAACATGGAGGTTCCATACGGCCATTAAAAACAAAATTATTGACGTATGAAATCTTTGTCATAAATTTTTTTATTAAGTTAAAAAAACTTAATTTTCGTCAACTAATCGTGGAACCCCATTGGGGATTAGATCCCCGGGCTAAATAGGTTTGTATTTAACTAACTAACTAACAGTGAAATGGTATGAAAAAAACTACCCGTTTTTTCTGGCCTGGATGGCCTGATGTGAGTTTTTGCAGGTTACCTTTAGCTGCAAAAATGCTTGCTTTTATTCTGGTGTCAGGATTGACGCTGCCCGCGTGGTCCTATTCACCGGATAATCTTTTTAATGAAGTGCAGCAGGTAACTGTTGCGGGAACCGTGACCGATGCATCAACAGGAGCGGCAATGCCTGGTGTGAATGTCCTCGTTAAAGGGACCACACTCGGGGCGATGACCGATGTTGATGGGAAATACAGCATTTCAAATGCTGACAGGAATGGAACCCTGGTATTTTCATTTATCGGTTATGTAACCCAGGAAATTGCGATCAGCGGAAGGAGCGTTGTTGACATGGTCCTTACTGGAGTGGTAACCGACCTTGACGAAGTTGTTGTTGTGGGGTATTCAACCCAGAAACGTGCAAACGTTATCGGATCGGTAACATCAATCTCGGGTCAGACTATTCAGTCGGTACCTTCTCCAAACGTTTCAACTGCACTCGGAGGCCGGTTGCCGGGTTCAATAGTTATACAGAACAATGGAGAGCCGGGGCAATACGCAACAAGGATACTTGTTCGCGGTCGAAGCACTCTTGGAGGTGACAGGAATAACGGAGTTGTCCAGAGTCAAACTGCTCCTCTGGTTATTATTGACGGTGTTCCCGGACGTAATATGGATGAAATAGACCCCAATGATATCGAAAGCCTGTCTGTCCTGAAAGATGCATCTGCTGCAATATACGGAGCCCAGGCAGCAAACGGGGTAATTCTGATCACAACCAAAAGAGGAACGGAAGGAGCTCCCAGACTTAATTATCAATTCTACCAGGGCTTACAGACCCCGACCGTAATCCCCGATGTAACCAATTCTGCTGAATATGCAACAATGCTTTCAGAATATCAGACTTCAACAGGCAAAACGAGAACCTACACGGATGCCGATATTGAATTATTCAAATCCGGTGCAGACCCATGGAGACATCCGGATACAGACTGGTATGCTGATCTGATAAAAAAGTGGACAACAGCCTACAGGCATAATCTTACAATAGACGGTGGTTCGAAAGGAATGACCTATTATGTTTCTCTCGGTCTTAAAGGTGATGAATCATTTTATAAACAATCCTCTACCAATTATAAGCAGTTTAACGTCCGCACAAAGGTTGATCTGCCGATCACCACCTGGTTAAAGACAGGAGTTGAGCTGGCAGGATTCCAGGTAAACAGAATGTATCCATACAAATCGGCCGATGCAATTGTCGGCCAGTCAACACGCCTTGTTCCGACAAACTGGTCATTCTGGCCAAACGGACTGCCGGGACCCGACATTGAATATGGTGACAATCCAGTGGTTACATCAACTTTTGCAGGAGGTAAAAATGATCAGAAAACATACAGATTATTGAGTTCATTTAACACCACCCTGACAATTCCGTTTGTTAAAGGTCTTTCATTGAATGCAATTTACAGTTATGACCTTACAAATTATTACCAGAAAGCTTTCTATAAACCATGGGTTCTCTATTATCCGAACTGGGCTGAAGCCACAGTAAATTCCCAAACCGGATTCGTTACTGATATGAAATTAAAACCTACCCTCAGAGGGCTTTCCTCTCCGGAGAATACTGAAAGATTTGACAGGACCCAGAACAAAACAATCAACCTGGGGGCCACATATACAAGAAAATTCGGTGACCATAATGTATTCCTGTATGGAGGATTTGAACAGAACACCAGTGACTATAACTGGTTCAGGGGATACCGTCAGCTATACATTTCATCGCTGATCCAGACTATGGATGCCGGTGCAAATCTTAACAAAAATACTGATGGACAGGCATCCATATATGCACGTAAATCATATATCGGCCGTGCCACCTACGACTTCAGAGGGAAATACCTTGCTGAATTTATATTCCGTGCAGATGGTTCCCTTAAATTCCCGCCGGAAAGCCGCTGGGGCTACTTCCCTGGAATTATGGTTGGATGGAGGGCTTCTGAGGAGGGATTCTGGAAAAATTATATGCCGTTCATTAACTATTTCAAGCTGAGAGCCTCATGGGGTATGATGGGAATGGACCCGGGAAATCCTTTCCAGTATATGAACAGCTACGGTCTGGGCTCAGGTATGACATTCGGTAACAGTGGCGGAATAGAAACCGTTGTCGGCCCTCCGACCATAGCCAATCCTTTAATTACTTGGGAAACACAGACTACAAGGAATATCGGATTCGAATCAAAATGGCTGAATGATCTGTTCCATCTGAATTTTGAGTACTTCTATAATTTCAGGAAAGATATCCTTGCACCAAGGGATGCTTCTGTCCCTGATTTTACAGGCCTTTCACTTCCGAATGAAAACATAGCAAAGGTCGATAACACAGGATTTGAACTGGAAGCAGGATTTCATAAAAACCTTACATCTGATCTCCGCATTGATGTTTCAAGTAACTTCAGCTATAATCATAACGAAGTTGTATTCAAGGACGAACCTGAAAGAGCAGTCGATTGGCAGAGAGAAACAGGTCATCCATTTAACGCCTGGCTGATGTATAAATGCATAGGTGTTTTTGCAGATGACGAAGCGTTGGCCGCTTACCCTCACTGGAACAATGCAAAACCGGGTGATCTTATCTTTGAAGATTATTCGAAGGATGGCAAGATTGACGGTAATGACAGGGTACTCATTGACGAGGTTGATGTGCCTGAAGTATACTACGGTCTTAACCTGGATGCAAGCTGGAAGGGTTTTACTTTAACAGTTATGATGCAGGGACAGGGTAAGTTTTATAAGTTCAACCATTATGATGAAAGGCGTGGTGAGGCGGGGAACTATTTCCAATGGACCTACGATGACCGCTGGACAACAACCAATAAAAATACAAATATCGGAAGAGCTTTCAACCGCAACGACTTCTATTGGGCACATGCTGTAAACATGAGCACTTACTGGCTTGACAACACCGCCTATGCACGACTTAAGAACCTGGTACTTTCATACAATATTCCCAGTCAGATTTTCAGAGGTATTGGTATCTCAAACGCAAGTGTCTATTTTTCAGGCAACAATATTGCGTTGCTGTGGAGTGCAACAAAGAAGTTTGATCCGGAAGCTATGGGCGCCGGAGTATATCCCATTATGAAGACATTTGCCTTCGGAGCAAATATTACTTTTTAATTGATTGAGAAATGATAAAATATTCCAATATGAAAAAGTTATTCAGTTATATAATCGCGATAGCGGCACTACTGTTTGTTTTCACATCGTGTACTGACGTTCTTGAGCAGGACCCGGTAAGTTCATTTAACGAACAGGTGGTATTCTCAGATATTAATGTTACGAAAGCCTACCTGGGTAAATGCTATGACAGGTTAGGCGGAAATACCGATAACGGTGTTCTTGGTATGCGTGAGGACCTTCTGTCCTCAGGTACTGACCAGACATTGTGTATACACCGTCCGGCCAATTATGTTCACTTGAAAAATACCATGAGTCCCGACCAGCTTGGATACTTCGCCAATACAGGCTATGCCGGATTCCTGCGCTGGCCCTTTATTTATCAGAATATTCAGAACATAAACACAATTTTGGCTGGTATAGATGATGTACCTGCTCCAACATCCGCAGAACAAGATCTGCAAAAGCAGATAAAAGGAGAAGCTTATTTCTTAAGAGCTTTCGAATACGCAATGATTCTCATGAACTATGGAGGTGCAGTTATCGCTACAGAACCTTTTGAACTTGGTGGTGAATTCCTGACAATTGAAAGGTCGACTTTGCAGGTAACTCTTGATCAGGTATTGTCAGACATAAATGATGCAATTGCCAATCTTCCGGTAAAAATGGAGCAGGGCCGTGCAACACGGGGTGCTGCTGCCGCACTGAAATCAAGAGTATTGCTCTTCTGTGCCAGCAACCTCGTAAATGGCGGGTATGAACCCACAAAAACCCTTGTCTCATTCGGAGCTTCTGGTCAGGCAGCACGTTGGGCCGCAGCAAGAGATGCCGCCAAAGCTGTAATGGATGGAACTTATGGCACATATTCACTCGTCGGGTCGGTTGCTGAGCCGCCTGCAGGTGGATATTCTGCCGCTGAAGTTCAGGCTATTGCCGAGACTTATTTCGGGATCTTTAACCAAAAGGGTACATGGAACAGTGAAACTATCTGGGGAATCCAATATCCTCTTACAGCTGGTAATGTAAATAATGCTAATATCTGGTTCGGTCCCTGCGGATATCATAACTGGGGCAACAACAACCCGACAGAACCAGCTGTGAGGCAATATGAAATGGCTGACGGAACTGAATTTAAATGGGACAAGTATAATGCGGGAAACCAGGTGCTCCGTACAGCAACCGCAGCACAGCTTGCCGCCGAACCTGAAAGGAATCCTTATGTGGGTCGTGAAGCACGATTCTATGGCACAGTATTGTACCATGGAGCTCCATGGCAGGCCAGTCCAGCCGACCGTGCCGGTTATGATCCCACCAACAGGGTACAGACAGGTCATGTTTATAATCTTGACCGTACCATAAAAACACCCGGAGTTGATAGCAGACAGGGTCAGATTGAAAGCTGGAACGGTACCAAGAACGGATATTATCTTAAAAAATTCATGGATCCGGCAACAGTTGGTCAGTATTATAGAAACACAAACACCTGGGTTGAATTTCGTTATGCTGAAATATTGCTGAACTATGCAGAAGCCTGTATCGAAGTTGGCGGAGCTGACCTGCAGAATGGGCTCAATGCACTCAACATGGTCAGGAATCGTGCCGGCTTGCCCGACAGGGTTACTACAGACCAGGCTGAGGCAAGAAAGTGGGTACGCCATGAAAGGTACCTCGAACACTTTGCCGAAGGCCACCAGTGGTATGACATGCGACGCTGGATGACCGCTCCTGATGTACTCACAGATGTATTTGAAATGAAAGTTAAGGAATTTGTAAACGGAGACTGGGAATGGGAATACGATCTGGCTGCAAAACCTGACGCAAGAAAGTGGGAAAGTAATAAATATTACTGGATTCCACTTGCACGCTCTGAGGTTAATAAAGCACCAAAGCTGGAACAGGCTCCGGGGTATTAACAGCAGTTTTCAGAAAGTTAATTAATCTGATTTTAAAGAAGGCCGTTCCGAAAGGAGCGGCTTTTTTTCACGAACTCACCCCCTTGTATTCCCCCTCTCTGCTGACGCAAAGAGGGGGACCCCCAAGGAATTTATAATCGAATTATTGCTCCCCCTTCTTTGCGGAGCAGAGAAGGGGGCCGGGGGGATGAGTTCATGGCATCAACAAAAAATGCCGGGTATTGTCAGTGGTAAAACGTCCAGTACCAGAAGGTATTTCCGAACTGCTTCCGGAGCGCCGGTTCTGCTGATCTGAGATCATTCCCGTTAGCCTGGAACGTCTGAAGAAACCTTTCGAACCGCATTTCTGTATCCTGATTGATTGTAAGATTATCGGGAGAAGGCAATTGCACGGTATAAAGAAGCTTAATTGCAACAGCAGCCTCTTCCATATGAACGGGTATTTTCCTGAATCCGTATTGTTCAAGATTTTTCAATTGGGCGGAGATCCCCTGGTAATCTTTCTTCAGGAGTAGCCATGCCAGCTTGTATTCATAGGCTTTCCTGTTGAGGGAATCTGAAGCTAGGATCCTTTCAACATTAATGATCGGATCTTCTGTAATTGAAATGAAATCGGTTTGAATTTTTATCCTCCGTTTTTCTCCCAGCACGGGATATGAGTCAACAGCATGATCATTGAAAAGCAATTTCTCAAATTCCCTCGCATCATTCCTGTAAAACAGTGTTTTCCTGAGTGTCGAATTATATTTTTGAGCAGTTTTGTAATTGCCGTTAATGATCTCTGACTTTATTATCAGTTTAAGCCCTTCAGGTGTAAGACCTCTCGTCACCATATTTTCAAATGCCCACCTGTGAGCATCATTGATCATACCTATTGTGTAATAAAAATAACCACCTCTTCTCGATATCTCGCCGGTAATATCCCATTTAAGGAAGAGTGTGCCGCCATCAGCGCTCTGATGGAAGCTGAAAAGCCGGTCATTAAGCTGACCTGTTTCGCATAAAGCTATATTATTAAGAAATATTGTAAGTATATTATTGGAGGGATGCTTTATATTAAAATCAATTATATCCTGGTACCGGCTTTCGTAAAACAGCTTTTCGACATGGAAATATTGCTGTGTTTTCCTGTCGGACCTGAAAATGGAAATTGGGATAAGAGTCACTAATAATATGACCACTCCGGAAATTGAAAGCAGATTCTGTGAAAACCTTTTCCTTAAGGGATTTCTGACAGTGACAATTGACAGGGCAGGCAGAAAGGAAAGAATAACAGCAACCGGCAAAAAAATCTTCATTTGTAACCCAGTTCCATCAGATGTCAATGGATATTGAATCAGATTTCCGGTGGACTGAAAGAACAGAAATTCTTTCGATATCCAGATGACCAAAAAACTCACCAGCCATAATGCTGATATTTTCATCCACCATTTTTCAGGTTTCTTTATCAGGAGCCAGAGCGGGAACATTATCAGAAAGATCCAGGTAAATCCTCCGGTTACGTAAAAAAGAAATGGCGAAAGGAGTACCGGCAGGAAGCCCTTAAGATATTTTACTGACAACAAGAAAAAGAGCAGCTGACAAAGAATTCCCAGGTTATTGTACAGCAGATACCTGTAATCGGTCTGAAGGTAAAAGAGAGCAAGTCCGGCCAGAAGCGGGAGGAAATTTCTTTTAGTACCAGTCATGATAATTGTTATTTCTCCCGCAATAATGACTGTCAGCCATATTATCAGTGATGCTGTCAGGGCTCCTGCAAGGGGGTAATAGAAGAAAGTAGTAAGGAATTTTCCCAGATAAACAAGTAAACCGCCGGGCTGGCGGAGATTCTCTTTAAGAAAATCAAATGAAAAGACAAAAAGTGAGGTTTTTTCCTGGTAGAAAAAGATATGACCGGCAAAAAAGAACAGGAAGAGGAATATAAAAAGGAAAAATAACCTTGAGGGGAGGTATAATAAGAATTGATTGGGATGGCTGTGTCTCATTAAATTAAATTCTGCAATTTTACACCCCCCTGCCCCCCTCGAGGGGGGATGCTGTGAAACAAGCTCCCCCCGGTGGACTTGTTTACTTCCCACCCCATTTCGCCTGAACCGCGTCAGATGTAACTGCATCTCTGATCTTTCCCGGATTCATGTCGATTTTGACATTTGAAAATTCCGGCAGGTTAAAGCTCTTTAGAAAAATGTCATAATATTCCGGGTCTCTCTGAGGGACTATAAAAGGTTTCATTGATTTGCCGGTTTCATCAATATAAGCGATATACGGACGGGTTGTCAGTCCGTCATCACGGCGGCTGGCAAAAAGAAGCCATCGGCCATTAGACGACCACGAGTGATAGCTCTCGGAATAATCGCTGTTCAGATCAAGCCTTTCAGCTTCAAGTGTCTTCAGGTTAAGCGAAATAAGATCCGTTTCTTTGTGCCAGATCGGAAAACATCCGTAATCCTGTAAGGTCATCACAAGATAATTACCATCCGGAGATACTCTTGGGAAAGAGATGCTTTTACTCTTATCAGCTGCATTAAAGATACGTTCCGTATTCCCGAATTTGCGGGATTCCGGATCGAAAGCCACCCTGTAAAGATCATACCGGGTCTGTCTGTAATCATAGACTTCGCCTAACCGGGGTGCGCGGCAGAAATACATTATTTTCCCGTCGGGTGACCATTCTGGATATGTGTCCATGAATTTATCCTTTTCGGGAAAATCAACCGGGATAATCTCATTTTTATCAATATCATACAGGACAAGAGATGATTCGAGATCACTTACCTCGATCTTATTGTTATCGGCAGAATGGAATTGCTGTACTATTTTGTTTGCTGAAAAGGCAACGAATTTTCCTGATGGATGCCAGCGCGGATAAACAGATCCGTTGCTCATCTCCGGAGTTTTGAGATTTGTTTTTCTAATTTCTCCCCCTGAATAGAAATAGGTCCCTGCAAGGCTGCCTCTAATGTGAAAGAGGAAATCATCCGACTTTCCATTGTTATAGGAATGACAGTTAACACAGTTCTGGTCTGCAACGCTGTTTTCTATTACCGGCCATTCCATGAAATCCTTAATACTTCGCTGCCTGATGGAAATATCTTTCCATCTTTCATATCCCGGGTGGATGAGGCGGTAGGTCAGATAGGGATCAACAGGTTCGGAGGAGACACTATTTGTAATTGTTCGATATCTATTCCAACCCGATTCTTTATCCTTGACAAAAATATCAATATTTAATTCGGATCCTTTTGCAACTGCAAGCAACTCCTCCCACTTAAGCCGAGGGATTTTAATTATTCCGTCTTTTGATTTTATGATGATAACAGGGTTATTACCTGAACTGATTTTCACAAAATACCGGGAACCCTTTTCTCTGATGATGAAATTAAGCGGGGCAATATTTGGCGGAATCGTTATTTCAGAATAATCGGGATGAATAACAGGTGACGAGTTGGTCTCTTTAACAACATTTCCGGGTTTACTACCGCACCCATATATAAAGGCGATCAGGAATGCAAAAAAAATATTGTATTTCAGTGATCTGAGCATATAACCATCTATGAAATCCTGTAAGGACAAATTTAATATCTTTTTTCAGTATCAGGAATAAACCCGTTATTAGTACAAAACTCTTATATGACAGGCCTGCCTCTGAGGGGCATAGCCGTCAACTTAAGGAATATTTTAATCAAGAAAATTATTGTAATTATCTGGATTATAGGCAAATAAGTTTCCCCTCCTTTTAAAGGAGGGGTGGCTGGGATTGCATATTTTCAAATGGTTACAATTTTGCTTTCCCGGCCGGGGTGGTTGAAACAAATTCATCAGAAGTGGACTTATTTCTCAGAATTTAATCAACCACCCCGGCCAGACCATTTATATTTCTGCACGTTAGATGATTTCGTTGTCTGGCCACCCCTCCTTAAAAAAAGGAGGGGAAACTTTTATCCCCAAAACTCCTTAGGTTGACGGCTATGCCCTGAGGGGTGGCCATCAAATTACCACGATATTATATTTGGAATAGTTACTCTAAACCTTCATATGGTCTGTTAAAAAATATTAATTACAATTTAATGTTTTGTTTTTTAAATCCATATATTTACATTTGGTTACTTCTTCCAGCTTGATTGTTAGTAATTTTAACTTCTAATAAAATCAATCTTTTATGAAAAAATCTAGAATCTCAAGACGTAGTTTTCTGGGCACTGCGGCTGTTGGTGCAGCCGGTGTTGTTGCCCCTGTTATAATAACGGGTTGCAGCAGCAGTGGAAAACCCAAACCATTTGTAGCTGTGGATAACGGGACATGGCTCGATGCCGCACCTGACGGACCGGTACTGAAAGCCGGTGTTATAGGTTGCGGAGGACGCGGAAGGGGCGCTGCAATTAATTTTCTTAATGCCGGACCAAACCTCCAGATTGCCGCTCTGGGTGATACATTCAAAGACCGTGTTGATGAAGCAAGGGAAACAATACTGAAACAGAAAAACCAGGAAGTTCCCGAAGACAAATGTTTTGTCGGATTTGATGCATTTCAGAAGGTAATTGAATCAGGTGTTGATATCGTGATCCTGGCGACCCCACCATTCTTCCGTCCGGAACATCTGGCTGCCGCAGTTGCTGCACGTAAACATGTTTTTGCCGAGAAACCGGTTTGTGTTGATCCGGTAGGTGCAAGATCAGTAATGGCAACCGCCCTCAAGGCCAAAGAACTGGGATTAACTATAGTAACCGGAACACAGCGCCGTCACCAGCGTAACTATGTGGCCAACTATAACCAGGTAAAAGCAGGAGCAATCGGTGATATCGTTGGTGGAAATGTATGGTGGAACGGTGGAAAACTATGGCACCGCGATAATAATCCTTCATGGTCAGAAATGGAATGGATGATACGCGACTGGGTTAACTGGACATGGCTGTCGGGCGACCATATAGTTGAGCAACATGTTCATAACATCGACGTGATGAACTGGTTCGCCGGAGGTCATCCGGTAACCGCCCATGGAATGGGTTCAAGACAAAGACGTGTCACGGGTGATCAGTTTGATAATTTCTCGATTGAGTATATATTCGAGGATGGAAGACGATTCCACAGCCAGTGCCGTCAGATAAACGGCTGCTGGAACAGCGTTGCTGAAAGATTGCAGGGAACAAAAGGATCTACCAACTGTATTGACACAATAACAGATATGGCAGGTGCTGAGATCTGGAAATATGCCTATCCTCTCGACAGTGAAGGGAAACCCTCCAGCAGGGCAATGATGGATCCTTATGTCCAGGAGCATATAGATATGGTTACAGCTATCCGCAATAACCAGCCTTTCAATGAACTTGAAGCAACTGCAATATCGACAATGATCGGTATTATGGGTCGCATTTCAGCCTATACCGGAAAAGAAACCACATATGAAGAAATGATGAACTCTGATATGAAACTCGGACCTCAGGTATTCGCATTCGGTAAAGTTGATATTCCAAAAGCAGTTCCGGTTGCAGGGGAAGCTTATGATGCTGCTGCTGAAGCAAAAAGAGCCGCAGAGAGAGCAGCTGCCAGGGCTAAACAAGGCAATTAGGCAGATAATTTTTAAAATGATTATTAATTAAAGCTTATAATTATGATCAGCTCGAGAAGAGAATTCATAAGAAAAGCCACTGTATCAGGAGCTGCCGTAATGGCGGCTCCTTCAGTCTTTGGCATCGGGAAAGGCAGTGCTCAACCTAAAGTTGCTGATGCATCTGAGCCTTTCAAACTGAAATATGCACCCGGTCTTGGAATGTTCCGCCAGAGCGCCGGCCAGGATCCCATTGACAATATTAAATTCTGCTATGACCAGGGATTCAGGGCAATGTTCGACAACGGACTTATGAACCGCCCGGTTGAAGATCAGGTTAAGATAGCAAATGAGATGAAAAGGCTTGGCATGGAGATGGGACCGTTTGTATTGTATGCAGATTTTGCCGTAACCTCGTTCGTCCTTGATAAGCCTGAAACCCGCGAAATGCTGGTTAACAAAATGAAGGAAGGGGTGGAATGCTTCAAAAGGACAGGAGTCAAATGGGCACTTGTGGTTCCCGGAAGGTATGATGAAAAGCTTCACAGGGATTTCCAGACAGCTAATGTGATCGACAATCTGAGGTACTGCTGTGATGTGGTTGAACCAGCAGGACTGACAATTGTTCTCGAGCCACTTAACACTCTTAGGAATCATCCGGGATTGTTCCTCACAGGAATACCACAGGCCTATGCGATCTGTCGTGCAGTGAACAGGCCATCCTGCAAAATTGTAAATGATATTTACCATCAGCAGATAACCGAAGGAAACATTATCCCGAATATTGAGGCAGCCTGGAGCGAGATTGGAGCATTCCATTGCGGTGATAATCCGGGACGTAATGAGCCGACAACCGGAGAGATCAATTACAAAAATGTCTTCAAATATATCTACAGCCGTAAATATGAAGGTGTAATAGGTATGGAGCACGGAATAAGTAACCGTGGCACCAAAGAAGGTGAGGCACGGGTTATTCAGGCATACAGGGAATGCGATAATTTCGAGGTATAGGGTAATTAAATAAATTATCGGAAAAACGAATTTAGGGACATGCTATGGCATGTCCCTTTTTTATTTTAATTTATTCTCTATTAATTGCCAGGACAGGTCATTTCCGTCCAGCGTAAATAGAATAAATCCTGTTGTTTTCGTTAACATGCTGCCATACCTTCCATTTGGTGAAGGTCCCGTGACATAATACATGTTATTGGTATACAGTACTTCAAAAAAATGGAAATGCCCCTGAAGCAGCAATTTAAGATTGTGGTGGGCAAAAAGCCTGAAGAACTCAATTGAATTAGATACTCCGTCATTATCAGGATTTCCGGACAATGAACCAAATTCAAATTTTTTCATGGAAGAAATAAACGGGATATGACTGCATATAACAATCGGCGTAAGAGAGTCGGTAGCTGCCAGTTCATTCTTCAGCCATTCAATTTGTTCATCATCCACATTGCCGATATATTTATGACCTGTATCAGTGATTCTAATATCATCGATCATAAAGAACTTCCAGCCTTTATGGCTAAATGAATAATACCTTTTACCTATTCTGGATTCGTACATTTTCTTCCCGAAGAAAGGATCTTCCCTGGAAATACCCGGGTTGTTTATACCAAAACATTCATGGTTCCCTATTCCGGTATATACCGGCATTTTGAACCTTTTTATCTGCGAAACATACAAGCTGTAAAGTGAATCAGCATAAGATCTTTCAGGTCGTGCTGCATCTCTGATATTATCCCCTCCAGTAACTATAAAATCAGGGTTCAGTTCATTAATTGTATTTACAGCCTTATCAAAATACTGTATGGTTGGGTTAGTATAATCAAGGTGAATATCAGTAACGTAAACAAAAGAGAACGAGCCTGGTTGTTTTGAATTCTCAAGGCTTTGTGCACCCAGGAAGGATAAAGAACATGTAAGAAAAACAGATGATAAGAATAATAATCTTGTCCTGCTCAATGATTTTATCATCATAATTTCAAAAATTGATAATATGCAAAATATTTGGATAATTTTTCATAATTGCATGGACATTCCATGGTATGTCCATTCCATAAACCATCATTCCAAAAAGTGTTCTATCGGTTTGGTTCCTTCTGTGCCATAAATCCTGATCCTTATTTTACCGTTTATTATATCTCCCCTGAGGTATGCGTTATTGCTGTTCACAATAACGGGGAATGTTGTTTTTCCGGCAACAGGGGCATTATAGGAATACCTGTGGGTATGCCCGCTAAGGACCGCATCGATATCAGCCTTGTTCAATGATGGTAAAAGCGTTTCATCGAGGTGCAGTGTTCCATGCCAGTTACTGACTCCCGGTGGCATATGAAGGATCACGATCCTGTTTTTTGCATCTCTGAATGATTTTTCCTCAATCGCTGTTTTAAGCCAGGCTGCCTGTTCCAGTCTATATGCATCAAAATCGGCAAGACCGCCGTACTCTATATCTGAATCTGGCTTGTCCTCACCGCAGTCAAGGATCAGAAAGGCTGCATCACCAACATTGAATGTCCTGTAAACTTTTTCGTCCTTTACAGGAAAATAATTCATGAGGAAATCAGCATAGGTGCCGCGGGTTTCATGGTTTCCCCTGTTAAATATTATGGGGACCCTTTTAGCAAATAGCTCGATTGATGCATCCATGAAATCGGTAAAGATCTGTTCCTCATTATAAATTGCAGTTGACATGTCGCCATTGAAGAAGACCATATCAATTGATCTGAAGTCTGTTTCTTTACACAGGTCCTTCATGAATTGTGCCCTTCCGTGAAGATCATTGAACATGATGAATGACACGGTATCGTCATCGGCACTGAAAGTTCTGAATGCAAGGGAATTCCGGCTATAGGCTGCATTTGCAACCGTGGTTCCATAAACAATTTTCGAATCATTCTCCCAGCTGAGTACTTCTTTCGAAAACACTGCGTAACGGTATCTTGTCCCGGGGGCGAGATTCTCTATTCTGACTTTGTGAAGATGGGTAGCGGCTTGTTTTCTTCCGAGGGAAGTGTTATAAAACTTTGGACGTTCTTTCCCGTAGAAATTACTCCCGTCATCCGGAGCAATTTCCACCCACGATAAGGCATTACTGTTTGTAAGCCATACGATTGTAACCCCGGTTTCGCTCATATCGCACAGGTATGGTCCGTGGGTAATCCTGAAAGCGGCTTCATTCTGAGCTGAGGAAGCGGAAACTATTGAAAGGAAAACTGTAAAAAGGAATAGTCTTTTCATTTGTGATGCTTCATTATTAATTAAAAACCTGAGTTTTTACAACTCCGATCCCTGAATTAAAAAGGGAGGGGAAAGGCTGTCTCAAAAGTCCTGATCTACCCCCAAACCCCCCAAGGGGGGCTTTATAAGTATCAGTAGTTCAATAAGTCCCCCTGAGAGATTTAGGGTAAAATGATAAAAGGAGGCTTTTGAGACAACCTCGGGAATAGGGGTTAATACCCCGGATTCTGTATCAATAAATTGTTCTTGCTCATTTCTGTACGGAGTATGGGGAAGAAATATGCCTTATCCAGCCATTTCCATGTTTCAAAAGCTACAGGCATAATAGTAGGAACAGTAGCTGTTGTACGATCAGGATTCATCTTGTAAGTTATATCAGCAACTTTGATCGGTTTATAGACCTGAGGTCCGATAACCCAGCGGCGGACATCGAAAAACCGTTGTTCCTCGAAAGCAAGCTCAATACGTCTTTCATGACGGACATATTCTCTTGCCGCTGCCTGGTCGCTTGTAATCCGCGGAGGCATTCCCGCACGTTTCCTTACCAGGTTCAGGGCATCAAGACCCGTCTGCAGATCAGCGCCTCCAAGCTCAATGCAGGCTTCAGCATAATTGAGAAGTATTTCAGCATACCTGATCCATCGCCACGGCACAGTTGCATAGAAATACTGTGCATCGACGGCAGGATCCACTCCCTTTCGCAGGTAATATCCCGTATAGCTTCCATTCCAGTTTTCAACAGTGCTCTGTCTGGTATCGACACCATAAAAGATTTTCTTTGACTGGCTGGCTTCATCCCATCTTTCCCATTTACCGGCCTGGATAATACCTATCGGATCTATGTTTTGAACATCGGCGGGACGTGGTTTCCATACAGATCCTTCATAAAGTACCGTTGAATAGAAGCGGGGTTCGCGGTTGGCATAAGGTAGTGATGCATGAGCCGGATTGCTCCAGCTGAATTTTGAGCCGTCCTTCATTTCAAAAGCATCAACCATTTCCTGAATGGGTGCATTTGTCCCCCAGTTGTGATATCCGTTTGGCCCGGTAACTATTCCATACATCTGAGCCTGATTTGTAGTAAAGTATTTGATAAAGATATCCTCGTCGGTGTTCTTTGCTATGAATAGTTCTGCCAGGTTCCTGGCAACCGAATCAGTTGGTGCCGGATTTGCCTTGTAGAGGTTGTATAAACCGAGATCCATAACAACTTTTGCAGAGTTTTTTGCAGCGGTCCAGCGATCTGTTCTGCTCCCGCCCGTATAGCCAATGAGTTCAGGATTTGAGTATCCCTGGAATACAGTTGTATTGTAAAGGTCGCTGGCAGCATACAGTAAGACTCTGGATTTAAGAGAAAGTGCTGCTCCTTTTGTCGCACGGCCTTTTCCGTCTCCTGAGTGGGCTGTTGGTAAAAGGCCTGCAGCAAGATCTAATTCCTCAACCATAAAATCGACGCAATCGCTGTAGGAGTTTCTGGCGATCAGGAAATCGTCTGTAAGTCCATAGGGTTCGGTAATTATCGGTACACCGCCATATACTGCAGTCAGTTCGTGATAAAGGAATGCACGCAGGAAATGGACCTCACCTTTCATTCTGTCGCCCAGGGTTTTTCCATCGGTAAGTGTGGATTCAAAGGGTACTTTATCAATATTGGCAAAGAAAATGTTGCAATATCTGATGGACTTATAAATATCGTCCCATGTTCTGTAACGGCTTGGAGTACTCCAACCGGGGATCTGGTCAACAGTGAGGAGACTGTTGTTAAAGTTTTTGGATGCACCATTGCCACGGTAATGACCTTCATCAACAATGTTTGATTTTAATCTTCCGTTACTGAAGGGTTCATCAAGTCTCCAGTATATCTGATTAATGAATGTTTCAACCAGAGCCGGATCGTTCCAGACATCAACTTCAGAGAATTCTGTCAGCGGTTTGGTTTCAAGGAATTCCTTATCGCAAGAAGACAGTAAACCTGCAACAGATATTATGCTGATTAAAATAAACGCAATTTTTTTCATGATCTTAAGATTTAGAAGATTACATTAACTCCGATGTTGAAGGTCTTATTAAGCGGATATGCTGTTGCAGATGTTGATTCCGGATCGAAATCAGTCAGCTTATCTAATGTTAACAGGTTGACCCCGTTAAAGTAGATCCTTACAGCGCTGAGCCCTATTTTTTTGATTGAAGCGGGAAGGCTGTAACCTATTTCAAAATTTTTAAGCCTCATATAATCAGTGCTTGAGAGCCAGTAGGTATTGTTTTCATTATCTCTCCAGTACTCACCGTAACGGTTCCAGGTCCTTGGCTTGTTGGTAACCTGATTGGATTCGGTCCACCTGCCATCTGCATCGGAAGCAAGGAAATTACCCGCTTCACCCTGCATTTCATAATATCTGTTGACAACAGCGCCTGAAGCCCACTGAAAGAAGATCGCAGAATAGAAGCTTTTATAACCGAGATTTATGTTCATACCACCTGTGAATGTAGGCATATCGGTTTTGTAGTTCATTTTTCTGTCGAGTCCGTCAATTTTTTCGTCCTTATTGACGTCCTCAAAAATTATATCACCTGCTCTTGCGCCAGCCCAATGAGGATAACCATCAACCGCAGCCTGATCCTTGAAAACGCCGATCGCCTGGTAATAAAGGGATGAGTTCATAGGGTGCCCCGTTGACTGCTGGTAATCAGGAATACCGGGTGTTTCATCCCAGAATTTAATTCTGTTCTTCTGAAATCCGCTATTCACTGATACATCATATGTCAGACCTGCCCATGAGCTGTTGTATCCAACCGTGAACTCAAATCCACTGTTCACAACTTCACCGATGTTTTCACGTGGCAATGTCAGCCCAGTCGATGCAGGTACAGATGCATTCCGGTATGAGAGAATGTTTGTGCGGAGGTTGTAGAAGTACTCAGCAGAGAAGTTAAGTTTTCCCTTAAACATCTGGGCATCAAAACCTATGTTTGACTGATTGGCAACTTCCCAGGTAACATTCGGGTTTGGTATGCGAAGCTCACTCAGGATCTTGTTTTCAACAGAATTATTGAATGTATACACACCTGAAGTGGAGCTGTTATATCCGTAGCTTGCAAGATACTGGTAAGTATTGATACGATCATTCCCGGTCTGGCCCCATGATCCGCGCAATTTGAAATAATTGAAAATTGCAAGGTTGTTTTTCCAGAAATCTTCTTCCGAAACACGCCAACCGAGGGATATCCCCGGGAAGAATCCGAATCTTTTTCCTTCGGGGAATATGTAAGAACCATCATATCGCCATACGAACTCGGCAAGGTATTTCTGCATGAAGCTGTAATTGACACGTCCAAAGTAATTCAGTCTTGCACTTATACTTGCTGAACCTGTATTATTTTTTTCAGCATCGCCACCTGCAAAAAGCTCATCGATAGCTGTAGATGCAAAATATTTGCGGAAAGCTTCAAATTCCATTGATTCTCCCGAGATTCTTTCAGTACCTATCAGGAATCTGAAATCGTGAATATTATTGAAGGATCTTTCATAATTAAGGAGAGCGTTCAATGTAACGAGTCTGCGGTCGGAAAATTCCTGGGTCAGCTGTGGTGTCGAGAATCCTTTTTTTCCTCTGACCAGAACAGGCTGATTCCCTTCGTCATAGGTTACTCCGTCCCAGCTGTACAGATACCAGGGTTTTTCCCAGAGTTTGCCATTCCCGATCGATTTATCCACTGAAGCATTTCCTGTAAGTGATAATCCTTTTATCCAGGGAATGGTGATATTCAGTTTCAACAGCGATTCGAAGATATAATTCTTTGTTTTATCATAACCAGTCTGGTTGGTCGTTACAACAACGGGATTGTTTCCGTACTCGATATCCGGACCGTTCTCACCGGTTGGCCAGTATGCTACCGATGTAGGATAACCTCTCATGAGCATGGCGAAAATTGCACTGGCCGAGCGGGTAGGATAATTCCTGTTCTCCTGGCGTCCTGAAATATCAAAGCTCAGGCTGATGTTCTTTGAAATCTTCCCGTCGATATTGCTTCTGAAAGTTACCTGGGAATACTTGGTTGCACTGTTTTTATAAATAGCGTCCTGGTAATTACCTCCGAGGGATACGAAATATTTCATATTATCAGTTCCTCCGCTGACCGACATATTTCCTGCCTGTTGTAAGGCTGCTGATTTGAAAGTGGCATCAAACCAGTCGGTGTTTGGAAAAGACCAGGGATCAGAGCCTGATGCATACTTATCTATCTGCTCCTGGGTATACCGGGGACTTTTACCTGCATACACATCTATTTCATTTAGCAGGGTAGCATAAGTTCCGGCGTCACTCATTTCGGGTATAACCGTGGGCATTGCCCATCCCTGGTTTGCAGTGACATTGATCTGAGGCTTTCCAAGAGAGCCTCTCTTGGTCGTTATCAGGATGACTCCGTTTGCAGCCTGTGCACCATATATTGCAGCTGATGCGTCCTTCAGGACCGTGACACTCTCAATATCATCGGGATTAAGACGTTGCATACTACGGTTGGCAATACCGTCAATTACGATAAGTGGTGAGTTATCACCCAGGGTATTAAGACCCCTTATCCTCATTGTTGAATTGTCGTTGCCCGGTTCACCGGATCTTGTAACAACGACCAGTCCCGGTAACCTTCCGGCAAAGGTGTTTGTAAAGTTGATCGTGGATGAAGCTTTTAGGCTTTCAGCTTTTACCGCACTGATAGCTCCGGTTATTGTTGCGGTCTTCTGAGTTCCGTATCCGACAACCACAACTTCCTCGAGTCTTGTTAACTCTTCGGCAAGAGCTACATCAATTCCGGTCCTTCCTCCAAGTGCAATTTCCTGTGTAACGTAACCGATAAAGGAGAAAACCAGGGTTGCATTTGCATCCGGTACCGATAAAGTGTATCTTCCCTCAATATCCGATATTGATCCAAGGGTGGTACCTTGTACCTGGATATTTACCCCGGGCATTGCCTGTCCTGTTGCTGCATCTGTAATTTTACCCGTAACCTGGATCTGCCGCTGATCAGATGTTATATCGTCATCAGCAGCATACAGCCCGGGATTAAAAACAGTCCCGCAAAAAAACAGCAGGATTGCCGGAATAAGATTCTTCAGGATTGCATTCTTACGCATCCTGAAGAAAATAAGTTCTTTTGCATAGTTGATTTTTTTCATATTGTATTGTATTAGAGTTAGTATTTCTGCATATTTCATTCCCGCAGATTATTGTCAGGAATAGTATGCAGATTCATTTGCAAATTTCAGGTTTGGTATATTGGGATATACCCGGTTCAGGGTTGTTAATGTTTCATAGGCGGTTGGTTTGGTTAATAATTTTTAATTGTTGGGACATGCCATGGCATGTCCTTACTGTGGTCAACAGGGCGTTGCATGCAACGCCCTTACAACGCTTAATCCGGAACGTGTATCCGGACAACCCGTATGTCTTCCTTATTGAGACTGTAAATCATCCAGATGGCATCGTCTTTGAAGGTACCATCATTATTCCATTGTGATAAACCGCGATGGTAGCTTGCTCCTGCATCCTTATGCAGACCAGCATATCGCCTGGCAGGCAATTCATTGTGGATTGCATATGGATTACTGAAAGTTATGCCATCTTCACTGGTAAGCATTGCCAGGGGCCATCGGCGCGATGGATCAGGATTGTATATGAGAATATATCTGCCGTCATTGATTCTTTGTCCCCATACCTTACCCATGCCTGAAACAAAGGTTCCGGGCTTTTCAGGCTGTGTCCAGGTGATACCCTTATCATTAGAAACTGTTACCCAGCGGTTCTTTCCTATCCCGACAATTGCCCCATTCTTACGTTCAAAAAAACACATTGCCTTACCAAAATTATCAGCACTTCTTTTCAGAAGAGAGTCACCTTCCCAGTTTTGAGGATCATTCCACTTCATCCTGTTTTCAGGATCGAGAAGGTTTCCGTAATCCTGTTGAAGCAGAAAAAGGTGATCGGAAAGCAGCTGATCACAGACTTTTATAAAGTCTTTATCTTCAGCCGTTTTGTAATCCGGTGGCTTAGTTGGCACTTCTTCCCCAGGTGGTCTGAGGGTATAAACATCACCTAATGAATGATCGGGCTTAAGTTCTCTTACCACAAGAGCGTTTTTCCTTCGTTCACTCAGTTTTTCCTGATTTATCCTTAATCCGGCAATAATAAGCATCCTTCCATTGGGGGCAAGAAAAAAATACATCCGGAGGGGTGTTGATATACCCTGAGGGAACATCTCAACCGGCTTTGTCCATGTCTTACCGTCGAGAGAGGAACTAATAAGCTCTCGTGAAGGCCAGGTATCCTCATCAACTTCGCATGAATTCCATCCTGCATAGAGACGGCCTTTCCATACTGCTATGTCGGGATGATGCTGATAAGTATAGCCATAGCCTTCGGCATTTTCCGGATGCTCCCTGTCGGAACGGATTACTGTATATGTTTCCAGTCCGGGAACCACAGGTAATCCTCCTGTTGTAAAATCGAAATTAAGATTTATCAGCTCAGGGGCATCAATGATCAGCAGGTCACCTTTATCATCGTCTGAAGCTGCCTGTTTCCTTGTGGAGGTGTTGCATCCGGTAATTATAACCACTAAGAATCCAATGGTTATGACAGCAATTCTCTTCATCATAAAAATATTCATTGCAGAAATAAATATTTAATGGGTTCATAGCAAATGTACCAAAATTATTTTCAAGTATATTTGACTTCTTTAGAGGGATTTTAAATCAGGGAATGGACCTGCAAAGTTCCTTTATATCAGATTCAATATGAACTAATCATGGAAATCGTTAAAAAATGTTAATTAATACAAATACAGGTATGAAATTTTTAAGGTCATTTCTATTTTCATTTTTTATTATGACAGGATTTATTTCAACAGGATGCGGTGAGAATCCCAGGCTATTTGCCGGCGGATTCACAAAGGATGATGAAAAAGGATTGAATGTTTTTGAGTTTGACAACAGGAGCGGGAAACTCAAACTTCTATCACAATCTGATGCGGGCCCTAATCCGGCATATTTTTGCTTTTCCAAAAGGCATAATCTGCTATATGCTGCCAATGAGGTAATGGAATTCAAGGGCAATCCCGGAGGAGGCCTGACAACTCTTAAATATGATCCCGCGAAGGCTTCTTTTGAAAAACTTAACGAAATGGTCATTCCTTATGGAGGGCCTTGTTTTATTTCTTTGTCGCCTGACAGCGGATATCTTTTCATGGCCAATTATCCCAGGGGTTCGGTTGCTGTTATCAGACTAAGCAAAGAAGGAATTCCGGAATCGGTAACGGATACGATATTATACAATCCCGAAAAACCTAATGCATCCCATGCTCATATGATATTAAGTGATCCGCAGGGGAAGAATATATATGTAACAGATCTCGGGCTAAACAGGGTAGTGGTCTATAATTTTGACACGGTAAACGGGAAACTGATACAGCTTGAAAACGGAATTATTCCGGTAGCGGAAGGTTCCGGACCACGTCATTTCACCTTCAGTCCTGACGGATCAAAAATGTATCTTATTAATGAACTTGGTTCAACACTGATGACTTTCAACAATGATTCACAGAACGGGTTAAAGCTGATCCAGACCCTTTCAACAAAAGGGTTCAAACCGGTTGAGAAAAATTATTGTGCAGATATACATATTGGCAAAAGCGGGGAATATATATATGGTTCAAACAGGGGTGAGAATTCAATTGTTGTGTATAAGATCGGAGGAGACGGAATGTTAAGTCTGGCCGGACACAGTTCATGCGGTGGCGACTGGCCGAGGAATTTTGTAATTGATCCTTCGGGGAATTTTCTTCTTGCAGGCAATCAGAGATCAGATAACATTTCGGTGTTCAGAATTAACCGTAAGACAGGAATACCCGAAGGTCCGGTTGACAGTACAATGATGAAAGGGCCGGCATGCCTGAAATTCTATTAGGCTAGGCCGGATAATTAAACAGATATTACTCTAAAACTTATATAATCTTTTGAATGAATCGCGACAAGCAGGTAGCTGACTTAAAGCTCAATAAAGACAAAATATGGGACATTATTGTAATAGGAGGAGGCGCTACAGGTCTTGGTATCGCCGTCGATTCGGTGACAAGAGGTTATAAAACCATTCTTCTTGAAAAGTCAGATTTTGCAAAAGGGACTTCATCCCGGAGTACGAAACTGGTCCATGGCGGGGTGAGATACCTTGCACAGGGCGATATACTGCTTGTCGCAGAAGCCCTGAGGGAAAGAGGCATGATGCTCAAAAATGCTTCACATCTTACAGCAAACCAGGAGTTCGTTATTCCTGCTTACTCATTATGGGATGTGATACTTTATACGGTCGGACTAAAATTCTATGATCTGTTATCCGGCCGGTTGAGCCTCGGGAAATCATATTTCATCAACCGTGAAAAGACCATAAGCAAGTTACCTCTTCTCAGGCCTGAAGGACTGAAGGGAGGGATCGTATACCATGATGGACAGTTTGATGATTCGAGGATGGCTGTTTCAATGGCTGGAGAATGTGTTAAAAGAGGGGGGACGATTCTTAATTATTTTGAAGTAACCGGTTTTCTAAAAGATGAAAAAAGGAAAATTTCCGGTGTGAAAGCAACTGATATTGAAACAGGAACTGAATATCAGATCCGGTCGAAACTGGTGATCAATGCGACAGGTGTGTTTGCCGATGAGATCCACAGGATGGATGATCCTACGGCAAAACCCACTATCAGACCAAGCCAGGGAGTGCATATTGTACTCGATAAAACTTTTTTGGGGTGTAATTCGGCAATAATGATCCCGAAAACCGATGACGGAAGGGTACTTTTTGCAATACCATGGTATGATAAGGTTGTTGTCGGAACCACTGATACCCCGCTGAATGATATCACAAATGAACCCAAAGCTCTTGAAGAAGAAATAAATTTCATCCTGAAAACTGCCGGGAAATATCTCACAAAAAAACCATCACGTGCCGATGCTCTCTGCATTTTTGCAGGATTACGTCCACTTGCAGCAAACCCTGACAATCCAGAAGCCACGAAAGAAGTATCACGCAGGCATAAGATAACATTATCTTCCTCCGGGCTTCTTTCAATTGTCGGAGGGAAATGGACTTCATACAGGCGGATGGCGGAAGAGACAATTGATAAAGGAATAAAGTCCGGGTTGATTGAAGGGAAGAAATGTGTTACAAAAACTTTCAGGTTTTATTCCAATGGAGTAAAGCTGAAGTCGGAGCGGCTGAGGATTTATGGCAACGAGGCAGCCGAAATTGAAAAGCTGGTTGCTGAAAAACCTGAGCTGGGTGGATTGCTTGATCCACGGCTGCCATATACAAGGGCTGAAATAATCTGGATCTGCCGTAATGAAATGCCGCGGAAGCTTGAAGATATTCTTGCACGCAGAACACGGGCAATGTTCCTTGATGCCAGGGCAAGCTCGGCAATTGCTCCGGAAGTGGCGGAGATTATGGCAATGGAACTGAAAAATGACGGGAAATGGACCGAAGCCCAGGCAAAAGACTATAACCAATTATTGTTGAATTATTTATAAAAGGATATACAAATGAAAAAATTCATTCTTGCCCTTGATCAGGGTACAACAAGTTCGAGGGCAATAGTATTTGACCATAACGGACTTCCGGTGGCTGTTGCACAGAAGGAATTTACGCAATTCTTCCCAAGTCCCGGAATGGTAGAGCACGACCCCGCTGAGATATGGTCGACCCAGGCCGGAGTTGCAATGGAAGCGATCACAAAAGCCGGCATTGAAAGTAAAGATATAGCGGCAATCGGCATTACAAACCAGCGTGAAACAACTGTGGTCTGGAACAGGAAAACCGGAAAGCCTGTCCATAATGCGATAGTATGGCAGGACAGAAGAACTGCAGATTATTGCGACCAGCTTAAAAGTGAAGGTCACAGCCGGACAATTCTTGAAAAGACCGGGCTTATCATTGATGCATATTTTTCGGCTACAAAAGTAAAATGGATACTTGACAATGTAGCGGGAGCGAGGGAGCTGGCAGCAAGAGGAGAACTGGCATTCGGGACAGTTGATTCCTGGCTGGTATGGAACCTTACTAAGGGGAAGCTTCATATCACGGATGTTTCAAATGCATCACGGACGATGCTTTTCAATATTCATACCCTTCAGTGGGATGATGATCTGCTCAGACTGATGAATATACCGTCAAATATTTTACCTGAAGTAAGGTCATCGAGTGAGGTATATGGCGAGACAGCAGGACAGTTTGGGACCTCTATACCTGTCGCGGGTATTGCAGGAGACCAGCAGGCAGCCCTCTTCGGGCAGATGTGTACTGATCCGGGCATGGTTAAAAACACATATGGTACAGGCTGTTTTATGATGATGAACATAGGGGACAAACCTATCGAATCTCAAAGCAGGCTTCTGACCACTGTTGCCTGGAAGGTCAACGGTAAAACAGATTATGCGCTTGAAGGAAGTATATTTATAGGCGGGGCAGTTGTTCAGTGGCTGCGCGATAGTCTTGGGGTAATCAAAAAATCTGCGGATGTCGAAAAGCTTGCCGCAAAAGTTTCCGATAGTGAAGGAGTATATTTTGTACCGGCTTTTGCAGGACTGGGTGCACCTTACTGGAATCAGCATGCCCGGGGTACCATCACCGGTCTGACACGTGGTTCGACAGCCGCGCATATTGCCCGTGCAGCTCTTGACAGCATTGCATACCAAACCCTTGAGGTACTGCTTGCCATGAAGAAAGATTCAGGGATTGATATTTACGAACTCAGGGTAGACGGAGGGGCCACGGTTAATAATAATCTGATGCAGTTCCAGGCCGATCTCCTGCAGGCAAATGTGGTCAGGCCAAAAATTACAGAGACAACAGCCCTTGGGGCAGCATATCTTGCAGGACTAGCTGTTAATTACTGGGGTGATGTAAAGGAGATAAAGCAACAATGGCAGGTGGATCAGATTTTCTATCCGGCTATAGGAGGAGAGAAGATGGAAGAGCTTATTGCGGGGTGGAAGAGGGCGGTAAGAGCAGCGGAGGCGTGGGCTGGGGAATGATGAAGGATACCAGGTCCGCAATGGGTTGCATTCAGGTACGCTTGCGCTCCTCGCAATGACGGTGGTAACATGTACATTACTAATTTATCGATAAACTAAAAACTCGTAACCTATGAACCAATTTTTTGCAGAATTTTTCGGAACAGCCATGATCCTTTGTTTCGGGAGCGGGGTTGTTGCAAACGTACTTTTGAATAAAACAAAAGGTAATAACAGCGGATGGATCGTGATATCCTTCGGATGGGCTGTCGGGGTATTTACAGGGGTATTGATAGCTGCCGATGTCAGTGGTGCTCATCTGAACCCTGCTGTTACTCTTGCCCTGGTACTGGCAGGCAAGTTCTCTGCATCACTTATGCCTATGTATATTGCTGCACAGATACTTGGAGCAATGTTCGGTTCGGGACTGGCATGGCTTGCATATAAAAAACATTTTGATGCCACCGACGATGCCGATGCAAAAATGGCAATTTTTTGTACCAGTCCCAACATCAGGAGTTACTGGTATAATTTTATCACAGAAGTTATCGGTACTTATATACTTGCCCTTGCGGTACTTTATATGGCCAAGCCTGATGTAGGTCTGGGTGCCCTGAATGCTTTGCCGGTAGCTATTGTTGTCCTCGGTTTAGGCCTCTCTTTCGGTGGACCGACCGGTTATGCTATCAATCCTGCACGTGATATAGGGCCCAGGATTATGCATTTCCTTCTTCCGATACATAAAAAAAGGGACAGCGACTGGAAATACAGCTGGGTCCCGATTGTAGGACCTATGGTGGGTGCATCACTGGCAGCAGTGATGTTTGTCCTGTTCGGAGGGGTATAACAACCTGTTAAATGCGCTTGACAAAGGCAGAAATATTACGATTTATACTGACAGTCCTGTTCCTGGTAGCAGCGGCTACAATTGCATCACTTACCATTGGCAGGGATATCTATAACGGATCACGCGATGAAGGATTATTGTCGTTTGCAATTGTCAATTTCTCCGGATATCTTTTTTTCCTGTTTATCCCCGTAGAAATTCCATTTATCTATTACGTCACAGGGGATATAAATATCTGGGCTCTGAATGCGGTAGCAATTGGTACCGGAATAGTTTCGGAAACAATCGATTATCTGATAGGCTTATGGTTCAGCAAAGATGTAATAACCCGTCTGATAGGGACTCGACGTTATGTAAAAGCAGAGAGCAGAATAAGGAAATACGGTAATATTGTAATCTTCATCTTTAATGTAACACCGCTTTCATCTCCTGTTATATCGCTTGCAGCAGGTATGATCAGACATCGTGCTAAAGATGCATTGATCTTTACAGTATCGGGGCTTATATTAAAATATTTTATTCTTACGATGATTTTCGGGAGGTAGGATCAGGCGTACCATCTCCTCTCCCTTTGAAGTCCGTTATTCAGGATGGTGTAAGCAAGATTCGCATTTTCAACAACCTGGAAATCGAACATTCCTACACATGCGAAATCCGCTCCGTTCTGAAATGCATGGCGTAATCCGTCCTCCGGCTTGATAGCACCTGCCGCAAAGACTTTATAAGCTATCCATGGAGTCTGATTCTTTTTGAAGAAATCAGCTACTGCAGTATCCGACATACACCAGATATTATCATGAGCCATATTATGTTCCGGGCCATCTGCCGGAAGCTCCGGGTTAGTGGGATCAATCGGGGTTGCGGACCAGTAATTATGATGATGGAAGGTTTTCATGAAGAAGTCGACACTGATATCATTCTCAACACATGCTTCAAGCACTGCCATAGAGTGAGCAGCTGTGCCTGTAATTAATCCACTATCCCTGATAAGCTCTATTGGTTTGCGCAGATCATCGATCTTCTTTTCCCGCACTACCTGGTCGGCAATTCCGCCCATTACAAATGCACCCATAGCACCATGGTCGACCGCCATTTTAATATTCGACAGGTCTTCCCCTTTGGGATATGTCTGGGCAAGCCACTGGATCTTTCCTCCCCGTTTCCAGTATTTCTCAAGAATTCGGATTGTGTTCTCATCACACCGGAATATGGCAGTATTTATCCCGCATGCTTCACACATCCACATGGTCTCTATCACTTTTTCATCGGTGAAGTATTTCTTCAGCCAGGTAGAAACGTAGATAAGATCCCTTGAATGGGCAAATCCGCTTATAAGATTTCCTCCAATCATTACACGGCTAAGTATATTGTCTTTGATCTTTCCGGCTGGTACCTGGCCCTTCAGATCTTTGACAGACAATACATTGCCAAGAGTCAGGGAAGCGCTGCTGACTGCATCGGTTTTTGCTGCCAGGTTTTCTTCCTCAAAGCTGATCCAGCCTCTTTTCCTGGCCATTCCGAACAGGGCTCCTCCGAACAAAGGAAGGACAGCCAGGTTTTTTATCATCTCACGTCTGGAATTATCATAGCCTGAGGGGGCTTTTATATTATCGGAAGCGGGAAATTTCTTTTCCTTTCTTTTATTATGAAAATAGATCAGCTGTCTCTGGATGCTCCACAGGTAATCCGGAGGGAAGGCGGCAATGATGATCAGGATTATTGTCTCAATAAAGTTATAGTTTATTATGTAGAAATGGCTTACAGAAGGTATTGTTGAGGGCATGAAGGGAGGATTTGCCACATAGTACAAAAGAAGTAAAAGAGCGCCTGAAATTGCTGCGATGCGTGTGAAAGCACCTATGAACAGGCAGATACCGATGATTATCAATCCCCAGATATTGAGAAAATCAACTATCTGCAGTGTTGTACTATTACCGATGAGCCAGTGGAAGAATCCTGAAAAAAGCCACTGTGATTCCATAAGGTAAGCAGCCGAAGACCACCCCGGATTAAAGAGCTTTGCTATCCCTTCGTACAGGAAATGCCATCCGATCACTATTCTCAGGATGGTAAAAAGCCAAACAATAATCTTATTATCCTTCATGACAGTTTTTCTAAAAATCTTTAGTTTCCCAGCCTTTGCGGTAATCGCGACGGAGATACTTCTCAGCTTCAGGGAAATTTTTGAATTTCATTTTATCAGCATCCCAGTCCAGCCTGGTTCCCGGAACCCTTATGGCAACAGTTCCCAGTATGATAGCCTCTGTCATAGGTCCGGATTGTGCGAAATGTGATTCAGTCTTAGCACCACCCAGACATGCCACAACAAAGCTGTGGTAATGGTTCCCGGCTTCAAACTCAGGTATCTTATAATTGATGAATTTATCTTCGGGAAGCAGAACAGGCATTCCTCCATGAGGAATAAGCAGGGCACCATCAGTACCGATGAGCATAGCTGATTCCGCCGGGTATTCTTTTCCTGCTAACAGGTTCATAATTTCTGAAGGTGGATAGAACTCACCGTCGAACCATTCCAGGGGGAGAAAATCTGCATCGGTCATATCATTGCCCGGGAACATCCATGTTATATGATCGCCCTGAGGCCAGACATCGGCCCTTCGGTCTGCGGCATTTTTCCATGATTCCTGAACTTCAGCCACCACCGAAACCGGAGGTTTGAGTCCAAGACCTTTCCACACGGCATCAAAGATATGGCAGCCGATATCGCCTGACCATCCGGTGCCAAAATCCTGCCAGGCTCTCCATTTTGTGGGGTGGTAGATATCTGGTGACCAGGGCCGTGAAGGCGCTGTGCCCAGCCACAGGTCCCAGTTAAGATTTGCGGGAACTGCCTCTCCCTGTGCCGGCCGTGGTCCGGGCAGACGGTAATTCTCGACTGCTCCGGGGCGGTTCGAGCAAAGATATGCATGTTTGATCCTGCCGATTGCTCCATCCTTAATAAGCTTCACACCTGCACGATCGCCGGGTCTCGATGCTACCTGTGTGCCCAGCTGGGTTATTACTCCGTATTTTACAGATGCCTCTGTAAGAAAACGGACTTCAGCAACATCGTGGCACATAGGTTTCTGGCAATAAACATGTTTCCTCTTCCTGATAAAATTCCAGGCAATTATGAAATGATTGTGATCCGGGACTGTTACATTGACCGAATCAATATTGTCTTCCTCTTTCTCAAGAAGTTCACGCCAGTCGGTATAGGTCCGTGCCCCGGGAAGCGCTTCGGATGCTTTTTTCAGATTATCGGCATCTGTATCGCAAATAGCAACAATTTCAACATTCGGGTCCTCCCTGAATTTATTAAGATCCTGCCAGCCCATTCCTCCTACGCCGATACAGGCATGATTGAGCTTGCTGCCCGGAGATTTACCTCCTGATGAGCATCTGATTAAAAAAGGTGCAGCGGCAGCAGCAGTGGCAGCCGCCTGGATGAATTTCCTTCTGGATGGTGAATAACTGTGATTTTTCATGGATATAGAATTTATCAGTTTAAGAGGATCCTTTTCCCGTTACTAAGACACCTGTAAAACGTTCCTTTACTGTTAATAAGCATTTCTCCCGGTTGCCTGTGCATAATACCTGCATCACAGGCGATTATTTTATTATCAAAAAAAGATACGATTTCCTTGGTTACTGTATGTCCAATTACAATATGGTCCTTTTCATAGAATGTAAGAATTGAATCAATCCGGCTCTCGCTAAAACTCTTGTCGGTAAAATATCCTCTGTACCAGAGCGGGCCATTTTCATCATTCAGAAATGCGGGTTCTTCATTCTTTTCTATTGATGAGAGTTCTTTCCCGACTATCTGGTTAGAAAAAATGCGGTTGATCCTGTCAATTTTCAATTCCTTGCGGATCACTTCAGTTGATAATCCGGCATGGACAAACAGGATATTATTAATGCTGATGATGATTGGCCTGGTACGTAGCCAGCTGCCAATGACCGAATTTGCAGAGTACAGATCACAATAATAACTGCCTGAAATATTTTCCACAGTCCTGTATTTCCCGCTGATATATCCCTGTGCTCTGCCCAGGATCATAAGTTCATGGTTACCGAGCAGCAGATGGAGCTTTCCCCCGGCTCTGGAAGCCTGTTTTTCAAGTCCGAAAAGATGCCATAGAACTTCCGTTACATTATCTCCTCTGTCAAAAACATCCCCAAGAATTACAAGGTGGCCCTTCCCGAATTTCCAGTTCAGTTCATTATCAATGATGCCATTTTTCATGAGAAGATCAAGATAAATGTCATATTCACCATGAACATCTGTTATAACGGCTATGCTGTCAACTTTACTGTATGACTGCCTGGATTTCGGTGTAACTATAAAAGAATACCTGATCTCATTGAAATTACTGAGGAGGTTGAATTTGCCTTTAAATTCATCATAATTTAAATAGGTAAGTTCTTCTTCCTTTAACTGGCTGTTCTCTATCCACTTAATTCTGAGGATTTCCTCTTCAAGAAAAATATATGGCCCGTCGTTGGTCAGGCCCGGATCTTTGATATACGGTTTAATACATGATGCTGTAGCAGGAAAATAAATTAACAGGATCAGGGAGCAAATGGTCAGGCATTGCTTTTTGATCTCTTCCCCCGAACAAATAATCTTTTTCATCTGTTTCAGTTCCTGTTAGCTTTCCTGTATTAACTTTACAGTTATTTTACAATTTTAACGATAAATTATCAGAAAATGATGCATCCTACTCATACAGTTTACAATCTGATGAAGAAATCGGTTCTGATCTTCTTATTTTATCCGTATTCACTTCTGATTGCAGACGAAGCTGACACATTATTCAGATCCGATGAAGTGATAAGGATGGAACTCAGGTCCGATTTTTCAGAAATTCAGAAGGATCGTATTGAAACTCCTGAAGAACATGCAAGTGAACTTATTTATTTTAATTCCGATGGCTCAGAAGTAAAGCTTCCTGTGGTTGTCTCGGTAAGAGGGAATTTCCGGAAGAATCCTGCTAACTGTAGTTTTCCTCCCTTGCTTTTGAATTTCAAAAAGGGTGATGTAAAGAATTCGCTGTTTGAGGGTCAGGATAAGCTGAAGCTTGTAACTCCCTGCCAGTCGGAAGAGGATGTAATTGACGAATATGTGATATATAAGCTTTATAACAAGGTTACAGATCTTAGTCTTAAAGTGAGGCTTGTAAAGATCCTGTACTTTGATACAGGTACCGGAAAGGAATTGTTTGAAAAGCACAGTTTTATTCTTGAAGATAAAGATCATGCAGCTGAGCGGAACGGATTAAATGAGAAGGATTTCTTTCTCACTCCCTTTGCCCTTGAAAGGGAGAACTTTATGAAACTTTCTGTTTTTCAGTATCTTATTGGCAATAAAGACTGGTTTGTTACATCCCGTCACAATATAATTATAATGCAGCAATCCGACAGCACACGGCCGCCTTATGCAGTTCCCTATGACTTTGATTTCTCGGGGTTTGTTAATGCGCCATATACAAATCCTCCTCAGGGGCCTGAGAACCTGCTGATTGACAGGAGGGTATTTAAAGGCTTGTGCTACACTGAGGAAGAGTTCAGGGATGTTTTTGATTTTTACCGGGAATTACGGCCGGTTTTCAGATCGATTATCAGGGAGCAGAGACTTCTTTCTCCGGAAAGCAGGAGGCACATTTTTGGTTATATAAGTCAGTTCTATGGTATTATAAGTACCCGGGATCAGTTTACACATGAATTCCTTGAGCACTGTGAGACAAAGGAGATGTACAATATTTCCGAGTGAAGATTTGGATCACTTCTTAAAATTCACTGTCGCTTCACCCTTATCTTGTAGAAGATCAATTTCTCTTGATTTTCCATTAACTGTAATTCTGTATTTCCCGAAGAATGCCGGAACTGTATAGATCCCTTTCCTGCCTGCAGTTCCGGAGGCTTTTGTCCACCACTCTTTGAATATCAGGTTTTTGTAAGCTTCGCCGGTTTTAGTTATTGACCAATCGGGTTTATACATCGATGAAGCAGGTATCCAGTTTGAACCTGCCCAGAAACCCCACATGAGGATGCCGTCGACTGCCGGATGAGCGAAACATATCTTGTAATAATCGACTAGTTCCCGGGCATTCTGCTCCTCTTCCTGTGGCGTCATCGTCAGAACTCTGTCTTTCAGGTATTTTGAGCGTTGTCCGGGCATGTTGAACTCGGTAACTCTGATTGGCAGGTTAAATATTGCCAGGGAATCAAGGGATCTTTTAAGCTCGTTTCTGTCAAATGTTTCTGCATGAAGATGCCCCTGTACACCGATCCCTGCGATGGGCACTCCCTGTCGGAGTAATTTCCGGATATGGGCCATATACTCCGGGAGCTTGTTACCGGTAAGTATGTCGTAATCATTCAGCCATAGTTTGGCATCGGGGTCACCATTATGGGCCCATTGTGCCATGAGCTTAGTTATTTCAGGGCCCAGCCTGTCCTCGTAATAATTCCCGTGGATCATTTCGTTGTTGAGATCATATTCAACAAATCTCCCTTTATATCGTCCTGTGACTGTTTCAGCCCTGTTCTGAAGAGTCTTCCTGAGTTCCTCATCATTCATCTCTTTGAGCCAGGGCTGTACACGGTTCGGTATACCCCAGAAAAGATTATGTGCTCTGAGAGGAATATTGTTTTCTTCAGTCCATTTCAGGATACCATCCACCACCGAGTAATCCACCTCACCTTTCCGGCGTTCCATATTTTCCCATTTTACTGCATTCTCGGTTACTGCTGAATTGAAATTTTCCAGGAATTTCTCCTTGTACTGTATCATATCGTTTTCCTGCCTGAACTTGCTGCCAAGGCTGTTTGAAATTGCACATCCGAACCAGAATTCGTGCCGGAGCTGTTCAATAGTTACTTTATCACCCTTCCTTGCTTTTACGGTTATAATCCCTTTGCGATGAGCCAGGGAATTGCCGGAATCCGATGCCTGTCCGCTAACCGGCAGGGTGAAAATTATACCTGCCAAAAAGATCAGAATTGTAATGAAAGTCATTTGCCTGACCATCTGAATTGTGGTTTTCATTTTTGTTATTTTAATATTAACTCTAATGCAAGATATCATAACTACGTTTTCTAATTGTGCTCTTTTGCTTTCATAAATGATACGCAATTCATAACAGAGCCATTATAATACGTTTTTAAATACATATTATAATACGTATTATAATACGTAGTTTAGTTTTAATACAATAACCCTTACATGATTGTAAATGTAATTTATTTTTCAGTTTTTCTGATTGCCGTCTGTCATAAATTTTGTAATATTACTGACAGGTAATATTTTTCATTTTCTCTTACTGTTTTTCTGACAGGCCAAAATTAAAAATTATATACATATGCAATTTTCAGAAAGAAATTTTAGCTGCCTGATTATAACAGTTCTGCTCGTTTTAGGGCTGACAGGCTGTAATAAACGGGCAGAAGTTACAACGGAACCTGAAATGAGAGCTATATGGCTGCATACAGGACTCTTCAGTCCCGATGAAGGCAGAGCTGCCACACAGATGGACAGTCTGTTTACACTTTACAATCAGGCAGGCATCAATAATCTTTTCTGTTATAATTCCCTGCCCGGAGAAAACAGTTTTAAGTATGATTATATCAACATGCTTATTACTGAAGGTAAGAAGAAAGGAATAAAGATCCATCCGATCTTTTATCCGGGATATACGGTCAATCTTGAAAAGGAGCTTGTTGAACATCCTGCATGGCTTATCCGTGATATGGAAGGAAATTACCTGCCTCACTTCAACCTTGCCAATCCTGAAGTAAGGGAATACTGGGTTGAAAGGATCAAAGAGTCTTTTAAATATGATATCGCAGGAATTCATCTTGATTATATCCGTTTTCCGACTACGCAGGTTTACAGTTATGACAGCCTGACATGTGATACTTTCAAAAAGATCTTTACAAGATCACCTCTTGAGATTGCCAAAGACTGCGGGAGCATGATATGGTGTGAATGGATCAAATGGAATTCCGGCCAGGTGACAGAACTTGTAAAAGGTATAGGGCAGGCTGTTAAAAATGCAGGTAAGCCAATGCTTCTGGGAGCAGACGTATTTCCGGATATCGAAACATCAGATGTGCTGATTGGACAGGACTGGGGAAGCTGGGCAAATGAGGGACTGATCGATTTTATATGTCCTATGCTTTATACAAATGACACTGAGCTTTTCAGGACATATATCAGGAGAGCTGTTGATGCTGCAAACGGAAACTGCAGAGTATATCCTGGTATCGGAGTGCACACATCCCATAATGATATTACCAAAGAGCTGATTGTAAAGGAGGTAAATATCACAAGAGAGGAAAAGACAAACGGTATGGCATTTTTCTCGGGTTATTCATTCAATAAGGGAATGATGGATACTCTCGCGGTGTCGGTCTTTAAGGCACAGTGACACAACGGCGCAGTGGCACAACCGCGAAAAGGCACAACGGCGTTAAGGCACAAAGGCACAAAGGCGTTAAGGCATTAAGGTTTTAAGGTGTTAAGGCATTTAGGCATTAAGGTTAACTAAATCATTAAATATATTCTGGAAGTAATAATATTAGACTAAAATATTCTGTCATGGCTAAAATTTATTATGTAGGTGACTGGTCGGTATCCACGGGACCAGTATATGCAGAATCACCATTCCAGTTTGCACCGAAGGGGATAGAGATCATAAATGACGGGAAATGGCTTAAAGGTGCCCTTGAGTCGGACGGGAAACACCAGGTGACTTCTGTTGCAACATGGGATTTTTACAGGCTGGCACCGGGTGAATATGAAAAGATAATCCATGAATATGATGTCATCATCTTCAGTGATGTGGAAGGCAAGCTTTTCCAGCTTGCCCCTGATTTTTTTGTACCCGGGGAGACCGGAAAGAAAGTACTTGTTTATCCCGACAGGGTAAGGCTGACTGTTGAAGCTGTTTTTGCCGGGAAAGGTATTCTGATGCTCGGAGGGTGGTACTCATTTACCGGGGAGCTCGGAAAAGGAGGGTGGGGGAGAACGAAATTTAAAAACATACTTCCTGTTGAATGTCTGGGACATGAAGATCTTGTTGAGAGCACGGAAGGATTTTATCCAAAGCTGACACCAGCGGGGAAAGGAGTATTTTTTGAATCGGATTTTGAAGGGATGCCTCCGATCCTTGGTTATAATGAAACAAAGGTCATTCCGGAAGGGGAGATACTTGTAACCATAGAGGAGACCGGTCATCCCCTTGTAGCAGTCAGAAAAGCCGGAAAAGGGAATGTACTGGCCTTTACATCCGATCCTGCCCCTCACTGGGGGCTCAATTTCGTTCACTGGGAACATTATAATGATTTCTGGTTGAAATGTTTGTCACTGGTGCTGCCAAAATGAAAAACAAAATTTCAGGCGTCATCATCCTGGGATTGTCAGTACTATTTTTATCCTGCAATACCGGCTATAAGGAAACGTCTGACATTATGTCGGGTGACTACTGGAAAACCCAGGCTCTTGAACATATAATGCCTTACTGGACTGATAATGCCATAGATAAGGAATATGGAGCATTTCATACCAATCTTGATTCGGTCTGGGATCTTTACGGTAGCAGGAATAAATTTCCCAGCATGATATCAAGGCACCTCTTCAGCTATTCATCAGCATACCTTCTTTCGGGAAATGATGAAGATATCAGAATTGCAGACAGTACATTCAGCTGGCTTATCGAAAAGGCATGGGATAAAGAATTCGGGGGATGGTATGATGCCCTTGATGAAAAAGGGGATCCGGTACAATATTCAAAAACCACCTTTGTGCAGGTATATGCCGTTACCGGGCTGACAATGTATTATTTTGTCACCAAAGACAGGAAAGCCCTGGAGTATATTGAAAAATCAAACAATCTCCTGGAAAAACATGTCTGGGATTCTGCATCCAAAGGATATTTCAATTCGATGAACCGCGACTGGAGTATCCTCGACAGTAATAAATCATTCAGCTCGATGATCACTCCTGTCTCGGGATACCTGATCTATCTTTACCAGGCCACAAAAGAGCAGAAATATCTTGACCAGATCATCAGAATACTTGATGTTACTGTTGAAAATATGATTGATCCGGAAAGCGGCTGGGTACTTGAGGATTTTGACAGGAACTGGAATTATATAAGCAGGAGAAACGATGCATCGGAAGTGAATATAGGTCATAATATTGAAGCTTCATGGATGCTGTTAAGGAATTATTTGCTCACAGATAATAAGGATCATTTGAAATCTGCACAGTTGCTTGCAGAAAAGATAAGAAGTTCCGGTGTTCTCAGGGATAACGGGATCTGGCTGACCTCGGCAGGGAGACTCGATCCGTCACTTCACAGTGCAGACACATACTGGTGGATACAGGCTTACGGGAATATGTTCAGCCTGTACCTCTATAAAACTACTGGCGATGATAAATACCTTGATGATTTCCGGAAAGGAGCTGTTCTGTGGGAAAACAACTTTATGGACTACCGCAATGGCGATACCTTTTTCTGCGTTGATTCCGCCGGAAACATTACTGATGCCCGGAAAGCCAACCAGTTCAAGGCATCGTATCACAATATTGAACATTGTCTGCTTAATTTCCTCGCACTAAATCTGTGGGTAAACAACGATCCGGTTGATCTTCATTTCAGGATAAAATCTTCGGTTGATGGGGATCTTATTTACCCGAATATCCTTGAAGACAATGATGTAAGAATTATGAAAGCAGTTGTCAATAGCGGGGAAGGGGATATTTCAGTAAAAGAGGGAAGTGTTATTGTTCTTCCGGAAATTCATGATAACAAGGTGACTGTCGTTCTCAGCAGAGATAATTGAGAGGAATTGATTTTAAATAAGCAAAACTATATGCAAAATACTTTTTTCCGGGCTACAGGATCTTCATTAATGATCCTGACAATCGCAATTGTAATCTCAGGATGTGGATCCTCTCAAGCAGAGGAAGATTATAAATCAGGGATAGTAATAAAAGTGGATAAAAGAAGATACTCTCCCGGTGATACCGTCACATATTCTGTCTTCCTGAATTCAATAAAACAACCTCAAAAGACAAAACTCTCTTTGTTAATTCCGGCAGAAGGTGTAAAGGAGCTTACAACAGAACCGTTGTCAGGAGAAGATAACCGGGTTAATGGAAGAATTATACTGGATAATGACTCTCCGGATGGGATATTTATAATTACTGCCGTTCATGGGAATGGTAATAAGATGATTAAAGGCAAAGGTTCTTTCGTCTGCGGGAAGGTGGTTCTTGATTATGCAATTATGTCAAATTTTGATGAAAACGGTACTCTTGCGGATATGGAGAATTATGTGGACCGTTTCATCGCAATGGGTGGAAATGCATTGAACCTCCATGCAAATATGGCGACTGAAAAGGTCTGGGGAGGCACTTCAAGAGTCAAGGCAGTATGGGCTTCGAAAGTATGTAAAAATGCAGTACCGGAATCTGAGGACAGACTTGAGATGATGCTGGATCTTGCTGATCAGAAGGGTATTCCTTCAATCATTAGTGTATCATGGGATTTCACTGATACCACTCTTGCGAATACAGGTTATATGAAAAATATTGAGGATATAATAAATGAACAATGGAGCATGTTCGGGCATCATCCTTCACTGGCCGGATTTTATTCTTATCAGGAGGGAAGCGGTACCTATTTTGCCGCTTTCATGAGGGATTTTTGTGGGATTGTAAAAAAGAATAACCAGGGCCTGCTGACGATGTGTGCTCCAAATATAGATGATCCTCTGCTTGTCGGCTATCTTGCAGCAATCGATGATCTGGATATTATAAATTACCAGGCACCCATAATGACATCTTACCGGCCTGATAACCGGAAACTCTTCCCGAACAGGAGGGTAAAGGACGTTACATCCATCTCTGCCGGGGCTACCAGGATCAGGAACAAGATCACTCTTTCACATGTTGAATTTATGGGATACATAGAAAACAGTGTGGGTAACGCATATCTTACAAATTACAGGAATATATTCAATCAGTTCCCGTCCGTTGCCTCAGCCTACGGCCCTGATGGTATTACTTTCTTTAACTATTATACATGTATTTATTTCAATTCAAGGAAACTTCCTGATGAAACGGATGAAGCTTACATGGCCGTTTCTGATGGTCTGAAAGCCTATAGGCTGATATCTGAGAAAATAGCCGGGAAGCCGACACATTTAGCTTTGTATGTTCCTTACAGCGACTGGTGCGTTGATCGCTGGACCAACTGTTTCCTTCCGGCAAACGATGCTTTGGCTTCCCTGGGTATAAGTACGGAGATCTTTCCTTTTATCCCACGGAAAGGTGAGGATATCCTCCCGTTTTACCCTATGAACATAAACCGTGAACAGCTTCAATATCTTCTTGATAATAAATATGTTCTTATTCTTCCTGATATCTCGGGCATGCAGGAGACCGACAGCGAACTGATCGAAACATTTGTAAGGAACGGCGGGGTTGTGATAGCTTTTGGACCCAGGATACCTTATGGCGACAGATTTGACAGGGAAAAATTCTGGGGGGCAGAAGAGATAAGCAAGATCCAGAATAATAAAGCTTTCAGCAGTATCACGACAAGGAGATCTCCTGGTAAAAGAACTATTATAAACCAGGATTCAAGGTTTGATCCTGTTGTTTCAACTTCATGGAATCCTCCTGTCGTGAACCGGATAGCAGATTATCCTGACCGGACATCAGCTGTTTTCTTTAACACTTACGGGGAAGGCAGGACATATGTAATAACCCAGAGTCTGACTGATGCAGTGAATAATTTCCCCGATCTTATTCGTGATGTTTTGGATGAGGCATTGGGTTTTATTGGAATAAACAGATATTTTGACATATATGGGATGAATGATAATATGGATGTTGCAACAAGTGAAGATGAAGGTAAATATTCAGTAATGGTCTCCAATTACAATGACAAACCGGTTGACGTACTTATAAGGCCTCTTATCCCAAACTGGCAGAAGACCTTCAAACTTTTTGATATGAGATCAGGCTCACGGTTGGGTACAAATGTCGCCATGGGGTCTGATCATTTCAGGATAAAAATTGATGCAACTGATTTTATTGCGGTTAGTTTGGTACCTGTAAATTAATTGAGATGAAACCCACATGTATTACAAACACAAACACGTATGTATATAATTTTCAGACATGTGGGTTCCATCAGGCCATTAAAATAAAAATTATATACTGATGAAAAGAAGAAATTTTCTCGGATTAACCGGAGCCGCTGCAATATCACCGGTCCTCGGAAGACTGGGCACAGGAGTACCCGGTGAAATGTCACAGGCTCCGGTAAAAGATAAAAACAGGATAAGGAAAATTGCAGGATATACTCCCGAAGAACTCTTATCGCAGTACAGGGAATATCTTTTCGATGATTTCCTGCCGTTTATGGAAAAATATGCGATCGACAATGAACTGGGAGGTTTTTTCTGGAACATTGACCGCGACGGGACAATTATAACCACAAAGAAACGGGCATGGTATGACGGAAGGGGAATATGGGTTTATTCATTTCTTTATAACAATCTGAGAAAGGATCCCGGATACCTTGATACGGCAAAAAAAGCAATTGATTTTGTCTTCAGGATCAAACCCTCCTATACTGTCCTCTGGCCGGCTTCATATACAAGGGAAGGGAGTCCGTTAAAGGATTTTCCACAGGATATTTATGGCGACCTCTTTATAGCTGAAGGACTGGCTGAATTTTCAAAAGCTGTTCAGGACAACAGCTACAGGGTTAAAGCAAAGGAAATAATTCTGAAATGTATTGATCTTTATGACAGTAAAGATTTCAGCTATATTGTGGATTATGGTCCGGAAGCTGCTCCTGTTCCTGCACCGAGGGTAAGCGGTCACTGGATGGTCTTTCTGAGAACATGTTACAGTATGCTTTGCCACGGCCCTGACAATGATCTGGAAAGTATTGTCGACCGCTGCTATGATGCGCTGATGAATCATCATTACAACACTCAGTACGATCTGATTAACGAGGTTATGAATCATGATCTCAGCAGGCCGGAAGGTCCTTTCTCCCAGTTTGTATATTGCGGCCATGTGATTGAAACTATGTGGATGATAATGTTTGAAGCTGTCAGAAGGAAAGATCAACAGATGTTCCGCATTGCTGCGGATAGATTTAAACGGCATGTGGAAGTTGCCTGGGATGATGTTTATGGAGGTGTATTCCGTAGTCTTGTCAATGTAAATGATAATATCTGGAAGGTCGACAAAGTTCTCTGGGAGCAGTCCGAGGTATTGATAGGAGCCCTCTTTCTCCTCGAGTATACAGGCGATCCCTGGGCTTATCAGTGGTTCGAAAAGATGTATAAATATGTTATCAATACATTTCCTCTTAAAAAATACGGATTCCCTCTCTGGAATATCGATGGGGACAGGAAGGTTACATTTGTCAGGAAGGGTGTCAGGATTGAAAATTATCATCATCCCCGCCACCTGATGCTTAATATGCTAAGCCTTGAGAGGATAATCAAAAGAGGAGGTACACAAAGAGTTCATTCAGATAATATTAATTAAAATCAACTATTATGTCTGGAACATCCGATCGAAGAATTATCGATAAAATAAGACTTACATTTTGTACTTTATCAGCAGGATTATTTTGTGTTATTGTTTCCTGTGGGTATGATGAAAAGCCTGAATCCCCACTGCAAACTGGCACCAGGCTGGAGTTATTCGTGGATGATTACCTGATTGAATCCCTTGAAAATGCAGAATTACGGCTTCAGACACCTATAGATGAAGGGCCCGTTATTTATTTCGATAAACCATGGGAGGGATTTTTTTCAGCCTATACCACAATTATTAAAGAGGGGGATAAATACAGGATGTATTACCGTGGACTTCCCACTACAAAGGGAGAAGCATCCAACGAAGAAGTTACCTGCTATGCAGAATCAGCAGACGGTATTCACTGGATAAAACCTGACCTGAAGATTTACCAGGTGATGGGGACTCTGAACAACAACGTAATCCTTAAAGATAGTCCTCCTGCCTCGCACAATTTTTCTCCGTTCCTGGATACCAGGGGTGAAAACCCTGTAAATGGGAAATTCAAAGCCCTTGGAGGACTGAGTAAAGGTTTGGTGGCATTTTCTTCTCATGATGGGATCCATTGGAAGAAAATGGTTGATGACCCTGTTTTTAAAGGAGAGGAATTCGATTCACAGAATATTTCATTCTGGTCGGAAAGCGAGGGATGTTACGTATGTTATTTCCGCACGTGGGTAAAGGCAGGAGAGAAATTTATAAGAAGTGTCGGAAGGAGTACTTCACCTGATTTCTTTAACTGGTCACCTCCTGTGACAATGGATTTCGGGAACACTCCTGCTGAGGAACTCTATACAAACCAGACCAGCCCTTATTTCAGGGCACCTCATATTTATATCGCCACAGCTGCACGGTTTTTTCCCGGCAAACAGGTTATCTCTGAGGAGCAGGCAAAAAGGCTTGGAGTGAATCCCGGCTATTTCCGAGATTGCTCAGATGCAGTCCTTATTACATCACGGGGCGGAAACATATTTCAGCGTACATTCATGGAGGGATTCCTCAGACCGGGAATAGGGCTGGGCAACTGGGTGTCAAGAACAAATTACCCCGCTCTGAATATTGTTCAGACCGGAGAAACGGAAATGTCATTCTACGTTAATCAGGATTATGCACAACCTACTTCACATTTAAGAAGGTATTCTTTAAGGATCGATGGATTTTCTTCGTTACATGCTGATTATGCGCCGGGTGAAATGACGACAAAAGTCCTGACGTTCACGGGATCACATCTGGTGATCAATTTCTCAACTTCTGCAGCAGGATACATTATTGTCGAACTGCTCGATAATCAGGGTAATATTATTCAGGGTCATTCGGCTGATGATTGTATCCCATTGACCGGAAATGAGATATCACGGGTTGTTGACTGGAAGCAGGGATCTGATCTTTCTGCCTTACAAAATACCGCGGTGAAGTTGCGATTCAAACTGAAAGATGCTGATCTTTTTTCACTTCGTTTTGAAGAATAAAAGCCATGAGCATATTATTATTTAATTACGGTCAGGCTGATATAACACCCGCAGAACCTGTGCTTCTGGCAGGCTATGCAAACAGGAGGGGACTGTCAGAAGACATCCACCGGAGACTTACAACAAGGTGTGTTGTAATGAAACAGGATAAGAATATTTCATGCCTTGTGGTTAACGATCTGATGGATGTCGATCCTGAAATAATCAGATCGGTCCGGAAGGAGATCTCACAAAAAACAGGCATTAATGAAGACTCGATACTGATTGCCACAATTCATTCTCATTCAACACCTGAAACGGAATACGGGAAGAGTGAAGCCAATGACCGTTACATCGACTTTCTCAAAAAGCGTGTAATTGAAAATACCTGTTCGGTAATCAATGATGATGATTATTTTTGTGAAGCCCTGCTTTATTACGGTAAATCGGAATGTGATATAAATATTGCCCGCAGGGATATAAAACCTGATGACGGAAGAATGGCATACCGTGTTGGTGATCCTGATGGTTTGACAGACAGGGAGGTGATGGTACTTCAGCTGAGAGATAAAGAAGGTAAGCGAAAGGTAACGATTTTCAATTATGCATGTCATCCTGTTACTCTGGGTTATGGGAGCAATTATGTTTCCACTGATTTCCCGGGAAGGGCAAGAGAGGTTGTTGAAGAAACATACGGCGGAATGGCTTTTTTCCTGAATGGCGCTACGGGTGATCTGAATCCCCGCGAAACCGATCATACCGAACCGACAGCCACTGATCGGGAGGGGGAAAAGCTTGGAAGTGCAGTTATTTCAGCCAGGCTGACTATGTACGAGGGTGAGCCGGTACTGAAGCAGACTGCGAAAACAATACTTATTCCATTCCGGGACCAGGTTATCACAAAAGACCACATTGCTGCTGAAGTTCAGAGGAAGTTGTCGGATATTACCGAATTCTTTACCTGGAATGAGATGCTTGAACGGTGGAAAACCAAGGTAAATGAAATGATCGATCGGAATGAGATCAGCTCATCATTTCCATTTAAAATAAATGCAATGATTGTAGGGAATGCTGTTCTGTTTTTTACTCAGGGGGAATTGTTCGTTAAGTATCAGCTTGCCCTTAAGGAGGCTTTTCCTGATAACCATTTGATTTGTTGTGCCTATGTTCACGGAACAGGGGCATATATTCCCACGAAGGAAGCTTTTGCAAACAGGAGCTATGAAGCTGATCAGGCGTACATTTATGAAATAATGCCTTCACCTCTCAGCCCCGACATTGAAAAAATTTATCTTGATGAGTCGCTGAGGACTATTAATGAATTATTTTGATCGTTGTATGATATAATAATACATCTATGGGAAACATTGACTGGCTGGTTGTGATCATCCTGACGGTTGCAACAATGTTTGTTGGAGTTATTTACACAAGATCGGCCGGATCGAAAGGGCAGGAAGGATTTTTCACGGCAAACAGGAGCCTGTCGTGGTGGTCGCTCGGAATATCCAATGCTGCAACATACCAGTCCGGGCTGGGTGGATTCGTTATGCTGGTCTTCCTCTATGGATTTTCAGGTAACTGGCTATGGTGGGCACAGTGGATAATCTGGATGCCACTTGTAGCCATTATCTGGTCAAAGATGTGGCAGAGGATGAGAATTGTGACCACGGCAGAACTTATTTCAATAAGATATGGGGGCAGGACATCCGTAGTTGCCAGGAGAATGTATGCCCTGGTAATGTGTTTCTTTTCGATGCTTACACTTGCATATATTACTGGATTTTTTGCAAAGACCGTCGGGCCTTTGTTCCCGATCTCAATGATTACAATCCTGCTTGTCTTCGGAACAATAACTGTGATCTATACACTTCTTGGAGGACTTATGGGATCGGTGATGGTATCTGTTGTTCAGATGATCGTTATGATAGCCGGCAGCCTTGTATTCCTGGGAATTATAATACCACAGAACGGAGGCTGGGCAGAGATCCTCGGAAAAGTAAGCGAGCTCAGACCTGAAGCCTTATCTTTAAATCCTGTTTCGGATGTAACACCGCCCCTTACAATAATGATGTTCGTTATTCTCGGTTTGTTTTTTGCTGGTTCCCCGAGTGCAGGAGAAGGGATGACTGCACAGAGATTCATGGCTGCAAAGAATGAAGGACATGCTCTTGGCGGTCAGCTGTTCAGTACATTTATTTCATTGTGTGTAAGGATAGTTCCGCTGGTCGGACTCGGAATAATATGCATCACAATGTTCTGGGCCGATGATCTTATTCCAAAATACGGAGAGGCTCCGGCAGGATTCAGAATGCTCGAAGATCCTGCTTTTGCATGGGGATCGATAGTTAAGTACAGTAATCTCCCGGTCGGATTCAGGGGATTGCTTGTTGCTACGGAAGTCGCGGCTTATATGTCAACCCTCAGTGCACTGATTAACTGGGGAAGCAGTTTTATAGTCAACGATTTCTATAAGGGTATCAGGCCGGACATCAACAAAAAGCAGGAGGTAATGATCAGCAGGATCACCACTCTTGTACTTTTTCTTGTTGCCTCAGTAATAGCAATATTGTTTGTTGATAATATGGTCAGCTGGTTTCTCTTCATCAATTCAGTTGTAATAATATTCTGGCTGCCGCTGGCATATTTCAGGTTTTTCTGGCCGCGATTCAATGTATGGGGAGAAATGACAGCTACTGTTTTGGGGCTTCCACTTACAATCCTGTTCTGGTTCATCCTCGATTTTCAGAATAAACCTGTCTGGCAGGGAACAGGAATGCTGTTCCTGATAGCAGTTTCAGTTATTACACTGGTTACCCTTATTACTCCTGCGGAATCGGATGAAACACTTAAGAATTTCTATCTCAGATGCCGTCCTCCGGCAGGATGGAGAAAACTAAGGTTGAAGTACCCTTCCCTGCCGGGGCATGATAAGTCGCTCCGTTCCCAGATAATTGATTGTTTCCTGGGAATAGTCGCATGTTTTGGTCTGGCAATGACAACAAATGCTGTATTTGTCGGGAACTGGCCGGTCATTATAACAGGAGGTCTGTGTGCTATCATCTTTGGAGGCTTATTGATAAAAAGATCGTTTTCACGAAAAACATTTTCCATTAAACGAGGATAATAAAATCTTAAATTGCTAATCTATGAAATACAGAGAATTAGGAAAAACAGGAATAAAGTTATCAGCTATCGGGCTGGGATGTATGGGGATGAGCCATGCTTATGGTGAAAGAGATGATAAGGAGTCAATTGCGACACTTGAGATGGCAATCGATCTGGGGATCAATTTCTGGGATACAGCTGATATTTATGGTAACGGGGACAATGAAATATTAATATCGGAGGTACTTCCGCATCACCGTGATAAGGTATTTATTGCCACAAAATTTGGGTTCCAGGCTACACCGGATGATCCCTTTTTTCTGGATGTATCGCCTTCGTATATGAGAAAGGCAGTTGAAGCAAGCCTCAGGCGGCTGAAGATTGAGACAATTGATCTCTATTATGCTCATCGTCTTGATCCGAAGGTGCCCGTTGAAGAGATGATCGGTGCAATGAGTGATCTTGTAAAAGAAGGGAAAGTCAGATTTCTCGGTTTGTCCGAGGCATCAGTCAGTTCGATCCGGAAAGCCTGTACTGTTCATCCGGTATCTGCCCTTCAGAGTGAATACTCATTACTTACCCGTGATGTGGAAAAAGAGATCCTTCCTTTCTGTAAAGAGGAAGGAATTACTTTCGTTCCGTTCAGTCCGCTGGTGAGGGGGCTTATAACTGACAAACTGGATGCAGAACAAATAGGGGATAAGGATTTCAGGAAAGAGCTTCCACGCTTTTCCGGAGGGTACTGGGAAAATAACCGGAAACTGGCCAAAGCATTTTCCGAACTGGCTCAGGATAAAAGCTGTACACCGGCACAACTGGCTCTTGCCTGGATACTTGCTCAGGGAGATCATATAATCCCGATCCCCGGGACAAAAAAGAGAAAATATCTTGCAGAAAATGCAGGAGCAGCTGAAATTAAGCTGACAACGGATGATCTGAAGGGAATTGAGGATCTGCTTAAGCAATTTCCGGATATCGGCCCGAGATATACCGAGAAGTTTTCCAAAAGAGTTGATAAGGAATAACAGAAGACGGCAATTAAGATATTATATGGACAATATTTTATTATTGACATTAATGCCCTACGGGCAAATAGCGCAATATTCTGACGATATTTTTCTATTGGCATTTATGCCCTACGGGCAAGAGAAACGAAATTTGGATTATATTATTGGCATTATTGCCCTACGGGTAAAAGAAACAAAATTTGGATTATATTATTCTATTGACATTAATGCCCTGCGGGCAAATGAGATAGAATTTGAACAATATGGTTCTATTGACATTAATGCCCTGCGGGCAAAAATTCTTATTAATTTCCCGTAGGGAAAAGATGACAATAGGACACAGATTATAAAAAAGCTTCAATTTCCCGTAGGGAATAAATAAAAGGGTACGATTTTAAATATCTTACAGATTATGAAGAACAGACTGATAGTATTAATTGCTCTCCTGTTAACTGTTCCGATAGTGGCTCAGGAGATGATACAGCCGGATCCCATACTTTCTGCAATGCATTCAATTTCGAGTCACGATCTGATTGAATATGTAAAGATTCAGTGCGATGAGAAATATGCCGGCCGGCTTACGGGTACAGCTGGGTACCAAGAGTGTGCGGAATGGCTTGCTTCCATGTTCAGGGATTGGGGATTAACTCCCGCCGGAGAAAAGGGTACATGGTTCCAGTGGTTTGATATACCTTATACCCTGGTTTATCCTGATTGCGGTGTTTCGCTTCACCTTAAACAGGGAAAGGAAGGCACTATTCTCAAAAATTATAAATATGTTTCAGAATATATGCCCGGTTCGACATCGGGGAGCGGTGAGGTTACTGCTGAGGTTGTATATGCAGGATATGGTATCACTGCGACGGAGATTGGCTATGATGACTATGCAGGGATAGATGTCAGGGGGAAGATAATTCTGATCGAACCTGAAGCTCCTGTATCACCGGGAGCAGGCGCTGAAAAGTTCACTCCCTGGTTTGAACATTCATTTCATCAGACAAAGCTGAAGAATGCAGTGAAACACGGTGCTGTAGGGATGCTATATAATTACGGACCTATCGCTAATCCCAATAATGCATACAATAAGGATTTTGTCTATGTCCATATTGGTAGTGAAGCGGTAAACGACATTTTTACCGGGACGGGCAGGTCGCATGACGAGGTGATTGCTTCAGTAAGGGAAAATCTGAAACCTTCGTCATTCAATACCGGTAAAACCGTCACAATTAAAATGACTACTGAACACTTTCCGGACGGTCGGGGAAGTAATATTATAGGTCTGCTGAAAGGGATCGATCCGGTTTTGAGTAATGAGGTAATTATTATCGGAGCGCATCTCGATCACCTAGGCCGTTGTTATGAAATAATCCCCGGAGCAAATGACAACGCTTCGGCGGTAGCTGTTATGATGGGTGTGGCAAAAGCTCTTACGGAAAACAATATAAAACTTAAGAGATCGGTTCTGTTTCTTTCTTTCGGAGCCGAGGAACAAGGTATAATAGGATCAAAAGCTTATCTTGAAAATCCGGCATTCCCACTTGAAAAAAGTATTCTGCTCAACATGGACGGGGTGGGGATCGGTCATGCCATTAATGCCAATGCAGGCAGTAATTTTCCGGAATTGTGGAAATTTGTTGAAGAAGCGAACGGGAAATATATCCACCGGCAGCTCTCAACAAACCATTTTTCCAACCTTGGTCGTCCCAGACTTGATGCTGCAAGATTCCTGAGTGCCGGTGTCCCGTCTCTGAGCTTTGCAACTTATGGTTCAGCAAATAACTATCATCTGCCGGGGGATAATATTGACATCATCAAACCGGAGATAATGGAAGATATGGCCCGGTTACTTTTCATGACTGTTGTAAATATGGGTAATTTCGAGGGAGCTCTCAGGGTGAAATGAATAAAGGGTATTCAGACTTCATTTTTTTAAATAATCAGACGTATTGATTATCCGGGGAAAATAAATCTTGACTTTAATGATTTCCTGTTCTAAATTTGGTAAATAAATCACCTTTATGAGAACAGATGTACATGTAAGTATTTTTGATGTATTTATTTTTCTTGGAGTGTTCCAGGGTTTGTTATTGTCGTGGTTCTTTATAAAAAACGGAAGCAACGACAGGAAAGCAAATCTTTTCCAGGGATTATTACTGCTTTCCCTGTCCCTTGCCATTTTTGAAGAATGGCTGAATAATACCGGGTACATTGTTAAAGTCTTATCTCTTACCAATTTTTCAGAACCTCTCAATTTTGTATTCGGACCCTTGTTATATCTCTATATCAGAGGAAGCTTTAATCCTGAAAAAAACAAAAAGGATATACTCCATTTTATCCCATTCTTTTTCTGGATCTTCTATTTGGTCTTTGCTTTTGTCCAGCCAGATGAATTTAAATATAATTCATACGTGGAAACTAAACATCCCGACTGGGGATATCTTCAGGTAAACTCTGATATACCCGAAGATCCGCTGGGATTAAGACGATTTGTAAATCAGTTTGCACTGATTCAGCTGACGACCTATATAGCCCTGGCTGTTATTATTTTATTAAAGAAATTCAGGGAATTGAAGCAGCCTTTCCTTAAGACAGATAACGAACTGCTGATAATCCTTCGTAACACAACCTTACATTTCCTGATCATTATTGCAATTTTCCTTACAACTAAATTATATTTCGGCATGAGAAGTGATGTTGGCGGTTACCTGTTAGCAACCTACATTTCATTCATGATCTATTATACATCCTATCAGGTTCTTGACCGGTCGGATTTTTTTGATAAACCTGGATCTTTTTTTACCTTCCCGGTACTGAAATACCAGAAATCCTCCCTCTCAGAGGAAGATAAAGAATTGATCCTGAAAAAGATCAAAAAGGAAATGGAGACCAGGAACTACTTTGCTAACAACCTGGCATCTCTGTCCGGGCTTGCAAAACAGATTAATGAATCATCCCATCATGTTTCGCAGGTAATTAATGAAAAGATGAATAAGAGCTTTTTTGAATTGCTTGCATTTTACAGGGTGGAACATGCAAAAAAGCTCATCCGTGAAGATAAAAATGCAAAACTGACAGTCGAAGAGCTTGCTGAAATGGTTGGATACAATTCCAAATCATCCTTTAATGTCGCATTCAAGAAACATTCTTCTAAAACACCCTCAGAATACAGGAAATCTTCTTCCCGCGAATAAATGCTTCTATAACAGGCTAAAACAATTTCTATAATCATTGTTTCCCGTATTTTCCGATAGGCGCGAACATCGTACTTATAGGCTGATTCGTCCTTTCCCGTGAAGTGGTTTTATGTTTGCCATGAAATTAAACACAGGCACATATGAAACTAAAAAGTGACAGAAAGAGATCGGCACAGAAAATTGGATTGGCAGTTCTTTCTGTTACCTATATCCTGATGTTACCTGCAATGTTTTTACTCCACTTTTTAATTGCCCCTGATCATTCAATATTTGTAAATACCCCGTATGATCTTGCATTTCAGGCTCCATCAGCTGCAGTGATTTTAAATTTAATATTTGTGGTATTGGCCATAGGTTTGGTAATTACGGGATGGGGTTGCTATAATGGATTACTGTTCCAAAGGATATTTCTTCTCCTTTTCGGTTTATCAGTGATAATGGCAGCTTTAGTCAGCTTTCATGAAATGGTTAACAATGTCCCGCAATATCAGGGGAAGTATGGCTGGTATTCCTATTTCATCACTACAGCCTGGCTGACTTTCATAATACTGGCTCTTTCTACATCACCAATCCTTAGTAATATGTCAGACAGGTTAATTTCAGTCCTTGCCGGAATATCAGGTTTGTTTCTGACCATACTGGTCTATGAAGCTGAATTTGCAACGGGTTTCTGGCAGAGACTCCTTTTTATAATCTCATTTGGCTGGATGATATATACTTTCAGGTTACTGAATCATCCGGGACAGAAAAGATCAGAATATTAAACAAAATCATTTAATGATTAAAACACAATTAGTTACAATAGTATTAACCAAAAAAAGCAAAGATCATGAAAACAAGAATTGAAAATCAAAAAAGGAATTTTAAAGGATTATTTTACGCACTGATGGCAGTTATGTTTATTTCTACAGGATCTGCATCTTCTCAGGAGGATGATTCAACAGAGTCCCTTTTCAGCCAGGGGGTCAATGTCACAGAGCTCTGGACACCCGAAATTAAGATCAACTCTATTCAGGGAGGCATAGGTACGCTTGCCGGGATTTATGGCGGAGCACTGATCAATAAGACATATCTTGTCGGTATCTCCGGGGGTGTTAATATTGGGCACCCCAGAGTAAACTACGGGTATTTCGGGGGAATTGCTCAATATATCCACAATCCCTCCCGTCTTGTGCACTGGAGTTCACAGATCGTTCTGGCTTACGGATCAACGAAAGATTATGAAAATCCAAAATCGGGATTGCTTGATAATTTCTGGAACATCTCCGGAACTCATTTCTTCATAATGGAGCCGGGAGTCAATATTGAAGTGAATCTCAGTGGAAGAACATCGTTAGTTGCTGGTATGAGTTACAGGTTTGTAACAGGGCTGGATGAAAACAACGAAAATATTTCAATTACCCATGTTAACAACAGGGATATGAGCGGATTGAATTTTAATATCGGCCTGAAGATCGGAAAGAAACCAAAAGTCAATTAATCTTCCACAACATCTATCAGAAAATGGCAGGCTGGAAAAATAAAAGTCTGCCATTTTTTCATCAAGGATCATTTGACTTTGACAAGTATTCCAGTATTCAAAATTTTATCACTACGCTCATCGCTCATGCTTAGCGGGATTTGGCTTCCGAGCTCGCCTTCGGCTCGGTTCGTCGCCGCTCTCCTCAATCCCGCTTCTCGGGATTTCGTTCGCTGCGCTCCTCAATCTGCGCCATCACCGGGTCACATCATAAACAAATATCTTATCGGCATGCCGGATATAGAGCTTTTTCCCGCAAATGACCGGATGAGCCCAGTGCATTCCGGTTCCGCCTGATGGTACCTTAAATTCCCCGGTGACTTCATATTTATCCGGTGTGGCTCTCACAAGTCTCATGGTGCCTCTCTGTTCAAGAGTGTACAACATACCGTCGGCATAGGTGATACATCCCTCATCGTTTGTAGCTTTCCACATCTGCTTTCCGGTCATTACATCCAGGCAATACCAGCCCCTCGATCCATTGCTTCCTGATCCGTACACATAGCCATTATGCAGGATAACTCCTCCATGGTGATTGTCCATGAGAGGCGACTCCCATATTTTTTCCGGTTTGATCTCTTTTCCTGATACATTAAGCTTATAAAGCATACTACCCTTTGCATATCCGCTGGAAATGAAAACATAATCTTTGAAAAGCACTGCATCAGTGATATTGCACTCCTGCTGATTTATTACGTCGATCGTCCAGAGAAGTTTGCCTGTTTTTACATCAACACCATAATAACATACCCCACTTGCCCCAGTAACCTGCTTATAGCCACCTATTTCACCAGTAACAGCTGAGGTATATCCCTCCTTCCCGGGGATCTGATTATTTGCCCAGATGAGTTTACCTGTCTTTTTGTCAAGACATATCTGGTGGCCTTTTTTGCCGGCCGGTCTGACATAAAGATTATCCCCATCGATCATCACCGATTCGGAGTAACCATAATCCGGGACCGGAGCGCCGAATTCCTCCATCAGATCCCTTTGCCAGATCTCTTTACCTGTTTTTGCCTCAAAAGCAACAAGTCTGCCCATTTCGCCAAGAAAATAAACAACACCGTTATCCCAGGTGGGAGTGCTTCTTGGTCCGGTATATGAACTGGCCCACGATGCTGTTGTCGACCATGCTTTGCCAACCGGCTTTTTCCATATAAGCTTTCCTTTCAGGTCGTACGCATAGACAAAAGGCTGTTTGTTGACTGAACCAGCAGTATAAAGCATACCATCTGCAATTGAGACCGAACTGTAACCTTCTCCCAATCCTTCCATAGTGAGCAATAGCCGCGGGCCTCCGGAAGGCCATTTCTGAGCCAGACCGGTCTCGGGAGATTTGTTCATACGATCGGGCCCGTGAAAACAGGGCCATTCATCTTTCGACTGCGCTGTTGCATTGTTATTTGAGATAAGGAAAAAGATACAAATGACAGTAGCTGTGAAAAAAGAAGGAATTACCTTCGTACTTCTTTTGAAAACTTTTTTTATTGATTTCATTATGCAATATTTTAAGGGTTTGGGTAAGCAGACTAAAATAATGAAATCTGATCAATAAACATGATTACATGATTCAACGAGGATTTTTTCTTCTGAATAATCTCTCGAGAAAGGGTTTCTTTTTCCTTTTAACTTTATAAAAATCGTTAACTTCTTTCTTTTTAAGGATGTCCATAAGCTTATCCAGAAAGTTATCATCTTTAAAATCAGGACAATCGAGAGCTACTTCCAGTTCGGGAGGTAAACCAGGAAATGGTGCGATGAACTGTCTGGCGGTTTCAGGATGCGATTCGGTCTTTTTAAGTGTCAATGCCACCAGCGGTAAAGCCAACGCACTTCCTGTGCCAAAGGACTGGCTGTTAAAATGTATAGCCGGTGATGAAGCGCCTGCCCTTGCAACAATTGTAAGCTTCGGATTGTAAGCTGCAAACCATGAATCGGCATAATTTTGAGATGTTCCTGTTTTCCCGGCAAAAGGAGAGGTTACTCCGTAGGCCGTTCTCATTGAGGTGCCGGTACCTTCATTGACTGCTTTCTGAAGTATGGCGCTGATAAGCTGGCAGGATCTTTTGGTGAGAACTCTCGTATGCTCCATGTCTGAATTATTGAGATAAATAATATTGCCATCAGGAGCAATTATTGAAGCTATCGACCAGGATTTTACTTTAAATCCCCCGTTTGAGAAAGCAGAATAAGCCGCAGCAACTTCTTCCAGGCTGGCTTCAGCAGTGCCAAGTGCGAGTGACGGGGTATTACTAAGGGGAAAAGAAAATCCCATGCCTCTCCACAATGAATCGAGTTTTTCGAAACCGAGATCGAGAAAAAGGCTGAAAGTGGGAACATTCATTGATCTGGCCAGCGCTCCGGCAAGTGAGTATTTCCCACCATAAGTATGGTCGAAATTCTCAGGGCTCCAGTCTTTGTATTCAGAAAGGACAAGTGAATCATTATCAAGATACTGACAGGGCTCCATTCCCTCTTCAAATGCAAGTGCATAGAGGATTGGTTTGAAAACAGAGCCAAGCTGTCTTTTTGCAAGAATCTGGTCATAAGGCTGGGTAATAAAATCTATTCCTCCAACCCATGCCCTCACTGCACCCGATTGAGGATCAATGGCCAGCAGGCCGGCATGAAGTGTTGTCAGAGCCCGACTGATACTATCTCTTACCGAAACAGAATCGGAGTATGACCCTTTCCAGTCGAAGTTCATCTGACGATTTTTTTCATCAGCCCTGTGTGAAAGATTTTTATCATCCAGAATGGCTTCGGTGATTTCAGAAAGTTTTCTTTTGCCTGCAGAAGAGCTGTATTGATCCCGGAGATGTTTCTGCATATTTGCCAGATGAGCGGCAAAGGATTGTCTTGCAAAATTCTGGAGAGACTGATTAAGTGTTGTTGTAATTATAAGACCATCCTTGTCCGGATCCCATCTCCTGCCCGAGGAAGAAGCGATGGTTTCCAGTATCTCATTAACCTCTCTCTTCACATGAACCAGAAAATAATCCGCAGTTCCTTCAGATTCAGATTTCCTGTAACTGAGGACCAGGGGTAACCTGATCAGTGAATCGGTAACAGCAGATCCCAGGAATTTATATTTTTCCATTTGTCTCAGGACAACATTTCTCCTGATGACTGCTTTTGCAGGATTTAATGCCGGATTGTAACGAGTGGTGGCTTTGAGCATACCGATCAGCATTGCGAATTCCTCGATCCTGAGTGTTTCGGTTATTTTATTGAAATATCTCGATGCTGCTGCATCGATACCATAAATGTTTTCTCCGAATGAAACAGTATTCAGGTAGAGGGTTAGGATCTCTTCTTTTGTAAAAGTCCTTTCAAGCCTTCTGGCAAGAATTGCTTCCCGGTATTTGTTGACAAGAATCGAAAGCCTGCCATTTCCCTTTCTGCCAAACATGTTCTTTGCCAGCTGCTGAGTAATTGTGCTTCCTCCTCCCGATTCTGATCTGTTCAGCAGAACGGTTTTCAGCAAAACCCTTATCAGGCTCCTTGAATCAACACCTTCGTGTTCAAAAAAACGCACATCCTCTGTTGCAATCAGTGCATTAATAAGTTGTGCGGGCAATTGTTCAAACGTGACATTTGTGCGGTTTTCGCTGTAGAACTTACCGATCAGAAGGCCTTCTGAAGATAAAACTTTTGATGCCTCGGCATTCTTAAAATTCCGCAGCTCCTCTTTTGTCTGAAGATGTCCGAAAGCTCCGGAATGAACCAGGATAAAAAAGATAAGCGGTATTGTAATAAAAACCACAACAGTTATTATGACGGACTTCCATATCTTCTTCATGCGGTAAAAATGGTTCACGGTTTAAAACGGGAAAAAAGTCATGGTGGTATTCATTTTTTTCTCAACAGGGTATTCGTTGTTTATCATGCTCTTTAAGAGGCTTTTAAAATGAGCTGGTTATTGCATTGTTCTGCCATGGGTCAGTTTAATAAAAAATAATTCCCATCTTTATACCGCCAAATAGCAGAAAACAATTGATGAAATTTTCTTTCAGATATAAAAACCGGATTACAATTCTGCTTGTTTTCATATTTCAATTACTAATATCATATTGCGCAAAAAGAGTTTACCCCGAACCTGTATTTAATAATATTGAAACCAGCGCTGAAAGTGCAAGACTCAAGGAATTTCTGGGCTCGGGCTCAGATAAAGAGTTGGATACCCGTAATACCAGTCCTGACCGGATAATTGAAACAGCCAGACAATTTATGGGGGTGCCACATTGTATGGGAGGATCCAGCTCCCGGTGTATGGATTGTTCGGGATTGCTTGTTGCTGTATTTAAAAAAAATGGCATCGTATTGCCCCATAACTCCGAAGAGCAGGCCAGGTATGGCAGAATTATTGCAGTAAAGGATGATCTGAGGAAAGGTGACCTTGTCTTTTTTATCCGCTCCTACAAAACGAGTCATTTTATTACTCATTCGGGTATTTATTCAGGTAATAATGAATTCATTCATACTTCTTCCACCCAGGGTGTAACAATCACATCACTTGATGACAGCTGGTGGAAAGGAAAGTTCATTTTCGGGACCAGGGTATTCAATTAGGATATTTTTGCCACGATACACTAAGTTTCACAAAGTAAATCTGGGAAAGTTATTGAAGATTACTTAAAGATCCGTTTGTCAAACGGAAATGGTTCAATGCTTATGATACTGATCCTGCTGAAATCTTTGTGGAAAGGATTTATAAGGATATTGAAATCACCTTTTGTAACGGCGGATTGTATTTTCAACAGGCAATATCTGTTTTCCCTGATAAAATTATCTCCCAGAGCCTGAGTTACCGGCAGATAGGGAAATGAGTTCCAGAAGCGGGGAAGATCTTTTTCCCGGATTGTAATGAGTGAAACATCATCAGGAATTAAAATGGTTACCATCATATAATCATCCGGCAAGGTTGCAAGTGTAAGATGTACTGCAACTTCCGCCATTGCCAGTGATCTGTTTGATGCTGTGTATATTATTTCGGTGCCTGGTGAATTCCACCGGGCTCCCTTAAGTGCAGCGCCTTTCCCCGAAAGTCCGGAAGCCCACTTCTTTTTCGATAACCTGTAGACTTCCATTAGGCAAGGATTCCCTGATCGATATGTGTCAGTTCACCCATTACCATCTCTTTCCCGTATGAGTCTTTCATCAGATCGAAAGGTTTTTGATTCCCAAGGACATAATTGGGAGTTTCAAGCCACAGTTTAAATTTTTTATTATCACCAAATACCTCAAGTCCGAAATTTGTGACTTCAGCAAGTTCAATGATCTTTTCGGTATGAATCGGTTTAAAGGTTTTATCCGACTGGCTGTATCTTGTAAGTGATTTACCCGAAATGTTCAGATATTCTGCCCAGTCGCTGAGGGAGAATGGAGTATAATCCTTTATGAGGGCAAATATAGAATAGGGAATACCTTTCCTGATTGTATAGACAATGAGAAGCTTATTATTTAAGAAACCTGATAAAGTAAGATCAGATTTTGAGGGGGTAAGTAGATTCTCAAATTCTGTATTCTTAATATATTTTTTTAACTCTCTGCTGAGCCGGGTGTTTAACAGTTCCTCCTTTTTAATATTCTCTTCATCGCGGGGACTTAACTGCTTAGAATCTTTTTTGCCGTTGTTGCTGCTACGGTTTGATTGTTTTTCCATTTTATTTTGATTATTCGGAAATATGTCTGTAAAGATAAGACAATTGTCTTAATTTTGCAAATCTTTATAACATGGAAACTTGCAGCCCTGACAGAATACTTTAGGTGATCCTGTTCTCCCGGTTTGTACTGTACATTGGACGGCAGACTGCCGGATCAGAAACTTATAAAAAAATGAGATATTACCTGGCTTTAAAATTAAATCCGACCCTGGCAAAAGCAAAAGAGCGCCTTCCGTCCACACCCATCTGTATTCCAAGACCCGGACCAAGGTTGACCGAGAAATTATCAGCGAAGTTAAACTGAATTCCACAGCCGGCATTGATCATCAGCAGGGTTTTCTTATCTACGTCATTGGGATTGAAAAGGAAACCTCCTTCACCCATAATATATGGAGCAATATGTTTTATATTCCAGAAGAATCTAAGATCGAGGTAAAGCGGTATCATAGGATTTCCTTCATAAAAGAGGGCTCCGGATCCCAATCCTGCAAAAAAACTCTGATTCACATTAAATCCGTAAATATTAAGCTGGTAGCCGTGGGTGGTTATTCCTCCGTAAAAATATCCGGAGTATGGAAGTGAAGATGTTCCCAGTCCGTATCCTCCTGCAGCTTCATTGAAATTTGCATAACCCGAATTGGGATTCGTCGTCATTGACCTTCGCCGGCTCTGCCCCATAACAAAGGCTGTGGCAAAAATCAAAAATACTGACAGGATTATGCCTCTCTTCATTATTCTGGTTTTAGTTATTCATTCAGCGTGATAAAATTACCAAAATTATCAGAATTATAATAGAAAGTGCCTAGAGTGACTAGAGTGCCTAAAGTGTATAGAGATAGATTAAATCAGTTTGTTTATAACCGGCACTATAACTAAATTGATTTAACAAATATAAGAGCAGTCTCAATAATAAGGTGATTTAAAATGCCTTAAAAATAAGTTGGACTGACAATCCGGAACAAATTAATATACAATTGAGAGTCAGGTATATTTAATTAAACCCGGAGATCTGTATTTGTTATAAATTCATATATTTATGCTGGTTCAAAATTTCTGATATCATGAATGGCTATAAGGGTGTTATTTTCTGGATATTGCTCTCCGTTCTTCCTGCAGCTTCATCCCAGTCGTGTGTAAACCACAGCGAAGAAGAGCTTTACGGGATCAAACCTTGTGATATTACAAATGTGACATGGGAATCCAAGATCAGGGTTATACTGGAGAATAACTGTGTTATGTGCCATGGCCCGAAGTTAGCCTATAAAGGTGTCCGTCATGATACTTATGAAGCAGAAATGATAGTTGTAAATGACGGACGGTTAAGAGGTGTTGTCAATCACCTGCCGGGTTATTCTAAGATGCCAAAAGACAGGGGAAAACTTCCCGATTGTGAACTAGAGCTTATTAACATCTGGCTTGATAATGGTGCTCCTGAATTCTGAATGCGATGATAAAAATTACACTGTTTCTGATTTTACTTTTTAGCTTTGCGGGAATTAAACTTCCGGCCCAGGATCTTGATAAACTGCTTGAAGGAATCATTACCGACACTATTCCTGATTATGCATATGGTACATTCAAGGGCATAACAATCATTAACGGACAGTCGGTGGAAATTGCCGGACATAATGACCTGAATTTTTTAGTCTCTCACCGTTTTGGCGCGGTTAACACAGGAATATATAATTTCTTCGGTCTTGATCAGGGGACCACCCGGTTAGGATTTGAATATGGACTCAGTGATATTCTGGCACTTTCGCTGGGGAGGAGCAGCTATGAAAAGACTTATGATCTGGGCATGAAACTTAAAGTACTCCGGCAACAAAAAGGTTTAAGAAATATACCGGTGACGCTTACTGTTTACACAGCCGGATTCATGAAAACATTAAAGTGGGAAGATCCGGACCGTGACAATCTTTTTTCATCCAGGATGGCCTATTCCACCCAATTGCTGATTGCCAGGAAATTCAGCAGCAATCTTTCCATCCAGCTGAGTCCCTCGTTTATACACTTCAACCTGGTTGAGGCAGATGCTGACCAGAATAATGTCTTTTCAGCCGGTATCGGAGGAAGATATAAACTGGCCCGGAAATTCTCTGTAAATGGAGAGTATTACTTCCTGTTTCCGGGGAAAACAGCAGATGATTATTCCGATTCATTTTCACTGGGCTTCGATATTGAAACAGGCGGGCACGTCTTTCAGATTCATTTCACTAACTCACAGCTTATGTATACTCCGGGATTTATAGCACGTACTGATGGAAGCTGGATGGATGGCGATATTTTTATTGGTTTTAATATTTACAGGATATTTCCCCTTGGCCGTTAAAGCAAAAATATTAATTGAAATGGACAGGACTATTATCAAAGGCATCAGAATAGTTTTTCTTTTCCTTATTGCCTCAGCAAATACCTTTTCTCAGGACAATAAAAATATCTATGCTTGCAGAAACGGCATTGTAAGTTTTATCTCCGATGCGCCACTTGAACTAATAAAAGCCTCGAATAATAAGCTTGCGGGAGTCCTGAATATTATTGACAGGTCATTCTCTTTCCAGGTACCTGTAAAAGCTTTCGATGGATTTAACAGCAGCCTTCAGAAGGTTCACTTCAATGAGGACTATCTTGAAACCGACCTCTTCCCAAATTCAACTTTCAGGGGAAGAATCATTGAAGAAGTGGATCTTACTATTCCGGGCAGTTATAATGTAAGGGCTAAGGGGAAGCTTAGCATACATGGTGTTGAAATAGACCGTATTGTGAGGTGTGACCTTGCAGTTACCGGTAATATCATCAAAGTTAATTCAAATTTCACAGTCTTTATTGCGGATCATAATATAACTATTCCATCAATATTGAATCAGAAAATTGCAAAGGAGGTTAAAGTAAATGTCAGTTTCACTTTTATACCTTCAGCACCTTCAAATGAAAATTAGGAAAATGAAAAGGATTTTCTACATGATCCTGTTTTCTTCGTTTACAGCTTTAATGCCGCCCGTTAGGGCCCAGTCTCCTTTTATGAAATATCATGAGATGTTCAGGGGAAGGGAGGAATATAACGTCAATATAATATATCAGGATCCGAGGGGACTGATCTGGTTTGGTACTGACCGGGGGCTGTTCCGGTTTGATGGGGTTAATAATACTTTGTTTACGATTGCCGACAGCCTGGCCGATAATAATATTACAGCGCTTCATTTCACAAACAAAGATATACTCTGGATCGGACATAAAGACGGGGAAATTACATTGTATGACGGAAATTCATTCACACAATTTAAACCCGAAGAAGGTCTTGGTTCAATTCCTGTTTCTGATATTATTTCAGATAATTCAGGTGTGGTCTGGTTTTCAACACTTGGAGAAGGATTATTCAGATGGGATGGTAAATATCTTTCAAATCTGGGTATCGATGATGGTCTCTCTGATAATTATATTTATGACATTGAAACAGACAGAAAGGGCAGTCTGTGGTTTGCAACCGATAATGGAATTACGAAGTATTCTGAAGGTAAATGTGAAGTGGTATCCATGAAAGATGGACTGATTGATAATTTAGTCAGGGTAATAAAAGCTATGCCTGACGGGCGGCTTTGGATTGGCACCGATGAAAATGGGATCACTGTATATAATCCGGATGACAGATCCTTCATTGATATATCGGGGTGGAATTTTGGACCTGTAACAGGATTGACTATAAGCAGGGAAGATGAGATATGGATCAGTACGGAGCGGGATGGAATAATTCAATTCAGGCTTTCAGACAATTTCCATTTTACTTACCGTAAGATCAACGTTGATCAGTCCCTTGAAAATGTCAGGATCAATTCAATAATAACGGATGTGGAGGACAATATCTGGATTGGCGGGAAAAGTTTTGTTACACAGGTTTTGCCACCAGTTTTTGAATTTCTGAATACATCAACCGGCATGCCGTTTGAAATCAGTTACAGCCTGGCATTTGACAGCAGGAGCAATTTATGGGTATGCAGTGAGAAAGGGCTTTACAGGGGAATTAAGGATGAAGAAGGCAGATTTAACTGGGAAAACCTGAGTACAAAAATGCATCTCGTTAATACTAATTTTATTTCGCTGTATTCAGACCATGAAGGGTTTATATGGGCAGGGACTTATGATCAGGGGGTATACAGGTTCAGTACTGCGGATTTGAGTTGGAAAAGGTATACAATTTCTGATGGTCTGGGCGATAATAATATAATTTCAATATCCGGTGCAAAAAACCTTATCTGGTTTTCGACACTTGGCGGTGGGGTATCCTGTTTTGACACCGATATCTCAAGATTCCGCATTATAAACAATCCTGCACTCAAAGATCTGTATGTTTACCAGACCGCATCGGATGACAGGGGAAGGACCTGGATAGCAGGTTCAATGAGATCCCCTTCATATATTTATGATGATCAGCTTAATAATATCGGTTATTCGGGAATAAGGATACCACAGTTTTATAGTGTTGCCCTTGACACATCAGGGAATCCCTGGTTCAACACGGGAAACAAAGGGATTCTGATGGTTGATGGAGACTCTGCACAACTTATCGGGAGAAGTGATGGAATAGTGTTTGATAAAATCCAGGCAATAGAATTCGATGAAATGAACAATCTTCTTGTCATCTCAAACTTTGGACTTGTATTCTACAAACCCGGGACAGGAGTTATTCTGGAATTTGGCGAGAATTCCTGGCTTTCATACAAGTATCCTGCGCTTAACTCAGTCTTCACTGATAAAGACAATAAGATATGGATCGGCACAGAAACGGGAATACTGAGATATGATCCTGATTATCTTCAATATATAAGCAAAAATCCACGTGTATTTCTTTCAGTAAAGAATTCATTTTATGATCCTATTGTAAAAGGGAGGAATAAGTTCAGGTACAGGGATAACAATTTTACTTTTGGTTATACCGGGATCTGGTTCAGCAATCCTGATGGATTGAAATACAGATATATGTTGAAGGGGAATGATCTTGACTGGAATTACTCAAACCGTAATCAGACACGGACTTATTCTAACCTGCCACCGGGAAATTATTCATTCATTTCAGAAGTAAGCCTTGACATGAGAAGCTGGTTTAGTGCAAATGACTCTTCTTATTCATTTTCAATATTTCCTCCATTATGGCGCCGTAAGTGGTTTATTTCATCGGTTGCCCTGTTAATAATCGCATCAATATACTCCTATATTAAATTAAGAGTAAGATCTCTTCAAAGAGACAAAAGATTACTTGAAGAAGAGGTACAAAAGAGAACTGATGAAATATTGAAGCAGAATAAAATCCTTGCAGATCAGAAGAACGAGATTGAGATGCAGAGGGATATTGCCAGGGAGCAGAGAAACAAAATTGAAGCACAGAATGAGGAGATACAATCGAGTATTTATTACGCCAGGAGAATTCAATCAGCAACTCTTCCTCCTAAAAAGAAGCTGGAATCAATCCTGAAAGAATATTTTATTCTGTATAAGCCCTGCGAAATCCTTAGCGGAGATTTTTACTGGATAGCTAAGAGCAACTCTTATATTTTTTTCGCAGCCGGTGATGGGACCGGACACGGAGTCCCCGGATCATTCATGAGCATGCTTGGCCTGAGTTCTCTTAATGATATAATAAAATCACTTACGACAGTAAAAGCTTCGTTAATACTTGACCTGCTTAATGAAAAAATTCAGGAAGCCCTTCATCAGGATGAAGACATGGAACTGGTTGCTCATGAAGGAATGGATATTTCATTATGCATTCTTGAATTAAAAACTAAAAAACTTCAGTTTGCCGGTGCCAATAATCCTGTCTATTTTATCAGAAATCACAACTTAACGGAAATAAGGGCAGACCGGATTGAGATAGGAAGCCGTTACGGCGAAAAACAGGGATTTACCAATCATGAAATGGAATGCGAGGATGGCGACCTGATCTATCTTTTTACAGATGGATTTGCCGATCAGTTTGGGGGCCCCGACCGTAAAAAATACAAATACCAGAAGTTTAAGGATTTTCTGTTATCCATACATTCCGAAAGCATGGAAAAGCAGAAGCAGCTTCTCGACAATGAAATAGAAAACTGGAAAGGCAATTTTCAACAGATTGATGATATCCTGGTCATGGGTATCAGGATTCCATCAAGCAGGCAGGATTAACCGATTTGAACCGGAGAATCTAATCCGGACAAGGATTCTGCCGCGTTATCTTTCTGTCGGGTTACTGTAACAATCTTTGTAATTTCACCGGTCCAAGTAAGCCTGAACTTACAAGAGGTGAATCCTTTGTGAAATAATTCCATGTAGTAAAACAATACCTCCCTCCGGATGGCCGGGGTTGTTTTTTAACAAACCATTCGGGAAATTCCTTGAGATAATGTGCCTGTCTCAGTGTCCATAATGCAGCCGGTGCCCATTCTGCATCAGGAGGTTCCTGCTCATCACCAACAAGCCGGTTTACCCAGACATTTGTTACTTCTATTTCAAGATTATTTCCGGTTTTATTAAGAAGATTCCACGGCACATTAATTCCCCATGGAGCTGTCCAGATGACCCCAAGATCTTTTCCATTCAGTTTTACTTTTGCAATATGGTTCACAATACCAAGATCAATAAAGTAGTCCGTCTTTTTACCGATCCTGGTTACCAGTGGAAGGTCAAATGATGTTCTGTAGGTTGCAGCCCCGCTGTAGTATCTGATCCCCGGTTCCGGACGGATGATCCAGTCTTCTAGCTTATCGAATGCCACAGGCTTTTCCGGTCCTCCCCATGCAGTGTCGAATGTAACCTGCCATGGCCCTTCAATTGTCTTTATTTCATTTCCTGCAGGGAAATTGGTCTGATTTCCCAGCTGGCATTCCGTGAGATTTCTTTCTGAATACAATGAAAAAGCTTCTGGGCATCATCAAACAATAATTGGATTGAAGTCTCTGTACCGGATTCCTTGAAATCCGGGAGATACCTCATGCTTCCGGTTACAGGATCCCATAATTCAGGTTGTTTACCGGTGATGCTGAAGCTGCAGGTTGCTTTTCCGGCATTATGAGTCAGGATTGGCTACAAAATAAATATCCGTTCCGCCCAGATTGCGATGGATGTGTTTACATGAAGCCCTGAATCAATATACGTTGTTTTAAAATCATCTTCATGTTCACTGATGTTTCCCCATTGGAGAAGGGCCTGGCAGCGCTGCCAGTATTTTACTATTGCTTTTGCCGGTTCCCACCATGTCTGGGTACGGTCGTAGTGGCTGCCCCATAGTCCCATTGTGGCCCCGGGCTTATATTGATCATCCCATGGCTGATGCACAAACCTGTGGATAATAAACCTGTTTGATCCGGCACAATATGCTGCATCTCCGACAGGCTTAAGCCATGCAGGGGTTTCTGTCCACCTGCTGTATTGAGGACGCCCGGTAAATGCTTCACTTTCAATAAGATTTTTACCATCTTTTCTTAGCGCCTCAACCGTTATTTCAAACTGATAAGGAGCAAAAGCTCCCTTATCGGTAAAAAATTCGGTCATTACATTATGAACATACGGCATCACTTCCTCCACAACCCAGGGGCCGCCATAGGGTTCGGATAAGAATTTCAGGTTTGCAGCAGCAAGTTTTTTCGATATCGTTGCAAAGTATACATCCCTGTAAAGATCTTTTATAGTCCTGTCAAAATCAACTCTGAATTTAAGGGAATCTTCTGTCTTACCAATCTTCCTTCCGGCAAATACAGCGAGGTAAGGTGTAAGGTCATATCCTCTTCTCTTCAAAAATTCCTGCGGCATTTCCGGTGTCCAGGAAGGCATTCCTGCTTCATAACTGTCGAAATGCACGTGAGTAATACCTGTTCCGATCAGGTCGCCCAGATTTTCGTTTATTTCGGAAATGATATGATCAAGATGAAAATCAACGGCTTCCTGATTCATCTTATCACACTCGAACCCGGTAGCCTGCCATTGTGCAGGAAATATAAGTGAACCGGTAGTGGTATGCCCGAAGCGGTAAATGATCCATTCCCCTTCCGGTGAATTCCAGTTCAGAGTGCCATCAGGCTGCATCAGTTCCGTGATGTTCATCACCTGATTCGCATTAATATCTCCCCGGGCAGGCACAGCTACAACAGCTATATCTTTATAAAAGGTCCTTCTCTCAGGGATTATCGGTTTTTCAGCTATTCCTGTCTCCCGGTTTATAAAAGGGATATAATTTGTTGCCCTTAGATCAGCTTCAGGCTTTTTTAATTTGGTAACTATTATATTTCCACCTTTAAGGCCGATGGCTGACCAGATGAGATCCTGCATGGACAGTTCGGGGGTTATCCAGGGCCCACCGCTTGTTTCATAGCCCGGGCAATTATGAATTCCGAAATCCATTCCAAGCCGTAAGGGATTCTTCAGCAGCAAAACGGACCATATCCCACCATGGCTTTGTATGTGAAATAATTTCGGGACCGGGCCTGTTGCCGATCTCAACCGAAAGAGATGTGGTGATGTCGGAAAGGTGGAACATTGTAGTCCGGTTAAAACCGGCATCCTTCAAAGCCTCCAGATCCTTTGTTATTCCAGTCCTGGTGATATTCGAGCCCATCCACATCCATAATACTCCGGGCTTGGCATTTTCCGGAGGATTGTTGAAAATTATTACAGGGTCAGTCTCTGCAGAAGTACTCTTCTCCTTACATCCACAGCATATTACCAGAATGGTTATTATAAATACCCGGGTTAATTTCAGGCAGGTCATTATTTTAATTTTGTATTTAATAATTTCGGTGAATTTAAAGATACAATTTCTTATCAGGGTTAATCCGGAATTGAAACAGATAATATGTGAATAAATTTCCAGGTGCCAATGAAAATTGTTTATTTTTCATAAAATATCGATAGAAACGCCATGCATGCCGATGGAAACGCCATGCATGGCGTTTCTATCGTTAATATTCATGAATATTTCTATTTTTACATTTATAAAACATATTTAAAATCTATCTGGAAGATAAATTTCCAAGATGGAATACAATAAATATTATGAAAAGTCTGCAATTTCTTTTTCTGTTACTGGTCGTTGCATATACAACAGGCTGTTCTGATAAAAAGGCGGGAAAACCCTCTGAATATCCAATGTTCTGGACCTGGCTGGATTACAGGCCGGGAATGAATTTCGATTCGGTTTGTTCTGTAATGAAAGAGACCGGGCTCGATGGTGTTATGCTCAATGCACCAACACCTGACGATTACCGTAAAGCAATTCCTGTTGCACAGAAGTATGGCATTGAGGTTTATGCCTGGCTCTGGACGATGAATCTTGAACATGACAGGGAAAGGATAGTTAAGGAACATCCGGAATGGATGAGCGTCAACAGGAAAGGAGAGAGTCTCTCCGATACAAAGGCATATGTAGATTATTATAAGTTCATGTGTCCGGCCTTGCCGGAGGTCCGCGAATTTATCAGAAAAAAAGTCACTGCTTACTGTGAAGTTGAGGGATTGAATGGCATTGCAATCGATTATCACCGTTTTGTGGATGTTATCCTTCCGACAACCTTGTGGTCGAGATACGGTATCGTTCAGGATAGGGAGTATCCCGAATTTGATTATGGGTATCATCCTGAAATGATAAAAATATTTAAGGAGAAATATGGCTATGATCCGCGTGAACTGGAAGATCCTTCTGCTGACGAAAAATGGCTTCAGTTTCGTTGTGATCAGATAACCGAAGTTGCCAATGAAATTGCCGAAGTGGTTCATTCTTATGGGAAAGTGATGGCTGCATCACCCTTTCCCACACCTGCCATGTCGAGAAAGATGGTACGCCAGGACTGGGGGAAATGGAATCTGGATATTGTCTTTCCCATGGTATATCATAATTTTTATACCGGAGATGTAAGCTTTATTTCCGATTGTACAATTGAAAATGTAAGGGATAAGAATCCGATGACAACTCTGTATACGGGAATGACAGGATCCAATAGTCCGGTTATGTTCAAATCCATGGATGCAGCCCTGAAAAACGGTGCAGAAGGTGTTGCGATATTTACAATTAACAGCCTGCGGTCTCCTGAGATCCGCGAAAGATTCAAAGCATATTCCGACAGTGCTCGGGCAGTCCGTGCCGGAGCCAAACTGCAACCGGCAGTTCCGGTAACAAAGGTTGTTAATACAAATCCCTTTGAAAATCCGGGTATCATGAGCGGAGTTAACCTGCATATACTGGCTGCCCTGAGCAGGGCAAAAGCTTCCTTACTTCCTGAATTGAAGAAAACGGAAATGGCAACAATCGAATCTGTTTCCAGAAATGCCATGCAGGGAAATTCTCCTGAAGAATATATTAACCGTCTGAATACTCCGCCAGGAAGAAACCAGGAGTTGCTGCCAATAGCAAAAGCTCTGGCTGAACAGTTTACGCTGGATTACGGCAAGGGTAGCCCTGATCTGAGTGATTTTAAACTGATAAAAGAATTCGGATATACAAAACATTATCAGGTTACCGAACAGAACAGTAAAGTAGTATTTGATGTTATATTTTACTTATATGGAGGAATTCTTTCCGGGTGGAGTGCAGAACCTGAGAAAGCATCTTATGACAAATATATCAGCAAGCTTAATCAAAACAAATAACAGTGGAAATGGCACTTTAACTGGTCTGTTTACTTAGGGCTTGCTTACAATGAAAACTATTAAAATATGAAAAATCTGGGATACAAACAGATAAAACCTTCAGGGATAGAAGGGAACCTGATTGATCTGATAGCATCCGACTGGATGCTAGTAACAGCCGGGGACAGGGAGAAAATCAACACCATGACAGCCAACTGGGGCGGAGTCGGTCACCTTTGGAACAAGCCGGTCGCATTTGTTTTTGTACGTCCGGAAAGATATACTTACCAGTTCATCGAAAATTCAGAGGGATTCACACTCTCTTTCTATGATGAGACTTATCGCGGGGCCCTTAATATCTGCGGGACAAAGAGCGGAAGGGATTGTGATAAAATAGCCGAAGCCGGATTAACAGCACATTTTACAGAATCCGGTTATCCCGCATTCAAAGAAGCGAAGCTGGTAATGGAATGCCGTAAGCTTTATGCAACCATGCTTGAAAAAGAAGAGTTTATTGATCCCATTCCATTAAAGGCTCATTATACAACCAAAGGAGGTCTTCATAAATTATATATTGCTGAAATTGAAAAAGTGTGGTTACGGCAGTAGTCTTATTGTCGTCACAAGCGATATCCATATGCCGAGAGTCATGCTTCTATTTAAGAAAGCCGGACTGAATCCGATTGCGGCGCCGACAAACCAGATAATCAAATACGGATCGGTAAAATACCGCTGGAGATGGATGCCTTCGGCGGGATATATCGGTATGATGGAAGCTGTGATCCATGAATATGCCGGGATACTATGGACCATTGTTGGGGGTAAATAAAAGTTCCGGTTCTTTATTTGCGGAATATAAAATTTACAATATTTTGTCCGTATATATCAGAAACTCCTGTATATTGCCACAGACTAATTATTTTTGATTATTTCTTTCAGTACTATAATTCAGACTATATGGCGAATATCAGATCCTTCAGTTTTCTTCTCTTAATATTGATTTTTAATAATGTTTCTGTTATAAAAGCACAGAACTGGCCGTGCTGGCGCGGTCCGAGCGGCGACGGCACCAGTACCGAAACCAACCTGCCTGTCAGGTGGGATTCGGTAACAAATGTTCTTTGGAAAGTTCCTGTGCCGGGGACAGGATATTCATCACCGGTAATATGGGAAGACAGGCTTTTCCTGGTGACGGCTTTACAGGCCACACAGGAGAAGTTACTTTTATGCTATGATAATAAAAACGGCAACCTGTTATGGAAGACAACTGTTCTGAAAACTTCTTTCGAAAAGAAACATGATAATAACAGTTTCGCATCAGGAACACCTGCCACCGACGGGACCCGGGTGTATGTATCATTTCTGGATGGACAGGATGTAGTGGTTGCGGCATATGATTTCTCGGGTAAACAGCTATGGCTTCAAAAGCCAGGTACCTTCCAGAGCCCTCATGGTTACAGTTGTTCTCCGGTATTGTACAAGGACAAGGTAATTATTAACGGAGACAGCCAGGAAGGTTCATTTGTTGCTGCTCTGGATCGGGCAACCGGAAAAACAATCTGGAAAGTGCCTCATCCTAATCCTTCTCACAGCTTCAGCACACCAATCATAAGAAATATAGCAGGAAAGACACAGATGATTTTCTGTGGCAACAGGGAGATAGCTTCCTATAATCCTGATGATGGTTCGAAATACTGGTTTGCAAGTGGTCCCTCGGAAGACTTTTGTTCAAGTCCGGTATACAACGAGAAATCAGGTATGGTTCTAGTCAGCAGCGCATGGCCGGTACGTATACTGGTAGCGATAAAACCCGACGGGAAGGGTGATGTTACCAAAAGCCATGTTGTATGGGAAACCCGTAAAGGCGCCTTTTATGTGCCCTCCCCGGTCTGTACTGATGATTATCTTTTTTCAACAATGACCACCGGTCAGGTCCATTGCATTGAAATTGCAACAGGCAATACCCTCTGGATCGAAAACCTGGGCTTGCAATACCCATCTCCCGTACTTGCAGGCGGACTGATATATATGCCTAATGATAAAGGAATTATAACTATAATAAAACCCGGTCCGAAATTCGATTATATTGCAAAGAATTCAATTGGTGAAAGAATGTTCGCTTCACCGGCTATAAGCAACGGCAAAATATATCTGAGAGGGTTTGAGAATCTGTTTTGTGTAGGTAGTGGTTCTGAAAACAGGAAATAGATCTTTTCACAGTAAAATTAATTGTAATGGTAATAGGAATAGATATAGGCAGTACCACTACAAAAGTGGCAGCAATCATTTCTGAAAACAATATCAGAAAAATAAAAACCAGGGCTGTTGATGCAATCACATCTGCAACAGGAGCATTCGGCAAGATGATCATGGAAAATGGTTTCAGACTGGACAGCATTGACAAGATCAATATGACAGGCGCCGGTTCCTCAAAGATCACTGGCGATCTTTTCGGTATTAAGACAAATAAGATAGATGAAATGATCTCAATAGGGGCAGGAGGGAAGTATCTGTCAAACAAAGACCAGATCATTATATCAAATATCGGGACGGGAACAGCCATTATCCAGGTCAGCGGCAATATTATCACTCACCTGGGGGGAACTGGTGTCGGAGGCGGTACAATAATTGGTCTGGCTAAAGAAATGTTAAAGACAACCGATTTCGATACTATCCTTCAATATGCCTTAAAAGGGAATATCAATAATGTTGATCTGAATGTTGGTGATATAGCTGAATCCAATATCGGCTTTCTGGAAAAAACGTTTACAGCTTCGAACTTTGGTAAAATGCTTGATATTGCTACCAGGGAAGATATCGCACTTGGTATTATAAATCTGACATACCAGGTAATAGGTATGGTTTCAGTATTTGCCGCCAGGAGCAAAGACAATCATACAGTGGTCATTACCGGTAACGGGAGCAATAATCCGATCGGTCAGAAGATACTTAAAGGTATATCCGGAATGTATAATATTGACTTTGACTTTCCGGTGGATGCCGAATATGCTACTGCTATCGGCGCAGCGTTATCGACATAATACCATTATACCCGGCTTTTTTCCTACTGATGATCTGCAAGGGTTTTCATCGTTTTTACAGGAATGACAAAATAAGTATCTGGGCTAAAAATACTCTCAGAAACATTGTTAACGGGTAAACCGTGGAATAAGATACTGCAGGCTCATCGTTATTGGCAACAGAACTTGCATACATCAATGCAGGGGGATCGGTTGTACTTCCGGCCATTAATCCTGCCAGCGAAAAATAATTAAGCCTGATAAATTTCCTGTTTATAAATCCCATGATGATCAAAGGTATTGTGGTGATCAGGAAACCTGCCGCTACCCAGATCAGTCCGTCGAAGGAAAATACCGATTCGGCAAACTGACCGCCTGATGAAATACCTACACTTGCCAGAAATAAAGTGATTCCGATTTCGCGGAGCATTAAATTAGCGCTCTGCGTGGTATAAGTAACCAGTTTGAATTTATAGCCAAAGCGGCCGATAATTATTGATACGATAAGAGGCCCACCTGCGAGTCCAAGTTTTATCGGCATAGGTATTCCGGGTATAACGAATGGAATACTGCCGAAAATAATACCAAAGAATATCCCGATGAAAATAGTGAAGATATGCGGGTCATTCAGTCTTTTAAGAGTATTGCCAAGGAATTGTTCTACTTTTTCGATAGAAGCTACTTCACCGACCACTGTTACTGCATCTCCAACCTGAAGCACCAGATTGGCAGAACCAAGAAGATCAACGCCCGAACGGTTGACCCGGGTGACATTTACTCCGTATATGGTCCGTAATCTTAGTGAGCCAAGCGTTTTGCCGTTAATTTCACTCCTGGTTAATACGATACGGCGCGATTCAAGAGCGGGTTCGGAGACCTTCCAGTCCGTTTCAGCCGGTTCACCGATAAAGGCTGTAATTGGTTCCACATCTGCCGTACCGGCAACAACCAGAAGGATATCATCTTCCAGCAGGGCAGTGTTAGTCTTGGGAACTGAAAACTCATAATTCCGCATCAGCCGTGAAACGACAAATTTCCTGCCGATAAGCTTTTTGATATCATGGAGTTCACGTCCGCTTACTGCCTTATTTGTCAGCCTCAGGGTAAATATTTCCAGTTTATCATAAGATGATTCTTTCGCTGCCTCAAGTTCCTTTTCCTCATTTTCCAGATTGATCCGGAAGAAGACTCTCATGAGGATGATTGACATAATAATACCGACTACAGCCAGCGGATAAGCTGCGGCATATCCCAGGGCGATCTGTGGCACTTCAGTAATCTGTCCGGCTTCATATGCCTGACGGAGTGCTTCCTGTGCAGCGCCCAGTCCGGGTGTATTTGTAACTGCCCCTGACATTATCCCGACAAGCATTGGCATTGAGACCCTGCCTCCAAGGATGTAATAAAATGCGACAGTTAAACCTGTTCCCAACAATACTATTCCTGCAGCCATCAGATTCATTTGCATGCCTCCTTTTTTAAAGGAAGAAAAGAATCCGGGACCAACCTGTAAGCCAATAGAATAGATGAACAGGATCAATCCGAACTCGCGAATGAAATCAGCTACCTCCCTGTTAACCGTGAATCCGAAGTGACCTATTAAAAGTCCGGTAAAAAGAACAAAAGTAGGACCAAGTGAGATGCCTGCAAATTTTACTTTCCCCAGAAGTACTCCCGTGGAAATGGCCAGTGAGTAGAGCAGAATAATGTGCGCTATACTTTCCCTGAACAATAATGAGTTTAACCATTCCATAATAAACTATCAGAATCAGGAGGTTAGCTTAAAAGCTTTCTTCTGGGCTGTCAGAGCCAGTTCAGTGGCCAGGAAGCAGTGATGCTGTGTCATTGCAGTTTCTGTGCGGTTGACAACATCACTTACAAGTTGTTCTCCATAAGGCATATAGACACCTGCGCAATCGTAGTATTTTGTTTCTTTATGGTTCACAATTAACAGGTGATTTCCTCCCTTGCGGCCGGCAATGTCAATATATTTTCTCATCTCGATATAACCTTCCGTTCCAAGGATAAAGATCCTTCCGTCTCCCCATGTTGCAAGTCCGTCGGGTGTAAACCAGTCGATTCTGATGTAACCCGTTGCGTGAGGGCTCCGGACTATCATATCGCCAAAATCCTGGTATTGGGGATAGCTGGTCGTGTTAAAATTACCAATCTGTGAAAGAGCAACTTCGGCCTGACCGGATTTTGTATAATGAAGGAACTGATCACACTGGTGCGATCCTATATCGCATAGTATTCCTCCTGCCCTGCCGGGATCAAAGAACCATTCGGGACGGGTTTTCGGGTTCATCCTGTGAGGACCGAGTCCGATGGTCTGTACCACTTTGCCGATGGCTCCTGCCTGTATCAGTTCATCAGCCTTGTATGAAGCAGGAGTTCCCAGACGTTCACTGTACATGATGGAATAAATCCGGTTAGTCTTCTTTTGTACTTTTTTTACCTCTTTAAGCTGACTCAGGGTAACAATCCCGGGTTTATCGGCCATGAAATCCTTTCCCGACAGCATAACACGTATTCCCAGAGGCGCTCTTTCTATAGGAATTGAAGCACTTGCAACCAGCTGAACTGATTTATCTTCCAGGATTTCCTTTTCACTCTTGGCCACTCTTGCTTTCGGGTATCGTTGTGTAAATGCCTTAAGCAGATCCGGTTCTATTGCAAATACTGATACAAGTTCTCCTCCGCCGTCGATGATTGCTTCTGTCATACTGTAGATATGACCGTGGTTGAGACCGATAACGGAAAACTTTATAGATTCTTTGGGCAGTTGCCTTTGTACAGGTTTTATTATAATTTCTTCAGGGTGTAAGGTTTTATTAAGTTCCCTGCCAAAGATGTCGGCAGGAAACAAACCGGCTGCCAAACCTGCTGCTGAGGCGAAAGATTGCCGGATGAAGTTACGTCTGTCGGATTTCATTGTATTTGGATTTAAATCTCTCAGTGAAAAGACAAACTTAAGAAAAAATGAGGATACGAATAAGACCTGAGATTATTAGGGCAGGGTCATAACTTTTTCTCCAAAGACCGGATGTCTTTCAGCAGCCATCATGACGATACGTTTTGCCATCTGGCCATATGAATAGCTGGCCATTTCCGCAGCCAGAGAGAAACTTGTATCAATGCTGATATCGTTATTGGGATTTATATCAAGGAGGTAGAATTTATCATCGCGCAGCCTGAAATCAAGCCTTGCATAGTCGAGACAACCGAATCCTTTCCAGGTTGCGAGGGCTGCCTTTTCCAGCTTTTTAAGGAGTTTTTCATCAAGCGGGGCAGGTATCAGTGTTTCAATTTTTTCGTAATGTTCCGAGCCGGGCAGGAATTTGGAGTCGTAAGTACACAACCTCTTCCTGGCTTCTTTGAAAGCCGAAAAATCCATTTCCACCGGGGGCAGCATTTCCGGCGGATCATTATTCCATACCGACACATGGAATTCGCGTCCGTCAATAAAATCCTCCACCAGAGCCGGTTGCTTTAATTCATTGTTTACCAGCCGGATCTGAGCCCTGAGGGTAGAGGTGTCATAAACCACTGATTTTTCGCTGATTGTAAGACTGCAATGTTCCCGGGAAGGTTTTACAATAGCCGGAAAGAGGGTCCATCCATCAGCTTCTTCCGGGGTTAGAATTGCTCCGTAAGGTACTCTTATTCCAAGCGAACCAAGAACCTCTTTCACCTTCTGCTTTTCATAACTCAATTCCAATACCTCCGGCACGTTCCCGGTATAAGTGAATCCTTTATTTTCGATAATTTCCGGTACTCTTCTTTCGCTGAAGGGTACACCCGGCAGGGTTTCACAAAGGTTCAGGATAATTGTATCGTCAGGATTGTATCGTTGAAGTATTCTTTCAAGATCCGGGCTATTCAGTTCTTCGATATATGTTATAATCCCTTCGTCTTTAAGCGATTTGAAGAGAAACTTATTGGAGTTCCTGGCATCAATGATTTCAGATCTGCTCCAGGTTTGATCTATATTATAAATTACAAGTACCTTCAAAAAAAGTGATTTGTTACGAATCTAAAGTAAAAGTTTGAAAAAAATATTATATGTGGAAAACTTCACGGGAATGTGTTAATAAGAATGCCTGATATTTCATTTCGCAGCGTTTCAGTAAATATTATTTAAAAAATTTGGTGGGTAAAAAATTTATGTGTTACTTTGTAATCCAAAGTACTTTCTAATATGAAAAATGATTCAGAATCACTGCAGGATATAAAGGCTATCAGAAAGTTAATGGAAGAGTCCACCAGATTCCTTTCCCTTAGCGGTCTGTCGGGAGTCTTTGCAGGATTGACAGCAATTGCCGGAGCACTCTTTGCATATTTTATTATTCTGAAAAGTGGGACTATTAACTTTAATGAATATTTAACAACTTTGACAGGACAAGAGACTACACTGCTCAGGTGGCAGCTGTTTGCAGCAGCGGCTATTGTACTTGTGGTTTCTGTATTATTTGCCTTTTGGTTTTCAATGAGAAAGGCAAAAAAAGATGGGAAAAGTTTCTGGTCTCCCGTTTCAAAAAGACTTCTTATAAATCTTCTCATTCCATTGATAACGGGAGGTATTTTGACTATCGTCCTCATGCTTCAGAACCAAATTCAGCTTATTATTCCGGGTTTTCTCATTTTTTACGGCCTTGCGCTGGTCAATGCCGGGAAATTCACCTTTGGCGAGATTTTTTACCTCGGTATTCTTGAAATAATTACCGGCCTGGTATCAGCATTTATACCCGGCTGGAGCCTGATATTCTGGATATTCGGATTCGGCTTGCTTCATATTATTTATGGATTGGCAATGTTCAGAAAATACGGGGCATGAAAGATCTTATTTCGAACATAAACAAGGTTTTTGAAAGCAGGATAAGATTGGGGATAATGTCAATCCTTATGGTAAACGAAACCTATGATTTTAACAGTCTGAAAGACACTCTTGATCTGACTGACGGTAATCTGGCAAGTCATCTGAAAGCTTTGGAGGAAAAGGGGATGATAAAGGTTAATAAACAATTCATTGGCCGTAAGCCAAATACAAGCTATTCAGCCACTGAAACCGGAAAAGCCAAATTCAGACAGCATTTAAAAGCTCTTGAGAACCTTATAAACGAACATTAATTTTTTTATATTTACACTTTGAAATACAAAGCACTTTAAAATTATATTATGATGAAAGAAAGGATTAAAGAAAACATTAATGATCCGGAGAAACTTGAACAATTGTATCGGGATGACAGAAGCGCCTTTGAATCAGGATTCGGGGAAGTTTATGCGGAGATTGAAAAATCAGAATTGTCAGAATTCTGGAAGATCAGATTGGATTATTTTAAAGTTCCGGACAGGGCGGCAAAAAAGATTTTTCTTCCGGATATTCTCTTTTTATTACAGCATGTTTAATAGCCGGATTTCTGATTAAGATACCTGATATTTTCAATGTCAGCCTGACTGAGTTTCTGTTTTATGAGAAAAATGCAGGTATCATTGTTTTTCTTGGTCTTACAATTTATGTTGTCGGGTTGAAAGGTTATTTGAACTGAAAAAAGTTGCCCTCATCCTGATTACTTTTATATTACTGGCAGTTTATGTTAATATTTTACCATCGGTCAGTGATAATGCCACAATTGATCTCGTATATATTCATCTGCCACTGCTGTTGTGGTGCATTTACGGATTGGTATTTATTGATTTCAATTTAAGGGATAAAATCAAACGAATTGATTATATCAGATATAATGGGGACCTGGCGATCCTTATGGCGCTAATAGCAATAGCCGGTGGTATGCTGACCGGAATTACGATAGGGTTATTTGAAGCCATAGGTATTGGCATTGAAAATTTTTACATGAATAATGTTGTAATTGCAGGCGCTGTTTCAGTTCCAATAGTTGCCACATTCATTATTAAGAATTATCCGGCGTTAACCAATAAGATAGCCCCGGTAATTGCAACGATTTTCAGTCCTCTGGTTTTAGTTACAGCAGTGATATATCTTATTGCTCTGGCCGTTTCAGGGAAAGATCCATACAGCGATCGTGAATTCTTATTGATTTTTAATGTTATGTTGCTGGGGGTAATGGCTGTAATTGTATTTTCAGTTTCTGAAACCTCCATTTTCAGAAAACAGAAGTTCAATGAATTGATCCTTTTTATACTTTCGGTTATAACTGTAATTATTGACTTAATAGCCTTATCTGCAATTTTTTATCGTTTAGGCACATTTGGTATAACACCAAACCGACTGGCTGTTCTTGGATCGAATATCCTGATCTTAGGTAACTTAATTTTGTTAGTCATTGATCTGTACAAAGTAAATTTCAAAAAAGCTTTGATAAGGGAAGTTGAACTGACAATTGCTAAATATTTACCTCTTTATCTGATCTGGATACTTTTTGTGATATTCGGATTCCCTCTGATTTTTGGGATAAAGTAGAAGACTTTACTTGCTTCAAATGTTTATTAAACCAAACAACCGCCTCCTCCTGAATGTCCTGATCATAACAATGGGGTTTGGCGGGAGTGTAACTCCGGAAATGATCGGGCTTCCCGGCCCATGAATACGACCCGGCGATCTGTTTTACGGCCTCACTCTGTCCAAGAGGAGGGAAGAGAAGATCCTCGGTACCTCCCACAACCATGCACGCCTTTGGTGCCGCCATGGAAATCAGATCGGGTATATCCAGCCGGTCCCAGACACCGGGCAGCAGGCAAAATGTACCGACTGCACCGGCAAGATTATATGCTTGCTGTGTGTCGCCTGTCGTCATCCATCCAACTGTAACCGTCGCTTTGATACGGGGCTCCAGAGCAGCGATTATATTCGTCCGCCAACCTCCTCCGGAAAGGCCTGTGCATCCGATTCGGGTTCCATCAACTTCTTTTCGGGAGAGAAGGTAATCGACACATCGGCTGTCATCACCGTAGTTCACTCCTGCCCATGTGGTCCCCGCCCAATTCAATTCGCGAACACCAAGGTACAATATTTCACGTGTCAGGGAATCATATTTAGCAAGGGTTTCATCATCGAGTGTTGAAGGGTCATAGGACTCAGGCAGATCGTTGATACCACGAGGAGCACGACGGCCAAAATGATATGCATCAATTACAATGACTGCATATCCCCGGGAGGCATACCAATCAGCCAACGGTCGTCCGCTTGTGGTTGAAGCACGGTGTTTGATTATGGCGGGATGTACAGGTTTGCCGCAGATACGATCAGCACCGAAAAGCATCGGACCACCCCATTCGTGCATGACAATTAATGCAGGGGCAGGAAGCGGAACATTTTTAGGAATATAAAAGTACCCCGGCACTCTGAACCACGGTGTTGTGTTGAATTCTATTTTCTCACGAACAAAAGTGTCGGTTTCATCTCTTTCCAGTGTCTCTGCTTTCAGATCCACAGGTGGCAGATAATAGTGCAAGCCTTTCATGAGACATTCTTTTGCATGCAGGACCCACTCTTTGTGGCACCGTCCGGGATTTGCTTTCTTCCACGTTTCAGCATTGAGATCGAGAGGCCGGTACGACCGTATTTTTTGCATCGACTCTTCCAATGATCCGTAGAGATTAAGTGGTTTACGTCCCAATTTTCCTTCCGTCATGGGAATTACCGGCCGCGGCAAATCAGATTGTATTAAGTTCGTTTGGCTGGTAGCTGAAGAACAGGAGTTTGAGCTGACTCCAATGCTCCCTATTGCTATTCCTGTAGTTCCTAAAATGCTTTTCTTAATGAAGTCTCTTCTCTTTGTCATAATATATTTATTTTCAGTAGAGTCCGACTATAATAATAAAAAAGAGGGGTATTACCCGAAGTTTTCCCCTAATGTTATAACTAGGTTTTACCACAAACTAAATACAATACGGGTAAAATTACAGAAATAAATTTAGTCGGACACCCATTCTTCAAACAGATAATAGGTAAGGATCAGGCGCCGACGAAGAGGACGGTATGTGTCGGTCGGGAGACGTGTGAATTATGCAACTTTTTTCAAAAATTGTGTAACACTTATCCGGATATAAGTAACGATCTTTGTAGAATCAGATTCATAGGTTAGGGTTAAGTTAAAGTATCTTCCATCCATCCAAAATCAAATTCAATAGGATGGATGGAGATACTTTTTTCTATTCATTCCGTTATATAATCTTAAACCTGTTAAAATGGAATTTGAATTACTTTTCGAAAACAAATACCGACATTATAAAAACAATTTTCACAAATTAGTTTTGTCAACATTATTCTGCGTCGCAGCAGGTACAATTGTTTATTGTCAAAGTTCTCAATGGCGTGGACCAGGGCGCAATGGAATTTATAATGAAAGCGGGTTGCTTCAAAAGTGGCCTGTTCAGGGTCCGGAATTATTATGGTCTTTTGAAGGACTGGGTGCGGGACATTGTAATGTCGGAATCGGTAAAGATAAACTGTTCATCCTGGGTATGCCTGACAAAACCGGAGTTCTGTACGCATTTGATTTCAATGGGAAGCTCCTATGGGAAAAAAACTATGGTCTTGAATGGTATGAAAACTATACTGGGCCACGATCTACTCCGACAATAGTTGACGACCTTGTTTATTTCATAAGCGGACAAGGAGTTGTTTTCTGCTTTAAAGCCAATAACGGTGACCTGGTATGGTCAATAGATATGGTGAAGAAGTTCACCGGAAGAAATAATACATGGGGAATTGCTGAGTCAGTTCTGATAGATGGAGATATTCTCTTTTGCACCCCCGGAGGCATTGAAAATAATATTGTTGCTCTTAACAGGTTTTCCGGAACAACCATCTGGACCAGCACGGGAAACCGCCAACCTTCTGCTTATTGCTCACCAATATTGGTCAAACACAATAAGACTAAACTCATTGTGACTATGACAGCTGAATCGATTGTGGGCGTAGATGCGGTTACCGGACAATTTTATTGGAAGGTTGATCAGTTTCAATCAAATAAGATACATGCTAATACCCCGGTCTATTTAAACGGAATTATTTATTGTTCCAGCGACAATGCTAAAACCAATTTTGGTCTGGTTGCTCTGAAACTGTCTGACGATGGTAAAAGTGTATCCACTTTATGGCGAAACGAAGACTTCAAAAACCTTATGGGAGGTATTATAGTAACAGATGGTCATATATACGGATCAATTTACAGGAAAGGTTTATGGTGCTGTATCAATACCACAGCAGGTAAGATTCTGTATTCTTCCAATAAATTCTGGGATGGGAATATTATTATGGCAGATGGAAGAATGTATTGTTATAGTGAGAAAGGAGAGATTGCATTGATTTCGGCGGATCCTTCATCATTTACTGTAATAAGCAGTTTTAAAGTACCTCTTGGCTCAGACCAGCACTGGGCACACCCTGTAATTAATAAGGGCAGGCTTTATATCAGGCATGGCGATGCACTAATGGTATACAAAATAAAATAACTAATCATGATAATTGCTGACTAAACTTCCATATAGATATCAATCAAGGAATTGCCACCGATGAAGATGGCAAATTAGGTTTTTAGAAATCCAAACAGTATTTTTGTTTTAAACAACTGCATCAAAATAAAAGTATTTAGTGGACAAGATGCTCAAACACTTAGAAACAGTGGTGTAAGAAATAATAACATTGGCAAACAGCGCTTTAGATTTATAAATGAAAAATATTAAAAAAAAATTTCCGCACGAATTGCTACTTTTATTTCTGGTAGCAGGATTTCAATTTTGTTTAATCAGTTCTATCCTGGCACAAGGTAAGGATAGTCCCCAATGGGGAGAAAAGTATACCCGGAATATGATATCTGATGAAACAGGTCTGCCAGACACATTCAACCTTGAAACCAGAAAAAATGTAAAATGGTCGGTTTCTATTGGAAATAATGCATATGCAACCCCTGTAATTTCAAAAGGAAAGGTTTTAATTGGTGCAAATAATTCAGACGAACGCGATCCTCGTCACAAGGGAGACAGGGGTGTTTTACTCTGTCTGAACGAATCGGATGGCAGTTTGTGCTGGCAGTTGGTTGTTCCGCGGATTGAAGGTGACAGGCACAACGACTGGCCCATGATTGGAATTTGTTCCCCGCCTACCATTGAAAACAATCGCGTTTATGTGCTTACCAACCGTTCAGAAGTGCTTTGCCTGGACCTTAATGGACAATCCGATGGAAACGACGGTACTTTTCAGGGCGAAGGGTGGTACATGGCTCCCACCGGGGAATTTCCTTATAAAGTAACTTTAAAAGATGCGGATATTCTCTGGTTGTACGATTTAAAACTGGAATTGGGACTTTGCCCGCACGATTCACCGCACGCATCCATATTAATTGATGGCGACTTTCTTTACCTGAATACTTGCAACGGTGTTGATTACAAGCATCTTGAAACTAATTCATTAAATGCACCCAGCTTAATTGCCCTGGATAAAAATACGGGAAGACTGATCGCAAAAGACAATGAGGATTTTGGACCCAGGACTTTTCACTCTTCGTGGTCTTCACCGTCAATGGGAGTAGTTAACGGACGTAAACTGGTTTTTTTCGCAGGTCCCGATGGAGTTTTATATGCATTCGATGCACTTTTGCAAACAACATCACGCGAACAAGTCAAATCGTTCAATAAAGTCTGGCAATTCGATTGCGACACAAAAGCGCCTAAAATAAATATTCACGATTACCTCAATAACAGAAAGGTAGGCCCGAGTAATTTTTTGGGAATGCCGGTTTTTTATAAGAATCGCATTTATGTTACTGTGGGTGGAGATATCTGGTGGGGAAAAAAGGAAGCATGGCTTAAGTGCATCGATGCCACAAAAAAAGGCGATATTACGGATAGCGGTGAAATCTGGTCATACTCACTTGAGCAACCCTCCGCCTCAACACCTGCAATTTCAAATGGATTAATTTATATTACCGACTGCGGTAACAAACTGTATTGCGTTGATGATGAAAATGGCCAACCCTATTGGAAACATAAGCTTCAGATGAATTCCTGGAGTTCTGCTTTAGTTGCCGACAAAAAAGTGTATGTTGGAACACGGGGAGGTGATTTTTGGATTCTCAGAGCAGGTAAAAAAATAAATGTGCTCGATCTGACAAAATTTGATGACCCGATTCATTCAACTCCTGTAGCTTCAAATGGGGTATTGTATATTTCAACGTTGACCAGACTTTATGCTATAAGAAAATGAGATTAATAACAGCTGTGAAGTCTATGATTGAATTTGTAATTCTAGTCGGCGTCTGGGGGGGTTTTTATTTTCCATCCCTTCGTCTGCAAACTGAGTTTGCGACTCGGGCTGTCAAATAAAAAACCCCGTCGTTTTCGCGAAAGGGCTTTTTTTTTGTAGCGGAGGGAGGATAGAAAACAGGTGAAGCATCTGGGAAACTACATAATTGCATCGGATGATCTTGAAACAGGGTCGGGAAACAAAGCACCCGTCTGGTTATTTGGGTTTTTATATTATCTTAAATTAACCTTTTGCATCAACCTGATTCTCGGAACCCTTATGTAAACCGAAGTTTTAACTTTAGATTTGAGCCACCTGTTAATCTGTATTTTGTGATACCGTTGCCTCGTTTTTCAATCACCGGCAGCCTGACATTTTCCCGGCTGTCCAGCCATAATTCCACTTCATTCTCTTCCGGCACCTCGAGTGAAATGGTCCGGTTTCCTTTCAGACCTTCCGATTTGAATTTTATTGCACCATCCAGGGTTTGAATGTCAATATCTATTAAACTCAGATCACCTGGCTGAGGGAGAATTCTGTACTTTTTACCACCAGGAGTTAACGGTTTTGCTCCTGCCAGCCCCTGGTAGAGCAAAACAATAGGAGCTACCGCGCAATGACTCCATTGCGAGCTGCCATCATAACCTGCATTCCAGTCTTCCTGCAGGGTATTATTTTCCCGGACCGAAGGCATTTTACCCCAATTGTTTCGAAGGTCGTACAATAGGGTTCCCACTTCGCCGTTATCCGCCAAAGCCCAATAGCGCCACACTGCATTGCAGGGATAAGAAACACCCATATTGGATGGGAATGTTTTCAGTATTTCAACTGATTTCTTTTCATTATTCCCGGGGCACTGATGAAACAGCAAGGCAGTTGCCAGGGCTCTGTCGCTATAGTGTACCTCTTTTTCTTCATCCATCCAGGGTTTATTATCAATGAATACCTTTTCTTCACTGCTCCAGTATTTCGTAACACAATTCGAGAGGATCTTTTCAGAAAATTCTTTTGCCTGTTTCGCAATTTCATTATCTCCAAATAGTTTACTGAGTTCATAAAGGGAAGTACCGGTCATTGCGGAAACATACAAATTGAATGAGAGTTGCTTATGTTTTTGTTGCTTGAATGCAATATGGTCCATCCAAACACAGGCTACACCTATATCTTCAACCCTTAGGAGTCCGTCTTTCGGGTCAACCAGCGATTGCAGGTATCTGAAAAACCTGACAATGCGTGGATAAGCTTCTTTAACAGGAGTTAAATCGCCGGTATACAAATAGAAATTATATGTGTCCAAGCAGAATCCCACACCATGATCAACTATCGGTCCCCAGTTGCCCCAGCTTAGCACGCGCTGTTGAATTCGTGCCAGACGGTCATACGCAGGCCAGGAATCCAGGAAATAGCCATCCACGGTCATCCCCTGGCTGAAAGTGGATACAAAGCGAGCCGGTAATTTTGTTTCACCAAAAGCCTGGTAAAGCGGATACAATTGATGAGAACCGTCTCCGCTGTATTGCTGTCTTTCTCTTGCCATTCCGTCGACGATAATATCCTGGGCTGAATTGTAAAGAGTATTCACCGAGGCATCCATCACTTTTTGTATAACCGTATCTGAAATAACAATTTTCGGTACGAGCTTATAATCGAATTGCCTTCTCAGGAGGGCAATATCAGAAATGGTAATGGGGCGGTTAAAATTGTGAATATGAAGCTGGACCCAGCGTAAACTTTCAAAGTCAAACGGGGAAAAAGTATTAATTCCCTCCTTGCAGATAAAACGCGACCAAGAGTTAAAATGAGTATTAATAAGCACGTCGCTGCCTGGTTTGTGTGCTTCATGCACCAGCATTTCTATAACTGTTCCCTCGGGTGCATCAATAGTGAAAGATGGCCAGCCAACAGACTGTATATCAAATTCAAAAGTAAGTACCGCAGCTTTGTTTCCGTTTGGATTAACAGTCACCGTCTTATTCTTAAATAGGGGCAAAGGCGACATTGAAGAAGCTTTATAGGCATCCGGAACTTTCATATCAAAGTAATTCTCAGAAGGTATCTTCCAGTCGATCCAGAATGCTTCGGTGAGATTCCTGACAGCGACAGTATTCTCCTTCATTAGAGGTATTGACCTTTCACGAAGCTGCGACTCAATATTTCCTGAAATATCAAGCTGATAATTTGAATTACCATTTGAGGCTGACGATTTGCCAGCTTTGCCAGCCAGTTCGGCAGCGGAGATCCACTCGTTATTCTCGGTGAAGTTTGCAGTATTCCAGCCATACGGAAAGATCCTTGCATCAAAATTTTCCTGCAAGGCCCGGAGATACCAGCGTTTATACTGGCCCGGATTCCAGCTCCGTGCTAAAAATGATTTCCAGGTACCATCTGTAATAATCTCTTTTCCGTCAATATCAATTCTCATCAAAAATCCCGGCATACCAATGGGACTTGTACCGTCTCCAGTCCCAAAATAAAGTACCTGGCAACCGATTACGTTTTTTCCGGGCTTCAGGTAACTGCTGATTTCAACAGGATCAGCCTCCTGCCATCTTGGATCGAACGGAGCCGGTCCCCATTGTACCCGCTGACCGTTTACGAACAACTGGTAGCGGCTGTCAGCGATAATCCATCCCTTTGCACTGATCAGATTCTTGTCAATATTTATCTCCTTCCGGAATAGAATGAATGTATTCTGAAGGGTTCTTTCAGAGGGATACCATATCCATTTGGCAGGGGAAAGATCAAGGTCGGTGGCTTTAAGCTGACCCCACAAAAAGATCTGAACAAAGAGCAAAAGTAATCCCGTCTTTTTCATAAAACTGGCTTAAATTTTCGAATTTAAGATAATTTATGTTACTTAATAAAAATCCATTTTCCAATAAAATATTTTTTACCGATGAATTTCCTGTCCTTGTTTTCCGCCCCTTGATATTGAAAAACGTCAATATCTAACCTCAAAGGTTAAAAGTCTATTTTACTTAAGACGCGAATTTATGGGAACTTAGGGAGCTATAAAAGAAAAAATCCCCATAAAAAATGATGAGGAAGGAGAGAGGATTATCCTCTGGCGGATGATCCTCATGGGGAGTGCTTAACAACGAAAAAGCCTTGCAGCCTGCCAGGAGGCAGGCTGCTACGGGCTTAATTATCTCCATCCCTTACATCCCGCCTTGCGGGATGACGGTCTGAAAATAATAAAGCCCTGCCGTTTCACGGCAAGGCTTTTTCTTTGTAGCGGAGAATTTTTAATTTCATAATGGTTTTTATAATTATTGAACTTACATGTGTATTTTTCAAATTCTTTTTCTAAAAGATTTCGCTTCATTTCTCTTCCATGTCCGGAAAGGAAAATTTTACAATCTGTATTAAGTTTTACCTTTCAAATCTCATTAATTTCCAATCTTGTAATGCACTGTAAATTGCACTTTACGAAATAATTCAAATCGTGAAAATAAGTTCAGCAAACCCAGCTTCTTTTCTTTATCATCAAAATAGGTCCATTCATCAAGAAAATGATAATCTTCAGACCACTCTTCAAAATGCCGACTGTTTGGAACGCCGAATGTAAAAACTGCACCGCCACTCATGCCTAACTTCCGCTTAAATTTCCATTGCATATAACGGCCTTTCATTTTATCAACCCAATATCGATTAGTTACTTCACAAACAAGCTCGGCACCCGTCAATTCATGATAAATTATTGAAAGAAGCCTTTTTACATCATCTTCTTTTAAATACATAAATACACCCTCTGCAAGAATAAGATAAGGTCCGCCGGTTTTTACTATGCTGAGCCACTCAGAATTGAGGACTGAGCCTTCAATAAATGTACGTCGCGGATTTTCATTCATGAATCTCCGCCGTAACTTTATTACTTCAGGAAAATCAATATCGAACCATTTTAATTTGCCATTATCTATTCGTTCAAATCTTGTATCTAATCCACATCCGATATTTATTATTGTACCTTCCGGAGACTTCGCTAAAAAATCTAAAGTATATTTATCAAAACGTCTGCTTCGAAGAGCCATTGAGACTGCCAGTTTCGGGTTGTATTTGTCATTTAATATTTTCTTGTGAATCGGATCCTGTGAATTAATAATTTCCTTTTTTATTATTTTTATCATTTCTACAGCTTTTGTATCAATGATAATTGGGTTCTTGCTCAAACTTTCTCGTGCTCTTGCATTAAGAGTTATTAGCATTGTTCCTGAAACATCCGGCAAAGAATCAAATGACTTTTCCATACCTTTTCTCCTTATGATTATTGTTGTTCTATATAGTATTTGGTTTCCTGTTCTATCATAAAACTTGTTTTTTCAACAAATTGAGCGGGATTTACTTTTACGCAACCGGTTAAACATATAATTCAAGTAACCCTGAAATTCCATCAACCTGATTATTTCGCGTCCGGCTGGGCCAGGGTATATATATCGGCTGTATTTGGGGATAGTGCTGTTTTTTCTCAAAGCAGGATCTAATTTTACACCACCATACCTTATTGCCTCATACTCATCAAGCTCAGTAAGGCAGGTTCCATCAGCATCAATTATTGTAGATTTTCCGGAGAAGGCAAAATATTTTGGAGAGCCCAATGTTTTGTTAGGGACCGGTGAGTCCCATTTGCCGCTTTTATTACACATTAAAACCGGAACTCCAAGAAAATCATTGTAAAGATTGGCTACTTTCAATGGCAGATTCTTCAGGCGTTCAATATCCTCTCTGGTTGCAAGTCTATTCGGGATAGTAGGTGTACAATACGAATGCGGCATCAGTATTATATCTGGATTACCCTTACAAATTAATGACGCAACTTTATAAGTATGGTTATCAAAACATATTGAACCAGCTCTGCACCATTTTTACCTGCTTCAGTGGCAAGTTCAGAAGCATGCGATAAATTATGCTCTACAACTCCATCAATGCAGGTTATCTGTGCAACTGAAACTCTTAGTGTTTTCATTGTTTATTAAAGCTGAATTTTTGTTTAATGTTGAATTTCCAATGTTATTAATTCGTAATTGTATATTCAAGATTAATTACAACGTTCCCTTTAATCATTGACCATACCGGACAATATTTTTCTTCTGCAAGCCCTGCAACCTTTTTCAAATCAGCTTCATTCACATCAGGTGATTTCAGATGAATAGTCATTACAATATTTTTAATTCCGGTTGGATGGTCTTCGTTTCTGACACCTGTTACGGTAATTTCAAATTCTGAAATTGTTTTTTGCATCCTTCTCAGGAAAAGCAACATTGCACTTCCAAGGCAACTTGATAAACTCAATAGCAGTAGTTCGAGTGAGGTGTATCCCAGGTTGTCGCCAAGTGGCGGGATATAATCAATTGAAATTGGACTATTGCCTTCTGTTATGCCTGAAAAGTTAAGCCTGTCGTTAACAAGCTTAACCTTTGCTGATAGTTCTTTTGATTTGTCTTTCATGGCCTTAATTTAAATACCCGGATTATTTACACCAAAACTAATTATCCCTTTTTTCAAAGTCTTCCAGTTTTTTTTTTTGCTCTCTTTCTTTTTAAGTATAAAACAACGAGCAAAACAATCATAAAAGAGCTTATTGTTCCGTAAGCAATCAACAATATTTTCATGCCATTTACTTCTATCGCGATAATCTAACAGCTGTTCTGTAGGCAAGAATCTCAGCAACGCCATTCATTACCATCGAACTGGTAATTCGAATGTTAACAATGGCATCTGCGCCAAGCTTTTCAGCATCTTTAACCATTCGCTGCATGGCTTGCTCTCTCGACTCAGCCTGTAGTTGGGTGTATTCTTCAATTTCTCCTCCTAATACATTTTTCAATGCAGCAAAAATGTCTTTGCCAATACTTCTTGCACGTACCGTGCTTCCTCTTGCTATTCCAAGGATTTCAGTAATTTCTCTGTTTGGAATTTTTTCAGTTGTTGTTAAAATCATATTAGATTGGTATAAAATTATTAGATTATTAGATTATTAAATGTAATTCCCTATACCAGAAATAGTATCCTGTCTCTTTGGGCACAATGCTCCCCTGTTTATTCTTTTAAAAACTTAAATTGTCCGCCACTTTGTTTTAAAATCAATGTTTTTTCTGTTGGATTAAACTCCATAACCACTCCAGCCTGGTCAAATTTAAACTTATCCTTTTCTGTTGCTTCAAGAGGAAAGGCTGATTGTCCAGTTGCTTGTGCTATTAAAGTTTTATTGTCCTTAGTAATCGTAATTTTTAAAGGAATTTGTAAGGAAGCATAAACACCTAAATATTTATCCAGCACTTCTGTGCTTAAATCAAGCGTTATAAATTCTGGTATTGCGAATGGTTTGCCGAAGATTGCACTCAAAACCGCAATTGAGATATTGTTGTTATTATAATTTTTTCCATTAGAAATCAGAGCATAGGAAATTTTCTCATCAGAGAAGTAAGAAAATGTTGAAGAAAAACCGTCTATCCCTCCTGTATGTCCAGAGGCAATTTTATTGTCAAAAGGAAATTGAAAAAGTCCCATCCCATAATTGTCTTTTATTGTTTTCATTTTGTCAATACTTTCCTTTTGTATGATTTTTCCACCAAACAAGGCATCGCTGAACTTTACTAAGTCACCTGGTGTAGAAATGATACCACCTGCACCTAATGGTATAGAAATATCCGTTTCTGGTTCAAGTTTCCAATTCTCAATAAAACGGTATGAATAGCATTCATTGTTATTTGGATTGATTTTTCCACCCAAATAGGTGTTTGTCAGACCTATAGGTTTGGTTATATATTCGGTTAACAAGTCAGAATAAGTTTTCTTGAAAGTCTTTTCGAGTATATAAGTAAGAAGAACAAAGTTTGAATTACTGTAATCTGCTTTGCTATTGGGTTCAAAGTCACTTCCCGCTTTAGCAATAATTTCTATCATTTCTTTTTCTGTTTTGGCTCTTGTATGCCAGGTTAAATACTCTTTATCATTAGTGAAATTATGTATTCCACTTCGGTGATAAAGCAAATCGACGATAGTTATTTTCGAAGCATTATTTATGGATGGGAAATATTTGTCAATTGTCTGATTTAAATTGATTTTATTCATTTCTACTCCCTTCAAAACCAAAACAGCTGTAAATGTTTTTGAGATGGAACCAATACGATATTTTGAGTTTTCGTTTGCTTTGATATTATTTTCAAAGTCAGAATACCCGATTGCTTTAGTGTAGATAATTTTTCCATCTTTAGAAACCGCAACACTCCCCATAAATCTGTTGTTGATTTCAAGTGTTTCAAAATAGTTATCTAATTTAGTTCTGTCAAAGTCTTGAGCAAAAGCGACTTGGCTTAAAAGCCCAATTGTTAGAATCGTAATAAGTTTTCTTTTCATTTTATTGTTGTTTAATGTTAATAGTCAGTTTTTTAAAACAGCGACAAAGGGTTCGACGTTATGTTATGAGCGGGGTCATTTTTTCCAGTAAATTTTAAATCAAATATAGTATCTCGTCTCTGCAGCTTAAAAATATAATATTTTAAATAGGCTTATATTAGATTGATGTTTTAATTTGACTGTAACTCATATGAAATAAATTTCTTTATCCATGATGAAAAACTGATATCACCTATATATGAGTTTATATTTTCAAAAGCGAGGATAAATGACTCGTGCATTAAGGCCTCAGCCCTTGCCGGATCATTAACTATTTGCATACAGGTGCTGAAGACTGGTCTGTAATAGAGTTTATAAACCTGAAGTTGAGCTTTTTGGTCACCTTTTTTGCAGAGTTTTACAAGTTCATCAGATAAATCTGATTTGTTATTCTCTAAGCTTTTAAATTGTGGTTTCATTTTTTGAATAAGTTGTTTTATTTCTTATCCTAAGATCATGCCAGACATTTTAATAGCTGAAAATCAATGATATATAATTTTTTCTATCATATTAGAAGTAAAATATTTTTACATTTCTAAGTTTAAGAATTTTACATTCAATCTTAATTCACCATAAAGGGGATTGATCTTAATCTCTCTGGTTGGAGATTAGATATGCATGTATGATCCTTATAGGAAGTATCCGGAAAATTCTACGGGATACTCACGCCAGGGCACTTAAATAAGCTGTTTCAACATTAAAACTCCAGGATAAAACAAGTCTGACTTTCCTCAGAAGATATAGCCACAATAGATCCATTATGCATTTTCATAATTTCCTGTGAAATACTTAATCCAACACCAGACCCTCCTTTCTTTGTGGTAAAGAAGGGAACAAAAATTTTCTCCAGTAACTCCCCAGGAATCACAGGTCCGTTATTAATGATCTTAATGAATATTCTGTTCAGTGAATTCCTGAATATTTTGATTTCTATCTTCCTGTCCCGTTCATTCTCCATTACCGCATCACAGGGAATTATTAATAAGATTTATCATTACCTGGTTCAGACAGTTTTTTATCAGCAATTATCTCATTTAATGACTTCTCCGCAGAAATTATGAAATCAATATTGTTTTCTTTCATTTTGTCTGTAAAAACAATTTTCAACTGTTCAATCCACTCACTGACCGAAAATGGGCTGAATTCCGGCTGGGGTAATTTGGAAATCTTTCGATAATTGTTCATGAAATTAACCAGACTGTTGCTCTGTTCATTGATTATCTGAAGTCCGCTGACGGCTGTCTTTATAACAGACTCATCAACATGGGGACTTTTCTTTTGCTTTTCATCAGCTGAATAATGTGTGCAATTCCCTTGCTACCGATGTCAGGGGAGAAAGGATATTCATTATCTCATGAGTCAGAACACTTATCAGTTTTCTGTAAGATTCCAGTTCCTTCGATTCCAGTTCATGCCTGATATCCTGAATTGATATCAACTTTAGCTCCTCGTCTTTTCTGCGGATCATACTTGCCCTGAAAAACAGTAATTGCAAATTATTTGAAACCAGACTTTTATATGTAATATTCTCTCCTGGTCTCAGATTGCTGACTGCTTCATAAAATGCAGGATGCCTGATTCTTAAAAGGTCAGGATTTGTTGTATCTGGTGATATGCCTGCATAAGTGCAGGCAGCTTTATTGATTAATTCAATCCTGTTATTGCTGCCAAGAACTATCAGTCCCGCCGACGAATTTTGAATCAATGACCTGTAATATGATTCATTATATTCATTTCTGCAGCTTTATTTCCTGGAAATAATCGCTTAAGCGGTTCATGCTTTCATATACCCTCATCAAACCTTTGTTTTTGATTTTCTCCTGAAACCGGATCGTTGTGTCATCATTCCGGAGAGAATCAAATAAAAATATTAATCGCTTCGTTTGTTGCATTATAGATCCTGTTCACCAGTAATACACATACAAGGCCTGTAATCAATAAAATAATTGAAACAGAGTAACATATGCTTTTCATAAAAAATTCCCGCTCCCAGGAATGAAATTGAGGTAAGTACAAGCAGAAATTCTCTGACCCTGATATTTAATAGTCTTTCAGATTCCATATCTCTTTATTTTATTGTACAGGGTTTGCCTGGTTATTCCCAGTTGTTCTGCAGTCATCATCTGGTTAAAACTATTCTTTTTCAAAGTACTGATGATCATTTTTCTCTCCATCTCTTCGAGTGTTTCCGTTTCATTCATTAAAACAACATCATTCTCAAAAAAAACAAAATCAGCAGATCTTAATTTGTCCCCGTCAGAAAGGATCACCGCTTTTTCAATTGTGTGCTGCAACTCCCTTATGTTTCCAAACCACTGGTTTTTTTTAAGCTTCTCCAACCCGTCTTTTTGCAGTTCGAGATAATTCTTGTTGTATTTCTTTCCATATATTTTAAGGAAATGGTTCGCCAGATCTTCAATATCCTCCGGTCTCTCTCGCAATGGAGGCAATTGAATTAATATTGTATTCATCCTGTAAAGCAGATCCTGCCTGAACTGATTTTGCGCGACCATAGCAGCCAGATTCTTATTGGTGGCACTTATCAGACGGAAATCAACAGAAATTTCCTTATTGGAACCAACCGGTGTTACAACCCTTGTTTGAAGAACTGTCAGAATTTTTGCCTGCAGGTTAAGGGGAATATTTCCTATTTCATCGAGGAAGAGAGTTCCTTTGTCAGCCATGGTAAATCTCCCTGTTTTATCTTCATAGGCATTAGTAAAAGATCCTTTTTTATGACCGAAAAGTTCACTTTCAAAAAGGGTTTCAGCCAGAGATGTTAAATCAACAAGCGCAAATAATTCATTTCTACGGTTTGACCTGTTATGTATTTCCCTGGCTATAAGCTCTTTACCGGTTCCATTTTCTCCTGTTATCAGGACACTGGCATCGGTGTCGGCTATCTTGTCTATCAGATTCATTATTTCCTGCATCGCCCGTGATTTTCCGATAATCACAGGATAGCTCTTATTAGCATCCCTTTTCAATAATTTCTCATTTGATTTCAGATGTAAAATCTCCAAATTTGACTTTCTTAACCGGCAGGCTGCGTCCAGTGTGGCTTTAAGCTTTTCATTACCCCATGGTTTTAATACAAAATCTGCGGCACCTTCCTTAAGTGATCTGACTGCCAGTTCAATATCACCATAAGCAGTTATCATAACCACCTCTACCATGGGAGCTTTCTTTTTAATTTCCCTGAGCCAGAATAAGCCTTCATTCCCGGTATTTACTCCCGCTTTGAAATTCATGTCGAGCAAAATCACATCCGGTTCACTTTTTTCAAGCTCCGAATAAAGCTGATTAGGATTTGAAATAGTCTTAACTGATTCATATTCCGCTTTCAGCAATAGCTTAAGAGAACTGAGTATTGCAGGATTATCATCAATTATAAGCAGTTTTTTGTCGTTCATAGCTTCATAAAATAAATACTAAATGTAAAAAAAATTTATAATTCAATGTAAAAAAAATTTACTTCCCATGGAAAATTAATTTTTATATACTACTGATAATCAGACATTAAACATGTTTGGCATGAAGTTGGTCCTAAATTGGAAAACAAAAAATATTATGATAAAAACAGTCAATTTATCTAAAATCTTTAGAACCGAAATGGTAGAAACAACGGCATTAAATAGTGTTAATCTTGAAGTGGGCAAGGGTGAATTTGTTGCGGTAATGGGGCCCTCCGGATGCGGAAAATCAACATTACTGAACATCCTGGGACTGCTTGACAATTCTGATTCCGGAGAATATTATTTCGACGGCATTGAAATTTCCGGTTTCAATGAAAAACAGAGGACTAATCTGCGTAAGGGAAATATAGGGTTTATTTTTCAAGGCTTCAACCTGATTGATGATCTTAATATTTATGAAAATGTCGAGTTGCCTCTGCTGGCCCTGGGAGAGCCAAAATCTCAGCGACGTCAAAAGGTGGATGAGATCCTTGAAAAAATGAGAATCGGCCACAGGCGGAACCATTTCCCGAAACAGCTTTCTGGTGGTCAGCAGCAACGGGTGGCTATTGCCCGGGCACTTATAACACGACCGAAAGTTATTCTTGCAGATGAGCCTACCGGGAACCTCGATTCAACTAATGGGGAACAGGTAATGCAATTACTTGAAGAATTGAATAGTACCGGCACTACTATCATTATGGTCACACATTCCCTTGGTCATGCTGAAAGAGCTCACAGGATAGTTAACCTCTTTGACGGAAAGCTTGTTATGGAAAGATCCGATAAGGTTTTTGAGCCTGTCCGGTAAGTCGAAATAGTAATCTTAATTTACTCAAATACAATTATAAGATGATATCACAATCAATTTATATGCTGATCCGAAGGATACTCAAAGAGAAATTGGTCTATTTTATAATATTTGCCAACCTGATAATCGGATATGCCGCATTTATAGTAACAAGCCAGTTCATAAGCGGGCAATTTATGTGGGATAATTACAATACAAATTACGATAGAATTTACAGGCTTCAGCTATTTATGGATCAGAAGGAGAATAAAATGAAACATACCTGGAGCGTTACAGCAGCTCTCAGCCGGAAAGAACTTGTTGACCTTCCTGAGATTGAAAAAATTGCCCTGATCCATGATGTAGGTGACAATAACAAAAGCGGAGTTTTTCTGTCTGTTGATAAGAAAAACCAGTTCCTGTCGAGATTTGGATACTATGCAGATCAGTCAGTCTTTGATATTTTCACTTTTAAATTTATTGAAGGGGATCCCAATCAGGCCCTTACCAGGCCCTATTCAATTGTCCTTTCAAAAGAAATGTCTGATAAACTGTTCCCGGGCGGAAATGCTCTTGGTAAACAGGTTTATGGTGAAAATAAGGTCATCTTCAATGTTACAGGAGTATTTGAAGATCTTCCGGTCAGTACAACCTGGAGGCCGGTTTACCTTCTTCCAATGCTTTCCTATGCTGCACTTACAGGGCAGCAGAATTATGAAAATAATTATTGGGGATATTCATTTCACACTTATGTTTTGCTGAAGCCAAATGCAGATCCTGAAGCTATAGATAACAAAATACATGATGCACTAAAGGATTTTCGCAAGGAGCATCATCCATATCTGCGTCCGATGTCGAAACTTAATGTGAATCCATTCTTTGATCCTTCATTGTACATTGCTCTTGGCCTTCTTACTTTTCTGTCGGTCCTCATTCTTATCCTTTCTTCAATAAATTTTATCAACCTCCAGACCGCCAGTGCAACAAACCGGTTCAGGGAAATAGGGATTAAAAAAACACTTGGCTTTAACAAAAGACGCCTTTGGTTTCAGGTTATGTTTGAGTCTATGACTATAACAATTGCAGCATCTCTTACAGGTATTTTTCTTGCTCAATTGGCAATTCCTTATTTGAATAATGCTATTGGATGGGGGACATTCCCAAATATCCTTGAAAATCCGAAATTGATTTTCATAATCCTGGTAGTAACTCTGATAACAGGATTTTTATCAGGCATACACCCGGCTTATGTCATTTCTTCATATAGCCCCGTGGCTGCCCTGAAACAAAAGTTTATACCTGAAAAATCGAATGGTATAAGCTTTAAAAAGATCCTTGTTACTATCCAGTTCAGCATTTCGGTTTTTATGCTTATCGTTGCCTTTATAATTTACAGGCAGACAAATTTCATGATGACAAAAGATCTGGGTTTTAACAGTCAAACGATTATTGTTTTCAAATATTGTGACCAGCAAAGAAGGATCGTTCGAACAATTAAAACAGAGACTTACAGAACATCGTGAGATTAAAAACGCCTGTGTTTCTGATTATATTCCATTTATCCTTCCCGGAGGCGACGACCTGAACTGGGAGGGTGGAAAACCTGATGAAAAAGTATTTGTGAGATACAGCAAGATAAGCTATGATTTTGTCCCAACTTTTGAATTGGAAATGCTAGCAGGAAGAAATTTTTCAAGAGAATATCCTGCTGACAGAAATAAGTGCCTCATAAATGAAACAGCAGTTAATGTTTTTGGCTGGCAGGAACCGATAGGTAAGCGTATTAAAGCCTCCGGCATTTACTATGAGGTGATTGGCGTAATTAAAGATTACACTGTCCAATCAGTATTTAATCCTGACGAACCTCACCTGTACAGGCTCCTTCCGGATTCGGTCATCTCAAATTGTGTATATTCAGTAAATTTTGCACCGGGAAAAGAGAAAAAGGCAATGGAGATTGTTAAGGATGAATTTCAGAAATTCTTCCCTGATGATGCCTTTGAATTCAGAGATATTCAATTTCTCATACAAAATGAAAATGCCGTAAAAGCTTTTCAGAGTCTACAAAAAATAACCAGTCTGATTGCCATTCTTACAATTTTAATTTCATCTATTGGCATATTTGGTCTGATATTATTCATGACCCAGCGAAAAATGAAAGAGGTCGGAATACGTAAAGTCCTGGGATTTTCTTATGGCAGCCTCTATATTACCCTCTCATCGTGGTTTATCCGGTTGATTTTTATATCTCTCTTAATATCCTGGCCAGCAGCATATTATGTTTATAAAGTACTTCCTGGCGCAAATAAATACGGAATTCAGATCTGGGAGTTTGTATTTGCCTCTTTAATTATTCTTGCCGTGGCTGTTGCAACCATAAGTTATCAGATTATAAGGGCTCTGAGAGTCAGACCTGTGGAAATTCTTAAAGATGAATAAGCCTGACAGGAGAACAGGTATTCGTTTCACAGATCCGCAACATTTCATACAACGTATCGTTAACCACAATTAAAATCAGTCATCTTGAATTAATTTGAAAAGCTGAATAATAGATTTAATTAAATGAAAGGAATATTTATATGAAAGCATTCAAAAATTACAGAACTATTATTGTTGTTCTTATTTTGTCAGGCTTCACAATAAATGCTCAATCTCAAACAAGTTTCATCTGGGGCAAGCAATTTGGAACTGACAAGGGGGAATATGCCTTAAATCATATTGTTGACCAAAATGGAAATATTTATGTTTCTGGCAAGACAGCTGGGGATATGGATGGTATAAATTATGGCAAGAACGATGGATTCATTACCAGGATTGACAGTCATGGTAAGATAAAATGGACTAAACAATTTGGCACAACCGAAGATGAAGATATTCAATGGTCTGCAATTGACAAAGCAGGCTGTGTATATATTACAGGATCAACAACTGGTATATTAAAAAACAAAAATTTCGGAAAGGAAGATGTTTTTATAGTAAAATATAATTCTGATGGACAAATGCTATGGTTAAAACAATTTGGAACAGATAGCACTGATATCGGGAAAGGCATTTATATTGATTTTAAAGGTTATGTTTATTTAACCGGTACAACCTCAGGTAAATTCGGTAAATCTTCCCTCGGGAAGTCCGATGGATTTATCATGAAACTCGATAATAATGGCAATCAATTATTTACCATACAATTTGGAACCACAGGTGATGACTATAGTAATGCCATAACAGGTAACAAGAATTCATCAATTTACGTATGTGGTTCGACATGGGGTGATCTTGGTTCAACGAACAAAGGGATGATGGATGCTTTCACAGGACAATATACTGAGGAAGGGAGCCTTGTGAAATTTAATCAATTTGGTAGTGAGGGATTTGAGATTGCCATGGATATAAAGGTTGATAATGAAAATTCTATTTATTCAGGTGGCACAACATCGGGAAACTTTGGTTGCCAACAAATTGGCGAAGGCGATTGTTTTTTGACAAAAATAAGTGATGACGGAGAAGTTTTATGGACCAATCAATTTGGTACAAAAAAACATGATGGAATACGTAGTATTGTACTAAATGATATAATATCAGATAAAATCCTTATCAGTGGGTTAGTGAATTTACCCCCGGCAGAAGCTTTTATAAGAATGTATAATAAAGAGGGTAGTGTATTGTGGGAAAAGAACCTTATAGACGATCATAAGAATTGTGACGCATCAGGCAAGGATGTCAGTATAGATGACAATGGATATATTTATCAGTTAGGACTTACCAGTTCAAATCTATTTGGGGCTTTAACAGGTGGGGTCTTCCTTGTTAAGCTTAAATTGCATAATAATTATATAAAGAATTAAGATTTTGGAATAAAATGAACATATTCAAATCAGGATTTTTTCTTTCTCTCCGTACTATTGCATTTGGCGTAGCTTACATATTTACCGCAATAATCTTTTTATTGCTTGGCTCTCATGATTTTTTAATAAAAGCAAGCCCATGGTGGCCAGTTTATGGCCTTTTTGCAAATCTTTTATGCTTAATAATTATTAGCAGAGCTCTTAAGAATGAAAATGTCAAAATTTTAAGTTTGATTAATTTTCAAGCTCAAAAAATTAAGAAGGACATAATGTTCTCAATAGCATTTATTATCCTTTCAATTATTATTGCAATAACCAGTTCGTTTTTATTTGGATATTTAATATATGGAAGGTATCCATACGATCTGCTGCCCCTGTTCACTGATATCCCAATGGTCATTGTCATAATCTTTGTGGTAATTTTCCCAGTTATAAATTCTATTCTGGAAGAAATTACTTACAATGGATATATCTTTCCCAGGTTAGAAGCAGAGGTCAAAAATACTAATATCGTAATTTTAATAGTACTCTTTTTCTTTACCTTACAGCATATATTTATAATGTTCGTACCTGACCTAATGTATTTGACATGGAGATTATTATGCTTTATCCCTCTTCTTGCGTTTTGGATTATTATTTATAAAAAAATGCGAAGGTTAACTTCCTTAATTATAGTTCACTGGTTTATGGATAGTTTTGCAATAATATCAATAATTCTGGCACCGGGGGCCAGGTGAAAATGAATCTATTTCTCTGTATAAACATAGACTAAGTGGCGTTGCATGTAACGCCACTTCCGTCGGGCTGTCAATAAAAAAGCCCTACATCCCCTCGACACCTAATTATCTAAGTAATAAAGCCCCCTTTATGGGGTTTGGGGGTGAATACATGAGTACTGAGGATTGCTCGCTTCGCTCGCGATCCTCTGGGGGAGTGCTTAACAACGAAAAAGCCAGCCATGCTGACGCATGGCATCGGCTTTTTTGTTTACATCCCTTCAGAAAGCAAGCTTTCTTCGGTATATAATCAAAAAAAGCCGGGCACTTCGTGCCTGGCTTTTTCTTTGTAGCGGAGGGAGGATTCGAACCTCCGACCTTTGGGTTATGAGCCCAACGAGCTACCACTGCTCCACCCCGCAATATTGAGGTGCAAAGTTAAAACTAGTTATACAATTACCAAAGGAAATACTCTTTTTTTTCGATTTTATTAGTATGTTTGTAATAGATGATGAGTTGGCAGTTGGCAAGACAGTAATAGATTTGCCAACTGCAATTTGCCAACTGCCAACTCAATCAACAAGTAATAAAATCAAACCCTATGCCACGAGTATTCAAAGCCACCGAAATAGAAAAAGAGGAAAAAGAGATCAAACGCGATTATCTCGACAGACATATGCCTCATGTAATATGCCCTGACCAGGTGAAAAGGGGAGAGAAATTCGCCATAAAGGTCAAAATGGGAGAAGAATACCCTCATCCTGATGAATATGAACATTTTATTTCAGTGATCCAGCTCTGGAACCGCGAAACACTTCTCGCAGAAACAAGATATACTGCAGGTGTATATGGGAACCTGCCTTCCCAGGTGGAAGTAGATTTCTATATAGTTGCCCCCGACGTTTCGATGAACCTCTCAGCTATGGCAGTTTGTACCAAACACGGCCTGTGGCAGAGTGAAGATAAAGCTGTAAAGGTAATATAAAGCCGGAAGCCGGATAAACCTTTTATTCTGATCAATGCTGATATAAAGATCAGGTTTATTATCTTTGCGGGCCGAACATATCCTGTCCAATGGCTAAAAATGATAATAAGAAAAAACGCAGCTGGCGCGATAAATTCAGATTCTCTGTCGTAAACGACACCACCTTCCAGGAGGTTTGGAGAATCAAGCTGACACAATATAATGCCTTCCTTCTCATAACAGCACTTATACTGTTTATTATAGGAGCGACAGCATCGCTTCTGGCTTTTACAAACCTGAGAGAAATAATCCCGGGCTACCCCGATATTACAATGAGACGAAATATTCTCATGAGCGCAATACGGCTCGATTCACTTGAACGGGAACTGAAACTGAGAGATAAATACTTCGCCAACCTGAATGCAATTATTTCAGGAAACGAACCTGCAGGTTCTTATACCCCCGTTGATACTACAGGATATCATAGTGAAATTACTTTCAGGAAAACTCCGGAAGACGCTGCACTCAGAGCCCAGGTTGAAAGTGAGGAGAAATATAATCTGACTGTCGGTACTGTTACTCCGGAAAATCCGACAAGCCTTGCCAGCCTTCACTTTTTTCCTCCCGTGAAAGGGATAATATCGGGGAAATATGATCCGCGCACAAGGCATTTCGGGACGGATATTGTAACAAAGCCGAAGGCGCCAGTCTCTGCCGCCCTCGATGGCACAGTCATTTTTACCGGGTGGACAATGGAAACAGGATTCGTGATTCAAATTCAACACCCTAACAACATCGTTTCGGTGTATAAACATAATGCAAACCTCCTCAAGGAAACAGGAGATATTGTCCGGGCAGGTGAACCGATTTCTGTAGTCGGGGATTCGGGAGAACTATATACATCAGGCCCTCACCTTCACTTCGAGATATGGTACAAGGGAAGTCCCCTGGATCCTGAAAAACATATCCTCTTCTAATATACAACAGCTTATACATGCCGCTTAAGTTAGCAATTTTCGGATCAACAGGGTCAATCGGAACACAGTCACTTGATGTGGTCTCAAGGTACCCTGACCAGTTCAGGATTACAGTCCTGACAGCCGGAGATAACGCTAAGCTCCTTGCAGAACAAGCATTGCGGTTCCATCCCGATTCGGTGGTTATTGGGAATGAAAAACACTACCTGAACCTGAAGGAAATGCTGAAAGGTACCGGAATAGAAGTCCTTTCGCGGCGAAAAGGCCATTGAACAGGTTGCTGCCGATTCACCGGCGGATATGGTCTTAACGGCAATTGTTGGCTATTCGGGATTGCGACCTACAATTGCAGCAATTAAATCAGGGAAAATGATTGCTCTTGCAAATAAGGAGACTCTCGTTGTAGGGGGTTCATTAATAAGGAGTCTTCTGCAGGAGTCGGGAAGTACATTGATCCCTGTCGATTCGGAACATTCAGCAATATTTCAGTGTCTGGCCGGTGAGAAAAACACTTCTGTCGAAAAGATAACCCTCACCGCTTCCGGAGGACCCTTTTTTCAATCTGCCACCGGAAATGTTAAGGAAAGCGACCCCCAAGGATGCACTTAAACATCCCAACTGGAGTATGGGTGATAAGATCACAATTGATTCCGCAACAATGATGAATAAGGGACTGGAAGTAATCGAAGCCAAATGGCTCTTCAATCTTGAACCGGACCAGATAAAGGTGATAATCCACCCGCAATCGATAATTCACTCCTTTGTACATTTTACTGACGGATCAGTTAAAGCCCAGCTTGGCATACCCGATATGAGGATGCCCATCCTTTATGCTTTAAGCTATCCGGATAGATTCCGGTCCGACCTGCCGCGGCTCGAATTCAGCAAATATCCTTCATTCACTTTTCATGAACCGGACCCGGAGAAATTCAGAAGCCTTAAACTTGCATACCAGGCACTGGAACAGGGTGGCAATATGCCCTGCATTCTGAATGCTGCAAATGAAGTGGCAGTATCTGCCTTCCTGTCGGGAAAGATCGGATTCATGCAAATTCCCGAAGTAGTTGAATATACGATGGGAGAAGATCCCTTTATAGCTAATCCGGGACTTGAGGACCTTGAATTATCAGACAAACATGCAAGGGAGACCTCAGGTAACTTCATTTATAAACACGCTAAATAAAAATGACAGTACTTATAAAAATACTCCAGTTTGTAATCAGCCTGTCAATTCTTGTAATCATACATGAGCTGGGGCATTTTGTTTTTGCCAGGATCTTTAAAACAAGAGTTGAAAAGTTCTACCTGTTTTTTGATCCATGGTTCTCTCTTTTCAAATTCAAAAAAGGAGATACAGAATACGGGATAGGCTGGTTGCCTCTTGGCGGGTATGTAAAAATTTCAGGAATGGTTGATGAATCGATGGACACCGAGCAGATGAAGCAGCCTCCACAGCCATATGAATTCAGGTCAAAAAAAGGCTGGCAACGGCTGCTTATTATGACCGGTGGCGTCCTGTTCAATTTCCTTCTTGCCCTGCTGATATATGTAATGGTTCTTTTTACATGGGGTGAAACTTACCTGCCTACACAAAATGTAAAGTACGGGATTGTTACAGATTCAACAGGATATAAACTTGGCCTCAGAAACGGGGATAAGATAATTTCAGTTGATAATCAGCATGTTGAAAATTTCTCCCAGGTTATTACCGATGTATTACTTAACGACCGTAAGACTATTCAGGTTGAACGCGATGGTCAGATCGTGAATATCAATGTAACGATGGAATACATAAAGAAAGTTCTTAAGGGAGAAGGAATGATTGAACCAAGAACTCCTTTCGGACCTTTCGTTATTTCAGCCTTTGCAAAAGAATCACCGGCCAGTATTGCAGGTATTCAGGTTAATGATGAACTGGTTGGGCTCGACAGTTTTCAATTCGCCTGGTATGATGAATTTCAGGGCTACCTGGCTTCCCATAAAGAGCAAACCGGTTACAATGAATGTACTCCGTAACGGTCAGCCTGTGGATATAACAGTTACCCCGACGGCTGACGGATTTCTCGGGATCATCCGGAACTGGTCGGTTGATAAGATCTTTGAACTGAAAACTATAAAATATGGTTTCCTGGAATCGATTCCTGCCGGGATAAAAAAAGGATTTAATACAATTGGCGATTATCTCAAGCAATTCAAGCTCATATTTTCTAAAGAAACAAAAGCATATGAATCACTGGGTGGGTTCATTACAATCGGAAGTATATTCCCGGGTGTATGGGACTGGCAGTCATTCTGGTCTCTTACCGCTTTCCTCTCGATTATTCTGGCAGTGATGAACATCTTACCCATTCCCGCTCTTGACGGGGGGCATGTGATGTTCCTTCTCTATGAAGTGATCACCGGCCGGAGACCCAGTGATAAATTCCTTGAATATTCCCAGATTACGGGGATGGTAATTCTTTTTGCCCTGCTTATTTATGCAAATGGCAATGATATTTTTAAATTGATCAGAAAATTCTTTTAATTTTGCCGGGCTTGGTAATAATTAAAGAAATTATAACTTTGTACAAACTTTAATACTTAAAGAGATGGGAAAGATAGGTGTAACAGAGATCATTCTGATTTTGCTTGTTGTGGTACTGCTGTTCGGCGGGCGTAAGATTCCTGAACTTATGAAAGGCATCGGACAGGGAATGAAAGAATTCAAGAAGGCTTCAAAATTTGACGCCAAAGAAGAATAAAAAGGTATAACGATAAGGATAATTATAAATTCAGATATTAATAGGGCTGGGAAAGCCCTTTTTTTTTCAGTAAGGTTAAGGGTTAACCGGCTCATATTTCTGATTCCTTCTTTGCGGTTCAAATCCGGCTTCCCTGATTATTCCAATCAGGGCATCTGCACTGAACCGGTTAGCGGACCCGGCAGAGCTTACAACATTCTCTTCAATCATTATTGATCCGAGATCATTTGCTCCCGCATGAAGAGATAACATTCCAACCTCCTTTCCCACAGTAAGTACCGATGCCTGAATATTTTTGATATTTGTCAGCATAATCCTGCTTATTGCAATCAGCCTTAAATAATCAGGAGGGTTGTAGGTGCTTCTGATACCCATTTTCCCCCTGAGTTTTGTGCCTTCATCCTGAAAAGGCCAGGGGATGAAAGTAATGAAACCGTAATTGTTTGCAGGTTTTTCCTGCTGAAGCTCCCTCAGTCTGATAAGGTGTCCGATCCTTTCCCTGACAGTTTCAATATGTCCGTACATCATTGTTGCAGAAGTAGGCAGATTAAGCCTGTGGGCGCCTCTCATCACTTCGAGCCATTCACCTGTTGATGATTTTGCAGGTGAAACAATTGCCCTTACCCTGTCGGACAGTATCTCAGCTCCTGCACCCGGCAATGAATCAAGGCCGGCATCAATAAGGCTTGTAAGTACATCGGGAATTGTCATTTTCTCTTTTTTTGCGAGAAAAGCTACCTCAGGAGGCCCCAGTGCATGAAGTTTCAGTGATGGATACATTTCCTTCAGCTTCCTGAAAAGCATACAGTAAAATTCAAGTCCCAGATCCGGATTCATGCCACCCTGCAAAAGAAGCTGATCACCTCCCAGCCTGAACAATTCATCTATTTTGTCTTTATATTGTTCAATGGTTGTAACATATGCATCAACGGAATTTTTATTCCTGCAGAAATTGCAAAAAGCACATTGTGAAAAGCAGATATTTGTAATATTCACGTTCCGGTCGATCATCCACCCTGCCTTTTTGCCCGGATTATGGATCTCTCTTATTTTCCCGGCAACAAACATCAGTTCGTCAAGGGGGGCATTCATATATAGTGAAATACCCTCTTCCACATCAAGGGGTAAAAGCTTCATCGCTTTGTCGTACAGAAGATCCCGCATCATACCGTAAAGGTAGCGGTTTGAATCCGAAAGAATCAATTATTTAATTAACTTTACACCTTAAAATTTGTCTGATCCACACATGAAGCCGGAATTAAGAAAAATATCCAGGATCGCTCCCGATCAGTCTGTTGTTTGTATAATCGGGGAAAATAAGATCCCTGACACAATCACCCTGAGTAAAACAGAAAAGGAGTATGCTGTAAAACAGCTGCAATCAGGTGAAGATTTGGTCTTTATAAATTCTTATTTCAAATGTACCTATTTAGTCAGAATAAAAGATGGGGTAACCGGATTCAAGGCCAGGGAAGAGCTTCGCAAAGCTGCTTCGGGGATGAAAAAGCTTATCAAATCAAATGATCACAATGAACTTGTCATTACTTCATGGAACGTTTATAAAGAAGCTGTTTTAGATTTTGCCGAGGGATTGATCCTGAGCATTTATACATTCAATAAGTATAAAACAAAGGAGGATGACGATATTCCGAAGAAATACCCATCGGCCCTGCTTTTACCCGGCAACCTGGGAAAGCTGAATTAAAATGGCTTGATGATATAACTGATGCTGTTTATCTGGTGCGCGATCTGATAAATGAGCCTGTCAATCATCTCAATTCGGTTGCACTTGCCTCGGAGATAAAAAAGGCCGGGGAAAATTGCAGGATTCAAAGTTGAGGTTCTCAACAAGGGAAAGATCGAAGCACTGAAAATGGGAGGTCTTTTATCAGTCAACAAAGGAAGTGTCGATCCTCCTGCATTCTGTATTCTTGAATGGCACCCTGAAAAACCTGTGAACAGCAAACCGTTTGTTCTTGTCGGAAAGGGTATCGTTTATGATACAGGCGGACTGAATATCAAAACCGGAGATTATATGGCCCTCATGAAAGGAGATATGGCAGGTGCAGCAGCCGTGACTGGTGTTTTTCATACGATAGCCAGGAATAATATCCCTTTGCATCTTATTGGTCTTATACCCATTACCGATAACCGGCCGGGAGGAAATGCATACACTCAGGGAGACATTATAACAATGTTCAATAAGATGACTGTTGAAGTTGGAAATACTGATGCAGAAGGACGACTGATACTTGCGGATGCAATAAGTTATGCTTCAAAATATTAAACCTGAACTGATCATCGACGTTGCCACGCTTACAGGCTCTGCCGCCTCAACCTTCGGGAACCAGGCAATGGCAATGATGACAAATGCTGACCGTAAATACATTGATCTTCTTACAGATTGCGGAAATCAGGTTTATGAAAGAGTAGCAGAACTGCCATTTTGTGATGAATATAATGAGGCCATCAAATCGATCAGTTGCAGATATAAGGAATATCGGAGGAAGGGAAGCGGGAGCAATTACTGCCGGAAAATTCCTTGAACATTTTGCAAAGTACCCATTAATTCATCTTGATATTGCCGGAACCGGCATTCTTAAGAAAGATGATCATTACAGGATTAAAGGATGGTCCGGGTTCGGGAGTGAGGCTGCTGTCGACATTTCTGAAAAGACTGAGCTGAAGAATATAAAAAATTGAAATGATCTATGGATACAAAACCAATACTGGCAGGAATTTCGCACGGAGATATTAATGGCATAGGATATGAGGTTATCATCAAAACCCTGATGAACAATCTCATTAATGATTTTTGTGTTCCTATTGTTTATGGTTCGCCAAAAGTGGCAGCTTATCATCGCAAAGCATTAAATATCAATAATTTCAGCTTTAATAATATCAGATCTGCCGATGAAGCCAATCCAAAAAAGGCCAATATGGTAAACTGCCTTGATGATAATGTAAGGGTTGAACTTGGCAAATCGACGCCCCAGGGAGGTGAAGCCGCCCTTGATATCACTTGAAAAAGCTATTGAAGATCTTAAAAACGGTAAGATAAATGTTCTGATAACAGCGCCAATTGATAAAAAAAATATACAATCAGATAAATTCAATTTCAAGGGACATACTGAGTATCTCAAATCCAAAGCAGGAGCCGATGATGTTCTGATGTTCATGATCAGCGAAAACATGAGGATCGGATTTGCCACCGGACATGTTCCTCTGAGAAAGGTTCCGGAGGTCCTGACAACAGATCTGATCATACGCAAAGTTAAGATGATGAATCAATCCCTGTTAATGGATTTTGGGATTCGGAAACCTCAGATCGCTGTTCTCGGACTAAATCCTCATGCAGGAGATAATTCCCTTCTAGGATTGGAGGAAGCAGAGGTAATCATACCGGCAATAAAACAGGTTGAGAAAGAAGGTATTATTGCCTTCGGACCGTTTCCTGCCGATGGATTTTTCGGAGCGGGATCTTTTACGAAATTTGACGGAATCTTATCGATGTATCATGATCAGGGTCTTTCTCCTTTCAAGGCATTATGCTTTGATTCAGGTGTAAACTACACTGCCGGACTTCCGTTTATCAGAACATCTCCGGTCCACGGAACTGCATTTTCAATTGCGGGCAGGGGAGAAGCATCGGAAAACTCATTCCGCCAGGCTATCTACCTGGCCTGCAGTATCTTCAGGAACAGGCAGTTATATTCTGAAATTTCGAAGAATCAGCTTAAACATCAGGATATTGACTTTCGTTCCGATAAGGTTGATGAACTCCCTCCTGATATTTTTAATTCTGAACTACCTATATGATCGACTATATCAAAGGGAACAATTTCCCAGATCACACCAACATTTGTGACAATCGAAACATGTGGTGTCGGTTATTTAATAAACATCTCCCTTAGCACATTTACAAAACTTGAAGGCCAGACCGAATTCAGGATACTGGTACATGAGGTGATACAGGGAGGATGCTCACCAGCTTTTCGGATTCGCCGACAAGGAAGAAAGAGATATATTCCGCCTGCTTATTTCAGTGACCGGGGTCGGAGCATCAACAGCAAGAATGATGCTGTCCTCCCTGTCATCCTGCAGAGATAGAAAAAGCCGTGATCGGATCAGATGTAAATATACTAAAAGGTGTCAAAGGCATTGGATTGAAAACAGCCGAGAGAATAATTGTCGACCTCAGGGATAAAATTGGAAAACAAGCCGGAACCGGTGAAATATTTGCACTTACAGACAATACAAAGAGGGAGGAGGCGTTATCTGCTTTAGTGATGCTTGGGTTTGCCAGAAGCGCTGTTTTAAAAGCCCTTGATAAAATAGTACGGGAAGACAGGACCCTTACTGTTGAGGACATGATAAAGAAAGCGCTGAAGAACTTGTAAAAATTGAATATAATCCGGATTGGGATCAGGGAAATTATATAGAAATATCCTGGTATGTTTTTGTCTTATACTGTTAATTTCCTTTATCATTAATCTCAGGGAATGCAGGCGGACAGACACCTGCCCGGCCTGCCGCTGTTCAGGATACAACACCCAGACCGGTGCTTAAGCTTCAGGATGTATCAGGAATCCCCTGGGAAGTCAGAAATAAAACCCCGCTTTATCTTAATAATCCTTCAAACATCAGGTCTGATGTTATATATGACCCTGAGAAGAATGAATATATCATTTACCAGAAAGTAGGAACGTTCGATTACCGGACCCCTGTTTATATGAGCCCTGAAGAGTTCAGGAAATATGAATTCGGAAGGGCGATGCGCGATTACTGGCAATCGAGGATTTCAGGAGATGTTGCAGGTTTCAGGTCCACCCTGATCCCGCAGATCCAGGTTGGAGGAGAGACATTTGATAAGATTTTCGGAAGCAATGTCATTAACATTATTCCCCAGGGATCGGCTGAGCTGATTTTCGGGATCAATATCTCACGGACAGAGAATCCAACCCTTTCGGAAAAGCTCAGGACCATTCCTACTTTCGACTTCAAGGAAAAGATCCAGATGAATGTCACCGGGACAATAGGTGATAAAATGGAACTTGGGGTCAACTACAATACTGATGCAATGTTTGAGTTTGAGAACAGGACCAAGCTTCAGTATTCGGGAAAGGAAGACGAGATACTTAAAAAGATTGAAGCCGGCGATGTTACCCTTCCTCTCACAGGAACTCTTATAACAGGAAGTTATAGTCTTTTCGGCCTTAAGACGGAAATGCAGTTCGGAAAGCTTACTGTGACAACGGTACTTTCCCAGCAAAAGGGAGAATCATCCGTGATACAGGTGGAGGGTGGAGCACAGCAGACTGAATTTGATATTTTTGTTGATGATTACGAGGCAAACCGTCATTTTTTCCTGTCGCAATTCTTCAGGGATATTTATGATGATGCACTTAAAAACCTGCCGGTTGTAAGTTCGGGATTAAACATTGAGAGAATTGAAGTTTGGATCACAAACAAGACCAGCCGGTTTGAAGAAGGAAGCAACAGGAACATTGTTGGGTTTATGGATCTTGCTGAAAACGGCAATCATATTTTCAATAATATTCCCGGATTTCAGGAATCACCCGGAACACCAATTTATCCCCGATAACGATGCAAACAGGATGTATGAACAGCTTAACTCGGCATATACAGGAGTAAGGGATGTAGACCAGGTGACAAATGTTTTTGACCCCCTCTATCCCGCCTTTCAGATCGGACGCGATTATGAGAAGATCGAGAATGCACGAAAGCTTAATGAAAGAGAATTTACAGTCAATAAGCAGCTCGGATATATTTCACTGAATTCTGCACTTAATACCGATGAAGTGCTGGCAGTGGCTTATGAATATACCCTTAACGGAAAGGTTTATAAGGTCGGCGAATTTTCAACCGACGGTATCGTTGCACCACAAACACTTGTTCTTGAAGCTTATCAAGGGAACAACCCTGAGTCCGAAACTTCCCACCTGGGACCTGATGATGAAAAATGTTTATTCGCTGGGATCAGGAAGACTTGAGACAAGTGATTTTGAACTTAATATCCTTTATCAGGATGATAATACGGGGAACTCGATCAATTACCTGCCGGAAGGGAAGCTTCAGGATATGATCCTTCTTCAGGTGATGGGTCTTGATAACCTGAATTCACAACGAGACAGGGAACCTGACGGATATTTTGATTTTATCGATGGTGTGACCGTAATGGTTGAAAGAGGAAAAATCATTTTTCCCGTCCTTGAACCATTCGGCAGCCATCTGAAAAGGAAGATCAATGACAACAGCCTGGCTGACAAGTATGTCTTTCAGGAATTGTATGATTCGACGCAGACTGTTGCCCGCCAGATGGCAGAAAAAAACAAATTCATTCTGTCGGGGCAGTACAAATCGGAATCGGGATCTGAAATAAGGCTAAATGCATCAAATATTCCTCAGGGTTCGGTTAAAGTAACCGCAGGGGGCGTGACACTTACCGAAAATACCGATTATACTGTCGATTACAATATGGGAACTGTCAGGATAATCAACCAGGCACTTATTGAATCACAGACACCTATCCAGGTTTCCCTTGAGAGCAATCAGTTTTTCGGATTCCAGACAAAGACACTTGTCGGGACACATCTGGATTACCGTTTTTCAGATAATTTCAATATCGGGGGACAATACTGCATCTTACAGAAAGGCCATATACGCAGAAAGTTAATTTTGGTGAAGAGCCAATATCAAACACCATCTGGGGGCTGAATACCTCATATAAAACCCAGTCGCAGATTCTTACAAATATTATTGACAAAATACCTCTGCTTGAAACTAAAACACCTTCATCACTTTCTTTCTTTGGTGAATTTGCCCAGCTGGTTCCGGGCCATTCAAGGGCTATTTCCAGTGCGGGGAATTCATATATCGATGATTTTGAATCAAGTGAGATACCACTCGATCTTAAATCATTTAATGCATGGACCATTGCAAGTATACCCCAGGGACAGGACCAGCTTTTTCCTGAAGCAAGACTAAATAATAATCTTGCCAGCGGCTACAACAGGGCGAAAATTGCCTGGTATGTAATTGATCCTCTTCTTTTAAGGAACGGATCATCCACTCCTGACCATATCAAGCAGAATCCAGACCTTCAGTCAAGTCATTTTGTAAGAGAGATCTATGAAAATGAAATATTCCCCTACCGTGAAAGTCCGAGCGGCATTCCGACAAACATCACAGTACTGAATGTCGGATATTATCCCGATGAAAAAGGCCCGTACAACTATGATACTGATCCCGGGCTCTATTCGGAAGGTATGAATTCCGACGGAAAGCTCAATGATCCTGAATCGAGATGGGGCGGCATCATGAGAGAGGTGCTTACAAGTGATTTTGAAACTGCAAACATCCAGTATATTAAGTTCTGGCTCATGGATCCTTTTGTCGAGAATCCTGATCATGAGGGTGGGGATCTTTACATAAACCTCGGTAATATCTCGGAAGATATTCTCCGGGATTCAAGGAAAAGCTTTGAGAATGGGCTTGCCCGGGTCCGCGGTGCCTACAAATATTGATACCACCAACTGGGGCAGTGTCCCGACTGTTCAGGCTGTGGTGCATGCATTTGATAATGCTCCTGAATCAAGGCTTTATCAGGATGTGGGCTTAGACGGACTCAGAAATGAGGATGAAGCAGACCTTCTTCTCCGATTATCTTCAGAAATCACTGCTGATAGCCAAACCAGAGGTTTACCAGGAAATACTTAAAGACCCTTCAAATGATGATTTTCAATATTTCCGGGGATCAAAATATGATCTTGAAGAGGCCGGGATACTTGACAGATATAAAAAATATAACGGACAGGAGGGAAACTCCCCGACATCTGAGATGTCATCTGAGTCTTACCCAACTACAGGTTCAACCCTGCCGGATATGGAGGATATTAACCGCGATAATACCCTGAGTGAAACAGAGAGTTATTATCAGTACCGGGTAAGCATGAGGCCGGGAGATATAAATGTCGGATCAAATTATATAGTTGATGAAATTGAATATGAAGCCACGATGGCAAACGGGATCAAATCAAAAGTAAAGTGGTACCAGTTTAAGATCCCTATAACCGATTATCAGAGAATTGTAGGTTCCATCAGTGACTTCAAATCGATACGCTTCATGAGGATGTTCATGCGCGGTTTCAAAGAACCAGTTATATTTCGTTTTGCGGATCTCGACCTTGTAAGGGCTGAGTGGAGGAAATATAATATCTCATTCATGGAAGGAGGAGAGAGAATTACAATCCCTGAAGCCGCCGATGGCACTTTTGAAATAAGCTCTGTAAATATTGAAGAAAATTCAGGGCAAAGAACCTGTTAATTATGTTCTTCCTCCGGGATTCACAAGGATCACCGATCCGACAAATCCTCAGCTGCGCCAGCTGAATGAACAGTCGATGGTTCTCAGGGTACAGGATCTTGAGGATGGTGATGCAAGGGCCGCCTTCAGGAATGTAAATCTTGATATAAGGCAATACAGGCGTTTACGGATGGAAGTCCATGCTGAAGCAATGATCGGGCAGTATCTTGCAAATGATGAACTGACTGCTTTCATCAGGATAGGATCGGATTATAAAAGTAATTTCTATGAATATGAGATTCCTCTGAAACTTACTTCCCCGGGACAGTATGACAATAAATCGGATGAATCGAGGGCTCTTGTATGGCCCGAGGAAAACAGTTTCAATATCGATCTTTCTGTTTTCCAGGATGCCAAGCAGGAGCGTAATAAAAAGATTCAGGAACCGGGTTCGTCACTGAGCGTCTCGGATGTATTTGTTTATGTCAATGAAGGACACAGGATATCGGTTTCGGGAAATCCCAATCTCAGCAATGTAAAGGTTATAATGGTGGGAGTAAGGAATCCCATCAGGACCAGCAATCCGGCGAGGGATGACGGCAATCCGAAATCGGGAGAAGTATGGGTCAATGAACTGAGGCTTAGCGATTTTGTTGAAGACGGAGGCTGGGCTGCAAATGCTCATCTTCAGGCACGGCTGGCTGATTTCGGAACAGTCGATATGGTTGGCCAGACAAGCACTCCGGGCTGGGGAAGCATAGAAAAGAAAGTAAATGAACGAAGCAAGGAAACCGTCATAAAATATGACCTTTCTTCAACAATTGAACTCGGTAAATTCTTCTCCGAGAAAGCAGGGGTGAGGCTTCCCGTATATATCGGATTTTCAGAGACAAGAGTGAAACCTCTTTATAATCCGCTGGATCCGGATATTTTCCTCGATGATGCACTTGATAAATGCAAGCGACAGTTTTGCAAGGGATTCAATCAGATCAATCGCCGAAGATCTTGCCCAGAGAAAAACAATAGCCATAAGCAATGCAGGTGTGGCAAGAAGGGGAGAAAAACCACATGCATGGGATCTTGCAAACCTCAGCGTTAATTATACTTATAATGAAATTTATAAGAGCAATACAAAAACAGAAATTGACCTGGAAAAGAATTACAGGGGTGGGCTTAATTATAATTATGAGGCACAACCCGCTAACGTTGCTCCGTTTAAAAATGCAAAGTTCCTCAATGCCCCGGTTTTCAGGCTTATTAAAGATTTTAACTTTTATATATTCCCGCGGAGCATTGCTTTCAGGACCGATATGAACCGCTATTACAATGAAATAAAATCGAGAAATATCAACAATCCTTATCTGAAAATCACTCCAACCTTCAGGAAAGATTTTGAATGGACAAGGATGTTCGATTTTAAATATGATCTGACCCGTCAGCTGAAATTTGATTTTACAGCAAACAATATTGCCCGGATAGATGAACCGTCAGGAGGTGTTGACAGAAGAAGATACAGCACAGAATATGATCTCTGGCGCGATTCAGTTATGACCAACCTTAAGAATTTCGGAAGGACAACAAACTATAACCATTACCTTAACCTGACTTACACCATCCCTGTCAATAAGCTTCCTTTGCTATCGTGGGTCAATGCAAATGCAAGGTACGGATCGGATTATACCTGGCTTGCAGGGCCGGTCTATCCCGACAGCATGAATATTGATATAGGTAATTCGGTAAAGAATCATAACGAGCTATCACTTACTGCAATGGCTTCTCTTACAACTCTTTACGGCAAATCAAAATTCCTTAAGCAGATAGAGAACAATACCCGGCCGGATGCAGCACAGAGGATGAAACCCGAATACAAAACAGTTACATGGTCAAGAACTAATATCAACTTCAGACCTGACATTTTAAGGGGAATAACACATAATCTTAAAACAAGCGATGTTAAAGTCAGGGTAACAGACAAGGAAGGTAAGGAGGTAAAGGGGAAACTTGATATTGTAAATGAGAACCGTATAAACTTTACAACAACCGAAAAAGTTGATGGTGCAAAGGTTGATATCGAAGGCAGAGTGCCCGTTAAGAGGAGCCCGTTTATTGTGACGGGAGAATATTTTATCAGGGCTTTGATGGGTGTGAGAAATGTAAGCCTGACGCTTACTTCATCCCAGGGCCAGTTCCTGCCGGGATATATGCCAGGTACAAAATACCTCGGGATGTCGGATTACAATGATATTCTTGCACCCGGATGGCCATTCATTCTTGGGTACAGTGACAGAAATTTCTTTGATAAAGCAGCATTGAACGGATGGCTCTCAACAGATTCCCTCCTGAATACTCCGGCTACATACAACAACAGGTTTGATCTCTCGGCAAGAGCCCAGGTCGAGCCCTTCCCCGGAATGAGATTAGACGTAAATGCCGACAGGAGATTCCTGGAAGGCGTAAGCGCATATTATATCGCCGATTTTAATGGTAATTTCCCCGACAGCACCCGCAACAGAATCGTAACAGGTAACTTTTCAATTTCAGTTATTTCGTGGGGAACGGCCTTCGAGAAAATTACCAAGGAAAATGATTATGTATCTCCCACCTTTGAAAAATTCAAGGAGAACCTGATAATAATTTCATCAAGAAGGGCTGAAGAAAGAGCAAAGACTGATCCGAATTATGATCCTGACACAGATCCGCTCACCGGTGAACAGATAACGGGTCCGTACAAGAGCGGTTATGGTAAAACCTCACGCGAAGTAATGATACCCGCATTCATTGCAGCATATACAAAGACCGATCCGGATAAGGTAACACTTGAGACCTTCCCGTCGGCGCTGAGAATGATGCCAAACTGGAGATTTACATTTGACGGTTTGTCAAGATTCCCCTTCATTCAAAAAACATTCAGGTCGATAAATATTTCACATCAGTACAGGAGTACCTATCAGATAGGGAGTTATGCAACAAACCTGAATTTCATAACTAACGCCGAGGGAGTAAACAGTCTGAGGGACCTTCAGAATAACTTTATTCAGCAATACGAAATAGGTGTTGTGACGCTGAATGAGCAGTTCAGTCCGCTGATAAATATCGACATGAACTGGAAAAACAGTCTTACAACGAGATTTGAATGGAGAAAATCGAGGACTATTTCGCTTAATCTGGCCAGCAATCAGATTGCAGATGCAAGGATAAATGAACTTATAATAGGTGCGGGTTACAGGTTCGATGAAGTACAAATAATTCTCAAGACCGGGGGAGGCCAGAAAGTGTTGAAAAGCGATCTGAACCTGCGTTTCGACCTTTCAATAAGGGATAATAAAACCCTTGCAAGGAAACTGGTTGAGGATGTTAATCAGCCTGTTGTTGGTCAGAAAGTATTTACAGCGGGTATAACAGCCGACTATGTACTCAGCGACAGGTTCAATCTCCAGGTTTTCGCCGACCACACCATGAATAATCCTTTTGTGGCAAATACCTTCCCCACATCGAATACAAATTTCGGATTCAGTCTGAAGTTTACACTGGTTCAGTAAAATTTCGCACTGTGGGAATCCGGGTTTCCAGAAAGTTCAGAGATAAGGCAGGGATTTTTAAAAAATACCTTATTTTTGAAGCAATAACTAATTAAAATTCATGATATGAACTTACCGGAAAATCTGCTTTATACAAAAGACCACGAATGGATCCGCATAGAAGGGGATACAGGTTATGTGGGAATTACCGATTTTGCACAGGGCGAACTCGGGGATGTTGTATTTATAGAAATCGAAACCCTTGGCGAAACACTGGAGAAAGAAGAAGTATTCGGGACAATCGAAGCAGTTAAAACAGTTTCCGATATGTTCATGCCGGTAGGGGGTGAGATAATCGAAGTCAATCCGGCTCTCGAAGAATCGCCTGATGTTGTGAACAAGGATCCATACGGGAAAGGCTGGATGATAAAAATCCGGTTAACCGATCTTTCTGAAATAGATAACCTGATGAAAGCAGAAGATTACAAGGCAATCTTATAGAGTCTTTTTGATCTCCACCTGCGAGTAACCTTCGACTATATCACCGACTTTAATGTCGTTGAAATTTGCTATGTTCAGGCCGCATTCGAATCCGCCCACAACTTCTTTAACATCATCCTTGAACCGCTTGAGCGATCCTAGTTCTCCTGTATAGATAACGATTCCATCGCGGATCACGCGAACCCGGGTACTCCGTGTAATTTTTCCTTCCTTGACATAACAGCCTGCAACGGTTCCGACTTTTGTGACCTTGAAGATCTCCCTGATCTCAAGTGTTGCAACAATATCTTCCTTTACCTCAGGCGAGAGCATTCCCTCCATTGCCGATCTGATCTCCTCGATGGCATCATAAATAATCGAGTAGAGGCGGATATCTATTTCCTCCTTCTCAGCAAGCTTCCGTGCACTCATTGAAGGCCTTACCTGAAATCCGACAATGATTGCGTTGGAAGCAGCAGCAAGAAGAACATCCGATTCCGAGATCTGTCCGACAGCTTTATGTATCAGATTCAGCTGTATTTCAGGTGTCGAAAGCTTGATAAGCGAATCACCGAGAGCTTCAATTGACCCGTCGACATCACCCTTAACAATGATATTTAGCTCCTGGAAATTACCGATTGCAATCCTTCGTCCTATCTCATCAAGGGTAATATGTTTCTGTGTCCTCAAACCCTGTTCTCTCTGAAGCTGTGACCTCTTTGTTGCAATATCCTTTGCCTCCCTGTCGCTCACCATTACGTTGAACTTATCACCGGCCTGTGGTGCACCGTTTAACCCAAGGATAAGTGCGGGTGTTGCGGGACCAACCTCATCCACCTTGTTGCCCCTCTCATTGTACATAGCCTTGATATGACCAAAGCAGCTTCCTGCAAGCAAAATATCTCCTATCCTCAAGGTTCCGGCTTTTACAAGAACGGTGGCAGTAAATCCCCTTCCTTTATCGAGTGAAGACTCAACCACTGTTCCTATTGCAGGTTTATCAGGATTAGCTTTCAGGTCAAGCATCTCAGCCTCGAGAAGGACTTTGTCGAGAAGAACCTCAATATTAAGGCCGGATTTGGCCGATATTTCCTGCGACTGATATTTTCCACCCCAGTCTTCCACGAGATAATTCATATTCGCCAGGGCTTCTTTAATCTTGTCGGGATTCGCAGAAGGTTTATCAATCTTATTGATCGCGAACACTATTGGTACTCCTGCAGCGGAAGCATGATTGATAGCTTCCACGGTCTGTGGCATCACTCCGTCATCAGCAGCTACAACAATAATTGCGATGTCGGTTATCTGTGCTCCACGGGCACGCATGGCAGTGAATGCCTCATGACCGGGAGTATCAAGAAAAGTGATCTTGCGACCGTCGTCTAGCCCGACTGCATAAGCGCCGATATGCTGGGTTATACCTCCTGCCTCCCCGGCAATGACGTTCGTCCGGCGGATGTAATCAAGAAGCTTGGTCTTCCCATGATCGACATGTCCCATAACTGTTACAATCGGCGGGCGCGGCTGAAGCTCAGATTCTTCATCAACCTCCTCCTTTACCGCTTCAAGTAATTCGGCACTGACAAATTCGACCCTGTATCCGAATTCATCAGCAAGCAAAGCCATTGTCTCAGCATCAAGACGCTGATTTATTGAAACAAACAATCCAAGATTCATACATGTGGATATCAGATCCGTCACAGGAATGTTCATCATTATCGACAACTCATTCACTGAAACAAATTCTGTCACCTTCAGGATATTCCTGTCCTGTTCGATCTTGTCTTCTACCTCCTTGTGTTTCAGGCTGATAGCGTCCCTCTTTTCCCTGCGGTATCTTGAGCCCTTCGATTTACCTTTTGTTGTAAGCCTGGCAAGAGTCTCTTTGATCTGCTTCTGTACAGCTTCCTCATCAACTTCAACCCTGACAGGTCTTTTCTTGATGACCTTTTTCCCTGATTTGTCTTTTTTATCCGAAAGATCGGGCTTGGCAACGGGAACCTGCTCTTTCTCCTTTGTAATCCTCTTTCTTCTCTTTTTCCTTCTGAAATCTGAATCTCCGTCAACCTTAACAGGTTGATATGCAGGACCTTTTTTCTTTTCTTCAACAGGAAGATCAATCTTACCCACCACTGTCGGACCTGATAATTTTGTTACCCCTCCCGGTCTGAAAAGTTGCACTATCTCTTCCTGGTCAGCAATAACTTCTTCGACCTCTTCAACAGACAGCATTTCAATAACCTCCTGAGTTACAGGTTCAAGGGTTTCTTCGGGTATCTCAACATTTTTTTCAGGGATATCAGCAGGTTTCTCTTCTGCTTTCTCCTTATGTTTTTCAACCGGTTCCTCCTTTACCGGAGGTTTTGGTTCTTTTGGAAGGGCTTCGAGATCTATTTTTCCTATAATGTGGAGATCAATCCCGGGCCTGACTTTCTCTACTTCCTCACTTACAACAGCTGGTTTTTCCTCTTCAACCTTCTTTTTCTCAGGCTTATCGGCCTTTACAGTTTCAGCAGCTGGTTTTAAAGGTTTTTTCCCCTTTTCTTCTTCTTTGGGAGGAGCAGGTTTTTCAACTTTGGGCTTCAGAGTTTTCTCAAGGTCAATTTTGCCGACAAGCTTTATGTCGGGCTTCTTTATTTCAGGTTTGATATCTACCTTGACACTTGTTGTATCCTTAACAAGGATTTCTTCTTCCCTTTCGGGTTCTTCGGTCTGGCTTTTACCCGGAACATCATCTATAGATACTGAAACTTTGTTCCTGTGCAGATCCCTGAGAATAAGTTTTTCGGATTCTTTTTTAGCACTGATATCCGGACTGTACTCTTTGACCAGCAGCAGATATGCCTCATGAGGCAATTTTGTATTAGGGTTAGGATCAAGGACAAACCCTTTCTTATGCAGGTACTCAATAATTGTTGATATCCCTACATTGAATTCGCGGGCTGCTTTACTTAATCTCGTTGCCTTTACATCCTCTATCATAAATTTACCTTCTCTTTATAATTGCACCAGAACAAAACCATCATTTTATTCCCGGTTACTAATCGAATTCTGCTCTTAAAATATTTACTACTTCTTTTACCTGTTCCTCTTCAAGGTCAGTTCTTTTAACCAGATCGCTTATCGAAAGGTTGAGAACGCTTCTGGCTGTATCACACCCGATGGCTTTGAGTTCGTCGATTATCCACCGTTCAATTTCATCGGAGAATTCCTCGAGGTTTACATCTTCCTCATCCTCGCCTCCCGGCTCCCTGTAAACATCTATCTCATAACCGGTGAGCTGGCTTGCCAGCTTGATATTTAGTCCACCCTTCCCGATAGCCAGAGATACTTCATTGGGTTTAAGATATATCTCAGCCCTTTTAGTCTCTTCAATAAGCTTTATTGTGGTTATCTTTGCCGGACTAAGCGCTCTCTGGATAAAGAGCTGGTTATTCGCGGTATAATTAATTACATCGATATTTTCATTTCTGAGCTCCCTTACAATTCCGTGTATCCTCGACCCTTTCATACCGACGCAGGCTCCAACAGGATCGATCCTTTCATCATATGATTCCACTGCAACTTTTGCACGTTCTCCCGGTACCCTGACGATCTTTTTTATTGTAATGAGTCCGTCAAATATCTCAGGTACTTCAAGTTCAAAAAGACGCTCAAGGAAAACTGGTGATGTGCGGCTGAGAATTATAAACGGCGTATTGTTTCTCATTTCGACCTTGATGACAACAGCTCTGATGGAATCGCCCTTGCGGAAATGATCGGATGGTATCTGCTCACTTTTGGGAAGAATAAGTTCATTACCATCATCATCGAGAACGAGGATCTCCCTCTTCCAAACCTGATAGACTTCACCTGTGACAATCTCCCCTATCCTGTCCTTGTATTTCATATAGATGTTATTCTTTTCCAGGTCGAGGATACGTGCGGTGAGGTTCTGCCTTAAGGATAATATTGCCCTTCTTCCAAAATCAAGGAATTTGACTTCATCCGAAACCTCTTCCCCCACTTCGTAATCCTCATCAATCTTCTTGGCCTGTGAAAGTGGTATCTGGATTATAGGATCGGTAATTTCATCATCATTCACAACGACTCTGTTTCTCCAGATTTCGAAATCACCTTTGTCTATATTCACAATAATGTCAAAATTGTCAGCCGATCCGTATCTCTTTGCAAGCATGCCCCTGAACACATCTTCAAGAACGCTCATCATCGTTGGCCGGTCAATATTCTTCAGCTCTTTAAACTCAGAAAAGGTGTCGATCAAATTAACATTTTCCATCTGTTGTAAGACTCTTATATTTAATTAATTGTAAAAATTACTCTCGCTGATTTAACCTCGTCGAAATTAAATGAAATATCTTTTATTTCGCTGGTTTTTCCTTTTACCTTTATTTCTGTTTCAATCTCAAATCCACCGCCTGTAACATTCTTCAGTTTTCCCGTGACCTTTTCTCCTTCCGTACTGATCACTTCAACTTTACTTCCTTCATTCCTGTAATATTGTTCAATCACTTTAAAAGGTGTATCCAGCCCCGGTGATGAAACCTGCAGTTCAAAATCCTCAGTATTACGGTCAATATTCTTTTCAATATGCCTGTGAAGTTCAGCACATTCATCAATTGTTATGCCTTTCATTGTATCGGCTTGTACTGTAATCCTGTTTGAAGAACTTACTTTTACAGCAACAAGGAAAATATCTGTTCCAACAACGAACTCACTAACAAGTTTTTCTATTCTGTTTTTGTCAATCATGCTCTTAAACTGATAATAAAATAGGGGACTCCGGTCCCCTAGATCAAATCCCCACTTGACGGGGACAAAGATAAATAATGTTTCGGAATATTCAAAGATACAAGGGGATAATAATTTTTTACCGGAGTTTTATGAAATCTTTGCGACCTTTGGCGGAAATTATAATTAAACGGATATTTTGACTGACAGAAATATGTACACAAGTCCTGAGCGCGAAATGCTCTCATGCTGCACTCTTTGCCCCAGGCAGTGCCGGGCAGACAGGTTTATGGGAGGAAGCGGCTATTGCAGGATGGATGCGGGGATGAATATTGCTTCTGTATGTATTCACCGTGGAGAAGAGCCACAGATAAGCGGACCTGACGGTATTTGCAATATTTTTTTTTCAGGATGTAATCTGCACTGCGTTTATTGCCAGAACCATGATATCAGCAGACCGGCAGGAAACTGCAGAAGTAAGATATTGACAATTGAGGAAGCGCTGGATGCAATAATGAATATACTCAGCAGCAAAGTTGTTTCGGTTGGTTTTGTTTCGCCATCGCATATGGTACCGCAGGTCAAAGCTATAATTAAGGGTCTTAACGGACGGGGTCTCAAACCTATAACAGTATATAATACAAATGGTTATGACAGACCAGAGGTAATTGACAGTCTTGACGGGTTAATCGATGTTTATCTTCCGGATTACAAATATGTAAGCCCAGGTATTGCAGCGGAATATTCTGATGCTCCCGATTATCCTGAAGTTGCTCTGAAGGCGGTGAAGAGAATGTACTTCCAGAAAGGATCGACCCTGCCGGTTGATAAGGAAGGCAGGGCTGAAAACGGTATGCTGATAAGGCATCTGGTTTTACCCGGCCATGTTGAAGAGAGTAAGAAAGTGCTCAGGAGTATTGCGGAAGAGTTATCTCCCGGAGTTCACCTTTCGCTGATGTCACAATATCATCCGACCGGATCTGTGCTAAACCATCCTGTTATCAACCGGGCACTTTACAGGGAGGAGTATGAATCTGTTGTTGAAACGATGATGAGTCTGGGATTCCGAAATGTCCTGGTTCAGGATCCTGGACAGTTATCTTAATTACAGGCCGGATTTTAGTTGTGAGAATCCGTTTGAATAAAATGCTCAGAGCTCAGAGTCCGGGTTTTAAACCTTTTCTCTGAGCTCTTCGCTTTGCGCTCCCGTTTTGCGGGATTTCGTTGCTAGCTCCTCAATCTGCGCTCTGAGCTTTCTATTTCCTTCTTGAACTGCTGCCAGAAGATTCTTTATTCTCTTCGGTCCTTTTGGAAGCCTGAGCCGGTTTGCTTTCCCTGGTGGTCCTGCTCTGGGATGACCGGGTACTCGCTGCAGGCTGCCTTGAGCCGGAAGAACTTTGTGACCTTGCACTCTGTGACGGTCTTGAAGAGGATCTCATTTCGGTTCTGTTGCTTACAGCCGGAGCCGACGTCCTTTCGGTGTTGGCATTCTGCTGTGAAGATGATCTGGTTTCGGTTCTGTTGCTTACAGCCGGAGCCGACTTCCTTTCGGTATTGGCATTCTGCTGTGAAGATGATCTGATTTCGGTTCTGTTGTTTACAGCCGGAGCTGATCTTCTTTCAGAAGCTGCCTTCTGTTCCGAAGAGGATCTGTTTACAGGTCTTTCGTTTGCAGCCGGGGCAGACCTTCTGGTACTTCCCGTATTAGTTTCTGATGAAGACCTGGCGGCTGGTCTTTGGCTTCCGGTTGTTGACTGACGTCTCACAGTTCCTTCAGAATTCCGCTCATTGCCATTCTGGATTGCAGTCCTTCTCTCCCTGATCACGGGAGTATTATCAGCAGTCCTTCTGGCCTGGTTAGGATTCGCTTTGGTGAAGAGGGCTTCGCCTTCGCGTCTCTGCTCAGGACGTGAGTAGGTGTTTCTGTAATTTCCTTCCTTTATTCTCTGGCTGACGTAGGGGGAATGTGCCCGTACGCTCCTGTAATAGTAGTCATTGTATCTTGCATACCGGTAGTGATCCCAGTGACGGTAGTGGTTGTAGTAGTGATGATACCAGTTATAATGATATCCGTAGTAGTAGTGCCAGTAGTATGGACGCCAGGGATTCCAGTAAGAAGGGTAATAACCCCAGTACCAGGATGAGCGCCACATTACGTAATTGGGCATGTAAATATACCTTACAACCGGCCAGAGGGCTACTTCATAAGGAGTGGTCCTTACAACGGTTACGGTTGTCCTTCGTGAAGGGCTGCCGGTATATCCAGGATTTGGGGTTTCATCATATATCGGCTCAATTATATAGTTACTTCCATAAAGTTCTTCATCACCTACAAGCTGTATCTGGGCAGAACCGTCGCTGAACTTCTGAACTGTAAAAACAGCCACATCCTGAAATTCGTTACGGTTAAGCGCTACACGCAGCACTATTGAATGTACATCGCCGTCGACAAAGTCGTGAACGGTTATATAATCAATCAGATTATCACCGTTCAGATCGAGGTTGTTGATCCTGGAATTCTCGCTGTTGAGGTTCCTTTCGAAGCCTTCAAGAGTTTCAGATTCCTGGAAAAGTTTCATAGTTGCGTACAGATTGAGGTTGTCACCCGGTAAACCAAGATATTCTTCAGGATAATCCTGAGGGATAGCTGAGGCTCCTGCTGCAACCAGGAGGGCGAAGATCGAAGTGAGAATTAATTTTTTCATTGTATTAAGTGTTAGAAGAATTTGCTCTTCCCTGTTATATTATCAAAACTCATACCATTTTTTTCGATAATGCTGCAAAGGCTTAGTTTTAGGGGTGGGAGAGTGAGGTGTATCCGAGAACGAAGAGATGAGGAGAGGGAGAGAGGGGAGGAATCGTGGGAAGCTTACGGCTGATAATTGAGGTGTGGTTATCGGGGAAGCTTTGTGTCAGGGCAAGGATTCAGCTGGTTTTGCTTATAAGCTTTTTTTAAATATTGGAGCTTTGTAATTTGAGATCAGCACATAATGATCAGCATTAATCCAGTTTAACAAATAATTCCATATGAAAACAATTCGATCAATCATTATCAGCCTTATAGGCATAATTTGTTGTTATCCATGATGGGTCAGGATGCTTCAGATAACAGTGCAGAAAAAATTATTGGAGCAATTATAAAGCATACCGCTAGTTCTCCTGTTCCGAAAACTGTGGATGTTATCAAGGCAGGAGATCCACAAACCATGGTAACCGGGATAGTGACTACAATGTTCGCCACAATGGATGTTCTGAAAAAAGCAGTGGCGATGAACTGTAACCTGATTATTGCTCATGAACCTTTATTCTATAACCATCTTGATGAAACAAAGCAGTTCGCAAACGATCCGGTATATCTTGAAAAGAAGAAGTTTATTGATGATAATAAGCTGGTAATATGGCGTTTTCATGATTATATTCATCGTTTAAAACCCGATGCAATAGATTTTGGAATGGCAAAAAAGCTGGGTTGGGAGAAATATAACCCAGACAAGGAATTTAACAGGTTTCTGATACCTGAAACCTCTCTCAGGGAGCTTCTGGTTGAGCTGAAAAGGATTTTCCCGAAAAGTACATTTAATGTGGTAGGTGATCCGGATATGAAATTATCTAAAGTAGCCTTCTCCGCCGGGGCTCCGGGCAGCAGCCAGCATATACGGCTTCTCGAAGATCCCACTGTAGATATTGTTCTGGCTGGTGAGGTTCCTCAATGGGAAACATATGAGTATGTCCGTGATGCTGTAAGCCAGAACCGGAAAAAAGCAATAATCTTCCTGGGCCATATCACTTCCGAGGAACCCGGTATGGAATACTGTGCAGAATGGCTGAAAGGTTTTATAAAGGACCTCCCTGTAAATTTTGTTGCAAGCGGCCCATCATACTGGACATATTGAATTAAACCCGGTATTTTCACTCAGATAAAATGAAAAACCAGAAATCGTGAAGAAGATCATTCATTTATCAGATCTTCATGTGGGACATGAAGATTGTGGTGACCAACTTCAGGACAATCATTGATAATATTGCCTTTCTGAAACAACCCGCTGAGAATTATATCGTGGTCATTACCGGCGATATCGTTGACAATGCCAATAAAAGTATTCAGGCCGATGAAGCCGTTGAATCCATTCAACTGCTTGAAAAGCTTGGTTATATGGTTTTGCCTGTCCCGGGAAACCATGACTACGGAACAGGCACCCGGGGAGATGTTAAGTTTGTAGAGTTATTTAAGAAGAAGTATTATAAAATTACCGGTATTACCTACCCGAAGGTCGATATTATCGAAGGAGTTGCTTTTATCGGACTTGATTCAACAGCTGAGGAGCTGCAATGGTTCGATCGTTTCCTCTCGGAAGGCGAACTGGGGCATAAACAATTGCAGAACCTTGAAAAAATTATTAATGACCCGGAAATAGCCTGGCTCAAAAAGGTTGTTTACCTTCACCATCACCCGTTTGATTTCAAGTTGGGAATGCATCTTCGCGACAGTGATGAATTAAAAAAGATTATTGAATATAAAATTGACGCACTTTTATTCGGGCATTACCATGTACAGCCTTCAACGGCAGGGAAAATATTTCATGGCGTCTGGGGTGTCCCACGATGCTATAATGGCGGCACATCAACCCATAAGAACGGTAATTATGGATTCCAGAGAATTATTGATCTGTCAAATCCGGATCCGAGAGTTGATTATGACGGCAATTTTATATAGAGGACAATAATGCCCCGATGAATTTTGAAGCCCTTTTCCCGGTAGAAATTTCATCTGCAGGGATTCCATTCTCATCAAACGCATCCTTGACACGGGGTACGGGGAACATGGCGGTTACGGTCCTTACTCCCATTTTCCAGAGGGTAAACTGCAATGAGGTTATTACCTGAGACCCTCCGAAATTGCCATCCGACACAGTTGAGATTGCGACAGGTTTGTGATGCCATTCCTCATACAGGAGATCAACTACATTCTTCAGGCTTGCCGGATAGCCACCGTTATATTCGGGCGTGACAATTATTATCCCGTCAGCAGTTTTGACTTTTCCGGCAAATTCCATTGCGGCCGGGGAGGGCTCTTTCTGCAACCGGAGTCTCTCATCAAAAACCGGGAAATTATATTCCTTCAGATCCACAATCTCTGCAGCAGCAAGATTGTTCTCTTCAAGATATCCCTTAAAATAAAGTGCCACCCGGTGACTAAGTCTGCCGGTTCTGACACTGGCCGAGATTATTGCGATATTTTTCATAAATGTTCTTTCTTTTTTGCTCAGGGCTCAGGTCCGGAAAACCCACCACTCACCACTCATCCCTCACCACTCAATTTCCCCTCAGCGCCGCCACCCTTTTAAGGAGCGACAGCTGATGCTGTTCTTCTGTTGAATTGGGATCTTTCATCTCCCTGAACATTTTGCAGGGGAGCTCGCTGCAATCACCGCAATTACGGAATCCTTTCTGATTAACGGAACAATCATACAATGGACAGATCTTATTTGGCATCATCTCCTTTGCCCAGAAAGTCGATCCTTTTACTTCAATACAGCCTGTACAGGTCTTATTGAAGAATTCACACTCATTACAAATTAATCCACAGGCTGATAATAACATTTTATTAATTTTAAATGTTGAGGAGTAAAGTTAAGAAAAATCGTTTATTCTTAAGAGTAATAACAGACAAAAGGATTGTTTTATTAACTTTACTCATCTGTAGATTAAATTCTGAAAATTATGTTCATAAAGCTTTTTTTGATAGCCCTGCCTGTTTTCTTTGTTATAGATATTATATGGCTTGTATTGGTTGCCAGGAAATTCTATAACAACCAGATAGGTTCTCTGATGCGGCCGGATGTAAACTGGTATGCAGCGGGAATTTTTTATCTGGTGTTTTTATGCGGACTGGTGGTATTCGTTGTCATACCAGCTCTTGAAAAACATTCGCTTACTCATGCTTTGTTATTCGGGGCATTTTTCGGACTGGTAACCTATGCAACCTACGATCTCACGAATCTTGCGACCCTGAAAGAATGGCCGATGCTGGTGACTGTTGTCGATCTGATCTGGGGCATGGTGCTGTCGGCATCCGTTTCTGCAATAACATATCTCATTGCTAACGGCATCAGGAAATAACTAACTTATTAACTATATCTACGTATTGAGGCTGACAGCAATTACTGTTTTATGTGCATTACATGAACTTCTCTCTCTTCTGAAGATTCAGCAAAGCGGCCAGCAGAAAAATTATTGATCCGGCAAGCAGTATGATCCTGTTCTTTATTGTAATGAGAGCCCAGGTTGTTTCATTTACGTCATAGGCAGGATTAAACGGATTGAGAAATACATTCCACTGACTCTTTCGTAATGGTTCCTGAAGTATCAGAAAGAATAAGCCGAATATCATCATAACTACAGCTGTACCATTTCCATTCCGGATTACAGTAGATAGCATGAAAGCCATCATCCCCAGGAAGATGACCGGTATCATTACCTGGACCGTCACTTCGAAGAAATTAAATCTGATTATTAAAATATTTGACAGGAAGGTGAATCCCAGCATGATCAGCGTTGATATAAAAAATATCAGTACCATCCTCACAAGCCAGACCTTATACCGGTAATTGGGAATGCCGAAAAGAATTTCAATGGTGCGTGCATCCTGATCGTTCTGGATCCCGAAGACAGCAGGATAGAAGACCAGCAATATTCCGGAGAAAATGAATACACCGTACAGATCCTCCATTTGAGATACTTCATTTGAAAGGACGTAAATCACCGATAATCCGAGATAGAAAGCTACAGCGCCCGTAAGGAACCAGATAAATTTATTGGCAAAGATGATCCTTAGATTGTAGAGGATCATTTTTCGCACTAAAGTGAAATAGCTAAATAGTTTTTTTGTTTTCATTTTTTTTTAACCACAAAGAGCGCTAAGGGTTTCACAAAGGGCACAAAGGGTTTAATTTGAATTTATTGTGTTATTATCTTTCTTTCTGAGCAGCCAGAGATATGCGTCCTCGAGATTCGGGGTGGCGGCAACGGCGTTTTCCCATGGTTGTGATTCCGAAATGACCCTGACCCTCACACTTTCGCCTTCCGACATATGATGAACAACAAGATGCTCATCGACGAATTTCCCGAAATCCTTTGCAGGAATTCTGAACTGCCAGACATGTCCTTCGGCTTCCCTTGTCATATCCATGGGTTTTCCGAGATATCTTAATTTTCCTTTATTGAGGACTGCAACCTGATTACATGAGCTTGAAATATCTTCAATTATATGAGTCGAGAAAATTATGACCCGTTCCCGGCTAAGTTCGACAAGGAGATTTCTGAATCTTATTCTCTCACGGGGATCGAGTCCTGCAGTAGGTTCATCAACTACAAGTATCCTCGGCAGATGCAACAGGATCTGGGCAATCCCCATTCTCTGCTTCATCCCACCGGAGTAGGAACCTATCTTTTCATGCCTTCGTTCCTCCATATGAACAGCTTTAAGGACATAGGTGACACGCTCCTCCCTTGTGGAGGCGTCAGTAATATTTTTGAGCATAGCCATGTAATGAAGGTACTCATGTGCAGTCATATTCTCGTAACTTCCGAATTCCTGAGGCAGATATCCGATGAGCCCCTGAAGTTCCTCACGTTTCTTCCGGGTATCGAGGCCGTTTATCCACACTTTGCCATAGCTTTGTTCAAGTATCCCGCAGATGATCCTCATAAGTGTCGTTTTGCCTGCTCCGTTAGGCCCCAGCAAACCGAACATCCCGTTCCCGATATTCAGCGAAACACAGCTGAGAGCCTTGAACGGCTTTTTCTTCTTTCCGATCACCGGTACGGCTGAAACGATTTTATAAATGCCTTTCCTTATTCCTTTGAACCGCCCTTCCAGCCTGTAAATATCAATGTTTTCGCCTGACAGCATAACCCCGGTCTTATATATAAATAATCCTGTGAACCACAGAAATCCAAGAATCAGCACTACAGCCAGATTGTCCCATTTCAACTGGAAAAAGACCAGGTTGAGGAGAGGGATGATCCAGAAAACCAGAAAATCGGTGACAGGGATCATTTTTTTAAGCAGCCTTCTTTTTCCTCTGTCTGTCAGACTGACAAAAAGCTCCTTAACCCGGCCCCACATTGCAGACAGGAAAAACCATGAGGCTACACTGAACCAGAATATCCAGAATCCCTTATTAAGATAAAAATATGTGAAGTATATCATGAAAGCGAACAGGGGCAGCTGCCAGCCTAAACGTGTCAGATCCTGCCAACGGCTGATCTTCTTTTCCAGTCCGAGCCTTTCCCTGATCCGTGCTCCGGCTTTCCATTCGCGAGCCCACCTGTTTTCTCTGTCATAGATCTTTACAAGACTCTGGACGTAGATGTTAATATCTTCATCAGGAGGGATAACCGTTTCTCTGGCTTTCCTCAGGCTGTTCATTATGAACCAGGCGGATGCCGGTACAATTATTAACGAAAGGATTGTGGTAATAAGCTTCCATACGAATTTATCAATCCTCGTGTAGATCACGAAAATAAGTAAAGCAAATACAAACAGCTGGATTATCTTGTTCTTCCAGTTGAGTGACCTGAACCACTCCAGTGCATTCTCAAGTCCCGAATAAAATGTAGGTATGAATACAAGGGTAAGCAGGGTGCTGAGAGTAAGGCCTCCGATAACTGTTATTGCAAATGATGCGCCTATTACTGATACAAATTCAGCTTTCCCCATTGCCAGCGGGAACATTGCAATAACGGTAGTTGATGCTGTAATGAGTATTGGTCTGATACGGGCCACTCCTGCCATCATCAGCGCCCTTGATCTCCTGTTTCCCCGTTTGCGGAGGATATTTGTATAATCGATGAGAATAATACCGTTATTCACGACAACCCCCAGGAGGATCAGGAATCCCATCAGTGTATTTGCGTTAAGGAGTGAATTACCTGTGAGAATAAGCGCTATCAGTGATCCCAGGGCTGCGAGAGGTATGCTGAACAGAAGGACAAACGGAAGAGTAAGTGATTCAAATACGGCAGCAAGTATCATGAAGATCAGTAGAAAGGCAATTCCTATGAGCTTATAGAATTCCTTGAAAAGGTCTTCCTCGTGGACCACTTCAACAGCTATGCCTGAGGGGATGGGCAGGCCTGCAATAACTGATTCGACTTCTGCGCGGGCACCTTCAAGAAGATCCTTCGAGGAAGTGATTTCACTGTTGAAACTATATGTTACAGTCACCCTTTTTTCCTGATTCTCGCGATGGATATTTCCCATTCCCCATGAGAATATAATTCCCGCCAGCTCTTCCATCTCCATAATTGCACCTGTGGCATTGCTCACTTCAAGGTGTTTCAGATCGTCGATCGTTTTATCAGTGTTTGCGGTTAATATTGTATCGGTGTCTGCATACTTGATAATAATGTCGTAACTTTCATTACCTTGTTTGAATGTGGCACCCGAAGAATATTCCCTTCCGAAAGTTGCCAGGGCTGAGGAGAGGTTCATCAGAGAAAAATTATTCCTCGCGATATAATCCATGTCGAAATGAAGCTGGACTTCAGGTTTGTTATCCTGAACATTAACACTGATATTGTCGATAGATTCCAGATCGTCGACATATGTCCGGATGTCGTCGGCCAGATCTTTCATTTGTCCGAAGTTCTGCCCTTTTATAATTATGCTCTCCGATTCGCTGCCAATGCCGAGCATCCTCATGAAGCCGGACCCCGGATTTATATTTTCCGCGCCGCTGCCACTGCTTGTAAATCCGCCGCTTGTTGAAATATCATCCATATTGATTTCGGCTGAGGAGATGTTTTTTGTTTTTTCCGAGATATCATTTTTTATTTCCGGCAGGCTTCTTTTGCTTTCTTTATCCCATTCCTCCTTAAGACTAATAGTTACTGTTGCATTATCCTCCTCTATCCGGCTGACAATATCTTCTTTTTCGGGGATTGCAGCCAGTCTCGACTCAATTTCAGCCACCACGGCATCTGTTTTCTCAAGGGTGGACCCTGATGGCATATTTACACTTAACCTGAAGTCAGGAGTCTCAATTTCAGTTGCGCTGCTTATACTCAGGGTAAGGCTTATAAGAAGTGCGGCAAAGAAAACAACCAGTGTGCCGATTATCGTAGCGGCAGGTCTTTTCATGCTGGCTTTTAATATAAGGTAATATGCCTGGATGAGTCTGTTGTGAATCGAGAGCTTTTTAAATATTTGTGCATTCCCGACAGATCTCCTTGTAAGTAAATAATTGGTGGCCATCGGTATGAACATCAATGCAACGGCAAGAGAAACAAGAAGTGTTGAAATTATCGATACTCCGATATTTTTCCCGATTATCCTGATCAGGAAACCGGATGTGAAAATGAACGGTAAGAAAACGACTACTGTTGTAAGGGTAGAAGCAAAAATAGCTCTCACCACCTCCGTTGTTCCCTGCCTGACTGATGTTCCTGGATCCTTACCCGTCCCTGCCAGACGGTAAATATTTTCAAGCACAACTACCGAATTGTCGACAAGCATTCCCACTGCCAGGGCTATTCCTACAAGAGTCAGGCTGTTGATTGAAATACCGGCTCCATAGAAGAAATTAAAGGCCGTATAGACTGAAACAGGAATTGAAACCGCAATTATTGAGACAAGCCGGATATTCCTTAGAAAGAACCAAAGAATAAGGATTGCCAGAAATCCGCCAGTAATTGCAAGATTGATGATCTGGCTGATGTTTTCCTCCATCGTCTCCGCGCTGTTATACTGGACAACTATCCCGACACCTGCTGAGGCCAGTTCCCTGTTGATCTCTCCGATCTCAGCAACAGCATTCTTTGAAAGCCTTATCAGGTTGGCCTGGTTATCATTTACAAGATTTATTGTAACAGCATCCAGTCCATTAACCCTGCTGTACGAAGTCTCCTCCCTTACGCCGTAAAATATTTCGGCAATATCTCCCAGGAGTACAGGTCCGTCCTTCTTAACAATGATTTTACCTATATCACTTACATCTGTATATTCCGATGTAATATTCACAAAGAACTCATTGCTTCCATCAACAACCTTCCCGGCGAAAGTCTTCTCCTGTCCGTTATTATTAAGCAGGGTTCTTACCTGACCCATTGTTATTCCGTTTGCTTTGCATGCTCTCTCATCAAGCCTGACCTCAATTGAATTTTCCTGCCCGCCATATACCTGTACGCCTGCAATCCCGTCGATGTTTTCAAGTTTTGGCCTGATTTCCCTGTCGGCAATATTCCTTATCCTGTCAATGCCACCTTCACCCCTTACCTGAAGCGACATGAACTGGTTTATCATCTGGTTGAGATCGATCCTTATCACATTGATCATGAAATCTTCAGGGATCGACTTTTTTACTATATCAATTTTCTCCTGGAGTTTCAGGCTGGCATACTTAAGATCAGCATCCTGTGTATAATAGATTGTTATAACACCATAGTTTGAGGTGATATTGGTTTCGATCTTTTCAATGTTATCCAGAGTGCCTATAGCACCTTCTATGGGTATTACCGCCTGGGTCTCTATATAGCCGGGATCCATTTCAAGTGAGGTTCCCACCTGAACATACATTGTCGGCAGTTCGGGATTCGGGATAAGTTCTACAGGCAGTTTCTTATAAGAGACATAGCCGAGCATTGTAAGCCCGGTGAACAGCATGATTATCAGGATTCTTCTTTTTAAAATAAAGTCCATTTTCTATCTTGTAAGAATTACCCTGTAAAGGCAGATGGTTCTTTTTTCCCAGTAATATACCTGCTGAAAGTGTCAATGATCAGGTATACGCATGGTATCACCACGAGTGTAAGCAATGTTGATGAGACCAGTCCTCCGATAACTGCAAGCGCCATCGGGGCTCTCAGTGAGGCGCTTTCACCTATACCTATAGTAAGAGGAAGAAGTGCAAGTATTGTTGTCAGACTCGTCATAAGTATCGGCCGGATTCGCTGTGATCCTCCGATCACGATGGCTTCTCTTATATCCATTCCCCCTTCCCTGAGCTGATTGATGCGGTCGATAAGGATTATTGCATTGTTAACTGCAATCCCGCCAAGCATTATTATTCCAATGTAAGCCATCATATTGAGGGTTTTACCCAGAATTATGAATGTGAGAACCGTCCCGACACCGGCAAGAGGGATTGTAAGCATTATTATAAAGGGTTGAATTACCGATTCAAACTGTGCAGCCAATACCATGAAAACGAGGATAAGAGATAGTATCAGGGCAAAGGTGAGGTTGGACATCGAATCCCGCCGCTTCAGTTCTTCTCCGGTAAACTCGATTTTATAGTCCACAGGCAGTGCAATAGTCTTCAGGGAAGCATCAGATAGCCTTATTACCTTGTCAAAAGACAGATCGGGACTGACCATTGCATAGATATAACAGGTTCTGGACTGGTTCCTCCGGGTTATCTCGCGGGGACTCACAACAGTTTTTATTTCAGCCAGTTCGCTTAGCGGTACCTTAATATTGCCTGCAGTTATCAACAGGTCGTGAAGCTGATGAATTGAAATATCTCCAAGTTTAATCGTGATATCCTTTAGCTCTCCGTCTTTTTCAAAATTCCCGGCTGATGATCCTTCAAGGTAGCTTTTCACCTGGTTTATAACACCTTCTACAGTGACATTGTAATAGCTTGTTTTAAAGCGGTCAACGGCGACCTCGATTTCCGGTGTTCCTTCATCAAGTGATGTTGTTATATTATATAATCCGGGATTTTTTTCCAGGATCAGCTTAGCCTCATTAAGGATCCTTTCAAGTTGTTCATGATCTTCACCTGATATTTCAAGTGCAAAAGGCGATTCTGAAGTTCCCAGGACACTTTGAAGAGCTGTCTCATCTCTTGTAAATGTCACTTCCAGTCCCGGGACGGATTTCAGGTAGTTATCTACAAGTGCGATTGCACTTTCTGTTTCATGCGCATATTCCTCCTTTAAAATAACTTTCAGCGATGCACTGTTTTCACCTTTAACAACAGTGGTCTGGTTAAGGGTTGAGGTTTTGTCCTCTCCGGCCTGTGTATATATAAGTTTAATCTTCTCTCCAAGAAGTTCCCTTATGATTCCTTCGGTTCCTGAGGCAGTGCTGTAAGTTCTCCCGAGATTCGTCCCTTCAGGCAGAGTAAGGCCCACAGTGAACTGAGCCGACTCTGCCCTGGGCATAAATTCGCTTCCCAGCCGGGGGATCAGCAAAGCAGTTCCGGCCATCAGCAATACAGACAGTAAAACAACCAGATAACGTTTTTCTATTATTCTCCTCAGGAGATTTGTGTACCAGTTGAACTTAACCGGTGCACTGATAAATCTTTTCCTGCTTTTATCCGAAAAGAAAGTTGAAACAAGCATGGGGATCACCAGCATGGCAACAAAGAGCGATGAGATAAGAGCGAAAGCCACAGTCCAGGCCTGGTCCCTGAACATCTCTCCGGATGCTCCATGAAGATAAACAATAGGGAGAAAAACCACAATTGTCGTAATTGTAGATGCCGTGACTGCACCTCCCACCTCGCCGGTCCCGGTTATTACAGCCTCCCTAAGAGGCATACCCTCTTCGTGGTTCCTTGTTATGTTCTCAAGCACAACAATTGCATTGTCAACAAGCATTCCGGTTCCCAGCGCCAGACCTCCCAGAGTCATTATATTAAGTGTCAGATCGCCGAAATACATCAGGTTGAAAGTGGCAATTACAGAAACAGGGATCGCCACACTTATCACAAGGGTTGTCCCTAATCGCCGGAGGAAAATATAGAGTACAAAAACAGCAAGAAAGATTCCTATAAAAAGGGTGTTCTTTACTTCGCCTATCGAGTTATTGATATAGGTTCCCTGGTCGGCAACCTTTATGAATTCATATCCCGGTAATGCCCTGCCCAGCCCGTCAATTGCCTCATCCAGACTATTAACCGCATCAACAGTGTTGAATTTCGGTTCCTTGTACACTGAGAGACCGATACACCTCTCGCCGTTTATTGTGACAATGTTCTCAGGATCCTTATTCTCAAATCCGATCCTGGCAACATCCCTCAGATACACGGGGACTCTGGTTGAGGTTGAGGTTAAGGCTGAGGTTGAGGTTGTTGATCCTGCACCGGTGGTTCCGGCGGTTTCACCTGAGGAGGATTGTCTGAAGCCCACAATAATGTTCTCAAGATCCCTCAGGTCTTCAAGCACACTTACACCCTTCACAACATATTTAGTTCCCATATCAACAATAGAACCGCCCGACACATTTCTGTTATAATTGCTTATCTGGGCGGCAATGCCATCCGACGTAAGCCCGAATGACTCGAGGAGGTAATTGCTCGTCTCAATGACAACTTCACTTTCTTCTTTCCCGATAAGCCGGATATCAGCTATTCCTTCAATCCTGACAAGTTCGTTGCGGATATAATTTTCTGCAACTTTCCTGAGTTCATCCATGTCGGTGATACGATCGTTCTTTAATCCGACGATCATTACAGGGGAGGCGTTGGGGTCGTATTGTGAGATTGTAAAATCTTCGAGATCGGAATTCTGGCTGAAGGAGTTAAGTTCTTTCTGGAGATCGAGAAAAGCCTCGTCCATGTCCTTGTTCCAGTTGTATTCAACAGTAATTGTCGCAGAACCTGCCTGTGAAACGGAGGAGACCTGAATGACTTCACTCTGTCTCATTGCCAGTGACTCTATCTGGTCAACATAGTTCTTTTCAATTTCCTCGGGCGGCTTTTCACCGGCACTGAGTTCAATATATATTTTCGGATTGTTAAGGTCGGGGAAGAGATCTGTCCCCAGCTTCCCGAAAGAGATAAATCCGAGAAGGACGATCCCCAGCACCAGCATGAGAACTGTTACAGGGTATTTTACAGCAAACCTGGCAATAGCATTCATGGAGGCTAAATAATGATTTTAACCTTTGATCTGTTGGTCAGGGTCTCGAAGCCTCCGGTAACCACCCGTTCGTTCTTTTCAAGCCCTCTTGTGATCTCAACATCCGTAAGGTTTTCCAGTCCTGTTTCAACAATCCGTTCAACAGCAACACCACGGTCGACAACAAATACAGTCTTCCCCCTTTGCCTGGACAGGATTATATTTTTCGGGATCACAATAACTGAATCCTTTTGTTGTGTGACAATATCCGCTTTTACGAACATACCCGGCCGGAGCAGATAATCGGTATTGTCGATGTTGATCGTTCCTTTGAAGGTCCGGGTATCGGCATCTATTGCCGGCGACAGCTGAGTGATGCTCCCTATGATAGTGTCTTCCGGGATAGTGTAATTTGTGAGCTTAACTTCCTGTCCCGGTTTAATGACCGCAATGTATTTTTCAGGAAGCCTGACGTCCATATACATGGTCCTGTAATCCATTATTTTTGCAATTGTCGCTCCTGAAGCAATTTCTGTGCCCCTTGTATAATATGGCAGATCGACTAAAACTCCGTCAATGGGAGCAACTACCCTTGTTTTCTGAAGCTGAAGCTTTGAGTTAGTCACTGTGGTTTTGGCATTCTCGAAATTGATCCCTGCAGTCTTAAGCTCCTTGAGAGTCACACCTCCTTTTTCATATAAAGATTCCTGTTTCTTCAGCTCAGTCTCCATTAATTCCATATTCAACCGGTTTGTTTCCATCTGTACCGAGTTAACATACTCCTCATCCTCCAGCCTTGCAATAAGTGCTCCGGCTTTCACCCTGTCGCCAAGCTGCCATAATCTTCCTGTCTGTGGATTCTTCTCTAAATAATATGCCGCCGGTATTTTCGATTTCAGCTCAATTTCTCCTTTGGGGAAGGATGTCCCGGTGGTGTTTACGTACTCTTCAATCGATCTGAGGCTGAGTTCTTCCACAGAAACAGGTATCTCAACATCGGCCGTGAGATTCTGATCGCGGTTTCTGCATGCAGTGAATGATGTAATAAGGATAAATAAAAATATGATCTTCTTCATTTTGATTAAATTATAGGGAAAAGATTGATTTTATTATTATTCTATTATAACCCCCTTCCCGACCTTCCCCCACGGGGGGAAGGAGAGAATGAGGCCTTTCCCCTCTGGGGGAAATGAGAAAGGGGGTGAAAAAATATAAATATAGATACTCCATAATTACTGGCACTTTATTATTTTTCCAGACTCTTTACCGGTGTTACAGGTTCTTTTTTCTCGAAATCGTACAGGGTTTGAATTTTCAGATTTAGCAATTCAAGCTTATAGGAGATCAGGGAATTAGTGTAGGAGAGCTGCTTTTCGGAAAGCTGGTTCTGATAGATATTCAGATCCATTCCGGTCAGATCGCCATTCCGGTACTTTTCAAGGTTCAGGTCATAGGTCAGCTGGGCATTTGTGACATTCTGCCTTGCAATCCCGATCTGATTCCGCAGGTTGATCAGATTCCTGTAAACCTGTCTTACACCAAGAATTATGTCGTTCTGCTCCTCTTCAAAAGAGATATTTGCTGATTCGATATTAGCCTGTGTTGCTTTGATCCTCGATTTCCTTTCTCCCCAGTCCCAGAGAGGGATTGAAAATGAAAGGGAAATACTTTCGTTATCTGTTGGACTTTCATATACATTCCTGAGTATTTTCATTGTCCCCGAAGAGGCCTATTGAAAGGCCAAGATTTCCCTTGAATTCATTGAGGGCTTTTGTCTGAATAAGGTCAAACTCAGCGGTTTCTATATCTATCTTACGCTGCCGCAGTTCCATCCTGTTTGCCAGACCCTGATCGATGGCAAAGGCAACATCTATCTGTACAGTATCAACTTCGATATTAGGCAGAACAACAAAATCGTCATAGAGGCTCATTCCGATAATTATCTTGAAATCGTCTTTTGCATTTTCAAATGCCACCTGGCTGTTTTCATATTCCGATCTGGATGATGCCAGGTTAAGTTCGGCCTGGAACATTTCTTCACGGGCTGATATACCGGCATCGACCTTGTTCTTAATTACTTCGTGGCTCTGCTGCATGTTCAGGTATGCCTGACGGGCGATCTCCATGCTCTGTTGTTGCTGGTAAACGTAATAGAATGCCTGGGTTACACCTTTCTCGAGGGATAAAAGCTGAATGGCATAATTAAGCTCTGCATTTTCAAGGGCCAGCTGCAATTCCTTAAGCTGAAGTTTTGTACGGTTATATGTAAAGAGAGGCTGATCGAGATTAAGTGAGAGCCGGTTAAAGAATCCCTTTGTGGTTCTGTCAGCATATTCGCTGTATGAATCAGTATAACCAAAACGGTTTGTGAGAGAGACGACCGCATCGGTCATGACTATCGGCTGGGCTACAGTAAACAAGCCATAGCTTTCTGTAGTCCTTGTTGTGTTCCATTTTGAGATAAGATCGTTGAATTCCCTGTTCTGGTTGTAGCCGATGGGATTGACAGATAGCGAGAACTGAGATTTCAGAGCCGCATTCTGAGCATTGAGGTTTTCCTGGCTCCGGATGAGGTTCAGCTTTGTCCTTTTCATATTGGGACTATTGCCTTCTGCTATCTGCATTGCCTGCTGAAGGGTCATTCCTCCCTGGGGATATACATCTAATATATTGAATATCAATATACAACATGATAAAATAATTCTTATTGCCGGTTTGAATTGCGTTTTCATTATCTATCTTCTAAAGTATTACTTTTTATTCCACGTTTGAAGGTGTGTCGTTCTACACTTCCCCCTACTCCGCCTTTACCCACCTCACAGCATCCCCGATCACTATCCTTCCCGATGACTGGTTTGTAAGCTCAACTTTTGCACTGTCGCGGGAGAGATAATACCTGCCAAGATTATTCCATCCCGGTTCTGCATTCTCAAAATCGACAGTTATTTCATCCCTGCCTTCATCGTGATATACAAGATAATGCATATCCTTATAAGGTGAATCTGCTCTTCCTTCTCCTCCTGGTCCGCCACCAGGGGGTGCCTGCGGGCCTCCACCTCCTCCGGGACCACCCGGACCGCGCCCGGTCCTTACCATGACCCTGTCACCAACCTTACCTATAAAACAATATATATCATAGTAGCCGGGCTCGCCGATCTTTGCTGACCAGGTAATACTCCTGTCGCCTGTACCGCTTCGTGTATAAACCGACGATAGTATATACCTTCCGTAATAAACCGACTGAATGGCTTTCTCCCATCTCTCAGGCGCCCGATACATATTTACTTCACTATATTCATCACGGTTATTATTTTTTACCCTGAGCAGCTTTTTAAGGAGACCCGGGTTTTCAACATTTCCATTATCAAAACCGGGATCTTCATTATCCACTATAAGCTCACCAGGCAATGTTAAATCGGGAAGGGAGGCTATTTTCTCTTCTCCTTCAGTTACTGTGGTACCTGACCTGATTTTCTTTATTTCGTTAAGAGGAAGATTTATCTCCCCCGGAATATTCCTGGCGAACAGTGTATTTATGATCAATGCCCTTGGTTCTGCATCAATAATAATTCTTATTTTCTTAGCTTCTCCCGGCTCCATTACCACAATACTTGATATATCATCTGTTTCCATGCCCCTTCCCTGAACCGACATAGTAACGGATCCCCCTCCCGGACCAGACCTGCTCATACTCATCATTCTCTGACCGCCACCCCTGCCTGGTCCGCCTGTGCGAAGTGCAACATTGAATATGCCTGCGACTGCTTCGGGATTTAAAGCTGTAAAAGATACGAGATACCTTACCCTTTCACCAACAACAATTTCACCGGCTTCTATATCGCTGAAAAGAAATCCCGGCTGCTCTTTCCTGTTAAACCAGTTGTCGAGATATGTATAAATACCGAATCCGAATTTCTGTGTGAGATCATCATTGAATTTTATTATATCAATCCGTTGAAATTTGTACTCATCAATATAATTCCTGAACCAGTCATTGAATTCATTCATCCCCGCTTTCGATCTCATGATATTGAACAGATAATCTCCTTTTACCGTGACAATTGCTCTTATAGTATCGCTTCCCGGATTCCCGGCAAGTATCTCTCTGAAGCTTCCATTCCTGAGGATGAGATTAGCCTTGTCCTGTTCGGTTACTCCCCCGGTAAAACGTCTGATTCCGGTTTCGGGATTAGTTACTTTCTGCAGATGGGACTCGAATACAGAATTGATAACCGGGTATTCGGACGAATAAAAATTATTTTTAAAAAAGTAAAAACTAGGACCAAGACGATACCTTGTCGGTTCATTTAAGACAGTTCCGTTGATAAATCTGAAATTTTCACCGCTGATGAAGGTATTTCTTATGAAGTCATTGAAGAGTCTTACCTGAAGTTCCTTGTCGGTAGTGACCTGATTATTCCTGGTCATATTCTTTTTCTGTCTTGTAAATCTCTTTCCGAATCCTGCGTTCTGGAGTGTTGCCAGTCTTTCAGGGACAAGCACCATTGAAGGCTGAACTTCTGCTCTGGTCTGGGTGCTCATCTTCGGATACGAATAAAACTGGACAGGCACTTCAAGAAAACTCAGAGTTTTAAAAGGATATTTTGTGGAGAAATTTGTTTCAAGCTCTCTCATGATCCCGGAAACGAGATGGGATAAAGTATCCTTAAGTTCTGCCAGATCTTTTTTGTAATAATCATTTTCCGGGAAATAAAAAGTAAAGTATTTTACAGAGTCCACTGTAAGCGTATCTGAACGGTAATCCCCGATAGCCAGGGTGAGACCGGTGAGAGGTACTTCATTTTCGAAAATGTAAGTTTCATCTTCCTTTTTCATTATCCCCTGGGCGACAGGGATCAGTCTGCTGTCAGTCTTTACCCTTAGGCTGAACCTTGTGAAATCGACTTTGATCCTGGCAGGATTTGAAGGGTAATAATTGAGTCCCGGAACAGGATACCAGTGTGTTTCCGGTGTCAGAAGAACATATTCATCTTCAAGGAAAGCCTGACGTTTATTTACATTCAGCATTTCCATCCGGTAAGGGGATTCTTTATAACTTTCCGTATGATCGGGGAAGCAGAAATTCTCGTCGATTGTACCTGAATAAGTTACAGTTAAACTGTCAGCTTCACCGGATTGAAGGATTTTGCCCCGGTCAATTTCTATTATATGGTTTATCCTTTTAAAATCCAGTGCTTTTCCGTTTGATGATATTCCGGTTACATCCAGTCCCGGATTAAGGGAAAGTATATACCGGTCAATCCCTGCCCGGTTATCGTTTGTAAATTTTAACCTGGCCGTTGCTTCTAGGGTTTCTCCTTTATGCCGGCAATCAATATCTGCATCTGTAAGAGCAGGGAATAACAAATTTTCATAGCGCCTGCTGATCTCAATAACCCTGTTCTTTGCTTCAGTATTCTTCTTCCAGGTATTCAGAACATTAAATCCGAATAATCCGGCACCCGAGGTAAAAATTACAAGCAGTAACACAGAGAAGGTTGTATGGATTTTTGACTGGGGTAATCGCTTAAATAACAATATAGTAGCAAAAACAAGTGCGAGTCCCAGACACATATAAAAGCCCCTCTGGCTAAGTATTAACCCGGGGTTATCAAATCCAATTATACCGGATTTAAACAAAGGTAATCCGAAGGCCATATAGTCAAAAATAAAACCTGCCCTGTACCATAGCCAGAACATATCAAGAGCAGCCAGCCCCAGGAGGACCAGGAAGGTCACTGCCTGATTCCTGATCACCGACATCAGCATAAATGCCAGTCCAAGGCTGAAGAGGATCGTAGGTATACAAATCAGCAGAAGATACCAGAGATAGGCGAGGATATCTACCTGCATTCTTTTCGAGATAATATTAATGACCAGCGCAATGGCAAGAATTACAAGGTCAAGACTGATGAAAAGCCTGAGGATCCCGATCGTTTTGCCGGTAACATATTCAAAGTTTGACATTGAGCGTGTGTACAATACTTCGTTGGTATCGAGCTTTTTATCACGCTTCAGGAAATCAGCGGCAAGGAAAATGACAATTAAAGCCTGCCCTATATTTAAAAGGTATAGGTTGACGAGGGGAACGGATGAAGAAATTGATGTCATTTCCCATGATTCTTCACCCACCGGAGAAAAGAGGCCAATATTCATAAAGGTAAAGATCGTCAGGGCACCGATTGAGAACAATCTGAAGAACCAGCTTCTCCTGAGGGTCTTTGCTTCGTATTTTGCAACCGTTCTTATATTATGAAGAAAAGGCATGTCTTTATCCTGAAATCATTCTGAAATATCTGCATTAAGCTTATGTTCCATGAAATATACATAAGCGTGTTCAATGTTGGGTATTATTGCTTCCGGACTGTCAAATTCCGGTTTATTGTCTGATACGACCTGAACTTCCCAGCCTGTTTCGACTGGTATTGTCGAGATCACATTATAGCGTTCTTTTACTGATTCATACTCAGCAGGGCTAAGATGAAGGCTGAAAACATGCCCTTCAGCATTTCTGACAAGACTTTCGGGAGAACCGGAAAATACAAGTTCTCCACGGTTCAACAGGGCCATACCCTGGCATGTTGATGAAATATCTCCCACAATATGGGTTGATAGTATTATCGTCACATCCTGCTGGCTGAGCTGTGACAGGATATTTCTGAATCTTATCCTTTCATCGGGATCAAGACCGGTCGTCGGTTCGTCAACAACGATCAGCCTTGGATTACCTATAAGTGCCTGCGCAATTCCCAGTCTCCGCTTCATTCCCCCCGAAAGCTTATTTGCCTGCCTGTCGCGAACCTCAAGCAGTCCCACCTGATTAAGAAGCCGGTCAACCTCAGTTAATCTTATCTTACGGTTCTTAATTCCGGCAAGTGAACCCGAATAATCCAGAAATTCCCACGTTCTGAGGGATGTGAAGAAACGAAAATCCTGGGGAAGATATCCGAGGATGCTGCGGAGCCACTTCCGGTGCTGCTGAATATCCTTTCCATCAATAAGAACTACACCTGATGTGGGTTTCATCAAGGTAACAATGATTCTCATCAGGCTCGATTTTCCTGCACCGTTGGGACCCAGGAGCCCGAACATCCCTGTACCGAATTCAAGGTTGATATCCTTTAATGCACGATTGCCGTTAGGATATATTTTATTGAGCCCCTGAATTTCAATTTTCATATTTCTGTACGGGATTCTTAATAATCTACGCTAATTGACGTTATAAAGACGGTTTTTATTTCAATTGTTGCAAAAAATATTACGAAATTATCATAATCAAAGCTTAGTGTAACTGCCACAAAAGCACAAAGGCACTAAGTTGCACTAAGTAAGGATATTTTGTAAAAAACGTATCATAATCATTAGGCGATAGTATTTCTGTAAAGTTGGAAACAAATTCATAATTTTGTAACCTGAAAATTTCAGAGGTGGGATATAAGACAAATAAGCGGAAAATAATAAATGATCCGGTTTACGGATTCATCAATGTCCCCGATGACTTCATTTTTGATCTTATTGAGCACCCCTGGTTCCAGAGACTCAGGAACATAAAGCAGCTCGGGCTCACAAGCTTCGTTTACCCGGGGGCAAATCACAGCAGGTTCCAGCATTGCCTGGGAGCTTTGCACCTTATGGATATGGCAATAACAACACTGCGAAGCAAAGGGACAGTAATATCCACTGAAGAGGAAGAGGCAGCCCTGATAGCTATCCTGCTTCACGATTCAGGTCACGGACCATTCTCACATGCACTTGAAAATTCAATTATTACAGGGATCTCCCATGAAGATATTTCCCTCCTTCTTATGGAGAAGCTTAATGAATTCTATAAGGGGAAACTCACTCTGGCAATCGATATATTCAGGGATACATATCAGAGAAGGTTCTTTCACGAGCTGGTTGCAGGTCAGATGGATATGGACAGGCTCGATTACCTTCGCAGGGACAGCTTTTTTACAGGTGTAATAGAAGGATCAGTAGGATCCGACAGGATCATCCGGATGCTGAATGTTGTAAATGATTCGCTGGTGATCGATGAAAAAGGTATCTATTCGGTCGAAAAGTTCCTTATTGCCAGGAGACTGATGTACTGGCAGGTATATATGCATAAAGCGGTAATTGCATCGGAAAGCCTGCTGGTCAACGTTCTTAAGCGCGCAAGGGAACTTGCCCTGAATGGGACCGATCTTTATGCCACTCCGGCTCTCAGGTTTTTCCTTTATAACAAGCTGGGCCCGGACGATTTGCTTAAGGAAGGGAAATTTACACCCGGACTGCTTGCAGCCAACTTTACAAGGCTTGATGATTCCGATATTCTCGTTTCAGCAAAATACTGGGCCGACAGTTCCGACAGGATACTATCCGACCTGGCATCGAGACTGATGCGAAGAGGATTGCTGGCAATTGAGCTTCAGAATGAACCCTTTTTAAAAGAGAGAGTGAACAGACTGAAGGCACAGGCAGTGGAATTGTTTAAAATAGATCCCGGAACAGCTGAATATTATGTATTCACAAACAGCATTTCAAACCTGGCATATACTCCCCATTCACCGGAAGTAAAAATACTTCTTAAATCAGGTAAAACTGCCGATATTTCGGATGTTTCAGATATGTTTGACCACAGATTCCTCTCGGAAAGGATAACAAAATATTTTTTGTGCTACCCAAAGGAATTAAGATAATTAATAAAACAAAAGATGGAATATACAGCAGCAGCAATCGCAGAATTTTTAAAAGGTGAGATCACAGGTGATCCGGAAATAAAAGTAAACTCAATAGCAAAAATTGAAGAGGGAAATAAAGGAGCTCTTTCATTCCTTGCAAATCCCAAATACGAACATTTTATTTACAGTACGGAATCATCGGTTGTCCTTGTTAACAGAGATTTTATCCCTTCAGCCCCGGTTAAGGCTACATTGATCAGGGTCAGTAACGCCTATGAATCTTTTGCCTCTTTAATGACCCTTGTCGATCAGTCGCGACCGAAAAAGAAAGGCATTCATCCCTCTGCAGTCATTGAGAAAAGCGCCAGGATCGGAGCTGATGCCTATATAGGTGCGTTTGTTTATATTGGCGAAAACTGTGTGATCGGGAATAACTGCCTGATCTATCCTCATGCATATATCGGAGACAATACAAAGATAGGAGATGAGTGCCTGATCTTTTCAGGTGTAACGATCTATCATGAATGTATTATTGGAAACAAATGTACCATCCATGCCGGATCTGTTATTGGCAGCGATGGATTTGGCTTTGCCCCGCAGTCGGAAACAGAATTCATGAAGATACCACAGCTGGGGAATGTAATACTTGAAGATCACGTGGAAATAGGCGCCAATGTAGCGATCGACAGGGCTACCATGGGATCAACACTCATACGCAGAGGTGTGAAACTCGATAACCTGATTCAGATAGGTCATAACGTCGAGATTGGTGAAAATACAGTAATGGCCGGTCAGTCCGGAATAGCGGGTTCGACTAAAATAGGTAAAAACTGCATGTTTGGCGGACAGATAGGCATTGCAGGGCATCTGAAAGTAGCCGATAATACCAGAATAGGAGCACAGGCTGGTGTTGCAGGTGATATCAGGGAAGAAAACCAGATTGTAATCGGATCCCCGGCCATTGAGCACAGGACTTTTTTAAGGTCATCTGTGATCTTCAGAAAGCTGCCCGAGCTCAAATCCAAAATTGAATACCTTGAACAGGAACTTGAATTTCTCAAAAGAAATATGATCTGAATCCCCGGTCGGATTTAAATTTCCTGGTTTTGATCGGGTTAATCGGGAATTATATAGTTTGTTCGAGTTTTTTTATTTTTTTTGTATCCGTATACAAATACAATTATTTTTTGCTGATGAGTGAGAAACAAAGAACCCTGGCCAGTGAAATCAGTCTTTCCGGCAAGGGCTTGCACACAGGTGTAAATGTTAAGATCACCTTTAAACCGGCACCGGCTAATCATGGATATAAATTCTGCAGGGTCGATCTCCCGGGGAGACCGGTTATTGATGCTCTTGCTGAAAATGTTTCCGACACTTCAAGAGGAACAACCCTGGTTCAGAACGAGGCATCAGTGGCGACAATCGAACATGTGCTCGCATCATTTTATGGTCTGGGCGTAGACAATGCACTGATTGAAATAGACGGACCCGAAGCTCCCATAATGGGCGGATCGGCACTGAAGTTTGTTGAGGCAATAAAAGAAGCGGGAATTACTGAACTGAAAGAAGACAGGAACTATTTCGTCGTAAAGCAGAAGCTGACCTGGTCTGACGAAGAGCATGGAGTTGACCTGATCATTTATCCCGATGACCATTTAAGCATAAATGTACTGATTGATTATAACTCGAGGATCCTTGGGAACCAGTATGCAATCCTTGATACCTTGGAGGATTTTGAGAAACAGATTTGCAGCAGCAGAACATTTGTTTTCTTCCATGAGCTTGAACCATTGTACAAGATGGGACTCATTAAGGGAGGTGACCTCGATAATGCAGTGGTGATCCTGGAAAAAGAGGTTGAACAGGAAGAAATTGACCGTATTGCCAGATTATTTAACAGGCCGGGCATCAGTAAGCATACCGCAGGGGTTCTTAATAATACCCAGTTAATATATCCAAATGAACCTGCACGTCATAAACTTCTTGACCTGATGGGCGATCTGGCCCTTGTCGGCCATCCTGTAAAAGGGAAGGTTGTTGCTACCCGGCCGGGGCACAATGCCAATACCCGCCTTTCAAAGATGATAAGACAGGAGATGAAAAAGTCGCTCTCAAAGCGCAACATACCTGTCTATGATCCCACAATCCCGCCTATATATACCATTGAGGAAATAAAAAAACGGCTTCCTCACAGAGCCCCGTTCCTCATGGTGGATAAAATAATCTCACTCGACGAAACAATCGTTGTAGGTATAAAGAATGTAACTTTCAATGAATCATTCTTTCAGGGCCATTTCCCTGATGAACCTGTTATGCCGGGTGTCCTTCTGGTTGAAGCGCTTGCACAGTGCGGAGGCATTCTTGTACTGAGCGGACTGGAAGAACCGGAAAAATATTCCACATATTTCCTGAAAATTGACAAGCTGAAATTCAAACATAAGGTTGTACCAGGCGATACTGTAATTCTTAAAATGGAACTTGCAGAATCCATGAGGAGAGGTATTGTTACAATGTTCGGTCAGGCATTTGTTGGCAATAATCTGGTAGTTGAAGGGGAAATGACTGCCCAGGTAATTAAAAATAAGTAATGCAATGATCTCAAATTTAGCTTTTATCGGCCAGGGAGCAGTTATCGGAGAAAATGTTACGATAGAGCCTTTTGCTTATATCGCAGGGAATGTTGTAATCGGCGATGGCACATGGATTGGTCCGGGTGCAGTGATTATGGATGGAGCAAGGATCGGAAAAAAGTGCAGGATATTCCCGTCGTCTGTCATTTCAGGAATACCTCAGGATCTTAAATTCAAAGGAGAGGAAACAACTGCCGAACTTGGCGACGGAACGACTGTCAGGGAAGGATCGACTATAAACAGGGGGACTGCTGCAGCGGGAAAGACAATTGTCGGGCAGAACTGCCTCATAATGGCTTATGCACATGTAGGACACGATTGTCTTATAGGAAATAACTGCATTATAGGTAATAATTCCGGACTCGCCGGGGAAGTAAAAGTTGATGACTGGGCCATTCTCAGCGGAGGCGCACTCATTCACCAGTTCTCAAGGATAGGCGGACATGTTATTGTGGGCGGCGGATCAAAAGTACGGTCGGATATCCCTCCGTTCATCAAAGCCGACAGAGACCCTTTGTGCTATCTCGGACTAAATACAGTCGGCCTTACACGTCGCAGTTTCGGCAAGGAAAGAATAGATGAGATCCACAATATCTACAGAGTGATTTATCAGAGCCGGAGAAATACTTCCCAGGCTCTCGATTATATTGAGAAAGAATTTAAACCATCCCCAGACAGGGATTATATTATCGATTTTATCAGGAAATCGGAGAGGGGCATTATCCGGGGTCCCAGATAAAGATTATTTATCTGATCCAGACAATATCCCTTCCAAACGGGTTCAGTGCAACTGAACTGAGCTTGAAATGCTGAATCCCAAAGGGAATTCCAATTATAGTTATCATAAGCAGAAGCCCGAAAAGTGCATGTGTCAAAGCTATCCATATCCCTCCGCAAAACAGCCATAAAATATTCATAATAATATAAAGGCATCCTGAGGATCTCTCCTGCACCCGGGAATCCCTCCCGAAAGGCCACAGTGCAAGCCATCCCAACTTAAGAGTTTGAAGACCAAATGGAATGCCTACAATAGTTATCATAAGTATCAGACTGCCAATGATATACTCAATGGCAATAATGATCCCACCGAATAAAAGCCAGATCAGATTTCCAAGGATTTTCATAGAAAGGGTGAATTATTCAAGAATGATCGTTTTATCTTTCGGATACCTGACCGAATATGTCAGAATGGCCTGTTTTGTCTCCTGTGGTTTTATTTCATAATCCCAGCTCACCCTGCCTGTCTGTGAATTGTATCTGCCACCCGATAATTCAAGGGCTTCAACCGTAATGCCACTGTTTGTTGATACGGGGATCTGATCCAGAAGTGTGATCTTTACAGGACTGGTTTTGTTATTCCTGATTGTAAGAAGGAAGGAATATGTTTCAGTTTTATTTGCTCCGAGCACTCTTCTGCTTGTAAAATCTTTCCTTTTTTCCCTTTTTACGAGTATGCTGTTATCAGTACCGAGGGAAAGAGTAAGTGTGTCAGAGAGTTGATTGACATTAAGGGTTGATTTACCGACGAATGTGTTTTCAAAATAGAGAGTTGCTTCGCCGCTCTGAAGGCTCATTTCGGCCCAGTTGGTTATATTTCCGGTAAGGTAAGCAAGTGGTGACATTTTGGGTACTGTCACATATTTATATTCTGCAGGAATTGCTGACCTCTGGATCTCAATAGTCTGAACCTTTCCGTCAGATGCAATTGTATAGGGAACTGCAACATCGAATGTAATGGCTGTTTCCCCTACCTGCTTTTCAACGGCTACCTGAGATGCCTCTACAGCTTCTTCCATCTTTATCTCGTTAACTGCCATATCGGCCATTACCGGAGCATCCCGTTTCTTTTGTGTGCCGTAAGCCACCACCCTGACTTCAGAGGGCGGGAGTAAATAATCAATGTACCATGGATACAATTCGGGAACATCACCGGCAATCCAGGGATTGGCATTTGAAAAGCTCAGTTTTACATCCTTCCATTGTACTCCTGTATTCTGAAAAAGATTTGCCTTGTAGAAAATGTTTACAGGACTTACAATATCATCAACCCTGATGTCATAAGAGGGGTACCAGCCTGCATTTGAGACCACATATGCAAAGATCAGTTTCCCGGTGAGCGGTTTATCAGCGCTTACCGAAACTGAGATCTCACCCGAGGGCAGCTGCTGCTTTCCGGTCCTGTCGGAGATCTGCTTCTGCAGGGCAGCGATCTGCTCCTCATAATCTTTTATAAGCCTGTTTTTCTTAAGGATAGCTGTGGTAACCTGTTCCATATTATTTGTATAAAGTTCCATCACACCCTTAAGTTGTTCGATTGAGAATGTGGTCTCCTTTACAAGTATGGCCCTGTTTGCAATAAGAAAGGCTTCTTTTTCCTTAAGTACAGAAATGGCAGCTTTTTCGTCCTCCACTTTACGTAGAAGAGTTTCGATCTGGCTTCTGATATTTTTTATCTCCGGAAGGTCTTCAAGATTCTGAAGGTAATTGTTCTGATGATTGACGGAGAGAATTGTGAAGTTTCCGGTTCCTTTTACCTGAATGCTCCTGGCATCAATATAAGGAGAGAGACCCGTTAATTTCAGAACGGATGTTCCTGCCTGGATTTCAACACCCGACTCGTGCGTGAGTTGTGCCCTGTCGGGATAAACAGTTACCTTTTTAATATCTGCTTTAATATTTTTTTCAGTATCTGCACCCCCACAGGGAAAAGATAAAAGAAGAATTAATGCTATTGGCGGTAGTACTTTCATGGATTTAAAATTTAATTATGATATAAAGTTAAAACTTTAGATTGGATACTGATATTGCTTTACCGCTTTCTGGGAAAAAGAATCATCCTGACTATTCATATTTATTTGATTATGTGGCATATGCACTATTTTGGTAAATTGAAAAAAATGTTGCAATTTTGTGCGCTTGTCGAAGGTTTGGGGCAGACTTTCATACTCATTTCAGAATCAGTTCAGTAAAACATCATTTAGTGATTTTTATCGATAAATGAATGAGATGTGACCAAATTCGATAAGAAGCAGTCTGTAGGTGAAATAAAAATATTTTAAGAAATGGATAATAAGCTGCAGGAAATAACAGAGAAAATTTACCTTGAAGGTGTTTCAAAGGGCAATGTGGAAGCTCAAAAGATCATATCCGGAGCTAAGACAGAAGCGGAGAAGATCATACGTAAAGCTGAAGAAGACGCAGGTGTGACTGTTGCAAGGGCAGAGAAGAAAGCTGAAGAAATTAAGAAAAATACGGCTTCCGAATTAAAACTATCATTCCGTCAGGCAATGAGTCTGCTCAGGCAGGATATAGAAAAGACAATAACATTGAAAGTGGTTGATGAACCTGTTTCAGACGTCTTTTCCGATAAACAGTTTATAGCGGGCCTGATAGAAAAAATAGCTGAGAAATGGACTCCCGCAGTGGGTGATAGTGGTGAGCTGGACATTCACCTGTCCGAAGAATCTGCAGGTGAGATTGAAAAATACCTTGGCGGAAAAGTGAGGAAAATACTTGGTGAGAAAATTAGCCTTCGTCCTGTAAAATCGATGGAGAATGGCTTTGAAATACATCCTTCAGAGGGAGATTATAAGATTAGTGTGACGGAGAGCGGGCTTACCAGTTACTTAAAGGAACTGCTAAGGCCAAAACTGGTTGAACTGCTGTTTGAAAAAGATTAATGATGTTCAGAAGACAGTACCATTGTTTTGTTGCAGGACTTGCAGACCTTGCTTTTGACAGCAGTAAGGGTGTTTTGGAAATGCCTGATTTCCGTGAGGAGTTGAAAACCATACTTCATCCTGCTGACTATTCTAAAGTATCAGTATTGTTCCTCCCATCTGATAATAACAATCTCATGTCTTTTCTGAAAGGCAGTACCGAACTGCCCGATCCTGCCGGAAATTTTTCTTTATCGGATTTTGAAGAACAAAAAAGAGTCCTTCAGTCAATCATCAAAGAGGATGACATTCTTTTACCTTATATGGTGGAATTTATGGCAGACTGGTTAGATTCGGAGAATGGAATTGATAAGACAGAAGCGGATAGGCGGCTCACAGAGGGATATATTTATACCGGACTTAATTCGGGGAACAGATTCCTGGGGAAATGGATAAGATTTGACACTGATCTGAAAAATATCCTTACCCTGGTCAATGCTAAAATGATTGGTCTTGATGCGGTAAATCTTATTGTTGGCGATGATAATCTGGCAAAACGTCTCAGGGAGATATACAGCAGTGGCAAGGATTTTCAGATTCCTGTTGAACCTGAATATGTTCCAGGGCTGTTCAGGATAGCTGTTGAAAGTGAATTTCTGGAGAGGGAAAAAAAGTCAGATATTGCCCGATGGGATTTTATCGACTCGGAAACCTTTTTTGACTATTTCACAATCGATATTATTCTCGGATATATAATTAAGCTTTCGATTGTACTTCGATGGAAGTTGCTTGATCCGGAAACAGGAAAGAATATGCTCAGCAGGCTGGTTAAGGATATGGAAAATCCGGTTATCTCCGGCAGCTTTGCTGACTGAAAGCCGGGAAATATAATTGGTCATATTAAAATTTTACTGATCAGAGAATTAAAAAATAATATAAAAGTAATTATTAACCTATGCTCACAAAAGGTAAGGTAAACGGAATAATATCCAATCTTGTAATTGTTAATGCTGACGGGCCGGTATCACAGAACGAAATTTGCATGATAAGTCATGATAATACAAGGCTAATGGCCGAAGTTATTAAAGTGACCAGAGATCAGGCTTACGTTCAGGTTTTTGAGAGCACACGAGGATTGCATGTGGGATCAGACGTTGAATTCACAGGTTACATGCTTGAAGCAACACTTGGGCCCGGTATTCTTTCACGTAAATATGACGGATTACAGAATGACCTGGACAGGCTGGAGGGTGTATTTCTTAAAAAAGGGGAATATAACTTCCCGCTTGATGAAGAAGTAAAATGGGATTTTACACCTGTGACAAAAGCAGGCAGTTTTGTTGAAGCAGGAACCTGGCTTGGGGAAGTTATTGAAAACTGGCTATCCCATAAAATAATGGTTCCCTTTAAGCTTAAAGGATCTTATAAGGTGAAGTGGATCGCTGAGCATGGGTCGTACAGGGTTCATGAGGTAATAGCGATTATAACTGATGAAGACGGACGGGAACATAATATTACGATGGTCCAGAAATGGCCTGTTAAGTTGCCGGTAAGGGCATATAAAAACAAAACCCGGCCTTTCAGGATAATGGAAACCGGTATTCGGGTGATAGATACACTCAACCCCATGACAGAAGGAGGTACGGGGTTTATCCCGGGACCTTTCGGTTGTGGGAAAACGGTGTTGCAACATGCTTTATCGAGGCAGGCCGATGCAGACATGGTGATAATAGCTGCATGCGGGGAGCGGGCAAATGAAGTGGTGGAGATCTTTAAAGAGTTTCCCGAGCTTGTTGATACCCGTACCGGGCGGAAGCTCATAGAAAGAACGACGATTATTGCAAATACTTCAAACATGCCTGTGGCTGCAAGGGAAGCCTCAGTATATACCGCGATGACAATCGCGGAATATTACAGATCAATGGGTTTGAAAATCCTTCTTCTTGCCGATTCAACCTCGAGATGGGCCCAGGCTTTAAGGGAAATGTCGAACCGTATGGAGGAACTGCCCGGACCTGATGCTTTTCCAATGGATCTGCCTGCGATAATATCAAACTATTATTCAAGGGCGGGATTTGTTGAGCTTTCAAACGGAAAAACAGGATCCATAACTTTTATTGGCACTGTTTCACCGGCAGGAGGTAATCTTAAAGAACCTGTCACCGAATCAACAAAAAAGGCTGCACGTTGTTTTTATGCCCTTTCACAGCAAAGGTCCGATTCCAAGAGATATCCTGCAATTGATCCTGTTGAGAGTTATTCAAAATATCTTGAATACGATGAAGTAAAGGATTATATAGCAGAAAACATATCATCCGACTGGCATGAAAATGTCACCAGGGTAAGAGATGTGCTTATACGAGGCCGTGAGGCACATGAGCAGATAAATATTCTTGGAGACGACGGGGTCCCTATCGACTATCATACAAGGTTCTGGAAATCTGAAGTGGTGGATTTTATAATTCTGCAGCAGGATGCCTTTGATAAGATTGATTGTGTGACACCTCTGGGACGTCAGAAATACATGCTCGACAAAGTGCTTGAAATTAATGATACAGAAATGAAGTTCGGCACTTTTGAGGAAACTGCAGTATGGTTCAAGAAGATCATTAATCTTTGCCGGCAGATGAATTATTCCCAATTTGAGTCGGAGCAATTCAATAATTACCAGAGAGAATTGGATAAAATGTTAAAAGATATATCGGAGATATGACGGAAAAGAAAGCTTTTCAAAAAGTATATACAAAACTTACAAGGATAACCAAGGCTACCTGTTCGGTGAAAGCCACCGGTGCAGGATATGACGAACTTGCCCTGGTTAATGGCAGACTTGCCCAGGTTGTAAAGATTATTGGTGACGAGGTAACCCTTCAGATTTTTTCCGGGACCGAGGGTGTCCCAACCAATTCTGAATTAATATTCCTAGGCAGAGCCCCTTCACTAAAGGTTGATGATGATCTTGCAGGAAGATTTCTGAATGCATATGGTGAACCTATTGACGGGGGACCTGCACTTACGGGGAAAGATCGTGAGATCGGAGGACCATCGGTCAACCCGGTGCGGAGAATGCAGCCTTCTGAACTTATATCGACAGGTATTGCAGGTATAGATCTCAACAATACTCTCGTCACAGGACAGAAAATACCTTTCTTTGCAGATCCCGATCAGCCATTTAACCAGGTCATGGCAACAGTCGCTCTCAGAGCTCAGGCTGATAAGATAATACTTGGAGGAATGGGTCTTTCAAATGATGACTACCTGTATTACAGAAATGTGTTTGAAAATGCAGGGGCTCTTGAAAGAATAATTGCTTTTATAAACACAACAGAAAATCCGCCTGTTGAAAGGCTTCTGGTACCTGATATGACTTTGACTGCAGCTGAATATTTTGCTGTTGAAAAAAAGGAGAAAGTACTGGTTCTTCTTACCGATATGACTCTTTATGCAGATGCTCTGGCCATTGTCTCGAACAGAATGGATCAGATCCCTTCGAAAGATAATATGCCCGGTTCTCTTTATTCCGATCTGGCGAAGATCTATGAGAAAGCAGTACAGTTCCCTGACGGAGGATCCATTACAATTATAGCTGTGACAACACTCTCGGGCGGCGATATTACACATGCAATCCCGGATAATACAGGCTATATTACTGAAGGACAGCTTTTCCTCCGGCGTGATTCAGAGATCAGCAAAGTGATTGTCGATCCTTTCAGATCTCTGTCAAGGTTGAAGCAATTGGTTATCGGAAAACAAACCAGAGAGGATCATTCACAGGTGATGAACAGCGCAATAAGACTTTATGCTGATGCAGCAAATGCAAAAACCAAACTAGAAAACGGTTTTGAATTGTCGGACTATGATGAAAGGACTCTCAGATTTGCCCGGGATTATTCTGAAAAACTGCTGGCTATTGATATTAATATTGATCTGACTTCTATGCTGAATACCTGCTGGGGATTGTTTGGTAAATATTTCTCAAAAGAAGAAACAGGTATCAAAGCAGATCTGGTGGAAAAATACTGGCCTCAATAACCTTCAAAACGGCATGGCAATAAAATTTCAGTATAATAAAATATCACTTCAGAATCTTAATAAACAACTTAAGGTAAGGATTCAGGCGTTGCCGATTCTTAAAAACAAAGAATCTGCCCTCCGGCTTGAAGTTAAAAAAGCAAAAGAGCTGGCGGACGCATTTGAAAAGGATTTCGGGGTAATTAATGACCGTTTTAAAGAGGGCGTCAGACTCTGGTCAGAGTTTGATAAGGAAATCGTTCAGGTCAGGGATATTGATACGGGATTTATTAAAATTGCAGGAATAAAGATACCGGAATTCAAAAATATTTCATTCAATATCAAACCTTTAAATCTGTATGATAATCCCGGATGGTTCCCCGAAGGAGTACGGATTCTGAAGGAAATGGTCACAATAGTAACCAAAAGAGATCTTGCCCTCAGAAAAATGGAATTGCTGAACCATGCAAGGAAGAAAACCACGCAGAAGGTTAATCTTTATGAAAAGGTTCAGATTCCGGGATATGAGGATGCAATCAGGCGAATAAAAAGATTTCTGGAAGATGAAGAAAACCTTTCCAAGTCGGCACAGAAAATAATTAAGGCACATCAGGAAGAATTAAATATTATTGAAATGGCATGATTGCAGAGATAAGAAAATATACTTTCCTTGTTCATCACCGCGATTATGAAAGCCTGCTGAAATCATTATATGAAGCAGGTGTAATGCATATCGTTGAAAAAAGAAAATTTGATGAAAGCAATGTAATTAATGATAATATAGAACTTCTGGGTAAATATAAGAGCGCAATTAAACATTTATCCAGAATAGTTAAGGGGAATCAGGAAGTTGAAGAAACAGCAGACCCTTCTGAAGTACTCTCAGCTTATGAATCTTCAGTAAAAGAAATTGAAGAGAATAAGAACAGACTGGAAAGGCTCAGATCAGAAGCATCAAGAGTTGAGTCATGGGGAAATTTTGATGACGATACCTTTAAAAAGCTTCAGGGTACCGGATGGACCTTATCATTATATTCCTGTCCACAGAAGAGTTTTAAGGAAGATTGGAACAATGTTCATACAATTGAAATTATCGGTAGAAAAACAGGACGGGTTTACTTTGCTGTTATACACAGGGAGGATGAGATTCCCGAAATTAATGCTGATACTGAAAAGATACCTGAGCGACCAGCATCGTCTTTGAATACCGAGATAGCACTCTATGAATCAAGGAGTACTGAGATAGCTGAGAAAATTAATTCAATGGCGCCGGTCTGGCTGAAAGCACTTGAAAATGGAACTCTTTCCCTTATAAATAAGATTGAATATGCCGGTGCAGCTGAGCAGGCTGATAAATATGCTGACAATAATATATATGTCCTTGAAGGCTGGGTCCCGGCAGCAGAAGAGGAGAAAATAAAGGGAATAATCGATAATTCTGCCTGCTATTCATTCGTTTCAGAACCCGACAAAAGTGAAAAAGTCCCGATTATTCTGGTTAACAATAAGTTTTCTGCCTTGTTTGAACCAATTGCAAAATTATTTGCTCTGCCCAAATACATGGAACTGGACCTGACACCGTTTTTTGCTCCCTTTTTCATGTTGTTTTTCGGATTCTGTGTCGGGGATGCAGGATATGGCCTGATTTTCGTGCTGGCAGGTTTTATAATAAAACGTCGCATAAAACCGGGATTCAGACCATTCGTCACATTAGCACAATATCTTGGCGTGGCAGCAGTAATATTCGGTCTTGTTTCAGGAACATTCTTCGGAATAAACCTTATTGATACCGGATATAAAATAACGGAGCGCTCCATAATCAATATTAAAAATGAGGGTGTTCCCCAAAATGTAATAGCCGGTCTGACAGAATTGAAGGATGAATCGTTCCCGACACGGACAGCATATACGACAGAGGTTATTAAACATATAGGTGAGGATGCATTTACTGCCAGCAAACGGGTCATCATAAAAAATGCAGAATCGGATTTCGCTATTCTTAATTCTTTCAGGCATCTGATGCAGGATCCATTGAGTATGTTCTATCTTGCACTAATACTGGGGGCACTGCAGATATTGTTTGGAATGATATTAAAGATTGTAAATATCTCACGTCAGAAAGGATTTAAGTATAGTCTGTCAAATGTCGGGTGGGTTTTACTGATGATTACTCTTATCGTTTTTAAAGGTGGTGCAGTATTGGGCCTTGTTGATCCGATACGGGTCAGGTTAGTCTTTAATATATTGCTCGTGATATCAGGTATACTTATATTTCTTCTAAATTCACCTGGCATGAATGTCTTTTTAAGGATTGGCAGCGGTGTATGGGACAGTTATAATGTTATCACAGGAGTCTTCGGGGATCTTCTTTCATATATAAGACTTTTTGCACTTGGAATATCTTCGGGAATTCTGGGTTTTGTTTTCAATGATATTTCTATGCAATTCCTTTCAGTACCATATGTCGGATGGCTCTTTTTTATTATTGTATTGTTGATAGGTCATTCAATAAACATATTTATGGCAACACTGGGAGGCTTTGTTCATCCGATGCGACTGACATTCGTGGAATTCTATAAGAATGCGGGATTTACCGGTGGTGGGATTGAATATAAACCATTTAAAATAAAACAATAAACGCTTAATCAAATAATAATTATGGAAACAACAAATCTGGTTACATCTTCTGTTAATCTGCCAATCATTCTTGCCTATATTGGTATGGCGCTGATGCTGGCATTAAGTGGAATAGGAAGTTCTATTGGGGTCGTAATGGGTGGTAATGCTACAATCGGGGCAATGAAAAAGAACCCTGATGCGTTTGGTAATTACATGCTTCTGAGCGCTCTGCCGGGGACTCAGGGACTTTATGGATTCGGTGGGTTCTTTATCATCAACAACAGCGGTATAATAGACCCCCAGATGACGTTCCTTCAGGGAATGGCCATCCTGGCCGCAGGGCTGGAACTGGGTCTTGTCGCACTTATCTCTGCATTGAAGCAGGGAAGCGTTTGCGCAAACGGTATCGCCTCGATTGGCGCCGGAAATAATGTTTTCGGTAACACAATGATCCTGGCTGTTTTCCCTGAATTATATGCAATTATTGCCTTCGCTGCAACATTCATTATTAGCAACTCTATCGCTTAATTTCGTCTTATGCAACATATGATCGGGCAGGGATATTATTCCCTTGCCCGATTTTATATTGATACAGTATTATCACTCCGGCATAATAATTTTTGTAATTTTGTCAGGTTTATTTAGATTAAATCAATTAACGATCAACAAACTGATTTATGGATTTGTTATTGTTGTTCTGAGACTTATTCTGAATATATGGATAAAGAAACAGGATGAAATATTAAATGAGGTAACTTCAGGGGAATATAAGTACGGATTCTTTTCCGATATTGAAATCGGAAAGATACCTAAAGGGCTTAATGAAGATATCGTCCGGACTGATTTCGGCAAGAAGAATGAACCTGAATGGCTTCTCGAGTTCCGACTGAAAGCTTTCCGGCACTGGCAGACAATGAAAATGCCGGCATGGGCCAATCTGAAAATTCCTGAGATTGATTATCAGGAAATTATATTCTATGCTGCCCCAAAACAAAAAATGGCTCCGGGAAGCCTTGATGAAATTGATCCTGAACTTAAGAAAGACATTTGATAAGCTCGGCATTCCCCTTGATGAACAGAAGCATCTTACCGGAGTTGCTGTTGATGCAGTGATGGACAGTGTTTCGGTTAAAACAACCTTCAAGGAAACCCTTGCTGAATCCGGAATTATCTTCTGCTCGTTCAGTGATGCGGTAAAAGAATACCCCGACCTTGTAAAAAGATATATGGGTTCAGTTGTCCCTTATACCGATAATTTTTTTGCAGCCCTTAATTCCGCTGTATTCAGCGATGGTTCTTTCTGTTATATCCCAAAAGGGGTTAGATGCCCCATGGAACTCTCAACCTATTTCAGGATCAATGCAGCCAATACCGGCCAGTTTGAAAGGACCTTACTGGTTGCCGATGAGGAGAGCTATGTAAGTTACCTCGAGGGTTGTACTGCCCCAATGCGCGATGAGAACCAGCTTCATGCTGCTATTGTTGAAATAATTGCCGAGAATAATGCTGAAGTCAAATATTCAACTGTTCAGAACTGGTACCCGGGCGACAAGAAGGGCAAAGGCGGGATCTTTAATTTTGTTACCAAAGAGAGGCTTATGCAGAGGCGATAATTCGAAGATCTCATGGACACAGGTGGAAACCGGATCAGCCATTACCTGGAAATATCCGTCATGCATCCTGCGTGGTGATAATTCTGTCGGTGAATTCTATTCTGTCGCTGTCACAAACAACTATCAGCAGGCCGATACCGGAACAAAAATGATCCACATCGGGAAAAATACAAAAAGCACCATCGTTTCAAAAGGAATATCTGCCGGACTCGGCCAGAACAGTTACAGGGGACTGGTAAAGGTTCTGAAAAATGCAAAGGGTGCAAGGAACTTTTCGCAGTGCGATTCACTTCTTCTCGGTGATAAATGCGGAGCCCATACTTTTCCGTATATTGAGGTAGATAATCAGACAGCCATCGTGGAGCATGAAGCAACTACTTCAAAAATCGGGGAGGACCAGATATTCTATTGCAACCAGAGAGGGATCTCAACAGAAGATGCTATTGGGCTTAATAGTCAATGGATATGCAAAAGAGGTTATTAACAAGCTTCCTATGGAGTTTGCTGTGGAAGCCCAGAAACTTCTGCAGATAAGCCTGGAAGGAAGTGTAGGTTAGGAATAACAAGGATGATTAAAATATTATTATGCTGATTATTGATAACTTAAAGGCGGCCATTAATGGTAAGGTAATTCTGAAGGGGATCAGTCTCGAAGTAAAGGCTGGTGAAATTCATGCTCTGATGGGGCCGAATGGTTCCGGTAAAAGCACACTTGCAGCAGTACTTGCCGGGAGAGAGTTTGCAGAGGTTACTTGAAGGAACAGTCACCTTTATGGGAAAGAACCTTCTTGAGATGCCCGCTGAGGAGCGGTCGCGGGAAGGTATTTTCCTTGGATTCCAATATCCCATCGAAATACCGGGAGTAAGTATGGTCAACTTTATGAAGACTGCAGTTAATGAGCACAGGAAATACAAAGGACTTGATCCTCTGTCTGCTTCTGACTTTCTGAAGCTTATGCGCGAAAAGAAGGAACTTGTGGAGATTGATTCCAAACTTGCAAACAGGTCCGTTAATGAAGGTTTTTCGGGAGGTGAAAAGAAGAAGAATGAAATATTCCAGATGGCTATGCTGGAACCAAAGCTCGCTATCCTTGATGAAACAGACTCCGGCCTTGATATTGATGCACTCCGGATTGTGGCCAACGGCGTCAACAAGCTTAAGCGTCCTGATACTTCTGCTATTGTAATTACACATTATCAGAGGCTTCTCGATTATATAATACCCGATGTAGTCCATGTTCTCTATGATGGAAGGATAGTTAAAACCTCCGGAAGGGAACTTGCACTTGAACTTGAGGAAAAGGGATATGACTGGATTAAAAAAGATGCTGAAAAAAACAACATTTATGAATAATCAGTCCGAAAGATCTGAACGATACCTTAAACTTTACAGGGAGAACATTGACAGAATTTCACACTCCTCTTCACCTTATATTAACTCATTCCGGCAAAAAGCAATTGAGGAATTCGGAATGCTGGGTATCCCTACAAGGAAAAATGAAACATACAGATACACAAATCTGGACACATTTTTCAATCACGATTTCAGGAATTATTTTATGCCGGGAGAGCCGGATTTTGTGAAAGCTGAAGAATTCCGGTGCGATGTGACTGATCTTGATGCTCACGGTCTTGTACTTCTGAATGGGTTTTATCCGACAATAAGAGATAAAGTCCGTCAGCTGCCGGGCGGGATCTGGATCGGCAGCCTTAATGAAGCTTCCGTGAAATTCAGTGACCTTATTGAAAAGCATTACGGAAAATATATCAACGGAAATTCCGACGGATTGGTACACCTTAACACAGCCCTGGCTTCCGATGGCGTTTTTATCTATGTCCCCGAAGGCTCTGTTTTGAAGAAACCGATACAGATCGTTAATCTTGTTGATTCGGATGAAGATATCTTCAACCAGCACAGGAACCTTGTTATAGTTGAAAAGAATGCCGACATAACCCTGATAATCTGTGATCATACACTCTCGCCGCAAAAGTTCCTCACAAATGCCGTGACGGAGATATACGTGGGTGAGAATTCTCATTTTGACATAATCCGTGTTCAGAATGAGCATAATAATGCTGCAAAGATCACTCATACTTTCATTCACCAGGAGAAGAACAGTCATGCTTCTTCCAATAATATTACCCTTCACGGGGGGCTTGTACGCAACAGCACCCATCACTACCTTGGAGGGGAAGGAGCTGAAAGCAATTCATACGGATTATTTCTTGCCGACAAGTTCCAGCATGTGGATAATTATGTGAGTGTAAATCATGCATTTCCTAAATGCACAAGCAACCAGCTTTTTAAGGGAGTCCTTGATGATATGTCAACAGGTGCTTTTAACGGAAGGATATTTGTTCATAAAGATGCACAGGGTACTCTGGCTTACCAGAAGAACAACAACATCCTTCTTACCGATGACGCCAAAATGGACACAAAACCCCAGCTCGAAATCTATGCCGATGATGTAAAATGCAGTCATGGAGCCACTGTAGGCCAGCTGGATGAAAATGCACTTTTTTACCTCCGGTCGAGAGGCATAAATAAACGTGAAGCACGGTTAATGCTTATGTTCGGATTTGCTCATGAGGTTATCCAGAATATCCAGGTTGAAGCTCTCAGGGAAAGGATGGACAATCTCGTCATGCAGCGACTGAGAGGTGAATTGTCGCGATGCGCAAGCTGTATGGTAAAATGCGGTTAACCTGAGATGATTGTGAAAGATATCATTGACATAAGAGCCGATTTCCCTGTCCTGGGAAGAAAAGTTTACGACAAACCCCTTGTCTATTTCGATAACGGGGCAACAACCCAGAAACCGCAGTGTGTAATTGACACAATCAGTGAAGTATTTACAACCTACAACAGCAATATCCACAGAGGTGTCCATTTTCTCAGCGACAAAGCTTCGGAAGAATATGAAAAGGCCCGAGAAAAAGTGCGTTCTTTCATCAATGCTGAAAGGAAGGAAGAAATAATTTTTACTTCAGGTACGACGGGATCAATTAATGCGGTGGCATTTTCGTTCGGTGAAAGATATATCCGCAAGGGTGATGAGGTGATCATCAGTCATCTCGAGCATCATGCCAATATTGTCCCCTGGCAGATGATGTGTGAGAGAAAGGGGGCAGAACTGCGTGTAATTCCTGTTAACGAAGACGGGGAAATAATTTTTGATGAATATCTGAAATTATTTTCCCCCAGGACCAGACTCGTTGCCATTACTCAGGTTTCCAACTCCATGGGTATCATACTTCCTGTAAAAGAAATAATCGAAGCCGCTCATTCAGTGAATGTACCGGTGCTTGTTGACGGGGCACAGGGCATTCAGCATGGTGTTACCGATGTAAGGGATCTGGATTGTGATTTTTATGTCTTTTCAGGGCATAAGATCTACGGACCGACAGGGATAGGAGTGTTATATGGTAAAACCAGTCTGCTTACAGAGCTGCCTCCTTATCAGGGTGGTGGCGACATGGTGCAACATGTTTCTTTCAAAAAAACTACATACAACGAACTGCCGTTTAAATTTGAAGCCGGTACCATGAATTTCCCGGGCGCTATTGGACTCGGCAGTGCAATTGATTATCTCTTATCCCTCGGCATGGAAAATATCCGCCAGAGAGAAAATGAACTTCTCAACTATGCCACCCAAAGGCTGGGATCGGTCAGCGGATTAAAAATTTACGGAAATTCAGACCGGAAAATATCAATAATATCCTTCCTTTTGAAAGATATCCACATGTATGATACAGGAATGGTGCTCGATAAGCTTGGAATAGCTGTGCGGACAGGAACTCATTGTGCCCAGCCGGTGATGGACAGGTTTGGAATTGAAGGAACTGTCAGGGCATCTCTGTGTTTTTATAACACAAAGGAAGAAGTTGACAAGCTTGGCACAGGAATTGAAAAGGTTATTACAATGTTTTTATAAAAATGTCATGACGATAACCGAGGTTCAGGAATCAATCATTGAGGAATTTTCGGAATATGATGAGTGGATGGATAAGTACAATCTGCTTATTGAAATGGGCAGGGATCTTCCGGTAATAGACCCGGGATTTAAAACCAGAGATTTTCTAATTGAAGGGTGTCAGTCTAAAGTCTGGCTTCATCCGGAATTTGACGGGAAGAAGATCAGATTCACTGCCGACAGCGATGCCATTATCACCAAAGGGATCGTTGCACTTCTTATCCGGGTTCTTTCTGACAGAACCCCGGAAGAGATTATTTCAACCGATCTGTACTTCATCGATAAAATCGGGCTGAGGCAGAATCTTTCACCAACCCGGTCCAACGGACTTCTGTCAATGGTCAGGCAGATTAAGTTGTATGCAATTGCTTACAATGCAAAACAAAAAATGTAAATGATGGACACCAGCCAGTTTTCTGAAACGGAATCGAAGATAATTGAAACACTCAGAACAATATACGATCCTGAGATCCCCGTAAATATTTATGATCTGGGCCTGATATATAAGGTTGCAGTTGATGATGAAAAAACAGGTCATATCACAATGACCCTCACTTCCCCGAATTGTCCCATTGCCGATCAGCTTCTGGAGGAGGTCAGGGAAAAGGCCGGAAGGGTAGAAGGTATTTCAAAAGTTAATCTTAAACTAACTTTTAATCCTCCCTGGAACCTGGATAATCTCAGTGATGAGGTTAAACTTGAGCTGGGATTTCTGTAAATTTGTAATTATGGAATCAGCGGAAATTAATAATCTGTCGGTTCTGATCAGGGAAAAGGCAAGGGAACTCGGCTTTGATCTTTGCGGAATTGCCAGAACAAAGGTTCTGTCGGAAAACGGGAAGATCCTCGAAAAATGGTGTCAGGCCGGTATGAATGCCGGAATGTCATACCTTCAGCGAAACATTGAAAGAAGGATCAATCCGGGATTACTTTTACCCGGCGCAAGATCAATTGTAGTAACCGGATTATGTTACTATTCGGAACTGAAACAGAAAGATCCGCGTGCACCCGTATTATCCAGGTACGCATATGGATTGAATTACCATGATGTTATCGCACCAATGCTTGAGAAGCTTCTGGAATTTATTAAGACTCTGGTTCCTGATTGTGAAGGAAAGATCTTCTGCGACTCTGGTCCCTTACTTGAAAAGGCCTGGGCACGGCAGGCAGGACTGGGATGGCAGGGACGCCATTCCCTAATTATTAATGAAAAAGTAGGTTCCTTCTTTTTTATTGGCTCTCTGGTTCTCAATATCGGGCTGGATTATGACACTCCGTTTGATGGTGATTATTGCGGCAGCTGCACATCATGTATCGACAGTTGTCCGACAGGAGCTATAAATGAAAACCGTACAATTGATGCAAGAAAGTGTATTGCAAACCTGACCATCGAGAACAGGGGACCAATACCTGAAGAAATAATTCCCAGACTCGGAGGCAGGGTATATGGCTGTGATGCATGCCAGAAAGCCTGTCCGTGGAATAATCCTCCGAAATGCAGATCCCATGCCGATTTTGAAATTAATTCAGAAATAGCTGATATGAGCCTGGAGGACTGGAAGTCACTTACTGAAGAAAGGTATTTAAAGCTTTTTAAGGATACTGCCGTTGAAAGAGTAAAGTATTCTGACCTGATGCGGAATATTGATGCTGCAATAAAATCAATGAAATAAGAAAGGCTGATATTATTCAGCCTTTCTATCTGATCTAACTTAACCTAATTTAACCTAACCTAACCTAACCAATCTTAACCTAACCTAACCTAACCTGTTTGAAAAGGAATCTGTTAATTGTAATCTTTGAGCATCAGCATCAGCTTCTGGCGTGTAAAGAAAATTCTGCTTTTCACTGTCCCTATCTTTAATCCCAGCTCATCAGCGATCTCTTTATATTTATAACCTTCAATATGCATTCTGAAAGGGATTCTGAATTCATCTTCAAGCGAATTTATGGCCTTTTCAATCTCCGCTTCCGAATAGTTCGATTCCGGTGAGACAAATCCCTTGTCGTGAGGCTGATTTAAAAAGTACAGATCCTTTGTACCGTCAATTATCGTATTCTCTTTAGAATTTCGCCTGTAATTATTAATGAAAGTATTTTTCATTATTGTAAAAACCCAGGCTTTCAGATTCGTATAATCGACGAATTTATCTTTATGCGTTATTGCTTTGAGATATGTGTCCTGCACCAGATCAAGGGCAGTTTCACGGTCATATGTGAGGCTCATGGCAAACCTTTGAAGATTTGACTTCATTCCTATAAGGTTGTTTGTGAATTCGTGCGTTGTCATAGCTTCATTTTTTATTTGATTATACAAAAATAGAATATTAAAATAAGATAAACAAATCTTAATATCTTAATATCCGTGTAAAATAAGGAAATTCTAAATAACCTTAATCATTAAATATCTTAAAGTGAAATTAATAGAGGTTGGTTCCGGGTTTTAATATAAATTATTATTTTCCGAAGTCCGAAGTCCGAAGTCCGAAGTAATTCTTGCTTCGACTTTCCTGCCCGACTGACGTCGGTCAGGCGGGCGACTTCCGTCTTTCTTGCATAATTTAGCCGCTTTTACTATTTTTAAAGAAAAATAAATGCAATACAGCATAAAACTTAAAAATGGGCAGATACTCAGGGGGGTTCTGAACAGTCCGGGAGAAAAGACGCGGGCGAACATCGTTTTTGTTCACGGACTGGGTGAGCATATAAACCGGTATACTGCATGGGCTGAATCTTTTAACAGGGAAAAGATAGGTTTCACGGGACTAGATTTGCCGGGTCATGGTTCTTCCGATGGCAGGAGGGGGCATATAATAAGCTACTCCCTTACGGACGAGATGTTGGATATCCTGTTAAAGCATATTAAGAGTACTTTCCCGGTGACACCCGTTTTCCTTTACGGACACAGCCTGGGGGGTGGGATAGTTCTTGATTACCTGCTCAGGAAAAAGCCGGCAGTCAAAGGTGCTATTGTGACTTCACCCTGGCTAAAGCTTTCCATTGAGCCCGATAAATTTAAATTAACGCTGGTATCGGTAATGAAGAGGATAATTCCGGGTCTTGTTCAGTCGTCAGGTCTGGTGCAGGAATATTTATCTCAGGACAAGGAAGTTATTTACAGATATAATTCCGATCCACTGGTTCATGACAAAATCTCTGTAAGTCTTGCTTACAATGCCATGAAAGCTGCAAGCCATTCATTGAGCCATTCTCATGAACTTGAGGTTCCCCTGCTTTTAATGCATGGGAGCAGTGATATGATATGTTCGCCCGAAGGCAGCTCCGGATTTGCCTCCGGAACAACACGGGCCGAACTAAAGATCTGGGATGGAGGATATCATGAACTCCACAATGAGCCATTTAAAAACCAGGTCTTTGAATATATTATTAACTGGATGACCAGGATCCTGTCCGGATCAAAATAATATGGAGCTCAGAACAACATTTGAAATAGAACCATCGGTAAATAAGATCACCTATAATGATCCGGTATTGTTCACAGGATCATGTTTTGCAACTGAAATAGGCAAACAGTTTGAAGTCGGGAAAATGCCGGTACTCATAAATCCTTCCGGAACGGTTTACAACCCGGTATCAGTATGCAATACTCTTGATACAATTATGGAAGGAAGAAAATATACATCCGATGACATATATAATTATAATGGTATATGGCTAAGCTTTAACCATTATACCGATTTTTCAGCTGAAGATCCTGTTACTGTGCTGGAAAGGATTAATTCCGCTGCAGAGCGATCTCATAAATTTGTTTCTGCGGCAAAATTTTTATTTATAACCTTCGGAACAGCGAGGGTATATCGCTGGAACAAATCAGGCAACATAGTATCCAACTGCCATAGGATACCTTCTTCCGAATTCACAAATGAACTTCTTGCCCCTTCTCAGATTGTATCACTGTGGGATGCAGAACTTACAAAGCTAAAATCACTTTTCCCCGCGCTGAAAGTTGTGTTTACAATCAGTCCTGTGAGGCACTGGAAAGACGGGGCACACGGCAACCAGATAAGCAAATCTGTTCTCATCCTGGCTGTTGAAGAATTAATGGGCCATCCGTCAGGTCCTGGTTATTTTCCTGCATATGAGCTGATTATGGATGATCTCCGCGACTACCGTTTCTATGACGATGATATGCTTCATCCTTCATCATCAGCAATAAATTATGTATGGCAGAGGTTTTCGGATTGTTATCTCGACAGCAGGACAGTTGAGCTGAGAAATGAAGTGATCAAAGTTACAAGGGCATGCAGCCACAGGCTGACAAGTGCGCTTGAAAGGAAGAAGAAGGAATTCGCCCGCTCAATGATTGAACGGATAAGTAACATTGAAGATAAAATCCCTACGGTTGACCTGACAGCTGAAAAAGCTTATTTCAGTAAAATTCTGGGAGAATAAGGTGTCAGGAGCAAGGAATGAGGCGTGAGTGGTGGGGAATGAGGGGTGAGGAATGAGTATAACAACAAGAGGTATGGCTGAAGATTATTCCGAATCTTCAATCATAATTTTCTTCACAACACGGACACCGTCACTGAAAATTATTGTAACAAGGTACATTCCCCGTCCCGGATTATCAAGGATAATTCTATTGAGGGTCTGGGGATTATTATACTGAGCCCTGTAAATGTCCTGCCCGATAATGTTTGTTATTTTCACAAAGGATACTTCCCTGTCGGTCTTTATGTTGAAATAATCCTCTCTTACGGGTACCGGATAAATATTTACAATCACATCCGGCCCTTTTGATGACATGCCCTGTTTCATCCGCAAAGATGCAATAGCAGTACTGTCCTTCTGGGCCTGAAGGCTAAAACTGAAAATTACAGACAGAACAAAGAGTAAAACTTTCTTCATACATGCCGTTTTGGGAACTGCATCAAAAATTGTGCTAAAGATAGTAAAAAATTAAATAAAATGATCATATAACCTCATTGCTTTATCAAGATCCTCAGGAGTATCAATCCCGAAACTCTCCCAGATTGTGACCGCACACCTTATTTTAAAGCCGTATTCGATCCATCTGTTCTGCTCAAGCGATTCAGCTTTTTCAAGAGGGCTTCTTGCCAGCTTTGTAATCTTTTTCAAAATGCCGGTTCTGTATGCATACATGCCCAGATGTTTATAGTAAGTATGTTTTTCACTCCATTCCGACGATGGTGAATCTCTTACAAATGGTATTGCCGCCCTGCTGAAATAAATAGCATTCCCTCCGGCATCGAGAATTACTTTAGGCTGGTTGGGATTGAAAATGTCTTCTCCGGGTGATACTTTTCTTACAAGAGTTGCCAGTTCTGTTTTTTTATCCCCGAAACATGATTTAAGAAGATCAATCTGTTCAGGTTTGATAAATGGCTCATCGCCCTGAACATTTACGACCACGTCAACATTTATTCCTGTTTCTGCCATTATTTTTCCTGCTGCTTCGGCACATCTGTCAGTACCGCTGGGGTGATCGGGGGAAGTCATTACAACATTCCCGCCAAATTGTCTGGCAGCTTCATAGATCCTCTGATCGTCAGTGGCAATGTAAACAAGGTCGATTGATTTAAGAGCCTGTTCATAGACTCTGTGGATCATTGATTTGTTCCCGATCATTGCAAGAGGTTTGCCGGGAAACCTTGTTGATGCGTAACGTGCAGGAATTATGGCGGCGAACTGATATCCGGACTCATTTTTCATTCGGCCAATTTACGAAAATTGCATTTCCCATTGTTTTAAAAATATCTTAAATTCGCACCATCTTCAGACGATTTATGAGAGACCTTCAAAATATAAAGCAAAGATTCGGTATCATAGGCAATCATGAGGGACTTAACCGTGCAATTGATATTGCTGTGCAGGTTGCTCCGACCGATCTGTCGGTTCTCATAACAGGCGAAAGCGGAACAGGCAAGGAGGTATTCCCCCAGGTTATTCACAGTTTCAGCGCCAGAAAACATGGACCATATATTGCAGTAAACTGCGGTGCAATTCCGGAAGGAACAATTGATTCTGAACTTTTCGGACACGAAAAAGGTTCGTTTACAGGTGCCACCGACAGCAGAAAAGGTTATTTTGAAGTTGCTGACGGTGGGACTATCTTTCTCGATGAAGTTGCTGAACTGCCGTTGTCAACACAGGTAAGGCTTCTCAGGGTTCTTGAAACAGGTGAATTTATCAGGGTCGGATCTTCCAGAGCCCAGAAGACTAATGTCAGGGTAATTGCCGCCAGCAATGTTGATGTTCCAAACGCAATTGATCACGGACGGTTCAGGGAAGATCTGTTTTACAGGCTGAATACAGTACCTATCAGGATACCGGCGCTTAAGGAGAGAGGTGATGATATAATCCTCCTGTTCAGAAAATTCGCCGTCGACTTTGCAGATAAGTACAGGATGCCTTCCATAAGGATCGATACTGATGCAAGACTTCTCCTTCTTAATTATTCCTGGCCGGGAAATGTAAGGCAGCTTAAGAACATAACTGAACAGATTTCTATTATCGAAAGGAACGGGATATTACTGCTTCAATATTAAGATCATATCTTCCGGATTATGACGGAGTGAAGTTGCCTGCAATCATCAGAAAAGATGAGGATAAAACATTATGCTTCCGAAAGAGAGATCCTTTACAAGATCCTTTTCGACATGAAAAGCGATATGAATGATCTGAAAAAGCTTGTATATGATTTCATGCAGGAACGGAGATACAAATCTTCAATTGGTGAAGCAAATTCAGGCATTCTGAAGAATCTGTTCAGGGATGAAAAAAGAGACAGAGTGCCTGTAAAAGTCCCGGATGCTTCGCCGGTGGAATTTACCTCCCGCCCCGGAGTGGATGATATTCAGGATACTGAAGAGATAGTGGAAGAGTCGTTATCGCTGGCTGACAAGGAGGTGGAAATGATAAGAAAGGCGCTTGGTAAATTTAACGGTAAAAGAAAAATTGCAGCCAACGAACTTGGTATTTCCGAACGGACACTTTACAGGAAAATAAAAGAATATGGAATTGAAATGTAACCATAAGAAGATACGTCTTTAATGATCCTGCCCTTTTATCCCTGGCCGGATATATACTCACTGCTGAGTGGTTGTAAAGTATCATATTCTTTCTCCGGAGCCAGCATTTCCCCCGATGTCAAAACAATAAGCATCCAGTATTTTCAGAACAGGGCAAGCCTGGTGCAGCCCGGGTTAAGTCAGAACCTTACGGATGCCTTTATTGATAAATGCAAGTCACAGACTAATCTGGGATTTGTAAACGGTATAGGTGATGTAAATTTTGAAGGCGAAATTACAGATTATAATACACGTCCTCTTACTGTTGCTGCCGATGCCCAGGCTGCAACGAACAGATTCACAATAACGGTAAAGGTTAAATTCACAAATGCTATTGATCCGACACTGAGCTACGAACAGAGCTTTTCAAGATATGAAGATTATGACAGCGCTTTATCACTTGGTGATGTCGAAGATTCACTGTCGGAAAAAATTATAGAATTGCTGATTGAAGATATTTTTAATAAAGCTTTCGTGAACTGGTAGAACTGATGAACAGGAGCGACTTTTTAAACCTTGTCGAAGGTCCGGGGCCATTTAACCATACCGAACTTGGTGAATTGAGCTCCCTGATCAGTGCTTTCCCATATTTTCAGAGCGCTTATATGCTTCTGCTCAAAGGTATGCAGAACACTGCTGACGTGAAGTTTGAAAATCAGCTTAGAAGCTCGGCAATGAGAATCGCCAGCCGTGAGGTCTTATATTATTTCCTGAAAAAAGAGCCCGTCGAAGTTGCTCATACCTCCGAAGCTGCCAATCATGCTGACAACCCTCCTGAAATTATTAATAAGGAAGATGACAGGATCGATACCCAGCAGGTAGTCATCGAGAATGCCCTGAACAGTGCTGACTTTATACACGGGATTGAAAAGGATGAGGGGAAACCGGAATCTGATAATAAACCTAAAGGTTATTCAATAATTATAACAGATGAATCGGGAGACAAGGAAACAGATGCTTCCCTTATTGTTATAAATGAGGAATCGGGAGAAGTTGAGGAAAGAATTGTATTTATGGACCCGGGATTTTCTGTCCCCGTGAAGGAAGATCTTCTGGAACTGGACACTGAACATGACAAAATTTCTGAATGTGCGGAATCAGATATTCAGGATGAAATCAGGCATGTGCAGGACCCGGTATCCGCAAAGAAGTTACAGGCGGATCTCATTGAGAAATTCATTATTGCCAATCCGCGGATTGAAACGGTAAAGACAAAAGCCGATATCCCTCTTCTCGACATATCCAAACCTTTCGTCGAAGAGAAAGAAGAGTTCTTAACTGAAACCCTTGCAAGGATATATGTTAAGCAGGGATACTTTTCAAAGGCAATAGATATTTATGAAAGATTAAGTTTGAAATATCCGGAAAAAAGCAGTTACTTTGCGTCTCTAATTTTAGAAGTGAAGGAACTTATAAAAAAGTAAGGGAATGGGAATATACATTTTCATAACGGTTTTGATAATTGTAGCCTGTATTCTCCAGGTGATGATAGTATTGGTGCAAAATTCAAAAGGAGGGGGGCTGGCTGCCAATTTTACATCTACAGGCCAGACAATGGGTGTACGTAAAACCGCCGATTTTCTTGAAAAATCGACATGGACACTTGCTGCGGCAATACTTATTCTTTGCGTCGTTGCAACTGCAACTATACCACGTGGTGGGGAAGCACAACAATCGAGGATAAGCACTCAGATCAACAATGCTGTTGATCCCAATGCTATTCCGACATTGCCAACTGCCGTCCCACCTGCTTCTACAACAACTCCGCCGGCCGTAGAAGAAGATCAGCCACAGAATTAGTGATTATTTTAACCTGATATACTTAAAGTGTCAGTTTGTCACAAACTGACACTTTTTTTATCAAAAATGTCATATTTCATTGTTTGGCATAAATTATGATTAAAAGACGACAGTAAATCAACATTTAACTTTAAAACTAGATAACATGGCACAATTAAAAGGTAAAATCCTGGCAGGAAAGGTTCTTGTTAAACCGAATGAAGCTGAAGAAAAAACAGCCAGCGGAATAATTATTCCGGATTCAGCAAAGGAAAAACCCCGTCAGGGGAAAGTTGTACTTACAGGTGCAGCAAAAAAGGATGAGGAGATGGAAGTGAAAAAAGGTGAAGAAGTACTCTATGGTAAATATGCCGGTCAGGAACTTACCATCGACGGAGAAGACTACCTGCTTATTTCACAGTCAGATATTCTTTTTATAATGTAATTAGGAAACCAATAAATTCAAATAATAATGGGAAAAGAGATTAAGTATAATATTGATGCACGTGCACTTCTTAAAGAAGGTGTTGATATGCTTGCAGATGCGGTTAAGGTTACCCTTGGTCCTAAAGGCCGTAATGTTGTTCTTGAGAAAAAATTCGGAGCTCCTCTCGTTTCAAAGGACGGTGTGACAGTAGCGAAAGAAATAGAACTTTCCGACCCGTATAAAAATATGGGTGCACAGATGGTTAAGGAAGTTGCTTCCAAAACCGGCGATATTGCAGGTGACGGAACGACAACTGCAACAGTTCTTGCACAGTCTATTATCAATGTAGGTCTGAAAAACATCACTGCCGGTGCAAACCCGATGGATGTTAAAAGAGGTATCGACAAAGCAGTTGAGAAAGTTGTTGCCAGCATCAAAGCACAGGCTCAGCTTGTTGGTGATGATCTGAAAAAGATCGAGCAGGTTGCAAGGATTTCGGCTAACGATGACCAGGAAATTGGTAAACTTATTGCCGAAGCCATGAGCAAGGTACACAAAGAAGGTGTCATCACTGTCGAAGAGTCCAAAGGAACAACCACTTCTGTAGAAATCGTTGAAGGTATGCAGTTCGACCGCGGTTATATCTCGGCATATTTTGTTACAAATACCGAAAAGATGGAAGCCGAACTGGAGAATCCGTATATCCTCATCTATGACAAGAAGATATCATCGATGAAAGATATGCTGCCAATACTTGAATCATCTGCACAGACCGGTAGACCTCTTCTGATTGTTTCTGAAGATATTGAAGGAGAAGCTCTTGCTACACTTGTTGTGAACCGTCTGCGTGGTTCCCTGAGAGTATGTGCAGTTAAAGCTCCAGGATTTGGTGACAGGAGGAAAGAGATGCTTGAAGATATAGCCATTCTTACAGGTGGAACAGTAATATCGGAAGAAAAAGGTCTTAAGCTTGAACATACAACACTCGATATGCTCGGAACATCTGAGAAAGTTACAGTGAACAAAGAGAATACAACAATTGTGAACGGTTATGGCGACAAAGAGATGATAAAAGCCCGCGTGAGCCAGATCAGACAACAGATGACCACAACCACATCTGATTATGATAAGGAAAAGCTTCAGGAGCGTTTAGCAAAGCTTGCAGGTGGAGTAGCAGTTCTCTATATAGGTGCAGCTTCAGAGGTTGAAATGAAGGAGAAGAAAGACCGCGTTAATGACTCATTGCATGCAACCCGTGCCGCGATTGAAGAAGGTATTGTTCCCGGTGGAGGAGTTGCTTATATTCGTGCTATCAAAAGCCCTTGAAGGCCTGAAAGGTGATAATGATGATCAGACAACCGGAATTGAAATAATTAAACGTGCAATCGAAGAACCTCTCCGCCAGATAGCTGTTAACGCAGGAATGGAAGGAGCAGTTGTAGCCCAGAATGTTAAAGCAGGTAAGGGTGATTACGGGTATAATGCTCAGACCAACAAATATGAGAAGCTTTTTGCAGCAGGTGTAATCGATCCTGCAAAAGTAACCCGCGTGGCTCTTGAAAATGCAGCATCAGTTGCAGGTATGTTCCTGACAACCGAAGCTGTAATTGTAGAGGAAAAAGAAGACAAGCCGCAGATGCCGCCGCAGGGAATGGGTGGTGGAATGCCGGGCATGATGTAATACTAGCATCAGCATATAATTATTACTCAAGGGGCGTTGCATGCAACGCCCCTACTTATTATATTTGCACCTGATTAAGAACCTGCAATCCTGATGGATAATATCCGTAATTTCTGTATCATAGCACATATCGACCATGGGAAAAGCACTCTGGCCGACCGACTCCTTGAAAAAACAAATTCTGTTACAGCAAGAGACTTTCAGGATCAGGTTCTTGATAATATGGATCTTGAGCGGGAAAGAGGCATCACTATCAAGAGCCATGCCATCCAGATGGAATATACAGCTGAAGGTAAAAAATACTTGCTGAACCTGATAGACACCCCGGGGCATGTCGATTTTTCTTACGAGGTGTCGAGGTCAATAGCAGCCTGTGAGGGAGCTCTTCTTGTAATTGATGCAACACAGGGAATCCAGGCCCAGACAATATCAAACCTGTACATGGCAATCGATCATAACCTCGACAATCATACCTGTGCTTAATAAGATGGACATGGCAAGCGCTATGCCTGAGGAGGTTAAGGATCAGATAGTCGATCTGACAGGATGTGCCAGGGAAGATATTATTGAGGCAAGTGCAAAAACAGGGTTGGGTATCGACAGGATACTTACCGATATTGTAAACCTTATCCCGCCTCCAAAAGGCGATCCGGATGCCCCCTTGCAGGCCCTTATATTCGACTCGATATTCAATTCCTTCAGAGGTATAATAGTATATTTCAAAATTGTTAACGGAACTTTACGAAAAGGCGACAGGGTTAAATTTTTAAGCACTGACCATGAATATAATGCGGATGAGATTGGTGTGCTGAAATTCAGACAGGATCCCCGCGATGTTATGGGACCCGGTAATGTGGGATATATAATTTCGGGTGTAAAGATCTCGGCGGAAGTCAGGGTAGGAGATACAATTACTCAGGTTAAAAATCCATGTGATAAGGCAATTGAAGGTTTTGAAGAAGTTAAACCAATGGTCTTTGCCGGGCTGTACCCTGTTGATGCTGATGAATATGAAGACCTCAGGAACTCAATAGAGAGACTTCAGCTCAATGATGCTTCTCTTACTTTTGTCCCTGAGTCCTCAGCTGCCCTGGGATTCGGATTCAGATGCGGATTCCTTGGATTGCTGCATATGGAAATAGTCCAGGAACGGCTCGACCGTGAATTTAATATGGATGTCATCACCACGGTCCCCAACGTTTCTTTCAGGGTACTGACAACAAAAGGCGAAGAGATCGATGTTCATAATCCTTCAGGACTGCCTTCTGTTACAAATATTGATGTTATCGAGGAACCGTATATAGTTGCCCAGGTGATCACTCAGTCGGATTATACCGGGGCAATAATGAATCTGTGCATAGATAAGAGAGGTACTCTGAAGAATCAGATCTATCTTACACGCGACAGGGTTGAACTGACTTTTGAGATGCCGCTATCGGAGATCGTCTTCGATTTTTACGACAAGCTTAAAAGCATATCAAAGGGCTATGCATCATTCGATTATTATTACAGCGGATACCAGAAAGCTGACCTTGTGAGGCTTGATATTCTTCTTAACGGGGAAATGGTTGATGCACTGTCAACTCTTATGTACCGTGGTCATGCCTATGATTTTGGACGGAGAATGTGCGTGAAGTTAAAAGAACTTATTCCCCGTCAGCAATTTGAAATTGCAATACAGGCTGCAATAGGGGCCAAGATTATTGCACGTGAAACAGTAAAAGCTGTAAGAAAAGATGTTACAGCCAAATGCTATGGCGGTGACATAACCAGGAAGAGGAAGCTTCTGGAAAAACAGAAGAAGGGAAAGAAAAGAATGAGACAGATAGGAAATGTGGAAGTTCCCCAGCAGGCATTTCTGGCAGTTCTGAAGCTTGACTGAAACCGAATGCAGAGTTGCCCGTCGAATTCCCAGATCATACTGAATGGTCAGGTTTTTTATCAGTTAATCAGCTTATAACCCTTTCCGTGGACGTTGAGGATCCTCACATCAGGGTCCTTCCTGAGATATTTCCTGAGCCTGGTAATATAAACATCCATGCTTCGGGCATTGAAGTAGTTATCGTCAATCCATATTGACTTGAGAGCAAAATTACGTTCCAGGATATCCCTGCCATATCTGCAAAGAAGTTCAAGAAGCTCCGATTCTTTGGTGGTGAGCCTAATTGACTGGTCTTCGAAAAGGAGAAGTTGTTTAATAGTATCAAAAGTATATTTCCCGATACTGTAGGTATCCTGTTTTCCTGATACTGATGTGGATGCAGTTCTTTTAAGAATAGCCTGTATCCGGTACAGCAGTTCTTCCATCGAAAATGGTTTTATAATGTAATCATCTGCTCCCGACCGGAATCCTTCCAGTATATCCTCTTTCTGACTTTTTGCAGTAAGAAAAATCAAAGGTATTTCCGGTTTTAACCTGCGCATCTCCCGTGCAAGTGTAATACCATCCATTTCCGGCATCATTATATCGAGAATGCAAAGATCAAAACTGTCTTTTATGAATGCTTCCAGTGCATGAATTCCATTCATGAACAGATTTGTTTCGTATTTTTTGACAGTGAGATAGTTCTTTAACAGAGTTCCAAGATTACTGTCGTCTTCTGCTAAGAGGATTCTTATGCTTTTCATTTCTTTTCGTTTTGAGGAATAAAGATTGTAAATTTAGTTCCTTTATTAAGATGGCTTTCCGTCTTTATAGTACCATTATGTTCTTCAATAACTTTCTTAACATAACTTAAACCAAGCCCGAAGCCTTTTACATTATGTAAATTACCTGAATGGACACGGTAGAACTTATCATAAACCCTTTTGAGGTCTTCTTTGCTTATACCGATTCCTTTATCTTCGACAACAATTATAATACCCTTCCTTGTATTTTTTGTTGTGATTGTTATATCCGGCTTACCCCTGGCATATTTTATTGCGTTATCGATGAGATTTGATATTGCATTCATAAAATGTATTTCATCAATCATTACTGATGATGAAACAGCTTTAAAATCAGTATGAATTTTACCCTTCGAGCTTCCGATCTGGAGCTTGAAATTATCCATCACGCCCAAAAGCGCTTTGTTTATATCCAGTGAAACGAGGTTGAGCTTCATCTTCGTTTTTTCAAAGATCGCCATCTGAAGTACTTTTTCAACCTGGAATTTGAGCCTCATACTCTCATCGGAAATCACCTTTGCGAGGGTGTCGATATTCTTATTCTCATCTGAAACTGATTTATCGGCCAGAAGCTGGGATGCAAGAGAAATTGTAGAAATGGGTGTCTTTAGCTCATGGGTCATATTATTGATAAAATCATTCCTGATCTCCGAGAGCTTTTTCTGACGGAAGATAACCAGGAATGTACCTGCCGAAAGGACAAGCATTAATGAAGCAAATAGAGCCGAAAGAAAGCCCAGTCTGCCAATCTTGCCGAATTTATAATTTTGTTCCTGAAGGCAATACAAAACAAGCTGATTCTGGCTGGGCACAGGATCATTGGGAAAGAGCTGGATGATGAATTTATTTGTCCCGGGTGCATCAGTAAACCCGGCTGTTTTCCAGATTTCACCATAACGTCCTGAACGGATTGAATACTCAAAGTCCAGATCTATCCCTACATTGGAAAGAGCTTTATTAAGCAAAGGCTTCAGATCGGCCGGATTGATTCTCTCCCTTATATCCGGAGTGTTATAAAGGATCTTATCCATTATATTTTCAAGGACCACGATCTTGTTTGATACCCGTCCTGTAAGCTCTGCATTTTTTGCCTGGGAAGATGTTTCGTATGAGTCTTCTGTAATCAAGTCAGAAACATTCTCGTCGGAAATAAAAATTTTTTGTCCCGATCCGGTAATTGTAATCGGCTGATCCGGATCGTTAAGGCCATATATCTCCAGCAATTTTGAATTAGGCTGATATCCCCTGAGTTTACGGGCAAGGGGTGAATTTGCAGGAACAATGGCTGTTACAGAATCTGACGACGCCGGATCAATTTCCTCTACAATCCTGTTAATCAACTCGTTCTCTTCAAGATCGAGAATTACTGATTCCATGGCTTTATTAGCCAGCATCCTGAATTCCTGGTCGGTTATCTCAATTGCATTGCGGATCCAGTAAACCTGAATAAGGATCAGCCCTGACAAAGCCAGAAAGAAGAAGAGGGCCAGTAATGCAATCGTACTTTTTTTCATATAGTTACAAAAGTACTACTATATATAAATTATGTTAAGACTCTTTAACTTTCTTTAACATCAATAAACTAACATGGGTTCCTTATATGATATTGAAAAACCTTGAAAGGTTAATAATTTTAACAATTCATTAAAATATAGTTAATCTTCATAACCAGATAAACAAATATTTGTTTATATTAAATGCATGTGATATCTTTGTAAAGGTTTTGGCACGAAATTTGGAATACAAGAGATAGAGGTTTTTTTCATAGGTTAGGTTAGTTTTAGGGTTATCAAAAAGTGAGCCGCTTCCGTTCTGGAAGCGGCTCTTCTTCTTGTTTATATTATGGTTGACTGATTGTATTTCTTAATAAAGATAGTTTATAACCTAACGGACGAGAAATCTTACATTCTTGTCCTTAATGATTTCCGCGCCGATCTTAAATGCTGCCGTTACGCAATCCGTCTCCCTTATCAGGGATAAAATCTTTCCCGTATCCGTCTCGTTGTCAGCATTATGAACCTGAAGGAAATAATCGATGTTTCTCATCTTTCTCATCAGATAACTTTTACCTGAACGGTTGGAGGTGAGATCATAAACAAGATCCGGGGAATCTGACGGGCTGGAAAATCTGCTGAACAGCAGTTCATCATCATTTTCTTCCTTCAGAATGACCGGGTCAGCGCTTTTAAGAGAAATCCCCAGTTTTCTGTTAAGCGCAAGTGAAATTTTATAATCGGGTTCCGCAGCAACAATACCGAACAGGAGGGGTTCAGTATTTTCGCTGATATTAAGTGTTACACGTTTGATTTTCGCTGCGGACTTCATTTTATCTTTCCCAACTTCATAAAGGTAGAAAAAAATAATATATCATCCGGGCAGGTATTGTACATCCGTGATCTTTTTCCAACCTTTACATGATGCTTCCTGCTCGGCTTCTTTCTTTGATGATCCATAGCCCTTGCCATACTCTTCCTTATTTATATAGAGGGTGGAGGAAAAAACGACTTTTTCTGGGCAAAATCGTACTCTTCATTGTAGGTAAAGGTCAGTTGTGCTTTGTTTTTCTGGACCCATTCAAAAACAAGGCTTTTATAATCTGTGTCTGTCCTGATAATACTATCGAGATCAAGATACCTGCTGATTATTTTATCAATGACGAGTTTTTTTGATCTTCTGAATCCCTTGTCGAGGAATATTGATCCTATGAGTGCTTCGAATGCATCGCCGCTCAGGTTTTTGGCATTCTGGACGGAATTGACATTGCTGATCAGCAGCTTGTTTAATCCCATCGAAACAGCAAGATGATTCAGTACTTCCCTGTTTACTGTTCGTGATCGTATTTTTGTAAGGAAACCTTCGCTGGCTTCGGGAAATTTCCTGAAAAGATAATCGGACAGTATTGTATCCAGAACTGCATCTCCAAGGTACTCGAGCCTTTCATTATTTATTCTGTTACCGTCAGGTAATATATAGGAAGCTGACCGGTGGATAAAAGCTGCTTCATACAATTGCAGGTTTCCCGGTCTGAATCCAAGAAGTTTTTTCAGGCGCGATCTGAACTCCCTTTTATTAAGCGGATAGGTGCCGTTAGATCTTTTGGAGAGCAAAAATTTTAAATTTCAGCTTTTTTAATGACTATTGAAGCATTATGACCCCCGAAACCAAATGTATTGCTAATTGCGGCATTAATCTTTCTTGACTGTGATTTGTTTGGCGTCAGGTTCAGCTTCTGGTCTATCTGAGGATCAGGTACTTTAAAGTTAATTGTAGGAGGGACTATATCCTCTATTGTGGCCATTATGGTCGCAATAGCCTCTATTGCACCGGCAGCGCCGAGAAGGTGTCCGGTCATTGATTTTGTCGCACTCAGGTTCATTTCATATGCATGTTCCCCGAATACTGCCAGGATTGCCTTTGCTTCAGATATATCGCCAAGAGGAGTTGAAGTTCCATGCACGTTAATATAATCAATATCCTCCGGTTTCAGACCGGCGTCCATGACTGCCAGCCTCATAACATCACGGGCTCCAATTCCCTCAGGGTGAGGTGCGGTAAGATGGTAAGCATCTGCTGTCATGCCTGTGCCTGCCAGTTCAGCATATATTTTGGCTCCTCTGGCTTTTGCATGGTCCAGGCTTTCAACTATCAGGCCTCCTCCTCCTTCACCCATAACAAACCCATCCCTTGTAAGATCGAAGGGTCGGGATGCGGTCATGTATTCCTCGTTGTTTGTCGACATGGCCATCATTGCATTGAACCCTCCTATCCCTGGTTCATTTATACCAGCTTCTGAACCCCCGGCAACAAAAATATCAGCTTTCCCGAGCTTTATATAATTTACTGCATCAATCAGGGCATGTGTCGACGATGCACATGCTGATACTATGGCAAAATTCGGACCTCTGAAACCGTATTTTATAGATATTGAACCCGAGGCAATATTCGCAATCATCTTGGGAGTAAAAAAGGGACTGAATCGGGGAGTGCCATCACCAAGAACATAATTCCTGATCTGATCGAAAAAGGTATACAGCCCTCCGATACCTGATGACCATATTACCCCCACCCGGTCCTTATCAACCGTTTTCAGATCTATCCCCGAATCAATAATCGCTTCGTCGGCGGAGATGAGCGCAAACTGGGAATAAAGGTCCAGTTTGTTAGCTTCTTTTCTGTCGAAATAATCTGAAGAATTGTAGCCCTTTACTTCACATGCAAATTTGGTTTTGAACTTTTCAGTATCGAAGCGGGTTATCAACCCCGCTCCGCTTATACCGTTTTTTAATCCTTCCCAATATTCATGTAAATTTTTTCCAAGTGGAGTGAAAGCTCCAAGCCCGGTTACAACAACTCTTCTCATAAATGGGATATTTTCAATGCAAAACTATTTTGCATTCTCCTCGATGTACTTTATTGCATCACCAACGGTGCTGATAGTTTCTGCCTGATCATCAGGAATTCCAATGTTAAATTCCTTTTCAAATTCCATGATCAGCTCAACAGTGTCAAGAGAGTCTGCACCCAGATCATTGGTAAAACTTGCTTCGGAAGTTACTTCCGATTCATCAACTCCAAGTTTGTCAACAATAATCTCTTTTACTCTTGTCGCAATGTCAGACATAATGATAAATTTTAATTAATATTAAGTAATGAACCCTGCAAAGAAATATATTTGTAGTATATTTTTCAAATGATTTTGGTATTTTTATTTATTTACATAGATATTAATCAGATAATCAATAGAATAAACTTAATAACATTATCCGGAAACAACTTTTCTCTTTAAATAATAAGTGTCACATAATGAAGAATATAGCAATATTTGCCTCGGGTTCCGGGACAAATGCTGAAAATATTATAAGATACTTTTCGAACAGAAACAGCGCGAAAGTGGTTCTTGTTTTATCTAATCGTCGTGAGGCCGGCGTACTTAAAAGGGCTGAAGCGCTTGGGATAAATACTTATATTTTCGACCGGAATGATTTTTATATTACCGGCTCTGTACTGGATCATCTGATTCAGAGTAAGATTGATTTTATTGTTCTGGCAGGCTTCCTGTGGCTGGTTCCGGATGATATAATAAAACTTTATGAAGGCAGGATCATTAATATTCACCCTGCTCTTCTGCCGGCATACGGGGGTAAAGGTCTGTATGGCGATAAAGTGCACAATTCTGTAATTCTGAACAATGAAAAAGAATCAGGAATTACAATTCATTTTGTGAATAATAAATATGATGAAGGGGATATAATCTTTCAGGCAAAGTGTAAAGTTGAACCGTCAGATACACCAGGATCTCTGGCGTCGAGGATTCATGGTCTTGAATATAAATATTTCCCTGAAGTAATTGAGAAGCTGATCCTTAAGCCGGACTAAAGAATTAAAATGCGGTAAGAAGAGCTTCAACAACTATCCTGTTTTTCTCAAATCTTACCTTATTCTCTTCGAGTACCGGTTCAACGGGAGGTGCTTCGATCGAAAGGGGGTCAACAGGAGAGCCGTTTTTGTAGAATCTGAAATCGAGATGGGGACCGGTTGAGAGGCCGCTGCTTCCGACATAACCTATTATATCTCCCTGTTTCACAAATGCTCCTGCAGTTATTCCCTGTCCGAACCTGCTGAGATGCAGGTATGCAGTTGAATATACACTGTTATGGACTATCCTGACCACTCTGCCGGAGCCGCTTTCAACTGTGGCAGCAGTAACCCTGCCGTCGCCTATTGCATGAACAGGCGTGCCGATTGGTGCAGCGTAATCCACTCCAAAGTGCGGCCGGCGGATCCTGAGTATCGGATGCAACCGTGAAGAAGAATACCGGGAACTGATCCTTGAAAACTGAAGGGGAGCTTTCAGGAAAGCTTTTCTCAGGCTGTTTCCCGCGCTGTCGTAATAACTTTCTGTACCGTTCTGGATAAAAGGTATCGCCAGAGTGGTTTTTCCCGCCCAGGTGAACAGAGCCCCATATATTCTTCCAATTCCCTGTGATTTATCATTGATGAAGAGTTCTTCATAAATAACCCTGAAGCTGTCGCCTTTCTGAAGGCCGAAAAAATCAACCGTCCAGGCATAAATTTCTGATAGTTTGACTGCCAGCATGGGATGAAGACTGTCTGCCATCATGGCATCCCATAGAGATGTTTCGATCGTTCCCGAAGAATACTTTACCGACTCTGAAATATTCTGCCTGAAGGGAGTGATATTCAGCGAGTCACGAAAGCTGAATATGTAACTTATTGCAGCGTCATGTTCATAGATGAGGTATCTTGCTTTTCCGATAGTATCATTATCGCAAAGAAGGAAGTAGTTATTTCCTGCCCTTATCTTTCTGACATCAAAAACATCCGAAGAATTCTTTAATAAAGCATCAATTTCCGGCATTGTAATCCCATGTTCAAGGAGGATCTGAGAGAGTATACCATTCCGTTTTATTTGCCCCGTTATCAGGTTAAAAGAATCTGCCGGTATCCCAAAAAACAGATTCTCCGGTTTCTTTTCTTCTATATTATACGGAATCGTGTCAATTTCAAGAGTGTGAGCCTTCGGTTCATTGAAATTAACACATGAAATAACCGGAAGGGTAAGTGCTGAGAATAACAGAATTTTTGAAAAAAAGGACATCCGTATTAATTTTTGATGACAATATTAACAATACGGTTTGGTACCACAATAATATTTGTCATGGTACCCGTTCCCAACCATTTTTTAGCCCTTTCATCATCAAGTACGATCTTAGTGATTTCTTCTTTTGACAAAGAAACCGGCAGTTCTATCTTAAATCTGAGCTTGCCATTAAAGGATACCGGATACTCAAAAACATCTTCCCTCAGGTACTCCTCGTTGACCTGCGGCCATGGCTCAAAGGAAATTGTATCCCTTTTTCCAAGCATATTCCATAATTCTTCAGCGATATGGGGAGCAAACGGGGAGAGGATCTTTGTGAAAATCCCGGCAGTTTCAGCTGTAACTTTTCCTTTTTTTATCGCCATATTCAGGAAAATCATCATGGCCGAAATAGCCGTGTTGAAGCGTAAATTATCTATATCTGCTTCAACCTTTCTTATAGCCTGGTGCAAACCTTTCAGGATCTCAGGATCTTCATCTCCTCCGACAATATTCTCAGGGTTTGAAAAGAACCTGAATGTTCTTCCAAGGAAATTGAATACGCCCTTAACGCCTTTATCATCCCATGGTTTGGTTACATCAAGTGGCCCCAGGAACATTTCATACAGTCTTAGGGAATCGGCTCCGTATTTTGAAACGACATCGTCGGGATTCACGACATTTTTGAGCGATTTTGACATTTTAGCCACTATCTGTTTCACTTCTGCTCCGGTTTCCATGTTGTAGAACTTACCGTTACGTTCCTCGATAATATCTGCAGCTACTTTGGCACCGGTTTCGTTTTCATAAGCGTATGCAAGTATCATTCCCTGGTTGAACAGCTTATGGTAGGGTTCATCCGTTGAAACAATTCCGAGGTCAAAGAGCACCTTATGCCAGAAGCGGCTGTATAAAAGGTGAAGAACAGCATGTTCCGCACCACCAATATAAATATCGACAGGCATCCAGTATTTTTCCTTTGCCGGATCAAATATCCTTTTATCGTTTGCCGGATCTATATATCGCAGGTAATACCAGCATGATCCCGCCCATTGCGGCATTGTATTGGTTTCACGTCTTCCTTTTCTGCCCGATTTGTCTGTTACACTGAGCCATTCGCCTGCATTTGCCAGGGGCGATTCTCCTGTATCACCCGGAAGATATTTTTCCATCTCCGGAAGTTCAAGGGGAAGTTCTTTTTCATCGAGTAAGGTTATTTCACCATCTTCCCAGTGGATCACAGGGAAAGGTTCTCCCCAGTACCTCTGCCTGCTGAACAACCAGTCCCTGAGCTTAAAGTTGACTTTCGCCTTGCCTATGTTTTTTGATTCGAGCCAGACTGTGATCCTCTCAATTCCGGCTTCCTTATTCAGGCCGTTTATATCGATTCCTGTCAACTTGTCTGATGAATTAATATATCTGCCATCCTCGGTCCAGCATTCCTTACCCCTAATAATCCTTTCTTTCTGTTCCTTATCAGTAACATCGGGATCCTGGATACAAATGATCGGGAGATTGAATTTCTCAGCGAATTCAAAGTCGCGTGTGTCGTGTGCAGGTACTGCCATTATCGCACCGGTACCATAACCTGTCAGTACATAATCGGCTACCCAGACCGGAATTTTCTTAAGATTAACAGGGTTGACTGCATATCTGCCTGTAAACACGCCTGTTTTTTCCTTTGCAAGGTCAGTGCGGTCAAGATCGGACTTAAGGGAAGCAGCCCTGATATAGTTTTCAACGTCTGCCTTTTGACCGGGTGTTGTGATCTGTTTTGTAAGCTGATGTTCGGGAGCGATGACCATATAGGTAGCACCGAAAAGAGTATCGGGACGGGTTGTAAAAACTGTCAGAACCTCATTCATTTCGTCGAGCCTGAAATCAACTTCTGCTCCGGTGGAACGGCCTATCCAGTTGCGCTGCATCTCCTTAATTCCTTCCGGCCAGTCGAGATTATCGATACCTTTAAGCAGCCTTTCAGCATAAAGAGGTATCCTGAGCATCCACTGCTTCAGGTTTTTCTTTTCAACCCTGTTCCCGCATTTTTCGTGTGACCCGTCAAACAGGACCTCTTCATTGGCGCAGACTATCCTGCAGTCGGGACACCACCATACAGTTGCATTATCATAATATGCCAGCCTGCGGGAGTTTATATATTCACGTACAGCTTTATTCCCTGCTTTACTTATGGTTTCGGGGATTATCAGTTCAGAAACCGGGCGCCCTTTCTGAAGTTTCTCATCAAACCAGGTGTTGAATAGCTGAATAAATATCCACTGAGTCCATTTAAAGTATTTTGGATCGGTGGTATTGATTTCTCTTTCCCAGTCGTAGCTTAGTCCCAGTTCCCTGATCTGCCGTCTGAATGTGTCGCAGTTCCTTATTGTGGTGACTGACGGATGGGTCCCCGTCTGGATGGCATATTGTTCGGCCGGCAACCCGAAAGCGTCCCAGCCCATCGGATGAAGGACATTGAATCCCTTCATTCTTTTATACCTGCTGATAATATCAGTTGCTGTATAACCCTCAGGATGACCTACATGTAGTCCTGCTCCCGAAGGGTAGGGAAACATATCGAGGATATAGCATTTCTTTGGATTGGTTAAATCATCCGGAGTCCTGAATGTTTTATTCTCCTCCCAGTATTGCTGCCACTTTTTTTCTATATCACGGAAATTGTATTCCATTTATGCGGTTAATTATTGATTTGTTAATTGGTTTGCGAAATTATGAAATCTTTGGGAATTATTATCCATGGATTGGAATCGTTGTAGTATCGGCATGAATGCCGATACTACAACAATTAACGAAATCGCATAAAATATTTGTTGAATCGGGTTAATGATTATATTTTTGTTGTCTGTTGAAGCGGCATGCATGCCGCTTCAACAACGGTCCCGTAGTTCAATGGATAGAATGACAGATTCCGGTTCTGTTGGTTGAGAGTTCGAATCTCTCCGGGATCACACAGAATTTCAGGATGTTAGGCAGTGAAATGAGTAAAATCGGTATGAATGCCGATTCTGTTATGATGAGACCCGTCTGAAGACATAGTAGAAAATCCTTTTATAGGCGCTCCCCTGATCTTCCCATTCACTTGTAAAATCCATTGTCATTGTATTTTCACTGACTGTATACTTTGCTCCCCTTGAATTATTTCCCTCTATTAATGAAAAAATGTCTTCTTCAACCTTCCAGCTCCATGTTTTATCAAGAGTACCGGATTTATAAGTCTTACATGTACCGCCGTCAAGAATTTCCATGACGAATTCTTCTGTTTCATAGGTGTAGGTGGAATCGTGGACTACCTGATTGTTTGTATAATCAACAGTTCTCTCGGAAATTCCTTCCCACTGGCCAATTATCAGATCAGGTTCATCCTTCTCGCACCTGACGAGTGAAACAAGAAGAAACAGAATCAGAATTATGGCTGATGACAATTTTTTCATGCACTTATTTTTATTTTCAGCAAAGGTATTAAATTGAGCTGAAAAATATTAATCAACCTTTATTAATGCTGTTCTTATCCGGACCTTACAATTGCATTAATCCCGGGGAATTAAGGATCCTCATCTGTTTTCTCCTCAGGCTGATTAGATCCTTTAATTCAATTGCCATATTTTCATTCACCTGTTCAGCCATTGGCAGGACGAACTTTTCCGTCTGATCCAAATATTCGCACATCTTCTTTCTTTCGTACTGATCGCGGTGAAGGTCTGTAAGATTGCTTATCCTGTCAGCAACCTTGAGTATTTTAGCATTTGTGGATCCATGTTCGAGTATTCTCTTAAGGTAGGTTGTCTTCAGCATTCCCTTGGGTTTGGTTACCTCAAGAACCAGATCAACAACCTGATTTGCCTGATTATCAATTGAACGGATTTCATTTTCATTGGTTTCCGGTATGTCCTCGAACAGGTCATGGATCACGGAAGCTTTCAGAAGTACATAGTTATCAAATAGTTTATAATCAAAAATAATTCCCATTGTAGCTATCTGATGTCTGAACATATTTCCCCCGGTTACTCTACGCTTTCCTATAAGCGCTGTTGCTTTAATTATGTACGGAGCCAGTACGAGGTTTCTTAATTTTTCTGTTGAGTCCATAGGACTAAAGGATTAGTGATGTAAAATTATTAAAAAGGAATAAATAGTCTCTTTTAAGCTGATCAAATCAGGTATTGCCCATTCTTTTCAGGATGTTATTCCATAGATTCTCAGTCATTTTGTCGAGTTTAATACCCGACTCTGACCTCAGCGAAAGGGCTTTAATATAGTATTCTGTACTTTTCTTCTCATCGCCCCTGTAATGAAGGTTTATCAGTGCAATAAGTAACCGGATGGCTGCTTCCGGATCATTACCGGCTCTTTCCAGGGCTTTTGTCAGGACTGATTCAGCCTCACCAACCATGTTTACTTCAGTTGCTATCATAATATCGTTGACAAGGATAGAAATGAGGATCTTTTCCATTGAATCATTCAGGTGAAATCCCTGCCTCCAGAACAGAACTATGTCAGCAGGAGTAGGCTCCGGGCGTTTTATATTGCGATACAATAATGAATCAACCGGGATATCATCAAGATAGATCTCCTTCTTCCGAAGGTACCTTTCAAAAGGATCCATATAATCCAAAGTGTCCATATAATCGAAAGTGTCCATATTTCAGTTATTTTTCTGTTTTTTAAGTTGAAGTTGCATATACTGCGGTAAAAGCTCAAAATACTTGTCAGCTTTCTGTCCGATGGCTTTTTCTGCTTCAGGAGGGTAAGAGAGACCATCCGGATCGCTTGCCTTCAGCATTATTCTCCTGCGCATTTCAGATATATGCTTGTCGGAGAAATAACTCAGGGGCAGAAAGTCAATGCTTATATTCCGTCTTCTGGCTTCCGCATTCAGTTTTTCGGGGATACTGAAGGTCTTTGGTCCGATTACAACAAACCGTTCTTTTGCATAGGGAATAGCAACCTCGATCAGGGTTGTGGTCCAGTCGGTAATGGATAGTTCCAGGTTGAAATGTTTTTTGTAATAACTTATAAGTGATGTAATTGAAGTTTCGGACATAACCGGGCAGCAGTTATAATCGTTATCTTCAATCCATTGTGCAGCCTGCCTGGCGTTTATACAAGGATTTCCCAGGACTGTGTAGCCATCCAGAATATTGATTGAATCAATATGACCTCGCATGGGCTGCGGGATTTCATGGTACTTTACTCTGCTTATGCTGGAGATAAAGCAACTTCCCTTTGCCCTGACCAGATTGTCAAACCGGGGTCTGTTTTTAACATTTCTGTAGAGGTTGGTTCCGGCTATCAGTAAAGACCAGGCCGATGCAAGATCAGCAGGATCGTCATTGAAAATAAATACTGTAGGTTCAGGATGTTTGCCGTCCGGGGTAAATACCTTCTTTTCTGAAGAAGGCTTTTTTATCATTATCTTTTTCTCTCCTTTTATAATTGACCGCATTGTTGCCTTAATATCCAGGCCATTATATAATGATCCTTCAAAAACAGCCGGGGAAGGTTCATCAGAACGGGTCCGGGCTATCCTGGAGGCTTCATATGCCGTGCCGAATATCAGTGCTTCACAGGGCGGCCATACCCATACATAATAATTGCTTTTCTTCTCATTTCTGAAGGGATCATCAGCCCAGTTCCAGACCCTTGAAGAAAGTACCGGTGAGAAATTTGAATTGTGATAATGAATTGTAAATGATTCTTCTTCATAACCAGGAATTTCCCATGGTCCCGGGTTGTCTTTCCTGGGATCAGTCAGACGGAAATGATCGATGCCGGTTTTATTTTCCCGGCCTTCACCATCGCGGGGCATCACTGAGAGAAGCGGTAGCTCAGGAAACTGTTTCATCGAAGCCCACGGCCGGTCAATATTCATCAGCTGCGACATAAGCAACCCGTTAAACCCATCCGGCATCATGGATTCACTGCATTCTATAATATCAGACATTGATGGAGAATGGTGCTGGCGGACGAGACTCAGATTTGCTAGCAAACGTTCAAAACCGGGTATCTTTTCAATGCTCTTATCACTTCCGTTAAGGTGTGAATTGCCATATTCCCGGTTGTATTCTTCATAAGTCCTGTCAAGTATCCCACGGCATAATTTGTTTGTATCAGGAAGATCGAATCTGAATTTTAAATTTTTACGGGGGAAATGACGGGATTTTTCATACAGGGTGGTCATTACAGGGTAATTATCCATAAATGCCAGAGCCATTGAGGGATGGATAACACTCCTTTTAAATTTCAGAGGAAAATACGGCACAACAATATCAGCCGGCCTTACCGAAGGGTTGGCAAGAAGTTCTTTTAGTTTTACCCAATGGGCTATTCCCCCCGTAACAAGGACTCTTTTATGATACTTTGCTATTCGCTTAAGGCGTGCAGCCATCACATATTCCCTGCGTCCGTCTACATAAGGATCCCTCGTTTCTGCCGCCCGGATTTCGTTCTCTGACACATAATTCAGAAGATTGAATGATGAATTACGGGGCTCTTCAACAAGAAGAATTTTATCTGGTTTCATCGACATCTCGTCCATATCTATTCCGTAAACAGGGATGTCAAGTTCAACAGAACACCGTATAGCTTCAATTATCGAATCTGTTGAGGAAAGTGCGATCAGATATTTATCGGAATAATAAAGCAGCTTTTTCAGAAGATCAGGAGAAATATCAGGCAGTGATTTGGCAGTGTTCTCCTGGAGGTTCAGGGCGCTTACCCCCAGGTCGGGGTGTATAAACCTGTTGTCAAGCATCAGACCAAGCATGCAGGGCAACCATGTTCCTGTTCTTCTGCTGATTCCGAGTTCCTTCATCCAGGTTACGAGTTCATAGACTATATGCGGACCGAGTTCAACAGCAATTGCATCAGGTCTAGTCTCTTTATCCGAGCATAAATAATTCACCTCCCTGGCAAAAACTGCACGGTTGTGGATTGCAGGAACTGCAACTACTTCACAATTGTTGATTTTAATAATCGGATACATGGCTAATTCTTTATTAAAAAATTGTCTGAAAACAGAATACTGAATGCCATTTTTAGATGTTCAGGTTTTATACCTGTATAGGAGTGCTGCAGGTCAATATCAAAAGGTTTTTCATGACTGGCGTCCAGCAGGACCTGAGTTCCACCGGTCTGATCAAATGCGCTTAATTTTGATGCCCATCCGAACAGGTAGATAGCATCCCGCGGAGTAATACCGCCAGGTTTGCCACCATGTCCCACCCAGAGGGACCAGAAAAGGTCGATCAGTTTATCGACTTCATTCCTGATCCCTTTGCACTGGTCTTTTATTATGCTATCGATCTCCTCTTTCGGAGGGTAACTCAGTGTTATCCGCGGGCGCATCCGGGAAAGTATGAACTCCGGAAGGAGATTTAAGTCAGTTGTATTTGTGGCTGCAACAAACCTGAATCCGGATTTGGCATGGATTCTCTCCCCCAGAAGGGTGGAATCAATATATGCACGTTCATCCAGTACGCTGACCAGCAGCGCCAGTGCACGGGGCCTTATCTTCCCGATCTCATCGATGAAACATATTCCGCCATTATTCATTGCAGTGACAAGGGGCGACAGGATGTAATCCATTACTGAACTGTTATTATCACTGAAGCGAACAGTGCAGGCCAGGTCTTCGGCAGTAACATCCTCGTGGCCCTGAAATATATATAATTGCCGCCCTGTTCTCCTGCTGATCTCGTATATAAGCCGGTTTTTACCTGTCCCCGGTTCCCCTATAAGAAGCGGGCTCATAGGTAAAGCATACTCACCTGCCATCCATGCTGCTGTAAGCTGCCCCAATTCTGTATCCCTTCCGAAAAATCCGTTGAAGTACCTGTTCTGTGGCAGGAAAGGCTCACTCTGAAATACAGTTTTATTATTGATTATAAGCTTGCGGTCGTTTAACATATTAATAGATTTTAGATTTTTCAGGAAGCTGAAGCATTAATTTATCATTACCGGAAGTGGGAAACTGATTTCCCGGTTTTATTTTAAACAGATCATGTACCACTCTGTAGTTGTTCTGCGATATGAGAAGATAATCCGTATGCCTGCTGTTCTCAGGGGTATTGCTTTCTTTCCTGATAACCCGGATCTTTGACGGATCAGTCGAAAAAAATTCACCCGAATCCTCGGGAATAAAAGAATATGCCTCTTCAAAAACAACAAGTTTGCCTTTCAGCATAATTTTGTCCGGTTCTTTTATGTCATATATCCAAATTGCTCCCTCGTCTCCTCCTGTTAAGACGAGGTCATTGGCGATTGCAACCGTCCACAAATAGTTATAAAATACAGTTGTGCTGGAAATCAATTCAAATTCAGGCAACCTCCAGATGTTCAAAATGCCACCGGAGTCAATACTGATAAGGAAATTCCGTTCACGGCACCAGGCCAGACTCTGGATAATAAAATTGTGACCTTTGAGAGAAGTGAGACTGTTATCTCTGATATTGTACTTATAAATGGTACCGGATGTGCCGCCAAATACTATAGTTTCATTATCAGGTGATCCGAGTGCAAGTACTGAACCGAGATCTTCATGGCAGAATATTTTTTGAATCCTGTTTGTAGTACAATCGATAATCTCAAAATTCCCGCTGTTCGAGACTGAATAGAGGTGATTTTTCAAAAAAACACATGATCCGGCTCTCCTTGAGCCGAGATGGTATCCATTAAGCAGGGTTGTATTCTTCAGAGAACCATTTTGCAGGGACCAGGTCCTTATTGTATTTGAAAAGCGCTCCGGATCTTTATCAGAATCATAGGTATAAGAATAGATTTCTCCGGAAACTGATGAGATTTCGATATGGGGACACCTGCCCATGCCAGGCTCTGTGAGTCTCAGGCGGAGGTTAAGTGTATCAAAATCCGTTACCCCGACTGAACCATCCCAGCTTGCAGTAATAATATCATTATTACAGGCAAGTATATGTCTGACTGTACGATTATGGTGATCGAACCAGGATATTTTTCCGGTCAGGAGATTTATTTTGTGAACACGATTACTGTATAAATGCGAGACCAGGATGTTGTTTTTATAATAGCAGATGCTTCTTGTCCCCTGATTTCTTAAATTGTCTTTAATGTCAAACCGGAATTCACCGGAAACACGGGTACTCATTAATGATTCACCAGACAAGGCCGGTAAATCTTCCTTCTTTATTAAATGTATGATTTCCATAGTTATATAGATTTAAATGAAAATGAAGTATTACTTTGATTTCAGTATATTCCTTATATCTTCCTGGATCTTAAGTATTTCCTTATCAAGTAAATCAACCTGATTCTTGATGTACTTCCTGTGAGTCTTTATCATGAATTCATCTGATATGTAATTAAATTTGGCATCAGTCCTGCTGTTTATCCAGGCAAAAGCAACAATAGCTTCAAGTTCATCACTGACCGATGCAAAGTCAGCTTCGGAAAGGAGTTCATCCGGGGAAGTATCAGGATAACTGTGCGATCCCTCATAAACAGGTAAGCCTTGAGTTTTCCTGTAAGCCAGAATCTCTGAAAGAATCTGTAACAAACGCAGATATTTCATTATTGATCGGGGAATATTGTATACAATCTCACGATGGATCCTTTCCTTCTCATAGTATGCTTTGAAAAGCTCAGGATATTTGCTTTCGCATCCCGGATTATCATTTGCTTCACGGCAATTCATAGAAACAGCCCTGTACAGTAACTTGATTTTACCCTCAAGCCCGGAAACTGTTTTATTTTTTTCCTGAAGATCCCTGTTGTTGCCGTTGAACTGATTCTGGAAGCTTTGTGATTTCCCTCCCCGGCTTTCTGCAATAAATTCAGACATCCGGTTCTCGAGTTCTTCCTCGTTTCTTATATCCAGACAATGAGCAAAGTAGAGCTTTTGATCAAAGCGAATTAATACATTCTGTTTCATATCCACCACCCGGAGATCATTTTCGAAAATCTCTGCATAAGTCTTATTTATATTTTCGACAAACAGATAATCTTTCAATGCAGATTCGCCTTTCATAATCAGATTAAACCAGTTCCTGGCGATAGCGAGGTTCTTACTGCATGAATTGCTGAACCTGAATATGTCAAAATTGGCGAAAAATGATAAAGGAAGCCGGAAGAGCTGGTTTGACAAAGAATAATACATCAGTTCCTCAAAACACAGATCATGCAGGCTTTTGCCCGGCTGATAATCCCTGAATGCTTTCTCATTTTCCAGGATCATTTTCCATCCGTTTCGCAGTCCGGTCAGGTAATAATCGATTTGTTCGAAGAAACTGCCGGTGAGGGATTCCGTTTTATATTTTGTACCATAAATCCCTTCATGGAATATCCGGAGCGGGCTTTTATTGAAAGTCAGAAAAGCATGTCCCTCGAATGCATTTTTCAGTAAGAGAATGTGTGTCTGAAATGCTGAAAGGTTTGATTCACACGATATCCCGACCAGGGAATCGGCATCGAACATAAGGGCGGAATCGTTGCTGCCTGGAATCTTAACATCTTCGGCAGTACAATTATAAGTAACCGGGGGATCATTTTCCGGATTGCCTTCGGGTGAATCAGTCACGGCTAATTCGGCAATATCCTTGTAAACAGGATAGTAATCGGGGAGAAGATTCTTTTTTTTTCATGGTTTTTCTGTTTTTGGTTGTTGTTTTTTCCTTATTGGGCATAGCTTCGCTGTGCCTGTATACTATACATAGACTGAAGGAGATGATTCTTGACGAAAAAATCAGGATTTTTTTTATTGTATCAGCAGGTCAATAAATTAACTATTTTTAATTATTGAATTACTTTAAATTATAAGATCAACAATGAAGCCCAGATTGATCTTTTCTTGTCATGCCGACACCGGATTCAGGAGTCACAGGTTAAATGTGGATAAGAATGGTGATTATTATGGTCATCTCGACAATTTTATCGGAGTATTTGCCCTGATGAATGCCTACTTCAGCGGTCAGCTTGATTATCCGGATATCAGGATTGAGCTGACATATGGTGAGGAGACTGATATGGAGGGGGCTTATGAGGTAATGGACTCACTTCATTCATATGACACTGTAATTGTAATTGATGTGACCGGTGCAGAAACCAACTCTGATATTACTATTGAGAAGTGTTCTGATCCCGGTATGAAAACTTTTATAATAGAAGCTTTAAGAGGCTTGTCGTATGACCTTTATGAAGGATGTCCCGATCCGGTTGCCGATGAGGATGAAAGCGATGTATACAGAGAAAAGGTTAAGAGGGTATGCTTCCTCGGTATACCATGTACCGGAGGAGACTATAACGCGGGGATGGTCACAGCAAAGAGAATTAGCGTTGAAACTGCAACCGGGGCTATAATCAGGATTGCACAAACCTTTTCCGGATTGGAATAGGATTTGCGATCAAAAAAGTCTTTTATCAAGATTTATTGAGTTCTTTGGCAACAGCTTCTGCAAGTCCCCGCATATAACCTATGGCAAACAGGTTCCCGAGGGTTGTATATCCGCCTCTCATCCCTGCTTCGATCTCAGTTGCCATGACCGGAACATGATCGGGTCTCATCGGCCCGTCAAACCCAATCTCTATATAAGCTTTCATGGCCTCATACATATCTATATCCCCCTCATCATGGAAGGTCTCGGTGAAATGAGTACTTGGTTTAACCCCGCTCAGGTCCTTTACATTTCTGAAGTGAACGAAATTGATCACATCTTTGCCCCATTTTCTGACCAGACCGGGAATATCGACAAGATCAGGCATTCCCATGTAGTTTGCCTGGCACAATGTAACTCCATTGCAGGGTTTCGGATACATGGCAAGCAGGCGGTTATGGCCGGCTACAGTATTCATTATCCGTGAGATCCCCTGGATGACATCCACCTGCGGGTCATCAGGATGCATCGACATTCTCATTCCTATCTTTTCTGCCTCAGGCATGACAGCTTTCACAAAATACTCAAGGGTAGTCCACAGTTGTTCCTTTGAAACCTCACCATATTCTGTGAGGGGAGCCGGTTTCATTACCTCATAATCAAATTCAAGCATCAGGGCGCCTCCTCTGCCGGGACGTTCTTTATTTGTTCGTGCCCAGCTTATAACAGGCATCCAGTTGTAACAGATTATATCAACATCACCATACTGTTTCAGATTCTTCATGAATGTTATGAAATTCGAGATCTCCTCGTCACGACCTTCCAGGCCAAGCTTGGTTTTGGTTCCTAGAGAAGGAGGCCCCTCCACAACATACCATTTGATTCCCTCTTTGTCCCAGGCCGCTTTTGTAGCTTTTATAGCTTCAGGATCCCATGCATTCAATCCATTTATTCTCTCAACTCCTGATACTGCATAATTAACAGCCAGTTGTTTTGCAAACGGAACTTTCGGGGATGTCGGACCGTTCAGAAATGCAAATTTGATCCCGCCATCTTTGACAAATGGGCGTGGTGCCAGACCAGAACTTTTACTTTTAAAGCCTGATTGTGTGAATGCGGTCGTCAACCCTCCTAATGATACTGCTGCTGCAAGTCCTGAGCTTTTCTTAATAAAATTTCTCCGGTTATCTTTCATGGTAGTTGGCTAATTTTCATTTAAAACCTCAAATTTGATAAATGGACATGATTGTTAAATCAAAGATAACATTTCATTTCCATTCTTTACGACTTCAACCTTTTAGGTAGATTCTGATTCGGGATCTGACCAAGCAGTTTCCTGTCATTGAGATATTTCTCTGTCATTGCATTGTATTGTCTGTTATTCGTCAGACGGATGATGACCATATTCCTGAGGTTTAAACGATCAATATAAGAGATCCTTTCCGGATCCTTTAAATCCAGGACTCTGTTTGTTCCTGATTCCATGTCTTCCTTTACGACTTCTATAAAATTCTTATTGGAGGTATAAAAGAAACCCTGAGGAAATGCTTTGTCGGGAGGACATTCAAAGAGGATTTCATTTTCGACGGGGAAACAGTGAAGCCTTGCCAGAAGCTGGCCGGTCTCTGCAGAAACAAATGCTACAGTTCCGTCTGCACTTCCTGCAACGAGCACTGAATCATCATTCATGAGACGGATGCTCCAAATCCAGTTTTCAAATATCTTACTGTGGAACAATACTTTACCTGTTGTAAGATTATGGCATTTGACTGATCCGTCCATGCTACAGGACCATATTCTTGTTTCGTCTCTTGATATCCTGACATCCATAGCCTCATCATGACTGTGTAAAAATTGCCTGATAAGGACGCCGGTAACCCGGTCATGAATACGGATTTTTCCGTCGGTTGCCGAAGCCGCAAAAAAGCGATCGGATATACATACCTTCCGGATATTGGCATCACATTCAAAGTAGGTTAACAGGATTTTACCTGTCTGCTTATCCACTTTATTCCCATTCCGTCATCAGATGCAGAATAGGCAAAGTCACGATCACAGGCAATATCAATGCATTCAGGATCTTTCCTAGGTTTAAAATGCCTGTAGAAAGTAACTACTTCCCCGGTGGACAGATTCCAACGCCTTCCTGTGTTATTGCCTGATAATGAAATGTCTGAGTCGTATGACGCGGTTAGCAGATGCATTTCGTCAACATCAAGGCAGCATGAAGGGCTGCGACCCGTGATGCCAAGCCTCAGATCATATGTGCCTTTTAACAGGTCGAATCGCCGGTAAGTGCCATCCCATGAGGCCGTGAAGAAGTATCTGTTATTTTTCCCCACCACCACCATTCTGACTGAATTTTGATGGCCGGTATAACGACACGGTAGAAGTTCAAGCTTCTCAAGATCAATCACCCGGATATATCCATGATTGCTGAGATATGTTATGATTAAATATTTATTGTCGTGTGTTACATTTACTGATCTTACTCCATAAGGGATACAGGATGGTTTGTAAGAATGCTTCAGGATAGTTTTATTTTCCTGCTCTTCAGCCTGAAAGATTTTCAGGTCATTGTAATTCCTTCGCGGTATTAAGGCAGTTTCATCTTTCATCAGTTTGCGGTATTATATTCTTTAATAATCTCATCCTTAAGTAATCTCAGACTGACCTTCAATTCTCCGATCTCACTCTTCAGCTTATCGGAATGCCTGCTTATATTCTCCAGGGCGGACCTGTATTTTTGTGTTTTGATATCATTTGTATATTCATCCTGGATAAGTTCAAGGTTTGTCAGCTGAAGACTGATTTTTGAAATCTCGTACTTCAGGAATTCGATCAGACCTGTAATTGGAGTACCTGTTCTTATCATGAAATCCAGACGGTTCCCGGTTTCATAATAATCGGGTTCAATGCCGAGTATAGTGCAGATTCTCAAATATATAGCTTCGAGCTGATCCAGTCGGGAAGGTGGTATAACAGCATGTTTGGGGAATAAGAATAATGTTCTTCTTTCGTTGAACTCATGGTCCTGAGCCATAACTCATCAATCTCTTTTTGCTTTTCTTCGCTCAGGATGGTATAATCGGGACTAGTGTCCGGGTGACACAGGAACCAGATTTTTCTCAGTAATGCTTTTACGCTTTTTGTATATTTATTTTTCAGGTCTTCGGTAATGTAAGTGCCTGGAAAATCGAAGGATTCAGTATTTACACAATTCTGGCTGCGTGCTATCCTTAATCTTATCTCATTATTTTTTATCTCTGCACTTTTCAATCTCTCTTCGGCTATCGTGAGGAGTTCTCTGTAGCTTAATCCCGGATTTTCCTTCATTATGGAAAGCACAAGCTGCAGTTTTTCAATGCGGTAGATCAGACCGGCCTTTTCGGTTTCTTCTTTCATGAAAATTGAAAAATATTTATCCTCGGAGTTGAGGTTGAAGCGCTTAATTTGCTCAAGGTGAAATAGATAATCGTCCAGCTCTGACGATTTTTCCGTCCATCTTATTTTGAGGGAGCTATATTCTGCTCTCTGGGTAACTGATGCATCAGAGAGGATAAGAATTTCGGCATTCTCCATTTGGAATACTGTAAACCTGTCTGACCGGGTTCACACAGGAATTTTCTTTCTGTAAGCAGTTCGGTTATCAGAAAATCCACAAGACCGTAAGTAACATCTTTGGAGTTTTGCAAGGTATCCCTGATCAGAACAAAGAATTTTCCGGTATCAGGCCTGAAGTCCCTGATATATTTATCCGTCAGTTCTGAATTTCTGAGTGCTGAACCCAGATTAAGCTGTGTATTATTAAATGGGTCTCTGGTAACCGTAAAGATCAGGCATTCCCATTCGGCTTTGATCATCAGTGAGATCTAGGTCCGGGAGCCGCAGTCTGAAGAATACGCTGAATCTTAATGTCTGCCCTGGGGTAAGGCAGAAGTGATTCCGGTTATTGTCAAATATCCCGACAAGTTCATCCTGGGTTATATTCAGGACCGGTTGTTTATCGTGAAGAAGCAGAGGATTGGGGTGATCCCTGCATAGTTTAGGAGTTCCGTTTTCTGCCGTTATGGTCCTTGGATATTGTCGGATGTCTTCTGAGAGAGTAGTGGTGTTTTTCCTGTTTGGTTTCATTCTGCCTGTATTTGGGTTACTGTTTTAGTAGTATTTTTGAATTGGATGTTCTTTACCAAGTTTTGAAAAATTTTTTTATCTGACAGATTTTTTATTGACCCGGGGAATTATTAACTTTGAAAGACCAGTAATCGGAAAACCATGATATTCAGATGTGTAAGGAAGGATGTTTCGTAATTTACTTATTGCTTTACATATAAGAAAAAAAACGATATTGGTGCTTTCAAATCAGAAAAGTCATTATGCTACTACAATTGATGATTACAGGATTTTTATCTGATCTGAAAAGTCCGGGATTTGCCAGTCCGAAATTATGTTCAAGTTTTTATGATTTAATGACGGAAGCACGGAAGGGCTATGATATTGTTCATTTTGCTGTACATGGTAATGATGGTGCAATAGAAGTATCAGATAATGAGCCTCAGTATCAGTCATGATCAGATAATGGGATTATTCCGGGGGAATTTATATACTAAGTTGGTTTTCTTCAATGTCTGTAAAACTGACCTTCTTGCAGAGGTTGTATCCAGGGATGTTCCGGCTGTTATCGGATGGCAGCAATGATCCGCAAAGGAAAGATCTTTCAACAGTTGTACGAGAGCTTTTATCGTTATCATATCGGTAATAACCTTTCCGTTTCTGATTCTTTCCGGAAGTCAGCAACTGACTCAATTGACCTGTAAATTATTTGACAGGAATTTTGTTAACAGGTGCAGTATCCGGAGCTATTTAAAAAACCAGGAGGTTGTGTTACTATCATTTGTTGTCTGCAATACTATCCTTGACTGTTTTGTGGTTCTTAAGATCTTCCGGCAGCCCTGTAATTACTTCCCCTGTCCTGAACAGTAATGTTGTTAATGAATGCAGTGTAGAAATATCAGCCACGAACTTAAGTAAAAATGCAAATCTGTGGATATTCGTCTGTACACCAGGGGCAATTGAAAGGTGGTGGCCGCAGGGTAAAGCTGAGAAAATTGATGGGGAGTGGAGAGCTTTCCATAAAATGCGGAGAAGCCCGGGATACCGGGAGACTATAAAATATGTGCTATGGTTGTATGCAGGAACATGGATTCAGATCTTATCTTATGGATTGACTCCCAGTTCAGCGATATAAGGATGGGGCCCCTGGTGGCCTTACCTGCAGGGCATTTTTGGTATAAAAGGCATATTATTAATGTAAGGAAGATCGATTAACAGACAATAAACCTAAAAACCCTGACTTATCCATATGGGAGCGAATGCCACAGAAAATATTAAAATGGCTGCATCCTTCAACAGGATCAGCGGAATATGTTGATTCAGGTTTTTCCGAAAGCTAATTACGGATATGATAAAGAGCTCATTAAAAAAAGACTGGGCCAGGATCAGGAGTATATTGATTCCGGATTCAAAACTCCGGATTCAAACTGTTTTTAAAGGATTAATCGACAAGCCGACAATAATCTTACAGATTCCCTGAAATGGATAGCGGAATATATTAATTCTGGGTATAATAAGAGTTCATCTAAATTCCTATTTCGGTTTTGCTTTGAATAAGTGTGCTTTAATTACGCGAATACTTGATTCTTCTGATGAACATCCCGCACCGCTGACTCTTTTATCATATAAATCCGAAAAAATATTCAATAAGGTATTAATAAATAATATTTACCGAAAGGATGAACATCAGGAAGTTACATCTGAAGTATTTTTTGAGACCAATTATTCTCCGGAAAAAATTAAGAAAATTCTTAAAGACTGGGATCCGCTGAAGGCAAGTTTTCAACATTTCTTTACAGAAATATGAGCATAAGAATGAGCACGCTGATCAATAAGACAGAATCACATATCAGTATCGAAAACGAAAAACCTGGAAGATTCAAGTAAACTTAGTACGAATGTCCTGGAGGAACATAAGATTGATCTGTGCCATCATTTATTATTTGGGTTATTATTACTTACTGGGATCCGACCTCACAAAAAACTATTCTTCTTGATTACAAATACATTATATATGTGAAAAAAAAATTGATGCAGAAGGATTTTACAGTGAGAATTGTGATAAGGAACTTGGGCATGTATTTAATAAAGTCTATGAGAATACTGAATTCTGGGAAATCAGGAATCTTCTGGATGATTTTTACAAGAATATTCTCCTCTTCTTATCGGTCAAATCTATGATTCTGAAAGGAAAGAAGATAAGAATTATCCTGAAACTTGCCGCTGAATTGCCTGTGAAAGATACTTTAGTGAATATCTATTTCACTGATTGCATCATTAAGGTGAAACTGACTATACAAAAATTACCCAGAGACTTTCCATCCTGGAATTTGCAAATAAAAAAGACGATGAGAAAAAAGATAATAGCCAGTCATTCGGAATTCAAATTTCTTTATTTAACAGATTAATAGGGTAAAAGCATGGAAGACTTAAACCATATAGGGATAAATGATCTGTTACTATTCTGCAGAGGGGAAATCATAGATGAAAACAAAGTCAGGGACATCTCTCTTCATCTCGCTGATTGTTCAGAGTGTTTCAATAAGATGGAACAACTTGAATATATGATGAAGAGTGAAGAGAATTTTGACAAAGTCTGGGAGAAATGTTTTCCTGCTGAGGTCGAGAGTATTCCGGTTGTTTCGAAGGATAGCCGAATGGATTGAATCTGCAATCTCGAGGGCTGATGAGGGGATCAGAAAAAAACTTGAAAAGCTCATGGGATGGGTCATTGAAAATCCGGAAAATATGAATATCAGTTAATCCCTCTCTATGTAACGATAAGGGGTACTGGTGGTTTTTCTGAAAAAGAGACTGTTACGTCCGGTCTGAAAGGAGTTGTCAGGGCTGGGAATCTGTCTATTCATTATGATAGGTCTGTTGGTTTAGGAATGTTTGAGAAGAAATAGACGCATCAGATGGAAATTTATATCTGGGAAGTAAGGCTTGCCCCGGATTTTAAGAACAGCAATTCTGATTCAGGCGGATGGAAGTTTTGCACTTTCAAACCTGCATCAGTCATGAAAACCAGGAATACTATTTTTTCTTTAATGGGATTTTTCGAAAGAATGTATCGTCCGTTTCGAAAGGAGCTGAAAATATTATTACTGACTAAAATGCCTGGTAGTTTCTGCTATAACCCGGCATAGTGAGATTCCTGTAAAATCAATGCTAACTTTATTCAGTCAATGAACAATTATCCGCATTGCAGATGCTTTGCCCGGCCTCAGACTCAATATTGATAGCAAATCTTACCTTCACAGATCCTTTTGGAGCCATCTTACTGACTGAAAATAATTTCCAGTCACTGTTTCCGGTTGTCAGAGTCTCACTTTTTGCACTTTCTATCTCTATTCCTGTCTTATTAAGGAATGTAATGCTTATATAGCATTTTGTGCCTTTTGTCCAGTTTTGTCCCTTCGGACTCCTCAGTGATGCTTCCGCTTTATAGTTCTTCATAGCAGTGCAGGCTGCATCCTGAAATGGTTTGCTGTTTGAACTGCCACCGGAGGTATAGATCCATAAACCGCACTTTCCGGTTTGGGCCGCAGTTGTTGTTACCACTGCCCCTGCAGTTTCGGGGTAATATGATGGCTGCCAGAATGCGGACGGGAACGTACCATTAGGGATTGATTCTTCAAAATCGCCGTTTTTCAGTAAATTCTGAGCTCCGGCACTCATGCCGGCAATTAAGAAAATACACATCAGGGGGATGAATTTTTTTCTCATGGCTTTTGGGTTTTTGGTTCAACGAAAGGTATGAATATTCACCCTGATTTTTTATGTCATTTATCATAGAGAATTTAAATTATTTTTTACTAAATTGGACGTTGATTCTATAAGAACTTCCTTTATGAACCCGGTGATAAAGTTTTGTGCATCAACGATAAGAACTGGTATAAAATACCGGTCAGAGGAATTTGTGAGGGATTGGTTTATACAATCGCAGAGGTATTTACATGTAGGTGCCGAAATATTTATGTGAGGCTGGCTGAGGTGCCCGCTTTTCTGGAAATGTGGTGCCCTAAGTGCAATACAATGGAATTTACAAGAATGTATTTCCATATCGAACGGTTCAGAAAAATTGATGAGGCAGAAAATAGTCAAAAAGAGACAATAGAGGAAGGAGCTGACCAGAAAATCGCTTCATGGGCAATTCTTCCAAATTAATTAAAGCCCTGAGTTCCTCCCGCTTAAGCGAGGTGGCCGGATTGATCAACCACCCCGGCCAGACAATTTGTATTTCTGCACGTCAGATCATTTCGTTGTCTGGCTATCCCTCCTTAAAAAAATGAGGGGAAACTTTTATCCCTAAAACTCATTCAGTTGACCACCCATCGTCCCTTCGTCTCTTCGCCTCACCCTCTCTCCACGTCTCACCATTGGCAGTCTGCACCCTCGCACGCTCGCACCCTCTCATCACTCGCACCCTCGCACCATCATACCCTCGCACCCCTAGACCCTCAGCAACTCCACCATCTCAGTAATTGCCTCTGTATCAGCAATCTCCTTGACGGGAGATAAGCTGACAAGAGCCCTGACCCTGTTCAATTCATCCGCGGAAATATAATCTTTACCTGCAAACACCTGATAAAGTATTGCCGATTTAAGGGTATTAGCCTTTATCCTGAATGTATGCTGACTGTATCGTGCCGGGAAAATATGAACAAACCTTGTCCCTTTTTCAGAATACTTAAGCGTCCACTGGGAACCGTCAGATAAAGGAATTATCCTGTGACTGGTGAAACTTACTCCTGCCCATTTCTGGTATGCCGCCCTTCCTGATAATCCATTCGATCTAAGGAATTCTGAGATTTCCTCAAAAATACTTACCTGTGAGAGATCTCCTTTGTAAATATCCATCACACACGTTCCAAGGTGCCTGAGCTCTTTTAGGAATTCCTTTGATCCCGGATAACTCTCTTCTTCCGAATTTTTGTTCGTAAATTCCCTTATAAACGGAAGATAATGCTTTAAGGGATTAAACAATATCGGTTCGGGGATTTGAAGATCAGCAATCATAGGAAAGACAAAAGACAAAAGGTTAAAGATACAAGTGCACTTGGTTAGCAGAGGATAAATTTTACAGAAAAATATAACCAAATTAAAAAATAAAGGTAAATAATTAAGGAAAAATTTAACTTTATGGAGCACTATTAGAAAGAATAACTATAATCTTATGACATCCAATTCAAAACACAATTTCAGAGAAACGATCAATCACCGGCAACCTGACAGGGTAGTGGTCGATTTCGGATCAACGGCAGTAACGGGGATACATGTTTTTATTGTTGAAAAACTCCGTGAATACTACGGACTTGAGAAAAGGCCGGTGAGAGTATTTGAACCTTACCAGATGCTTGGGGAAATAGATGATGAACTGATGGACGCCATGGGTATAGATGTCACAGGCCTGTTTGGTGAGAATAATATGTTCGGCATTAAGAACAGCCACTGGAGGATCCATAAAACACCCTGGGGACAGGAGGTTATGTTCCCGGGGGAATTCAATTATACCTTCACTGTTAACGGGGATATCCTTATTCATCCTGAAGGAGATACTTCTGTGCCACCCTGTGCACTGATGCCGAAATCAGGTTATTTCTTTGATGCACTTAACAGGCAGGAGCCGATTGATGATTCAACACTGAAAATTGAAGATAACCTTGAAGAATTCACTGCAATCTCGGATCATGATCTTGAATACTGGAAGAAGCAGGTCGGATCTGTGGAAAATTCCGGAAAAGGTGTTGTTGCATCCCTCGGAGGAACTGCACTTGGCGATATTGCACTTGTTCCGGGCCTTCAGCTAAAGAATCCGAAAGGGATCAGGGGGGTGGAGGAGTGGTACATCTCCACAGTGATGCGGGAAGATTTTGTTAAGGGAATCTTTGAAAGGCAGACAGATATAGCCCTTGAGAATCTTAAAAAGATTTATAATGTAATTGGTAACAGTGATCGATGTTGTATTTGTTTGCGGTACAGACTTCGGGACGCAGAACTCGACTTTCTGCTCGCCTGAAACTTATGCTCGGGTATGGATGCCATATTATAAGAAGATTAGCAACTGGATCCATATGAACACAGACTGGAAAATTTTTAAACATTCCTGTGGGTCAATTGATTCATTGATGGAGCTTTTTATTGAATCGGGATTTGATATCATCAATCCTGTTCAGATAAATGCATCCGGAATGGATCCGGTGATGCTTAAGAAGAAATATGGCAGCAGAGTGGTCTTCTGGGGTGGTGGTGTTGATACACAGAAGGTATTTCCCTTTGGCACTCCGGCTCAGGTTAAGGAACAGGTTAAGAGGCAGTGCGATATACTGAATAAAGACGGGGGATTTGTCTTCAATACCATTCATAATATTCAGGCAAATGTTCCTTTTGAAAATGTTGTTGCAATGCTCAAGGCTCTGACGGAAATTTGAGCTGACTGGAAGTCAGAAGAGAAGTGAGAAGAAGTGAGAGATGAGAGGGGAGATGAGGAGAGGGAGATGAGAGATGAGAGTCAAACAGAATAATAAAAACCATTATTCATATAATAGATGAAAAAGGTCATTATTATCCTGACGATATTTTTCACAGCAAATCATTTTTATGCTCAGTCCGGTACCGGAACTATACCTCCTGAGGTTATGCAGGAGATCCATAATGAAATAAGAACACCTTATAAATATGGTCTTGTTCTGCTACCTGAAGATGATTCGAAAAAAGCAGATTGTCCGACAGTTTTCCGGAAAAACGGGCAATGGTATATGACCTGGATTGTTTTTGACGGACGGGGGTATGAAACATGGCTGGGGAAAAGCAGGGATTTACTAAACTGGGAAACATTGGGCCGTATAATGTCTTTCAGCGACACTGCGAAATGGGATTCCAATCAGGCTGCAGGTTACCCCGGATTATACGATACCAGATGGGGAAGAAGTTATAAGCTGAGAAAATATTCCGGGAAGTACTGGCTTTCATATCTTGGCGGCAGGGTTACCGGATATGAATCCGGGTTGCTTTCTGTTGGAATAGCCTCAACCGGAAAGAACCCGGGGAAAGCACATGAGTGGCAGCGTCTTGATAAACCTGTACTTATGGCAACCGATAAGGATGTCCGGTGGTGGGAAAATGATAAATTATATAAGAGCACTGTGATCAGGGATAAGTCAGGATTAACGGGGTATAAATTTGTTATGTATTATAATGCCCATGGCGACAGTATTTCTCCTCAAAAGGGGGCTGAGAGAATTGGTATGGCAGTATCGGATGATATGGTTCACTGGCAGAGATTCATGAAGGATCCGGTACTTAACCACCACAGGGGAATAACGGGTGATCCTTACTACAGAAGATTGATGGTATATGGGTGATGTTCTATTTCGGGGCTTTCTGGCAGCCTGATCAGAAGATTGCCTTTGATAATTTCGCCTGTTCGCGCGATCTGGTTAACTGGACAGACTGGCAGGGAGAAAAGCTGATCGAGCCTTCTGAAGATTATGATGACAGGTATGCTCATAAACCCTGCGTTGTCAAATGGAGAGGAGTGGTCTATCATTTTTATTGCGCGGTAAATAGTAAGGACCAGAGGGGGATTGCAGTGGCGACTTCGGTGGAGTTGGGGAGGAGTCGAGAAGTCAGAAGTGAGCGGGAGTCGGAAGTCCGCAGAACTGAGAATATGAAGAACGATGAGAGATGAGAGGGGGAGATGAGGAGAAAGGGAGAGTGGGAGATGAGGAGAGGGGGAGACAGGATTCAGTGATTAAGAGTGAACCCTTTGTGAAATCCTTTGTGCTCTTTGTGCCTGCCTGCCGTCAAACAGGGTTAAATAATTTTAAAACAATTAATTAAATAACTTGATGATAAGGAGACTCCTATTCCTCCTGTTGATAGCAGCAGGGTGTTCATCACGAAGAAGAATACACCAGAACTGCACTTTCTCTTGCAGGTGAATGGAAATTCAGGGTCGATTCACTTGATCAGGGGATTGATCAGCAATGGTATAACCAGCAATTTGATGAGATCGTAAAGCTTCCGGGATCGATGGCCGAAAACGGGAAGGGCAATGAAGTTACGCTGAATACAGAATGGACAGGTGACATTATAGACCGGTCTTATTTCACCGATAAGAAATATGAAAAATATCGCCAGCCGGGAAATATTAAGATCCCTTTCTGGCTGAAACCGGTTAAATATTATAAAGGAGCTGCATGGTATCAGAAAGAGATTGATCTCCCTGAAGAGTGGAACGGCAAAAGGGTAATCCTTTTCCTGGAAAGATGTCACTGGGAATCCATTGTATTTGTGAACGGGAAGAGAGCCGGAACTCAGAACAGTCTGGGGACGCCACATGAGTATGACATTTCAGAACTTGTCATTCCCGGAAGGAACAGGATAGGCATAAGGATAGATAACCGGGAGATAATACCGGTCGGCATGAATTCTCACAGCATCAGTGACCACACACAGGGGAACTGGAACGGTATTACAGGAGATATAAAGCTGGTTGCCACTCCGAAGGTATTCATCAGATGACATAAAGGTTTTTCCGGATATTGAGAAGAAAGTCGCAAAAGTAATTATCAGTGTCAAAAATCCGGGGAAGGAGGATTTTACCGGAGATCTCAGAATATGGGCCAGAACTGTCAATTCAGATAAGGGGAAAAAGCTTCCAGTAAAAAAGATGTCAGTCACTACAAATTCTGACCAGCAACAGGTTATTATCAATTATAAAATCCTCAATCCGGAATTGTGGAGTGAATTCAATCCTGTTTTATATAAACTCTCAGCAAGTCTGAAGAGTTCTGACAGAAAAACAACTGATATCATGTCAGTCGATTTTGGAATGAGGGAATTCAAAACCAATGGGACCCGTTTTGAGATTAACCGCATCCCGGTCTTTTTAAGAGGAACCACAGAGTGTTGTATCTTTCCTCTTACAGGTTATCCTCCCTCAGATATTGAATCCTGGGAGAAAGTACTTAAGACTTGCAGGGATTACGGACTGAATCATGTAAGGTTCCATTCTTTTTGTCCTCCTGAGGCGGCATTCATAGCTGCTGACAGGCTTGGGGTATATTTTCATATTGAATGCAGCTCATGGGCAAACCAGGGAAGCTCACTTGGTAACGGCGGACTTATTGACAAATTCATTTATGAAGAAGGTGACAGAATAATTGAAAAATATGGAAATCATCCTTCATTCTGTATGCTTGCTTATGGGAACGAACCAGCGGGTAGGAACCAGAATGTTTTTTTAGGTCAGCTGATTAACTATTGGAAATCAAAAGATAACCGAAGGGTTTATACTTCAGCAGCCGGTTGGCCGGTAATCCCCGAAAATGATTATAATCTCATACCCGGTCCAAGGATCCAGCAGTGGGGACAGGGCCTTAAGAGTATCATTAACGGAGAACCTCCTCAGACAATGTTCGATTTCAGTGAAAAAATCAAAGAATACACAATTCCGGTTGTTGGTCATGAGATAGGTCAGTGGTGTGTATATCCCGATTTCAGTGAAATTGAAAAATATTCAGGAGTGATGAAGCCTTCAAACCTTGAAATTTTCAGGGAGACTCTTGAAGAAAATCAATATGGGCGAACAGGCAGGGGATTTTCTTATGGCATCGGGCAAGCTCCAGGTCCTCTGTTATAAGGCGGATATTGAAGCTGCATTCCGGACGCCCGGATATGCCGGATTTGAAATGCTCCAGCTTCATGATTTTCCCGGTCAGGGAACAGCGCTTGTAGGCATCTTAAATCCTTTTTTCGGATCAAAAGGTTATGTCACTCCGGAGGAATTCAGGATGTTCTGCAATGAAACAGTCCCTCTGGCAAGAATGAAAAAGATGATCTGGAAAAACGGAGAGACATTTGAAGCCAGTGTGGAAATAGCCCACTATGGAGGCCTTTCTATAAAAAATGCTGAGATCCTGTGCAGGCTGACTGACAAGGATGGGAAGCTCATCCGCGGGGAAACCATGACAATGGACGAGATCAAACCTGGCGATCTGGCTGTTGCGGGAGTTTTCGCTTATGATATTGAGGGAATTACGGATGCTCAGAAACTTAAATTTGAAATATCAATTGAGGGAACATCTTTCCGGAATCAGTGGGATGTATGGGTTTACCCCGGAAACAAGGTAATTGATCCCGGGAATATATATTTAACTGATAACCTTGATTCGAATGCTGAGGCTGTCCTGAAAAAAGGTGGATCCGTATTATTACTGACTTATGGCAAAGTGGGTCAGGAGAGAGGGGCGCAGGTAGCTATCGGATTTTCCAGCATATTCTGGAATACAGCCTGGACCAACAATCAGCCGCCGCATACACTTGGAATCCTCTGCGATCCTGAAAACCCTGTTTTCAATGGTTTCCCGACTGAATATCACAGCAACTGGCAGTGGTGGGATCCTGTCACACATTCACAGGCAATGATCCTGGATGGTTTCCCTGAAGATCTCAAACCTTTAATCCAGCCTATTGATACATGGTTTGAAAACAGAAGACTTGCCCTTGCGTTTGAATCAAAAACGAATGGCGGTAAGCTTCTGGTTTGCAGTATAGGCCTGAAGGATATATCAGATGACAGACCGGTTTCAAAGCAGCTCCTGAATTCTGTTATTAACTATATGAACAGCAATAAATTCAATCCTTCAGTTGAATTGGAGTTAAAACAGGTTAATAAGCTATTTTTAAAAAATTAAGTATAAATTTGTATTAAGAGTGTTTTTCTCCAGAATCAGATATCAGTTCAAACAATATTTATTTCAGATCCATGAAACAGAATTATTCCCGCCGCAGATTTATCAAACAGACAATTGGAGCCGGAGTGGTTATTGCAGGAGCCGACCTGGCATTGTTGCAGACATCGTGCTCTTCACGCAATAAATATGATCCGAAAGGATTACCGACAACAGTACTGGGTAAAACCGGTGTTGTCATTCCCAGGATCGCCATTGGTCTTGGTTCAAGATTTCTGACAATTAAAACCCTCGACGAGGCAATTGAAATGTGTAACTATGCTCTCGATAACGGATTATACTACTGGGACACCGCACATACCTATGTCAACAATGAATCCGGTGCAGTTAGCGAGGAGAGGCTTGGTCATATCATAAAGGATAGAAGAGATGAGATCTTCCTCTCAACCAAGATAGCCGCACGTGATACTGAGGGGGCCAAAGCACAGATCGAGCTGAGCCTTAAGCGGCTTCAGACAGATCATCTCGATATGATGAAGATACATGCGGTCGCATCACCCGAAGATGTGAATGAGATCTGCAAGACGGGAGGTGTTCTGGATCTCTTCTCAAAAATGAAGGAAGAAGGAGTGACAAGATTCATTGGATTTTCGGGTCATGGTAATGCTCAGGCCCTAAAAATGATGATCGATACCGGAAGGTTTGACAGCATGCTGTTTGCAATGAATCACTGGGACGGGCCAATTGATAACAGACAGGGTGTTTTGATCCCTGCTGCAAAAGAACGCGGAATGGGTGTAATGCTTATGAAATCTGTCAGAGCCAAGGAAACTATCCCAGGTATAAATATTGCGGAATTGGTAAGATTTGCCCTTTCCCTTGAGGGACCCGATGGTGTAGCGGTCGGGATGGACAGCAAAAAAGTAGTCGATTCGAACCTTAATATTCTCCGGAATTTCAAGCTGATGGATGCCGCGGAGAAAATTAAATATGCTGAATTGCTATCTCCTTATTTCCGTCATGAGAACCTGCCATGGATGCAGGTTGGATATCATGATGGGAACTGGGCATGATGCGAAAACATCCTATTTTAACTTTTTCACCTTTTTTGAGATTTTCCTAATAAGCTTTTTATAGGCCGGTGCCGGTCCTGTATTAATTTCTTTCCCGTCGATGAACAATCCATCAGTAATTCCCCATTCCTCAATTATAGCTTTATCCGTTGTATTATATGCCTGCAGGCTGGTCTTCCCGGGGAATTCTCCTGATGCTCTGATAGCTCTTTCGTAAGCAATGTTGAAATTGGGACACCAGCCGTTCCTGAATATTGTGACATTTACTTTTTCCTTACCCTTTTCCGGAAGCTTTCTGGGTTTCATGAATTTCGGAGGAATTGCATTTTCATTAAATGGTTTCCACATCAGCCTCATGATCCCGGCTTTATCCACAACTTTATAACCATGCCTTTTAAACCATGATGCCTGCATGAAAACAGGGATTATAAGTCCCCATGTAACAAGTCCGTTTGCTCCAAGCAGTCTTGCATCATCTTCAGCAGCCTGCAGTAGAGCCTTACCCATTCCTCTTTTCCTGTAATCGCCCCGCCCCTGTTTGTGACCATGGACCCATATGCATAATACAACATACAGGTTTTCCCCATTGACCATGGAATGTTCTACCGGTACATATTGTATCATGCCTCCTATAACGTTGTTGTCATCAAGTGCAAATTTTACCTTCAGACCCTTGTCCTTCATATATTCGTACCACTTTTGCTTGCCGTCTCCTGCGTCTTTCATATCTTCCGACCATTCTTCAAGGCAGCAGAAGTAGAGTTTTTCATTTTCGGGAGTGATGTCTATGAGCTTCATGGTAATATGGTTTAATTATAATCACCTGATTCAAAGTTATGATTATTTTTTTTAACCACGGAGTTCACGGAGGTATCACGGAGTAAAAACCGCTTGTCAATTTAAGTGTTCGAAACTATAAGTTATTTTACCATTCTTTACATTAAAGTCAAGATAACCGGCATTGTCAGTATCGTCTTTTAAAGGCTCGAGCACTATGTAGGTTGTAATTCCGAATACTTCTTCAGACCTAAGATGCTCGTGTCCCGAAACAAGCATATCGACCTGATATTTTGTAAAAATATCGATGAGCTTATTTAATTCTTCAACAAGGGGATTAGAAATTTCCGTATGCCTGAAGCGGAAGAAATTGAGATGAGTGAATACGATGCAACGTCTGTAATCAGACCTTTGATTTTGAAGTAAGCTTTCAAACCACTCAAGCTGATTGGTTCCCAAAGTACCGCTTCCTGAATCAAGGCTAATGTACAGATCGTTTCCTCCGGGTGTCTTTACAGTGAAATAATACACAGAGGCACCAAATCTGGCAAAATATTCATCCCAGCCTGTTTTAGGCCAGAGGTCATGATTCCCTACTGTAAGAAATGCCAATAAAGAACCTTTCGATTGCAGACACTGTTCAAGTTTAACGCAATCGTTATTACTACCGGTAGTCAGATCCCCTGCCATAACAATAGCTTCAGCATTATTTGTTACTGCAATACTGATAAAGTTTTCAAGGTTTCTTGTGGTTCCGATATGACTGTCACCCATGAACAGTATGGTATAGTCATCCGATGGAGTTACGATTTCTTTGTAAGGATGTGTTTCATTCCACTCCATCGATTGATCGAATCTCTGATTTACCGAGTGTTCTTCCTGGATGAAGACGTCATCTTTCTCGCAGGATGCGATCGTTAACGTCATTGTTGCCAATAGCAACAGCCTGATTTTTAATTGAAGTTCCATGTCATTCCGGTTCTGAAGAAAAATCCAAAATAATTAATAGCAAGATTTGGAGCGCCTGCAGATTTGTACCAGGCTTCCGCAAAGAGAGATACCTGCGAACCAGGTTTATAAAAACCATGCAGGCATAACATAGCATTGGTTTCCTGACTGATATAAAAATTATCGAAATTTGTCAGTGATAATCCTGTATTCCACCGGTTTTCATCTTTCTTAAGATAGCAGGCGAAGGAATACATTACGTTGAATTTCTCATGGAGCCTTATGTCATTCTTACCAATTTCATAGTCTTTAATTGCCTGTTCCCTGAATGCATAAGTTCTGAAATTCGTTCCCAGAGACATTTCAAAACGTTTGTGTCTCATATTTAATAAAGCGCCCCAGTTTGATTCACGAAGTAATTCTGAATTCCGGGTCCAGGTACCGAATCCCCTGATTTCAAAAGTACTGCCTTTTGTCTGCAGAGATCTTGAAGCACTAAGCATATATCCTGAAAGCAAAGGCTGATTATTACTCTGCAGGTTGGTTTCGAAGCCTGTTTCGAAACTATTCTTCCCGAACCTTAAATGTCCCAGAAGTGCCGGTTTGACGAACAATCCATCAGATACATTATTCTCTCCCAGATCGGTATATACTGTCAGTCCGGGTTGTGCAAACATGTTTGTGTAAAATGTCAGGGAAAGAGAAATAACAGTAATTCTCAAAATACTTTTAGAATTCATTGCAGTTGAGTTTTTAGGTTCATTGATGTTTTCATATCTTGCTGAGGAGGTTTTCATATTATACGGCACTTTTCTGATATCTGTTTCAACAACCGGACCAATGCTTATAATGGGAAGATATACAGAGAGATATTAGGCAAGGTGGAATTCTGATCAGATAGATTTTGTAGTGTTTTGCTACAATGTATTGATTCATAACGCTACACTTCTTAACTTTACATATAATTGCTCACTATAAGCCGGGGATCATTAATACCAATCTTATGAAATCAGTCAGATCCGGAAAGGTTCTGGTAGTTGATGACGATAAAGACGTTCTGTTTACGGCAGCGCTTGTATTGAAAGGTCTTTGTGAAAAAGTAGACACCCTGGATCGTCCCTGGTTGATACCTGAATATCTTAAATCCGATAAATATGATGTTGTGCTTCTGGACATGAATTTCTCAAAGGGAATCACATCCGGAAGGGAAGGACTTGAGTGGCTCGGAAAAATTCAAAAGATCGATCCTGAAATATGCGTTCTCACAACCACTGCTTATGGTGAGATCAATCTGGCAGTGCAGGCTATGAAGAATGGTGCTGTTGATTTTATAATTAAGCCATGGAACAGGGAACAGCTTATTACATCCATCAGAAATGTAATAGAATTAAAGGAACAGAAAAAGTGTCCGAAGGTATCAGAAAAGAGATCAGGTGCGTCTGATCCGAAGTCAACCACGTACCCTGAAATTATATGCAGGTCAAAGTCAATGTCACAGGTACTTGATATGATAAAAGCGGTTGCACCTACTGATGCAAACGTATTGATATTGGGTGAAAACGGGACAGGCAAGGAGGTAGCGGCATGGGCTTTACATAACGCTTCACCGAGGAAAAACAGATCATTTGTCCATGTTGATCTTGGAGCGATTCCTGAGACTCTGTTTGAAGCTGAGTTATTCGGTCATAAACGTGGTGCTTTTACTGATGCAAAGGAAGACAGGGCAGGAAGGTTTGAAACAGCTTCAGAGGGGACCCTTTTCCTTGATGAAATAGGTAATCTCAGTCTGCCTCTTCAGGCGAAGATACTGACAGCTGTCCAGAACAGATCGGTAGTAAGAATCGGAAGTAATCATCCGTTATCTGTAAATGTAAGACTGATTTCGGCAACCAACATGCCACTATATAAAATGGCTGAATCATTTGAGTTCAGGCAGGACCTTCTTTACCGTATCAACACGGTAGAGATCAATATTCCGCCATTGAGGGAAAGGAAAGAAGACATCGGACCGCTGACAGATTATTACCTGAAGCGTTTTTCTGAAAAGTATGGAAAGTCAGGATTAGGGATAGATAACAATGCACTTAAAAGAATTGAAGAATATGACTGGCCCGGCAATATTAGGGAGCTTTCACATGCCATTGAAAGAGCAGTAATTCTCTGTAAAAAGGAAAAGCTGGCCACTGATGATTTCATTTTTAAAACAAGACTTTCTCCCTTTCTTCAGGCAGAAGAACAATCAATACGAGTTGAAGATTATGAAAAGAAAGCAATTACAGCAGCATTGAACAAACACCATAGTAATCTCTCAAAAGCTGCTGATGAGCTGGGAATAGCGAGAAGCACTTTGTACAGGAAGATATCACATTTCGGGATAAGTGACTAAATACCAATTAGATTATCATGCATAAAATCTGGGAATATATTTCAAATCTGGGGGTAAGGAAAGGAAGTGAGCAGTTGATTCAGCGGACAAATGTCCTTACAAATCAACTGAATTTTGTGATGTTCATTTCTATGCTTTTATTGTTTGTTACTACATTCATCACACTCCTTATTATCCATGATACAATGTCTTTCGGAACCTTGCGGGTTGTGATACTCTTATTTGTAAGTTTCCTGAACCTTTTAGTTTCAGGGCTTGGATTCCCTCAACTCAGCAAGTTGTCACTTATCTTCCTGCCTGCAGCCATTTTCCTGCTTGGTCCCACCATTACTCTTGGGTATGTAGAGGAGGAAAGTTATACCTATTATCCATATATTGTTATTGCCGCTTCAATAATACCTCAGATCCTGTTGCATCCTAAGAAGGAAAAATTCCTTTTCTGGTTTGCGATCCTGTATTATTTTATTTTCACGCTTGTAATCGACCTTATAATGATAAAATTCGGGTCGGAATATTTTCCTATCATTGAAAGGATTAATACTTTCTATCCTTTTTACAAGATTTCCCAAATAGCCATCTTCATGTTCATCAGTGCAAGCATTTATTACCTGAGGATGCTAAACATCCGGTACGAGGAAGAACTGGGCAGGAAAAACCTTGAGCTTGATTTTCAGAACAAAGAGCTTAAGGAACAGAAGGAAAAGATTGAAAAGCATAAGGATGAACTGGTTAACAGGGAAATAAGTACATGGCAGAAACTTATGAGCATCATATCACATGAAATAGTGAATTCAGCAATCCCGATAACCAACCTTGCAGGGATGACAGGGCAGATGCTTGAGAATGATTCAGGAACTCTCCTTAAACCTGCTGAGATAGGAGAAGAGGTAACAAAGGATATCCATCGCAGCCTTAAGATAATCGAATCAAGAACAAAAGCTCTGATAAATCTTGTCCACGCAACCAAAAGTCTGACACAAATACCTGAACCTAATATCAGGAAGGTTTATATAATGGAGTTATTCGACAGGATTAAAGTGTTATATCAGGCCAGGTTCAGGGAGGCAGGCGTGAATTTTAAAAGCAATATTAGTCCTGAGGACCTTTCCGTCGAAGCTGATCTTGAGCTGATCGAGCAGGTGATAATAAATCTGGTGCAGAATGCACTGGAAGCGATGCAGAATATACCGGGACCATCGGTTTCACTGAAAGCTTTTAAGGATGAACATGGCCTGGTCCGGATCACCGTCACTGACAATGGTACCGGGATAAACCAGGATATTATTGAGAAGCTGTTTTTGCCCTTCTATTCAACCAAAACTAATAATTCAGGGATTGGATTAAGCCTGTCGCAGCAGATTATGATGCTTCACAATGCACGTCTGGAGGTGGAATCAGAACCCGGGAAAGGAGCGACTTTTATTCTTGTTTTCTGAAGCAGGATCAGTTCATCCTATCCTTTTCCTGACTGTTTTCCATGTTTCTGTAATAAGAAAGCTATCTTCCATGAAGCCGATCATCTTTTCGAATCTTTTCAAGGGGAGAGCAAAAGTCAGAACATTCTCAGGTACACATGGCCTGGCAGAGGGATCAAACATCCCGATCACGGCTCTCTGCCTTTCTGATCTGCATTCCATATAAGGGGAGTAAACTATTGAACTGCATCCCGATCCGAAGGGAGTGTATGTCCCATTTGGTTCTGTCTGATCGAAATTTGCCAGGGTAAAAAGTCCGGAAAGTACATCCGGAGTGGCAAAAAATATCACCACATCAGGCTCATCATTTTCGGTCAGCTTATCCCACCTTTTAAAAACTATATTTCTACCTTCAGCATGCAACTGAACCTGGTTCTTCATGAACTCATTTACCTGTCCGGGTGAACGGAGATATCTTTCTCCCTCGATACTTTCATTGCCACATGACAGAAAATATTCGAAATCAGGTCTCATCTTTTCCAAATAACCGAGATACCTTTTAGCACCGCCACATTTTAGTCTGTCAGAATTGTAGACAAGGGACTTTCCACTCCTAACTTTAGCAAGTTCACAGATTATACAGCTTCTGCCTGAGGGTTTCGGCGCCCATTCTGCACCACCATCACCTTCTGTGTAGAAAAATACGATCGGGAGTTCTGCATTTCCAAAGTATTTCTCCCATAATGTAATAAATGATTCTTTAAGTTCGGGGGTCATATTACTATTTGATTAGAAGATCGATTTTAATGTTATCATTCAGATCCACACTTGTTTTATTTTTCCCTGATTTAATAATGTAAGGAGTATGTTCTGTCCTGTTGGTCCCATCTAATTCATATTCCGGCAGCTCAATAAGAAATGAACCCTCCAGGGAACTTTTTCCTCGTACTACTTCTTTGCCATTTCTGTCTGTTATTATGATCTCAGTATCCGGTAACAGATTCCCTTTTTTATCATGGAGATTTATTATAAGTGTCCGGGAAACAGAATAACTATGATCTTGTCCGGTTTTATCTATCGCGAATTCCATTCCGTTTAAAATATTGGAGCGGAATTCTGTCCCTCTGGCAACACTTCCAGAACCTTCATCTGAACCCATTCTCACCGGTTTGAAATCAATAAGGGTATTCTGTGACCTGGCTATGGTATTACCGGCAAGAAATGTATTTTCTGCACTGCCGTAAGAACATGCCACCCATAAGGGAGTGACATTGGAAACAATATTATTGTTGTATATTTTCCCACCCCGCGAATTACCGACATAAAAAGCAAAGGCTTCAGCATTGGTTTCCGGATCTTCCTGGTTAATCATAATTTCATTTCCGAAGATTTCATTATCACCGCCGCTGGCGCTGTAGAAAAATGCTGAGGCCATCGGGATATAATCAGGGTACTTCTTATATTTTTTACCGGTTATATAGAACTTATTATTATATACCCTGTTGCCATAACAGCTTCTTGGCGATCCTGGCTTTGCTCCGTAATCTGCGAGGCGGATGGCATTGGTACTTAGGTGAAGATGGTATTCGCAACTTGGTGGAGCTGCATGAATGTGAAACTCATTATTGAAAATTTCAATTCCGCGATGAACATATACTTCAATTCCTGAACCAATCTCCGGTTCGAACAGGTTCTCAAAAATCCTGGAACTGTCTCCCATTGCCATTATACTATAATGATTGGTGACAGTCTGGCGGTTTACAAAATAGTTATGATGGACACTGGAAAAATCTCCCCTGAAAGACAGACAGCCCTGACCTCCGTAAAATTCGGAGAAAGATACTTCCGACGGCTGTGTCCCTTTCAGGTCAACTCCATAGAATTCAGCACCATGTCTGTTGATGATGAATGGATTTTCCACATTGAATGTGCAATTTGTAATTACAGCCTGTTCAACATCAACAGCTGTGGAGTTTATACCTGAAGTGCTTATCATTACATTATCAAGAATGATTCTGACATTTTCAGCTGTGGACTGGATTGCGCGGGACAGAATCCCGATGGTGGCATTCTTTATTTCACCGTTTTTGACAGTTACTGTACCGGAACCTTTTACAACTGGAATTCCCTCAACAGGTTTCCCGGTCGATGCATCATCAGAATAATCGAAGAATGCAGAGTGCAGATTGTTATAGAGATGATCATAATGACCCAGGGGATGCGTTTCTTCAACAATACCAATACCAATATCCATAGCGGGCCTGATATCAATCTCATCGACAAGACAATCATTTTCTGCCCTGATCCTGATGCGATATTTTCCTGAGGGAAGGTTATTCAGATGTGCAAAAACAAAGCCACCGCCCAGTCTGGCGGAACGGTTGAGCACCGGGCAGCTTATTTTTGAAGAATCTCCATATTCCGTGAAACAAGTAACTTCGTTTCCATATTCATCATCAACAAATATACTGACCCGCATATCATTCCTGAGGTCGCCTCTCAGATCGGAATAATAATTTCCTGTTATACCGCACATTGCGTAATATGATCTGTTGGAAACAGGAAGTTGAACATACCCTGAAGCTATTTCATCACCTTCTCTAAGCCGGAGAATCTTCTTCCCGATGAATGCATGAACTACCTCAGTATCTTCGATTTTTGCTCCGGGAGCTTTCGAGATATCCCATCCGGTCAGACCTTCCTCAAAACCGTAATTTGTGACATGTTCGTAATTCCCATCTGCATAGGTAATTGTATATCCGTTAAGGTCAAGGGTAATATCCTTCCCCAGGAAAATTGTGCTCCGCGGTGATGAAATATCATTTGTCAGTACAAATGTGGCACCGGGTAAATCATAACAGCCGGCTTTACTCACCGGTATTTCACCTTCTGAAGGTATTCTGTGTTCTGCCGGCATGTATTGTCCGTATGATAGTTGTGATAAAAGAACGGATAAGGAGGTGCAATACAAAATGAGAAATAATTCCCTGGTCTTCATGGATGATATTTTTTGTCCCGTGGGTTAGTCAAAGTATTCCAAATCCGGAATTTAGAATATACAACGATCTGTACATATATCTACGTATTTTAATATGTATTTTAATATGTATTAAAATACGTAGATCACGATTTCAGTTCAGAACAAATAATTTAAACAAATATAGCAGAAATAAATCGAGCTTACTGAATTAGAAAAACAGAGTCGTTTTAATTGCCGTTGGCTTACGCGCTCAGTGATTTGACTTAACTGTTAATATAATTCAAATCAACACGTAACAAAAGATATCTAAAACCTTGATATATTCAAGATTTCAAAGTACTCTATTTTTATTTTCTGTGACACTAATGATTGAACAACTAAAATGATTTATTTTAATGGAATTATTTATGATACATAAATCATGTTAATTCTGGACAGTGAAGCCGGGAATTATGTAGTTTCAGAAGGGAAGAGTTACTCATATTTTGCAGGAAATAATTACCTGGGGCTTTCAAATAATCAGTTGGTTAAAGAAGCATCAATCCGGGCGATTCAAAAATACGGATTGAATTTCTCAGCATCAAGGCAGACAACAAGCACTTCAGTAAATCATACCGGTGAACAGATCTCTGAATTATTGGATGTATTAAAAAAATGGAGAAAAAAATATGGAACCGATAACAAATAAAAAAGTTATTATTGAGCCAATCAATATTGATATATTATTTTCTTATGAACCAAAAATTTGTTTTATACTTTTATCAGTATGTGTTCTTTTTGGGTGCAAATCTTTATTCATTACATCGTCTGTTTACGCGCAAACGGCGAATGATCATTACGGAAAGGCCAGACTTTTAAACAAGCCCGATAACGGATTCAGGGGTATATGGTATATGAATGAACCTCTGCAAAATGAGTATAAATTTAAATACAGCGGAGGCCTGGGAACCTATCCTGCAAACCATTATCCATTCTCTGTATATGTCCCTGAAGTCAATAAAACTTATTTCTGTTATGGCGGGACAGATGATTCAAATTCAACTCTACTTCATGAGGTGGCATGGTTTGACCATTCAACTGGAGAAATTTCACAACCCACAATCGTTCTGGACAAAGCCACAACCGACGCTCATGATAATCCGGTAATGCAGGTCGATAAAGATGGATTTATCTGGATCTTCTCCACATCGCACGGAACAGGAAGGCCTTCATTCATCCACAAGAGCTTAAAGCCTTATGACATAACGGAATTTGAACGGATAGCTGCAACCAAAATTGTAAATGGGAAAGAAGTCCCGATGGATAATTTTTCATATCTGCAGATCTATTATGACAAGGATGAAGGTTTCCTTGGGCTGTTTACGCATTATGAAAGACTGGATCTGCAGCTTGGCGTGACAAATTCAAGAGTTATATCATGGATGACAAGCAGGGACGGGATGAACTGGTCTGAGTGGAAAGATCTGGCTGTTATTGATGAAGGAAGTTATCAGTCGAGCGGTCAGAGAGGGAATCGTATCGGCACATCTTTCAATTACCATCCTCATCGTCAGGAAAGACGTGGACTGAATTACAGGACCAATCTGTATTGTCTTATCACTGATGATGGTGGCAGGACCTGGAAAACTGTAAATGGCACAACAGTAAGTCTGCCCCTTACAACTGTCTCCAATGAAGCTCTTGTTCATGATTATTCTGCTGAAGGGATGAATGTATATATAAGTGATCTCAATTTTGACAAAAAAGGCAATCCGGTTATACTTTATCTCACAAGCAAAGGTCCTTATTCCGGTCCCGAAAATGATCCTCGTCAATGGTATACGGCATGGTGGTCGGGCAAGGAATGGAGGATAAGTCCGGTAACCACATCCGGGAATAATTATGATGCAGGTTCGATATACACTGAAGAAAATAAAAAATGGAGGATTATCGGTTCAACCGAAACTGGTCCACAACCCTATAATACAGGTGGTGAAGTCGCATTGTGGGAATCGGGGAATAAGGGGAAGAGCTGGATTAAGGTAAAACAACTCACAAACAACAGTGAATATAACCATGCTTATGTCCGGAGGCCGGTTAATGTTAATCCTGGATTCTATGGATTCTGGGCCGACGGACACGGGAGGCAGCAGTCCGCATCGCGTCTCTATTATTGTGACAAAAAGGGAAATGTAATCAGGCTGCCGCAGACAATAAATGAATTCCCGGAACATTAGTATCTTCAGCGAACCTTTGACACCATATGAAAGCAAGCAATCCCGATCCATATATATTGTCTCATGAAACGGTTCTTGAACCGCCAACAGGGTTTTTTAAGAAAACAAAATTCCTGGGACCGGGATTTATCCTGACAGCCTCCATAGTCGGATCAGGCGAACTGATAGCCACCACAACACTGGGTGCAAAAGCCGGATTTGTTGCATTGTGGATCATTTTGCTGAGTTGTGTGATCAAAGTGGCAATACAGCTTGAATTCGGGAAAAACGCGATTTGCTATGGAAAGACCGTAATGAAAACATTCAATGATCTTCCCGGATTACGGATTAAAGGTACTAACTGGACAATATGGATGTGGTTTTTCCTGTGGATTGTCAAGCCACTTCAGGTGGGTGGAGTACTTGGGGGGGTCGCTCTGACACTGAATATGTGGTTCCCTCAGATAAAAATCCCTGTATTTACCGTTTTTACGGCAGGTACTGTGGCAGTACTGGTATCAGGCGGATATTATAAATCAATCCAGCGGATATCGATAATAATGATGTTTATTTTTACATTGTTCACACTTACTTCACTTTATTTCCTCCACTTTACTCCATATGCCATACACCCGGAAAATATCCTTGAAGGATTGAAGTTCAGATTTTCACCTGATGCAATGGCCATCACAATTGCAGCCTTTGGACTGACAGGGGTGGGAGGAGATGAAATCGTAGCTTACCATTACTGGTGCCTTGAGAAGGGTTATGCAAGATATACCGGACCTAACGACAATACAGAAGCGTGGAACAGGAGAGCAAAAGGCTGGATAAAAATCATGTATCTGGATGCTTTTATTTCAATGGTGATCTATACAATAGTGACAATTGCTTTTTACCTTCTCGGAGCATCAGTATTACATAACAACCAGAATATTCCGGAAGGTTACAGTATGATTGAAAGTCTCTCTACAATGTATACGGAATCTCTGGGTCCCTGGGCGAAATCCTGGTTTATGCTCGGAGCAATCGTTGTCCTGTATTCAACTCTTTTTGCAGCCCTTGCAGCATGGACAAGAATATTTTCAGATATATTCGGCCAGTTAGGATGGATCAATTTTGATGATTACAAACAAAGAAAAAGGACGATCACATTCCTTGCCTGGTTTTTCCCGGCTTTATGGGCAATATTATTTCTGCTGGTTCAATTACCTGTCCTCATGGTAACTATAGGAGGCACTGCAACAGGCATAATGCTTCTGATAGTAGTTTATGTTTCATTAAATTATAAATACAAACTGTCAGTCGCAAATCTGGAAACGGGAAGATTTTATAATATTATATTCATCATAAGTGCATCTGCAATTGCACTTTTTGCTCTGTACAGTCTCTATGGAGTCTTCAAATAACAAAATATATTATAATGAAAAAGATGAAAGCAGCTGTACTGACTGAATACGGGAAGATTACCTGGATGGAGACAGAAATGCCGGAAATCAAAGAAAATGAAGTATTAATTAAGGTATCATATGCAGGAATCTGCGGAACGGATCAGCATATTTTCTCAGGCGAATTTCATCCAAGGACACATGTGCCTTTCATTCCCGGACATGAATTTGCAGGTACGATCGTTGAAACAGGCCAGGCAGTACAAAACTACCAGGAAGGAGATCGCGTTACCGTTGATCCGATAATATGGTGCGGTCACTGTCCTGCCTGTCTCATCGGCCATTATCCAGCATGTACATCATTGAAACTTATAGGAGTCGACATGAATGGCGGGTTTGGGGAGTATATAAATGTCCCTGAATCAATGTTATACAGAATTCCTGAAGGCATTTCCGATATTCATTCAGCCCTTGTTGAAATCCTTTCAATCGGATTTCATGCATGCGGAAGGGCGAATGTAAAAAGGGATCATACGGTAGTGATATGGGGAGCCGGAAAGGTTGGGCAAAGTATCCTGCAGGCTGTACGGACAAAGACCAGCAATACCGTTATTATGGTCGATATTCTGGAAGAGAGACTTTCGCGGGCCATAGGGGCTTATCCGGATATTCATTTAATTAATGCTGTAAAAGATAATCCCGTTGAAAAAATAAAAACGTTAACCGGATCAAAAGGTGTTGACATTGCTTTTGAAGCTGTCGGACATTATGTCGATCTGCCCGGAACCGTCAATCCTGTGAGGGGATGCATTCAAAGTATCCGTGGTGCCGGTGTGGTATGTGTTCTCGGTCTGGGTAATGATCCTGTCCCGTTACTTATGAAAGAGCTTATCTGGAAAGAAGGGATCATAAAGACTTCGAGAGTGTCTCATGGTGAGTTTGCCGAGACAATTGAGAACATGCAGAAAGGTAAAATGAAACCTGATGCCATTGTTTCAGATATAATTCATCCTTCAGAAGCACAGAAGGCCTTTGAGATGCTGCATGATGAACCGGCCGCGCATCTGAAGATTTTGTTGAAGCTGGGATAGTTACAGGACTTGCTGTACCTATAGCTGCGGACCGTATTCTTTTTAAGAGAATCATGAATAAAATTTCCTAAAAACAGGTGTGTCTTTTGAAGAAACATTTTTGATTTTTCTGGGCTTAAAATCTATAAAAATGTTAAAATTAAGACAATATTGTGTCATTTTATGACAACATTGTATACAAATCTTAGCACATTGTCCGCATAACTTTGAAATGATTTTATGCTGATAGAAGAGATATCTGTAAATACACTCTATCATCAATATTTGCATAATGGGAAAGTAATTGTTACCCTAAACATAATCTTAATATCAAATTTCTTGCCTATGAAACAATTCGGAAGATGTATTAAACTGCGTAATTCAGAACCTGGTGTGAGGGTAATACAGTGGACATATTATTAATTATCCTACACCACAATGCTGAGTTAAAATTCAATCAAAACTGAATATGCTTTATTTAAATCTTTAAACATGTAAACATGAAAGAAATGAATTTACAGCAAATCCTGTTTAAAAGGATTTGTAATTCTATTTATTCAAATATCAAAATATTTGTGCTATTAGTTCTTGCACTTAACCTTAATGTTTTAATGCTGAACGCCAGCGATATTCAGCAAAGAACGGTCAGGGGTGTTGTGACAGATAATAAAACCGGGGATCCTCTTCCCGGTGTAAATGTAGTTGTCCAGGGAACAACAACCGGAACAATGACGGACATTGACGGGAAATATACCATTAATGTTCCCAACGAAAATTCAATTCTGGCTTTTTCCTTTCTGGGATATGTGAATCAGGCGATATCAGTTGGTTCTCAGACAGATATATCTATTTCATTGCTTGAGCAGGTTGCAGCTCTTGATGAAGTGGTTGTTGTGGGATATGGCACCCAGAAGAAAGTTAACCTGACCGGTGCTGTTGCTTCAGTTAATTCAGAGAAACTTGCAGTTGTACCAACAGCAAACGTGTCAACACTTCTTTATGGAAACCTTCCAGGTCTTATTACAACACAGAGGAGTGGTCAGCCTGGAAATGACAATGTCAATCTCTCCATCCGAGGTTTTGACCAGGCATTGATTGTTGTTGATGGTGTTGTAGGACGTGATTTTACTCGATTGGATGCAAATGAAATCGAGAGTTTTACTATCCTTAAGGATGCTGCTTCTGCGGCTGTATATGGAGTCAGTGGGGGGAATGGAGTTATTCTTGTAACTACTAAGAAAGGTAACATAGGTAAGCCAACCATTAATGTTCAGTCGAACTATGGATGGCAGTCTGTTACCAGATACCCGAAATTTGTAAATTCTGAAGAATTTGCAATACTTAAGAATGAAGCAGCAATTAATATTGGTAATGCACCGGTTTATTCAGCTGAAGATATTGAGAAATTCCGTAACGGATCAGATCCTCTCAATTATCCTGATGTAGACTACTATCATGTTTTCGTGAGGGATTACGCTCCCCAATCAACATCAAATATCACCGTCAGAGGTGGTACTGAAAAATTGAAATACTTTTTTCTGCTTGGCGGAATGAAGCAGGCTGCCATGTGGAATACAGTCAGTGGTGGAGACCAGGACTTCACGAGATATAATTTCCGGTCTAACGTAGATGCCAACATTACTAAAAACCTTGATTTCTCTGTTGAACTGGGAGGTAGAAGAGAAGACCGGGACAATCTGGTTCAGGATTCTTACCTGATGGCATCATGGATGCAATACCAATGGCCAATCTATAATCCAAGAACACCTGATGGAAAGATTGCATCTACAAACTATGGATTGTCTGCCTATCTGGACCGTGATCTGACAGGTTATATTAAGAACAACAGATACACCTTTGAAAGTGCAATAACCGTTAACTATAAGATACCATTCGTACAGGGTCTTTCTGCCAGATTAAAGGCATCTATGGACCTTTACTTTGAGAACCAGAAACACTGGCTGAAGCAGTATGGCCTGTTTACATATAATGCTACTACCAGTTTATCGACACAGACGGGAGCACGTGAAGCTAATAACCTTACTCTCAATGAATGGAGAAGCCAGGCAGCACGTATTCAGGCATCTCTCGCATATGACAGAAGGTTTGCGGATATTCATAATGTATCAGCTCTTCTGCTTTATGAGGAATATGAATATGTTGCATCCAATTTCGGTGCATCAAGAATTAACTATGTAATACCTATTGACCAGATATTCGCTGGTCCGGATCTTAACAAAAGCAACTCGGGCGGAGCATCTGACGACGGGCGTCAGTCAGTTGTCGGACGCGTCAATTATGATCTTTCCGGGAAATATCTTTTAGAATATAGTTTCCGGTACGATGGTTCTGCTAAATTTCCCCCTGATAAGAGATGGGGTTATTTTTCAGGATTTTCTGCAGGATGGAGGATTTCAGAGGAAAGCTTCATTAAAGATAACCTAAGTATAATCAATAACTTAAAACTGAGAGCATCTTATGGTACTCTCGGAAGTGATAATACAGGTAACTTCCAGTTCCTTACTGGGTTTACTTATCCAAGTGGGAATTATATATTTGGCGGCAATGTGGTATCTAATGGTTTTGTAAGCTCAGGTACACCAAATCCGAATATTACATGGGAAACGAGTAAAACAATGAACCTTGGTGTAGATATCAGTCTGTGGAAACAATTAATAGAAATTGAAGCTGACATCTTCAACCGCGACAGGGAAGGACTTCTTGCCACACGGGCTTTGCAGCTTCCATCAACCTTTGGAGCAACTCTCCCCAGTGAGAATCTTAACTCTGATAATACAAAGGGCTTTGAAATTGTAGTCAGACATAACAACCAGATCAGCGACTTCAGGTACAGTGTACAGGGAAACGTTGCATTTACTAAATCCAAATGGACACATATTGAACAGAGAGAGTTTACTTCACAGTATGATAACTGGAGGAATAATTCTGAAGACCGCTGGAAAAACAGATATATGGGACTTAAGGCTTTAGGCCAGTTCCAATCAATTGAGGACTTGAATAACTCACCGGTGCAGGATGGAAAACAGAACTCTACACTCAGACCAGGAGACATAAAATTTGAAGATTTTAATGGCGATGGTGTTATAAATACACAGGACCATCAGCCACTGGGAAGGGGTACATTACCTGAATTGAACTATGGTCTTGGAATGAATGGTGGATGGAAAAACTTCCTGGTATCAATGAACTGGCAGGGCTCTTCAAACTTTGTTGTTGAAATGCAGCATTTCCTTGTTCAGCCATTTGCCAATGCCATGAACACATATGCTTATTTTATGGACAGATGGCATCATGCCGATCCTTTTGATCCTAATTCTGAATGGATACCAGGCAGATACCCAACAACTTTAAACGACGGAAATCCTAATAACCGGCAGTTTTCATCTTTCTGGCTTAAGAACTCATCTTACCTGAGATTAAAATCATTGAATATCAGCTATGAGCTGAAGAATAATTTTCTGAAGAAGAATGGTATCGAAAGAGTCAGGTTTTCATTGAGTGGTCAGAACCTGATCACAATTACACCCCTTGAGTATATGGACCCGGAAACCCCGAATGGCCGGCTATCACTGTATCCTCAACAGAAGGTATACGATTTAGGAATTAGTCTCACGTTTTAACTGACAGAAAATGAAAATTAAAATATTAACAGCGTTTTTGATACTGACCATTTTATCAGGGTGTATTGAAGACATTTTGGACAGAAAGCCACTGAACATGATTTCAGAAACAGATGTATGGTCATCGGACAAGTTGGTCGATATCTATCTCATTTCGTTATATGATGCAATTCCGATCGGATTCGGCAGGAACAGCTATATATATGAAGCTCATATGACGGATGAATCGTCTCACCCTTATGCAGGTGTTACAATCGTGAACAACTATGGTGCTCAGGTTCTGGCTCTGAATACCGGAATGTATACATGGATCAGGAGGGCAAACTATTTTATCGAAAAAATTCCTGAAGCACAGATCAGCGACCCGAGAAAAACCGAACTGATTGCAGAAGCTCGGTTTTTAAGGGCATATTACTACTTTGACCTTGTCAAGAAATATGGAGGAATGCCTATTATAGATGAAGTACAAACTTTTGAGGGAGATGTGGAAGAACTTCTCACTCCAAGAAGTACTGAAGAGCAAACCTATGATTTTATACTTTCAGAACTGGATGCTGCTGCGACAGATCTTCCTGCCACAAGGGATGCAGCTAACTCCAACAGAGCAATCAAGCTGACTGCACAGGCTTTGAAATCCAGGGCTGCTCTATATGCGGGTTCAATAGCAAAATTTGGAACTGTCCAGCTCAATGGTCTTGTTGGCATCCCGGCGTCGAAGGCAAATACCTATTTTACAACTGCAATGACCGCTGCAAAAGCAGTTATCGATGATGGCAGATTCAAACTGTATGTAAAAGCGTATGATCCGACAGCCAATGCGGGAGATCCTGCTGAGAATTACAGGCTTATCTTTGCTGATGAAAACAACAGTGAGGTAATATTTCAGAAAGCTTACACCAGACCAGACAAGCAGCATGGTTATGACAACCACAACTATCCACAGAGTTTCAAACCAGGTTGTTGCGGTAATGCACTCACCCCAACCCTTGAAATGGTCGAAGAATATGAGTATATTGACGGAACACCCGGTACTCTTTTAATTGAGGGTGTTGAATATGACAAAGCTGTTGATATCTATACCAACAAGGATCCTCGCTTTTTCGGAACGTTTATGTATCCCGAGCATCCTTATATTGGCCGACCTGTTCAGATCTACCGCGGCATTTATGATGTTAATGGAACTCTCTATGAAGCTCAGGGATCTGCATTCCCTAGTGACCCTTCCAGAACACAGGTTGGACGCGACGGGCCTCATACACTTGGTGATGTTGGTAAAACAGGACTCTACAATAAGAAATACCTGAACATGACAACAATAGTTGCAGAGAATACATCTGATCAGAACTATATTGATTTCAGGTATGCTGAGGTACTTCTAAACTATGCCGAAGCTGCATTTGAAAGCAATGCAGATATGCCGGGAGCACTAAATGCAATTAACCAGATAAGGGACAGGGCAGGTATAAAGCTTCTTGATGCTGCTGATCTGACACGCGAAAAGATAAGGCATGAAAGAAAGGTTGAGCTGGCATTTGAGGATAAAAGATTCTGGGATATAAGAAGATGGAGAATCGGCACAGACCTCTTCAGAAGTACTTATGTTCATGGTATATGGCCTTATTTGAAATATTATGGCGGTGGCATATATAAGTGGATATATGTTAAGAAAGAGGGAGCACCAATTGATAATGGTTTAGCCAGAACCTGGGAAGAGAAGGATTACTACAGTAATCTCTCAGGTTATATATCCACGAATAAAAATATTATTAATAATCCTGGATGGTAATCTATTCAAAAAATGGGAGTAAATATGAAAAATATTTTTTATGCATTATTTATGTTGTCTTTCGTAAGTTGTTCGATTGATAACTATGATCTACCAAACGCCACACTGTCAGGTCAAGTTCTTGATAATGTGACTAATGAGATGATACAGAACGGAGGTGTAAACAGTGGAACCATTATTCAGATATTTGAAGGCAATTCAAAACAGCCTATTCTGAGTACATCTTATCCGGATGGGCATTTCACGAATGCAACTTTGTTTGATGGTGAGTACAGGGTTTGGGCTGTAGGACCATTCAGGATGACAGAGGACACGATAGATATCACAATATCTGGTAATACTCAGCTCGATATCAAGGTTCTTCCAAATGTAAGACTTGACGCCAACCTTGTATCGTTCCAGAATGGGACAGCAATCTTAAACGTCGAGTATGAGAAGGTTCATTCGAATCAAATTCTTGACAGGATAGGTGTTGTGGCAAGTACATATAATAATCCCAACGTCACAACTTTTGCAGGTGGTAAGATTGTGGAACAGAATGTTACATCGGAAGGTCTGACATCAGGAACAAGAACAATCACCATTAATGGTCTTGTCCAGGGTAAGAAGTATTATTTCCGTGCTCTGGCACGGTCAAATGCGGCAGGTAATCTGTATAATTACAGTGAGACTTTCACAAATTAGGATTTAGAGGTGATCTGTAAAATGAGGTTGCCGCATAATGTGAAATATTAAAGTATTGATATTTTTGTTACCGGCAACCTCTATTTTAAAAAAAAAAATATGAAAAAAGAAATCAATCGCAGAGATTTTATCAGTGCAGCATCAGTAATAGGCGCCGGAATAACGTTCGGAGCGCCTGTTATTGCCTGCAGCACAGCAGGTGCTGCTGAGAAACCAGCAATACTTGGGGGACCTAAAGCCTTTACAGGTAAGTGGAGCGGATGGCCGATCATAGGTCAGGTTGAGCAGGATGAATTGCTTAAAGTATTAAACAGCGGCCAGTGGTGCAGGCTTGGAGCAAAAACCGCACCCCGGTTTGAGGAAGAATTCAAAAAGATGTTCGGAGCCAAAGGAGCTCTGGGCGTATCGAGCGGAACATCAGCATTATATACCATGCTCGGTGCCCTTAATATCGGACCCGGGGATGAAGTCATTATTCCTCCTTATACATTTATAGCAACCTACAACGTTGTGGTACTTCATTATGCATTACCTGTATTCGTGGATACAGATCTTGAAACTTTCCAGATAGATCCTTCAAAAATTGAAGCACAGATAACAGACAGGACCAGGGTGATAATGCCTGTTCACATCGGAGGATCACCTGCCGACCTTGATACGATCCTGGCCATAGCCGGAAAACATAAAATCCCTGTAATCGAGGATGCCTGTCAGGCACATCTTGCTGAGTGGAAAGGTAAATGTGTCGGTAATTTCGGTCTCGCAGGTGGTTTTAGTTTTCAGGGAAGCAAAAACCTGAATGCAGGTGAGGGGGGAGCTATCATCTCAAATGACGAAAATTTTATCCAGGATTGTTATGCATTTCATCATCAGGGACAGGGAGCAAATTCGGCCAGTCTCGAGCCGGGTAAAGGTACCAGAGGCACAAACCTTCGCCTGACTGAATTTCAGGCAGGTATCCTGCTCGCACAGATGAGCCGTGTGATTGAACAATCAAATACACGGTCAGCTAACGCAGATTACCTGACAAAAATGCTGAACAGGATCCCCGGGATTTATCCTGCAAGACTTTATAAGGGTGTAACTAAAAGTGCATATCACCTTTATATGTTCAGGTACGATTCTGAAAAATTCGGGGGATTGAAGATTGAAAAATTCATTGAAGCGATGAACAGGGAAGGTATATCCTGCGGAAAAGGATACGGTAAGATGAACAAGGATAAATATGTCACTGATCTTGCAAAAAACAAGCATTACCTGGCTATTTATGGTGAAAAATATATGAATCAGTGGCTTGAACGTAACCAGTGTCCTGAAAATGACAAGCTTACCGATCAGGCTATCTGGTTCGGCCAGACGATGCTTCTTGGCCCGAAAACAGATATGGAACAGATTGCTGAAGCAATAACAAAAATACAGAAAAATGCCGGCGAAATAATGAAATCTTAGGTTTCATTCCCGCCCTGAATGATGAGTGAACAATAATTATTTCTTCAGAGGCCAGGATTTTTAAGGTTGAGGTGATCGATGCGTTCATCCTGGACATATTGAACATTTGAAGAATAATTATTGTTTCCTCTTAAACTGAAATGAAATAAAAAGATCATGAAAAAGATTACCATCGGATTTATCCTTATAAATATTTTTTCCTGTCTTATTTATGGGCAGCCATCATTTCAGGTGGGTACAGGTCAAAGCAGTCTTGAACCCGATAAATCGCTTATATCACTGGCTATTAGTGGATACGCAGCCCCAATGGAAGGCAGGTTCAGCCTTCACTGGTTGAAAAAAGAACAGCTGTCGGAGGTAGTATCCCTGTCAGGGATCAAAAACAAGCTATTCATAATCAGTAATGGTGAGCTATTGTCAAAATCCGTAACAGATGATCATGCCAGCTGGGAAACTTTGGGGAAAGCTGAAGATGTAATAGCAATCACAGGAACAAATGACAAATTGTTTACAGTCACAAGTGATCATGTAATTCTTGAATCGGATACCCGAAAAATCAATTGGACGAAATTAACCCCGGTTGATAAATCTGTCACTAGTGTTGCTGTTGCGGGAAACACTCTTTATGCGGGAAATATCCATGGGATGATATTCATGACCGATCTGTCTGATGAGCAACATGAATGGAAATCATTAGTTACCATTGAGAATATAATCAGTCTTGCCAGCCTGAATGATGATCTCTTTGCACTTACCGGAGACGGAATGATATTTAAATGCAAGCCAGGTAATAACGGTATGGACTGGACGAAAATTGCTTACAGGAATAATATAACAATTAAGGAAGATATCAGACATATAACGATTGCCGATAACGGATTATTTGGTATCAGCAAGGAAAATATTCTATACGAAGGCAATCACAGGACTGAAGGCAATCTGACAGCACGTGCCATTGCAATTAAAAACAGTGAAAAAACAGTCGTTATTGTAAATATAGATCTTGTAAGTCTTACGGATAAGTATTTAGGGATAATCAAGAATGAGATCTATAAAAAGCATAATATTGAACCCTCTGCAGTCTTAATGAACTTAAGTCATACACATTTTGCTCCTGTTGTTATGGACTGGCCAACATGGATGGAATATAATCATCATCCTAACCAGACATACCTTTACACTGTGGTTAAAAATGGGATACTGAGTGCTGTTGATAAGGCTTTGGAATCAATCACAAATGCAAAGCTCTATTTTGGAAGAGGGGAAACAGATATCGGCTATAACAGGAGTTTGAATGACCATCCGGAGTTGTATGACAATGCTGTTGATGTTCTGAAAGTCAAATATGAGGACAATCGGGAAAGTTATATTTTCCTAGCTTCATGTCATCCTGTTTTTGGCACTGCCGGGAAATTGCACTACACTCTTAGCGCGAACTATCCTGGTGTCGCCCGGAAATTGGTTGAAGAAAGAACGAATACGGAAAATTCAATCTTTCTGCAGGGTACTGCAGGAGATATTAATCCTCGAGATAACGGACAGTATATAACAGGAGAAAAGCTTTCCAATGAAGTAATTTCTGTTTTAAGCCGTCCAATGGAGGAAATTGCCGGTCCTGTGACCTATTTTCTTGATACAATCGACATCAATGTAACACCTATGACCAGGGAAGAACTTACTGAATTAAAATCTCGGAGCATAAACAAACCTGGGGATATAGGAGCAATTAAAAATGTTAATTATGCTGATCAGATGCTAGCTCAACACAATAATGAAACAATTCCAGTATCAAATCCTGTATATGTGCAAACAATAAATATCGGTAACTGGAAGCTTGTCGGCTTTTCAAGAGAAACCACCTCTGCATATTCTATCGGTGTGAAAGAGTTATTCCCCGGTCAGGCTGTATCTGTCGCAGGTTATACCAACGATGTGTCAAGTTATCTGCCAACAAATTTACATGTTATGAAACGTAACTATGAGGGACTTGATTCATTTTTATGGTATGGTGCGATACCTTTTCCGGTTACTGTTAATGAAACTGTCATGAATGATTTAAGAAAACTTAAGCGTTGACGATGATAGTCAGTATTTCATGAACTTAAATCATATCGTTCGAATGAATTTGATTTTGATTAATTTTTCCGGGGGATGAAGTTATTATCATTGATTATTGTTTTTTCTATGGTCTCTTCCGGTCTTTCAGGAACCGGTATCAAAGCAGGTATTGGAAGAAAAGTAATAACACCTGATCCGGAATCAATATGGATGGGAGGTTATGCAGCGAGGAAGAAACCTGCTACAGGTGTTATTCATGATCTCTGGGCAAAAGCAGTTGTGTTTGAAGATTCAAACGGGAAGCATTTTATTATAGTTACAACTGATCTTATATCGATCTCACACCAGATCTCGGAAGAGGTTTCTGAAAGGGTCATCGATAAATTTGGTATTCAGCGGTCACAGCTGATGCTTACATGCTCTCATAATCATTCCGGTCCGGTAATTCTGCCATCCTATTTTGATTTTACTCCTGGGGAATTACAATCTGTTGCCAAATATACTCAGGAACTGACCGATAATATTATCGGGGTGATAAGTGATGCCTGGAATGATCTTCAGCCTGTAAAATTATCATCAGGCCATGGAATGGCTGGTTTCGGCAAAAACAGGAGAGATTTCTCAATAAATATACGGCCCGAAGATCCTGATGTTCCGGTTCTTACCATATCTTCGACTGAAGGAATACTTAAAGCTGTAATCTTTGGATATGCCTGCCATAATACAACTCTAGGTGGTGATAGTTATGAGATAAGTGGCGATTATGCAGGTTTTGCACAAATTGAGCTTGAAAAACGTTTTACGGGAATTACTGCAATGTTCTTTCAGGGATGTGGCGCAGATATCGATCCTTCACCCCGCGGAACAATTGAACTTGCAAGACAACATGGACTGGCAATTGCCAATTCTGTGTCAGATGTTTTATCAAGTTCTCTGAAACCTGTCAAGGGCCCTGTTATTTCAGCATATCGGGTGATAGATCTTGAATTCAAACCACTGGATATTGACTTTTACAAACAGGAATTGCTTAGTGAGGACCGTTTCAGACAAAAAAGAGCAAGACTGATAATTGAATCATACAATAAAGGTTGGGATATGAGGAGGATTCAATATCCTGTCCAGGCTGCACGTTTCGGAGATGATTTGACCTTCATTGGATTAGGTGGTGAAGTCGTTGTGGATTATGCGCTTTTCATAAAAGAAAAATATCCTGAGCAAAACCTGTTTATTGCAGGATACAGTAATGAAGTAATGCTTTATATACCAACAGTCAGGATATTGAATGAAGGTGGATATGAACCGAACAGCAGTATGATTTATAAAGGATTACCGGCACCACTTCAGGACAACGTTGAACAAGAAGTAAAAAATTCACTGATAATGGTTCTCCGGGATATCGGGATTAGAGCTCATTAAGGATTTTAATAAATGATAATCAGTAATATATAGTAAATTATGACATCACTTTATAGAATAATACTTCTGGTGGTAATTATCATTCCGGTATCAGTTTGTGCACAGGAATATGAGGCAGGTACTTCAATAGTCAAAATTGAACCTGACCAGGGAAATCTATCCCTTCATCTCGGTGGCTATGGGGCTCCCAGGGAAGGACGTTTCACTCTGCAGTGGAAGAACCTGGAATCATTATCCGGGATCATTTCAATAGCTGGTAATGAGGATAAAATATACATAATAAGTAACGGTGAAATCCTATCGAGGAAACTGACCGAACCATGGAACTGGACCAAAGCAGGTAATTCATCCGATATAACCGCAATTGCTGCATCAGACGGGAAACTTTATTGTATTGACAAGAAGGGTAACTTACTTCAATCAGATGAAAAAACACTCAAGTTGAAAAAGGTTTCTTCAGTTGACAGGTCAGTTAATAGTATCACGATCTACAGGAATAATATTTATGTCGCAAACAACCAGGGAGACATTTGGACAGCTCCGGTTTCATCTTTAAAAAGAGGCTGGTCCAAAATTGTACCTATGGACAAAATAGTCTGCCTTGCAGCAAACGATCGTCATCTTTATGCACTGACTGCTAAGGGTGAGTTGTACAGATGCCAGCCTGAAAAGAAAGATACTTACTGGCTTAAAGCCGCTTATAAAAATAATATAACTATAAAAGAAGATATTAAACTTATTGCAGTAGCTGGGGATTTAATTTATGGAATTGATCAGAATAATATTCTCTATAAAGGGGAGCATCGTACAGAAGGAAACCTTACGGTCAGAACGATGGCTTTAAAGAATGGTAACAGTACTGTACTTATTGTTTCTCTGGATGTTTGTGGTGTCAATGATACATTTTCCGGAATAGTTAAGGAAGAAATTACTCAGAAATATAAAATACCCGGAGCTGCGGTTTTTATTAATTCAACCCATACACATTTTGCGCCGGTATCACAAAACTGGCTGACATGGCAGCCGCCAAATCAGTTGCCTGACAGTTTATTCCTTTATTCTGCCCTGAGGAATGGCATCATGAGATCTGTTGATGAAGCAATAGAAAAAATGAAACCGGCCAGACTCTTTTTCGGCCGCGGGAAGACTGATATCGGCTATAACAGGAGCCTGAGGGATCATCCGGAACTTTATGATGATGCAGTGGATGTATTGAAAGTAAAATATCATGACAATACAGAAAATATTCTTTTCATCGCGGCATGCCATCCTGTTTTCAGCAGTGCAGGAACTTTGCATTATACAATAAGTGCAAATTATCCGGGAGTGGCCCGTAAACTCGTTGAAGATAGAACAGATACTGAAAATTCAATTTTCCTCCAGGGTACTGCCGGAGATATTAATCCAAGAGATAATGGAGAATATATCAGCGGCGAAAAACTGGCAAATGAAGTTATTTCTGTACTGAACAAACCGATGGAAGAAATCATCGGGACAATTTCATTTTTCCTCGATACGATCAATATTCCTGTAAAAGCATGGTCAAGGGAAGAAATACTGAAGCTGAAAGCGGATAATATCAATAAAATAGGAGATATAAGTGCAGAAAGGGATGTTAAATGGTGTAATTTAATGTTGAAATATCTCGATGAAGGGACAATGCCCAAAGTAATGCCGGTTTATTATCATACTCTTAATATTGGAAACTGGAAGCTTGCAGGTTTCTCCAGAGAAACAACAACACCGTATGGTTTGGGAGTAAAAAACATGTGGCCCGGTAAGCTTATTTCAGTTGCAGGATATACAAACGATGTGTCAAGTTATCTTCCTTCCACACTTCATATCAGGGCGAAGAATTATGAAGGGCTTGGTTCATTCTTCTGGTATGGAATGCCAAATACTTTCCCCGAAGGTGTTGAGGATATTATTCTGGGTACCATTGAAGAACTGGCACGATAACCTATCGAATGAAAAAACTTAGTGAAATCTACAGAAGGATCTCCAGTCCTATTGTGATCATTGGAATTTTGTTTTTTATTTTTGGATTCATAACATGGCTCAGTGCAGTCCTTGTACCATATCTTAAAATTGCCTGTGAACTCAATAATTTCCAGTCATACCTTGTTGCCTTCTCTTTCTATATAGCTTATTTTTTCATGTCAGTACCTTCAGGATGGCTGCTGGAGTATACCGGCTACAAGAAGGGGATGACAATCGGATTGCTTGTAATGGCTGTTGGTTCAGTAATATTTGTACCGGCTGCTCTCACCAGGACATACGGATTGTTCCTTACGGGCTTGTTTATCCAGGGGGCAGGAATGGCTTTATTACAGACTGCATCGAATCCTTATGTTACGATCATTGGACCGATAGAAAGCGCTGCAAAACGGATAAGCATAATGGGTATATGCAACGGAATAGCAGGTGTAATTGCTCCTGCACTACTGGGATTTATCACTCTTCAGGGGGCAGATGAGATCGTGACAAAAATTACATCTATGACTCCACAGCAGAAAGATATTGAACTAACTGCACTGGCCTCAAGGGTAATTGTGCCATATCTGTTTATAATGATCTCGCTGATACTTCTTGCGGTATTTCTTTATTTCTCAAATCTCCCTGACATTAATTCAGAGGAAGAGAATGCCATATCTGATGAGGGAAGCCTTTTAAAGACAAGTATATTTCAATTTCCCCATTTGCTTCTGGGAGTTCTTGCAATATTCCTTTATACCGGGGTGGAAGTCATTGCAGGGAACACCATAATAAGCTATGGAGTTTACCTGAATATACCTATTTCCACCGCAAGGTTCTTTTCTTCATTTACGATATTTGCCATGCTTATAGGATATGTAATAGGGATTATAGGTATCCCAAAATATTTTTCACAGAAACAGGCACTGGTCATTTCATCGGTTCTGGGAATATTTTTTGCTTTTATTGCCCTGATGGCTGAAGGTTTTACCTCGGTATTGTTCATTGCATTGTTCGGACTTGCAAATTCCCTGATGTGGCCCTCAATATGGCCACTGGCAATAAAAGGTCTCGGGCGCTTTACCAAGGTAGGATCATCAATGATGGTGATGGCTATTTGCGGGGCAGCCGTGATCCCTCTTCTTTACGGAAAAATAGCTGATGTTCTGGATTCGCGGGTTGCTTATTGGATTGTGATACCGATCTATCTTTATATACTTTTTTATGCCACAATCGGGCATAAGATAAAAACAAGCAGGTAATCCAGTTCAGGATAATCTTCCTGGGAAAAACTTCTGAAAATACTTTTATGGACAGGAAATCAATTTATATATTGATTCCGGTATTCTTTGGGTGTCATGTTTGTTAATGACTTGAATGCCCGGTTGAAATAGGAAAGGTTGTCAAATCCCGAAGAATAACATATTTCGGTTATTGTTTGTGTATTCTCAATGAGAAGTTTTTGTGCGTGACAGATCCTAAGTTCAATAAGGAAAGTTATGAATGTTTTCTTTGTGCTTTTTTTGAAATATTTGCAAAAAGCATGAGGTGTCATGTTAGCTTTTTCTGCCACATCCTGAAGTGAGATCCTGTTATGGAAATTAGTTATTACATAGTCATGGACCTTCCGGAGTCTGTCCATAGACATATCTTTATATATTACAGGCTTGCTATTAATGAAATTCTCGGAAAGAATTATCCGGCTTTGTGTATGGGCAAGGTCGTAAAGTATATCTATCAGACCCGTAACTTTCAGCGGGCCGTCAGAATTTATCAGACGTTTCATCTTATAAGGAATGGTACTTTTTTGTTCAAGGGGAAAGCTGAGCCCTCCTTTAGCTTTTAAAAAAAGATCCTTTACCGGCCCCATCTCCGGTATGGAAAAAAAACTTTCACCAAAACAATTATCAGAAAACATAACAAGATAGGCAGTTGCTCTATACTTATTCGTTTCATAATATACCGGATCATTTTTCCAGTAATGCGTTATGTTTGGTCCGACAAGAACGAGATCTCCTTCCATGAAATTCTCAATACTTTCACCAATAAATCTTTTCCCTCTGCTTTGTATAACGTATTTCAGTTCATATTCAGGATGGAAGTGAAATACACTGTCGAAATGCGGAAGATCGAGCTGTTTGGCTATGAAGGAAGATTGCTGATTTATAAGTATTTTTTGAAACTGAGCTTTCATATTGGTACTTATTTACATATTTATTTATAAAATCTAAGTAAACACTGACAAAATAATACTAATATCAGACAATACAATATCAATCCTGATTTAATTTTTAAACTATTTTAGCTTTCGTGAAATCAGTGGTTTATTTCATTGAATAAGTTGGATTAAACTATTGAAGCTGACAACAAATTGTAACTATTGACAGGGGTCCTGGACTGATTGAAAAACATGAAGGATAAATGCAGAAAATATTTCGACAGATTATCTTGAATCACATCAGCATAGATGAAATACCTAAATGAGACTGAAAACCCGGTATAAAAATTAGAAAATATTTTTTCGGATGAAAGAAGAACTTGCAATAAATGGCGGGCCAAAAACAGTGAAAACAACATTCCCCTGGCCCATATTTGATCAGACGGATGTCGATGAGGTTGCAAACGTTGTGAAAAGTGGTCGGTGGGGTAATCCCGACTGTGGTGACATTGTCGCCAGGCTTGAAAAGGAATTTGCTGCTTTCTGCGGTTCAAATTACGCTATTGCCTGCGTAAATGGTTCTGTGGCACTCAGAATAGCACTCATTGCATGCGGTGTTAAACCTGGTGATGAAGTTATTATAACTCCCTACACATTCATTGCAACCGCTTCAATAGTTCTGGAAGCGAATTGTGTACCGGTCTTTGCCGACATTGACCCTGATACATATAATATTGATCCTGCGGAAATAGAAAAGGCTATTACTCCAAGAACTAAAGCCATAATACCTGTTCACTTTGCTGGTCAGGCTTGTGATATGGACAGAATTATGTTAATTGCGAAATCACATGGTTTAAAGGTTATTGAAGATGCATGTCATGGCCATGGAGCAGAATATAAAGGTAGAAAGCTAGGTAGTATAGGCGATGCAGGTTGCTTTAGTTTCCAGTCTTCCAAAAACCTTACGGGCGGTGAAGGAGGTATGGTGATCACAAATGACCAGAAGCTATTTGATATGATTGATTCGTTGAGGAATGTTGGCCGGGTAAAAGGAGGTGAGTGGTATGAACATCATTATCTAGGCTGTAATTACAGGATAACACAACTGCAGGCCAGTCTTCTTATTAGCCAGTTAAAAAGGCTTGAGGAGCAGACAAGGCGGCGACATGAAAATGGGACTTATCTGAATTCTCTTCTTGATAAAATAGATGGAGTTGAACCATTGAAAAGGGGAAAAGGTGAGACAATTCATAGTTATCATATTTATATTTTTAAATACGACAAAAGTAAGTTTAATAACCTACCTAAGCCAGAATTTGCAAAGATGCTGGCTGCTGAAGGAGTACCGTGCTTCATGGGTTACCCGCAACCACTTTACAAACAACCTCTTTTCCAGAAAAAGAATTTCATGTGTTATGCCATTCCTGAATCAGTATCATATAAGGAGGTGAGCTGCAAAGTTACTGAAAAGGCATGTTATGTGGAATCCATATGGATCATGCAAAATGCGATGCTGGGAACCAAAGAGGATATGGACCTCTTTGCTGAAGCAATTCGTAAGATACAGAATGCCATGAAATGATGGTCAGAATGAATTGAAATATCCAATTTAAATTGTTTGAATACTTAGTAATTTTCTTAGGTTAGGGTTAGTTGGTTTTGTGAGGGTGTTTAAAAATGACACCCTCACTTCTTTTTATAATACTACCCTTAATCAATTGCCCTGGTTGTATTAAGGGTAGTATTATAATGTTTTTTAACTATTTTTATTGAGATTTCTGACTATGATGAGTTTTAGGTAACGCATTGTTAGTATTCCTGTTTAGCTTATCGCATAAATAGCTAAACAGGAAATAAACATGAACCTTGATTATTATGAGATCAACCATTCTATTACTTATACTGGCAGCAATGCTGGATTGCTGTACTCAAGATGAATCTCCAACCCTGGATAAAGGAGATCAGCTTGTTCCTGCAGACCTCTGTAATATTAAAGTTGGCGGGGAGATTGGCAGAAGAATAGATATTACGGTTTCAAACAATCTTCTAAAGCTTGACATTGACAATGATTTCCTTGCCAGTTTTCTGAAGAAGGACGACACCGGTTATATCGGTCTGGGTAAATTAATAGACGGAGCTGTAAAAATGGCAGTATATACCGGAGATGAGAGGGTTGTTTCTCTGAAAAACTATCTCATTGCTCAGATAATTAAAGCTCAGGAGCCAGGTGGATACATAGGGAATATGACCCCGGCCAACCGTATGTGGAAACTATGGGATATTCATGAGATGGGATATATTATCAACAGTTTAATAACTGAATATGAGTTTTATGGTAACAAAGAGTCGCTTAGTGCTGCTGAAAAAGCTGCAGATTATATTATAGGAAGCTGGCCGGATATGCCTTCAGACTGGGAAAAATCAACTTCAGTAGCGGAACATGTTGCCATAACTGGTCTTCACAGGACCATTTTAACGCTTTATAATGTCACAGGTAATAAACATTACCTTGATTTCTGTCTCCATCAGCTTAATCTGCCAGATATAGATCCAGGTATTGTAATCGGCAGAAAAGAACTTATAGAGGGGCATATTTATGCTTATATGGCAGTCTGTCTGGCAAAACTGGAATTATACCGTATATACCCTGATGAAAAGCTACTGGGACCAATTATGAAGGCGTTGAATTTCATGACCTCACAAAACGGGATGTCGATATCCGGAGGAGCAGGTCAGGCAGAGATCTGGACAAATGACCAGGACGGACGCGGTGATCTCGGTGAGTCATGTGCTACTGCATACCAGTTAAGGATTTATGATAATCTTCTTCGACTCAGAGGTGACTCCAGGTTCGGGGACATTATGGAAAGGACCATTTACAATGCTTTATTCGGAGCCCAGTCACCTGACGGATGTCATATCCGTTACTATACACCACTGGAAGGAGACCGGCATTATCACCACGGAGATACTTACTGTTGTCCATGTAATTACCGCAGATTCATTTCTGAGCTCCCACAAATGGTTTATTACCGAACAGAAAACGGTATAGCTGTCAACCTTTATTCACAATCTTCTGCCACTATAGAGATCGACACCAGCCTTTCAGTGAAAGTTATTCAGGAAACAGATTACCCCAATTCAGGACATGTAACAATCCGTGTCGATCCTTCAGAAGAGGCGTTATTTACGTTGAAACTAAGGATCCCTTCCTGGTGCAAAAATACTTCGGTGTCTGTTAATGGGAACACGTTAAATGAAACATTTAAATCAGGGACATTTGCAGCGATTGAAAGAGCCTGGAAACCGGGCGACCAGGTTGTGCTTGATATGCCGATGGAATGGCGTCTGGTTTCGGGTAGAGAGAGACAGTCAGGCCGGGTGGCAGTGATGCGCGGACCGTTACTATTCTGTCTCAATCCGGCTCAAAATGAATCTCTGGCAAAAATGGACGGGGCAGACCTTGGCCGGATCGTGATTGACAAAACTTCGATAGAACAGGCACCAGTGAAAAGCAGTGCGGTAAGACCTGACGGAATAGCATGCCGTTTAAGGGCAGGGACCAGTCCTTTCTCCATGGGAAACAACAGGGATGTTACACTGACACTAACCGAATTTGCTGATCCGGACGGCAAATGTACCTATTTCAAAATCCCTGATATGTCAGAAGCTGTACCGGACGAACTGGGGGGCACCTGGAACTGAAAAACATTTAAAAACATCTTATTAAAATATCCTAGACTGATGAAATCCACATGTATCTGAATACACAAACACATTGTTATAATAATCAGTGACATGTGGATTCCATCATACCATTAAAATCAATTATTATATGATGAAAAAAGTATTTATTATCCTGTTTATTTTATTGTTGATAAAGTCAGGGACGGTTGATGCCCAGATTTTTGATATTGTGATCAAGGGGGGACATATAATAGATCCAAAGAATAAGGTAGATGCAGTAATGGATCTGGCCATTAAAGATGGTAAGATAGCCATGGTCGCAAAAAGCATTGATACCATGGAAACCCGGAAAGTAATTGATGCAGCAGGTATGTATATTACACCCGGAATTATTGACCTCCATGTTCATGTTTATTATGGGACAAAGATGGATCAGGGATTAATGAATGGTCCGAGTTCCGTTCAGCCTGATGCTTTTTCATTCCGTGCCGGAGTAACGACTTTTGTGGACGTGGGAAGTTCAGGCTGGAGATCATTCCCTGATTTTAAGAGGCAGACGATCGACAATTCGCAGACAAGGGTTCTGGCTTTCCTTAATATTGCGGCAGAGGGTATGAGGGGAGGTCCTTTTGAACAGACAACACTTGATATGAATCCGAAGAGAACAGCTCAGTGTGCAAAGGATCATCCGTCAGTCATTGTTGGTATTAAGCTCGCCCATTACAACGGTCATGAATGGGGTCCGACAGATAGCGCTGTCATGGCAGGCAAACTGGCAAATCTGCCGGTTATGATAGATTTCGGATCAAGTACACCGCCACTGTCACTTGAAGAGTTATTTATGAAACACCTTCGTCCTGGCGATATTTTCACTCATCCCTATGCTTATTTCCCCGATTCAAGGGAAACAGTAGTGGATGAGAACGGCAAAGTCAAGCCTTTTGTTTTTGCAGCTCAGAAACGCGGGATCAAATTCGATCTGGGACATGGTGGCGGTTCTTTCACCTGGAAACAGGCAATTCCATCCGTGAAACAGGGATTTATTGCAGATGCAATCAGTTCGGACCTCCATACAGGCAGTATGAACAGCGGAATGAAAGATATGGCCAACCTGATGTCGAAGGTGCTGAATATGGGATTACCTCTTCAGGATGTAATACTGCGGTCAACATGGAATCCTGCCATGATGATGAACAGGCCCGATCTGGGAAACCTTGATGTCGGATCAGAAGCCGATATTGCAGTTTTCAGTATAATGAAAGGGGATTTCGGATTTCTTGATATCAAAGGTGAAAAGCTGAAAGGAACTCAAAAGCTTGTTGCTGAACTTACGATCAGAGCCGGGAAAGTTGTGTGGGACCTTAATGGGATTGCTGCTACCGGTAAAATATGGTAATTAAATAATTACTTCATGAAATTTATAAGGATTTTGTTTAAATTCTGTTTTCTTACTCTCTGTTCATACGGGCAAATCCAAGTTCCTTTCACAAGTACACCTTTGACAGTGACGGATGATCTCTCTTCACTTATGATACAGGGAATAGACAGTTTTTTAATCCGGGAAACCGAACATGTCCGGAAGGAGCGTAACGGATTATGGAAAATCAACTTCTCCAGTTCGGAAGCATTCAACAATTCGATCATTTTTCAGCGTAAACTTTTGGCACAGCGTCTGGGATTAGTGGATAGCAGGACTGCTCCTGCATTGGAAGTTCTGACGAATAACAATTTGAATCAGTATAAAGCGGAAAACAGAGCCTGTGTTATCCGTGCAGTCCGTTGGGCAGTTTTTGAAGGGCTTTGGGCAGAGGGACTACTCCTTCAACCGAAGGGAAAGGTTATTGCCCGGGCGGTCATAATTCCTGATGCAGATATACTACCTGAAGTTCTTGCAGGGCTTTATAAGACCGGCGGAATATTAGATGGGGTAGCAAGGCGTCTTGCAGAGCTAGGATGGGAAATACTCATCCCTGTATTAGTCAGTAGATATGATACTTTTTCAGGAAATATTCTGGCTGGACGCTATACTAACCAGCCTCATCGGGAGTGGATCTATCGTCAGGCATACGAAGTTGGTCGTCATATTATCGGGTATGAATTGCAAAAAATCTTTGCGGCAATTGACTGGATGGAATCCCGGAATAAAATAGATGAAAGAGATGTTCCCATCGGTATAGCAGGATATGGAGAAGGAGGATTGCTGGCTTTATATGCTGCTGCAATGGATCTGCGCATTTCTTCCACCCTTGTGAGCGGATATTTCAATAGCAGGGAACAACTTTTTAATGAACCTGTTTATCGTAATGTTTTTGGACTGCTGAAATATTTTGGCGATGCAGAGTTGACTGTCATGTCCTGGCCACGATGCCTTGTTGTGGAACATGCTTATGCTCCGGAAGTATCAGGTCCGCCTGCTCCCTCAAAAGGACGAACAGGAGCTGCTCCCGGACGCTTAACCACGCCGGATTTTTCAACTGCGCAGGCGGAATTTGCCCGGGCGAAAGCTCTTCTGCCATCAAGCCATATTCATATTCATTGGCTCCATGGTAAAGACAGTTCAGCTTTAAGACCATTTTCACCTGAGAGCATTAATATTTTTGCAAAAGGTTTAAAAATAGATGTTCCGGCCAGATTCACAAATAAAGTAATTCACCCATTAGAAATTGGTGACTGGCCTGATCCTGATATTCGTCAGGAGCGTACCGTGAGAAGCATTGAGCAACATGTCCAGCATGTGTTATCAATTTGTGAGCGTACACGCGATCAAAATTTCTGGCAGACACTCAATGGGGACGCAGCTTCCCAAAAGGCAGTAAAGACAATCCATCGTGAACATATGTGGGAAATAATTGGCCGTCTTCCGACTCCGACCATGCCTGCCGATCCAAAATCACGCCAACTGCAAAAAACCAAAAACTGGACTGGTTATGAGATCACTCTGGATGTCTGGCCCGGAGTATTCGCATGGGGTATATTGCTCATACCAAATGATATTAAACAAGGAGAAAAACGCCCTGTTGTAGTCTGTCAGCATGGACTTGAGGGTTTACCCGTTGATGTTGTCAATACTGACCCGAAGGCAGATAGCTTCCGGGCCTATCAGGGATTTGCCGCCAGTCTGGCTGATCGCGGTTATGTAGTTTTTGCACCTCATAATCCATATCGAGGAGGAGATAAATTCAGGGTTTTGCAGAGAAGGGCAAATCCCCTGGGGCTATCGTTATTTTCTGTAATTATAGGCCAGCACCAGCGTATTTTAGAGTGGCTGGGACAACTATCTTTTACGGATCCTTCAAAAATCGGCTTTTATGGCCTTTCCTATGGGGGAAAAACAGCAATGCGGGTGCCCGCTCTTTTAGAAGGTTATGCCCTGTCCATTTGCTCCGGTGACTTTAATGAATGGGTACGTAAGAATGCAAGTACCATTCATCCTTTCACATATATGTTTACCGGTGAATATGAAATTTTTGAGTGGGATCTTGGGCATACATTTAATTATGCAGAAATGGCCGGATTGATAGCACCACGTCCTTTTATGGTTGAGAGAGGCCATAGTGATGGCGTTGCTATAGACGAATGGGTGGCATACGAGTTTGCAAAAGTCAGACGACACTACGATTTGCTTGATCTGGAGGAATCTTGCCGGATCGAATATTTCAACGGTCCACATATGATACATGGTGTCGGGACCTTTGAGTTTCTCGACAGGCATTTGAATTGGAAAAGTTCAGAAAAGGAATAGTATTTCATTTTATAATGAGATGATACAAATAGTAATTCAGTAAGAGTGTTGAAATATTTCAGGTTTATTTTAAAAATATGAATTTGTATAAAACAGACTTATTCATTAACCGCAACTAACAGTTGAGGATGATTTATTATATGGGCGATCTTTTAAGTATCTGACCATAGAGAATTAAAGAATAAAAAGATATAAAAACAGTTTATTAATATTGATTTGTTGCACTCTGATTATAAGTGTTGTACCGACAGGTTGCAAAGAGAAAACTTAATCTGATCGCAACGATGAAATATTGAGAGGATTAGTGGTTTATCCCGGTGATATTATTTCTACAGGATCTGCCAGATTGATCAAATTTATACGAAATGCAAATTTTAATTTGCTGGGGATACATACTAATTCACTTGGAAGAAATCCTATGACTGGGGAATTTGATGATTTACCCGGTCTCAAAACATTCCTCGAAAGTGCTGATGGAAAATATTTACACAGCACGGAAGAATAACCGCCCCATCTATTCAGAATTATACACTGCTTTTAAGGTATACAGTTTTATTTTATTAAAGCATAAATACATCACAGCATAAATACAACTGAATAATTACAAATAATGTCAAAATTCAGACCGACTGCAAGAATAAAAGTTCCCATTTTGTTTGTTCTATCCTTTGTTCGGTCGTGATCCCTTTTGTGTTATCCCGGCAAAGCCAAAACAAACCTTTCAGGGTTAAAAGGGATTACGGCCTCACTTCGTTCAGCCGTGATCCCTTTTGAGGATCCTTGCAACTCCAAATTACTCCCGGCTCACTTTGTTCGCCGGGCTTTTTGTTTTTAATCCGACCTCGCTCAGGCAAGCCTGGCTCGGCCGGATTAAAAACAAAAATCCCGCAGCAGGCTGCGGGAGTAATTTGGAGTTGCGGAGAGAGGGGGATTCGAACCCCCGGTACCCTTTTGGAGTACACTCGCTTTCCAGGCGGGCCAGTTAAACCGCTCCTGCATCTCTCCTTTAGTATCAGTTTGTTCATTAAACCCCCTTTAGGGGGCAGGGGGTAAAAAAATCCGATTAACGGCGGCGAAATTACAAAATATTTTGATAAAAAACCCTGTTATGATATCTCCCCGGCAATCGGTCTCCCGAGACAATCAATAATTTCTTCCCTGGTCCTGCAACTGCCCAGTAACATCATCAGTTTGGTTACCGATGCTTCGGATGTGATATCCTTACCGCTGACCACTCCGGCAGCCATCATTTCACGGCTGGTTTCATATAATCCCATTTCAACACTCCCTCCGTGACACTGGGTGACATTGAAAATGATGCCACCTTTTTTAATGAAGGATTTCAGATCATCCAAAAACCATTTATATGTCGGAGCGTTACCCGATCCGAAAGTCTCAATGATCAGGGCTTTAAGACCTATTGTGTTAATTACTGCTTCCACAAAAGGGCGGCTGATCCCGGGAAACAACTTTAGGATTGCTACATTATTGTCAAATGATTTGTTGACTATTAATTTCTTTGTTCCGGAGGGATAATGGATCAGGTTCTCATTGTATTTAATATGTAAACCTGCAACAGCAAGAGGAGAATAATTAGGAGAATTGAAAGCGTCAAAATGCTCCGCACTGAATTTAGTGGTCCGGTTACCGCGTGTAAGTTCATTGTCGAAATAAATACAGACCTCCGGTACAAGCGGTGATCCATTCTTCGAAGCGGCGGCAATCTCAAGTGAGGTAATAAGGTTTTCCCTGCCGTCGGTACGCGGAAGGCCTATAGGAAGCTGTGATCCGGTAAATATCACAGGTTTTGAGAGATTTTCCAGCATGAAGCTCAGGGCCGAAGCTGAATATGCCATCGTATCGGTTCCATGAAGAACGACAAATCCGTCAAAACTGTCATAATTCTTTTCAATTGTTTCCGCCAGTTTAATCCAGATATCAGGATCGATATTTGAAGAATCCTTTACCGGATCGAAGGAAACAGACTGAAGGTCGAAGCCGAAATTACCAATTACCGGTACATGATCGGTAATGTGTTTAAAATCAATCGGCACCAGTGAGCCTGTATGCCGGTCATGCACCATCCCGATGGTACCTCCTGTGTAGATGATAAGAACTGACGTTTCTTTTCCCCGTTTAACCATTTGATCATAAGTTGAAAAGCCTGCATGAGTTCTCAAATGTTATGGAAGCAGTCTCTTCCTCACTCATCTCAAAAATTTCTGCAAGCTTTCTGTTTATGATACAAATATACGAACTCTCATTACGTTTCCCTCTGTAAGGTACAGGAGTAAGATATGGAGAATCAGTTTCAAGAACAATATTCTGTAAACCTACTTCTTTACAGATACTTCCAAGCATCGAATTCTTATATGTAACCGGGCCGCCAATACCAAGCATGAATCCCATCTCAACAGCTTTCCGGGCGCCTAAATGATCGGCAGAGAAAGCATGAAATACTCCGGTAAGGTTTGAACCTTTAAATTCTTCAAGGACAGAGAATATCTCATTTATTGAATTCCTGGAATGGATCACTACAGGCAGTCCGTTACTGACTGCATACTCTGTCTGCCTCCTGAATGCAATGATCTGTTCAGCCAGGTGTGTCTTGTCCCAGTAAAGATCTATTCCTATCTCACCTGCAGCAATGAATTTATGTTGAGAAGCAATTTTTATAATTTCATCAAGCTGAGGAAGAAAATCTTCTTTGATTGAAGTCGGATGCAGCCCGATCATCGGGAAGCAGATGTTCTTGTATCTTTCTGCTGCCGATAGCATAGGGTGAACAGTCTCGATGTCAACATTGGGCATCAGGAGTTTGCATACTCCGCTTTTGACTGCCCTGCTTACCATCTCATCCCTGTCGTTGTCAAAATCCGGCAGATAAAGATGGGTATGTGTATCCGCCAGCTGCATCAAACCAGACCCTGGGCAATCATAGCGTTAGCAACCTTTACAAATCCGCCAATATTTGCCCCGTTAACATAATTTGTAAATCCGTCGGTTCCGGTTCCGTATCTGACGCATGTACCGTGTATATTTTTCATGATCGTACGGAGCCGTTCATCCACTTCTTCGCGCGACCATGGAAGACGCATTGAATTCTGAGTCATCTCAAGGCCTGAAGTGGCTACCCCTCCGGCATTGGCTGCTTTGCCCGGACCATAAAGGATTTTTGCCTTCAGGAATACCTCAACAGCATCGGGAGTTGACGGCATATTTGCTCCTTCAGCAACGCAGATGCAACCATTTTTAACAAGTATTTTTGCATCTTGCTCGTCAATCTCATTCTGGGTGGCGTTTGGCATCGCGATATCGCATTTTATTCCCCATGGTCTTTTCCCTTCAAAATACTCAACATTGAATTTGTCGGCATACTCCTTTATCCTTCCTCTTTTCTCATTCTTTAATTCCATTATGAACTTCAGCTTTTCTGAATCGATACCTGCCGGATCGTAAACAAATCCGTTTGAATCTGAAGTGGTCACAACTTTGCCGCCGAGCTGGGTAACCTTTTCTGTTGCATACTGGGCAACGTTTCCTGATCCCGATATACAGACAGTTTTTCCTTTTATGTTTTCACCCCTCGTTGCAAGCATTTCCACTGCAAAATATGTAACGCCGTAACCTGTGGCCTCCGGACGAATGAGTGAGCCGCCCCATTCAATACCTTTTCCGGTCAATACTCCGGTGAATTCATTTTTCAGCCTTTTGTACTGACCAAAGAGGAAACCTATTTCCCGGCCACCGACACCAATGTCACCTGCCGGAACATCTGTATCAGCTCCTATATGGCGGAAGAGCTCTGTCATAAAACTCTGGCAGAAGCGCATCACTTCATTATCGGATTTTCCTTTGGGATCAAAGTCTGAACCTCCTTTACCTCCTCCCATGGGAAGGGTGGTAAGGCTGTTTTTAAAGACCTGTTCGAAGGCAAGGAATTTAAGAATGCCCAGGTTCACTGTGGGATGGAATCTTAATCCGCCTTTATATGGACCGATGGCACTGTTCATCTCTATCCTGAAACCACGGTTGATCTGAATGTCACCCTTATCATCCAGCCATGGGACCCTGAAAATTATTGTCCTTTCAGGCTCGGCTATTCTTTCAAGGATCTTTGCATGTTTGTATTTCGGATTCTCTTCAATAAAAGGTATCAGTGATTCAGATACTTCCTGAACTGCCTGATGAAATTCATTCTCCCCGGGATTTCTGGCTTTTATCATCGCCATAAACTGCTGTACTCTTGGATCCATATAACGTTTAGTTTTTATTGTTTAACGAATGCCAAAAATAGAAAAACAATAGGAAATACAACTAGTATGCTTTATATTATTTTAAAAAAATACTGTTTTTCTTTAATTTCTTAAAAGAAGAATTTAATTTCAGTTTAAATGATTCATATGATTCTGTAGATGTTTCCCGGGTAGCATTTGACCAATCCTTTCAATTCCATCTGGAGAAGGATTGAAGATATTTTGAATACGGGAAGTTCAAGAGATCTGCAGATTGAATCGATAGGGATTTCACCCTGTGCGGATATAAATTCAAAGATTGACTTTTCTGTCGGATCGAGTTCTGAAAAAAGTGTCCTCTGGACAGGTGGCTTTGATTTTTCAGGAAACCAGTTCAGAAAATATTCCACATCGCGCGATGATTCAACAAGGGCAGCTTTATTGTGTTTAATGAGATTATTACAGCCTGCTGACCACTGGTCATCAGGTCGTCCCGGAACTGCCAGCACATCGCGGTTGTAGGAAGCTGCAATATCGGCTGTTATAAGAGCGCCGCCCTTGATTCCCGATTCCACGATAAGGGTTGAATCCGAAATGCCGGCTATTATCCGGTTCCTCTTAATGAAATTATTCCTTTCCGGCAGGGCATCCGACAGGAAATCACTGAGAAGTCCTCCATTTTTTATCATGGATGTTGCAACAGACCAGTGCACCGAAGGATAGATTGTTTTGAACCCATGTCCGAGAACACCTATGGTCTGAAGATTATTTGCAAGAGCCGCTTTATGGGCAGTAATGTCAATTCCATAAGCCAGTCCGCTGACAATAATCAGATCGGGATGGTCAGATGCAAGTTCTCCGATTATTTTTTCGCATAGTTCTTTTCCCCGGGGCGTTGCGTGCCTTGTTCCTACAATACTGAGTATTCTTGAAGAATTCAGATCGCATGTCCCTTTAAAGAAAAAAACAACTGGTGAATCTTCACACTGACGCAGACGATATGGATAATCACTGTCAAGATAGAAGTAAGTTTTAATTTTGTTCTTTGTTATGTATTCAGCTTCTTTCTCTGCCGCCTCCAGATAGGAGTGATCAGTAACAGATTTCGCGAGTTCTGTGCCGATACCGGGTATTTTGACAAGGTTTCTGGAAGGTTCGCTGAATACAGCCTCCACGCTTCCGAGATGTGATACAAGCTTCCGTGCATTTATATCACCTATTCCCGGAATGAGGCCTAAAGCAATTTTATGCTTCAGTAAAATATCTTCAGGCATAGCACAATGAAATGAGAATTGTAAATATAATAAATGTCGAAAGGTTCAACAAAAAAATCCCCCTCAATGTGTAATCAGAGAGGGGGAATCAAATGGAGTGAGTTCGTGTGAATTTATTATATAACTCCCATGTCAAGCATAGAATTGGCAACTTTCAGGAATCCTGCGATATTAGCTCCTTTAACATAGTCGATATAGCCATCACTTTGTTTCCCGTTCCGGCAGCATTGTTCATGAATGTTCTTCATTATTTCGTGGAGCCTGCCGTCAACTTCCTGTTGGTTCCATCTCATTTTCATTGCATTCTGTGTCATTTCAAGTCCTGATGTCGCAACCCCGCCTGCATTGACAGCCTTTCCGGGAGCGAACATTATCCTGTTTCTGAGTAATGTTTCAACTGCTTCAGGAGTGCATCCCATATTTGAAATTTCGGCGACCATCATCACGCCATTCCCGATCAGTTTCGTGGCATCTTCACCATCAAGCTCGTTCTGAGTTGCACAGGGAAGTGCGATATCGACCTTAACTTCCCATGGTTTTTTCCCGGCATGAAATTCAACTCCTTCAAATACATATGAATATGGTTTGACTATATCCTGGTTTGAAGAACGCAATTCGAGCATATAATCTATTTTCTTTCCGGTTAGTCCATCAGGATCATAAACATAGCCGTCGGGTCCGGATATTGTCACTACTTTGCCTCCGAGTTCGGTAGCCTTAAGTGCGGCGCCCCAGGCCACATTTCCGAAGCCTGAAATTGAAATGGTCTTACCTTTTATAGTGTCTTTGCGGGTTTCCAGCATTTCCTGAACAAAATATATTCCTCCGAAACCTGTCGCTTCAGGTCTGATAAGCGATCCGCCCCAGTTACTTCCTTTACCCGTAAGAACACCTGTATGGTCTCCCTTAAGTCTTTTATACATCCCGTATAAATATCCGATCTCACGGCCACCGACACCTATATCACCTGCCGGGACGTCTGTTTCGGGACCTATATATTTCCATAGTTCCAGCATGAATGACTGGCAGAATCTCATGACCTCGGCATTGGATTTACCTTTCGGGTCAAAATCCGAACCACCTTTGCCTCCGCCCATAGGAAGAGTTGTAAGTGCATTTTTGAATATCTGTTCAAAGCCAAGGAATTTGAGTATTGATAAATTAACACTCGGGTGGAACCGGAGACCTCCTTTATAAGGTCCGATTGCATTATTAAACTGTATCCTGTAACCAAGGTTTACCTTTACATTTCCTTCATCATCAACCCAGGGCACTTTGAACATTATCACCCGGTCAGGCTCAATAATACGTTCGATTATATTGGCAGATCCGAACTGGGGATTTTCATTGTACACTTCCTCTATAGATTCGAGAACTTCCCTTACTGCCTGAAGATATTCAACCTCGCCGGGATGCTTCTTCTCGAGGTTGTTCATAATTTTGTCGACGTTCATTTTTATATATTATTAGTTAGCTTTTTGTAGTCCGGTTATTTATCAAATTCTATGGTAAGAAGTTGGCAGTTGGCAATAAGCAGTTGGCAATGAGGATCTTTTTGCCAACTGCCATTTGCCAACTGCCAACTTATTATCTGAATTAACATTTGATGCAAATCTGAGACATAGTTTCCTCATTAAAAATGATTTAACTCATATTCTGCGCTGAATTTTATCATGTGGCAGGGATATGCTCATTAAGAGATCTTATCAGTTTGTCCTTTTGTTCTTTGCTTAGTGCGCTTATATGTACCGGAGGGTACTTTGCGACGCCCTGGCCGACTTTCTGGAAAAGGATAAGGCTCTTATCGAGGCCGAAAAGGCTTGATTCAGTCTTATAACCTGCAAAAGCACTTTTATATATTTTTATTGAATTCTTTTTACCGCCTCCGATTCCTGCATTAAAGTATTTGATTACAATGTTTTCATCATCATCCGAATAGGAAATGAACTGGTGGTTGAGGATGACGGGAAGGGAGACGATGATAAAATAAATGACAATAAAAATTATGGTCCACACAGTATCACTAATGCCAAGAAACGGAAATTTTGTCCGTCCTATCAGGTAGACTATTGCCAGGTAAGCAAGTATAAGTACTGTTGCAATAAATAATCTGATCCTGATACTTATTATCTGTTTTGTGTTATCGAAGGTCATAAGCGAATTTTTTATAAACTTAATCTTTTTTTCTTAAAGAACCTTACCATTATCCCGCTGCACTCCTTTTCGAGTATCCCGCTCATAACCACTGTTCTGGGGTGAAGTAAATTATCTGATATCCCCGTAAAGCCTTTTTTTTCATCAGGAGCCCCGTAAACCAGTTCTGCCGCCTGGCTCCAGCCGATCGCACCGGCACACATGCCACAGGGTTCTACCGTGACATAAATAGTGCAGCCGATCAGATATTTTCCTCCCAGCCAGTTTGTGGCAGCCGTAATTGCCTGCATTTCCGCATGGGCTGTCGGATCTTTTAGTGCTTCAGTAAGATTATGTGCCCGTGCAATTATGGTATCCTGGCATACAACCACGGCTCCGACAGGTACCTCCTGCCTGTCAAAGGCTTTTTTCGCTTCTTCAAGCGCCGCTTTCATGTATTTCTCGTGTTTTGCAGTCTGCATATAAAGATATTGTGCACTTTAAATGTATGAAGAATTAGGGATTAACGGACTCCTTCAAGCCGGAATATTTTTATTTTTGTGAAATTAAAAAAAAGAAAATGTACAGAACACACACATGCGGGGAACTCAAATTAAGCGATGCCGGCAAGGATATTATTTTGTGCGGATGGGTTCAGAAATCCAGAGATCTGGGGGGTATGACGTTCACAGATCTTCGCGACCGTTATGGGATCACCCAGCTTGTTTTCAATATGGAAACCGATTCTTCTATCTGTGAGAAAGCGAGAAAGATCGGGAGGGAATATGTGTTACAGGCTAAAGGGAAGGTAAGGGAGCGCAGCAATAAAAATCCAAAAATACCGACAGGTGACATTGAGATTGAAGTGTCGGAATTAATAGTTCTCAATCCGAGCGAACTTCCCCCGTTTACTATTGAAGAAGAGACTGATGGCGGGGACGAATTGAGAATGAAATATCGCTACCTCGATCTGAGGAGGTCTACGGTAAAAAACAATATTCTTTTGCGTCACAGGATGGCTCAGGAAGTACGCAAATATTTGGATTCAAAGGGATTTATTGAGGTTGAAACGCCTTTCCTTATCAAGTCCACTCCTGAGGGTGCAAGGGATTTTGTTGTGCCAAGCAGGATGCAGCCCGGTACTTTTTATGCCCTGCCCCAATCACCCCAGACACTTAAGCAGTTGTTGATGGTAGCCGGATTTGACAGGTATTTTCAGATAGTAAGATGCTTCAGGGATGAGGATCTGAGAGCTGATCGCCAGCCCGAATTTACGCAGATCGACTGCGAAATGTCTTTTATGACCAGGGATGAGATACTTGATACTTTTGAAGGACTTGTAATGTACCTGTTCAGTGAAGTTAAGAATATCAGTTTCAGTGAGCCATTCAGGAGAATATCCTACATGGAGGCTATGGAGTCGTACGGTAATGATAAGCCTGATCTCCGCTTCGGAATGGAAATTCATGATCTGACGGAAAAGGTAAAAGGTCATGGATTTTCAATTTTCGATACTTCTGAATTTATTGGCGCAATATGTGTTTCAGGATGTGCTGATTATACAAGGAAGCAGCTTGATGAGCTGACTGAATTTGTCAGAAGACCGCAGATCGGGGCAAAGGGGCTTATTTATACAAAATATGGATCCGATGGTTCCCTGAAATCATCGGTTGATAAGTTTTATTCACAGGAAGATCTTATGGGTTGGGCTGAAAAGATAAAAGCCGGCAGGGGTGACCTCATCTTTGCAATGGCCGGTGAAAAGATGAAAACCCTGGCAGCATTGTCAGAACTGCGGCTGGAAATGGGGAACAGACTGGGTTTGAGGAAGAGGGATCTGTTTATGCCGTTATGGGTTGTTGATTTTCCTCTGCTTGAATGGAGTGAGGAGGAAAAACGTTTTTTTGCTATGCACCATCCTTTCACATCACCCTTACCTGAAGATATTCCACTGATGGAAACCGATCCCGGGAAAGTACGTGCAAATGCTTATGATCTGGTTATTAACGGAGTGGAAATCGGTGGAGGATCCGTCAGGATCCATGATTCTTCATTACAGAAGCTTATGTTCAAAGTGCTGGGATTCACCGATGACGAAGCGGTTGCGCAGTTCGGATTTCTTATGAATGCTTTTAAATATGGGGCTCCTCCTCATGGAGGAATAGCGTTTGGCTTTGACAGGCTGGTAGCTATGTTCGGAGGCCAGGACTCCATACGTGATTTCATTGCCTTTCCGAAAAATAATTCAGGCAGGGATGTAATGCTGGATACACCTTCGCCAATATCGGAAAAACAGCTTCAGGAACTGATGATAGATCTCAGGGACAGAAAGAAGAACTGATCTTATCTCCCTGTATTTGCACCTATAAGCTTAATAAGTATAACCCCGTTTGCACCTCTGGAACCATATATTGATGCAGAAGATCCTTTCAGGACTTCAATAGACTCAACCTGTGAAGGTGGTATATCACTTATTGTGTTGACCTGATTCCCGTCGACAATGAAAAGCGGTTCAGTGCTGAGGTTAAAAGAACTGGCTCCCTGAATGGTGATTTTGGTCCCTGATACCTGTACCCCGGGCACAGCTCCCTTGAGCATTTCATAAATATTTGTATAGGTTGCATACCTTGAATTTCTGACATCCAGCCTGTTAACCTGGGTGGTAAGATCTTTCTTTCTTATTGATCCATACCCGATATCAACCTTTTCCTCCTCAGGAATATTCGCATTTCCCGACCGTGACGGAGCCGTTCCCGGTCTGAGTGTGATATTCAGCAAATTTTCTCCGTCAATAAGCGTCTCACCGATACCTTTTTCCGGGGTGACAACTGAAATCATTTCAGCATTTCGCCGGACCTTCACCCTGAAGAAACCCTTTTTATCAGTAGCCTTATTGGTATATTTCTTATCAATGAGGATAATGGCCCCTTCGACAGGATTATTATCTGCATCCTTCACCACACCTGTGACATAAAATTTTTTCGTCTCTTTCTGGGCGGAAAGGACCGGACAAATCACAAGCGAGATCAGTATTACCACTAAAAATCTGTACTTCATCTTTTTATTTTTTTAAGTTGTTTTTATCTGCCGATCCCTGGAGGTCAATAACTATAACTCCGTTAGCTCCTTCGTTCCCGTAAATATTTGCGGCTGAGCCTTTCAGGAGTTTTATCGATTTTACCTCATTGGGATTAATATTATCTATACTGTAAACCCTTACTCCATTGACAACGAACAAAGGTTGTGAACTTCCGAAAAAGGAATTGGGTCCCTGGACCACTATACTTTTACCCGAAACTACAACTCCCGTTACTTCATGCCTTATCATCTGGTAAATATCAGTATAGGTGTTCATTTTTTTTGAGTCCTTGTCCCTGGCACCATTACTTCCGGGATTGACACCGGGAACATTGTCTGCTGATTTGTCGAGTTTCAGAATAAGATCTGACTGACCTTTTATTTCAGAAGCGCCATATCCCTGACCGCCGGAGTTTGCAGAAATTATTTTTACATCAGGATTAACTCTGACCTTGAATTTGCCATGGTAGTTGGTAAAGTTCCCTGTACTTTCGTCATCGGCGAAAATCTCAACCTGTACGGCAGGATTATTGTTTTCATCCAGGACCGTGCCTGTGATTATAATTTTCCCGCCGCCCTTCTGTGCATAAATGGGGTTGCAGGTTATAAGCGCTGAAAACAGTAATATGGTTATCCGCAAATACATAATTCCGGTTGTAATTTTATCTCTGCAAGTTAGTCTGAAACAGCTTCAAATCCAATAAAAATTTGTTAAATGATCTTTCCCTTCAAAGTTGCCGACGTACAATCTTCTATAAGAACCCTTACGTAATCGCCCTTCTTTTTATCCTCTCCGGGAAATACAACAACTTTATTCTGTGATGTCCGTCCTGTCAGATAATCTTCTGATCTCTTTGAGAAGCCTTCGACAAGTACCTCAAAAACTTTGCCAACATCATTTCTTTTTGATTTTTCTGAAAGGGAATTCTGCAGTTTGATTATTTCATTCAGTCTTTTAATTTTTATTTCTTCAGGCACGTCATCCTTCAGTCTTCTGGCTGCCCTTGTCCCAGGCCTTTCGCTGTATTTGAACATATAAGCAAAATCGAATCCGGCCCATTTCATGAGAGAAAGTGTTTCTTCATGATCATCTTCCGTTTCGGTGCAGAATCCCGTAATAATATCGGTGGATACGGAGCATCCGGGCAGAATATTCCTGATCGACTCAATCCTTGACATATAATCCTCCCTTGTATATTCACGGTTCATGAGTTTCAGTATGCGGCTGCTGCCGCTCTGGACAGGCAGATGAATATGTTCGCAAATGTTTTTGTTACGTGCTATCGTTCTTAATAACTCTTCTGAAATATCCTTGGGATGTGATGTTGTAAAGCGTATCCGGAGTAGATTGTCTGTTTCGGCAACCTTTTCGATAAGATGATTGAAATCAGTCTTTTGATCACCGGAAATGTATTTATATGAGTCGACATTCTGACCGAGAAGAGTAATTTCCCTGAAACCTTTTTTCGCAAGATCTCCGGCTTCTTTCAGAATTGACTCAGGATCGCGGCTCCTTTCTGCACCTCTCACATACGGGACCACGCAGTAAGCGCACATATTATTGCAACCCCGCATGATCGGAATAAAGGCAGAGATTCCGTTATTATCCTGGTAAAATGGAGAAATATCGGAATAGGTTTCACAGCGGGAGAGCTTAACATTTACTGCTTTCCTGCCATTTTCAGCCTCTTTTACAAGAACCGGAAGATCCCGGTAAGCATCAGGACCGGCAATAATATCAATGATCTGTTCTCTGGCGAGCAGGTCTTCCTTGAGCCTTTCAGCCATACATCCGGTCAGTCCGACTAATAATTTCCTGTTTTTCTTTTTTAAATTCCTGATCTCCTTCAGCCTGTTCCAGATCTTCTGTTCTGCATTTTCACGGATCGAGCAGGTATTTATCAGTATGATTCCGGCCTGAGTGATATCCTGAACCAGACTGAATCCATTTTCAGTCATTATTGATGCAATAATCTCGCTGTCAGCTATGTTCATCTGACAGCCATAGGTTTCGATATAGAATTTATCAGCACTCAAGTCTTTATAATTGTATTTAGTTATTCTGTTCGATCGTTTGATCGTTTGATCGTTTGCCCATCTGTCCGCCCTGCCGTTGAACCTTCGAACCATCGAACTAACAAACGACCGGACCCTTCCCATATTTCAAATTTCGTCACAAAAGTAGTTAACGTGAATGATGTATTAAAGAAATATTTATTTTTGCAATCTAACATATTTAAAACATATTGTATGTCAGGTCACAGTAAATGGTCAACAATCAAGAGAAAGAAGGGGGCTGCTGATGCCAAGAGGGGAAAGATCTTCACGAAGATTATCAAGGAGATAATTATATCGGCACGGGAAGGAGGAGGTGATCCTGATTCCAATTCCAGGCTGAGGCTTGCAATTCAGAATGCCAAGGGGGCCAATATGCCGAAGGACAATATTGACAGGGCAATTAAAAAAGCTGTCGGTTCTGATTCAGTGAGCTATATTGAAACCACTTTGGAAGGATATGCTCCTCACGGAATTGCTGTTTTTGTTGAATGTCTGACAGATAATAACAACAGGACAGTAGCCTCGATCAGGTCGGCTTTCAATAAGTATGGAGGTAACCTTGGAACAAACGGGTCGCTCAGTTATGTTTTCGACAGGAAGGGTATTTTTACGATCACAAGAGAAGAAGAACTTGAGCTTGATGATCTGGAGCTTGCAATGATAGATGCAGGAGCCGAGGATTTTGAGGTTGATGAGGATACAGTTACAATAACCTGCCCCAAGGAGGATTTCGGAAATGTGAGCAGGAAATTAGGTGAAATGGGTATTGAGCCTGAAGAATCAGGGCTGAAGAGAATACCAAATGATACCAAGAAGCTGGATCTGGAATCGGCAAAAAAAGTCCTGAAATTCATCGAAGCCCTTGAGGACGATGACGATATACAGAACGTGTATCATAATCTGGAAATGACTGATGAACTGGCTGAGGCACTTGAATAGACGATTTTAAAGGATGATCAGAAATATTTTTACAACATTAATAATACTGCTGATAACAGCAGGGTTCTGCAGGTCTCAGGGACATTTGAGGACCGCTGATCTGATGAAGCGACCAGATGAGAAGAACTGCGGAACTCTTACAATTGTTCAGGACCGGGGCATAGATTCACTTATAAGCCGGTCAGTGCTTGCAAACGGAAGACTCAGGACAATGGAAGGTTCAAGGGGTATACAGGGCTTCAGGATACAGATTTATTACAGTTCTGTAAGGAATGCCCGGGAGGAATCAGCAAGAGCGAGAGCGGAATTTATAAATAAATTTCCTGATATAGTTTCCTATGCCCAGTACCAGGAGCCTGGTTATTTTATGATCAGAGCAGGTGACTACAGAACTAAAACAGAGCTTTACAAGGACCTGATGGCTATCCGGAAGGAATTCCCGAATGCATATCATGTCCCGGCAGTTATCAATTACCCGGGATTGACCCAGGATTAATCATGAGCGACAGTATTAAACACGAATGCGGTATTGCGTTACTCAGACTACGCAAGCCGTTAAGCTACTTTATTGATAAATACGGAACCTGGAATTACGGGCTGCGGAAGATGTACCTGATGATGGAGAAGCAGCATAACCGGGGTCAGGACGGAGCGGGAATTGCCGGTATCAAGATTAATGTGGCGCCAGGTAACCAGTATATTTTCAGACAGCGGTCAAACCACCCGGATCCTATTAAGGAGATATTCGGGATCATTTATGACGGAATTGAAAAATCGATGGTTGCAGATGATAAAACATCATCTGATGCAGAACTTATAAAAGAGAGGGTACCTTTCATTTGTGATATTTACCTCGGGCATCTGAGGTACGGTACTTATGGTAATTACAAGATAGACTATGTTCATCCTGTAAGCCGCGAAAATAACTGGAGATCAAGAAACCTTGTTATGGCAGGAAATTTTAACCTGACAAATGTAAGTGAGGTTTTCAATAACCTGGTTGACCTGGGCCAGAATCCTGTTGATTATTCCGACACTGTCACAATTCTGGAAAACATAGGTCATCGCCTTGATGAGGAACATGACAGGCTGTTCAGGTATTACAGGGAGCAGGGATATTCCAAGAAAGAGGTTTCCCCGATGGTTGAAAGGGATATCAACCTGGTTACTGTTCTTCAGAAAGCCAGCCGTAACTGGGATGGTGGATATGCCATGGCCGGTATGACCGGTCATGGGGATGCATTTGTTGTAAGAGATCCGGCCGGTATAAGACCTGCATTTTATTATACAGATGATGAAGTGGTTGTTGTTGCGTCTGAACGACCTGTTATTCAGACTATTTTCAATGTAAGAACAGACAATGTAAATGAACTTCCTCCAGGTAATGCATTAATAATTAAATCTGCCGGTAATGTCAGTATCGAAAAGATTAAAGAGGAAGCTGAACTACGTAAATGCTCATTTGAGCGAATATATTTTTCAAGAGGAACTGATAAAGATATTTACAGCGAGAGAAAGAAGCTTGGTGAGCTGCTGACACATCCTGTTCTCCGGGCTGTAAATTATGATACAGACAATACAGTCTTCTCCTATATCCCCAATACTGCTGAAAGTGCATTTTACGGACTGATAAAGGGAGTGGAAGATTATCTGAACCAGTCAAAAATAGATGCAATTGCCCAAAAAGGGAATTCCCTTACGAGGGAGCAGATTGCCGGGATAATCAATCACAGGCCGAGAGTTGAAAAAATTGCCGTCAAGGATGTCAAGCTCAGGACATTTATTACCCAGGACTCGGCACGGGATGACCTTGTGGAACATGTATATGATGTTACTTACGGCGTGGTCCGGCGGGGAGTTGACACCCTTGTGGTTATTGACGATTCAATTGTCAGGGGCACTACACTTAAACTGAGTATTATAAAGATACTGGACAGGCTTGATCCGAGGAAGATAGTTATAGTGTCTTCATCCCCACAGTTAAGGTACCCCGATTGCTATGGAATTGATATGGCCAGGCTGGGGGATCTGATAGCTTTCAGGGCAGCTGTTGAATTACTGAAGGAGACCGGCAGGGAACAACTTATCGGACGGATTTATGAGGATGCTAAATCCGAACTGAAAAAACCTGCTGCAGAAATAAGAAACCTGGTAAGGGAAGTGTATAAGCCCTTCTGTCAGGATGAGATATCCCACAAAATAGCATCCATGCTCAGAACAGAGGATATTAAAGCAGAAGTTGAGATTGTTTTTCAGTCAATTGAAGGACTTCATACAGCATGCCCGGGGCATACCGGCGACTGGTATTTTACTGGAAATTATCCTACTCCCGGAGGTAATAAAGTCGCCAACCAGTCTTATATCAATTATATCGAAGGAAGAACAGCAAGAGCTTACTGATTCCCGCGCGAGAACCAGGTTATCATAAAATCCTTCTTGTATGAGGCCAGATGCCTGTTGATCTTTTCGACATATATATCCCTGAGGGTGATCATAATACCTGTTTCTTCGACATCACCGAACTTATGATTGATAAATGTTCCGAAAGTGCGCATTGTAGGCGAAAGATTCATATAAGCATTTATAAGCGGAGGAATTGTTTCTCCCAGCTTTCTGACTTCCGATGAAAGTATCTTATAATTATCCTTATACCGACGGTTTGTAAAAAGCTTTTTCATTTCCTCTTCATGGATATTAATATTTGCAGGATCAACCGGTGTGACAAGTCTGTCGGGATCATCAAAATGTTTATTCAGGAAATAAAGGATCATGTTCCTGGCATTCTGATTGAAGTGGGTATACATTGTCACTTTCCCGAAAAGGTACTTGATATGATGATTTTCAACAAAGAGAGCACCAAGTCCGTCCCACAGGTTATCAAGTGCATAAAGGCTTTTTCTTCCCCGTGTCCTGGATTGATATTCCGGCAGGACAAATGACCGCCCCAATTCCATCACATGCGGGTAATACTTTTTAAGGAATTTTGATGAGAAATTGAAATAATCAGAGGAGGCAAGCTTTGTTATGTCACATTTTGTACAACCCTTCGGGGGAAAGTAAAACCTGTAACCTCCGACTATCTCGTTATTTTCGGGATCCCATACTATAAGTTGTTTCTGTGGATCCTCCTGTACTGTATCAAATTTATCTATGTCGATTGAATGCCCGGTACCTCCGCCGGCATGCCGGAATGTTACCTCACGCACCCTGCCGACTTCATGCATAAGGACAGGGGAATCGTTGTTGTCAAAAATGTAAACCTCGTTATTGGCATTATTGGTCTTTCGGAGCAATCTGTCTTTTGTAAGCTCTGCAACTATCTGATCCAGGGGTAAACGGTCAACAACAGGTTCCATCTTTATCGATAAGGTTAATTCTGACTGGGCGGAAAAAAACTATGCAATTTATGATTTTTTTTATTCCGTATTACCGGGGTATCCGGGATTCCAGTTCATAGGTTACGGATTTTACCCATTCAGCCCACTCAGAAGGCGATTTTGATTTGTTAAAAGTCTGCCATGGGATAATAGTTCCGAAGACAAGAGACAGGTCCTTCCCTTTCTGTCTGAACATTTCATCGGGAAGATAAAGCATTTCAATGTTTCCTTTTATTCGCAGAAATGCCCGTATATTAGCAAGGTTATAGAAAAAATTTGAGTTCCTTCCCGAAAAAAAGGCAGGTATAATGTCTCTTTTGTGTTGTACAGCTTTTGTGATAAAGCTTTTGTGCCAGGCAAGATCCCTGATGATCCCATTTTTTTTGCGCGAACATAATCCGGCAGGGAAGTAAAGTACCTGGCAGTCTGATGCATAAACATCTTCAATCTGTTTTATAGCCTCCCTGGCCTGACTACCATGCTTATTTATCGGAAGGAAAAGCCCTGCCATATTTTTAATATTCATCAGAATATCATTTACCGGGAACCTGATTTCCTTGTAATATTTCGATAATTCATTCATGAATACAAGACCGTCCAATCCCCCCAGAGGATGATTTGAAACGAAGATATATCTTCCGGATGACGGAAGGTTTTCACTGCCGGATACCCTGTAAGTTGTTTTCATGTATTCCAGGGTGGCTTTAACGAATTCAGCGTCCTTCAGATGACTGTTCCTTCGCAGAAGATCATTAATCTCATCCTGATGAGTTATTCTTTTAAGGTAATTTATCAGGAAAGCCGGAATCGTTTTTGCAAGTGAAGGATTTTTCGATTCAAGTACTTTCTTTACATCAATCTGAAATACAGCATCTTTGTCAGCCGGTCTATCCATTTTAATTCATATGAGTCATGTAAAATTATAAATTTCCCCCCTCACATTGTTAATAACTTTTTCTGATGCCAGCTTTCCACATTTATGGGGCTATTCGATGAGTTTCATAAAAGTTATTAACAGTTGAAATTAAAAAAGTGGGGGAAAGTGGGGGAAAGTGGGGAATTTTTGTTTATTTTAGCGTCCTGATTGAAAACAAGAAAGTCATGGCCACCTTTATCGGTGAAAATTTTTGCAAGGTTGATGCCAAGGGAAGGATCATTCTTCCGATGGATTTTATTAAGCAATTGCCTGCTGAAAGCCGTGATCATTTAATAGTCCGTAAAGATATTTTCGTTAACTGCCTGGCGCTTTATTCAGCTGATGACTGGAACCGGCAGGTTGAAAAGATACGAAAAAAAGTGAATCCTTATAACCGTATTCACAGCAATTTCCTGAGGAATTTTTATAAAGGGACTGATAAACTGGAGCTTGACAGCAATAATCGTTTCCTGGTCCCGAGACGGCTTCTCGACATTATTGGTGCTGACAGGGATGTAGTCCTTCTCGGACAGGATGGAAAGATAGAGATCTGGGCAGCGGAGAATTATAATAAAACCGACCTGACGCCCGAAGAACTGGCAAATCAGACAGAAGAGTTTCTGGGTGACATTAATGATTCTGATTAACAATGGTCTATCATATACCTGCAATGCCGGAAAAGTGTATCGAAGGGCTGAATATACGCCCTGACGGCATTTATGTTGATGTAACATTCGGGGGAGGGGGCCATTCCTTAGAGATTCTCAGCCGGTTAACAACAGGAAAGCTGATAGCTTTTGACCAGGATGAAGATGCTGCTGCTAATATCCCGGTCGACAGCCGGTTCATCTTACTTAACCAGAATTTCAGATTCCTCAGGAACAATCTTAAATATAATGGAATAGGATCGATTGATGGGCTGATTGCCGATCTGGGAGTTTCATTCCATCAGTTCGATGAGCCTGAGCGTGGATTCTCATTCAGGTTCGATGCACCCCTTGATATGAGAATGAACAGGGATGGCAGCACTACTGCAGCTGATATTATCCGTAAATCGGATGAATCGGCTCTGGCAGATATATTTTTTGAGTATGGTGAACTAACAAATTCCAGGGCCATTGCAAGGAAAATTGTTTCTTCAGCAAGAACAAAGCCAATCCTCAGGACAAGCGATCTTGTTTCTGCAATCGGATCTCTGGTTCCGGCAAGACAGGAGCATAAATTCTATGCGAAAGTGTTTCAGGCTCTGAGGATCGCTGTCAACCACGAAATAGATAATCTGAAGGAAATGCTTTTTCAGTCGCTTGAAATGCTTACCAGCGGTGGCAGGCTTGTCGTTATCACCTATCACTCACTCGAAGACAGGATTGTTAAGAACTTCATGCGTTCAGGCAATTTTGAAGGCATTGAAAAGAAAGATTTTTACGGTAACCCGGAAGTTCCTTTCAGAGTGCTGACTAAGAAGGGTATAATACCCGGGGATGATGAAATTGCCGCAAATGGCAGGGCAAGGAGCGCACGATTGCGAATCGCTGAAAAGATCTGAGACATGGCAAAGGAGGAATCGGAAAACGGGAAAAAGATCTCCACAGGAAGCATCCTGAAGGAGATCCTCAGCGGGGGGATCACTTCAACGATTATTCTCAGGAATATATGGTATGTAATGCTTATAACCTTTCTGGCAGCAGTTTACATAGCAAACAGGTTTAATGCAGAAAAGATAACACGTGATATGAACAGGATGCAGAGGGAAGTGAGGGAACTGAGAGCTGAATCACTTTCGACCTCGGCAGACCTCATGTACGCCAGCAGGCAATCGGAGGTATTAAAGCTGGTTAGGGAGAAAGGTCTTGAGCTGGAGGAACTTGAAACTCCTGCATTTAAGCTTCTTGTTGATAAATAGGAATTATGGCCGTAAGAGATGAAATAGTATTCCGGGGCGGTATTCTTTATTTTGTACTGGCGCTTGCTGCACTGGCAATCTTTGTCCGTATTCTCATTCTCCAGACTGTAGAGCATGGTAAATGGGCGGCTATGAGCGAAAAATATGTATTCCAGACCACCGAGGTGCCTGCTGACAGAGGAGATATTCTTACCCATGACGGCCGTCTGCTGGCCAGTTCAGTCCCTTACTATACAGTATATATGGATACCAGGAGCACCGGAATGTTACAGCAGACCTGGTCAAATGGTATAAATGGCCTGTCTTCCGGCCTGGCAAAATACCTCGGTGTAAGATCAGCTGCCGGCTGGAAAACTGTCATTACAGATGCCAGGAAAAGAGGCGACCGATATTTTCTTATTAAAAGGAAGGTTGATTATGAAACTCTGAAACAGCTTAAAGAAGCTTCCGATATTCAGGGAAGGGCAGTATAAGGGCGGATTAATGGCACAGGCTGAAAATATTCGTATGCACCCAAACAGTGAGCTGGCTGCAAGGACGATCGGATATCTTAGTCTGGGCGACGGAGGTACCCGGGTTGGCATTGAAGGCTCATTTGATAAAGAACTTGCAGGTAAGAACGGAATGGCTGTGAAGCAACGCCTGACCGGAGGTGACTGGATAACTGTTGATGCTGCAGGGACAATTGATTCCCGCGATGGCAACGATGTGGTGACAACAATTGATATTGACCTTCAGGATGTGGCATCAACCGCTCTTGCAAATCAGCTCAGGAAGCACAATGCACATCATGGATGTGCCGTGGTTATGGAAGTAGCTACAGGTGACATAAGAGCTATCGCCAACCTCGAAATAGGTTCTGATGGAAGATACAGAGAAAGCTATAATTATGCAGTAGGCGAGAGCACCGAGCCGGGATCCACATTTAAGCTTCCGGTGATGATGGCTGCTCTCGAAGAGGGTATTATTGACACCGGAGATATTGTTGATACGGGTTCGGGAAGCGTGAAGTTTTATAACAAGATCATACGTGATACAAAAGAGGACGGATATGGCAGGCTGACGGTCAAACAGGTCTTTGAAAAATCCTCTAATGTCGGTACTGCAAAACTCATTACCGGCATATACGGAGAACGTCCGAAAGATTTTGTTAACCGGCTGTGCGCCATGAAGCTTAATGAAAAACTTGATCTGCAGATCAAAGGAGAAGGAGAACCTCTGATAAGATACCCGGGAGATCAGTTCTGGTCAGGCATTTCTCTTCCCATGATGTCGCATGGTTATGAGGTACAGATGACACCATTGCAGATACTGACATTCTACAATGCAGTGGCTAATGACGGAAAAATGATGAAACCACGATTTGTGGTAGCAATAACACGTAACGGTACCGTTTTAAGACGGTTTAATCCCGATGTCATCGTCAACTCAATTGCCTCCGGACCTACAATAAAAAAAGCAAAAAAAATGATGGAGGGTGTTGTGGAGCATGGCACTGCAACAAACCTCCGCAATGCCAATTATAAGATTGCCGGGAAAACAGGCACGGCCCAGATTGCAAAAGGCAACAGAGGATACAATTCAGGATCGGGGATCTCATACCAGGCCTCATTCGTAGGCTATTTTCCTGCCGAAAATCCACTCTATTCATGCATAGTTGTAGTAAATGCTCCTTCTAACGGTGTCTACTATGGTAATCAGGTGGCCGGCTCTGTATTCAGGGAGATCTCTGACAAAATTTATGCAACAAATTTCTACAGGGACTTCAGGGATCCCAAAGGAGAACGTACGGCATTACAAGCTCCTGAGGCCGGTAACGGATTCAGGCAGGATATAAACAAAGTCCTTGGTGAACTTGACGTCAGGGTTCGCAGGAGTGCAAGGGATGAATGGATCAAAACCAGGGAAAGCGGCGATACAATAACTTATACCGGAGTAAAGATCAGCAAGGGTCAGGTACCTGATGTGAGGGGAATGAGCCTCAGGGATGCAATGTACCTTCTGGAGAACTCGGGTTACCGGGTGAGTTTCACCGGTAAAGGGAAAGTGCTCAGGCAATCCCCGCAACATGGAGAAAGATATTTTGAAGGACAGGTGGTCTCTCTTGAAATGAATATGTAATAGTATGGAGCTTGACATAATATTAAATGATATTGAGATATTATCCTTTTCAGGTGAGAGGAACCGTGAAATAGAAAATATTGTGTTCGATTCCCGGAAGGTTACGGAAAATTCTCTCTTTGTTGCTGTAAAAGGGTCAAAGAGCGACGGGCATGATTTTATTGGCAAAGCTGTTGAATCAGGTGCTTCGGCAATTATATGTGAGAAGCTCCCTGAAATTACTGCACCCGGAGTATCATGGATAGTGACAGGGGATTCTGCCGGGGCGCTCGGACAGGTTTCCTCAAATTTTTTCGGTAATCCTTCTTCCTTCATGAAGCTTACGGGAGTGACCGGGACCAATGGCAAGACAACAATAGCCACACTGCTATTCAGGGTATTTTCAGGTCTGGGATACAAATGCGGGCTTTTTTCGACTGTATGTAATTATATCGTTGATAAGGAGATGGAGGCCACACATACAACTCCCGATCCTGTTCAGCTTAACAGGATTATGAGCGATATGGTAAAAGCGGGATGTGATTATGCTTTCATGGAGGTCAGTTCCCATGCTTCTGATCAGAAACGTATTGCCGGACTCGAATTTGCAGGCGGTATCTTCACTAACCTTACACACGATCATCTCGATTATCACAGGACCTTCGACAGGTATCTGGCCGCGAAGAAAAGCTGGTTCGATTCATTGCCTGAAAAGGCTTTTGCTCTTGTAAATGCCGATGACAAAAACGGAATGGTTATGCTCCAGAACTGCAATGCACGGCACTATACCTTTTCAGTGAGAGGCATGGCCGACTTTCGTTGCGGGATAATAGAGCAGAGCTTCCAGGGTATGGGCCTCAGGATAATGGGAGAAGAAGTCTGGACAAAATTTATCGGCGATTTTAATGCTTCAAACCTTCTTGCAGTATATTCTGCTGCAGTTCTCCTGGGGGCCGACAGCAGGGAGGTTCTGACCATTCTCAGCGAGATGAACTCTGTTTCAGGAAGGCTTGAAGTTATCCGTTCCCGGGGCGGAATAACCGGTATTGTCGATTATGCCCACACACCTGATGCCCTTCTTAATGTGATAAGCACATTAAACAAGATCCGTAAAGCCGATGTCAGCCTGATAACCGTTGTGGGAGCCGGAGGCGACCGTGACCGGACCAAAAGGCCGAAGATGGCTGCAATATCTGCCGAAGGAAGCACCAGGTTAATACTTACATCGGATAATCCCAGAACTGAAGATCCTGAAAAGATCCTTGATGATATGGAAGAGGGTCTGACCGCTGACATGAGGAAGAGATCAGTCAGGATCTGCGACCGGAGGGAAGCAATAAAAACTGCTGTCATGCTTGCAAATCCGGGAGATGTAATACTTGTCGCCGGAAAGGGTCATGAGACTTACCAGGAAGTAAATGGGGTAAAGCACCATTTCGATGACAGGGAGGAACTCAGAAAGGCACTGTCGGATAAATAATACTACTGAAGAATGCTGTACTATCTGTTTGAATATCTTGATAAACTTAATGTACCAGGGGCAGGTGTTTTCAGCTACATCTCCTTCAGGTCAGCTGCAGCTGTCATAACATCCCTTTTCATATCCATGATGATAGGGAAAAGGATCATACAATTACTTCAGAAAAAACAGGCAGGGGAAGTGGTAAGGGATCTCGGGCTTGAGGGGCAATACCGCAAACAGGGAACACCGTCGATGGGTGGTATAATAATTCTTGCATCAATAGTAATACCTACACTAATCTTTGCAAGGCTTGATAATATATATGTGATAATCATGCTTATCACAACATTATGGCTTGGACTGATCGGATTTGTTGATGACTATATTAAGATTTACCGCAGGAACAAGGAGGGGCTCGCAGGAAGATTTAAGATCCTCGGACAGATAGTGCTTGGTCTCATAGTAGGGATTATACTCTGCTTCAGCAATGATGTGATGATTACCGAGAGGGTTAACCTTTCTGAGCTTACCGCAGGTGAAAGAAGTGAACTGGCGAAAACTCCTGTTTCGGTTTCGCCGGAAAGGGAAATAACAATGGAGAGAAAATCAACAAAAACAACTATACCTTTTGTTAAGAACAATGAATTCAATTATTCCTGGCTCGTTCCATTTATAAATAAGGACAGGAAGCAGGCCCTGACATGGATCGTATATATCCTGGTTATAATTTTCGTTCTGACCGCAGTCTCGAATGGAGCCAATATTACGGATGGGCTTGATGGCCTTGCTACGGGAACATCCGCAATTATAGGTACTGCACTGGGCATTCTTGCCTATGTATCTAGTAACATTATTTATGCTAACTATCTTAACATAATGTTCATCCCCGGCTCTGAAGAGCTTGTGATATTTGCCGGTGCCTTTATCGGCGGAACAGTCGGATTCCTGTGGTATAACTCTTTTCCGGCACAGGTTTTCATGGGAGATACCGGCTCTCTGGCACTGGGAGGAATAATTGCAGTTTTTGCGATTGTTATCAGAAAAGAGCTTCTGATACCTGTCCTCTGCGGGATCTTTTTTGCCGAAATTCTTTCGGTAGTGCTTCAGGTATCATGGTTTAAAAGGACAAAAAGGAAATACGGGGAGGGCAGGAGGATATTTTTAATGGCCCCCCTTCATCATCATTATCAGAAGAAAGGATATCCCGAACCGAAAATTGTCACACGATTCTGGATAATAGGATTAATCCTTGCAGTTATAAGTATTGTGACGCTTAAGATCAGATAGTTGAATGAAAAAGAAGATTGTAATCCTGGGAGCGGGTGAAAGTGGTACTGGTTCAGCAGTACTGGCCATGAAAAACGGGTTTGATGTTTTTGTATCCGATTATGGAGAGATAAAGGAGAAATACCGTGAGATCCTGGATAATTATAATATAAGATGGGAGCAGGGTAAGCATACTGAAGGCGAAATAATTACAGCTGATGAGGTTATAAAAAGCCCGGGCATAAAGGAAAATTCTCCGGTATTAGTTAAAATCCGCGAGAAGGGCATACCTGTTATTTCTGAAATTGAGTTTGCCGGGAGATATGCAAAAGGAACAAAAATCTGTGTAACAGGCAGTAATGGTAAAACTACAGTTACCAACCTGATCAGTCATATGCTTAAAAAAGCAGGTAAGAGTGTTGCAATGACCGGAAATGTGGGTAACAGTTTTGCAATGTCGGTTGCCCTAGGATCACATGATTATTATGTAATCGAGCTGAGCAGCTTTCAGCTTGATGATATGTTCGGGTTTAAAGCCGATATAGCAATTCTGATGAATATAACTCCTGATCACCTGGACAGGTACGGATATGATTTTCAGAATTATATCGATTCAAAATTCAGGATAACTCGGAATCAGGGTAAAACAGAATTTTTAATTTACTGGGCTGATGATCCTGTAATACAAAAAGAGCTGGCCAAAAAAGAATTTCTGATGACACTCCTTCCTTTTTCCGATACTGTGAAGGAGAACATGACAGCTTACATCGATGACAACGAATTAATTGTTGATTACCAAAATAAAACCAAACTTATGACCATTCATGAACTGGCGCTTAAGGGACGTCATAACACCTACAATTCAATGGCTGCTGCTATTGCTGGTAAAGTGCTTAACATCCGCAAGGATGTCATCCGGGAAAGCCTCGCTGATTTCCAGGGTGTGGAACACCGACTGGAGCCGGTAATCAAGGTGAGCGGTATCAATTTTATAAATGATTCAAAAGCCACCAATGTAAATTCAACATGGTATGCACTTGAATGTATGGAGACGGATGTGATATGGATTGCCGGAGGAACGGATAAGGGAAACGATTACTCGGAATTATTCCAGGTAGTTAAGCAAAAGGTTAAGGCTGTGGTCTGCCTTGGTAAAGACAATAAAAAGATAATGGATTCTTTCAGGGATAAAGTGCCTACAATTATTGAGACAACATCAATGGAAGAAGCAGTAAGGTCAGCGTATTATCTTGCCACGAAAGGCGATACTGTATTATTGTCTCCTGCGTGTGCCAGTTTTGATCTGTTCGTGAATTATGAAGACAGGGGGCGTCAGTTCAAGGCTGCTGTAAGAAATCTTTAGATATAACCGCTATGCAACAGGGATGGCTTACAAAAACATTTAAAGGCGACAGGGCTATATGGGGACTGGTAGCCATTTTTATGATTTATTCACTCCTGGCAGTATACAGCTCTTCAGTAAATGTTGCATTCAGGAACCATGGTGGAAATACAACATATTTCCTGAGAAGTCAGCTTATGATGCTGACAGCAGGGCTCATTATAATTGTGATTGTCCACTATCTTCCTTACAGGATCTATTCTTCACTTGCAGGAATTGCAATAATAGTATCGGCAGGATTGCTGGTACTGACATTCTTTTTCGGGGTAAGGATCAATGATGCGACCCGCTGGCTTGAGATTCCTTTTATCGGATTCAGGATCCAGACATCAGATATAGCCAAGGTGGCGCTGGTTATATACCTCGCCAGAACCCTTTCCAAATACCAGAATCAGCTGAAGGATTTTGTCCTGGTGACAAAATTCTTTATGCTTCCGGTTTTGGTAATATGTGCCCTTATAATGCCCGAAAACCTTTCAACGGCTATAATGGTCTTCGGCATCTGCATTTTAATATTATTCATAGGGGGAGTCCCCCTGAAATATCTTCTCGCTTATATCGGATTGGCCGTTGTTTTCATTATACTCTTTGCCCTCCTTTTATGGCTGATACGGGAAGACAACAGGGTTATGACATGGATTGAAAGGCTTATTGCTTTCTTCACAGGGAAGGGAGATACAGGTGATGATTATCAGATCAATCAGGCCAAAATAGCTATTTCCACCGGAGGTCTCTTCGGTAAGGCTCCCGGTCACAGTATACAGAGGAATATTCTTCCCCAGTCAAATTCCGATTTTATTTTTGCGATAATAATTGAGGAGTATGGTTTGCTCCTGGGAGCAATCCCCCTCGTATTTGCATATCTGATACTCCTGTTCAGAGGTATAACAATAGTGAAAAAATGCGACACTGCATTTCCTGCCTACCTGGTTATGGGGCTTGTTGTGATGATAGTTTCACAGGCTATGCTGAACATGATGGTGGCTACCGGTATTTTGCCGGTGACCGGGCAGACTCTCCCGATGGTAAGCTGGGGAAGGACTTCGGTGATAATAATGTGCTTCTCAATAGGGGTGATCCTGAGCGTCAGCAGGGTAGTCAATGCAAGGATTAAGAAAGAAGATCTCCCGGAGGAGGAGAAAAAAGATGAAGGTGAGATAATATATGGATCAGTATCGGCATAAAAGGGTGATAATCAGCGGAGGGGGTACCGGGGGGCATGTGTTTCCCGCCATCTCGGTCGCCAATGCTCTCAGGAGGGCAGATCCTGAGATCGATATCCTTTTTGTCGGAGCTGAAGGCCGGATGGAAATGGAAAAGGTGCCGGAGTCAGGATATAAAATCACCGGTCTCCCTGTAGCCGGATTTTACCGTCACTTCACTTTCAAAAATTTCTCGGTACTGTTCAGGTTGTTTAAAAGCCTTTCAGCAGCAAAGAAGATTATTCAGGAGTTCCGGCCTGATGTTGCCGTTGGGGTCGGTGGTTATGCCAGCGGTCCGGTTCTCAGACAGGCCGGAAAGATGGGAATACCCACGCTTATACAGGAACAGAATAGCTATGCGGGAATAACGAACAGACTTCTTGCAAAAAAAGCATCAGTGATATGCGTTGCCTATGACGGAATGGAGAAATATTTCCCAGCCGGAAAAATAATAAAGACAGGTAATCCGGTGCGTCAGAATTACGACAACCTTGATAACCTTAAGGAAGAAGCACTTTCATTTTTTGGTTTGAAGACCGGGAAACCCGTCATACTCATCCTCGGAGGTTCTCTTGGAGCAGGAACTGTAAATAAAAGCCTGAGTATGGATCTTGATAAGCTCACCGGGTCGGATTGTCAGTGGCTGTGGCAGACCGGCCGGTATTATTTTGAGAGTATTAAATCATTGGTCTCCGGTTTGCCCGCCGGCAGTATTTCGGTTCACGGATTCATTAACAGAATGGATTATGCCTTTTCGGCAGCCGATATTATTATCTCAAGGGCAGGAGCCGGGACAATTTCGGAATTATGTCTTGCAGGCAAACCTGTTATACTGGTCCCTTCGCCGAATGTGGCAGAAGACCACCAGACGAGGAATGCCCGGGCCCTTTCAGAGAAAAATGCTGCCATCCTGGTAAAGGACGGGGATGCCCCGGCAACACTGGTTGATGTGGCGGTCAGACTTGTATCAGATAAATCCCAAAGGGCCATTCTTTCTGAGAATATCAAAAAAATGGCATTAAGGGATGCCGACATAAAAATAGCTTCAGAAGTATTGAAACTGGCAGAAGGATGATCGATCTTAAAAACATACAGGGAATGTATTTTGTTGGTATCGGTGGTATCGGCATGAGCGCCATTGCATTGTACTTCAGGAACGGAGGCTATACCGTTGCCGGTTACGACAGATCGGAAAGCAGTGTTACCGATGCTCTTTCCACAGAAGGCTGTTTAATATCCTTTAAAGATGTAATTATTGACCTACCTCCGCTGTTCAGGGATGTTGCAGGTAAGGATAAAGTACTTGTAATTTATACCCCTGCAATACCCGCGGAAAGCAATATCCTTGGGTTTTTCAGGAATAACGGTTATTCGATATTCAAGAGAGCTGAAGTCCTGGGGGCTATCTCTTCGGATACAGATGCACTTGCAGTAGCCGGAACACACGGAAAGACTACAATTTCCACCATGATCGCCCATATCCTGAAACAATCGCATGTCGATTGTTCAGCCTTCCTTGGAGGGATATCTTTGAATTATAATTCAAACCTTCTTCTTGGAGAGAGCCGGTTCACCGTAATGGAAGCTGATGAATTTGACAGGTCATTTCATCAGCTGAAGCCGCTTATGGCAGTTATTTCATCCGTTGATGCCGATCACCTTGATATCTACGGTGATCATGAAACAATGATTGAGGCATACAATATTTTCTGCAGCAAAATCAGAACCGGAGGTATACTTATTCTGAACAGCAAAATAAAGGAAATGATCAGATGCCCCGGAAATGTGAGGTGTCTTACTTATGGAAGTGACCCGGGATCAGATTACCGGAATTACAATATTGAACGCAGGGATGATTATTACATTTTCAGCCTTCAGACCCCGGGCGGATTGCTTGAGAATCTCCGGTTCCCCTTTCCCGGGATCATTAATATTGAAAATCTGACTGCGGCAATAGCCATTGCACTCAATTGCGGGGTTACTGTGGAGGAGATACGTAAGGCAATAATCCTTTTCAGGGGAGTAAAACGGAGATTCGATATAAGGGTCAATCTGCCCGGGCTGGCATATATAGATGATTATGCCCATCATCCCGAGGAAATAAAAGCTTGTATCAGGTCGGTGAGGGAATATTTTGCCGGAAGAAGGGTTACAGGGATATTTCAGCCTCATCTGTTCTCAAGAACCCGTGATCATGCCGAAGGATTTGCAAAAATACTCGATGAGCTTGATGAAGCGATACTTCTTCCGATCTATCCTGCAAGGGAAAAACCGATTACCGGAATATCTTCTGAACTCATTCTGGGTAAGATGAAGCTTCAGAACAGGAAGCTTTTAAAGATGGACGAGATACTGTCCTGGCTGGATCCCGGAAAGATTGATGTACTTGTCACTATAGGGGCCGGAGATATAGACAGGCTCGTAGGTCCGATAACAGAGAAGCTGAAAGGAAAGGTGATTAAATGATAAGGTTTGTAAAAATACTTTTGATAATACCTTTATTATATATCATTATAATGCCGGTGTGGCTTTCATCCTTTTATGGATCCAGGCCTTGCAGCGGCATATCAATAAGTATCAGCGATTCATCAGAATATCATTTTGTTACAAGGAGGCAGCTTCTCAATCTTGTCCGCGGGACCGGATCAGGCTTTCTTGGCCGGCCTGTTAAAAATCTTGCTCTCGACGAAATTGAAAACAGGGTCAGTGAACTGAGAGAGCTGAAGGTTGCTGAGGTATATCTGACAATCGACGGCATGCTGAATGTTTTTGTGGATCAGAGAGATCCGATAATGAGGGTGATTCCTGACAGCGGCGGGGACTTTTTTATTGACGATGAGGGAGTTCTAGTCAGAAGAAGGAACCTATATACCCCAAGGCTGCATGTTGTCGGTGGAGATATAACGATCAGCCAGGCAATGCTTAACGGTGTGAGCATTATGGATACCAGCATCAGGAATACAATACTGAGGGATGTATATCATTTTGTAAAGTATATATCAGGCGACGATTTCTGGTCAGCTCAGATCGACCAGATTTATGTTGACAGCCGCTCGGAGATCGATCTTATCCCCAGAGTGGGAAATCACCAGATACATCTGGGAACTTTTGAAAATTATGAAGGCAAGCTGAAGAATCTGTCAGCTTTCTATGATAAAGTCCTCCCTGAAGCAGGCTGGAATAAATATTCTGTGATAAATCTTGAATTCAGGGATCAGATAGTATGCAAAAGGAGACAATAAGAAACTAAAATTAACAATATGAGCACCAGAGAACAGTTCGTAGCAGCCATCGATATCGGGACCACAAAAATTGTCTCGATTGTCGGTAAGAAAAATGAGAATGGTAAGATTGAAATTCTCGGATTGAGCAAAGCGCTTTCAAAAGGCGTCAAGAGAGGCGTTGTGATAAATATTGAAGACACTGTCACAGCAATCCAGACAACCGTTGACGATGTACAGAAACGGTCGGGAATAAAATTTTCTGAAGTATTTGTCGGTATTGCGGGGCAACATATCAAAAGCATGAAAAGCCGTGGCTATATCATGCGTGACTCATACGAGGATGAAATAAAGAAGGATGAAGTGTTCAGGCTCATTGAGGACATGCACAAGATCCATATAGATATAGGAGAGGAGATCATTCATGTTATCCCTCAGAATTTCATTGTGGATAATGAAACCGGTCTCAAGAGTCCGATAGGGATTTGCGGAAGACGGCTGGAAGCCAACTTCCATATTGTAATTGGTCAGGTTGCAGCTGCCAAGAATATTGAAAAATGTATCAGACGGGCCAACCTTACTGTGAAAGACCTTATTCTTGAACCTCTTGCTTCAGCAGATGCTGTTCTGACAGATGATGAAATGGAGGCCGGAGTTGTTCTGGTTGATATCGGTGGTGGTACAACTGATCTTGCTGTATATTATGATAATATTATAAGGCACACTGCAGTGATACCTCTCGGAGGGAATGTTGTGACAAATGATATTAAGGAGGGGTGTGCAATACTCCTGAGGCATGCCGAACAATTAAAGATCCAGTATGGTTCAGCTCTCGGGGATATTGCTCCCGATGATAAAGTAGTGGCTATTCCCGGCATAAGCGGAAGGACACCCAAGGAAATTTCCTTCAGAAGCCTGTCATATATTATCCAGTCGAGGATGGAGGAGATAATAGATTTTATCAATTTCGAGATTCAGAATTCGGGTTACTCCGATAAACTTGCTGCAGGGATTGTTATAACCGGCGGAGGCGCAATGCTGAAACATCTTTCTCAGCTTATGAAGTTTAAAACGGCAATGGATGTCAGGATCGGATATCCCAATGAGCACCTGACCGGATCCGGCAGGAATGAGATCAATCAACCAATGTATGCTACAAGTGTCGGACTTATTATGAGGGGATTTGATTATCTGGAGACATATAAGAAATCATTTAATGCTGCTCTTCAGGATGATTTTAAAGAAAAGCCTGTAGATATTCTTGAACCGGCGGAGGTAACTGATGATGGGCAGGATGAAACCGGCAGGGAGCAAAAAACCACTCTGTCTGAAAAAATCAAGATTATAATGCAGAAGATGTTTGAAGTTGAGGATAACCCGATTAACTGAAATTATTATTCCTGAAGTGTAAATAAATCAAGGCCGTGAGTAAAACTACTATTCTTAACGAAATGTCCGACGATCTGATGAATTTCGACCTGCCGGTTGAGAGATCATCAATGATAAAGGTTGTTGGGGTGGGCGGTGGCGGAGTCAATGCAGTCACCCACATGTTTGAAAAAGGCATCAAGGATGTGAACTTCCTTGTTTGTAATACCGACCGACAGTCGCTAAATAAAAGTCCTGTTCCGGTAAAGATCCAGCTAGGTGCATCGCTTACCGAAGGAATGGGTGCCGGAAGCCAGCCTGACAAAGGCAGGAAGGCGGCCGAGGAAAACATCGGGGATGTGATGAAAGCCCTGTCGGGAAATACAAGGATGGTCTTTCTTACAACAGGTATGGGGGGAGGTACCGGTACCGGTGCCATTCCCGTTATTGCAAAAGCCTGTAAAGATTCAGGATTGCTCACAATAGCTGTTGTGACGATCCCATTCAAGTCGGAAGGTAAGATCAGGATCGGCTATGCAATAGACGGGATCGCTGAACTCAAGGATCATGTTGATTCACTCCTGGTGATCAATAATGAAAAGCTGAGGGAGATGCATGGAAATCTTGGAGTATCATCGGCATTTTCAAAAGCCGATGATGTTCTTACCACTGCTGTAAAAGGTATTGCTGAGATAATTACGGTAACAGGTTATATAAACGTCGACTTTGCCGACGTTGAAACAGTTATGAAGAATTCGGGAGTCGCTGTCATGGGTATGGGAATTGCAGCAGGGGAGAACAGGGCTGTTTGCGCTATTGAGAATGCACTTGCATCTCCCCTGCTAAATTCCAATGACATTACCGGTGCAAAAAGCATCCTGATCAACATTTCATCCGGGACTGGCGAGCATGAGCTTACAATGGATGAGCTGGGCGACATTACCGACTATATGTATGCAACAGCTTCCGATGATGCACTGATAATCAGAGGACTTTCGTCAGATTCGACTCTTGGTGAAAATATCAGCATCACGGTCATCGCTACAGGTTTTGAGGCTAACAGCCTGATAGAGCCTGCAAAACCCCGAAGGGCCAAAACAGTTGAGATGCTCAACGGTGCAGACTATGTTCCCCCACCTCATCTTATCCCCGATAAAGCCGACGAGAACTTCAATGTTCACCAGAAAGGCCAGAAATCAATAATCTCTGATGCAGAAGAAGAATATCAGGGTGTCCTTGACTTCAACATTGAAAGCATTAATAGAAAGTCGAGGACGGATAAAGATGCCGGCAACGATGAAAACGGAGAGAAAGATCCGGAGGTCAGGCTGAGAAGAGTCAAACACATGCAGAAGATCATGGAAAAGGAGGGAATATCCAGTAAGACCATGAATGAAAACATTGAAGCATTTGAGGATGTTCCGGCTTATATCAGAAGGAACAGGCCGCTTCCTTCTCATGACAATACATCTGACAGCAAACCTTCAACATTTACACTTACTTCCGATGATACCGACGGGCCGGTTCTCAGGAATAGCAATCCCTATCTGAACGATGCAATAGATTAAAAGCAAAGAGCAATTTACAGGGAAGTTCATTTATCTTCATATTTCCTATATTTGCGCAGATGATCAGAAATTTTTTGATAATACTGCTTCTTGCCGCTTTGCCCGGGTTTTACACTAATGCGCAGACTGAGGGAGAATCGCCTTCAAAGCCGTCTGCCGGACCCAGGATCATCAAACAATGGAATCTTAACAGCGATTTTACTGAAGAGACCATAGTTCCTTTTGATACGGTTTTTTCGTTATTCAACCGTTACAGGTTAACCGACAGATACTCACCTCTTAATGCTACTCTGGGTAATTACGGCCTTCCGTTCTTCCAGCTGAACTTCTTTGACCGGATCTCTGATCCTGACAGATTCCTGTATGCGCATTATTTTCCGTTAATGTATACTCCTTCAAGAGCTTTATTTATGAACACACAGGTTCCGTTTACCGAACTTGCCTGGACAAACGGGGGACCGAGGGAAACATCCGAGCAGACTTTCAGGATCAGGCATTCACAGAATGCGAACAGGTTCCTGAATTTCGGGCTAATTTATGATATTGTATACAACCTTGGTCAGTATAATTATCAGAGAGCTGAGGATAAAGCTTTTACCTTATTTTCGTCTTACACTGCCCCGGTTTATAAATTTTACTTTTCAGCAGGTGTAAATGATATAACCTCCTACGAGAACGGTGGTATAATAAATAAGGATGAGCTTAGCCAGTTTGAAACACGGGATGTTCCGGTAAACCTGGGAGGCCTGAATGCTGCAAAAAGTGTACTTAAGAATCGTAACCTGCTCCTTGTTCAGCGCGTCACAGTAGGTAAACGCGCCGAATCGGGTGATTCACTCAAAAAAGCGGAAGGGTTCGCAGGATTGAGAGGTACCTTTTCTCATATATTCATTATTGAGAATAATAAAAGATCTTATGCTGATAAAAGTCCCTCTTCAGGATTCTATGATACAATTTTTATAGACAAAACAGCCACTTTCGACTCCCTTTCACAGCGAAGTATTAAAAACACCCTCCGCTTTGATTTTGCGACAGATGAAACCCGTAAAATAAGCCTTGGCGGAGGGGTTGGTATCAGGAACGAGCTTTTCCGTTACAGCTCTATAATGCCCACCCACGATACCACACTTGCCGATACAATGACGTGGAGAAAAAGCAATAATGCAGTTGTCGGAAGGCTTTTTAACAGCATCGGTGATAAGTTCAGATGGACTGCAGACGGCGAACTGTTCCTGACTGGATACAGAGCTGGAGACTTCAGCCTCAAAGGTGAAATAACCAAATCATTCGGATGGAAAAAAGGAAAGGCAGACTGGATCATCTACGGGAGTATACTCAACCGGCAGCCTTCATTCTGGTATGCCAGATGGGGAAGCAACCATTTTGAATGGCAGAACAATATGAATAAGGAATTCAGGATCGATGTGGGAACCCGGTTTGCCTACCCGGCCCGGAAAACCGATCTGAGGGTTGATTATGCAATAATTGACAATTATACTGATTTTAATACTGATGCAGTTCCTTCACAGCACGGAGGCGGACTGTCCGTGGCATCCATAATGTTAAGCAAAGAACTGAAAGCATGGAAATTCCACCTCACGGGAGATGTTCTTGCACAAATATCAAGTAATGCTGAAATTCTTGACCTTCCCCTCGTTTCACTGCGATCAGCCGGTTATTTCGAACATCTGTTCCGATTCAAACAGACAAACGGAAAACTTAATACCCAGCTCGGGTTTGATGTTCTATATCATACACCTTATTATGCTTATTCCTATATGCCTTCAACAGGAAGGTTCTTCAGACAGGAAAAGGTCAGAACGGGTAATTATCCTTTCGTCAATGTTTTTCTTAATCTCAAGCTCAAAAGAACGAGGATCTTCATAATGTTTGACCATGTAAACGCGGGAATGCTTGGTTACGATTACTTCATGACACCCTCTTATCCCATGAATAACAGAATGTTACGCTATGGTTTAGCCTGGACGTTTTATAATTAAAATTTTTTGTATCTTTGCGGCGTTTTTGTCTGATATAATTTTGAAACAAATACGCTACTATTGGGAAAGAAAATTATCCTTTTTACAGCCTTACTTGCAGTGTTCTTATTATCCTGCACTGACAGTAAAAATCACCTGAATATAAATATTGGCAAAAGTGTTTCCTGTGACCTTGATGTTATACGGGAAAGAGGCAAACTTGTTGCTGTTACTGATTTTAATTCGACAAATTATTTTGTTTATAAAGGTGAACCGATGGGGTTCCATTTTGAGCTTCTTAATGAATTCACAGAACATCTGGGAGTTGATCTCGAAATAATAACGGAAAACCATCTCGATCGTGCTTTTGACCTGCTTCAGTCGGGGAAAGCTGATATAATAGCTATCGGGCTTACAGTAAATTCATCAAGAAAAAAAGATATCCTGTTTACCGATCCTATAATCCAGACCAGGCAGGTACTGGTGCAGCGAAAACCCCGCAACTGGAAGTCATTAACTGCCGAGGCTCTCGACAGGCAGCTGATAAGGAACCAGCTTGACCTTGCTCATAAGACAATATTTGTTCAGGAAAACTCTGCACATTATGACCGGATAAGGGCTTTATCGGATGAAATAGGAGATACAATAAGTATTATCGGGGTACCTTATGAGTCGGAGGAACTGATAAGATTTGTTGCAAACGGAGCAATCGAATATACAGTTTGTGATGAAAATATTGCAATTGTCAATTCGACCTATTATCCTGATATTGACATCAATACGCCTGTAAGTTTCCCCCAGAATATTGCATGGGGATTGCGGAAGCAGGATTCATCCGGTCTGCTCAGGGAGCTTAATAAATGGATCACTTCTTATAAGGAAACGCGGCGCTATTTATCTGTATATGCAAAGTATTTTAAGAACAGCAGGTCAAATCTGAGGGTAAAGAGTGACTATTATTCACTGAGTACCGGAAAGATATCTATGTGGGATGAAATGATAAAGAGAGCCAGCAAGGAGATAGGCTGGGACTGGAGGCTTCTTGCATCACTGATGTATCAGGAGTCGAGGTTTGACCCCGATGTGGAGTCATGGGCAGGCGCTTATGGTCTAATGCAGGTAATGCCAATGACCGGTGAGAGATTCGGCATTGATGTTAAATCTTCTCCTGCAAACAATATGAGAGCAGGCATTCTGAATATCAAATGGCTGACAAAGATGTATGAAAGCAAAATAGCTGATGAAGAAGAAAGGTATAAATTCATACTTGCTTCTTACAATGCCGGTCCCGGACATGTTCTTGATGCAATGAAACTTGCTGAAAAGAACGGGATGGATCCCCAGAAATGGGAAGGAAATGTTGCCGTCTGGCTCCTTAAGAAATCCGATCCGGTATATTATAATGATAAGGTGGTCAAAAACGGCTATTTCAGGGGAACGGAATCGGTCAATTATGTAACCGAGGTACTTGAACGCTTTGATCACTACAGGAATATCATTTCCGTGGAGAATGTTCCCAGGCTGACGATGAGCATGAATCAGGATAACCTGAAAAAGGATATTCTGTCTGCTGAATAAATCCGGCTGTTCAATCGTATCTTATTGCTTTTACCGGAGTAATCCTGCTTATCAGCTTGGCTGGAACAAGCAGCATTATAAGTATAGCTGCCATGGATCCGGCATTAAGCAGGAGTATATGGCTTAACTGCAGGTTTACAGGGACTGTTTTGATATAATACGAAGAGGGATCCAGGGTAATAAGTCCTGTTTTCATTTGGATCAGTGCCAGCCCGATCCCGATAATATTTCCCCAGAACAAGCCTTTGCTGATCAGGTAAGCTGCCTGGTAAAGAAATACTCTCCTTATTGTGACATCCTGGGAGCCGAGCGCCTTCAGTATCCCGATCATATTTGTTTTTTCAAGAATAAGAATAAGCAGATTTGAAACCATATTGAATCCGGCAACGACAAGCATCAGGATTATTATTATTATAACGTTTATATCCTGAAAATTAAGCCAGTCGAAGATCTGCGGGTACTTTTCGCGGATACTTATAACCTGTACCTGCTCTTCGTCCTTAAGAAGCTGGAATCCGATTGCATTTTCAACACGCACCTTCATTTCATCGAGCCTGTCGAAATCATCGATGAAGATCTCAAATCCGCTCACCTGATCGTCATCCCATCCGTTAAGCCTTTTAATATGGCTTATATCGCAGAAGACGTACATTTTGTCGAACTCCTCCAGACTTGTCTCATATATGCCGCTGATTGTGAACTTTCGCATCCTTGGCGGATCCTGCACAAAATGCATCGCGAATGAATCCCCGGTGTTCAGCCTGAGGAGATCAGAAATCTTCTTGGAAATGATCACTTTATCGGTACGTGAAGTGTCGGAAACTGTAAAAACAGATCCGTCAGTCATATTGCTGCTGAAATAGCTCCAGTCAAAATCGCTCCCTACTCCCTTAAGTACAACACCCTGGATATCTTCATCCGTTTTTATAATCCCGGCTTTGGTAGCGAAAACCTGTATATGCTTTATCCCCGGGATGCTCTTGATCCTGGGAATGAACTCCTTACCCTCATGTATCGGAGCAGTTTCAAACGACAGATTCGAGTCCATGTTAACGATCTGTATATTTGAACCAAACCCGATAATCTTTTCCCTTATCTGCTCCTTGAAACCTGTAAGGATTGCTACAGCAACTATCATCACTGCCAGCCCGGTTGCTATACCAATTATCGCAATAATATTTATCGGTTGCGAGAAGGATGTTGATTCGCGACGGCCTTTTACAAGACGCTGGGCTATAAAATATGGTAAATTCATATCAGCATCAAAAATAGTAAAATCTCCGTGTAAAACCTCTGTGTAACTCTGTGGACCCTATGTGTAACTCTGTGTAAGTTCTTAAACCTTTTTATAACCCACCTGCGCCAGGGCTTCGGTGGGTGAAAGATTCACAGAGGTTCACAGAGGGGAAAATTTTGTAGCTTTAGGGTGTAAAAGAAATACGATATGAGAAAATTACTGACAATAATTGCAATAGTATTGCTCGCCACAGGCTGCCAGGGTGGTGATAAAAACCCATTGCCTGCAGCAGATCAGCCCGGGATGTATAAAGATCTGGTCAAAGGCAAGTCTGTTGGTATTGTCGCAAACCAGACATCCATGGTCGGGGATGAACATCTTGTTGAGTATTTGCTTGGTCAGGGAGTCAGTATAAAAGTGATCCTCACCCCTGAGCATGGTTACAGAGAGTTAGCAGCTGACGGAGAACACATTGGTGACGGAACAGATGCTGCAACAGGTATTCCGATACGAAGCCTTTACGGGGTTCGCCGTAAACCCGCGCCCGAAGATCTCGCAGGAATCGATGTTGTGATATATGATATTCAGGATGTGGGGGCACGCTTCTATACATATATTTCCACATTACATTATGTTATGGAAGCTTGTGCTGAGAACAAGGTCAAATGTATTGTTTTCGACAGGCCGAATCCAAACGGCTTCTATTTCGACGGAAATATTGCGGATACAGCTTACCGCTCTTTTGTAGGGATGCATCCTGTTCCCGTGATGCATGGAATGACGGTGGGAGAATATGCAAAGATGATAAATGGAGAAGGCTGGCTTGCAGGTAGGATCCGGTGTGATCTGACGGTTGTGAAATGTAAAAATTATACACATCAGTCTTTTTACGAACTGCCGGTAAGACCATCGCCGAATCTGCCAAACATGACATCAGTATATCTGTATCCTTCGCTTTGTTTTTTCGAAGGAACGAATGTTTCTCTGGGAAGGGGTACTCCTTTCCCTTTCCAGGTTTACGGATCACCACTGTTTCAGGATACCGGTTTTAGTTTTATACCTGAAAGTCTGCCGGAATCTGTGAAACCCCCGCTTATGGGAGTGAAATGTTATGGGGTTGATTTAAGGAATGCTGTTACGGATAAGCTGGTCCCGTCTCCAAAGATAAATCTGGACTGGGTGATTGATGCCTGGAATAAATATCCCGAAAAGGATAAATTTTTCACCAATTATTTTGATGTTCTTGCAGCCGGTCCTGTGCTCAGGGAGCAGATCATCAAAGGGATGAGCTCTGAGGAAATAAGGGCTACCTGGAAAGAAGGTCTTGAGAATTATGGCAGGATACGGGACAAATACCTGCTGTATGATAAGTAAATTTATTGTGTTGCTCCCGGATATGCTTTCAGCGCTTCTGACAATGTTTCGATCGCGTTTTTAAGGTCTTCGATCTTCAGCACATAAGCAATCCGCACCTCGTCTTTTCCCAGGCCGGGGGTTGAATAAAATCCTGAAGCAGGAGCTACCATAACTGTCTGGTTATTATACTCGAACTTTTCGAGGAGCCATTGTGCAAATTTATCGGCATCGTCAACCGGAAGCCTGACAACCGCGTAAAATGCTCCCTTAGGTTTGGGACAATAGACTCCCGGGATATTATTAAGTGCCTCGACCATAAAATTACGTCGGGTCGTATATTCCTTGTTGATCTCAGTGAAGTATTCGGCAGGGGTGTCGATCGATGCTTCTGCAACAATCTGACCAAGTCCGGGTGGTGAAAGACGCGCCTGTGCAAATTTCAAAGCTGTTGAAATAACTTCCTTATTTCTTGTTACCAGGGCTCCTATCCTTATCCCGCATTCACTGTACCGCTTCGAGACCGAATCGAGTAGGATTACATTTTCGTCAATACCCTGAAGCTTCATCGGTGAGAAATGTTCCGTTCCGTCATAACACAACTCACGGTATGCTTCATCTGAGAAGAGAAAAAGGTTATGTTTCTTTACAATATCGCCAAGCAGGCTGATTTCCTCCTTTGAATAAAGATATCCTGTCGGATTATTGGGACTGCAGATAAGTATCGCTTTTGTTTTGGAAGTAATTTTTTTCTCAATTTCAGCTATGGGCGGCAAAGCAAAATCATTCCCGATGTGTGAAGTTACCGTAATGATTTTTACTCCGGCAGAGGTTGCAAAGCCATTATAATTCGCATAAAAAGGTTCAGGTATAATTATCTCATCGCCAGGATCGGTACATGAATTAAGGGCAAAAAGGATAGCCTCCGAACCGCCGGTGGTGATCAGTATTTCGGAATGACTGACATTTATCCCGATAGAATTGTAATAATCGGCCAGTTTACGGCGGTAAGATTCGTTACCTGCGGAATGGCTGTACTCCAGTACCTTCTGCCTGATATTCCTCAGGGCATTCAGTGCGGTATCCGGTGTGGGAATATCGGGCTGGCCTATATTCAGGCGAAAAACTTTAATCCCCTTCCCGGCAGCTTCTTCGGCAAAAGGAACCAGTTTCCTTATCGGCGAAGCAGGCATTGAACGGCCTTTTAGTGAAATTGATGGCATCTGATCAGCGATTTGTCATTATTGTTAATCCCGGAGCAAAATTAATAAGATTAAAATACAGGATGTATGATTTTTAGAATATTTGTAAAATCTTCATGAGAATAAATATCTACGTATTAAAATACGTATTTTAATACGTATTTTAATACGTAGAAAATATTTGATCCGGGATTGATATTGCTGTGATTTCATCAGTATATAATTTTTATTTTAATGGTCTGATGGAACCCACATGTCTGAAAATTTTTTAAATACGTGTTTGTGTATGCAATAAATGTGGGTTTCATAATAATTTCTATTTTTGCAGATCAATAAACCCATCCTTCACAACCTGATAATATGGAGATACCTTCAAGATACGAACCCGGTAAAACGGAAAGCAGGTGGTATGAACTACTGGATGAAACATGGGGCTCTTCAGAAGTGTTCCTGATGAAAGAGAGCCATATACAATTGTTATCCCTCCTCCGAATGTGACAGGTGTGCTTCATATGGGTCATATGCTGAACAACACCATTCAGGATGTACTTATCCGCAGGGCCAGGATGATGGGCAAAAATGCATGCTGGGTACCCGGAACGGATCATGCATCAATTGCCACCGAAGCAAAGGTTGTTGCCAAACTGCAGAGTGAGAAGGTATTGAAAAAATAGACCTTACAAGGGAACAATTCCTTGAGCATGCATGGGAGTGGACGAATAAACATGGCGGAATAATCCTTGAACAGCTGAAGAAGCTTGGCGCATCATGCGACTGGGAAAGGACCCTGTTTACAATGGATGACAAGAGGTATGATTCGGTGATAAAGGTATTTGTCGATCTGTATAATAAAGGAATGATCTACCGGGGTGTAAGGATGGTGAACTGGGATCCTCAGGCCCGGACTGCTGTATCGGATGAGGAAGTTTACTTACACTGAGGAGAAGTCAAAACTCTATTATGTTAGATATAAAATTGCCGGATGGAATGATTTTGTGACGGTAGCAACAACCAGGCCCGAGACCATACTCGGCGATACTGCTGTGTGTGCACAATCCCGACGATGAAAGATATCAGCACCTGAAAGGGAAAAAAGTGATTGTTCCGATGGTTAACAGGGAAGTGCCGTTTATATTTGACGAGTATGTTGATATGGAATTCGGAACAGGGTGTCTGAAAATTACGCCGGCCCACGATATAAATGACTATGAGATAGGACTGAAACATAATCTTCCTTCAATAGATATATTCAATGATGACGGTACCTGAGCAAGAGTGCAGGTATGTTTGTCGGGGCCGACAGGTTTGCAGCCAAAGATCTTGCCGAGAAGGAACTGTCGAAGAAGCGGCAACCTGGTTAAAGTTGAGCACTATAAAATAAGATAGGAAGTTCGGAAAGGACCCATGCTGTGATCGAACCGAAGCTTTCGACAGCAGTGGTTCCTGAAGATGGAGGAGATCTCAAAACCGGCGCTCGAGCAGTTATGGAAGGCGATGATACATCTTCACCCGTCTAAATTCAAGAACCTCTACCGGCATTGGATGGAGAATGTCCACGACTGGTGTATAAGCCGGCAGTTATGGTGGGGCCACCGGATTCCTGCCTGGTACTATGACAGCAGTGAGTTTGTTGTGGCAGATGAATATAGATGAAGCCCTGAGGCTGGCCAGGAAAAACAGCGGCAATGACCTGTTGAATGAATCCGATCTGAGGCAGGATGAGGATGTTCTGGATACCTGGTTCTCATCGTGGTTATGGCCGATCACATCCTTTGACGGGATAAATAACCCCGGTAATGCCTGACATAAAATATTACTATCCTACCAATGATCTTATAACAGCTCCTGAAATACTCTTTTTCTGGGTGGCAAGGATGATAATAGCAGGGTATGAATACCAGGGCGATAAACCATTCAGTAATGTCTATCTGACAGGTCTTGTCCGTGATCAGCAAAGGAGGAAAATGTCAAAATCGCTTGGGAATTCGCCGGAACCCCTTGAACTGATAGAAAAATATGGAGCTGATGGAGTAAGGGTGGGGATGCTGCTATGTTCACCGGCAGGGAATGATCTTCTTTATGAAGATTCATTGCCGGAGCAGGGACGGAATTTTGCAAACAAAATATGGAATGCATTCAGGCTTGTCATAGGCTGGGAGGTTGATGATCAGCACAACAGCCTGACTCTTCTGCATCTGCTGTTAAATGGATGGAAGAGGTGCTCAAGAAGGGCATATCTGAAATTGATACTGATTTCAGGAAATTCAGGATATCTGAAGCCTTGATGGCAGCCTATAAGCTTTTCTGGGATGAGTTCTCTGGCTGGTATCTCGAAATAATCAAACCGGAATATCAGAAACCGGTCGACCGGAAAACCCTTGACGCAACACTCTCTTTCTTTGACCGGCTGATCAGGATCATCCATCCTTTCATGCCGTTCATTACAGAAGAAATTTGGCATCTTCTTGCAGAAAGGAAAGAGGGCGAAAGCATTATGATAACCAGGATGCCTGAATTGAAAAAATATAAAAAAGAATTACTGTCACGGTTTGAGGTTGTTAAGGAGACTGTAACCGCTATCCGGTCGGTAAGGAAAGAGAGGGAAATTCCGAATAAAGACAAGCTTGTTCTCTGCATACGCTTGGACAAAGATGGCGTCGATAGCGAATTTCTTCCTGTGATAATGAAACTTGGGAACCTGTCGGATGTCAGTCTGGTTGACGGCAAGATTGAGGGAGCAGCATCATTTATGACAGGCACAACTGAATTTTATATCCCGGTTGAGGGGAAGGAGAATAATGTTGCGGAGCTTGAAAGGATTCGCGAAGACCTTGACTATTACAGGGGATTTCTTGCTTCGGTTATGAAAAAGCTCGATAATGTGCGGTTTGTGCAGAATGCTCCGGAAGCGGTTCTTGAGCTTGAAAGGAAGAAGAAAGCAGATACTGAGCTCAAAATACAATCTCTTGAGGAGAGGCTGAAAGAGTCCGGTGTTTAGGGTGCCAGCTTCCTTACAAAATAATTCTGTTCGACCTGGACAATCTCCCAGTCGCTGTTAAGTATCAGATGCCATCCTTCGCCTTCAAAGCGATTTCTGTTCGCTTTAAATCCTTTTGCGGTAACACGCAGGTATTTGAAATTGTTTGATACAAGGCAGCCACCTTTATCAACAGTTAATTTTCCCCAGTTATCCGAGGTGCGTATCTGGTTATACAGGGTTCCGTGAGATCCAAGCGGTCTGATATCTTCGGGTTCAAAATCAAAATAAGGGCTAATAAGTTCGAAGTAAACAACAGGTTTTTCGGTGAAAGTGCTTACTGTTCTGTCAGTTCTGGCATTGATCTCCTGTTCGCGCCGGGCTTCTTCTTCCTTGATTGTTTCAATTTCATAGTTTAATGCCAGGCTTCCTGCAACATCGCGGCAAACCGAAGGCAGGGTGGCTCCATAAAGGTTTCTTACAATCTCACCCAGATCGGTATCCTCCGACCGTATTGTTTTAAAATCAAAGCCTTTCTTATGCATGAGTGTTGCATAAAGAGCTCCGTGTATTGACCCGTATGTTCTGGCATATGATGTTAAGGCGTAAACCCTGTCGAGATTTTCAAACAGCCGGGTTTTATATTCTTCGGGATTCTTTGTTATGAGCTCCAGATGAGTGAATGTAGAGAGTCCTTCATAAGTCTCGAACCTTATCCGGTCCCTGGTGAAATTCTGATAAAGCTCATTGCTGGCACCTCTGAAGATCAGTGCATCTCTTACGGCAACCTCCTGATCGGGTCCATCTGAATCAATAGCTTTTCTCAGGGCTTTCCATTCAAGCTTAACCCACAATCTTGCATTTTTTTCATCCATATTCCCGGTATTGTAACCGGATGAAGTAAATCCTATTGAATCCTGATACCTGTGATAAAGGCTGTGCAGTGCACGGGTGACGATCCTGAATTCATCCTCCTCCGGCGGAAGCGGGGCCATACCATATAGTGTTCCTCCGAAATGAATCGCGGTATTATTGATTATATTTTCCCTGGGATATGATCCTGTAAAAACACCTTCTTTTTCTTTAAGTATTCCTTCCTTATCAGGAGCGCTGGCAACTATTTTTCTGGTTTCGCGGTCGACAAACATCACCGGTCCGTCAAGATTCGTTCCCCACAGTTTGCCATTGTCACTATCACAGGCTGCTTCTATTTTTCTAAAATAATCGCGGGCTTTTTCTGGCGTCAGATAAATATCTTCCTCCTCAGCCCTGCATCCAAACAAGAAAGAGAAGCGCCGGAAAAATCACCCATGAAAATTTCATTGAAATATTATAAGTGCCGCAAAAGTAAATAAAAAAAATTAATTTCAGGATTCTGCTGAATGAATGTCCGGGAATAATCGCTTTTTCTAAAGATCATAAAGTTAATTTCACACAGCTTTCAGGCTCATATCAAGACTATTGATGTGGTGAGTGAGAGCGCCGACAGAAATAAAATCAACACCGCATTCCGCATAAACCCTTGCAGTATCGAGTGTAATGCCTCCTGAAGATTCCGTTTCGTATCTGCCTGCTATTTTTCTGACCGCTGTTTTAGTATCTTCGGGATTGAAATTATCAAGCATTATCCTGTTCACCCCTCCCGTTGCTAAAATTCTGGTCACTTCATCTAAATTCCTTGCTTCAATCTCAACTTTAAGATCTCTTCCGGTCCTTTCAAGATATTCAAGGGTCTTTTTTATGGCTTTCTCAATACCTCCGGCATAGTCAATATGATTATCCTTGAGCATTATCATGTCAAATAAACCCATCCTGTGGTTAAATCCTCCGCCGATCCTTACAGCTTCCTTTTCGAGAAATCTTAATCCCGGTGTTGTTTTACGGGTATCGAGGATCCTTGCTTTCGTCCCGGCCACACGGCTTACATACTGTTCTGTGCTTGTTGCAATGCCACTCATTCTCTGCATTATATTAAGCACAAGACGTTCAGATTTTAAGATTGACTGCTGGCTGCCGCTTACGTAAAAGGCAATATCACCACTGTGAATCCTTTTACCGTCTTCGATAAGAATTTCGAATTTAAGGTGCTTTATCAATTGCATTAAAGACTTCCGATGCAATCCTTACACCGGCAAGAACACCATCTTCCTTTATGAGTAGTTTTGCTTTTCCGGTTGCTTCAGGAGGGATGCAGGCAAGTGAAGAGTGATCACCATCTCCCAGATCTTCTTCAATGCTTTTCCGGATAAATTCCCTCAGGAAGTTATTTTCCATCTTCTGATTCAATCCTTATAGTATGGATCAGAAGTTCCTGATCAACTTTTTTCAGAAGAAAATAAACCCTGAAATCTCCTTTTTCGGTTTTAAGGTTGCCAATGGCATATTGTGCTTCATTTTTAGCTCCCTGATGCCTGATAATAAAATCTTTTGTCTGGTAGGTATTGAAAAAATCCTTCAGGATGGCTTCTGCCATATTTTTTTTGTAAAAATCTTCCTTATCGAGAAGGAGGAGTTCCACTGTTGAATTCATGTATTTAGCCATTTCGGTGGCATTACCGGCTTTTATTGCAACAGAAATACCCGGAGGAATCCTTTGCTGATCCTGTCCCTGGATATTAATGCATAATAAAGCCAGTACAAGTATTGAAGCAAGATTTTTAAGATTCATTTAATTCCGTTTTGCTGACTTTCAAATTCATTTCACTACAAATTTAACTATTTTAATGTAATATAATTATAATTGCCTAAGGACGTTTTTAATTATATTTATGCAGGTTAGCATCGCAGCTATCTTCGTACAAAAGTCGGGCCAATATTTATGAGAATAGTTTTGTTACAGACCGGGAAAACCAGTGAAAGGTATATCAACGAAGGAATTGAGGTATATTCAGCCCGGATAAAGAAAAATGCCGGATTCGAGATAATTACTCTGCCGGATGTAAAAAATCCCCGCAATATGACAGAGCTGGAGCTGAAGGAGAAGGAAGGGAAGAAGATTCTCGAATCATTAAAAGAAGGCGATTATATAATATTACTTGATGAAAAAGGAAAGGAATTGCGGACAGTTGAATTTTCCTCCTGGCTCGGGAACAGGTTGATGCAGCCCGGCAAAAGACTGGTGTTTGTTGTGGGAGGGGCATGGGGTTTCGCGGAAGAAGTTTATACAAAAGCTGATATGAAAATCTCTCTCTCGAAAATGACTTTTCCGCATCAGCTGGTACGGCTGATATTTATTGAACAGCTTTACAGGGCTTTATCCATCATAAAGGGATCACCCTATCACCACGAATAAAGGGTAAACTAATTTATGAAAGAAAAAAGGAGAAGGTTAGTACTTGTAATCATGGCACTTGCCCTGGGACTGGCTGCGACTGTGACCCAGTCGGTTTTCAGGAGCAACGCTGAAATCAGTTTCTGGACACGCAGGGTCAATAAGATACTTCACGAGAAGGAAAGAATAATGGAGTATTGTCTGAACGACCTGAAGATTATTATGGGCAGAGGGGAACCTCGCGGGTCAGTCAGGGAGAATAAGATATTCACAATCGCTTCCGAAAATGAAATAACAATACTTCAGTATATCGACAGAAAGCTTATTCACTGGTCCGATAATAAGTTCGATGTGCCAGTTCTTCTTCAGGACGATTCATTATTCTCCCGGCCAATCATCTTTCTCCAGAACGGTTGGTTCCTGCCTCAGACAATAGAATCGGGGAATGAAAGAATTACCGGATTGCTGAGGATAAGGACAGATTACGGGTTCGAGAATGATATTGTCAGGAACGGTTTTGGAAAAGATTTCGGGATCCCGGCGGACGTTCAATTCAGTACCAGGATGTCGTCCACGGGAAATAATGTGTATAACCGCAGTGGGGAATTTCTTTTTTCCCTGATTTTTCCGGCGACTGATATCAACAATCCGTATATAGTAATACCTCTTATATTATGGGGAGCCTTCTTCCTGATCATTATTATCCTGGTAATGGAAGTGGTCAGAAGGCTTTCGGCAGCAGGGAAAGGTGTGGCGGGTGTTATAACCGGATTCCTGATCTTCTCTTTATTATATGTCTTTATTCTGTTTGTAAGGGAACCTTCTGTTATTTTCATGACTGAATTGTTTTCGCCCTTTGTTTTTTCTCTGAACGGTTTCATACCCTCTCTTGGGCACTTTATGCTACTGAGCATTCTTACAGGTCTCTTCGCCTGGATTTTTTATACGTATTTTCCATTAAAAGAGACAGATAAGGGAAAATCAACTGGCACATCCCTCATATTTTCCTCATTGTTCATTACCGGGGCGTTCATCCTCTGCATGTTACATATTGTTTTCGGAAAACTGATTTCAAACTCGGGTATTAATTTTGAAACTTATAAAGCCTTGGATCTGAGCTTATACAGTGCGGCTGGTTATATTTCTGTAATCTTTTTCCTTCTTCTTCCGGCATCATTCATAGCGAAAGCATTCCAGTCAGCAGGCCGGATCACATTCGCCGGGATGATTATTCCGGTGACTGTTTCGCTCGGATTGATTGCAGGGATATTGTACCGCGAACCGTTAACGATGGCGGCGCTTGCATTCCTGTGGGCAGGAATGCTATTGCTTGGGTGGTTCTCACATGCCCGGAGGCCCGGAAAACTTACTCTTTCAGTTGTGTCATCCCTTATCGCGGGAATTTATGCACTGGTTATGATAACTGTTTATTCAGAGAAGAAAACCAACGAAAACCTTAAAATCCAGGCTTTGTCGTTTTCAACCGAGAATGATCCTGAGGCAGAGCATCTTCTTCTTGATATGTGGCCTGTTCTCAGAAGTGATACACTGCTGGCAGGAATGATGGATGTGGGACTTTTTGAACGATCCGACTTGAGTGCAATATCGGCATATCTGAATTCAACCTATTTTAATGGTTACTGGGGTAATTTCAATGTGGGTATCTATTTATGCCGGCAGGGGCAGTTACTGAAAGTCGGGCCGGGAGAAAATAATTTCCAGGACTGCTATACATTCTTTGAAGAAAGAATTGTAAAACACGGTCAGCTATCTGACGGGAACGGATTTCTATTTTATCGACAATCAGGGTGCGAGGCCTTATTATATAGGCAGGCTCTTCTATAACACTTCCCTGAATAATACAAACGGGCTCTTCATCGAGCTTTATGGCGATATTAACGTATTTCAGCCGGGCTATTCGGAGTTATTGCTCGACAAGAGGTTTCACGGGTATTCTGATATGAAAGATTACTCTTTTGCAAAGTATATTAACGGATCCATTGTGCTCAATTACGGGGAATTTCCATTTAATAAGGCTGATGATGAATATGTTGATGAAAACACCGATTACCGGATATTTGATGATGAGAAATACAGGCATATAATTTACAGGAACGGTAATGCAACTGTTATGATCAGCCGTCCGGTAATTAATACAGGTAATCTGATCATCTCGTTCGCCTATCTTTTTGCCTTCACCTTCATATTTATCAACCTGTTGCTGTTCCTTTTCCTTCAGCCTTCTATGAAAGGGATTTTAGGCCTTAATTTCAGGCAGAAGCTCCAGATCTCCTTTGCAGGTATCCTGCTGTTTTCATTTATTCTTGTCGGAAGTGTGGTGGCTTCACTTACAGTAAGGGAATTTCAGTCGAATCATTATGAAAACATCAAGGAAAAGCTGAGTTCAATTTACATTGAGGTTGAAAGCGAAATATCAAACGAAAGACATCTTACCCCAAACTGGAGAAACAGCAATAATGCTTCTCTTAACGAACTTCTTATAAGCCTGTCCAATATCTTCAATACAGATATCAATTTGTTTGATATAAATGGATTTCTGATGGCGACATCACGCCCTGAATTATTTTTCCGCGACCTGACCAGTCACAGGATGGATATGATGGCTTTCATGAATGTTGCCGATCTGACAAAAAGTGAATATATCCAGACTGAAAGTGTCGGCAACATGAAATATATTTCTGCCTACGTACCTTTTTATAATAACGAAAAACATGTTCTTGCATATCTGAACCTGCCATATTTCAGGATGCAGAGCCTGCTGGCAAGAGAGATCTCAAATCTGATTGTTGCAATTATTAATTTCACCCTGCTTATCATAGTAATAACAATGGCATTCGGTGTTTTCATAAGCGGAAGGCTTACATCGCCGCTCTCAATGCTGAGTGAAGGGCTTGCTTCGGTAAAGCTCGGGAAAAAGAGTGAGCATCTTGCATACAAGGGCAGTGATGAGATCGGTGAGCTGGTGAATCAGTATAATATAATGGTAGATGAACTGGAGGAGAGCGCCCATAAGCTTGCCAATTCGGAGAGGGAATATGCATGGAGGGAGATGGCAAAGCAGATAGCCCATGAAATTAAGAATCCTCTGACCCCGATGAAGCTTAATGTTCAGCAGTTGCTGAAATCGTGGAAAGATAATATCCCCGATTTTGACGAAAAGATTGAAGTATTTGCTAAAAACCAGGTAGAATATATTGACAATCTCTCCAATATAGCATCCGCCTTCTCTGCGTTTGCAAAAATGCCCGGGACAAATCCCCTGGAAGTTGACCTTCTGGAACAAATAAGGACAACACTTGAACTATTCAGGAATGCCGATAATATAACCTTCGACGTTAACTGGCCGCTTGAAAAGAACGTATTTATTTATGCTGATAAGGAGCATCTTAACGGGATCTTTTCAAATCTTTTAAAAAACAGCATTCAGGCAATTCCTCCTGAAAGAAAAGGATTGATAAAAGTCGGGGTGAGGGTTGAAAGGAATAAAGTGACCGTTTCTGTTTCGGATAATGGGATCGGAATACCTGAATCGCTAAAAAAGAAAATGTTCACACCCAACTTTACAACTAAATCATCCGGTACCGGGCTGGGCCTCTCCATCGTAAGGAAATATGCAGAGGGTGCAAACGGCAGGATATGGTTTGAATCAGAGCCTGGCAGGGGGACTATCTTCTTTGTTGAATTCCCTTTGATCTACACTGTTGAAAACCCGGGAGAACCTTTTAAGGACAGGCGTTGAATAATTCAATTATTTGATTATATTAGCGGTTGATAAAAGGACTTGATGTCGGGAAAGTTGTCATTGGATATTAAATATCTAATAATTAGTATTTTACTTATTTCTGTATTTACCGGTTCTTTATTTTCGCAAACGAAAATCAGCGGTATAATAAATAAGTATGGTCGGGTAACCTCTAAAGGTACTGATTTTGTAATTGTTGCCGATGAGGTTCAGTTTGATCAGTTCAGTCAGGGCGATACTGTACTGCTGATGCAGATGAAAGGAGCAAGGATCTATGCTTCAGAGTCTCCCACTTACGGAACTGCTTATTTATCTTACGGGCAGCCCGGCCGCCATGAATTTCTGACAATTCTTTCGGTTGACGATGCAATAAATAAAATTATTTTCAGGAATAATATTGTAAACACCACCTTTGATATTGAGAGTGGAATTCAGATCATTAAGGTACCGTCTTTCAACACCGCTGTTGTTAATGCCGTGCTGACTTGTCAGCCGTGGGACAGTGTTACAAAGACAGGTGGCGTACTGGCTGTTATAACAGGGAAAACTCTCTCGCTTAATGCAAATATTGATGTATCTGGTAAAGGTTTTAAAGGCGGTGCTGTAGCAATTGGCAAGGGTATATGCAGTAGCACAAATACAATTAAGCTGGATGAATATGCTTATTCTGCGTTTTCCGACAGTTCGGGATTTAAGGGAGAGGGACTTACGATAAGGGTAAATGCCGGAGCGATTCCCTATCCTTCCGTTTACCCGTTTTATGCCAAGGGGAAGGGTGCCAATTTCACCGGCGGTGGCGGAGGGAACGGAAAATACTCTGGTGGAGGCGGCGGCTCAAACTATGGCAATGGAGGTCTTGGCGGCCGGGAATCATCGACATGTACTCCACCCCTTCTCGGAGGTGAGGGAGGCAAGGATGTGGTAAGCACGGGACTTAATGGCGGGTTTTTCCCTGGCGGCGGCGGCGGATCATCGACATACCTGGCAGGTGGAACCCCGACACCGGGAGGCAATGGAGGAGGAATAGTGATACTTCTTTGCGATACCCTCAAAGGCAACAATTACAGCATTCTTGCTGATGGCCGGCATCCGGGTACAGCTACCGGTGAAGCCGGCTCCGGTGGTGGCGGAGGTGGAGGCAGCATAGGGTTGTACCTTCAGAACTATTCATCCATCCCTGCAGAATCAGCCATTATAATTGCAGCCAGAGGCGGACAGGGAGGTAATAATCTTCAGAATGCAGGTAATGGAGGAGGAGGTGGTGGAGGAGTGGTACTTACAAACAGCATAGCAGCTCCTGCAAATGTGATCAGATCGGTCACGGGTGGTGCTGTCGGTACCAGAGGTGGAGGCACATCCGGTGGTGCCACAACCGGATTGAACGGAGTCACGCAGAATACCTTCGTACCATTGCTCAACGGATTCCTTTTTAATTCAATAAGGTCATCGGTAACCGGAACCCAGATCGATTCTATCTGTTCAAATGTAATTCCAAAACCCGTAACAGGAACTTCACCTGTGGGAGGATCAGGATCTTATCAGTATATCTGGCAGAAGAGCTATAACCTGGCAGTGCTTCCGGCTGTTATTGCCACTGCAACAGCCAGAGATTATACTCCTGCAGCTATTGAAACCAGCACCTTCTGGGTAAGAAGGATAATCAGGGATGTGGTCACTACTCTGACTGATACAAGCAAATGGGTAAAGATTATTGTACAACCTGCTATTACAGGCAACCTTGTTGGTAAAGACACAACAATATGCTATAACCAGAATCCTCTCCCTCTTAAATCACTGAATTCAGGTCCCTCAAACGGTAACGGAATATACCAGTACCAGTGGAAGCAGAATTATGATAATACAGGTTGGACGACTTCTCCGGATGCTTCGGGATCAGCATCAGATCTGCCTTCCTTTGATCCTCCTGCACTTATGGCTACAACCTATTTCAGACGTGTTGTAACATCTGGTCGATGTGTTGATACGGGTCCGACGGTTACAGTTACAGTGTTACCGTCAGTTACAGGAAATATTACAGCACGTCCTGATTCTGTGATCTGTGAGGGAAAGCTTTTCAATACCCTTGGAGCAACAGCTGCAACAGGAGGTTCCGGAGGTTATGTTTATCTCTGGCAAGACAGTACAGCCACCGGTTCGTGGCAGCCGGCTTCGGGAGTAAACAACGGCCCGACGCATTTGCCCGATACTTCACGGTTCGCTGCGGTTGAAAACAGGTACTTCAGGAGAGTTGTTTATTCCGGACCTTACAATGTCTGTAAAAATGCAGCGTCTCCGATACTTCTTACCAGGTATTTTAAAATTGAGAACAATAACATATCATCTGATAATACTATTTGTGCGGGAACTGTTCCGACAGTCATTTCCGGAAGTATACCGATTAAAGGATCAGGTGCATACACATATATCTGGCAGGACAGTTCCCAGACTGCAACATGGACTTCCAGAGCCACCTCACTATCTCCGTATGCTCCGCCTGCACTATCCGATTCAATATGGTACAGGAGAATTGTGAATTCTTCGAAATGCAGCGATACAAGCAATCTGGTTGTCATTAATGTCCACGCACCGGTAACTGATAATATAATCAGTCTGATATCCGGACCGGCTGCAGATACGACTTTGTGCAGCGGATCTGTCCCGAACAGGATAATAGAACTGGGTTCCCCTACTGGAGGGACCAATATACCTGGAGATTATGCTTATCAATGGTTCTTTTCATCTGATAATATAAGCTACACGCCTGTAGCTGTTGCAGGAACACTTGATAATTACCAACCGGCTGCTGCTGCCACCTCAATGTTCTATCGAAGGCGGGTCTCTTCCGGTTTGTGTTCCTCAGAAAGCAATTCAATTAAGATCAATGTCTTGCCGGCAATCACAAATAATGTTATTACTCCTGATAAATCAGCTGTATGTTATAATACTGTACCTGGGCAATTAACCGGGACACCTCTTTCGGGAGGTACAGGTTCCACTCAGACATGGTTATGGCAGGACAGTACTTCAGGGGCAATCTGGGCAGATATCTCCGGCAGTAATGTGCAGAGTTATACACCTGCAGGCGGACTGACAAAGAAAACCTGGTTCAGGAGAATAATTAAATCAGGCCCGTTTGACTGTTGTTCAGATACGTCTGTTTTTAAAACGATAGATATTAACCCGCTGCCGGCAGGCACTATTACCTCTGTTACTGATACAACAATGTGCAGCGGATCTTCTTTGGGCTTAAAAGTCCATTTAACAGGGGCTTCCGGGTGGACGGTGATATTTAACGAAAATACTGTGAAGGTTCCCGTCTCAGGCATTACTTCAGCCGATCCATTGATCAAACTTACGCCTTCTGCCACCGGCCCTTCAACTGTAATCAACTATTCACTTGCCTCTGTTGAGGACCAGAATGGTTGTTTTGCCACATCCCTTACTGGTGCGCGCAAGGCTACTGTTTACAGGGCTCCTGTCGCAAATGCAGGTCCTGATGTCGGGGTATGCGGCCCCGGGGTCACCCTGGCTGCAGTTCCAAGCGATGGTACAGGATTATGGTCATTTACGCCTCAGGTAATTCAATCAGTTCCATCTGCTTACAATACAGCAATAAAAATAGACTCATCCTTTAATACAGCTTCCGTTTCCTATAAGTTTTACTGGGAAGAGAAAAACTGGCTTTGCTCTGATAAAGACTCCGTTACAATAACCTTTTACAACCGTATCAACGGAATTGATGCAGGCCGTGATACTTCACTGATGTCATTCGATTATATGACAGGATTAAAGGCCTCTTTACCGCTCAACTGGGAAACGGGTGAGTGGAGTGTCGTTTCAGGATCGGGTGACTTCGACAATAAAAATGCAAATGAAACATTCGTAAGGAATATAGGTCTCGGACTAAATTCTTTTAAATGGACCATTTCAAACGGGGAATGCGTTCTCGAGGACGTGGTAAATATAAATGTCCTGTCACTTGTCATCCCCGGGGGTATATCACCAAACGGGGACAATATAAATGATTCGCTGATAATTAATGGACTTGACCTGTCAAACCAGGTCGTCGAGCTGACAATAGTGAACGGCGCAGGTACGAAGGTCTTTTCAACTTCAAACGGCAACGGAGGCAGGTGGAGAAACTGGGATGGAAAGAACTCTTCGGGAGTTGAAATACCTGAAGGCACATACTATTATCTGTTGAAGGTTACATCATCAAGAACAGGGCTTGTTGTTCCCAAGAGCGGATTTATAATTCTAAGAAGAAATTAAATATGGTCATGTGGTTCAGCCAACAGAATAAAAGATGGGCAGATTAAGAGCTATATTGCTTATTTTCATTTTTTTCTTACCGGAAATTTCCTCCGGGCAATCTGATTCTGATTCGGCAAGGATCACTATCGGATATCCTGTCTACAGCCAGTACCTGCATAATGGGCTTATGATCAATCCGGCTTATGCGGGTTCACGCGATGCCCTCAGTGCAGTTTTATCTTACAGGATACAATGGATGGGAATACCTGATGCTCCCCGATCGGAGTCCTTCTCACTGCATTCACCCATGAAGAACGATAAGGTTGCACTGGGACTGAAGGCCCGCTTCATGCAATACGGGGTGACAAGATCTCAAAGCATTTATGCAGTATATGCGTATCATATAAGGATGGCCAGGGGAAAGATCTCACTGGGATTAAACGCCGGAGCCGATCTGTCGAATACCGATTTTACCGGGATACCCGGAATTACAAGGCCCGATCCTGCTTTCCCGGATAATTATAAATCATATGTATTCCCAAATGCAGGCGCTGGAGTATATTATTTCAGCGAAAAGTTATTTGCCGGTTTATCTGTCCCGTCATTTCTTTTTTACAGGAATACAGGCAATGGCAATGTTCAGGCATATCATTCCTTCGGTGAATATGATTTTGTGATTTCGGCCGGAGCCCTGATAACTTTTTCATCTGAATTTAAATTCAAACCTTCAGTCCTTATTGATTACTCAATGAATAATGTTAACCATATTAATCAGTTTGATATTAACGGCAACTTTATTTTCAGCGATCTTATATGGGCGGGAGTATCATGGAGGACAAATGAACAGGTTGCTGTCGGGCATTTACAGGTGCAGATTAATCAGCAGCTTATGTTCGGATTATCCTACGACTATCCTGTCGGAAGGATGAATTCCTGGTCAAAAGGATCAAGCGAATTTATACTGCGTTATGAATTCGGTTCGAAAGTAAGCGCTGCTAACCCGAAGTATTTTTAGTTATGCCAGGGAGAATAAAACATATTTTGTGGGTTGCGGTCCTGATATCAGGTTTCGGTACCAATCAGGGCCAGCAGCCATCAGTTTACAGGATTACAAGAATGTCGTTCAACGATCCTGTATTCAGCGAAATTTCTCCCGTAATTGTAAAGGATGGTATCGTTTTTTGCTCCGACAGAAGGTTCAGTTCATTAAGGGACAGGAAATCTTTCGAAGGAAACCGTATATATAATATTTATATGGCTCAGAGGAAAGATACATCAGAATACAACAGGCCTGTGATGCTGAACAGTGAAAGAAGTGAGCTCTTCAATAATGGTCCTTTATGTTTTGCATCCGACGGTAAGACAATATATTTTACGAGCGAGGTGGAGACTGGAGCAGTGACCAAGAAACGTAAATATAAAAACCACAGCGGTATATTTACTGCAGAACTATCAAATAATGAAATTGTTTCGTTGGTTCCATTTCCTTACAACAGTGATGGTTATAATATAGCTCAACCATCATTAAGCGCTGATGGAAGATATCTCTATTTTGCTTCCGATATGCCAGGAGGACAAGGAGGAGCCGATATTTATTTCAGTGAAAAGGCCGGCGAACAATGGAGTAAACCAGTAAATCTTGGTCCTGCGATCAACAGTCCCGCGACAGAGAATTTTCCCTTTATACATCCGTCAGGAAGGCTTTACTTTTCATCAGACCGTACCGGAGGGCCCGGCAGGCTGGATGTTTACTATACATCTTTCAGTTCAGAAAAATGGGATGATCCGGTGCTTGTACCTGAACCGGTTAACTCGCCTGCTGACGATTTTGCATTTGTGGCTGATCAGGACCTTCAGGAAGGGTTCTTTTCTTCCAACCGCAGAACAAATGATGATATTTACCGTTTTGCTTCCACAATTATCAGGAAAACAGTTTGTGATACGCTCGCAGAAAATAACTATTGTTATGAACTTATCGAGGAGAATGCAATAAAGTTTGATACTATGCCCTTCCGGTATGAATGGAAGTATGGCGATGGAAACAAGGGAATTGGTCCTTATGTTAGATATTGCTATCCCGGACCCGGGAATTATATTATTCAGCTGGATGTTGTTAACCTGATTACAGGAGAGGTCATGTATAACGAAAAGACCTATAACCTCGAGATAACCGATGTTGAACAACCTTATATTACTGCAGCTGATAACGGTCTTGCAGGTAAAGGGATCATGTTCAGTGCGGAAAAAACAAACCTTCCCGGCTGGGAAATTGCAAGGTATTACTGGAATTTCGGGGATGAGACTGTGGCAACAGGTAAAGAAGTCAGTAAAACATTCATGAAGCCCGGTACGTATAACGTCCAGCTTATAGTAACAGCTGAACCCGATCCGGGTGGCATTACAAGGGAGGCATGCGTCTGCAGGAACATCGAGATTTTACAAGGACCATGATGCGGAAACTGATTAATAATGAGGTTCAATGATGTTGAATAGGTTAAAGTACATATTAATATTTTCAGGATTATTACTTGGAGCGGGTGAGGGTATAAAGCTCTCGGGACAGGCTGTGCCCGGCAGGGAAGAAAATATTCCTTTCCTTGTAACATTCGGCAGGCTTGGTCAGACCTCCTGGGGAGATGATGATTTTTATCAGGTCTTTTTCTTTACCGTACCCAGGGAATATACCGGTCAGTTTTTTATAAGGATATTTGATGCTGATGTCGGAGGAGAGCACGATGAGATACAGGGCGAATTCAATACAAGGACTTTCTTCGGCGTTTATGGAGGCAAGGGAGTGGATCCCGATAAGAACAGTGAATCGAGGGGATTGAATAACGTAAAGAATTATAAGGGAGGTACAATGCTGGCATCAAGGGTCTTTGGCAGTGAAGCCAGGTATGACAACAAGTATTTTACATTCGGTCCTTTCAATCCGACAGCAGGAGATTTCAGCTCCAAATGGAATGCTTATATATTCAAGGTGGTTGTTGAGGGCGTTGGTGGCGATGACGGGAACCTTTACAGATTTTTTATGAGCCGTGATCCGGAAAACAATATTCCGGTCGAAGGCGGCAATGCATTCACTTATGAATATACCTTCCGTATGTGGAACGATTTTAAAAGTGTCGCCCATATTTATCCCTATGTTGATACAGGTGTTGTTTATATCCGTCAGAGAAATTTTGACTGGGACCGCGACGGACATATTCTTGTAGTATCACGCTATAAGCAGGGTATCGGGGTGTCAATTTCAACAGAAAATAACTGGATGGAGGACAGGATCCCCATAGAACCTGCCGAAATAGGGTCTTCCCTCGATTTTCAGTTCCATAAAGCCCAGGGGGAACTGGTAAAGAATAACAATGTTGTTGTAACACTCGAAAGCCAGAGAGGAGATGCTCTTCCGTTCTTCAGCTCTCCCATAGGAGGTGTTCCGGTTTACAATCCGAAAATAACAATCCGGAAAGCCACCAAGCCTAAATAAAAAACGCAGGCTGATATGATATTCAAAACAAACCTGAAAGCTCTGATATGCACCATTGCGTGCTTATTCATTTTATCAGATCCCATAATCAGTCAGACTTATCATTTCCGGAATTACGGAAATGACAGTAAAATCCCTGACGGATTCATTTATTCAGTTAACCAGGATAAAAATGGTTATTTGTGGGTAGGGACAAGAAATGGAATTTCAAAATTCGACGGATTTGATTTTTATAATGTTGAATTTCCAGACTCGGCAAATGGAAGGTATCCTACAGCATGTCTGAGGGACAAAGCAGGAACACTTTGGTTTGGCTGTAGTGACGGCACACTGTTCTTTACCGAAAATGATAAGCTTAAACCATTGGCAATCAATAATAATAAAAGCATTAGTACAATTGCCGAAGCTCCCGACGGAGGAATCTGGATAATCCCGCAGGCAGATGCTGTTTTCAGGGTAGATCCCACCGGTCATGATGATCTCCGGACCTTCAGCTTTGATCCGGACAAGATGTTATTTTCTGCATCGTTTACAGGTTCAGGGGATATTCTTATCGGGACCCAGGAGAACATCCAGATAATGCGGATCCAGGAAGATTCATTGATTGTAAATGATACAATTCAGGGATTCAATTATTCAAATGTCACCGCTATTCACAGGCTGCAAAACAGCGATTCTTATCTTGCCGGGACAAATGGCAGCGGAATCTTTCTCCTTAATCTCTCCGGTGATGGAAGAAAACTTACCCGCTTTTCCGACCGGGAGGATCTCACATATCTTGATGTTCAGTCCATATACGAGGACAGGGACAATTCCTTCTGGGTATCAACCAACGGATCAGGTATTCTGCGACTAAAGTCTGTGTCCGAAGGCGCTGAATTAATCTTTTCAGGCCTCATTGACCAAAACTCGGGCCTTACGGCAAATAATATAAGGACCGTATTCCAGGATATTGAAGGTAATTACTGGATAGGCCATTTTGGAGAAGGTCTTTCGATGCTGCCTTCAATGGCGCTTGCCTTTTATTCGCCGGGAAAGACACCTGAAGCAAATAATATAATCTATCTGAATAAGCTGAATAATGATTATCTCCTCGGAACCCCTTCAGGTTACTTCCTTTTCGACATCGAAAGTAACAGTACCAGATCCTTTACTGATCTCAGAAGGAGCGCCGGTAATAATGAGATAACGGCATACTGTGCTGATGATAATAAAAATTTATGGATCGGGACCGGAGGCGGAGGACTATTCCTGAAGGGCCCATCCGGGACTGTAAAGCTGTTTTACAGGACAGGCGATTCAAGCGAGGATTATATTCTTAATGTGCATGTTGACAATGATCTGATATGGCTGGGAACACTTAATGGCGTCATTATCCTTGACATTAAGACAGGAAAGCTAAGGAGAAGGTACAATACAAATAACGGATTGCCGCATAACAGGATAGATCAGATCTGTCTGCTGTCAGACGGCACTGCTTCCATAGCAACACAAACAGATCGTATTTATATTATTGATGCCGTTAAGGGTGTCACTTCCGGAAATGCCATTATGAGAGGGCCCACCATGAATGTGATATCATCCTGTTGCCAGAGCAGGGATGGCAATATATGGGCCGCCACAACCGGTAACGGGGTTTTTGAGTTCCGCGGCGATTCTGTAACCTCTTATACCAGAGCCGATATGCTGATGGCAGATTATTGTTACAGTATACTTGCTGATTCTCTCGGCAGGATCTGGATAGGCCACGACAGGGGTATATCGCGCTATGACAGAACGACGGGTGTCATGAAGACGTATGGAACTGATTTTGCAAGAGGAGGTATCTGTAATCCTGCTGCCATTTACGAAGCACCCGGGGGGAAAATCCTTATAGGAACTTCCCAGGGGCTGGTGGTTTATGATCTCAGTAAAGATCAGAAATCACATCCGGCTCCTGTCAGTAATATTAATTTTATTTCAATAAATGATGTAGTAAATCCTTACAAACCGTCATTTACATTGCCTTATAACAAGAAATATAAGATACTTATAAATTATGTCGGGATCAGCCTGAGGGACCCTGAAAAAGTTTACTATCAGACAAAGCTTGAGAACTGGGATGATGACTGGACAGACTGGAGTTCTGACAGAGAAGTGATGATTTCGCCGCGTGATGGGAAATACAGGTTCATGATGAATTCGGTGAATGAAGAAGGATCATCCGGTGAACCTGTAACTTTTAACCTTGTCATCAGGACACCATTCTGGAGAACATGGTGGTTTTTCCTTCTGTTCGCAGCAGCTGTTACCACAATTGTCGCACTTATAATAAGACAAAGGGAAAAGGCCCAGAAGAAAATTGAATTATATCTTAAGACTGAACTTGAAGCCCGTACAAAGGAGGTTGTAAAACAGAAGGGTGAGATAGAGCTGAAGAACGTTGAGATCACTGACAGCATAAGTTATGCCAAACGTATACAAACCACTATTCTTCCTGATCTTAACAAGTTAAAAGATACATTCCACGATGCATTCATATTATACCAGCCAAGGGATATAGTTAGTGGGGATTTTTACTGGTTCGACAGGATCAATGATGATAAATTCATGCTTGTTTGCGCCGATTCTACCGGACATGGAGTACCGGGTGCGTTCATGTCGATGATTGGATCCACACTTCTTCAGGATATTATTTCGAGACAACATATCACAAGGCCTTCGGAGATACTTAAAACCCTCGACAAACAGCTGTTTTCAACGCTCAACCAGAACCTGGAGCTCGGAGTATCAAACGACGGTATGGATATGGTAGTATGTGAGATCGGGATCAAAACAAAACATATACGGTTTGCTTCGGCCATGCGGCCGGTAATTGTTATTCTCGACGGAGAATCCCTGTACATCAAAGGTAACAGGTCATCAATCGGAGGCGAAACAGCAAACGAGAAGTTCTTTGATGATCAGGAATACTTCCTGAAGGAAGGAGATATCCTTTATTTATTCACGGATGGCCTGCCTGACCAGTTTGGTGGAGGTGATGGAAAGAAAATGAAGATTGCCAGACTAAAAATACTGATTGAGGAGATTAAGGGCTCCCCGATGGAGGAACAGAGAGATAAGATCTCCCGGTTTTATGAAGACTGGCGCGGGGATAATGATCAGGTTGATGATATCCTGATGATGGGGATCAGGTTCTAGTTATTCAGTTTTTTCATAAATATCATTCACTGAGAGGAATATCTCAGCGGTGGATTCCGTATTGCTCAGATTATCAGCCCTGTCCTTAAGATAAAAATCGTATCTGATCGTATCTGTAGCTTCTTCAGAATAAAAAAGGTAGAGGAATGTTATTGCTATTGTGCCCTTTATTATTTTATTCTGGCCGGTTCTTTCCATAAAGGGTATCCTGTAATTGGATGGCTTCAAAATATCATTGTCGGGGATTTCCTCCATTACTCCGTCCACTTTTCTGAAAAGTGTGAAGAAAAGATTTGTGGTATCAGTTTCAGAACCATCAGGCGTCCGGAGGCCAATGTTGCCATCGCCATCCTCAAAATGAAAGCTGAGCCTTCCTCCTTTGCATAAATTTCCTAAAATATCGGTAGTATCAAAAACCGCGAAATTCAGGAATTCAATCTTCGGTTCAGGGGGTAGCTGCACTATTTTACGGCATGAGACCGCAGTAATCAGCGGCAGGATAAAAAAGATAAGATATTTGCTTGTTCTCATATACTCCCGGATAATAATTTTTCCATGAACAAAAATCACACCAAATCTGGTCATTTATTTCTTAAAAAGATCCTTATCGGTACCCCCGTGAACTCAAAATTCTCCCGGAGCCTGTTCTCGAGATACCTTTTGTAAGGTTCCCTGACATATTGAGGCAGGTTACAGAAGAACGCAAACGATGGCGAATATGTTGGAAGCTGGGTAATATATTTTATTTTAATATGTTTCCCTTTTGGTGATGGAGGAGGATTTTTGGCAATGATCCCGAGCATCACCGAATTGAGGGTGGAAGTGGGGATCTTTTTGATTCTGTTATTGTTGGCGCTTTCAATAAGATCGAGTACCTTGTGTATCCGCTGCTTATTTATTGCTGAAATAAATACTATTTCATAATCGGTAAAGGGAGCGGTTCTTTCCCTGATTGCTTTTTCAAGGTTCTTGGTTGTATTGGTCTCTTTCTCAACAAGGTCCCATTTATTTACAAGCACTATCAGCCCTTTATTGTTTTTGAGGATAAGAGACAGGATATTAAGATCCTGTGATTCAAGTCCCCTTGTTGCATCAATCATCAGGAGGCAGATATCGGCATTTTCTATGGTCCTTACAGCCCTCATTACCGAATAGAACTCAATATCCTCACTGACTTTACTCTTCCTGCGAAGGCCGGCTGTATCGACCAGGAAAAAGTCGTGCTGGAATTTATTATACCGGGTATAAATAGAATCACGGGTTGTTCCGGGAAGAGGAGTGACTATATTTCTCTCTTCGTCAAGGAGGGAATTAATCAGGGATGATTTTCCGACATTTGGTCTGCCGACAATCGCTACCCGTGGCAGTTCAGGTATAGCTTCAGGAGTGTGTTCGGGAAGGTTTTTCACAACTTCATCGAGAAGATCTCCGGTCCCGCTTCCGTTGATTGAACTGACGGGGAAAAAGTTATCAAGCCCGATCCCATAGAATTCACTGGCTTCAAATAACCTCTGACTGTTATCGACTTTATTTACAACGGGAATAACCTTCTTATTTGACTTTCGCAGAAGGTCAGCTATTGACTTGTCAAGTTCATGGATACCGGCTGTGACATCGACCATGAACAGTATCAGATCCGATTCTTCGATGGCAAGAATCACCTGTTTATTTATCTCTTCTTCAAAAATATCATCTGAATTTTCAACATAGCCGCCGGTGTCGATAACAGAAAATTCAATACCGTTCCAGGTGCATGTTCCATAATTACGGTCGCGGGTAACACCGCTTATCTCGTCAACGATGGCATCCCTCGATTCTGTAAGCCTGTTGAAGAGAGTCGATTTGCCCACATTTGGACGGCCGACTATGGCAACTATCCTGCTCATAATGTTTTACTATATTTTAACGGTATCCGAACCTCTTCAGAATAAGGGGTTTATCTCTCCAGTCTTTGGTTACTTTCACATAAAGTTCCAGAAAGACTTTCTTCCCGAAGAAATCTTCCATATCAATTCTTGCTTCTGTACCTGTTTTCTTAAGCATCGAACCTCTGTGACCTATTATTATACCTTTCTGGCTATCCCGGGCTACATGGATAAGGGCCCTTATCTTCAGCATCCCCTTCTCTTCTTTGAAACTGTCGATTTCTGTTTCGACGGAGTAGGGAACTTCTTTCTGGTAGTTTTTAAGGATTTTTTCCCTTATTATTTCTGAAGCAAAAAATCTTTCATATTTATCGGTAAGCTGATCTTTGGGAAAGTAAGGTGCCCCTTCCGGCAGTTTTGAAAGCACAGCATCAAGCAATGCGTCAATATTGAATTTATTCAGCGCCGATAATGGTATTACCGGAGATTCAGTAAAAAAGGAATGCCATAATTCAACGATCTTTTCAAGGTCCTCCTGGTTTGACAGGTCGATCTTGTTGACAGCTACAATGACCGGTATTCCCGACGATTTTATCTTTTCAGGGTATACCTTATCGGACAAGGGTTTTTCTGTAACATCTGTCACATAGAGGATTATATCGGCATCGGAGATTGCTGAATTTACAAAACTCATCATTGATTCCTGAAGCTTGTAAGCAGGCTTCAGAATTCCCGGAGTATCGGAATAAACTATCTGAAAATCTTCACTGTTTACAATTCCCATTATACGGTGTCTTGTTGTCTGAGCCTTTGATGTTATAATGGAAAGCTTCTCACCGACAAGTGCATTCATTATTGTCGACTTGCCGGTATTGGGATTACCCAGGATATTTACAAAACCTGATCTGTGATTCATTTCAATTAAAATATACCTCTTTTCAGCATTACAAGTTCTTTAATTGTAAGAAATCTCCATTTCCCTCTGGGCAGATTCTTCTTTGTAAGGCCTGCATAGTATACCCTGTCGAGTTTTTTAACCCTATAACCCATTGATTCAAAGAGTTTTCTAATTACCCTGTTCTGCCCTGAATGGATCTCGATTCCAATCTGCTTCTTATCCTCCGGGTCGGCGTAAGCCACTGCGTCGGCAGCGACTGTTACACCGTCAAGCTCTATACCTCCTGCAATCTTTAGCAGATCGGCTTTGATAACCGGCTTGTCGAGGAAGACATGATATATTTTTTTTCTCTCATATTTCGGGTGGGTAAGTCTTTTGGTGAGTTCCCCGTCGTTTGTCAGAAGCAGCAGACCTGTTGTATCTTTATCAAGCCGTCCGACGGGATAGACTCTTTCAGAACAGGCATCCTTTATGAGTTCAATTACAGTATGTTCTGCATGCGGATCCTCAACAGTTGTAACATACCCGGCAGGCTTATTCATCAGGATATATACTTTCTTTTCTGCTGAGAGCTTTTTACCCTTGTACCTTACATCATCATCTAAAGTCACTTTTGTCCCGAGATCCTTAACCAATTTGCCGTTAACGGAAATAAATCCTTTTTGAATTATTTCATCTGCTTCTCTCCGGGAACAGAGACCGCTACCGGCTATATATCTGTTGAGCCGGATTTCTTCGGTTGGTTTGATTTGTTTTTTCCGGTTAACCATTATGGATTGTTTTTCAGGCTGCAAAGTTACAATTATTTGACAATTTATAATTTAATGTTTTTTTTGCACCTTTACGGGCTTAAAATTCCGAAAAATGACATTGATAAAATCCATCTCCGGTATCAGGGGCACAATAGGAGGCAGGTCGGGTGAGAATCTGACGCCTGTTGATATAGTGAAATTCAGCGCAGCTTTCGGATCCTGGATAAAAAGCAGGAATAAGAATGCTCAGCATATGGTTGTCGGCCGTGATGCGAGAATTTCCGGACCTGTTGTAAGCAGTCTGGTGATCAGCACTCTGCGGAGTATGGGCATTACGGTGACTGACCTGGGCCTGGCAACAACACCAACCGTGGAGCTTGCTGTTGCAGGTGCCGGTGCAGCCGGAGGGATTATTGTGACTGCCAGTCACAATCCTTCCCAATGGAATGCACTCAAGCTCTTAAATGAAAAAGGTGAGTTCCTCTCTGCAAAAGACGGGGAAGAGGTGCTGGATATAGCTAACAATGAGAGTTTTGAATTTGTTGAAGCCGGGTATGAGGGGAAGCTGATTTCCGATCACTCCTGGGATCAGAAGCATATTGACATGGTACTTCAGTTAGATCTGGTTGACCCGGCAGCAATTGAAAAAGCACAATTCAGGGTAGCTATCGATTGTGTTAACTCTGTAGGAGGTATAATTATCCCTCAGCTTCTGAAAGCACTCGGGGTGAAATCAGTTATTGAGTTGAATACAAATCCCGATGGAAAATTTGCACATAATCCCGAACCGCTTCCCGAAAACCTGACCGATATCTCTGAGCTTGTTGTAAGGGAGAAAGCGGATCTTGGATTTGTTGTGGATCCCGATGTTGACAGACTGGCAGTTATTTGCGAGGACGGTACGATGTTCGGGGAGGAATACACCCTGGTCTCGGTCTCTGATTATATTCTTCAGCACACTCCAGGGAGTACGGTATCAAACATGTCATCAACAAGGGCTCTTAAGGACGTTACAGGGAAATATGGATGCAGATATTTTGCCTCTGCTGTAGGCGAGGTCAATGTTGTTGAGGAAATGAAAGCCAGGAAAGCAGTTATAGGAGGGGAAGGTAACGGAGGGATCATTTATCCCGCGCTGCATTATGGCAGGGATGCACTGGTTGGTATAGGTCTTTTTCTTACCAATCTTGCAAAGAGCAATTCAAAATGTTCTTCACTTCGCAGGAAGTACCCTGATTATGTTATTGCAAAAAAGAAGCTTGTTCTTGATCCGGGAGCAGATTTTAAAACAATCCTTGACGCGGTGAGAGAAGAATTCCAGGATATGGCAATTGATGAACGCGACGGAATGAGGGTTGACCTTCCCGATGGCTGGTTTCAGATCAGGAAATCAAATACCGAACCTGTTATGAGGATTTATGCTGAAAAGAAAGCACAACAGGATGCTGAGGCCCTGGCTGAAAAAGTCATATCAATTGTTAAAAAAAAATAATTTCCGGCAGGTAAGGAATAAAAATACCTGAACGGATGTCTTTAAGGTGTCTTCAGACGATTGAACACTTACTTGTGTTAAATATTGTTAATTAAAACATTTAACACCAGCCTTTTAAATACTTTTGTGATTGTTTTTTAAAATGAATTAATGATGAAGAAAGCGACCATTATTACAGCTGTTGTGGCAGTTGTGGCGATCATAGTTCTGATTGTCTTCAACAGAGCCGGAGCTAAGAAGGATATTCAGAATCTGTTTGTGGAGGCCAAAAAAGGTCAGTTTGATATTGTGGTTACCACAACGGGTGAACTGCAGGCTGAGAATTCTACGGATATCAGAGGACCTGAATTTTCCCAGAGCAGGAACATAAGAGCGATGGACATTAAGATCACCGACCTTATTCCTGAAGGTACCGAGGTCAAAGCCGGGGATTATATTGCCACGCTCGACAGGACAACATTCGATAATAGTCTTAAGGATGAACTCGAGAATCTTGTCACTTATGAAACAAATCTTGAAGTCAAAATGCTTGACACAGCTGTTACCTTAAGCAATCTCAGGGATCAGATCAAGAATCTGAGGTTCAATGTCGAGGAGGCTGGAATTACTCTGCAGGAGTCGAAATATGAGCCACCTACAACTATCCGTCAGGCCGAAATAGCCCTCGATAAATCTCAAAGATCCCTTGAACAGTCTATAAGGGGGTATGAGTTAAAAGTTGAACAGGCTCGTTCGGACATGAGAACCATCAGGAACAGGCTTACTGAACAGCGTCAGAGAGTGTGCAGATCTTCAGAAAGTGCTTTCACAATTTATCATTTACGCTCCTTCGGAGGGGATGGTCATCTATAAACGCGACAGAACCGGCGCAAAAAGAAAAGTCGGTTCATCAATAAGCCCCTGGGATAATGTCGTTGCCACTCTTCCCGACATGTCGACGATGATCTCCAAAACTTATGTAAATGAGATTGATGTAAGTAAAGTAAAGACAAATCAGCAGGTGGATATTCTGGTAGATGCATTTCCTGAGAAGAAATATCAGGGAACTGTTATAAGTGTTGCCAATATTGGTGAGCAGCTTCCAAATGCAGATGCCAAGGTTTTTGAGGTAGTTGTTAAGATTAACGGGTCTGATCCTATTCTGAGACCCTCAATGACAACAGGCAACAAAATAGTTACCAAAACTATCAATGATGTCACATATATCCCCCTCGAAAGTGTACAGACCGGGACCGACAGTATACCTTTTGTTTATCTGAAGAATGGTTCAAAGCAGATCGTGGTTCTCGGAGAATCGAATGAGAATAGTGTAGTTATAGAGCAGGGAGTTGAACCTGGAGCAGCTTTATCTAAATACCCCCGAAAAACCTGAAAAATTCACAAAACTCCTTGGGTGAGAACCTGATCACTGTTATAAAGGAGAAAGAAAAAGCCAGGAAAGAAGAAGAACGGCGGGTAAATGAACAAGTCACAGAGAAGCGGCGGAGGCGGAGGATTCGGAGGAAGAGGTAATATGATGGAGATGACTCCTGAGATGAGGCAGCAGTTCCAGAATATGAGAAACAGCGGGGATACGGCTGCAATGCGCAGGTTCAGGGAAATGCGCGGTAACAGTCCTCAGGGAACAATGAGGGGTGACTGGGCCAGACGGCGCACCGTCACCCAGGGCCAGCAGGGACAACAGGGGCAAAGACCTGCAACCCAGGAAAGCAGACCGGCTCAGCAGCCTCCCGCAACAAACAACAATCAACAGGTAACTTTTAATAAAGGCTACATATGTTCAAATTTATTTTCAGATATTTTCATGATATTGAGATTGCTGTCGAGTCAATTATTTCAAATAAGCTGAAATCAATGCTGACGGCTCTCGGGATCATTTTTGGCGTGGCTGCTGTAATCGCCATGCTGGCAATAGGCAAAGGGGCCAAACAGGAGATTATGGAGCAGATGAAAATGGTTGGGGTTAACAATATCCTCATAAACCCTATCGTTCAGGACCAGTCCTCATCAAATGAAGAGGGAGAAAAACAGACAAAGAAATTTTCAAGAGGGTTAAGCATGCTTGATGTTGAAGCAATCCGTGAAACCCTTCCTTCTGTGAAGCGTATAAGCCCGGAAATATCATTCAACTCCACGGCAATGATGAACGGTGTGAAATATACCGCCAAACTGGTGGGCGTTTCCAATGACTATTTCCACCTTTATAACCTGCCGCTTGTTTCAGGCGCCTTTTTCAATTCCTATCAGGAAGAAAACGGGATCCAGGTTTGCATAATCGGTGCAAATATCAGAGCAAAATTCTTCAGTAAGGTTGATCCTTTAGGTCAGTATATTAAATTCAACGGGATCTGGCTTAAAGTGATCGGAGTGCTTCAGAAAACGACTGTGAGTCTTACCGGTTTTGAAGAGAAAGGTGTTAATGTATACAATGACAATATTTATATCCCGATTCAGACAATGCTCCTGAGATATCAGAACAGGGCGCTTGTAAACACCAAGCTTGTTTCGGAAGCTTCATCCAATGTAATGATAATGGGAGGACCCGGAGGAGGTATGGGAAGAATTGTTGTAAGTAGTTCTGATGCTAACACCGATGTTGAAACAAATTATAACCAGCTCGACAGGATTGTAGTGCAGGTGATTGAAACTGAACAGATCAATTCGTCAACCGAAATTCTGAGCCGGATGCTGGCCAGACGTCATTCGAACGTAAAGGATTTTGAAATTACTGTTCCTGAATTGCTTCTCAAACAGCAGCAGAGGACCAAGGATATTTTCAATATCGTTCTGGGCGCTATTGCAAGTATCTCCCTTATTGTCGGCGGAATAGGTATCATGAATATTATGTTCGCTTCAGTTATGGAGAGGATCAAGGAGATCGGAACAAGAATGGCCATTGGCGCCAAGAAAATGGATATCGTTGTTCAGTTCCTTTCCGAAGCTGTCCTTATAAGTGTTTCAGGTGGTTTCATCGGGATCTTTCTTGGTGTTGTTATGGCAAAGCTGATTGAACAGATTGCCGGAATAACAACCCTTGTCTCATTCTTCTCTGTCTTTATTGCCTTTGGTGTATCTGCGGCAGTAGGGGTGATCTTTGGATATTCCCCGGCAAAGCGTGCATCGGAAAGAGACCCTATAGAATCATTAAGGTATGAATAAAATTTTAACAATGAAGAGAATATTAATACCTGTAATTACAGGACTTTTCCTGCTTTCGATGCAGCAGGTTGCAGCACAGGAAATAAGAAAACTGACTCTCGAAGAGGTTATAAAACTTGCCGAAGACCAGTCTCCCAATGCACTGATGGCAAAGCACAGATTCCGTTCAAGCTACTGGCAGTACAGGACGTATGTGGCTCAATACCGGCCGTCTCTTACACTCACCGGAACAACACCCGATTACAGTACCGCTTACACGAGGGTATGGAACTCCCAGTTAGGAGAATATGATTATGTTTCAACAAATATACTCCAGACATTAGGATCCTTGTCTCTTCTGCAGAATATTGGCTTTACCGGAGGGACAATAGCATTACAATCTGATCTTACTCTTGAAACGAACTTCGAAAAGGATGACGAACGGAATAAGTATATTACAGCTCCTTTAAGTGTTCGATTTGTACAGCCATTATTCAGGTTTAACTCCCTGAAATGGGAAAAAAAGACCGAACCTTTGAAATATGACGCAGCAAAAAAGACCTTCCTTTCTAATATTGAGATGGTACATACTGAAGCTGTCCGTCAGTTCTTTAATCTTGCACTTGCCCAGATAAACAAGCAGATAGCGGAGACCAATTATCTTAATGCGGATACATTGTACCGGATGGCACAGGGACGCTACCAGCTTGGTACAATTGCAGAAGATGAACTTCTTCAGATGCAGCTCTCATGGCTCAACTCGGAAACTTCGAGGAAGGAAGCTGATATGAACCTCAAGGACAGGGAAATACGACTGAGATCATTCCTTGGTTTCAATGAGAATGTAAGGCTGGAACTGGTACTCCCATCGGCAGTGCCTCCACTTCAGGTTGACGTTAAGGAAGTACTTGACCTCGCTCATGCAAATAATCCGGAGATGCTGAATCAGCAGCTTACACTTCTCACAGCACAGAGCAACCTGGCTCAGGCTAAAGCAGAGAAAGGGCTTAATGCAAACCTTATCGCTTCTTTCGGGCTCCGCGACCAGGATCCGGTTTTTGCAAATGCTTATACCGAATCAAACCGTCAGCAGACCGTCAGGCTTGGAATTTCAATGCCAATTCTCGATTGGGGTCTGGGACGCGGAAGATTCCAGATGGCCAAATCGAGCCTCGAGCTTGCTGAAGTTCAATCCAGACTTTCACAGATTGATTTCGACCAGAACCTTACCCTTGATGTCGAACAGTTCAACCTCCAGTCCAATCAGGTAGCAATTGCTGCCAAATCGGATACAGTTGCTGCAAGAATGTACGAGGTGACCAAGGCACGCTTCCTCATAGGAAAGATCTCAGTGCTTGAACTCAATAATGCCGACACCAGGAAGGATACCAACCGAAGAGCTTATGTTCAGGCTTTACAGAATTACTGGACATATTTTTTTAACATGAGAAGCCTTGGCCTTTACGATTTTCTGAACAGAAAACCACTTGAAACCGAATATGAAAAGTTACTGGATTAGTAATTGATATCACTAATTTGCAGAACAGGGCTGGATAAAATACATTCAGCCTTTTTTATATAAAAATTTAATATATTTGCGCCTCGATTATAAAGAACAGGGAATAATCACGGAATAATTCAAATATTATACAAATGCAGAACAAAACAGCTATTATCATCCTTGCTATAGCTTTGGCGCTGGTGTCAATTTATCAGCTATCGTTCACCGGTGCGACATCGAAAGTAAAGAAGGATGCCAAGGAATATGCCAAAGGAGACCTGGTCAGACAGACCTATTATCTTGATTCAATATCGGCTCTTCCGAAAGAAGACTGGAGTTTTCTCGGGTATACTTTTAAAGAGTGCCAGAAAAGGGAATTAAACCTTGGCCTTGACCTTAAGGGAGGGATGAACGTTATACTTGAAGTTTCGGTGGAAGATATCCTCAAAGCCCTGTCAAACTATAGTACTGACAAAACATTTAACAGTGCACTGGCAAGGGCAAAGGAGCTTCAGAAAGAGAGCCAGTCGGATTATCTGACACTTTTTGGCAGAGCATTTCAGGAAATTGATCCCAATGCCAAAATGGCTTCTGTATTTAATACAGTTGATCTGAGGGATCAGATCAATTTCAACTCCTCAAATGAAGATGTTCTGGGTGTACTTGATACCGAAGTCTCAACGGCTATAACCAATGCATTTAATATTCTGAGGACCAGGATAGACAGGTTTGGCGTTGTTCAGCCGAATATTACCAACGCTGGCAACTAAAGGCAGAATTCTTATCGAGCTGCCCGGTCAGACTGATCCAAAACGAGTCCGTGAACTCCTTCAGGGGACAGCCAATCTTGAATTCTGGGAAACATACGAGAATACTGAAGTGATAAGCTACCTTGTTGCTGCGAATGATCTTCTCAAAGGTATTGAAGAGAGTACCCGTGCTGCAGCACAACCTGCGGTGCAGGCTGAAACAGAAGTCACCGTTGCTGATACGGCTAAAAATGAGAATCAGGATCTTCTTGACCTTATTGATAAAGATACCACTCAGGCAGCCCCGGCTGCAACCAGGGAGGAATTTGCCCTGCAGAATCCCCTTTTCGGTGTTCTTACACCCCGTGTAACCGAACAGGGTGAAGCCCTTCCTTCATGTATGGTAGGACTGGCTGCCGGGATAGATACGGCGAAAGTTAATTCCTACCTTAATATGAATCAGGTGAAGGCTCTTTTTCCGAGAGATTTAAGGTTTTACTGGAGCCAGAATACGCATAAATATGATCCGTCGAACAGCTTATACGAGCTTCATGCAATAAAAATTACCACCCGTGACGGCCGTCCTCCGCTGGGAGGCGAAGTGATTACTTCCGCACGTCCTACATCAGGGGTAACAGGCGGAGAAGTAAAGGTTGATTTCAATATGAATGCCGAAGGAGCAAAAACCTGGGCAAGAATGACCAGGGAAAATGTTGACCGGTGTATTGCGGTGGTACTTGACGGCTATGTACGTTCATATCCGAGAGTTGTTGGGGAAATTCCTACCGGAAGTACTGAAATTACAGGAGATTTTACTATTGAAGAAGCTGATGACCTGGCAAATATTCTGAAATCAGGCAAACTGCCTGCTCCTGCCAGGATCATTTCGGATACCGTTATTGGTCCGACTCTTGGAAGGGAAGCTATAAATTCCGGTCTGATATCCTTTGTAATATCCTTTATCATTGTAATGGCATACATGCTGTTCTACTACAGCCGCAGTGCCGGTGGGATTGCTGATATTGCACTTTTCGGCAACGTTTTCCTGCTGATGGGTGTTTCAGCCTCACTCGGTGCAGTTCTGACACTTCCGGGTATCGCCGGTATCGTCCTTACAATGGGTATGTCGGTTGATGCCAACGTGCTTATTTATGAGCGGATCAGGGAAGAGCTCAGAGGCGGGAAAGGTGTAAAGCTGGCTATTGCCGACGGGTATAAAGGAGCACTGTCCGCTATCCTCGATTCAAATATAACCACACTTCTTACAGGTATTATTCTTTACATATTCGGAACAGGTCCGATCAAAGGATTTGCAACCACTCTCGTGATAGGTATATTTACATCCCTTTTCTGTGCAATATATGTTACAAGGCTGATCTACGAATGGAAGCTTAAGAGAAATGCCAGTCTTACCTTCTCAATTAAGATGACAGCCAACATTCTCAAAGATACTCACGTTGATTTTATGGGAAAGCGGAGGATATTTTATATTATTTCATCAATAATCATTATCATAAGCATCGGTTCCCTGTTCATCCGCGGGCTGAATACCGGGATAGACTTTAAAGGAGGCCGCACTTATGTTGTGAGGTTTGAGAATCCGGTTAAAACAGCTGACGTAGCTGAAGCCCTCACAGGCCAGTTCGGCACACCCCCACAGGTTGTTACATACGGAAGTGAAAATCAGGTTCGGATAACCACAGATTACAGGATTGAAGAAACCGGGGTGGATGATGAGGTTGAAACAGCTCTTTATGAAGGACTGAAAGGAATGGCTGGCGGTAGATATTACAAAAGAGGAGTTTCTTACAAAATACAGGCAGAGTTCGGAAACTGTTGGACCGACAATAGCAAGCGATATCAAACGAAAAGCAGTGTGGGCTGTCGGAGTGTCACTGCTCATTATGTTCGCATATATCTTTATCCGTTTCAAGAACTGGCAGTATGGAGTTGGTGCAATTGCATCCCTTGTCCATGATGTGATCGTGGTAATCGGGATCTATTCCCTCCTCTGGGGTATTATGCCTTTCAGCATGGAAATTGATCAGTCGTTCATTGCTGCAATCCTGACTGTTATCGGGTATTCGGTAAACGACTCGGTGGTCGTATTTGACAGGGTCAGGGAATTCCTTCCGCTTCACAGGAAACGTCCTACTCTGGAAGTCCTTAACCTTGCCCTTAACGATACATTAAGCCGGACCCTGAATACGGGGGTAACCTCACTCCTTGTTCTGCTTGTGATGTTCTTCCTTGGAGGCGCAACTATCAGGGGATTTCTCTTTGCAATGATTGTCGGGATAATTGTCGGAACATATTCCTCAATTTTCGTTGCTACAGCAGTAGTATACGACACATCGTCGAAGAAGGGTCTGAAATTATAATTATGTAGGGGCATTGAATTCAATGCCAGGGCGTTGCATGCAACGCCCCTACTACATTTTATACAATAGAAAAATGTTGCAAAGGATTCAATTATTCTTTTGTAAATTTGCAGGTGTATATTATAACACCGGAATTGATATATGAGCGGACCGGAAATTTTCGTAATAGTAATTGTGGCACTCCTGCTTTTCGGAGCCGATAAGCTTCCTGAGATCGCTAAGACCTTTGGAAAAGGTATGCGCGATTTTAAAAAGGCAACCGATGATATCCGTCGGGAAATAGAAACAAGCACCACTGATATTAAACGGGAATTCAACGACACGGCAGATTCGATAAAAAAAGAAGTTACTGACATCTCTGATAACATTACAAAAAACGTTAATGACATGACTGACGACATCAAAAATGAAGTCAATCAGGTATCAGATGAGATCAAAACTGAAGTCAATGGAGTGTCAGATGAAATAAAGAAGGATACTGATGATACCACAAAGGATAATTATTACGAATATACCGACTGATTAAAATTGATCATTTATCTTTCATAACTAATATACTTTGTGCTCTTTGTGATTACAGAATTACTCCCGCAGCATGATAAGTACTACAGGAATAACAAAGTCATACGGAGAACTGAAGGTTCTCAAGGGAATAAATCTGGAGATCAGGGAAAAGGAAGTTGTTTCGATCGTAGGGGCAAGCGGGGCCGGGAAAACAACCCTTCTTCAGATTATCGGTACTCTTGATCAGCCCGACAGCGGATCGATATATTACAACGGCTCTGATATAAGCAGGTTGAAAGGAAAACCCCTTGCTTCGTTCCGGAACAATAATATAGGCTTTGTTTTTCAGTTCCATCAGCTGCTGCCGGAATTTACAGCTCTCGAAAATGTTTGTATACCTGCATATATTGCCGGTAAAGGGAAAGCTGAAGCAGAATCCAGAGCTTCCGAACTGCTCGGTTTCCTTGGGCTTACGGACCGTCTTGAACATAAGCCTTCCGAGCTAAGCGGGGGAGAACAGCAGCGTGTTGCAGTAGCCAGGGCACTTGTAAACAGCCCTGCAGTTATTCTGGCTGATGAACCATCAGGCAATCTCGACTCGGAAAACAAAAATGAACTGCATAAACTTTTCTTCAGGCTCAGGGATACTTTCGGTCAGACCATCGTTATAGTAACACACGACAGGCAGCTGGCAGAGATGTCGGACCGGATCCTCCAGATCAAAGACGGACTGATCATAAATGAAGCCTGAACGCTTTTTTAATGTCATCCCGACCCCCGGGAAGTTTTATGGTATATTTAAGCGATCAATCATTAATGAGAGAAAATGAAAACTCTAAAAATGATATTGGTAATTACTTTAAGTATTGTGACCCAAGTTGAACTTTCTTCCCAAACTAAATGGGAACATGAATATAGGGCAGGGATCAAAAACATACCAGCACCAGCAAAAAGATTCTTAAATTCATTCCCTGAACCCGGGAGGCTAAAGTGGTATGCTGAAGAAAGTGATGACGGGAAAACTTTCGAGGCAAAATTCATTTTCAACGGTCTAAAGCATAGCATTGAGTTTGACTCTATTGGAAATCTTCTGGATATAGAGATTGCTGTTGATTACAATTTACTCAGTCACGACTTCATAAGACAGTTTGATAAAAACCTTCTGACCAGATTTACCGGTTATAAGGTAATAAAAACCCAGAAACACTTCAAAGGGGATAATTTTACCATTACGGGATTATATGAAAATCCGGCAGAGGTGCGTGTGCAGTATGAAATAGTGGTCAGAGGCTACCATCACAAAAAGTATAGATTGTATGAGATTATGGCAGATTCCGTTGGATCAATTTTGACAATAGAAGAAATTGTCCTAAAAAACTCCCACAACCTTGAATACTAAACCTCTTATTATTATTCCTTTATTAATACTTTTAACTCAATTCTTAAAAGGGCAGAGCAGTTTTTCTGCGGGATCCATACCGGGGATTAACATCAATACTACTCTTCGTGAAGCATGGGATCTAAACATCAGAATTGAGTCGAGGCAGATTTTTTTCCGGGATAATTCTGAATCGGAGCCAAACCATGATTTCGAATTTGACCTAATCGATTATTCACTTATCCTTTCCTACAGAAACAACCCGATGACCAGACTGGGGGGAGGTTATCTTATACGGTTCCGGGACAACAAAGTATTTCACCGATTCATTCAACAATTTACTGTTGCTCAGGATCTCGGTAATTTCAGACTGGTTCACCGCATATCTGCCGATGAGACATTATCTGAAGATGTAAATGCCAGATACAGATTGAGATACAGGGCTGCCCTGGAAATACCACTGAACGGTCAGTCAGTTGATAATAAGGAATTCTACTTCAGAATCAGCAATGAATATTTGGGAAGCCTTGAGAACAAAGCATTCGACCTTGAAATGCGTTTCTCCCCTTCATTAGGGTATAGTTTCACTGACTCCAACAAACTGGAATCAGGAATTGATTACAGGCCGGATTCATTTATCCATGGAGAAACAAGACACAACCTCTGGATTACTGTAAACTGGTTCATAAAAATCCGGTAGATTCTGAAAATTATCACGAATTATGTGTGAATCGCAGTAATCCTCCAGTTTTTATAATCGGGAGGAAAAGCTTCCATGTTTCCTTCTTACCCTGAAAAACAGTTTTTCGAGTTCCACCGCAATGAAGACAACTGACGAAACCACGATCACGATAACCAGTTCCATTAATGTAAGAGCTTCAGTGTTAAAAATGGGTTGCAGGAATGGAACGTATGTTACAGCCATCTGAAGTGCAAAAGTAAGCAGTACTGCTCCAAGGAGAGGTTTGTTGCTGAACAGACCAATGCTAAACAATGAACGTGATTCGGAACGGATAGCCAGCACATGCCCCATCTGACTAAGACAAAGGACATTGAATGCCATTGTCTGCCATCGGGGATCTCCGACATGAATAGCCCAGGCCTGAACTCCGATGGTAGCTGCGCCCATCAACAAGCCAATCCACAGGACGTGCAGTCCCAATCCGCCTGCAAAGATGTTTTCCTGGGGGTGCCGGGGAGGTCTTTTCATTATGTCTTTTTCTTCAATTTCGCTTGAAAGTGCTAATCCAGGTAAACCATCCGTTACGAGGTTGATCCATAAAATATGAACCGGGAGCAGAGGTATTGGCAACCCAATAAGGGGTGCAAGGAATATTGCCCAGATTTCACCGGAGTTTGAAGTAAGCGTATATTTAATGAATTTTCTGATATTATCGAAAATTCTTCTGCCTTCGCGTACCGCACTGGCAATTGAGGCAAAATTGTCATCGAGTAAAACCATATGGGCAGCTTCCTTTGAAACATCTGTACCGGTAATGCCCATTGCTACGCCAATGTCAGCGTTTTTAAGAGCAGGAGCATCATTAACTCCATCACCAGTCATGGCAACAAATTGTCCTTTTTCCTGCAGAGCTTTGACAATGTTTAATTTCTGTTCGGGCGACACCCTGGCATATACCCTGATTTTCAAAACGCGGTTCAGAAAATCCTGCCAGCTAAGTCGTGAAAGTTCTTTTCCTGTAATAAGTGAATCAGGATTATTGTGATCAGAATCCCTCAGAATACCTATTTTTGATGCTATGCTGCGGGCAGTTTCCGGGTGATCGCCTGTAATCATAACAGGCAGTATGCCTGCAGAATAGCAGTCCGATATTGCTTCATGTGCTTCCTGTCTTGGAGGATCCATAATACCGCTGAGGCCCATTATGGTCAGGTCCTTTTCAAGATCAATGACCCTTGTATTTTCAGGCAACTCATCGAGGAACCTGAAGGCATGAGCAATTACACGATAACCCGATGCCGCCATTTTTTCAGTCTCCTGCAGCAGGAGATCTATATGGTTGTTATCAGCCTGCGAAGAAAGATCAATAAGCGATTCCATGGCTCCCTTTACAAGGAGCAGATAACGGCCGTCAAACCTATGCAGGGTACTCATGCATTTTCGTTCGGAATCAAAAGGTGCTTCACCTACCCTCGGATAAAGATTTGCAAGCTGATGCTTATTATAGTTCCTTGATGCTGCAAATTCATAAAGGGCCACCTCTGTTGAATCGCCTATTATCTCTGACTTATAATTGAACTCCACATCATTGCTTAAGGCCATGTTAAGCATAAAAAGATCCTTCCCGTCGGAGTTGAGAGAATTCTCCGGTATATATGTGCTCTCCACACGCATTTTGTTCTGCGTGAGTGTACCTGTTTTGTCTGTGCAGATGTAAGTCACCGATCCCAGGGTCTCAACAGCTGGTAGTTTCCGGATGAGAGCATGGCGTTTTACCATTCTTTTTGCTCCGATGGCAAGTACAACTGTTATCACGGCAGGGAGAGCTTCGGGAATTGCTGCCACCGCAAGTGAGATAGTGGTGAGCAGAAGCCGCATCACTTCCTCTCCCCTAAGGTATCCGGTTATAAAGACTATTAAACAGATAAATAACACTACCAAAGACAATCTTTTGCCAAAAGCAGCCATGCGGCGCTGAAGAGGAGTAATGGTGTCACTGCCTGTGAGAAGTTTTGCGATTTTGCCCATTTCGGTGTTCATTCCAGCCTGAACCAAAACACCCACACCTCTCCCTTTCGAAATGAACGTACCCTTGAACACCATATTTTTACGATCACCCAGAGGCATGTCTTCCCCCAGGAGTTCTCCTGCATGCTTTTCTACATCCTCAGATTCCCCTGTCAATGATGCTTCCTGTGTCTTAAGAGAGTTGACCTCGGTCAGGCGTATATCAGCCGGAACTATCTGCCCTGCCTCTAGGATTACGATATCACCAAGTACCAGATCCTTTGCCTGGATAGTTTTAATTTTACCTTCACGTAAGACACTGGCATTCTGGGCAGCCATGCTTCGAAGAGCTTCAACCGCTTTATCTGCCCGGTATTCCTGAATGAAACCAATTACAGCGTTAATAAATACGATCAGAAGGATTATAATTGTATCCTTCACATCGCCCATTATACCTGATATTAGGGCCGCTGCAAGGAGTACAATTATCATGAAATCCCTGAATTGCTTAATGAATTTCAGCCAGAGCGGATCCTTTTTCTCCCTGACAATTTCGTTGGGGCCGTGCTCCAAATACCTTTCTTCTGCTTTTATGTTACTCAGGCCTTCCTGGCCAGTTTCAAGCATTTCGAAGAGATCATGTTTACTGATGAGATGCCAATTCATAGGATTAAGACATTAGTGAGCAAATAACAAATCTATAAATGCAGTACGATCTAGGCGTTACTCCTGCCCGCAACAGTGATGAATACAACATTTCCCTTTTCCTCCAGTCCAGGTCAACTTTTGATCCCATTAATACTACTACTTTGTTCATAATCATCCATATTGTTAAATGAATACTGATAACGCATCGGGACTATCTGATTAAAATCTTCAACACAGGCATCATTCAGACAAGCATCAATGATCCGTTTTCCTGTATGAAGAAGATCTTCCTGCAAATATTTTCTCAGCTCTTCCTTAAAAAATCTTTTAAGTATTTCTGCCCCCGAATCATAGCCTTCATTCCCTACTTCCGGTTGATGATAAACCTTAAGAAATCTTGTCGGAATCTTAAAGCCTTCAAGCGTAAGATAATTAAGCTCATAGCCAAGTAAAGTACAGCGCGCAGACTGATACTGATCGTCTCGTAATCTGGCAATTCCCCGGCGCGTAAGATACTCCCGCATCAGTAACTGTGGTTTGAACCCGACTTTCCAGACACCGATATGCTGATTCGGGACAAGAGTAAAAGTTGTACGGGGCGTTTCAATTATCTGTTTTAATAAAATGTTGGCATGAATAACTCTTTTACCTGTTGCAAAAGGCCAGTACGATCCTACACCTTCGCTTTCCATATTTCCCGTTTCCACAACACTTGGATTATTGTATCCCCGCGGAGAGACCAATCTCCATAGCCAGGCCAGAGCCGGTGGCAAAATATGAAACATACCGACTATTCCATATGTGGGTTTTTCTTTCTGACAGACTGGTGTTCGTATTCCAAAACTCCTGATATCAACTGAAACCGGCTTACCGACTACCTCCGGCACTATATTTCTTGGAAGGATTACTCTTGGATTAGGGCAGGGTTTTCCGGGCTCGTCATATGTATGTTCCCAGATGAGAGCAGTGGAATCTGATCTGGTATCCAGATTCAGGAAAAGCAGAGGTCGTTCCGGTTTAATGGTAAGCCCCTCAAGGAAAGGATCATCCCCATATCTGGTAATGTTGTCTACTCTTACAAACCATGCATTTTCAGCGTCAGTTATCCACAGTTTGCCGTTATTTTTCTGTAACGACGGGTGACAAAATGCCATATCATCGGCTACCGGATTAACATTACAAAAACGGGGAATGGTAATGAACCTTTCTTCTCCCGTAATGACATTCTTTCCAAGCATAATTCTTCCATCAACTTCCCTGACAATATGCTGGAGAAGTTCACTCTTTCCTCCACCGCTTGCACCTTCGTGCATAAATGTTGATACATTATCATAAGGGCTGACTGATTGAACAACAGAACAATGTGCAGTAATCCAGCCCTCTTTTTCGCCCTGGGATAATAGAACACCATAAAGGCCTTTTTTCGCACTCGGGCCCGGATAAAGGTTATATGAGTATAACTCGTGAACCTTCCCCTGCCTGTTGTGAACAACAACCTGTTTCCCTCCGAAATGAGTATGGCGAAAGACAGGTGCAACGTATATTACTGATTTAATTTCCGAATTTTCATCGATCTGGCTGATGTTTTTCATTTCCTGAAGCATTGACAGCCCCATTGCAAAAAATGCCGCGTTGGAAGGAGCAATAGCCATCCCAAGATGCCCAATTCCAAGCCTTCCCGCGAAATAAAAGAAAACAGCCAGTTCCTGTTGTTCAAGCCATTTGAAGGTCTCCTCCTCCAGGTCCTTAAATGCATATCCGTATTTGGTTTCAAAACATTCCTTATCAGTAGGAAGATAATCACCAATGACCATTGTTTCAGGATCTCTTCTTCTCATGTATGCTTCAGTATAATTAACCGAAACTCCGTTCCTTACTCTCTGTACAATTGCCTCAGTATAAATCCCTTTGCCAGGTATGTCGTATGATACTCTGAATTCACTGCTTTCCCGGCCCCCGGTGGCTGCAACTGTAAGATCATCAATTGAATTGAAGACAGTATAACTTCTGCAATTCCTTAACAGGTCCGTCACTCTTTCAGGAAGTACAATTTTCTTTTCTCTCAAAATAATGATAAGGTCAATCATTGTGCATTTGTATTGAAATAAGTATCATTCTCATATCGGTGGTATTTTATTATAAATACAGTTTTATTTATCTCTATATTCAGTTAATCAGTGTATTACACTGGTATAAATTATTCATGAACTTTCATCTATTATTAGTACAATTTAATATATTAAGTATAGCTTAATTCTAATTTCAAAAAAAATTAAATATTCGGAGGACTGATTATCCAAAGTAATTCTGCAGGATCGGAAGAAGTGTTTAATATCTTAATTTCCTTTCCTGTTACTAGATAGAAGCTATCTCCTTTTAACATTCTATATTTCTTCTTGTCGACGGAAAATTCAATCCTTCCAGAAAAAACAAAAAAGAATTCCTGGCCGGGGTGGTATCGAATAATGTTGTCAGTGTCCGATCCGGGTACAAATGAAATGAGATATGTATCCATTAGCTTTCCCGGATCGTGATTTGATAAGAGATACAATATTGTTCCTGATTCATTCTCATTAACCAGTTTTCGGTTTTTGTATGCAATCATTGGATTCTGTGAAAGGATTTCATTTTCACCGATCAGTTCGCCCACGGTTGTGTTAAGGTTTTCAGCTATGGTTTTGATTGTAAGAAGGGAAGGAAATGCTTTTGCATTTTCGATCTGGGACAGTCCGCTTGAAGTAATACCCACCTTCTTTGCCAGATCGTTAAGCTGCAAATGTAATTGCTCCCGTTTCCTTCTTATTCTCTCACCTATCCTTTTCAATGAAATTTATTTTTGCAAAATTAAGTATTTTTTAATAAAATTAAGTATTACTTAATATTTATTATTAACATTGACAGTCCGAACTGTTCCGACTATTGAAGGCTGGACAGATATCATTAAATTAAAGACTTTAACAATTTTGATCAGGCAAGTAGAAGGGAGCAAATATGCAGTAACGATGAAGTCATTTTAGCAAGCTTCATTTTTCAGATTAGCACTGTATGTTTACTTTATAAAAGCTTATCAAGTCCTAATCCAAATAATGCAAAGTCGTACTTCACAGGATCATTCTTATCAAACTCTCTGAGAACTACATCCAATTCGGATACAGCTTTAGCATCATTCTGTTTGTGGGTAAGTAACCCCAACTTCCTTGCCACGGTGCCCGAGTGAACGTCAAGGGGGCATGAAAGTACTGATGGTAATATAGATTTCCACAAACCGAAATCGACCCCTCTGTTATCTTTTCTAATCATCCACCTCAAATACAAATTCAATCTCTTTGCCGCCGACCCCTTGGATGGATCAGATACATGCCTCTCGGTTCTTTTTTCATGAGAAAGTTCAAAGAAAATTTTGTGAAACTCATGGATAGCAGGCTGAAGTGAATCTGTGGTCTGATGGGTCTTAAAAATGGCTTCAAGGCCACCCTTGTGTCTGTAGATATTCTGTAAAGCTTTTAGAAAATAAATCAAATCGGTAGAATTAAATGTCCGATGGACAAAATTCTTAATCGTTTTCAAATCGTCATTTCCTGAATTCATAATGAAATCGTATGGTGAATGATCGATTAGTTCCATCATCCTTTTTGCGTTTCTGAGAATCATTTTTCTGTTTCCCCATGCGATGGTGGCAGCAAGAAATCCTGATATTTCAATATCCTCTTTCCTTATGAACTGATGAGGGATGCATATCGGATCGGATTCAATGAAAGAGGGTTGGTTATATTGGTCAACCTTTTCATCCAGAAACTTCTTCAGCTCATACTTTTTTAATTTCATTTCCTTAGTTTGGACGTTATAAAAATAAGGAAATATGATTTAAAATTATGCTGCATTAAATATCTGTAGAAATATGTTCCTCATGCTCCGAAATAAATTATCTTTAGCAGGATTGTCATTGATTTCCTGAAGGATCAGATGGAATTAGCAATATTAAAGGACATTGTTATAATTTTTGCCTTATCTACCCTGGTGAATCTTGTTTTTACGCGTTTCAAGATCCCGACAGTGGTAGGCTATCTCCTTACCGGTATAATCGCAGGTCCGCATTTATTATCACTTATCGAAGCCCGGCACGAAATAGAGCTTATGGCTGAGATTGGTGTAGTCCTTCTCCTTTTCACAATCGGATTGGAGTTTTCATTGTCACATCTGCTGAAGATCCGCAGGATAGTATTTTTTGGAGGACTGGTCCAGGTTGTGTTTACAGCTGGTGTTTTTCTGCTTATTTCACATTTTTACGGGATGCACTGGCAGGGAGCGCTGTTGATGGGATTCCTGGCAGCTTTGAGCAGTTCGGCCCTTGTCCTGAAACTTTTACAGGAACGTTCGGAACTGACTTCCAATTATGGCCGCACTGTTCTGGGAATCCTTATTTTTCAGGATCTGCTTCTGGCGCCTCTGCTGCTTTTTACAAATATCCTTGCTGATTCATCCGTCAGTTTTTCAAGGGAATTATTACTGCTCACAGGTAAAGTGATATTGATCGTCGGATTTGTTTATGCAGGTAACAAATGGTTATTGCCCCGGCTCCTGAGCCTGATTGCAATGGCAAAGAACCAGGAACTCTTCATGATGAGCATCTTCCTTATCTGTTTTGCAATTGCTCTGTTGACTTCAAAACTGGGAATGTCACTTGCATTTGGAGCATTCCTGGCAGGTCTGATGATCTCCGAATCAGAATACAGCTATAATGTTTTCGGGAATTTCCTGCCTGTTAAAGATGTATTTGCCAGTTTCTTTTTCGTCTCTGTCGGAATGCTCCTTGATCTGACATTCGTTGTTGATAATTTTCAGCTGGTCATTATCACAGTTTTGCTTGTAATCCTCATAAAGACAATTATTGCAGGCGGTACCGGATTTATACTTGGTCACACCTTCCAGGGAACAATGCTCATCGGACTTGCTTTAAGCCAGGTGGGGGAATTTTCATTCATCCTGGCAAAGATAGGATTTGACACTTCCATAATTCCCGAATTCTACTATCATCTTTTCCTTGCGGTGGCTGTTATAACAATTGCTCTGACCCCTTTATTATTTTACCTGGCGCCGCTCCTTGTCAGGACACTTCTCAAACTACCTCTTCCTGAATTTCTTATTAATGGATTGTTCCCGTTAAAAGAAACAGAGATCCCGGAATTTAAAAATCACCTGGTGATAATCGGAAAGGATGCCAGCGCCATCAAACTTTCAGTGATGGCAAAATTCAATAATCTTCAGCATGTTTCAATCGTTTTTGATCCTTCACTGGCCCGCGAAAAGATGAACAACGGAGATCCCGTGGTTTACGGTGATGCCGTAAATGAGCCGATACTTAGAAAAGCTCATGTGGATACAGCTGATATTGTAGTTATATCGATTGGCAGCCTTGTCCCGTCTATGGCAATAATTGAGAAAGTCAGGGGACTGAACAAAAATGCATACATCCTTGCCCGTTCAACTGTCATCAGGAATGTCGAACCACTTTATAAAGTAGGTGCAGATCAGGTTTTGCCTGAAAAACTGGAAATTGCAATAGACCTCCTGAACAGGATCCTTAATAAGAGGCTGATCCCACAGAGGGAAGTAAACCGAATTATGACCCGCATCAGGAGTATGAGCCTGGGAGCATTCACCGATAAAGATCCGGTGAACCAGCCGTCAATTCTGGATGAATTTTCTAATATAAATATTACTGCCATCAAGGTAGAAACTGGTTCAGAAGCAGAAGGCAAATCACTTATTGATATAGATCTTCGGAAGAAAACCGGGGTAACCTTACTAGCTATAAGAAGAGGGACCGATGTAATCGAGCACCCGGTTCCTAAAACCGTGTTTCAAAGCGAGGATATTGCTTATTTGCTTGGCAATCCGGAACAAATAAATTTTGCTTCTGAATTACTCATCCTGAAACCTTAAGACGCCATGGCTTCAGGTTCATTCTCCTTTAAGCAGTTTACAATATACCAGGACAGATGCATTTTTAAGGTTGGCACAGATGGGGTTATTCTTGGTGCATATGCTGATGTTTCCGGGATTAAAACGATCCTGGATATGGGAACGGGAACAGGGCTCATTGCCCTGATGCTTGCCCAGAGGAGTGAGGCTGAAATAACAGCCATTGAACCGGACCCTAATTCATTTGAACAGGCTCGCAGCAACGTCCGGCAGAGTAAATGGTCTCACAGGATAAAGGTAATTAATACTGATCTGCAAAACTATATGACGGAATCGCAGAAGTTTGATCTTATAGTATCCAATCCTCCGTATTTCATTGATTCACTTAAGAATCCCGATCCGGGGAAAGCTGCTGCCAGACATAATGTCACTCTGAATAATATCGATCTGCTCAGAGGGATATCGGGGTTGCTGACAGATGAGGGCAGGGCTCAGGTTATAATGCCTTATGCCGAAGGGAGCATACTTATCGCGGAAGCAAACGAATTTGGACTTTACTGTAACAATATACTTAAAATTAAGCCATTACCGGTAAGTGAAATAAGAAGACTGATCATTACATTTTCGTGGAAGAGGAATAAAACCACTGAAAAATTCCTTACAATTGAACATGGGAAAAGACATGAATTCACACAGGAATATATCGATCTTACAAAGGATTTCTATCTGAAATTTTAAGTCTTAATTTCAACCCTAAAATTATTAACAATACCTTGTTTTTTAACTTTAAGTACTCCAAACTTTAGCTCACTTTAAGTACTGATTTATTAATGTATCTTTGTTTATAATCAGGATTAATATCATTTTCCACAGGAAAGGACATGGTGTCTGATAACCAGAAATATGTTGAAACGCCGTTGATGAAGCAGTATTACAGCGTCAAGTCAAAGCATCCTGACGCTATACTTCTGTTCAGGGTAGGTGATTTCTATGAAACATTTGGCGAGGATGCGATCAGGGCATCTGAGATCCTTGGTATTACACTTACACGGCGTGCTAACGGTTCAGCTTCATTCGTGGAACTTGCCGGCTTCCCGTATCATGCCCTTGACACCTATCTTCCAAGGCTTGTCAGGGCCGGACAAAGAGTGGCAATCTGTGAACAGCTTGAAGATCCGAAGCTTACCAAAAAAATTGTAAAGCGTGGTATTACTGAACTTATTACCCCGGGCGTATCACTTAATGACAATGTCCTGAATCATAACGAAAATAATTTTCTGGCTGCGGTTCATATAGACAGGAAAATTGCGGGAGTTGCATTTCTTGACATATCCACAGGCGAGTTTCTTGCAACCGAAGGGACTCTGGAATATATCGACCAGATGCTGAATAATTTTCAGCCCAAGGAGGTGCTTTACGAAAACAAAAAGAAAGAACTGTTCATTGAGACCTTCGGTGTGAAGTTCTATACAAATAAACTTGACGACTGGATATTTACAACTGAAGCAGCAAATGACAGGCTCCTTAAACAGTTCGAAACAAGTTCCCTTAAAGGATTTGGCGTACAGAGCATGACATACGGTATCATTGCTGCCGGAGCAATTCTGTATTATCTCGATATAACACAGCATGAACAGCTGGGACATATTACCAGCCTTTCAAGGATAGACGAAGAGCGTTATGTCTGGCTGGATAAATTCACAGTAAAGAATCTCGAGCTGTTCCATTCACCATATGAAGGCGCCAAAACACTTATAGATGTTCTGGACCGGACAATTTCCCCGATGGGCGGAAGACTGATGAAGAGATGGATATCGTTGCCTCTGAAGGATATTCAGCCCGTGAATGACAGATTCGACATTGTTCAGCACCTTGTGGGAAAGAGCCTCTTCAGGGAGGAACTGGCAACATTGATAAGACAGGTGGGCGATCTGGAAAGACTCCTGTCAAAAGTTGCGGTGAACAGGATCAATCCGCGGGAAGTAGTTCAGCTGAAGAGGGCCCTCAGGGCCATTGATCCGCTGAAATCTCTTTGCATTAAAAGCGGATGCCAGCCACTGGTTATCCTTGCAGAACAGCTGAATCCCTGTATTACACTTGCCGAAAGAATCGGTCATGAGTTAAACAACGAACCCCCTGTACAGTTAATAAGGGGCAATGTGATAGCTGGCAATGTATCTGATGAGCTTGATGAGCTAAGGAAAATTCTGTACAGCGGGAAGGATTATCTCAATGAACTGCAGAACAGGGAAAGCATCCGGACAGGGATCACTTCGCTTAAAGTCAGCTATAACAACGTTTTCGGGTATTATATTGAGGTCAGGAATACTCATAAGGATAAAGTGCCTCCGGAATGGATAAGGAAGCAAACACTTGTCAGTGCCGAACGCTATATCACTGAAGAGCTGAAAGAATATGAAGACAAGATCCTCGGTGCTGAAGGAAAGATAATTGATCTTGAAACAAGGCTCTTCAATGATCTGGTACTGGCAATACTTGAGTTTATCCCTCCCATTCAGCTTAATTCCGTTCTGATTGCACGCCTGGATTGTCTGCAGGCCTTTGCAGTCGTATCTTCAGAAAACAATTATGTCAGACCTCTTCTTGATGATTCCCTCCGGATCGAAATAAGCGATGGCCGTCATCCGGTCATTGAGAAACAGCTTCCGGCCGGGGAATCATACGTACCAAATGACCTTGCACTTGATGCAGAGGATCAGCAGATCATAATTCTTACAGGACCGAATATGTCGGGAAAATCAGCTCTTCTTCGTCAGACTGCGCTGATTGTTCTTATGGCTCAGACAGGATGCTTTGTCCCTGCAAAGGCTGCACGTATAGGTATTGTGGATAAGATATTTACAAGGGTTGGCGCTTCAGATAATATAAGCCTAGGGGAATCGACCTTCATGGTCGAGATGAACGAAACCGCCAGCATTCTGAATAATCTTTCAGACAGGAGCCTTGTGCTTCTTGATGAAATCGGCAGGGGGACAAGCACCTACGATGGCATCTCAATTGCATGGGCAATGGTGGAATACCTTCACGAAAACAAAATGAGGGCAAAGACAATGTTTGCCACTCATTATCATGAACTGAACGAGATGGAGAACTCTTTCTCAAGGGTCAGGAATTATAATGTCTCGATCAAAGAGCTTAATAACAAAGTAATATTCCTCAGGAAGTTAAAAAGAGGGGGTAGTGAGCACAGTTTCGGCATTCATGTTGCAAGGATGGCCGGGATGCCAAGAAGTGTCGTCAGCCGCGCTGATGAGATCCTTAAGGAACTTGAACAGGGTCATCAGAAGAAGGAGCTTGCCAAACCTGTTGCCGGTCTGGCAGACCACAGGGAAGGTCTGCAGCTGAGTATTTTCCAGCTCGACGACCCGGTACTGAAACAGATCCGGGATGAGATACTGGAGTTGGATATCAATAATCTGACACCCGTCGAAGCATTGAACAAGCTTTACAATATTAAGAAGCTTCTTAAATAGTTCGGGGAAAAAAGTTATATTGTCAAACCAATAAAAATCCTGACTATGGCAAATACAAATACCGGCAGCAGGCACAGGATAGCCGTTCTCGGAGCCGGACACGGCGGACTGGCTATGGCCGGACATCTTTCTCTGATGGGCCATAAGGTCAATCTCTTTAACCGGGGTGAGGAGAGATTATGGGGTGTAAAATCTTCAGGGTCAATAGAGATAACCGGAGAAGTTGAAGGTTTTGGTGAGATCAGTATGGCAACCACTTCAATGGGGGAAGCAATAAAGGGAGTTGAGCTGATAATGGTTGTTGTACCGGCAAACGGCCACCGGTGGATGGCTGGGCAAATGGCTCCTCATCTCGTGGATGGTCAGATTATTGTCCTTCATCCGGGAAGGACCTTCGGCGCCCTTGAATTTAAACAGGTACTTGTGCGTGAGAAAGTTACTGCAAACGTAATAATTGCTGAGGCTCAGACATTTATTTATGCCTCCAGGGCAACAGGCCCCTCCCAGGTACATATATTCAGGATCAAGAATTCTATTCCGGTCGCATCCATCAGGGCTCATCTTATTCCACATGTCATCAGTAAACTACGACAGTTTTATCCGCAATTTGTTCCTGGCGATAATGTTTTCAAAACAAGCCTTGAAAATATAGGGAGTGTTTTCCATCCTGCATTGTGTGTGCTTAATGCCGGATGGATAGAGCATGACACCGATTTTCAGTTCTATCATGAGGGAGTAACACCGGCAGTAGCAAAGATCCTTGAAAAAATCGATGAAGAAAGGGTAAACGTAGCTGAAGCTATCGGTATCAGGGCAATATCTGCAAGACAATGGTTATATATGGCATACAGCTCGGCTGGGAATACCCTTTTTGAAGCGATGATGAAGAATGTGGGATACCGGGGTATTCTGGCTCCCAGGTCGCTGAGAGTAAGATATATCGAAGAGGATATCCCATTCAGCCTTGTACCTGTTGCATCGATAGGTAAAATGCTTAATGTTCCAACACCTAATATAGACTCCGTCATCCAGCTTGCCTGCAGCCTGAATGAAACCGATTACCGGTTGAACGGGAGAACTGTAGAAAACCTTGGTATCGCAGGAATGAGTGTCCGGGACCTGCGTCTTCTGGCTATTGGAGAGACTCCCAGGTGACCTGGTATCTTCCGGAAATTCTATACCTGACCGGAAGAGGAATTTAAATATTAATTAAAAATATAATTATGAAAACGATCATTGGCGTTGCCATTGGCAGTTGTGTTCACGTTGGAGGATTGCATCATTTTCTTAAACTCTCAGAGGCTGAAGGCTATAAGGCAATATCTTATGGCCCCGCTGTAGCTGTGAGCAGGGTGGTGAAGATTATCAGGGAAGAGAATCCGGATATTATTGCAATAAGCTACAGACTAACTCCTGAAACAGCCGCGGAACTATTTTCTGAACTTAAAGCAGAAATGATTAAGGGAGGACTGAAGAATGTCAGAATGATATTCGGAGGAACGCCTCCGGTAGCTGTTGAAGCTGTTAAGTCGGGACTTTTTGAAAAGGTCTTTGACGGAACAGAATCTCCCGGTTCCGTACAGCAGTATCTCAGAGGGAGTGCGGGAAGTGAAGCAGAGGGTTCTCTGCCCGCCAACCTGGTTGACAGGATCAACATTAAGTACCCTTATCCTCTGCTGCGCCACCATTTCGGAAGGCCCTCCCTGAAGGAAACCATTGAAGGAGTAGTCAGGATTGCTGAATCAGGAGTCCTTGATATTTTATCGATTGGTCCCGATCAGAATGCCCAGGAACATTTTTTCCATCCCGATGAAATGGATCACAGCCAGGATGGAGCTGGAGGAGTGCCATTGCGAGGACCTGAAGACCTGGAAGCCATATATAAAAGCACAAGGTGCGGCAATTATCCGCTTGTAAGGTGTTATTCCGGAACCCGCGACCTGCTGAAATGGGCCGAAATGAGCGTGAAAACAATAAACAATGCATGGGCTGCCATACCGCTGTGCTGGTATAGTGTTATTGACGGACGCTCAAGCCGGATGATATCCGATGCCATAAGAGAGAATCAGGAAGTGATGAAATGGTATGCCTCCCGTAATATACCGGTTGAGGTAAATGAATCCCATCAGTGGAGCCTGAGGGATGCCCATGATTCACTTGCAGTGGCAATGGCTTTTCTTGCAGCATATAATGCAAAAAAAATGGGTGTCAGGCACTATGTCTCCCAGTATATGTTCAATAATCCTCCGGGTACATCAGCTGAAATGGACATCGCCAAAATGCTTGCCAAAAATGAGCTGATAGAGGAACTTACTGATGGATCGTTCCAGGTATTCCGGCAGGTCAGGGCCGGCCTTGCTCATTTTTCCTCAAATCCTTCATTTGCCCAGGGTCAGCTGGCCGCTTCAGCAGTTGTAAGCCTTGCCCTGAAACCCCATATACTCCACGTGGTAGGATTCAGTGAAGGGGATCATGCAATTTTTCCCGATGAACTCATTCAAAGCTGCAATATCGCTCACGGGGTTCTTCACAATACCCTTTATGGGATGCCCGACCTTACTGATAATGATATAGTGATAAAAAGGAAAAATGAGCTCAGGTCAGAAGCTAAAATTTTACTGGATGAGATATATAAAAGGGGGAGGAGCAGTAGTGATGATCCGTGGTCCGATCCGGGCGTGATCTCAGATGCAGTTACAACCGGCCTTCTAGATACTCCTCATTTCCAGGGCAATGCTCACCTGTGCGGAAAGATTACCACACGGCTGATTGACGGAGCCTGGTATGCAACAGACAGGAATACGGGGGAAAAAATAACCGAGGCTGAAAGAGTGTTAAACAAATAATAAATCTCATAAATATGGTAAGTGTAATAATTCCGGCATTAAATGAAGAGAATACTATCAGCCGGGTAATAGACCTGGCTGGCAGTTCGGCCCTGGTTGATGAAATACTTGTCATTGACGATAAATCCTTCGATAACACTATCAAAAAAGCAAGGTTGCCAAAAGTAAAAATATACACAAGCTCCGAACTGGGCAAAGGTGCATCCATGCGCGATGGGATGCTTCTGGCAGGGAATGAGGTTCTTGTATTTCTCGATGCAGATATTGTGACCTATCCCCCCGATATCATTGAACTGCTGGCTGTTCCGATCATCAACGATGAGGCTGACTTTGTTAAGTCGTATTTCGGCCGGCAGGCCGGAAGAGTGACTGAACTTGTCGCCAAACCTCTTTTAAGCATTCTGTTCCCCGGGCTGACCAGCTTTGCACAGCCGTTAAGCGGTATGATAGCCTGTAAAAGAAGCCTGATGAAGAAAATCGATATCGAAAATGACTATGGAGTGGATATAGGGATACTTCTCGATTTGTATTCGATGGGTGTCAGGATAAAAGAAATTAACCTGGGTTACCTCGAAAACCGGATGCAGGGCATCGAACAGCTTTCCAGGATGTCAAGGGAGGTTTCAAGAGCTATATTAAAGCGTGTCAGAAGTATTGAAGTCAGGAATCTTGAAACCCTGGAAAACATAAATATGATAAGGACCCAGATGGATTATGCTATACGGGAGAGTCTTCTGGGGATGGAAAAAATGATAATTTTTGATATGGATAAAACAATCCTTGAAGGGAGTTTTATCAGAACCGCAGCCGAAGAATTCAATTTCACGGATGAACTTTTAAGAATTCAGACTGAATACCCCAATCCGTATACCAGGACCAAATCTATTGCAAAGCTCATGAAAGGCAGATCGCTGGATGAGATCCTCGGGGTTGCCGACAAAATAAAAATTGTAAATGATGCCGGAGATGTTATTGGTCAGCTTAAGAAACGAGGCTATATATGCGGGATTATCAGCGACAGTTATGATGTTGTGACCAACCATATCAAGAATAAGCTCAGAATGGATTTCTCCCTGGCAAATGAGCTTGAATTTTCAAAGAGCATTGCAACCGGCGAGGTAAAAGTACCATCAGTCTTCCTGAAAAATGATTTAAGTAAATGCAGTCATGAATTCTGTAAATCAAATGCTCTGATACAGCTGGCAGAGAAATATAGTATTGATCTCAAAAATACAATTGCAGTCGGGGATAGTGAAAATGACATTTGTATAGTTGAACAAAGCGGCATAGGGATCTCTTTCTGCTCCGATAATGATGATTTGAACAGAATTGCGGATCTGATAATTAAGGAAAGAAGTTTTACGGAAATACTTGAAATTGCCTATTAGACATTTCACACTATTTCCTTCTGGTTGTGGGAATTCACAAAGAGAATGGTCCCGATTCCGTCATAGCCGTTCAGCAAAGATTCTCCCATGTGTTTTAAGGTCTGAGGGTTAAAGCCTGTCATGACAAGGGCAGCGGGGGCAGATTTTTCATTTATGAGGTTTTTCAGAGTTTTTCCGGGCTCTTCAATAATGATCTCTATATTCTTTTCGGTTATTGGCAACCTTCCTGTCCTTACAAGTTCGGTAAGTTTCGACTTTGTTTCTTCATTCTGCCCGCTTTTGCATGTGGCGAACAGCGTGATTTTTGATTTTCTCCAGTCGGGATGTCCTGAAATTATAAAGCTCAGTAGTATCAGCAGACTTGAGTTTTCGGGATACTGAAAATCCAGCCAGACATGTATCCCATTCCTGAAATTCATATCTTTTCTGCTTGAAGCAAGAAGGCAGATATCAAAGTCTCCGGCTCTAATAAGACCTGTATTCTCAATTATCTCCTTCAGATTTTCCGGTTTTTCCTTGTCATATTCCAGGATAACCATATTGTTTTCCATTCCCGAGATTCCCGGTACCTGAATAGCCTGCGCCAGAGCTGAGGTATAGGAAGGAGAAATCAATGTATCTACAAATACGTGGTTGTTAGTTGTATCATAAACATCGATCAGCCTTGAAAGCTCTTCGGAAGCTTTCTGGCAGGTTGCCCTCGAATAATATCCGTCGATCCTGTGAAGGTATGTTCCGAAACCATACCGGTAAGATATCCAGTTTAACAGCTGAAATGCTCTGGTGCGGACAAATGAATCTTTCGAAATGCAAATTGCACTTGGCTTCCATTCTTTTGTTTTCTTCTTGCTACCCGATTTTTGAAGGTATACCTGGATATTGCGGTTTATCTGGAACAGAGCATTGGCAAACAAAGATTCAAGACCGTCCCTGTCGCGGTTGTATACTTTAATGTAGGAATAAACAACGGCCATTATTATAAGAGATGCAAGAGCATAAGGGGCATTTATTTTGAACATTACCCAGAGTGCAATCAGGAATCCGGTCAGAGAGAGGTACCATCTTGACCGGAAAGAGGGGCGGTATGATGGAGAAGAGCCGAAATGATTAAGGAATGAAATAAGACATAATGAACCGTATGTAACCAGGAAAAACATCGAGATTATCTCAGCAACGGCATTTACACTTCCCAGGGTAACAAATGCCATTGCAATAATTATAGTTACAAGGGTCGCATTTGCTGGTTCATTATCCGATTTTCTGCCGGATGAAAGCCACTTGTTAATTTTTGAGGAGGGGAAGGATCTGTCAAGTGCCAGGGCTTGCAATGTCCGGGGTGCCACCATTATGGAACCAATTGCTGAAGACAGGGTCGAGGCTGCCAGTCCCAGAGGAATTATAACCACTCCCAGCACTGCGATCTTCGACATAATAAGCTGATCGGACAGCATCTCCTCAGCACTGGCCGATATGGCAAGTTTGTAAATGACCAGGGTATAAATGACCATGCCTGTGAGTGTGGCAATAATGGTACCCCTGGGGATCGATTTCGAGGGATCCTTAAGTTCCCCGGAAAGGCCTACACCGGCTGTCATTCCTGTAAATGCCGGGAAGGCTATAGCAAAGACCATAAAGAAATCTTTCATGTTTCTTATTTCACCGGCAGGCAGATGGGAAACCAAACTTACCCCATATTCTGTTTTTCCGATAAAGAACAGCAAAAGTGAGAGGAACAGGATACCAACAACAAAATAAAGCATCTTAACCCCAAGATTTGCACCTCTCTTGAGGATCAAATAACCCAGTGCCAACATCGACGGGATGCTGATCACCTGCCGGGGCAGATTGATTTTCAGCGAAACATATAAGAAATCAAAAACAAATCCGAAAGCTTCAGTGAAAGCGATAATATAAAAAGCCACGCTGATTGCCTGTGACAGGAATAATGCTATTCCGATCGTTGCACCAATATTCAGCCCGAATGACCGGGAAATGATAAAATATTCACCGCCTCCTTCAACCCGTTTATTGGTGGCTAACTCCGAAATGGCAAATGCTGTCGGAATTGTAAGTGAATGTCCGAGGATAATTAACAGAAATGTTCCCCAGAATCCCAGGGTCCCTACAGCAAAACCAAATCTGAGGAACAGGATTGCTCCCAGAATGGTTGAAATGGCTGTAAAGAAGACGGGGATAGTTCCAAATCGTCTGATATTGGTTCCTGATTCCATCAATCCTGAGATTTAATATGATGAATAACTCTTTGGGGGAAAGGAATTTCAATGCCCTCCCTGTCAAACGCGATTTTAAGACGTTTGCGTAATTCTCCCGTTACTTCCCACTGCTTCAGGGGTTTTGTGTCGCCCAGAATTTTTAAAACGACTGCTGAATCGGTAAAATCATTTACCCTCAGGAATTGAGGCGGAGTTATGACTAATTCCCGGAAAAGAGGATCCTCTGCCAGTTCCCTTCCGGTTTTGTTAATCACACTTATTGCATGTTCGAGATTGGCTTTATATGAAATCCCGATGTTGAGATTGACCCTGGCATAACTTTTAGAAAGATTTGACACTATCTTTATTTCACCATGAGGTATGTGATGAACTGTTCCGTTCATATCTCTTAAAGTAGTCTTCCTAAGACTTATATCCTCCACTAGTCCGCCGGTCCCGTTTATATCTATACTATCACCTATCCGGTACTGATTTTCAAGAATAAGAAAAAATCCGGAAATAATGTCCCTTATAAGGTATTGCCCTCCGAAACCAACAGCCAGTCCTATAATACCTGCACCCGCAATCAGCGGCCCGATCTTGAGCCCGACTTCCTGCAGGATCATCATTACTGCCAGAACTAATATTACTATTCTTAAGGCCCCGTTGAAAATTCTTATTAGAGTATCCTCCCTCTTTTTCTCACCTTCTTTCGATGTGTACTCGTCGGCTACTACGGCAACTCTTACGGTCCTGATTATTATCCTGCTCAGGATTTTATTCAGCAGCCAGGCTGCGGCTGCAATAAATACGATTTTTATTCCATGATCCAGAAGCCATGGTATAATAGCTTCAGTCCATTTTTTAAAAGTGTCTGCCATTTCAATTCAATGTAAATAACTTATATAGTAAATTAATGTCTGTTTAGTTTTTCCTGCTAAATTTATCAATTATTACCCCCATCCCAACCTTCCCCCGGGGGAAGGTGCTATTGCAGCCTTTCCTCCTATAGTATTCACTACAAAATAACTGTTTTTTCATAAATTACTGGGGAAATTTAAAACTTATATAAACCTCCTCCAAAAACCATTTCTTTCAGCAGATATATTTAAATTAGCAGAAAATGTAATATATATTTCGCGAAATTCTAAAGCTATGATAAATACATTATTAAGGTTCAGTTGCTTAGTACTTGCATCTTCCGTAACAACCAGTCTGTGGTCACAGGGGGCAAAGCAGGTAAAGCTTGTCAATTTCGAACTTCAGTCATCAGCGTTGGTAAATGAAACCGGTGAAATGATCTCAGCACCGGATTTCCGGTCAAAAGTGTACTGGTTCCCGGTAAAGGTCCCCTCAACAGTTCTGACAGGGCTGGTTGCAAATAATGTATATCCCGATCCGTATTCAGGACTGAATAATATGCTTATTCCTGATGCATCGGATGAATTTAACAAAACCTATGGACTCGGTAAATTCAGCCATCTGCCGGGTTATACCAATCCCTGGAAGAAGCCATACTGGTACCGTACGCGGTTCAGCGTACCGGCATCAGACAGAGGGCGTCATTTCCAGTTAATCTTTAAAGGTATCAATTACAGGGCAGCGCTATGGATCAATGGTAAGCAGATAGCAGATTCGGCCGATATGGCCGGTATGTTTGCCCAATACAGCTTTGATATTTCAGAATACGTTAATGCCGGTAAAGAAAATGCCATTGCCGTAAAAATATATCCTCTCGATTATCCCGGTCTTCCGGCACCCGAACAGCTCGAAGCTTTGGGTGATTTTTATCTGAACGGCGGCCCTACAGGTGATATAGGGAAAAATGTCACAATGTTATGCTCAGTCGGATGGGACTGGATGCCGCCTGTAAGGGACAGGAACATGGGCATCTGGTTGCCTGTTTACCTGCGCACCTCGGGAGGAGTTACATTCAGCAATCCAAAACTGGTAACAGAGCTCCCGGATCTTCCCGATACTAATCTTGCGAAACTTTCTCTGAAACTTTCACTTATTAATCATAATAAGGTTAATGAAAACGGGAACCTGATCGTGACTATTACTCCCGGTAATTTCAAGGGAAAGCCGGTTAAGTTTACAAAATCAGTAGCTGTTGCAGGGAATGGCAGCGTAATGGTCGATCTGAACGGTACCAATACCAGGGAGCTGAATATTATAAAACCGGCACTCTGGTGGCCTAATGGTCAGGGAAGGGCAAACCTTTACAGAATAAGGCTGCAATATTCGAATTCTGCAGGTATATGTAATGATACTTCATTCATGTTTGGTATTAGGACGGTTTCTACAAAAGCAGTAAATGTGAATGGAAGCTGGAGGCGCGATTTCTATGTGAACGGCAAAAGGATACACCTTACAGGTGGTGCATGGGTCCCCGATATGATGCTTAACCGAGATTCACTCAGATATGATTATGAGATGCGTCTGTGCCGTAATGCAAACATAAATCTTGTAAGGATATGGGGCGGAGGGGTCACTCCGTGCGACGAGTTCTTTGATGCGGCCGATCGTTACGGGCTTCTGGTCTGGTCAGATTTCTGGATAACCGGGGATACCCAGGGAGAATTCAAAGGATCTCCCGACTGGCCTCTCGAAAGTGATGTTTTCAGGAAGAACGTCGAAAGTACTATTCTCAGGATCAGGAACCATCCCAGTCTGCTTGTCTGGACAGGAGGTAACGAGGGACATGCCAGAAGAGAGCTTTATGACTTCATGCGGAACAGCATCATAGAGCTTGATGGTACGCGTCCTTTCATTCCCAGCTCTTCGGGATTTGCCAGGCTTCCTGAAGGATGGCCCGGCTCATGGCCCGATAATCTTCCTACCGGAGTATACAGCGGAGGTCCTTACACATGGCAGGATCCGAAAAGCTATTATACGAGGGCTATTGAAGCCAAAGACTGGGTTTTCAAAGATGAGACCGGCATTCCTTCAATGGTTACATGGGATATTCTGCCAAAAGTGATCCCCAACCTTGTATGGGATAAGACACTCCCTTTTCCTCTGAATCATTCCTGGGGTTATCACGACGCAGCAACAGGGAATGGCAGGTGGGATTTGTATTATAAGGAGATGGTTACCAGATATGGCGAAGCGGAAAGCATGGAAGATTTCTGCAATAAAATGCAGCTTATGAATGCGACCGGCTACCAGGGTATTTTTGAAGCCGCCGGTCATAAACTGAATGATATCGGTGGGGTAATGCTCTGGAAACTAAATGCTGCCTTCCCAAGTGTTGTCTGGCAGGTTTATGACTGGTTCCTTCAGACAAATGCCGGTTATTATTTCATGCAGAATGCCTGTGAACCGGTGCATATTCAATTAAATTTAAATGATCTGAAAGTGACTGTACTTAACAGAAAATATAATCCTGCGCCTAACCTCACTGCCAGGATCGAAGTTTTCAATACTGAATCAAAATCTCTTTTCAGCGAAGAAGCTTATTTCAGTCTTGGACCTTCCGAAGTAAAAGTAACGGAATCGCTCGCTCCGGTAAGAGAAAATAACAAGGGAATTCTCTTTGTAGTTCTGAACCTTAAAGATTCCGGGGGCAGGGTGGTTTCACATAATGTATACTGGCTGTCACCTGAAGGTAACTACAAAGATTTGAATAACCTGCCTGAAACATCTGTCACTGCAAGCCTGCAAAAAACAATAAATGGGAGTAATGAAAATAAATATACGGTCAGGATTGTAAATAATTCTGCAAAAATTGCATTCTTCCTGCGGCCACAGCTGACTGTTGGGGGCGAAGAAGTGCTTCCTTCTTACTGGTCGGCCGGTTATTTAACTCTGGCACCTTCTGAAAGCACAACACTTACTGTTAGTTGTCCGGCTGTGCAACTTGACGGTAAGTTACCGGTTCTTAAAGTGTCGGGTTGGAATGTACCTGAGCAGACTGTAATAATGAGCAATAAGTAAAACTGAAACCGGGGATTGATATGGCGTTGCTGGGTATGGATCTGGGTGGGACAAAACTTGCATCCGCGGTTTTTACGGAAGATGGTAAGTTAATCAGGAAAAGCATTTTTCCCCTCGATAAGAGGAAAGGTCCTGAAGTAGGGCAGCTTATTACCGGAACAATTACGGATATTATTATTTCTTCAGCTAATGAAGGATTTCCAATTAATTCAATCGGGATTTCTGTTCCAGGTATAAGCCATACAGCTACAGGGAAAGTGTGGGCGCCCAATATACCCGGATGGGAGGATTATCCGCTCCTTGAAGAAGCAAAGTCAGTCAGCGGAAGTATTCCTGTGGTTATCGAAAGCGACAGAGCCTGCTATATAATGGGAGAGGTATGGCAGGGCAATGCAAAGGGCTGCAGAGATGCAATATTCCTGTCTGTCGGGACTGGCATTGGGGCCGGCATACTTGTCAATGGTGAGGTTCTGAGGGGAAGTCATGATATTGCAGGCGCAATAGGATGGATGGCTCTGAAAAAACCATTCACAGATGAGTACATAAGCTGCGGCTGTTTCGAATATTATGCTTCGGGGGCGGGAATTGCCGGAATTGCCGGGAGAATGATCAAAGATAACCCTCATTATAACGGAAATCTTAAGGATATACCTTCCGGTGAAATAACTTCACACGAAGTATTTTCTGCTTATGAGAAAGGAGATACTTTGGCTTCTGCAGGTAATTGCACAGAGTGTTGAATTCTGGGGAATGGCGGTGGCAAATCTAATAAGTCTTTTTAATCCTGAAAAAATTATAATGGGTGGAGGCGTATTTGGTCCGGCCATCCCTCTGATACCTGCTATAATGAAAGAGGCTTCAAAATGGGCCCAGCCTGTGAGCATTAACCAGGTAGCTGTCGTGGAATCGGCACTTGCAGGTGATGCGGGAGTTACCGGGGCTGGATATATGGCACTAAAAAAAATTCGCAATTAATGCAGTTTACATGAACGTAATATATAATAAGAAACTATTGTTCCGGGCATCATGCGCAGGAATACTAATGTTCGGCATCGCGGTATTAATTCTCGGATCAGCAGCATCTGATCTGAAGGTAAAGCTTAATCTTGATGAAGTATCAGCAGGGGTCCTGTTTTCAGTTTTACCGTTTGGGATGCTGACCGGATCACTTATTTTCGGACCGGTGGCGGATAAATATGGATACAGGATACTTTTATCAGCTTCATGTCTGCTCTTATTTGCCGGTTTCGAAGGACTGGCTTATTCCGGGAGCGCGGATATTCTGAAAGTGTTCATTTTTATGATAGGAACCGGAGGTGGCGCAATAAATGGTGCTACAAGTGCTCTTGTGTCAGATATAAGCGATACTGATAAGGGTGCTGACCTTAGCCTTCTCGGAGCATTCTTCGGCTTCGGAGCGCTTGGCATCCCACTTATAATGGGTATTCTCCGTAACACTTTCAAATTTGAGACAATAATTGCAGCAGTTGGTTTCCTGGCTTTACTGTCAGGTCTCTTTTTCCTTATTATCAGCTATCCTCCTCCAAAGCAGGCACATGGATTCCCCCTAAAAGGTTTTTCCTCACTTGTCAGGGATAAAGTATTGATAATGATTGCGTTTTTCCTGTTCCTTCAGAGCAGTTTTGAAGGTATCATCAATAACTGGACAACAACATGGCTTACTGATCATCTTTCAGTTCAGGTAGGCACCGCACTCTTTGCTCTTTCATCATTCGTTGCGGGAATGACTGTAATGAGATTATTGCTGGGGAAATTGCTAAGGACGGTTTCTGTCAGGAGTATAATGACTTTATCCTTTATTTTTCTTTTTATCAGTCTGCTTTTACTCAGGATTGCAGGATCGTTATCTACTGCTTTACCGGGACTGGTACTTCTTGGTGCAGGACTGGCCGCAGGATTTCCGGTTATGCTGGGGATTACCGGCGAACGGTTTAAGGACCTTTCCGGTACTGCATTCAGCTTTGTAATGACTGTGGCACTTACAGGCAACATGCTTATCAACTACATGATGGGATTACTTGCAGGGAAATATGGCATCAGCAGCCTGACAATAGTTGCCTTTGTTGAAATGTCGCTGCAGATAGTTTTATTTATTTTTATAATCAGGAGTCTTAAAAAAAATCTTAAATAATTACACTAAAATCAAATTAATATGTTAGCAAAACAATGGCTGGAAAATGCCAGGGGAATAATGACACGTATTGAAGAGACCCAGATGGATAATATCCGCAGGGCGGCAGAAATGATGGCTGATACAATTGAATGTAAAAGGTGGGTTCATACATTCGGATGCGGACATGCAACCCTTCCGATCGAGGAGATGTATCCGCGGATCGGAGGCTTTGTGGGATTTCATCCTATGATCGAGCTGCCTCTTACTTTTTTTACCAGAATCACAGGTGAAATGGGTGTACGTCAGTTCGTGTTCCTGGAACGCGTTGAAGGATATGGAGTCGAGATAATGAAAGGTTATGATTTTGACAGCCGTGATATTATGTGGCTTTTTTCACATTCCGGAATCAATAATGTTAATATTGACGTTGCCCTTGAAGCCAGGAAGAAGGGAATGAAGGTAATAGTTTTCGGATCTTCATCTGCTGCTGCAGGAAGGAAATCGCGACATTCAAGCGGTAAGACAATTTTTGACCTTGCCGATCTGGTTGTTGATACCTGCGCACCACTCGAGGATGCTTCAGTGCCTCTGAAAAACCATCCTGATAAAGTCGGGCCGGTCTCAACGATGGCATTCATAACATGTGTCTGGATGACTATAACAACTGTGGCAGAGATAATGGCCGAAAGGGGTGTCAAACTTTATATACATCCCTCTCATAATGTGCCCGGTAATGAAGGAGCACGTGAAAGACTCGATGAAGCGCTGGATGAATATAAGCGAAGGATTGCCGGTGTCTGATAATTTCAGGTTCCAGGCTTTGCCAGCCGAAGCTTTAGCGAAGGCTGGTTTCAGGTTCCAAGTTCCAGATCTTGATTGGAAAATGGCAACAAAAAGCCAGTATTCGGAAAATTCAGGGTATCTTTTTTAACAGATCCATTCCGAATCCGGGTCTGGAGGATGGAATGAGCTTTCCTTTCCGGAGCCTGTAATCTGTAAGGTCAACATCATCAGAGGTACAGGTTACACCTTCTATTGTAGCCGTGGTGCCGGATGCTCCCGCCAGATGGGATATATAATTGGTTTTGATGGCTGATCCCCATGCATGAGGAGAAGAAAGGATACCCATCCTTTCAATCTCCTTAATGAAGCTGATCCATCTGGTAAACCCGAGACTTGAGATATCCTGTAAGAATACAGAGATTATTTTCTGTGTTCCCAGCTGGCGTAGTACTTTTTCGTCAGGTTTTGCCTCTCCGTCAGCCAGCAAAGGTAAATGATCATGCATTTTAAGCCAGGAATAAAGTTTTGCATAATCTTCAACATTCTCGTGAAAAGGCTCCTCGATCCAGAACAGCTTTATCCCTTCAATGCCTTCCAGATATCTGATGAACTCCTCAATTGTGAATCCGTTATTCCCGTCAACCAGGATATCACAATCGGGAAAATTCCGGTGAACAAGCTTAGTTATTTCAATATCCCTCATAAGACCCTTTTCTTTCTCCATCCACTTATTACCCCGGCCTATCTTAAGCTTGAACTGACGGTATCCGTAATCATAATCCCACCGGCACTCTTCAAGTATCTTATCGGGGCCGGCAGGATTACCTGCCGGCTCCAGGTCGTCGAAATAGATCATGCCACTGTAGCAGGGAAAGGTAAGCGGTCTTCTTTTTCCCAGTAACCTGTAAACAGGTTTTTCAAGGATCTTCCCGGCAAGATCAAAAACAGAAAAGTCAAATCCTTCAATATCTGTCGGATAAAGGCCTGAGGCGGGATCAAAAAATTCTGAAATACTTTTACCTTTTATGATCTCAAACTTTTCGCCAAGCACTTTTTCTGATGCCCTGTTCAATCCCCATCCCGATGCGCCCTTATCAGTAAACAAAACATGAATACCCGATGTGGGTCCGAATCCGTGGATGTCCAGCTGGGAATTTTTCCCCACCTGTCTGGGGTAGTTCAGCTTTACCGTTGTAAACCTGATGCCGGTGATCCTGTGATATTCAAGTTCATCAATTCCCCTTAATTCTTCCGTATATGAGCAGGGGAGTTTAAAAAGGCCTGCTGCTGCAGCTCCTGCCCCGGCATATTTAATGAATTTCCTTCGTTCCATATCATGTTTTGCTGTCTGAGGCTGACTAATTGTAATTCAGATATATTCAGCAAAGCATCAGAAGTATTTCTTAAATTTTTCACCTACTTTAAAATATGTATATCTTCCTGCATCTTCCCCTTCTGCATGTACCGAATCTCCATCGGTTTCGTAGGTACTGTGCTCTCCGGCAATCTGAGAGAAATATACAGCATATCTCTTCTCTGTTTCATCAGTCATCAGAACAAGTGCAAGATTCTTGTGAATATCTGACTTAAGGGAGGCACTACATAAAGGGCAGAAGAATTCGAGGGATTCTCCCTGTTTAAACTCGAAGGAAGGGTGCTTTACACTTGAATAATTACCGATCTGAGGGCTTAAAAGTATTAGAGCACTTTGCTTTGCAATGTTTTTTACCTTGAAGATCAGATGATCGCCGACCCGCAGATGGTCTTTGCACTTCGGACATAAAAAATCGTTCATTTCTACCTCCTTTTAAGTTTGGTAACTGCAAATCACTTTATAAATATAAGAAATTAATTTTCAAAAACCTCAGGAGAAATTTTGACAGTTGGAGTTCTTAATCGAGGTCTTACCCGAAAGAGATTGACCCTGGATGCCATTTTATTGCGCCTTTTCTATACTCTTGTGAAAAGAAATGCGGTGAGGTTCTCCCGCTTCAGCATAAAATAAGATCCCTTCCCTGTCGGCTATAGTGCAGAATTTAGCATAGGTCCCATCGTATTTTGCGAGTACAGGTGTTCGTTTGCATTTAAGATATAAAACAGGCAATGATGCCATTTCAACACGTCTCAGAATATCTTCATCGTCAGCCACTTTTCCTGCTTCTTCAAAAAGCTGGCATGACTCGCTGACAAAGTTATCAGAAAAAATCTCATCGTCAGGTGATAATCCAAGATGAATATGAGTTCCGGGATTTATCCTGCCTTGCAGTAAATCAAAATACTGCCTGATAAATTTGCCTGACCTCCCGTAATAGCCATACATAAAGTCATTGATGACTTTTTCAACATCACAATCAGGATTCCAAAGCAACCGCGAGATAAGGTAAGCCCGGAGTTCTGAAAATTCCCCACCCCGGCCCTGGTAGGAAGCCTGTTCCATTATACCAATTGAATTATTCTCCCTGAAAGTTTGAATGTTTGACTGAAGGACACTAAAATTAGGATAGGGCATTATATAATGGCTGAAATTAACCACATAATCCCAGATGTAAAGGTGAGGAGCCAATGCTGACCAGTTTCTGAGGTCAGTGAGAAAAGAGCTGTTTTCGGGACATGATTTGAAATCATGAGCAAAACAACATTCAATACTGCACAACCTGACAACGACATTATTTCGCGGATGTATTTCTTTCGGCGGAGTACGTGTATACTGGTATGCAAGTGTACCGATAAACTTATCCGGAAATTCTTTTTCAACCGATTCAGCCACCTGGTTGACAAACCAGATTATCGGGCCTGATTCGCTACCTTCCCTGTTCACAATTGCCTGGCATCTTTCACACTGGCATGGATTATACCAGTCATTCTGTGACACATCATAAATAAGATATTCCGGATTTTCGCGTATACGGTTTTTGATCCTTTCGGTAATTATTCGCAGCACATCGGGATTCGTAAGGCATAATTGTGCCTGTTGGTGATATACGCTTCCCGTCAATGAGGCTATAGTATTCCGGGTGTTTGTCATAAAACTCCTCAGGTGGCATCAACGGGTAAAAAGTATGCACAGCCCAGTAACTTTCTACACCACCCGGTTGTTGCCTGAAACCCATTGCGCCATTCACCTTATTTCTTGCAGCCCAGACAGGATCAAATGCTTCAAAATAAAAATCATTTCGTACCCTTACCCCTGGTTCTTCAGAATGGTCAAGCCATTTGAAATAAAAATCTTTCTTTTGGGGTATAATATTTACTGACGGAGTGTACCACCTGCAGCCAAACTCATTTTCAAGGAATGACATTACTCCGTACATGGTTCCACGCATTTTACCGCCATAAATCAAAATATCAGGTCCGGAGTTGCAATACCGGAAAGATTCATCCAGATCGGCCGGAGCGGCTCCTCCTGTTTTTTCTCTTACAAAATCATTGTAGCCAACTATGATCTGATGTCCCATGTATGGTTGTTCTAAATCCTGAACCGGTAATTCTGTTCCGCTCATAACTTTTATCCAATGCTGAAGTTCCAAAGCTGCCCATCGTTCTGATTCTGATGCCTGTGAGCTGAGGGCAATCCTGTAGTCTGATTTCCTGTCTGAGAATAATGTATAGTTTATAAGCTTGCCTGCAAAAAATGAGATTTCCCTTTGAATTTTCTCACCGCTTTTCAAGTGGATATTTATTGATGCATAATAAGATTTATAATCATCAGGTTTCAGGTTTATTTTCCCGGTGAAATCAGTTGTGCGTTGTTCACTAAGTACCGGTTGTTTTTGGTGATTGACTATTTCAATATCCAGATTTTGAATGAGTTGTTGTAATACTGGTGTTGCAAACTTCGAAACTATCATGGCTTCACCATCCAACCCGGTAGTAATAGTTAATAGCCCATCCCTTACGTCCGGAGTATTTATAGAAAATGGAAGGAACCTGATACAAAATCCCCAGCGATTACCACGTTCCTCTATTTTTAAAAGCAAGGTATTATTTCCCTTATTAAGCAAAACAGGGATTAAGTCATCGTCGGTAAATAATCCACGTGGTTGTTGATAATCCCATACATTCTTTCCATTTACCCAGAGCCTGCCTCCGTCATTTGTACCCAGACTGATGAACCATATCCTGGTTTCTTCGGCCTGAACTTCTGAATATGCATAAGCAAGTACAGGATCATCTTTTGATAATGCTTCATCCAGGTCAATTATGGAATCGGGTGAATTGAAAAGTATCCATTTTGCTGAACCTTTGAGGTATCTCACTGCATCACCTGTTTTGACTTTAAGATCCTGTTCTCCTCCTGATTTTAAAAGGTAGTCGGTATTAAAACCAACCAGGTGTTTCCATGAATCTGAAGCATCACGGGGTATTTGCAAAGGGATGGGTCCGCATAGCATCCAGGATTTTATCCACTGTCCGGGGATAACCGGCTGGGGCAATAATTGCTGTGAATAAGTTATTCCATAAAAAAGCAATGCAATTTGAATAATGAGGAATAATTTTCTGACCATTTTAGTATTGTTTGAATTCCAGGTTACTTAGCCCACGTTTTATTTACAATCTTTTGCGGGTCGATTACAGCATGTTTGATAGTTTTCTTTCCTTCTCCCAAAGAATAGGAATAAGAAATATTCAGCAAACCATCATTCGTCTGAATCAAACAGGGATAGGAAAAGTTTCCCTTCTTATCAGGCTCGTATTCAACTAATTCTTTCCATTTCCAGGTTAAACCTTCGTCATCAGAGATGTAAAGTGATAACTGATAGCGCCCATCATTGATATCGTTCCCTAAAAACACCCACTTTCCGTCTTTCAACACACAGATTTCCACACTGGCTTCATTAGGAATATCGGTCTTCCTTGAGAGACTCCATGATTCTCCGTTATCAGCTGAAATACTGGTATGTACCCTGTTGGGGGTATCTCCACTGTCGCGCATAAATGCAACAATGGTTCCGTCTTTTTTTACAGCAAGAGCAGGCTGAATTGGGCCTCTGCCAACAATAGGGAGGCTGGGTCTCCAGGTCGTTCCATCATCATCAGAAATAGCAATCATCGAAAAGTTAAAACCATCTGAATAAAGAGGTAACAGGATCTTTCCACTTTCCAGTGTGATTGGATGAATACGGGTCATCCATCCAATGCTCCTCTTCAGCAAATCTTTGCTTGCATCTTTTATCATGTTGTCATACAGAGGGGCATATCCTGCCCATCCGGCCTGACTTTCAGGCAACTCTTTAAATTTATTTTCCACCTCCCCGGCAAATCTTTCATCAGGTTTTAGCAAAATATTATCCTGCCATTCCCAAACCGGAGCCTCGTCACCTCTATAATTATTAGTTGTACGGAACCTTAAAATAGAATCTTCCCATTTATTGGCAACAACTGCAACCCAAAAAAGAAATAACTTGCTTTTACGATTTAGAAAGAGTACAGGATTACAATCAGGTATTCCTTTTGTATCTGCCATCAGAAATGGTAAACTCCATGTTTTTAATCCTTTTTTCAACCTCGCACCCATAATCCGGACATCGTCTGCAGAACGTTCTCCGCTGCCCTGGAACCATGCTGCCAACAGGTCGCCATTTGGCAGCATAACAATACTGCTTCCATGAACATGTTCATTCTGATAGGGGAAAATGAATTCTTCACTCACAATAGCATTTTTACCATTTCTTGTTTGTGCCAGCCCATTTAAAGTGGGCAAAAGCAACAGAATAAAGAATAACTGGATCATACTCATAATCTGGCTCATTTATCGGTTATAATCAATTCATTATTCTTCTTAATTCTATCATCATGACTTTGTCGCGCTGAATAGCAATTTTCTCAAGATATCTGTCAGGTGATGCGTTGTATAAATCTACAAATATTCCCGGAATGATATTAGCTCCTGAGGATATTATTATTTTATGTAAATTGGTAAGTAGAATTTTAACAAATATAAATTCATCAACAAGTCCGCCAGCTGGCGGATCATAACTTTAAAATCAAAATTATATTATGATGAAACCCACATGTATTGCATACACAAACAAGTATTTATATAATTTTCAGACATGTGGGTTCCATCAGACCATTAAAATAAAAATTATATACTGATGAAAAAGAACCTGATCTTCATTCTTTCAATTTTTCTTTCATCTGTTCTTATTTCAAACCCTGCCGATGTTACAAAGGGGGATATCGATAAAGTGATCGATAAGAAGAATCTTAAACATCCTTATCTCTATTTCAGTGATGCGGATAAGTCTGAAATTCTGGAGCGGATAAAGAGTGATCCGGAGAGCCGCGATATAATGAACCGGTTGCTGGCAAGGGCAAACATGCTTCTGCATATGCCTGTTGAAAGAGAGATCCCCGTTCAGGGAAGGAATACCAGGGCGGGCTGGACAGAATATGACACCGACGGGAAATATGAAAAACATTATACTTCAAACAGGGATAATGCAGTTTCTCTGGCTTTCATATATCAGATGACAGGTGACAGGAAATATGCCGATAAGGCATTTGAGTTTGCGGATGTTTTCTGTGATCTGCCCTCCTGGACAATGAGGCCGCATGAATTCCCGATAATTTACAATCGGATAATGCCATGGAATGTTCCGGATGACCAGGTTAATTTCAGTTTTGATCATTACAATGGTGATTCGGGAAGAATGATGGCTGCTGTTTACGACTGGCTCTATCCGGCCCTCAGTCTTGAACAGCGCGACAGGATAAGAGGAGCACTTCTTGAGAAAGTGATTACCCGTGTTCGAGGTAACTATGAGTATCACTGGTGGGCAACTGCCTACCGCTGTAACTGGTGCGGTGTATGTAACTCGGGGATCGGGCTTGCAGGACTTGCACTACTGACGGAAGATCCACAACTTACAGATGTTGTATCCGAATCTTATAATCGAATCAATAATATGCTCAATGAGCTCGGCATTGATGGAGGCTGGCAGGAAGGAGGAGGTTACTGGATTTATGGAGTTCATACTTCAGCTTTTTTTGCCGATGCACTCAAAAGGATTTACCGGTAATAAATTCAACCTTTTTGATAATGAGAAGTTGAAAAACAATCCTGTTACTTTTCCGGTTTATATTTCAGTTCCCGGGAAAGGATCTCTCAATTTTGAAGATTCGGGCGGAGGAAGACTTGGGAGCACATGGTTCATCAATAAGCTTGCAACTGAAACAAACAGCGGAATGGCTGCCTGGTACCGGAATGAGTTTTATCAGAGAAGGTCAGGATATGTTCGATATTATCTGGCCAAGATCCTCTGTTAAACCGTACTCCTCCGGCAAAACCATCAATTCATTTCCGGACCATTGACTGGTGGGTAATGAGAAATGATTTTAAAGACGAATACAAAAGTTCTGGTTGCCGGGAAAGCCGGTATGAATGACGATCCGCATCATGGTCATCTGGATATTGGTCATTTTATTGTTTACTAGCGAGGAGATTATTTCATAACAGATATAGGAAGCGGTTCGTATGATGAGAAATATTTTGATGATGTAAGGTGGGATTATCCCCAGGCATCAAGTATAGGGCATAATGTTGTATTTGTAAACGGAGAAAAACAACTCCCCGGGAAAATGCGCAAACAACCCTAGAATTATGAGATTGGTGGAAAAGTGCTGAAATTCAGCTCTTCCGGCAACATCGATTATGTTCTGATGGATCCGGCAAATGCATATCCCGGTGTTGAGATGAAAGGATGGAGGAGACATGTTACACTTGAAAAACCATTAGTAACTGTTGTTGTCGATGAGGTTAAATCAGCACCCGGATCTGAAATAGAACTGAGGTTTCATCCGGGTGTTACATCAGAATCTAAGGGGAATTTTGTAATGCTTAACGGTAATAAGGGTAAGATGGCACTTATCCCGGTTACTGATCAGCCATTTTCACTGAGGGAAGGCCGGCATGCATGCAACCCCGTCAATGCCACACGTTCCTTCTTCTGGGTCAACTATTTCGGAACTGTAATTACGACAAAGAAGGAAAACACTGTTATGGCAACTATCATAGTTCCCGTGAGAGACGAAAATGAAGCCAGTAAGATATCCGGCTCAGTGAAGAAAACTTATGGAGCTGACGGTAGTTTTATACTTTCCTTCACCAGGGGCGGGAAACAATTCAGGTATTCCTATAAAAATGATCAGGGAGGATTGTTGCTTTCGGATTAAGTCCGTATCCCGCATAAGGTGTGACGCCACTCCAGCACCTTTACCGGTTTGATCTATTTTGAAAGTGAGTGATAGTACAATTTCTTGGCTTCGATCTTCATTCCGGGATTATGTCCCTGTATTGCAAAATGACCTGACTTGAATTCATCATCATCGTAGGTCATGACCAGCTTGTCGTTGATCCAGAATTGTATATGAGTGCCAACAACCCTGATCCGGTAGCTGAACCACTCATTATCCTTTGTCATTAACGGAGTGGTTGGTTTGCCTGTCGGTTTTCCGGGTTTCCATAACCAGCCTGTATAGGCATCCTGGCTGTTGCATATCTGGGCTTCATAGCCCCGGGGAAATGCATCAGGATTATCCGCGGGCTGATTGGCCCTGAAATAAAATCCGCTGTTGCTGTTGGTCCCGGAGATCCGGAACATACCCTTTGCTTCAAAATCAGTACATGTTGCATCGGTATAAATATGGCCCATCCCGCCTTCTCCCGTCAGTATGCCATCCTGAACAGTCCAGGTTGCCTTACCCCGGACAAACCATCCATCCAGATCTTTACCATTGAAAAGCGAAATCCATTTCGGTCTTGCACAGAGGATGCCCGAAAAGCTTATTAACATCAGGATTACCAGTAACTTGCGGAGTCTGTTCATGTCATATTAATTTTTGAGTTTAAAATCCTTTATCATATCCCCCTAATTATCTATATTTAACAGGATAGAATAAAAAGTACATAAATTTAAGATAAATAATCCGGTAATAAAATACTTAATGATGAAAACAAACTCACCTGGCCTGTATTTTTTGATTGCAGTATTGTTATTTTTTACTGCCTGCGGCAGATTCAATGAAAATCCGCGTGAGCCCATTGATTATGTAAATCCATATATTGGCTCAATAGGACACCTTCTTACCGCTACTACCCCTGATGTTCAGCTGCCAAGGGGAATGGTCAGGCTTTTACCACTTACAACCCCCGGGATCAGGGATACTTATCTTGCTGATGAAATTTATGGGTTTTCAGTAAGATCTTTATCGAACGATTTTGCCATGGGAGACTTCCTCATTAACGCGACAATGGGCAAGCTGAATACAGATCCCGGGAAAAATGCCTCGCATTTCGATCATGATAATGAGGTTGCAACACCTTATTATTACTCGGTAAGACTTGAGGATTTTAATAGTGATGCTGAATTTACTGCCTCTGATCATTCAGCTATTTTCAGGTTTACATTTCCTGAATCAGATTCTTCAAATATCCTGTTGACTGTTACAAGGGATGGTTCTGTCGTTAAGGTTGATGATGGGATCCGGGGTTTTCTGATCTCTCCCTATGGCCGGGAGAAAGGCAGGAAGCTCTATTTCAATTGCATATTCAGCAAGTCTCCGAAGGCGACCGGCAGCTGGTCAGCTGACACGATCATATCGGGTGAAACGGAAACTGACGGTAAGAATACCGGGATCTATACTGTCTTTTCAACCTCTGAAGGAGAACAGTTGCTTGTAAAAACAGGCTTTTCCTATATAAGTCCGGAACAGGCCGGGCAGAATTTGCTGAATGAGATCCCCGGCTGGGATTTCAACAGTGTGAAGAAGAAAGGAAAAGAGGTATGGAATGATGCTTTGAGCAGAATAAAGATCAGGGGAGGAACTGAAAGTGAACGTGTTATGTTTTATACTGCATTGTACCGTGTTTTTGGAAGAAAGACCACCAATGTTACAGAATACGGGGAATATTACAGTATATATGATGACAGGGTACATGAGACAGAAGGGCATGATTTCTATCAGCTGGGTGAGAGCTGGGGCTCCTGTCGTTCACTGTTTCCACTTGGACTGATTCTTGAACCTGAACGACAAGATGATATCATAAACTCATATATCAGAGCTTACGAACAGTGCGGATTCCTTGGTGATGCGGCACTGAACAGGCGTGTGATGATCGGGAGGCATGAAGCAGTCACAATAGCTGATGCATATTTCAAGGGATTCAGAGGATTTGATGCAGAAATAGCTTTTACCGGGATGAAGAACAATGCAACCAATGTAACTATGATACCCTGGCGAAACGGACCGTTAACAGAGATTGACAGTGTTTATTTTATGAAAGGATTTTTCCCTGCGTTACCTCGGGGTGCAGATGAATGGGTACCGGAAGTTCATAGTTTTGAAAAGCGGCAGGCAGTGGCTGTTACTCTTGAACATTGCTGGGATGACTGGTGCCTCGCACAGATGGCTAAATCGCTGAACCGGAATGATGATTACGATTACTTCATGAGGAGGTCAGATAATTACCGCAACCTCTATGATGCGCGGATTGGCTTCATGGCTCCTAAAACTGCCGACGGTAACTGGGTGTTTGATGAAAATGGTCTTGATCCTGTATGGAGCGGGGGACAGGGAGGAAGGGACTATTATACTGAAACAAATGCCTGGACTTATACATTTCACGTACAGCAGGATATTCCGGGTCTGACAGAACTGTTTGGTGGAAAGGAAAACCTGAGTGCAAAGCTTGATGCCCTTTTCTGTGAGCAGTTTGGAGGACGGGGATCCAAATTTGAATTCCTGAAGCAATTCCCCGATATGACAGGGCTGATAGGCCAGTATCATCAGGGCAACCAGCCCGGCTACCATATCCCTTACCTTTATAATTATTCCGGTGAACCCTGGAAAACCCAGAAGATAGTCAGAGATATAATGAATATCTGGTATGGTGATACTCCCCTTGGAATATGCGGTGATGAAGATGAAGGCGAGACATCGTCGTGGTTCGTTTTCTCCTCGATGGGATTTTTCCCCGTTTGCCCGGGCAAGCCGGTCTACGATATTGGCAGTCCGCTTTTCAGAAAGGTCACTATAGATGTTGGTAACGGGAGGAAATTTGTTATTAAAGCAGGGAATGTGTCGCCCGGATATAAATACATCCGTTCGGCAAGTCTGAATGGCAAGCCTCTTAATAATCCATGGTTCAGTCATTCAGACCTTTTAAAAGGAGGAAAACTTATATTGCAAATGGATAAGGTCCCGAATAAAAACTGGGGAACTGATCAATAATATTTAGACTTAATTAATTGAATATTGTAAATATTATCTACGTATTATAATACATTTTTAAAAACGTATTATAATACGTAGTTTATTAACTTAGGGGTGTGAAAAAATGGAAGACAAAAAACGGGTATAATATCATCAGGATATTATCGGGCAGGAGCAATGTTTTCCTGCTCACAAATAATCAGATCATTGTTTTGATCGACACCTGTTCTGCTGCATACAGGAACAAGCTTGATAAACGATTGAGGTCTTCGGGGATAAACCGTATTGATTATCTGATCCTTTCCCATTCTCATTACGATCATGCCGATAATGCATCAATGATAAGATCAGATTACAAGGCAAAAGTGATTATTCACCGTGAGGAATCAGGTAATCTGACAAGTGGAAAGGGAGTGATTCCACGAGGGACAAATCCGTATACCAGATTTCTAACTGATAATTTCGGCCGGTTATTTGCTTCCCGGAGATTTGAAACGTGCAGTTATGATATTCTGATCGATGATTACTATAGTATGAAGGATTGGGGATTCAATGCATGCATAATTCACACTCCGGGGCACACACCCGGATCAATAAGTGTAATTGTCGATGATGAAGTGGCGATAGTCGGAGATGCCATGTTCGGTATTTTCAGGAATTCGGTTTTCCCACCTTTTGGTTGGGACGAAAAGCAACTTGTGCAAAGCTGGGGTAGACTTCTTAAAACAGGCTGTAAGGTTTTCCTTCCATCCCATGGCTCAGAAAACAGCCGGGAGCTTGTAAAAAAGGACTATGAGGCGAGGATCAGAGATTAGCTGGCTGATTAAGAATCCACTCTATCCATTTATCCATTCCTTCTCCTGTTTTTGCCGAAACAGTAAGAAATTCAAGCCGGGGATTTATGTTTTTCGCATTTCTGATGAAATCATCAGTCTGAAAATCAACATACGGCAGCAGATCAGACTTGTTAATCAGGCAGAGGTGTGATGTCTCAAACATATTTGGATATTTGAGAGCTTTATCTGCCCCTTCTGTAACACTTATAATGATGACCCTTCTGAATTCGCCAAGATCATATCGGGCAGGGCATACCAGATTGCCCACATTTTCGATGAACAGGATTGAATTTGCTTCCGGATCCAACTTCTTTAATGCAGATTCAATCATCTGCGCGTCAAGGTGACACCCGGAACCTGTATTTATCTGGAGAGCCGGTGCTCCAGCTTTTTCGATACGGTCAGCATCAAGACGGGTCTGCTGGTCTCCTTCAATCACATAAACCTTCTTTGATGATTTAAGCCGGCTGATAATATTTTCGAGTATTGTTGTCTTCCCTGATCCGGGGGAGCTTACCATATTCAGGCATAGCATCTTCCTTCCTTCAAAGAATCTTCGGTTCAATGCTGCGGTCATATTATTCCGGGCAAGGACATCGACTTTAAGATTAATGACCTGCTTCCCGGAATGCTCATGGGAAAGTCCTTCACCGGCCTTATCAGGATAGTAGTGGGTGTGAGGACCAATATTATCGTGGTCATGCTTGTATGCATGTTTATGATCATGGCTATTTTCGTGCTGGGGATTATCAGGTTTATTTTCCCCGGTGTTTCCGCATCCGCATGTATCACACATAATTTCAGGTTTTATGTTTTCACTTGTTATATTTCTTCATCATCGCTCTCCACAACAAGCGATACTACCCTGAACTCATATCCTCTCCGTATTTCTGAAGGGAATGAATCACAAACCGGACATGTATCAATCCTGTTGTCCATTTCAAATTCCATTTTACAGATTTTGCAATATCCTTGTCCTTTATTTAATATAATTTTCAATGAAGCTCCGGACACAACAGTATCTCCTGAGGCAATTTCAAGGGCCGATCTGAAAGCATCGATCTCAACTCCGCTGAAAATACCGGCTTCAATAGTGATCTCGCTTACCAATCCTGCATTGTTCCTGCCGGCCTCGTATTCGGCAATTCTTATAACTTCTTCTGCTAATGATAATTCGTGCAATCTGAAATTTGTTAGGTACTTATTCTGATTACTTCATAGTCTTCAATCTCAGGAAGAGTAAAAGACAGACCATTGTCTTTTTTTGTGAATTCCAGTTCTCTGGCCGACCAGAGAGCTTTAACATTCCTTACATCTTCCTTAATATAAACTACAATTTCCAGTCCGCTAACCGGGATGATCCTTTGTATCGGCCTTCTCATTTCTGAAGTAAAATTGATCAGGTAAAGGAACAATGAATTTCCTTTTTTCCTCACGTTCACTTCAATTGATGAAGGTGCATTCTCCAGTCGTACAATCGGGTTGCAGGTTGTATTTACCAGATTGGAAAGTATGCGGTAATATTCCGGGAAACGGAATTTATACAGTGATCCCCCGAATGTTCCGGCAAAATAAAATGATCTTCCCTTTCCATATTTATTTTCCACGATGAATGGGAATTCTGAGACAACCGGACTGGAGGCATAGCTTCCCGGAAGGGGTAGGCAGAAGTACACCGGGGCCGTAGTTTTTGTCTTTATTTTCAGGCCGTATGTCGGAGCATAAATATTATTGTCCAAAATGTCCTTGAAAGATACATGTGTTTTATCTGCAAGGGTTATGTAATCCCAGTTAAGTGGCCCGAAAATATCTCCCGTCTTTTCAATCCCGAAGAGATCACTTAGCAGGGGCATCCCCCGGAACCCGCCGTTACCATCATACCTGGAAGTTTCGAAAGTAGAAATCATATTACCGCCACGGCTTACAAATTGCCTTATTTTATCACCCTCTTCCGCAGTAATACATGCTGCATTGGGCAATACGATAAGTTCATATTTATTAAGATCGTTTTTGAGAGCTTCCTCATCAATAACATCGAAAGGGAAGTGACCGCGTGACAATCCGTCATAGAATCCATAGAACTCTTCTGAAAGGTTGCCTGCCCTGGCTGTTTTCATTTCTTTTGTGAAATCAGTGAGGGGTACAGATGAGCCGCTGTAATAATTACCTGCCCTTTGAGGCCAGAGCAGTGCTATTCCGGCCATTGATTCTGTTTTGTGGAATGGATCCGGATTATCCCTGATAAAAGTGTTATACTTCCTTATAACATCCATTTCCTTTTTATGGGATTGGGGTGAAGCGCTGCATACCGCCAGCCATACATTTGCATGGTGGGTTATGGTCTGGCTGTACAGGATACTTAGCTCACCGGGGGGGAGTGAGGAATATGTCCATGGGCCCTGCTTTGCCGCATCAAATACAACTGTTGGTTTCCCTTCTGCCACAGTTTCAAGAAGTTTGGCAGTTGCTCCCGGTTTGTAAACAGGTTCGGCCATTTCTCCATAAAGAAAGCCTCCCTCTGCTCCAAGAATGTCGGTTTCCCTGATTATCTTACGGTTTTCTCTTCCTGTTGGCCAGGATGGAGCAAGAGTATTCCCATTCATATAGAGAAGGATCTGCGGATTTATATCCTTGATGATCCTGTTTGTATCTTTCAGGAATGTGGCAATGCTGTCGGACTGAAATTCCAGCAGGCTTGTCCATTCAGGATCATCACGTTTTGATGCCAGGAGTATCTTCGAAGGTATCTCTTTACCGTATCTTTCCCTGTAAAGCTTTTTGCAGTGTGTGCAATAGCATGTATTGGAAAAGAAGATCGGACCGTCATAAAATATTCCGTCAATCCTGTATCCGGCAAGCTTTCTGACGGTTTGAAAGACCTCTTCACGCCATGGGCTGTTTATGCAAAAGGAAGAATCAACACTGTAAACATTATCAATCGGTTTGCCATCATCCTTTATCTGCTGCCATTCCGGGCGCTGACGGGCATAGGATGATACTATTGCATGGACATTGTAATACATTACAACTTTAATGCCGCGCTTATGAAGTTCACTGATGTATTGCTCAAGTGTGCTGAAATTGACCTTGGCCCCGGTGAACAGATTATGCTCATCGATAAATGAAGTTCCCGGTGATGTTTCCGTGAACCTTACCACATGTTCCATATTGGCTGCAAGATCTTTGAGGAGATCAGCTTTTTCACTATAGTCAAAACCCTGTTCCAGTTCAACGATACGTAAAGGTGCCTGTTCCCACCATTTATCCTTTTCTCCGGGATAAAGGATGAAGGAACCCGGCATTAAGGTCAGTCCTGCTGCAGCAGCACCGGTTGTTCCAAGAAATTTTCTGCGGTTTGTTCTTTTGGGAATATATTTCATATCCTCGGCATTTAAATTTAAGTAACTAATCAGTGCTTAGAGTGGCTAAGGTGCCTAACACCCCCTTATTTTTTTTAACTTTAAGTACTCCCAGGCAGGTAAACTCTAGCTCACTTTAATTACTGATTAACAAATTTCAGATTTAGAATATCATTTATATGTAAATGTATTTTACTTTTATATAATAGAAAAATAAAAACCATCTAATTAACAGGATCATGGACAGGAAATCATTTCTGAGGAAGTCTGTTCTGGGCGGAGCAGCGTTAGGATATTCAGGCCTTGTAAGTGGGAAATCCTTCCCCAGCCCGAAAGATGCCCCTTCACGTCCCTCCGGACTCAGGATAACTGATATCCGCGGAGCAACACTCGCAGCTATCTACGACTTTCCCATTATTAAAATTTATACAAATCAGGGAATCGTGGGACTTGGTGAAGTCAGGGATGCCGGCTGGATAGCCCAGGCCTTAATGCTTAAACCTTATCTGGTTGGCAAAGATCCCCTCGATATCGAACCAATCCTGATGAGTATCCGCCATCTTACCGGTCCGGGCAGATATGCCGGCGGTTATTGTGCGGTGGATATTGCCCTTATGGATCTTGCAGGTAAAGCTCTGGGTGTTCCCTGCTGGAAACTGCTGGGAGATAAAGTACGTGACAAAGTGGAAATTTATGCCGATTGCCCGACTGTGTTGAAGCTGGAGAATCTTAAGTCAATGATGAAACGAAGGCAGGACCTGGGGTTGAAGCATTACAAAATTGATCTGACCCCTCCCCTGATAAAAAATATTGAAGGGGCAATCGTAAACAATCTGCCAACAAGGAAGGGACTGGAAAAGTGGGGCGAACATGTGATTACTGCAAGGAACATTGTAGGTTATGACGTTAAACTTGGAGCTGACCATTTTGGTAATATGACTGTCGAAAGCGGTATAGAGCTGGGCAATTTTATGGCAGATCCGAAATATGACCTGGCATATATTGAAGATGTGATTCATTTTACAAGATTTAATGCAGTAAATCTTAACAGACAGATTACTGAGGGTTCAGGGACTCCTACACTGAACGGAGAAGATATTTATAGCCTCGACAATTTCAAGCCCTGGATGGAACAAAATGCAATAAGCATTATTCATCCCGATCTTCTTACATCCGGAGGGATGATCGAGACTAAGAAAATTGCAGATTATGCATATCAGTACGGGATCAGGACCATGATGCACTGCGCTTCATCCCCGATAGGCGTAATGGCAAATGTTCATACAGCAGCAACGATAAGGGAATTCATTTCACTTGAAAGCCATACAATTGAAATGCCATGGGTCAATGACCTTGTTACCGGAATACCAAAACCTATTATTCAGAATGGCGCCATATCGGTACCGGATACTCCCGGGCTGGGGATTGAATTCGTTGATGAAGTGGCGGAAAAGTACCTGCGGGAACCCAAATACCTTGCCTGTAAAACCGGATTATTCGGTCCTTCTGCGGAATTCGATACTCCGATCACAATGATGGAAGCAAAACAGAAAGGTCTTATCGGAGGTTATCATCAGACAGGAGGTCCATGGTGGCACTATTAATGATGAAGGAGTTTATGCTAACCAGGGAGGATCAAACTAATGAAAAGATATTCAACTTTTTGCGGGATCTTTTTGATCATATTTCTGGTAATTCCCGGAAATGTTAGATCACAATATCTGAAAAGATCTTTATCCTCAACATCTGTAGTTAATACTGAAATATCTGCGGGTCCGGCACATTATATGCCCCTGTTCGGTGCCGGGGATAATAATTCGGGAATTATCAGGGGAATAACCAGGTACGGGCTTCTTTCAATCGATGCAGGCGGAGCCGGGAATGAAATTAATTACACAGATGAAGAGCAGGTTTTATTTATTCTAGGAGGCACAGGTATTCTTAAGTGTGACAAAGAACAAATACCTGTTACAAAGAACGACTTTATGTATATACCTTCAGGCATGAAATATAGTTTTCTGAATCCGCGCGAGCAGCCTTTATCCCTTATCATAATGGGATTTAAGCTTCCCCCCGGGGCATGCAGCAATAAGATACAGAAAGTAATGATCGCCAATACAGAAGAAGTAAAATTACAGACTCTGCCCTCTCATGGTCCTACCACCCAATTCCAGCTGCTGATGGGAACAACTGAGAGTACCCGCGACAGGCTTGCTGCTGCCTGTCAGGTTACGAGCCTGTTCATTATGGACTTTGCATCAGGAGGAACAAACAATCCTCACACACATGGCAATGAGGAAGAGATATACCTGATCCTCCGGGGCAAAGGAGATATTGTTGCAGGCAAAACAGATGATGGCGGAGAATTACGTCATCCTTCAAAGGAAGGTGATGTATACTTCTTCTCTCCGGAAACCCTTATCGGTTTTTACAGTGGTAATACTCCGGAGGAAGAACATGCACAGATCCTTGCAGTCAGGTTCAGATATCCGGGTTCGCAAAATAAGACTCCCTGACCAGATCATTTAAAAAATCATAATCAAAGAAAAAGAATCACCGTATGCAAACTGACCGAAGAAAGTTCATAGCAACAACTGCATCATTAATAGGAGGAATATCTTTGGGGAAACTCCGGATTGGACCTGAAATATATGGGGGGAATTACAGCCCGGAACCTTTTCCGGACCTGATCCGAGTTTCACTTTCAAAAAGAATAAGTTCTGATATTGCTCCCGGATCTTATATGATTGTAAATGAGATACAGGAGTGGAACCCGATGGAAACAGCTGTGATTATTTGCGATATGTGGGATAATCACTGGTGCCGGGGTGCTTCGGAAAGAGTAACCGAAATGGCTCCCTTTCTGAACAATGTGGTATCCATCGCACGTAAGAAGGGAATCCTGATTGTGCATGCTCCAAGTTCATGTATGGATCATTATAAAGATCATCCGGCAAGGAAACCCGGTAGGAAATATAAAAGCAAAAAAGCGGAGAAATTGATAAGCAGTGATCTGCTGGATTCAGAAAAAAACGCTATCTGGCCTGTTGATCAGAAAGACGGAGGATGTGATTGTGATCCGCCATGCAAACAGGGACAGCCCTGGAAGAAACAGATTGATCTGATTGATATAGACAGTGAGGATGCCATAAGTGACTCCGGTTCTGAAATTGCAGGTCTTTTCAATGCCAAAGGCATTAAAAATGTCATTCTTATGGGAGTTCATGAAAACATGTGCGTTATCGGCAGGTCTTTCGGTCTTCGTAACATGGTCCGCCTCGGAATGAATGTTGTCCTTATGCGTGACCTTACAGATACAATGTACAATTCAAAGCAATGGCCGGTTGTATCTCACTTTACCGGGACCAGCCTCATGACTGAATATATTGAAACATATGTCTGCCCTTCAATGGTTTCCTGTGATTTCACAGGTCAGTCACAATTCAGGTTTAAAAATGATAACCGTCCCTTAATTGCTTTTGTAATTGCAGAAAACGAATACCATGCCAATCAGACGCTCCCTGAATTTGCTCATGAGCTTTTACTTTCCAGTGGAGTGAACTGTGAATTTGCAACAGGCAAACCGGTTTATACAGGAGAAGGCATTCATAATATTGAGAATCTTCAGATCCTCAGGGATGCAGATCTGGCAGTGATTCAGGTGCGACGCCGTGCATTGCCTCCTGAACAAATGGCTCTTATCAAAGAATTTGTCAATAAGGGGAAACCTGTCCTTGGTCTAAGAACTGCAAGTCATGCGTTCAGTGTCAATCAGCCTCCGGCAAAACCGGCCGGCGATAAAAATGTCGTTGCCGGACAGAAATCAGAAATCCCTGATCAATGGCCGGAATTTGATAAGGATGTACTGGGAGGTAATTATCAGGGTCATTATGGAACCATGAATGAACCTGTTTTGTATTCTGTTGTCCCGGGAATGGAAGTCCATCCGGTTTTAAAGGGAGTTCCCTCTGATGATTTTACCAGTCCGGTTGCTCAACTTTATTCATTGTACAAAAACAGACCTCTCCGCTCCCCGCAAATACAGGTCATCCTTACCGGAGCAATTCCCGGGAAGCCGGCTGAACCGGTTCTATGGATTAATGACAGGTTACCTGGCAAAGTGATCTATACTTCAATGGGACACTGGGATGACTGGAAGAATGATAGATTCCGGAAAATTATGTTTAACAGTGTTGATTATTTGCTTAATAAATAAGAAGAATGATGAAAAGGCGTGATTTTATTTCGACTACCCTGAACGGTGCTGCCGGATTATCGCTGGGAGCATCGGCTTTATCTTCTGCTTCCTTCAGGGGAGCTAATGATAAGATCGTTCTGGGGCTTATCGGTGCAGGCCCCAGGGGACTGGATAGCATAATAAGTACCTGCAGGGTGAATCCTGGCGTTGAAATAAAAACTGTCTGCGATGTGAAGACTACCAGGCTTGAGATATCTCTTCGAACAATTGAAAAGGAACTGGGGTACCGGCCGGGATCGACAAAGTATATGAAGGCAGTTTTCGATGATAAGGATATTGATGCTGTAATGATCTCCACTCCGGAACACTGGCACGCACTTGCAACTGTCTGGGCATGCCAGGCCGGGAAAGATGTATATGTTGAGAAGAATCCCACCATAAGTATCTGGGAAGGCCGTAAAATGATTGAAGCGGCGGAAAAGTACAACAGAATAGTTCAGACCGGATTTCAGAACCGAAGCGCACCCTATGCATTTTCTGCCCGCGATTATATTAAAAGTGGTAAACTGGGCAGGATAGTTCATGTTAAATGCTATAATATGCTGGGAGGAAGTAAATGGCTCCCTCAGCCTGATACGGAAATTCCCGGGTGGATCGACTGGGATGCATGGCTGGGACCTGCAGCTTATCGTCCTTTCAATCCGGGGATAACAACTGAGGAGGGCAGAGGAGGATGGCTTGATTTCTGGTCGTTCGGAGGAGGTGCTCTGTCCGACGATGCCAGCCATGTAATGGACCTTGCAAGGCTGGTGCTGGGAGATCCGCCTCACCCTGAATCCGTATATTCATTCGGTGGAAACCAGGCATGGGGCTCGGAGAAAGAGACACCTGAATTCATGTCAATAACCTATAATTTCAGGGAATTTGCACTGACATGCGATAGCGGGATCGCCACTAACTATATGAAAAAAACTCCCGTCAATATCAGGATGGATCCCAAACTTTTTCCTGACTGGAGAACGAATGCAACAAGGACAGAAATCTATGGTACGGAAGGGTTGATGTATCTTGGAAGACATGGGGGCGGATGGCAGGTAAAAGGTGAGAACTCAGAAATTATTGCCCAGGAAGGCGGAATATTTCCCGATACGGATCACCAGAAAAATTTTATTGAATCCCTCAGAACCCGCAATAAGCCAAACGGCGATGTTGAACAAGGCCACCTCAGCGCATCTCTTGTACATTTGGGGAATATTTCCTATCGTCTTGGCAACAGGCACCTCTGTTTTAACAGGGAAAAAGAGAGATTCTCCGATAATGGAGCAAACAAATATCTGAAGCCATCTTTCCGTGATAATTATAGAATCCCGGAAATAGTATAACAGGAAATAAATGAAAACAACCCGCAGAAAATTTATTGAAACAACAGTTACAATATTAGGGGGAATACCACTTTCCGGCATCATTCTGTCGGGAGATAGAACCAGACCGGTCAGGTTTGGAATATTGACTGATTCTCATTTTGCCGACAGAGACTCCCTGGGCAGCAGATATTACAGGGAATCATTGAAGAAACTATCGGAATGTGTTGATCTGATGAATGAGCAGAAGGTTGATTTCCTGATCGAACTGGGTGATTTCAAGGATCAGGGTAATCCTCCTGAAAAAGATGAGACTCTCAGGTTCCTGGATCTTATCGAGAAGGAGTTCATCCGTTTCAAAGGTCGTCGTTTTCATGTTTTGGGGAATCATGATCATGACAGCATATCAAAAGGAGAGTTTCTTGAAAGGATCACCAACACGGGCTTTACGAAAGCTGCAGCATATTATTCATTCAATATCAATTCAGTGCATTTTATTGTGCTTGATGCCAATTACAGCACCGGCGGGGTCCCTTATAACCGCGGTAAATTTGACTGGACAGATGCTTATGTGCCTGAAAGACAATTAAGCTGGCTCCGAAAAGATTTAAAAATTAACAATTCGCCCACAGTTGTTTTTTTGCATCACAGGCTGGACGCATCCGGTGAAAACGGTATTTACGGTCCGGGTAATGCTGCTGAGATACGGAAGATCCTCGAAGATTCAGGGAAGGTAATGATCGTATTTCAGGGTCATGAACATGAAGGAGCACTGAGCCGTATAAATAAAATTACCTATTACACTTTAAAAGGAATGGTAGAGGGTTCCGGTCCTGAAAATAACAGTTATGCAATAGCAGAGATTGGCAGGGATCTTTCGGTAACGATAAAAGGTTACCGGAATGCAGTGTCGGGTGAATTCTGATCTTTTATGACTAGGCCAGTTTTAATTGCCGTTTTCTTTGTTTTTTAACCTTTTTCTATCAGTTTCACCGAGAAAAATTTTCCGAAGGCGCATTGATTTTGGAGTTATCTCGATATATTCATCAGATGCAATATACTCCATTGCCTCTTCGAGTGAGAACCTTACAGGTGGCGGCAGTAATATCTTGTCATCCGAACCGGATGCTCTCATATTGGTAAGCTTTTTGGTTTTTGTGATATTAACGGTTATGTCGCTCTGCCGGGTTGTTTCCCCGACGACCTGTCCCATATAAATCTCTTCACCGGGGAAGACGAAGAATCTTCCGCGATCGTCCAGCTTATCAATTGCATAAGCAGCAGCCAGTCCGGTTTCCATTGCAATGAGTGAACCATTGCGCTTATATGCTATTTCTCCCTTCCATGGCTCATAGCGGTCAAAACGATGGGCTATTACTGCTTCACCTTCGGTAGCGGTCAGGAGTTGATTCCTTAATCCTATTATCCCTCTTGCGGGTATTTTAAAATCCATCCGGGCACGGTCATCCCTGATTTCTATGTTAACAATCTCTCCCCTCCGCTGTGTAACATTATCAATGACCTTCCCGGCAAAATTCTCAGGGACCATAACTGTCATTAACTCGACCGGTTCGTGTTTCTTTCCGTCAACATCCTTTGTCAGCACCTTTGGCTGACCCACCTGCAACTCAAAGCCTTCGCGACGCATTGTCTCAATAAGGATTGAAAGATGAAGGATGCCTCTTCCAAACACCATAAAAGTATCAGATGAGTTGGTTTCTTCAACTCTCAGAGCAAGGTTTTTTTCTGTCTCCCTGAATAAACGGTCACGCAGCTGACGGGAAGTAACCAGTGTCCCTTCACGGCCGTAAAAGGGAGAATTGTTCGTCATGAACGTCATGCTCATTGTAGGTTCATCAACCCCAAAATAGGGGAGACCTTCGGGCTCAACACCATCAGCTATAGTGTCTCCGATATCGAAATCTTCCATCCCGAATATAGCGCAGATCTCGCCGGATCTTACAGGCTTCCTGGTTTTTTCTTTTCCAAGCCCTTCAAAAAGGAAGACTTCCTTAACTGTGTTCTTCGTTATTTTTCCGTCACGTTTTATAAGTGATACCTGACTTCCCGGCACGAGGGTTCCCCTGCTTATCCTTCCCACGGCAATCCGTCCCTGGTATGAAGAATAATCGAGTGAAGAGATTCTCATCTGAAGGGTTCCCTCAACCATTTGAGATGGCGGGATATATTTTATTATTGTATCAAGAAGAAAGCTTACATCAGTTGCCGGCACCGACCAGTCAGGTCCCATCCACCCCTGCTTTGAAGAGCCGTAAACAGTCGGAAAATTAAGCTGGTCTTCAGTGGCATCAAGACTGTACATAAGATCAAAAACACGCTCAAGAGTCTCTTCCGGCTTACAGTTTGGCTTATCTACTTTATTTATAACAACAACAGGTTTCAATCCCAGTTCAAGTGCCTTCTGAAGGACAAACCGGGTCTGGGGCATTGGCCCCTCAAATGCATCCACAATCAGCAATGCTCCGTCAGCCATATTCAGCACCCTCTCGACCTCACCACCGAAATCTGAATGGCCCGGTGTGTCTATGATATTGATCTTGACGTTTTTGTATCGTACTGAAACATTCTTTGACAGTATCGTTATACCTCTTTCCCTCTCAAGGTCGTTGCTGTCGAGGATAAGGTCACCCATTACCTGGTTGTCACGGAAAAGTTTGACCTGATGTAAAATCCGGTCAACGAGAGTTGTTTTTCCATGATCCACATGAGCAATGACAGCTATGTTTCTTATTTCTTCCGTATCGTTATGATTTTGGGCTGCAAATGTATGAAAAAATCAGTCAGTTCGGTACCCGACGATTTTTTTAAATGGAGCAAGGAGAGTATTCCATGGTAATTCGGAAAGGACCATCAGAATAAGTATGTCAGGTCCGAAATATGTCGAAGCAAGTACTATTGCCATGCCATTGTTCATATATGCGGAAGTGATGGCAAAAGCAATTTTATCCTCCTTCTTCTCTTTTTTCCGCAGAAAATACCCGATGAAATGCAGGATTATAAAGACAGAATAAAGAATAACAGTCTTCCACACCAGGCTCCCGGGATTTGAAATAATGGCATCTCTCTGGGATGAAAGCGCTATATATACAAATGAAACAAGTACAAATACGTTAACAGATGTGAACAGATGCTGACTCTTCCTTATTGTTTCAGGGAAAAACTTCTTTGCTGACTGTGCCAGGATTAAAGGCAGGAAAACAAGCAATGCTATATCTTTGAAAATAAGTAATATGTTCAAGTCGAGGTTTTTTGAACCGATAAGCCAGAATAAAAACGGAACTGTAAAGGGAGCAATCATCTGGGTAACTATTGCAATGCTCATCGCCAGGGTAATGTTTCCTTTCAGGATATCAACAAGGGCAGGGGAGGAGACACCTGCCGGCATTGCTGTAAGAAGAAGTATGCCGATTGCCAGCCGGCTGTCAAAGATCTTGGTGAAAAAATAGAATGCAAGCGGTATAATGATCATATAGATAAATGAGATGAAGATCATCAGCCTGAAATCCCTTATTTTTTCAAGTACTTCCAGTGCATCAATTTTCAGGAATACAAGGAAAAGCATCATTCCAAGCAGGATTTCAGGGAGAAATGGAGGTATGCCTGACCGTACAGGTTTCCATAATCCCATTACTATGCCAGCCAGAAGAAAGATCCAGAAATGTTTCTCAATAAACTGACTTATTCTGATCATCCGACCTGTCTAAATACTTCTACGGGGAGTTGAAAATTTTTCCAAAGGAAGTAAAAATCCGGAACTTAATTCAAATGCGGATATTGTTTGGAGCAGGTCAGGAGAAAAACCTGCATGCATTTGCTATAAGTTTATCAAAGTATTTGTCGACAAGCCTGCTCCTCGGATCGTTGTAAACAGGGAACGGATTTTCATGTGAATAGGGGTAATCAAAATCCCATACTTCCACCTGATTTGACCGGGAGGAGCCTGATGGCCTCAGAGTCTTTAATATACCGTGTGCCGGAATTACAGTGTCCTTTGCCATTCCGATGGACCGGATCCTGTTATCCAGTTCTGACAGAGCCTGTTCCCTGAATTTCTTAAACCTTGACAGATCAATCATTGACCGGAAAGCCATGCCGATATTAAGGGAACGCATCTTGTCCATGAATGAGTTCCTGATCTTGATATCCTTTTCAAAATCTTTCATGTAATAAGAGTAGACTCTGTCAAATGCTTCACTATCCATGATAAGCTTTGAAACGCCGTTCATATTGCTGAATACCGAGCCTCCGCAGAACATAAACAGTCTGGAATCACTGAATAGCATTTGCGGATTGGCTATCATAATTATTTCTGCCAGGAATGCCCCAATTGAATAAGCAAAAAGATCCACTTTGCACTCCCCGGGAATGACCGGATGCTTCCCGTCTCTTATCGAGATCATCAGGTTTTCAAGGTCGCAGACAGTCTGATACCCGAATTGACAAAGCGTTTGGGATCCTCAGTCAGTCTTTTACTTAAGGCAATGTTTGCAAAGGTTGACAAACGGATATCACCGGGATTGGTTCCCCTTTCCCTAAGTAAGCCGGTCATAGCTCTCGGATCCTTCCAGGAATCAGGTGAACGGTTTATATGAAAAGAGATTGGGAACAGTACAACATAGCTTCCGGTAAGGTCAGCAAGTGAATATGCCCAGGCAAGATACTTGATCCAGCTTCTTTCATTAAGACCATGAAGAAGAAGAATTACCTTCCTTGAATTAATATCGGCAGGAATAAATACCGGATACGTGAAACTGAGGTTTTCCATTATTGAAAAATCGCTTCTGTTCAGGAATTCTTCAGATGAGTAATCCGATGTGAATTCTGTACTGATAATCCTGATTTCTGAATCGGGTATGCTGATCTCTTTTTTGTCTGGATTAAATATCGAACGAAGTACTTCGTATCGCCTGGTATATTCCATTTCGGATGGGAAATGATTTTATCAATACAAAGAAAATATTGGAAAACAGACGTTGCAAATAAATGTGCCGGGGAGAAAGGGCAGAGGGATTAAAACCGGATATAAGTGACGAAATTTAAAAATGCGGGATGAAAAAAGAACTCTCATCAGAACACAAAATTTCTTAATTGCACCCTTTTGAAGAAAAAAATTACTTTTGCAAATAATAACAAACAGGATGCCTGATATCCAAAAACAAATACCCGATTACCTTGTCGAAAAGAGTAATATTATCAGGTTAATTATCTTTACTGCTCTTTTCGCCCTGGTTTTCATTAATATCTATTCACCTTTCGGTGCAGATAAATGGTTTAGCCTTACAAAGCTGCAATTCCTTACTTATTCAAGTCTTATCATACTGACAGGTGTTCTTGTTGTCGTTGTCAGCAGGATAATAATGTATCATGTCTGTAAGAAGAAAATCATCAATCTTTTACAATATCTGGCATGGATTGCAGCAGAAATTTTGTGTATGGCTTCATTCTATGCCATTTTTCAGAAATTCGTATTGAAAGATTTCAGGCCGGTAACTGATCTTGTAAAGTTATCTGCATCCAACACTGCCCTGGTACTTCTTTTGCCATATTCTATCTCCTGGCTTTACTTTTCATGGCGCGATAAAAAGGAAAAGATTGACAGGATGGAGGAGTTAAGTTCATTTACCGGAAGTGTAAAAGAAATGATACCGTTTTATGATGATAAATCCATTCTGAAATTCTCGGTAAAGAAAGAGAACCTTATCTATCTTGAGTCAACAGAAAATTATGTAAACATCTTTTATCTGAACAATGGGAAAATTATGAAATACCTGTTGCGCGATACAATGAAGAAGATGGAGGAGAAATTCACGGGGACCGATATCATTCGCTGTCACAGATCCTATATGGTGAATTTCGAAAAGGTCAGGGTGATCAGGAAAGAAAAAGACGGGCTGAAGCTCGATTTTGATGATCCTCTGATCTCCGATATTCCCGTATCAAAAACGTATGTTGACAATGTTATGGAAACATTCTCAAAATACAGCCGTTTCCCGGGGGCTGAATAATGTTATTTTCGTGATTTTTCAGTCTTTTCAAATTTCTTCAGATCAAACAGGAATAATCCGCAACCCTGGCCTGCATCCATATTTGCCCGAGAGCCCGAGAATGCAATCATGTTCCCTGACCTGTTAACAACCGGGTTGCTCGCGCGGTATCCTTTTTCATCTGCAAAAAACGTAAGTCTTTTGGAATCACCGGATCCGTCAAGTTTAAGTTTATAAATATCGATCGTACCAGTTTTTCCCTGCGGCTGGTGTTTGTTACATTCAACAAGAGTATATTTACCATCGGGGAAAATTCCCTCCGGTTCATCGTAAATATCCGGTGCCTTCGAATAGTTGATTATTCTTCCTGTATTAATGTTGATTCCCAGAACCTCGCAACCTCCGGAGTTATTGTCAATTTCCGGATTGCTTTCCATAGCGGCATTTTTTCGCTGATCAGGCGCCACAGCAGTGGGTTTATTACGTTCAACTATTCTCCAGATCGTATTATATTGTGAAAAGATAAGTTCCTCTTCTTTCGGGGGTCTCCAGTCCTGTGATTCAATTGCAGTCCCGAATTTTTCGCCGTCAACAGTGACTATATCTCTGTAGTCAACCAGCAGTTTCTTGTTTATTATTGCCGGCTTACCGTTTTTATAGGAAATGTCCCCGGAATAAATCTGTAATTGTCCCGGAGTTGTCCATGCAATTTTCATACTTTTTCTGGATACTGCAGGACCTTCATCACAGCCCTCGCCACCGTCATCCCATCCTCCGCCTTCAATCGTTACCGGAGGTTTTTTAAAGCTTTTATCAAGAACCTGAAAGTATAGCCTGTGTCTTTCTGCCCCGCAGCACAATAACAGATCACCATTAACCAGACAGGCAATACGGTAGAAACCATGCCCTTGAGGACGATCATCCGGATTAGTTATCCGGGAAGTCTTTCCTGTTATAATATCTACAGACCAGAGATCACCTCCCGCTTTATCGATAAAATAGACCATCTTTCCATCATTGGACCATTCCGGACGTTCACCGAAATCAGTGAGAGCAGTAATATGAGATAGAAGTTTTTCTTTTGGGAAACACTCCTGGGCATATAGTCCGCATCCTGAAAAAACGGATATAATACACGAACAGAGTATGTAAATAAAAGTGATTTTTTTCATAAAAGTGAATTTAAGCATTTAAAACATTTGCTGCAACTACGCGGGAAATAATAATATTACATCCGGACGGAAGTCACCTTGATACGATATGAAAACATCCCTGGCTTTTCTCATAGGTGGCCCAGCATTTTTTTTCTTCTCTCAGCTTCCAGATAACTTCTGCCAGGGCTTCCTTCATATACCATTTATCACACTCCGTGACATGAAGCTTTTTAAATTTAAACCTTGCATATGAAATATCAAATGCATTGCCATTCAGATGCGGACTGTTGTCTGATGCATTAGTGTTTTTCTTCCCCAGGCTTTTTAGATTTCCGGTGGTACGGGTCATCGAAGTAATAATGAACCCAGATCCCATTAAACCATCTTGTCTGACTTTCCTCCTGAACCTTTTTCCGATTTCTTTGAGAAGCTTTTTACTGTCGCGGGTAAGATAAGGATAGCTGTGAGCCATTTTTTCAACTTTATAAGATCTGCTGCTCCTGACCCTGAATAATTGCCCCGACGATATCCTCCTTGCAATATCAGCTGCATCAGTGCATCTTTCTATTCCTGTCAGCCGGGCATTATCAATATAGTCAGGGATCCTGTCATTAAGCTTCCGGCTGAACACCTGCTGGTAACTCCTGCATTCCTTACTGAAAAAAGAAAAAAATGCAGACCTGTTCGATTTTGGAAGAAAAGTGACACAGATTGCAAAAATAATAAAAACAGAAAACCATACCTTAAAACGATATTCTTTTCTGAGTCTTATCCTTCTGATATGCATTTAATCTGTAATAAGCTCCAAAATTATATCTTGTTTAAACACAAAGAGCACAAAGGATTTCACAAAGGATACACAAAGGTTATGAATTAATAGTTCAACTAACTTTGTATTTCTGCTGTAATTTATTCTCCCAATAATCCGAAAAGATCAGAACGGCGATCCTTACGCCAGACCCCTTTCCAAACCCCTAGTCCTGCATTACCAATCCAGTTCCATGGCGGATTAAAATTAAGATCTATTTCTGCTGTTATAAGAGAACCCTGTGTTCCGCTTTCCTGGAGTACATCACCGGCAGGATTAACAATTACGCTGTGACCGTCAAAAATATTTGTGACGAAATAAACACCGTTGTCAATAGCCCGGCTGCGGGCTGTCAGTTTCCATGATTCCGGTCCCCTGACATCTCCCCATATGGGACAGAACAGGATTTCCGCCCCATTTATGGCCAGTATCCTCGATACTTCCGGGAATGCGCTGTCCCAGCATATCAGTATCCCGATTTTACCGAAATCAGTTGTAAATACGGGGAATGAATTTCCCGGTACAGCCCCGGCTTCGGTTTCCGAATCAGGCAGCTGTACCTTTTCATAGATCCCTTCGATCTTTCCGGTCCGGCCATAAAGTACCGCTACATTCTTTAAAGTATCTCCTTTCCAGCTGTAAAGACCCGACACGATGTACATGCCGTACTCTTTTGCTTTTTCCGATATCATTACTGAGGCACTTCCTTCGAGTGTATTGGACTCGGTTTTCTGCATCCCGAAACCGGTATTGCATGTAGGCCAACCCTCGGGCAGACAAATTATTGTACATCCTGCTTTTCCGGCCTTATCAATCATTTCACTCATTAATGCGATGTTCTTCTCTACAGTCGGTCCGGGGGGACGGAAATAAAAAGTTCCGACTTTAATTTTCCTCGGTGGATCCTCATCACAGGCTTCAAAAGAGATATCATCCCACCAGACCGTTCCGCAACTCCATCTGAACTCCAGCGATAATTCGGCAGATGTGGCTCCGGTTACAGACTTGATCTTATCAGATGCGTGAAACCAGCCATCGGATTCACTGTCAACAGTATATATGTAGTTATAGCCAAGTTGTTCCTTATCCCTGAACCATTTCACCCTGATAAGCACATTTTTGTGTACGGAACTTATGTTCCCGGTCTTAAACCTTGCAGAAACCAGATATGTCTGATCTCCGGATATTCCAATCGATTGAACGGCTCTCCCATGGCAGTTGGGGTTGGCGCTTTCCATTCTGAGTCCTGACTTACCACTGAAAAAAGTTTTGGAATCAATTGTGGTCTGCGGCTGCATTTCTGCAACAGGACCGGTGATCTTCCAGCTGTCCGGATTTACAGGGGACGACTCAAACCCTGGATTTGAGATCAGGTTATCTGCCTGCACATTATCTGATCCTATAACTAAACCTGCCAGGAAGATCAGGGCAACCGGGTTAAGTACTTTTTTCTTCATCATTTTCAGATTTTGTACTAAGTTATAAAATGAATCGATGCTGAATGAGCTTATGATATTAATAGAAATCCTGTATGTTTAACAGTAATTTCCGGAACTTTACCTTTAATTAATAATCGTACAGATCGATCAGATAGATCAGAGAAGCTATGGAGGCACTTCCCATCTGGAGTTCCCTGATATTTACCTGTTCAAATGTGTCGTTCGCCGAATGATGATACCAAAAATATCTCTGTGAATCCGGAATATAACCAATTTGTAATGTTCCAAGCGATTTAAGTGGAGCGATATCAGATCCTCCGCCACCTGCATCGAAATCCCTGACATTGAACGGGACAAAATATTTCGCAAGAGACTTAAGATTATCGAGTCTCGTTCCTGATGCATCAAATCCGAATCCACGGGGGCTCATTACTCCCCTGTCCGATTCGAGAGCTGCATAATGTTTTTCTCCTTTCTTTGCAGCTTCATCAGCATATGTTTTTCCCCCGGTAGTGGAGATCTCCTCATTCATAAACATTACAGCCCTGACTGAGCGTTTTGGCTTGATTCCCAGTAATCTGTAAATCCTGATCATCTCTATAGCCTGTACACATCCCCCGGCATCATCATGAGCCCCTTCGGTAATATCCCAGGAATCGAGGTGTCCCCCGACTGTGATATATTCCTCAGGCTTAAGATCTCCGCGTATCTCTCCGATTACGTTGAACGATATGGTGTCAGGGAGTGTTTTGCAGGTTGTTACAAGACGAACATTTAGTGAAGGATCTTTTTTAAGCCAACTGCTCAATAATTCTGCACCGGCTGTGGAAACTGCAACTGCCGGGATCTTATTAACGTCTTCAGGATAATGAGTAGTACCTGTATGAGGAAAATCATCAAGAGACTGGGTTGCTGACCTGACAATAACTGCTAAGGCCCCAAAGCGTGAAGCTTCTGCAGCGCCAGACAGCCGCTGATTTACAGCACCTCCGTATCCGGCAAAAGTATTGATCAGCGTGTTGTCCGCAGGCCGGTTAAAAAAGACTATTTTCCCTTCAATTATATTCCTGCCCAGAGCTTTCAGCTCATCAAAATCGTGCACCTCGATTACTTCTGCTTTTATGCCCTTCGAATCTGTTCCTGAAGAAAGGCCAAGAGTGGAAACGGACAGGTTGTATTCTCCCAATCCGGATGAAAAGATACGGCATTCTTCATATCCTCTTACCCAGTGAGGAACATTAACCTTCTGAAGCCAAACGCTATCGGCCCCTGCATCTATTAATGCCTGACGGGTGTAGTTAATTGCTTTAAGGGAAGCAGGAGAACCTGACAGCCGGCCTTTGGTGTTTTTGCATAAATATCTCAGATGGCTCCAGGCAGTGGTGTCTGTAAGTGCTTCATCAAAAATTGAAGCTAAGACCTTTTCGGGTTCCTGCGAAAGCGATCCGGCTGATATCAGGATCAGTATCAAAAATGTAAATATTTTTTGCACTATTGGTACCTCCGGAATTGATTGTGCAATGATTTTATAAATTATACCAACCTCATTTATTTCTGCAAAATAGATGAAGGAGTCAAATATATAAGAAATTTCTGTACAAACTATTTCTCCGGTTCACCCGAGAATAACTGATCCGGCTAAGATTGTTCATTTTATTGCGGCGATAATTGGTCAGGATCGCTGGCAATTTTTATCATTGATAATAGCCCTTTATGAGATCTTATAAAATTCTTGTTTCTTTATGCTGACAAACAAATTCTCTCTTTAAAAACTAAATGTGAAAAATGAGAAATTCAATCTGCCTGCTGCTGTTACATATTTCGGTCATTGCTTTTTCTCAGGAAAAACAGGATACGCTTAAAAGTAAGCTCGAGGCCGCTGTTTCTTTCAGTCTTAACAGCAATGGAATTGCTTCAATACCCTCGTTTTCGCTTGGCAAGCCGGCAGTTGTTGCCTCGGGGAACCTGGCAAAAGGCAGGTTCAGCTATGATCCTATACTCGCATACAGCCTTGAAATGAAGCCCTGGTATATAGATAGCTGGCTCCATTACAAAATTGTCCTCCGACCTGAATTTGAACTGAAAGTGGGAGTGAATTTCAGCACTTTTTGCTCAGGATTTGTGATAAATGATGAAGAAATCCTGAAAGCCGAAAGATATTTTGCATTTTCCCTGACCGGAACTTTCAGGTTTTCTCCTGTTTCTGCCATTAGTCTTGATTATTGGAGTGATAATGGTCAGGAAAAAGGGAGCCTTCAGGGTCATTTCGTTGCTTTTACATATGACAGGTCAGAAATCAACCTTGGAAAAAAGGCTTTATCATCATTCAACCTCATGCTCTTCTATATTAACTATAGTGATGATAATGACGGACTGTTTATCTCACCAAGAATTGCTTTTGCAATTAGAAAGATCCCTTCTGCATTGTTCTTACAGGCAACACAGGCTATCCGGAGTAATATTTCACCATGGCCCGGATTCAGATTGAATGTGGGTATTAGTTACAATCTGTAATGAAGATTTTTACAGCTTCTTCATCCGTAAATAGTTTTGCATAAGCTGTCTGTTATTCTATCCACCAATTATTCTTGCAAGGAATTCCCTGGCAAGTTTAACCTGGTTATCGACATATTTGATATCGCCACGGGTATGGTCTTCATTGAGAACGGGATGACATAGCTCAAATGTAAAATAGCCATTATATCCTATTTCATTCATTAATCCTATATAATGCTGGTAATCAGGATTTTTTCCTCCTGCATAATAATCAAGGATAAGAGGTTTGACCGATCCATCCTTATCACGGTAATATTCTCCACCGAAGTGGGAATGAATTTGCAGACTACCTACTGCTCTGACAGCATGGGCTACATATTCTTTATCAAGATTTTCCATTATCGGCAGGTCGAGGCAAATTTTCAGCCAGGTTGAATTGACCTCCTTTACCAGGTCGAGGGTATCCTTCCAGGTCCTGATCAGCGGAGAGTGGTTCTGGAGAGCCATTGTGACTCCAAACTCTTCTCCAAACTTTGCAGATTCCTTAAGACAATCCCTGACAAAATTCCATCTGTCAATCCTTGTTGCAAAAGGGAACTGCCTTTCGAAGGTATAGAAATTCCCTCTTATAAGATCATACGTTCCAACTCCTTCATGAATGGGTACACCCGGCCAGGCGGCAAAAAGCCTGACAATCTTTGCTCCCAGGTCCTTTGCCAGTCTGGCAGTTTCGCGTACCATAAGAAGCTGGCATTCCCTGTGTTCAGGGATCGGACTTGAAAAATCGTTATTGGCGGCCACTGCCGGTATCTCAAGTCCGGTTTTCAGTATGGCATTGACCATTTCATCCCTTCTGCGTTTATCAAGGTCCAGAGGGCAGCCCATGGGACGTTTATTGTCGAGTTCCACGCCGTCGAATCCATTATCCTTTGCCCTTTTACAGAATTCCTCAAATGAAAGAGCCGGCCCGGCATACCATATTCCTCCATATGATATCGAATAAAGTCCAAGTTTGATTTTAGACTTTCCTCCCTGAGAAAGTTTTGATCCCGACGGTTGCTGGTCAAAGGTTTTATTTACATTTCCCAGCACAGCAGCGCCGGCAGCAGCACCTGATGTCTCAATGAATTTCCTGCGGTTCATGGTATCGCTTTTTATATGGTCAGATTATTTAATGTTTTTAATTTCCGCGGTTATTACTATCATCCTATAAACCATAAATATACTTAAAGGGTAATAATAAAAACAAAGTAGTTAATGAAATACTTAAATATGATAAGTTTTATTGAACAAAGTTATGATCCTTGAAAATTAAAACAACACAGTGAGAAAATTATCCAAACTGGTTTATGAGTTGTAGCACAATAACTTTCTTTCAGTGCCCGGAAAGAAAAAAATGCAATCTGTTTTAAATAAAAACCGGCAATGCTTTTTTTATTAATTTTAGTCAGAGTAATTTAAAGATTTTTCGACAGATTGAATAATAAAAAATATGTGCTGATATTTTTTTAAATCGTGACTGGATCTGTTTAAAACACAAATTTGCAATTCTAAAACATCACACTATATGAAAAAAATCCTTTTTGTTTTTACGATGTTGATTATTTCTTCCGGATTCAGTTTGAATCTTTCAGGACAGAATACTGACAAATTACCCAGAAGTATACCGGAGCTGCAGGGTGTTTCTTCCTCCGGGATAATTGATTTCTTAAATGCAATTGATACAGGTCGTCAGGAAATTCACAGTTTCATGTTTCTGCGGCATGGTAAAGTTATAGCGGAAGGATGGTGGAGCCCTTATGGCCCGGATTACAGGCATCTGATGTACTCTGCCAGTAAAACATTCACCGCAACGGCCATAGGTCTGGCTGTGACAGAAGGCCGGCTGAAGCTGACTGATAAAGTTATTTCCTTTTTTCCATATTCGCTGCCTGACACGATCGGTAACAATATGAAAGATCTTACCGTACAGAATCTTTTAACAATGTCAGTAGGTCAGGATCCTCCTGCAACCTTAGCAGGTATTGATGAGGACTGGATTACAGCTTTCATAAAAGATGAGCCGGTTCAAAAACCGGGAACTGTTTTCAAGTACAATAATATGGCAACTTTTATGCTTTCAGCCATTATCCAGCAGGTTACCGGGGAAAACCTGTTTGAATACCTTAAACCGCGGATTTTTTATCCTTTGTCAATACGCGGAATTGACTGGGACAAGAATCCTCAGGGAATAGATCTGGGATTGATGGGATTGAGACTACGAACAGAAGATATGGCAAAATTCGGACAATTGCTGATGCAGAACGGAAAGTGGAATAATAAACAACTCATCCCTGAAGACTGGGTAAAAGAAGCCACTTCATTCAAAATTGAAAGTAATGATCCTTCAAACAAGACCCCGAAGGATATGAATGACTGGGGACAGGGCTACTGTTATCAGATGTGGCGGGGAAGGAATAACAGTGTCCGCCTGGATGGAATGGCAGGTCAGTTTGTGATCTTATTTCCTGATAAGGATGCAATTGTTGTTTTAACTGCCAATGCAAGAAACACGCAGGAACAATTAAACCTGGTCCATAATTATCTGATACCGGCAATAAAATCAAACAAAATACTTCCATCAAACGAAGACTCTTATAAAGAATTACAGAAAAAACAATCTGCCCTCTGCCTGGAACCACAGATTTCACTGACCACGGGATCTGTTTTTGAAGCGAAAATTACAGGAAAGGAGTTCATCATTGCCGAAAATGATTACCAGATTCAATCGGTTTATTTCACTTTCATCAATAATGAACTCAGTTTTGCAATAAAGAGGAATAATCTGATTTCAATGATTAAAGCCGGTATGGGAAGCTGGAAGATTACAAATTCAAAACTTGTATCCCTTCTGGCCCCTCCCCGTAATGTGCAGTCAAAATCAGTTGATGCAAATTATACAGTACCTCAAGCGTCTGTAAAAGTGGCAGCAAATTATTCCTGGGCCGATTCCGGAACGCTTGAGATTACAGCCCGTTTTGTTGAAGAAAGTCTTGGTGCACAGACAATAGAATGTAAGTTTTCGGAAATTAACGGTTCTGTCGGCGTCACTTTAGGACCGAAAGCAACTCCGTCACCTGCAGGTTTTCCCGGAAGGTCACAACCTGCAGTACTGTTAAGGGGCATGCTGGTGAAAGTTGAATGAGTTGAAAAGGGTCTAATATTTTCACTTAACCCTGCCTGACGGCAGACAGGCACAAAGAGCACAAAGGTATCACAAAGAGCACAAAGTAAATAAATCAGATAAGTTAAGACAATTTTCAACAAGTTACGAGGATTTATGAAAATGAAAAATGAAGACAGAGTCAGGAACGAAGGGATGGACCGACGGTCTATGGTAAAGAACGGAACAGTTCTGATCGGTGCCGGATTTTTGGGCTCATTTGCAGCTCCACAGGTTGAGTCTGCAGGGAAGACAGGCTATAATATTTTTAATGTAAAGGATTTCGGAGCCACAGGGAACAGAGTTGATAATGCAACAATGCCTGTTCGTTCAGCCTTAGAGGCATGTACTGCTGCCGGTGGAGGAACAGTCTATGTTCCTCCAGGCGACTATACCGTTGGAACACTGCAGTTGAAAGACAATGTGAATCTCAATCTAGAAGCAGGAGCGACACTGTTGCTGAGCCAGAATTCTGGTGATTTTATCCAGGGCTCTCGTACAATGATCTTTGCACAGGATGCAGTAAATATCTCTGTGACCGGCAGAGGAACAATCGACGGACTGGCAAAATACGAATTCATTGAAATGCGTGGAGAAGATCCGGAGATAATTACTGAAATAGAGATCGCCAGAAAAGCGGGTGTGGATATGCGGAGATATTACAGGACCGGGATGCAGACATATATGTTCATTCTAAATAACTGTGCCAATATCCTGCTTAGTGACATTTCAGTTATCAATTCCCCTCTCTGGAATATCCGCCTGAATGACTGCAACCGTGTTTTCATAAGAGGCATTTATATTTACTCCGATCTTGAAAAGGGGGTGAATGCCGATGGGATTGACATTTGCTGCACTAGCAATGTTACAATTTCCGATTCGGTGATTGTTACCGGAGATGATTCGATCGTCCTTAAAACACCCGCACGGAAAGGGCAGGAAAAGGTCAATCCCGTGGAAAATATTGTAGTCACCAACTGTATTCTTTCATCATCATCAACCCCCCTTATGATAGGCACTGAAACATTCGCGGATATCCGTCATGTTATATTCAGCAACTGCACAATACGTAATTCCAACAAGGGATTCGGAATAAATGTCCAGGACGGGGCGACAGTGAGTGATATAATTTTCAGGAACCTGACTGTCGAAACAGGCAGAAGGCACTGGAACTGGTGGGGAAGTGCAGAGTTATGCAAGTTCAAGCTCAGCAGAAGGTCGGAAAGCTCAAAGCTTGGAAAGATAAGGGATATAGTTGTTGACACTGTTATTTCACATCCCAGGGGTACAAGCACTATAAAGGGTCACCCGGAGCAGTCACTTGAGAACATTAGAATTAATAATGTTCAGATGTTCATGGAGCCTGAAGATGCCATTGATAAAAGAAGCTCTCACGCACTTCTTATCGAAAACGTAAAAGGACTATTTATTAAGGAAATGGCAATAAAGTGGAATGAAAAGGATGTGGAGAGGAACTGGCAAAGTGCGCTTGTACTTAAAAATGTTTCCGATTTTGAGATCAGGTCATTTTCGGGTCGGCAGGGACTGGTCAATGGAACCAGTCCTGCAATCCTTCTCGAAAATATTTCAGAAGGACTTATTGCTGAATCAAAGGCCGATACAGGTTGCAAAACATTTATCCGGGTCAGTAAAGATGAGAGTAAAAATGTTATACTGAGGAATAATAATACAAAGAATGCTGATAAAACTGTTTCCTATTAAAGAAGAGGGAGTCAGTCTTTTATTTCGAACGGTCGAAGATTGATCGGGAATTCATAAATATATAAAATGTTGAGGGAGAGTTAATCCAGGAGACCAATTTTTCGAAGAAAATCATCTGCAATTGTTAGTATTTCATCATCAAAATACCGTGAATATTTTGGATTTCCCTCTCCCAGATAGTGCCTTCTTCCTTCATACAGGTGCAGCTCAAAATAATTGCCTTCATTTTTCATGGCATTTTCAAAGAACTGAACGGTCCAGACAGGGACTTGTTCATCATATGTACCATGAAACTCAATCATCGGCGGCATTCCTCCCTTTATATTATGGGCCGGAGAGATACTCCAAATTTTATTCCTCCGTTCAGCCAGAAGGCGGTCACACCAGCCTTCCACTGCATTTACACATGCCGAAAACAGCAGGATCGCATCAGGGTGGCAGCTAATATAAAGGTCATCTGCTTTTTCATTGTAATCATCGATCATAGCAGTGCATAATGCCAGATGACCTCCGGCAGACTGACCGGCTGCGACTATTTTATTTCTGTCAATATGGAATTTCCCTGCGTTTGCACGAACCCAGCGTATGGCCGATTTTGCATCCATTACAGATTCGATAGGGCTGATGTTTTTATGCGGGGTTATACCATTTTCTATTGACAAGCGGTAATCCACGGAGAAAGTTACAATTCCCATTTTTGCATATCGTTCGCAGGTAGTAAAAAACTCATCCGGGGTGCCAAAGGCCCATCCTCCTCCATGGAAGAACACAATTGCCGTATTATTTTCTCTTTTAAATGATCGGTCTGTATAAAAAATATCAATTTTAAGCTTAAATGTGTCAATAATTTTGTATACTTCCCGGATATGGATTACCTGGTCTGTGGGTTCAGTCAGGCCGGTTAGGAGCTGTTCTTCACAGATTGAAGCCTGTAAGAGAGAAGATAAAAGCAAGGAAAAGAAAATGAACAGATTTCTCAAACATGGAGGTTTCATGGATATATTGACTTTTTAATTTTAAACATTGACAGACGATTTTTTTTGAACTTAGAGCCGGGAATAAACTCTCAGGACCGCATTCCTTGCAAAATCATTAATCTGCTTTTTTACTTCTTTTTGATTGAGAACCCTGGTTTTCGCGGCAATTCTGCTGATTACATGAATCAAATAATTTACCTCTTCACTTGTATTCCCAATGCCAATACTCACGCGGACTACACCCGGAAACCTTAACCGCGGGAAGAATGTGGCAATAATTCTCTGGAATTGCTCCAGAGCGGGAGGAACACCCAGAATATGCTTTACGAGAATATGAGCACAGTGGCATCCGTGTCGCACGCCTATTCCGCCTCGGATAGCCAATTCTCTGGCCAGCTTGTCGGACATTAAACCCCTTAGAGTAAAGACAATGACTCCGGCTTTCTGAGCGATCTTTGGTGAGGCAGGATCATTTATGCCATAAATCCTTAATCCCTCGATTTTTGAAAGACCATTCAATATTCTTGCAGTAAGAACTTGCTCTTCCTCTCTTATCACATCCAATCCGATTCTCCCGATAATGACCATTGCCTTTCCCAGAGCAGCAATTCCTCCAGCGTTTTCTTCTCCCCTGGATTTGATTTGTTCCAGTTCGGAGGTTTTAAAACTAAGCAGATCCTTTTTGCATATTAACACCCCGGCACCAAATGGTGCATATACCTTATGTGCGGAAAAGGCCAGATAGTCAATACCGCATCTGTCCATTCCGACTTTGCGGTGAGCAACAAGTTGAGCGGCATCTACAAATAACCGGGCACCATATTTGTGAACTATCCGGGTTATTTCCTCCAGATCGTTAATAGAACCAAGGACGTTTGAAGCACCACTGACGGTCATTAAAATAATTCGTTTATTTCCGTACTGCCCATTCTGGTTGTAAGCTGATAAGACAGAATCAAGCTCGTTCAAATCCAAAAAGCCTTCAGGGTCCACCTGAAGCCTTTCCATCGTAACGTGCGGGATCAATCGCCATGGCAGATCGTTCGACGTGTGTTCGAGGATTGTGCTGAGTATAACAGGCTCTGTCCCTATTTTCGATTCCAGACTCAGACTTTCGGCCACCAGATTGATAGCTTCCGTGGTATTGGAAGTAAAGATCAATTCGTTGGTGACCATTGACACTCCCATCATTTCTGAGCAAATGGCCCTGACTTCCCGAACGATCTCTTGTTGTACCTGTCGGGGTTGCTGCCAGGTTTGGCATACAGCTTGCCAAACGGGTGTGAATGCAGGAGTGCTGGCACTGTTGTCAAAGTTGATATAGTGTCTGGCACCTTCTATAGTCGGAACACTTTTGTTGCGACCTATCAAAGTCAACCTGAGTTCTTCCAACAGCTTTCTCCCTGAATATTTCTCCAGTTCGTCGTGGTACAGGATTTGGGTAACTGCCAGTTTTTCTGAGATTGGATCCCTGAAAATTTTATCTCCATGTTTCCTGATCAGGCACAGTGCCTTTGCAAATGCAATAATGTTTATAACAGCAGGGGTTCCGGCTTCAAACCTGTGGGGAGCATTAGCCCAAATGATCCAACCGGGGGAGACAATTGTGGTTGTCCCTCCACCGGCCCGGAAAGGTGCCCCTTTCGGCAATGCTCTTCTTCTGACAGCTAATGCCGTTACACCCAATGACAGGCCGGTTTCATCACTGGAGATACTCTTAAAACTTCCCGGCTTAAGGTTTGACTTCATTGCTTCCCCACCTCCTGGTGAGCAAAAAATGACAACGTACCGCCCTTTTTTAACCCCAAGGAAGTTAAGGACAATATCCCTTGCGTGTTCGAATAAATAAGTTGTAACAATCGAATTCTGTCCGCTGCCCCTATGGACATTGGAGTATGTCTCCAACGCCGCAAGCACTCCTCGTTCGAGCTCTGTAAAAGCTTCCGTTTTCTGCATATATGATGTGTTATCTGTTAGCGAAAGGTAAATAAAATAGCAAATTCTATCGGGATATCAAAAAAAGAACAGGAAATGATGTCACCCGCTTTCAGATTCTGAATTAACCTTCATCGACAGACGAAACCTGAACTTGTATTACTCTGAGATCACACGAAGCCGTATATCGCGAAGGGCACCGGTAGTTTTATATGTTGTGATTCCGAATGGTACTGATGACTCCACCTCCATCCGAAGGGATAATCCGGATTTACCAATTGTGAAATCAACAAGTTTATCCTGGTCAACCCATGCCTCAATCTTTTCGTCAGTCACTCTCAGACGAACAGGCCACCATTCACCTGTTCCGAAATGGAAGATTTTACTTGTATAATTGTTTGCAGCATCATACCCGTCAATGCAGCTGAGCCCGCACAGTGATCCCCCCCATCCACCCAGAATAAGAGTTACAAATGACTCTTTAACAGGGAAAGTCATTCCGCAAAAGAAATCATTTCCTTCAACCCGTTTTGCGAGAAGAGTAACCTCATAATCTGATTTTGGAAAATCATCAGTCCACCTGATACCGGAAATATAATCTCCTTTACCGATTATAATACAGCTGTCTGCAAGGGATACTGCTCCGTGACCTTCATACTCTATTACCTGCCAGTGATCCAGTGACACTCCGTCGAAAAGAACTTTGTCAGCCGGGGTACTGTTACTATGGGACTTTAGCAGAAATGTGCCGGCTGAGATGATAAAAATCATCACGATTTTCCGCCAGAGAATTATTGAGCTATTTGTGGTTCTCATCGGACAAATTTAGCAAATTACCAGGATAAAGTTCTTTTTTGGTTTAAGTAGAAAAATTTCAAATCATAAGAATTTTAACTTAATTTAAGATATTAAATATTAATAATTTACATTATTTTGGGGTATATTAACCCGGATGCCTGTGGTTGAATCCGACTATAGTTTTAATAAATGAATACAATCAAATGAAAATCAATAAACTATTTATCCCGGTGCTTTTTACAGTAATCATTAATACTCTGTATTCCTGTGACAAAAAGCCATATGAGTTCAGGGACGGATATATGTACGTTCAGAAAGAAGAGAGGCGTAATGAGTCGACAGAGTGGCAACTGGTTTGGGAAGATGATTTTAATACAGGAACACTTGATACTACCATATGGAGCCGGATCGGTCTCTTTGAATCCCCTAAGTGGAAGGTGCCGGTTGAGAAATGGCGGGAGGTTAAGCACTGCTTCAGATATATTACAGCAACTGATCCCAGGGTAGTTGAATTTGATGATGAAAACATATTCCTTAAGGGGATAGTTAATCCTGATTCCCTTACCGGGGACCCTCGTCCATACCTGACAGGAGGCATTTATTCATGGAATAAATTTGCTTTCCAGGGTGGCCGTATTGAAATAAAGGCAAAGCTCGATCCTGCATACGGTGCCTGGCCTGCAATCTGGATGCTGTCGGAAAAGGATATTTATCCCGGTCAGCATAATGGTGAAATGGATTTAATGGAACGTCTGAATCATGATGATTTTGCATACCAGACAACACATAATCATTATACGATAACTCTTAAACAGACTGAACCAAGGAAATCGGCAACTGCCCCTATCAATCCGGATGATTATAATATTTACAGTGTAAGCTGGTACTCCGATAAGCTGGTATATGCCATCAATGGTTTTACGTCATATGAATATCCGAAAGTTCCGGGTGCAGGGACCTTTCAGTGGCCGTTTGACCAGCCGTTTTATCTTCTCATCGATCAGCAGATGGACCATGAATGGCCAGGAAAAATAACTAACCCCGAAGAACTCCCCATAAGTATGACCGTTGACTGGGTAAGGTTATATCAGTAATAACTCAAAATACATATTCCGGATTAATGGTTGAGAGTAAGAATCAAATACAAAAAGCATATTTATTTGCTGCCCTTGCAGTTTTTATAAGCCTGTTTCTTATTTACCCGGATCTTTTGAGTCAGCGGGTTATTGATTATAGTCAGTTTACATCGGAATATCTCGATTCGATAAGAGCTCTGGTAAATGATACCGCCAGGGAAAATTATACAATACGTGCATATCATCTGACAGGATCAGACAAGATCATTATTGATGGCCATCTGGACGAGGCTGCCTGGAAGAATGCGGAGCATCGCGGCGGACTGCTTGAAAAGGAGCCCTTTCCACTGGTGCCAATGAGTGAAGAAACAGAATTTGCCATTTTGTATGATGAGGAAAACCTGTATATCGGTGCATGGTGCCGGGATTCTGAACCGGAAAAGATAATACAGCATTTAGCACCAAGAGGTACTTCTGCACCTGATAATGTGGATCTTTTCATAGATAGTTATCACGATCACCGCACCGGGTATAAATTTTCAGTATCTCCAACAGGTGTTCAGGTTGATGAACTTCGTTATGATGATGTGAAACGTGATCAGAACTGGAACGGTATATGGTATTCAGCAGGATCAGTGGATGATAGAGGCTGGTATGCAGAAATAAAGATCCCGTTCTATAATTTCAGGTTCACCAATAATCCGTATCAGACCTGGGGATTCAACATAATGAGAAATATGTCGAAGGACGCATCACGCGGACAATGGAAACCTCATCTGCCAGAATGGGATAATACAACACGAATGTCGCAGCTGGGGAATATTGAGAATATAAGCAATATTAAATCAGGCAGAACTTTTGAGTTGAGGCCATTCGGAGTATTAGGGAGAACAGAAATGAGGGACCTGAAACCATCCGTGACATATAATTTCGGAGGGGATATCAGGTATAGTCCCACACCAAATCTTACAGGAGATATTACTGTTAATCCTGATTTTGCACAGGTGGATGCGGATGTTTTTGAAATTAACCTGACCCGTTTCCCGACACGGTTTAAAGACCTTCGTCCATTCTTTACCGAACGGACAAGTATTTTCAATACTCCTCTGGAATTGTTTTACAGCAGGAGAATTGGTGCAAGAGGTGATATCATCGGAGGTGGAAAGTTAACAGGCAAGTTACAGCATGGTATTGAATTTGGAGTGCTCGGCAATATTACCGGGGAATCTCTATTTTCCAGTACAATGGAAAATCCTGAAAATGCGATGTTTGGAGTATTACGTGTAAAAAAAGATATTCTGGGATCGAGCAACATTGGTATCCTTGCTGCAACAAAAGAGGAAGAAGGAAAATTCAACAGAGTGTTCGGCCTGGATGGGAGCTTTGTTTTTAAAAAGAATAATATCCTCGATTTTCAGATAGCTGCAGGACAAAATGAGCTTGGCTTCAGTCAGAATATGGCATACAACCTGTCATATCTCCGTACCGGTGATCTGATCGGGGGACAGGTCAATTTTAATCGTATTGAACCTGCTTTCGAGATCAACCAGATCGGATATATTCAGAAAGAATCAGACAGAGGATGGAATAAGACCAACGGTGTTTTCAGAGTCAGTCCCCGTATAAATAAGTACCACATCAGAAGGATAATAGCCAATCTGGAGGTTGAATATACAGGCGATATTTTTACTTCCCGGTATATTGACAGCTGGTTAGATAAATATCCGGAATTTATTCCTGATCCATGGTTTGGTATTGTTAATCAATCTGATGATGGAAAGCGATATATAACAGGAGGAGGGAGGAACACTTATAATTTCAGAGGAGGGGCAGATCTGACAGTCAATCTGATAAATGAGATGTCGTTTGTTGCAGACTATAAACACTTTTCAGAAACAGAGTTGACCGGTGATTATCAGGGCAACTTTTATGAATTGAGTTATGCGACCCGGCCGCTTAAAATGGGAAAACGGATTGCAGGTATATTCTCTGTTAATGGTGGATCGTATTACAACTTCGACAGGAAATATGCCGGCAGCCAGAGTGGTTTTACTATTGATGGTGAGGGTCAGATCGGTAATAACCTGAGATCCAGTATACAGGGGGGCTATACAAAAACATTTGATCCCCTGAACGAACAGGACGGTCAGTTTTTTAAGCTATCGTCCAATTCTACATTGATGTTCACAAAGGATTTATTCATAAGACTGCACATGCAGGGTAAGTTTGGCACCACTTTCTATGAAGAGAAGAGGGTTTATAACAATTATCTGCTAAGCTTACTTTTAAGCTGGGAATATAAACCGGGCAGTTTCATATATTTAGCCTATAATGAAGGCCGGTTTGATGAAAATGATCCTGATATTTCACGAAGATTCGAATTCAATGACCGTACTCTGATCTTAAAAATCTCTTATTTCTTTAATATTTAGTAGTTTTATAATTCATTTACTTTGTGGTCAGTTTTTTACCAGGTTCTTTTTGACATAAATTCATCCAACTGTGCTCTTGTCATTTTGGGCTGACCCGGTGTCTCCTTAATCCATTTAATAAAATGTTCCTTTATTTCATCGGTCCACTGGGAATCCACCTGGCCGGTTGTATATCGTCCTTCTTTAAGCATTGCCCTGCTGAATGCACCACGGGCTGTCATGAATTCTGCTGTTGCAATAACTTTTTCAGCCATGTGTGCAGGAATAAAAAGAACACCTTCCTTATCTGTGATTACAAGATCTCCCGGCAATACAATGGCCTCTCCAATCCTGGTTGGTGTATTCAATCCGGTGAGGACAACTTCAACAAGGAATGAAGGATGAAAATCACGTACATATGCATTAAATCCATCAATTGCAGAAATGCCTGTCAGGTCGCGTGCTGCAGCATCGAAGATAACACCGGTACCGGTTTTTGAATAAATCGAGGTGGCAAGCATATCGCCAATCATTGTGCCACCCTTGATTTTCCCGAAACAATCAGCAACATAGACATCTCCCTTCTGGAGTACTGAAATCGGCCAGGAGTTTGTATTTCCGGCAAATCCGTTTTTCCAGCCTCTCTCTTTAATGTTCTTTTCGATATCCGGACGGGTGGGCATGAAGGTGGCTGTTACTGCCCGTCCGATGATGGGCATATCATCCCTGACCATTTTCCAGTTTCCTTCAAACTGATTGGTATAGCCTTCATTGTTTAAAAGCTGCCATCCGTCCTCAATAACAAGATTCTTTGCCCGTTCAAGCAGGTCATCAGAGATCTTCGGACGTCCATCAGGAAAACGTTCTCCCTTCCATTCCGATGTTAAAAATATCAGTTCCTCTTTTGAAATTGTCTGAGATGATACTGAATTGAAAGATGTAAATATTATGCTCAGTAATAGAAATAATGTAAGTTTTTTCATGAATGCAGAATTTTAATATTTTACAAATATATTTTTAATATCAGAATTGGAAAATCACGCCGGCTATATTTTTACCAATCCTTTTTACTACTTACCCGCTAGTCATATAGTCATAGCTGGAAAGAGGGGGCTTTGCCTGCCGGATCACTTTAAATAACTAAGTGCTGAAAAGGTAGGATTTACTGGAATTTGGTCCTGGTATACCCGAAAGATCAGAGCTTCAGATCGAGGGAAATTGAAAATCTCGACAGGATAGGTTTTCCTTCATAAGCCGGATTCCATAAAAGGAGGTTGGGAGAAATATTAACACCTGAGGCAAGTCCAATCTCAACTCCTGTAAGAAAAAGCTGTCCATCTTTCATGATGTTCCAGGGAGCAGTTTCACTCCCGGCTTTTACCGAAGAGAGGTAATCATACCGCCCGAAAATTCTGATCTTTTCTCTTACAGCCAGGGTACCGTTGATTGAAAACCCCTGGTAATCATGTCCTTCTTTGAGACCGTTGTTCCAGCGGAAATTATATGCAGCCGAGAGAGCAGAGCCTTTGTTTTCATATGTTGCAATTACCTCAGACGTTTGCTGCAGAGTGCCGGTTTTTGCCATATTATCAAAATAGAAACGGAGCGAAAGGTTCTTTAAAGGTAAGATCGTAAGTCCGGCCCCCGCTTTAAAAGTTGAATCTGCTTCTATCAGCTTATACCCCTCACCATTCATAACAGTTAGATCAGCAGATATCCAGGGTGCGATATTGCATGCAACACTGGCTCCCAGGTCAGCTGATGTTCCGAAACCATATTCATCATGGAACGGTTTATAAATGTAACGATAACCCCATTTCCTGTCCCCAAATTCATATTCCGGAAGCGGAATCATTCCCCCTGTAATCGTCCATTTGCCTGTCTGATACCGCAGGAAGGCAAACTTCAGCATCCCGGTAAACTTCAGTTTTCCCGCTGAAGGATCGGCTACATCATAAACAATCCGGCCTGAAAGGCCCTTTGAAAAATTGTACCCGTATCCCAGGTAGGCACGGGTAAGATCAAATTTTGTATGACTATCCCCATTGGTAAAAGAGGTGCCCAGACTGGTAAATATCCTTGCCTCAGGCTTTCCGCCGGGCTTAAATTCCTGTGATTCCTGACCTGCCAGATTTGATGGGGTAAGTAATGCTTGCAAAATCATCAGAATTGAAAAAGCCTTCAGAGTGAATTTCTGATTCTCCATAGTTGATTCCTTTTGTTTAATCATGGACGAAAATAGAAAAAGAAATAATCGGGGAGCAGCGGTTGAAAGGCAGGGGAATACTTTAAGATCTCCTGATACATTTTTAATCTTATTGATATATGACACAATATCAGATGAATAACAGAATGATGCCATGGAAGGGCTTCATTAGTTACTTATTGAAAAATAAGATTTTATGCCTACATAAAAAACTTAAACAGGTTGGATATTTGCAAAGCATCAAACGAAAAAATTATCAAATGACTGAAGTTAAGAAACCTGAATCACAAATTCATCTGCAGGTCGGGCAGGACTGGGCCTCGGTAATAACAGGCTTCTGCCTAATTATCCTTGTTGTTGTAAGCGGTTATTCTTTCAACATGCCAGCATTCGGGGGGAAAACAGGATGGGCTGATTTACATGGTATTATAGGATCGTTTGACGGAGTGTTCGGATTATCGGTGGTCATAACACTTATTGTTTTCGGCATTTTCTCTGCCTTAGGTGTTTTCCTCAGTGGTGATTCCTTAAAGAATTATGCTATCGGTTTTTTATCAGTCTTTCTTCTTGCCATAATTGCACAATTTCTTTCATCATTTGCAGGATTTAAGAATCTGGGTCTTGAAACGGTTCTGTTTTCGCTTGTGCTCGGTCTGGTGATTGGCAACCTTTTCAGGCTGCCAGACTGGCTCAGGTCAGGTGTCCAGACAGAACTATTTGTTAAGATTGGTCTTGTTTTGCTTGGGGCAACCATACTCTTCAGGGACATTATGACAGCCGGATCCTTCGGACTTATCCAGGCAGTAATCGTAGTATGTATTGTCTGGTATTTTTCGTTCTGGCTTTCACGCAGGATGAAAATTGATGATGAATTTTCAGTAATGATGGCAAGTGCCGTTTCGATTTGCGGTGTTTCTGCAGCAATTGCAACAGCAGGTGCGATCAACGGCGATAAAAAGAAGCTTTCTTTTATTATTTCGCTGGTGCTTATTATTGCTATACCGATGATGATCTTTATGCCTGTCATAGCAAAATGGATTGGTCTTTCGGATGTTGTTACAGGTGCATGGCTGGGGGGTACTATCGATACAACCGGGGCGGTGGTGGCTGCCGGAACAATATCAGGAGAGACCGGGCTCAAATACGCGACAATAGTAAAGTTTTCACAGAATGTTCTGCTTGGCCTTGCCGCATTTGCAATATCAATATTCTGGAGCTACAGGAATAGAGGTGCCGATGAAAAGGGAAAGCACGTTCCGGCAAGAATTATCTGGGAGCGTTTCCCGAAATTTGTACTGGGCTTCATCCTGGCATCATTGGTTTTTTCATTTATTCTTAATCCCGAAACGGCACAGTCGTCCGGTAAGGTGATTAAGTCATTCAGCACTTTATGGTTTAATCTGGCATTTATCAGCATCGGACTGGAAACCCGTTTTGCCGACTTCAGGCAAATGGAGAGCAAAAAGCCATTCTATAGCTTCCTGATTGCACAGGGATTCAATATAATAGTTACTCTGTTGGTTTCATGGGTGCTTTTCCAGCTTATCGGAGGTAAATAGTATATTAGTAGCCTTAATATTGTAAGCCATCAGTGCATTCATATGACGAAGGTAGAGTGCCGGGAATCATCTGGCAACCCTTGCAACAATACTCTTTGTAACTGGGATATTTGAAATAGTAGGTCTGAAAGAAGCCATCCAGGTGTTTCTGGTTATAAATTTTTCTATACCCCAATTATAAAAAAGATACATTCCAACACCTATATATTTGTTCGCCTGATAGTTAGGTGCTATTGCGCCTACCAGATACCTTGTTGTCCTGATAATTTCCTGAGAAGCTCCGGAGGATGTATAGGAAGTGATGTTCTTATAGGAAAGGGAGTAATTTGTATGTAAAGTAATTCTTAACTTATTCCCAATCGATCCGTAATATCTCCACCAGAAAACCATGGCCCATGGTTTCCCGTCAAGAGAAAAGCGAAATTGTGGTTCGAAGTTCAGTTTTCTTCCCATTTTCATATCAAAGACAGCGGCAGGCCTTCCTAATGTAAGGTTTTGAATTGTGGAGATACCCTTGCTTTGAATTGTGACAGTACCGGTAAAATTATATATTTTGCAATAAAACTGTCATTTTCCTGAGCTGATAAATCATATGAAATATGTTCAAAAATGAAACCGGACAAACCCCTAATGGATACCGGTCATTGAACTAAAAATCCAGATCTTTTTGCAGCACTGAACAAATTTCGCTGTCCTTAGAGTGAAAAAAGGATAATATGTTCAATAACATCCTGAAGCACAGCATAAGATCTTTCAAAAGACAGCGTGCATATATTATAATCAATATCCTTGGTCTGGCCATCGGAATTGCCTGCAGCCTGCTTATTTCTCTATATGTGATAAATGAAGCAAGTTTTGACAGGTATAATCTGAAAAAAGACAGGATATTCAGGATCATCCTGAATGGCAAGATCGGAGAGCAGGAGATTACTGCTTCATCTACTCCGGCAGTAATGGGTCCGACTCTCCCGAAAGAGTTTCCTGAAGTTGAAGACTTTCTGCGAATGAATGATGTCGGTCCGACAGTGGTTGAATATGAACAGCAGTTCTTTACCGATAACGATATCATGCAGGCTGATTCATCCTTCTTCAATTTCTTCACAATCCCTGTGATAAAGGGAGATCCGGATAACCTTCTGAACAGCCCTCATAAAGTGGTGTTGTCGGAATCCACCGCAAAGAAACTTTTTGGCAGTGAAAATCCTATTGATAAACTGATAAAGATCGGATCTGATACCACGAGATTTGTTGTTACCGGTATAATGGAAGATGTTCCGACGAATTCTCATTTCAATGCCAGCATGGTAACCTCCTTCATGACTAATCCAAGGTCGAAGGATCCACAATGGATGAACAACAGCTTCAATACGTATTTGCTTCTGAAGCCAAATTCAAGCTACACCACTGTTGACAGTAAATTCACAGATCTTATTGTCAAATATGTCGGGCCTGAATTGCAAAAATATACAGGTGCTACGATAGAGGATTTTCTAAAGCGGGGTAACAAGTACAGGTTTTTTCTCCAGAATCTGACGGAAATTCATCTTGACAATACAGTCCAGGGTGGTTTCAAAGCTCCGAGCGATCCTAAGTATCTTGTTATCTTCGGCAGCATTGCAATCCTGATAGTGTTAATAGCAGCGATTAATTTCATGAACCTTGCCACAGCCCAGGCTTCAAGAAGGTCAAAGGAAGTAGGAATCAAGAAAGTAGGCGGTTCAACACGGAGTATGCTTATTTTTCAGTTCCTTACAGAATCATTTATCCTCGCATTCTTTTCCCTGATTTTTGCTGTTTTATTGGTAAAGCTGAGTATACCATATTTCAACAATCTGCTGCAGACGAGGCTCGACCTTGATCTTTTTGCGACCTGGTATACGATCCCGGTACTCCTTTTATTCACTGTATTAATAGGTATAATGTCGGGAAGCTACCCTGCATTTTTCCTTTCGTCGTTCAATCCATATGAAGTACTCAAGGGAAAGGCCAGGAACACCATGAGCAACGGAAGACTCAGAAGAATCCTTGTTGTCTTCCAGTTTGCAGTATCTATCCTTCTCATTGTAGGTACCCTGATAATGGTCAGGCAGATAAAATTTATGCTTAATAAAGATGTGGGTTTTAACAAGGAGGAATTGTTAGTCATTGAGAGAGCACATATAGTGGGAAATAAAATGAAATCCTTCAAGGAAAGTGTGAAAATGATTCCCGGTGTGATAAATATTGCAAGTTCCACCGCCATCCCGGGACGTACGAATAACAATAACGGATATCTCATTGAAGGCAGAAAAGATGAAACATACCTGATGGCAACAAGCTGGGTAGATTATGATTTCCTTGATACATATGGAATGAATCTCGAATCGGGCAGGACATTCAGTGAATCATTCGCGTCTGACAGGGAGGCATGTATTCTTAACGAAAGCGCCGTGAAGAATTTCAGTATCGCCGACCTTGATAAGACCAGGATATTAAGACCGGAAGAAAACGGACCGGAAGCCTATCCGGTAATTGGAATTGTAAAGAATTTTAATTTTGAATCTCTCCGGAATCCGGTTCAGCCTTACATACTATTGCTTCAGGGGGAGAATAATTACTGGGGATACATTACCGTAAGACTTTCGCCTTCAAATTATTCAGCCACTATAAGTGCAATCGAAAAGATATGGAAGGAATATTCATCAGATAGCCCGCTGCAATATTATTTCCTGGATGCTGATTTCGAAAATATGTACAAGCAGGAAAAACAAAATGCACAAATGGCAATGATCTTTTCATTGCTTGCAATCTTTATTGCAGCACTGGGACTATTTGGTCTTACCTCCTATACCGTGGTACAGAAGACAAAGGAGATCGGGGTAAGGAAAGCAATGGGATCATCCATTACAGGTATTTACATCGAAATCTCAAAGGAAATAATCCTGCTGGTCTCAGTTTCAGCGGTTGTAGCATGGCCCGTTATATATTATTATGCAGGAAAATGGTTGGAGAATTTCTATTATAAGATAAATCCCGGATTCTTCAGTTTCATTTTGGGATTCGTAATTGCATTGGGCATTGCTTTGATTACAATAAGCTACCGTGTATTAAAGGCCGCCAGGATTAATCCTGCCCAGTCGTTAAAATATGAATGATTATTTATCGGAGTTTACCTTCACATCCTTGAACATGAACGGATTATCACTGAGCCTCAAGGCCTTGCCGCTGGCGATAGTAACGTTCCTGAGAATGACTTCCCTGGTTCTGACATAGGGAAACTTCTCCAGGTAGGATTCGTCGGTCATTTTTGGATTGAAATCTGCAAATATGGCGGGACCCTTGTAGTCCTCAGGATGTTCGGAGTCGTCGATGTGAAGGTTTTCGATTGTGATCCGTTCCGGCATATAACAGGTGTAGCCGAAATCATGCTGCCCGGAATATGATCCGCCGATGAGGCTGGCACTGATCGGTCTGCCGCCTGCGGGTACGAAAATACAGTTGCGGATGAGGAACTCTCCCTGCCACGTACTGCCGTAGTCGGAGCGAAGATTGATGAGGCTCCTTCCGTAGATAGTGGAATTCTCCACGGTAAAGGTCCCGCTGCCAATGGCGTTTATTCCCTGGTGACCCAGGGTCGAGTTGCGGATGGTGGCATTGGCAACTCCCATGTGGGCATCGAACCGGGATAAGGTGCAATTGTCATAAACAAGATTCTTGCAGTAATTGGATCCCAGGATTCCCCAGTATGTGCTGTCATTGATGTCATTCGTCTGGCTGCAGTTCACGAATGACACATTGAGAGCCCGGTTGATGGAGATGTCGTAGGTACCCATAGATACACTGACTCCTGCCGAGCCGATAGTCTGGTACGTTTTGTGTCCGGTAAGGATGGTATTCCGTACCGTTACATAGGAGCATTCGCCGATATTGATAAAGCCGCCATAAGGCGCTCCATGGTCTCCTTCGCCGGTGATGCGGTGTTCCAATCCATCCACAAGAACATTGGAACGCCTGATTGCGATGCCCCGGCTGTAATAAGTGTACTTCGATTCAGCACTGTTGGCAATTGTGGTGAAGCGTCCTCCGGTGATTGTCAGCGTTTTCTCATCAATGGGAAGGGCGGTGATGTCCGTTATCTGGTCGAAGTCCCAGATGATCGGAGCATCCATATCCACATTGCCATTTTTGTCAACGATAAAGATATCCGTCTGCGGTGATCCGCTGTTCTGATTCGGCCCAAACCGGATGTATCGTTTTGATATGGGAATTGGTGACTGTGACAAGGCAGGTTCCGGGCAGGGAGACGTCAATTTTCTCCTGATTCCTCTTAAGGGAAGATATGCCCTCAGGTTTGAACGGTTGCAGGCTGGAACTAACCATGAAAACATGGGAATTCCGGTTTTGGACATCTGTATCGTCAATGATAAAGGCAGCCGTGCCGAAATCGGTGTCAGTCCGGATAACCGCCGTGCGGTTCTTTCCGCTGATGTAGTATGTAGCCCCCTTGTCGGCTTTCACAGAAAGACCGTACTGATTGGCGAATGCATGGGCCGCAGCAATGGCGTCAATATCATCGGTTTTACCATCGCCCCTGGCGCCGAATTCACTATACCGGACCAATCCGTTGGCTTTAAATTTACGGACATCCTTTGGGGATACATTTATAAGTAATTCCCCATTTTCATTTGTCCGTACCTGGGTTTTATCCGCTTTGGATGTTATCACCACATTTTCAAGCAGGCTTTTTGTCTGCCCCTGTACCATACTGAATACACCGAATAATAAGACGAGTGATAAGAAAATGTATTTCATAACGAGTTTACTTTTGTACCTATTCAATCGAAAAGATCAGTTAGATTGTCAGGTGTTAAATTTACACATATAAATACATATTAGCCGCATTCATGACGGCAATATAAGCAGGTGATACTGGCCAAATCTCCCACCTGATTTCGCTTAATGAAAAAGGACAGAGGTGGAAGATTTTTCTCCCTCCGATATTTGCTCTTCTCACTGCGGGCAAGTTCTTTATATATTGCACCCACATCAGATAGTGGCTGGCTGCAAAGGAATACTTTCAGTCCTTTCTCCCGGTAAAACCTTGTTTCGACGCTACCCACTACACTGATAATACCGAAATACTCCTCTAAATCGTTAATATCCCTGTTTATATAAATAATTGGTCCGTTGGGAATGGTGTCCGGGGCCCAGAAAACATAACTTTCGTGAAATGTAATTGCCTCGGGCAGATCATATTCTTTCCCGTAAAAATATACTGCACCGGCATATCCGTAATTTCTTTCACCAAAAATAGTGCAGTTCTTTTTCTCCTCTTCAGAGAGAGAGTAATACGCCTTTGCGACGTATCCTGCAAGCTCTTTCCATCCTGTCATATCGGCCCATGCCTGCGAAAAATCGTGTTTTGTACCATCGTCCCATTCAAGAAGCGGGTGGACTATAAACCGGCGGGTCCTCTCGATATACCGGCCGTAATTTTTGTACGACATAACAGGGAGACCCGATGGCATCGCAGCAACTGACATCAGAAGTGAAATAGAGAACAGTGAATTTCTTACAATTTTTAGTGGTCCGGTGAGATACTTTTCAAAAACATATCCACCATATGCCAGCAGAAAGGGAATAATTCCGAGTGCATAATACCCTTTTCCCTTTCCAAGCAGGAAAAGGAGAAGAACGGTCATCGATGCAATTCCCAGATAGCGGTGTTGCTTCTCGTCCCGGAAAAAGAGTAATGCGACCAGACCAACTAACCAGATGATAGCCGAACCCTGACAGAAGCTGAAAAGAGATACCGGGAACGAAAGATAACCCATCAGATCAAGCTGACTGCTCTTCAGTTCGCTCATGTGAATAATCACCGGCCAGCCGTGTGTGTATTGCCAGACTATATTCGGACTGATGATCACCAAACCTATGATAAACGAGATGAAAAAGTATTTTGATGCCAGTAATTTCCTGTTTCCGGTAAAAAGAAGAGCTATCAGAAACCCTGCAATCAGGAAGAGAATAGAGTATTTATTAAGAAAACCTATGCCTGTTATTATACTTATAGATATCCACATTCGGGGGTTTCCGCTCCTGACCATCCTGAATATGTTCCAGGTTGCCAGAAGCCAGATAAGTTCCTCTGTTGCATTAGGTGTGAAGAGTGTATCGACTAAAAGGAACCCTGGAGCAAGCAGGTAAGATGAGGCAGCTATACAAAGTGCAGTAACCCCTCCTCCAAGTTCTCTTACAATCGAGGCAATTATATAAACTGATACTGTTCCCATAAGTGCAGGGAAGAATCTGATCCCGAAAACCGAGAATCCAAAGATCTTGTTCATTAAAAATGCAAGGAATCCGGTCACCGGAGGAACTGTTGCATAACCGGCACTGAGGTGTTCTCCCATATTGAAAAACAGCATCTCGTCCCTTAGGAGTTCATACCTTGTATTTGTAAGAAAATGTATAAGTAATTTTGCAGCCATGAACAGAATTGTAACTATCCAGTACCTGCTGAGAGTGATGTTTTTAATAGAATTTTTCATCATAATAGAATTTTGATTTTAATTGTATGATGCCTGCCTGTCGGCAGACTGGGAACCCACATGTTGGTAAAAATATATTTATAAGTGTTTGTGTTAGTAAAATATGTGGGTTTCATATTATGCACTTTTACCGATAAAACTGATAAGCCAGGAAGAAAAACTGGTTTTGCCACAATAGGTGTTAATATTTTCAAATGCGGACAGGAAAGACTCATGCATAATATGCTCAGCGGTGACAGGATCACTTACGATCCGCAGACAAATACTGTAAATTGATTTATAATATAATTTGTAGATCTGCAGCTGAGCCTTCTGGTCATTTCTTCTGCATGCTTCAACAAGATCAAGTTCGGGATTGAATGGTACTGAACCGGAATTAAAGTCTGCTTGTGTCATGGTAAATAATTTTGGTTTGTTGGGTCAAAACTATTACCATCTGTTGTCCTGTAAAGAACGTGCCGTTAAGGAAGGTGTACATCCCTATCGGCACACATTAAGTCATGGATTATTTAATTGTCTTTCAGTTATTTAATGATTTGCGAAATTCCGACGGAGTTTTTCCGGTTAGCTTCCTGAATGAGTTATTGAAAGCAGTTTTGGAGTTATATCCGACCATTTCTGAGACCTCTTCGATTGTCAGCCGGCTTCCTTTATCTTCTTTTAAAATGGTTTTTGCCTTCTCTATTCTGTATGATGCCAGGAGCTCAAAAAAATTCTTACCGAGTTTTTCATTTATCACCTGTGAAACATGATGCTTACTCTCCCCGATCTTTTTAGCGAGGTTTTCAAGAGAGGCAAGATTTTCTGAAAAGTAGTTTCCTTTCCCGAACTCTTTAAGAATAGTTGCCAGTATTTTTTGTTTATCTGACTCATTCAGTGATGACTTCCTGTATTTTCCGATTGAGATATCCATGAATGAGGCTGAGCGGTCAAAGTACGTAGAGTCATTAATGACCCTGAAAGTGGTTATTAAAACGAACAGGGAGATATATATCCCTATGAAATAATCACCAAGGTCAGCCTGAAAACTGAGCTTTACGATTATGAATATCAGAATAATTATAAGGATATGAAATACCATGTTCCTGAGCGATCTCAGCATATCATCATTTGTTTTGAAAACCGATAATCCCGACTCTCTGGACTTCTTCTCAAGTCTCAGAATGGAAAGGGAAATGTAGAGTGATATCTGTCCTGCTGTTGCAAGGTTAAGGTACTTCTTAATGGCAAGCGGATCAGTAGTAAAGCTCCTGTTCACCTCAATAAGGGGCCAGTCGGGGTGGAAGCTGTTCACATATGAGTTGTACTGGAATTCACCTGGTAGCAGAAAATCAGGGAAAATATATCCGAGATAAATTATTGCCGGAAGAAAATGCAGCCACTCTTTTTTTGAGCCCTTCTGATCAATACTTCTGATTATAAAAAGAAAAAGAAACGGTCCGATCAGAAGGTTTAGTGGTTCGGTTGTATTTGTAATGAAAAGGACCCGGGTAATAAAGCCTGTCATATTGAGCACCATTTCCATTATGCAGAGGGTCAGGGTAAGGAGTAAAAACCCCTGGTACCTGTTGGCGGCGTTATTCGATGATGGTTTAAAAATAAAAAATAGGGAAAGGACCAGCCCCAGGAAAACTCCCAAAAAAATAAATACTGAGAAGCCATCTATATTAACGGTAGTGTTCATATATCAAAACTAATAAAAAATTCCTGGTTAAATCTCTGCCCAGTGCCCTGATCATTTTTTTTCGCAAGCAATCAAAGCTAAGCACAATGCGAGGACGCTACGTCGACCGGCTTATGCAGCACTAAAAGGATGAACTCTGATTCAGGGAAGGGACCGGCTTATGCACCATAGCATAAACTATACTACAATACACTTAAGCCATTATTATTGGAAATCATATTACATTGGCAAGAGCAAAGATATCCGTACGCCCATGATGAGGATAAAATCAGAAGCAATTTCTCAAATTTTAAAAATGCTGACGATGATTTTGACCCAATTTGTTTACAAGGCAAACATTGGGAGATTATAAAATTAGATATGATTGATTTTGCTGGCTAGAACAACAGCATTGTCGTATGATTTTATCATGCAGCAGTCTAAAGGGCAGTTCATTGAAAAAGGGTAAATCTTATTGATTATTAATACTAGTTTGAGTATATTTAATCTTTCTACTTCAGGTTAGATAGGAAGTGACAAAGATAAGGACTAATTTAAATTCTTGTTGTGAAATTTTGATCATATAAAATTTTAATGGTACCCAATAATTAGACAGGTTAAAGTATTTAAGTTACTTTCCAGACATTTAGAAATATTTTTTTAAAAATTTTAATAGTTATGAAAACTGACAGACGTAATTTTATTCAGACTCTGGGAACCGGGGCGGCTGGCCTTTCGTTAGGGACTGGTGCGCTTTCGGTTGCATCCTGTACAACCAACTCAAACAAGAAGAATGAGGAAGACGGGCAAATAATCTTTATTGGTGATAATATTGCAGTTGCAGAAACAACTTACGGGAAGGTAAGAGGATTTATCCACAGGGACATTTATAATTTTCTCGGGATACCTTATGGTGCAAATACGGAAGGAAAAAACAGGTTTATGCCACCCAAAAATCCGGAACCATGGACAGACATATATCCCGCTGTTTACTGGCCAAATGCAGCACCCCAGCTATTGGAAAATTTTTATGCCAACAGATACCTTGCTTTTACAGATTACTGGCATTATGACGATGTAAGTGAGAACTGCCTTGGAATAAACGTCTGGACTCCCGGCTATGGTGACAATACAAAACGTCCTGTAATATTGTGGATACACGGAGGAGGATTCACAAGCGGAAATTCTATTGAACACCCTGAATACCATGGTGAGAACCTGAGCGGGAAGGAGAATGTGGTTTTCTGCTCCCTGAACCACAGACTGGGTCCGTTGGGCTTTTCTGATTTCTCCGGGATCGGGGGAGAGAAATATGCCGCTTCAGGTAACGCCGGTATGCTGGATATAGTAGCTGCACTCGGGTGGATCCGGGATAACATATCGAATTTCGGAGGTGATCCTAATAATGTAACAATTATTGGCCAGTCAGGCGGTGGTGCCAAGGTGTGTACACTGATGGCTATGCCTTCTGCGAAAGGTCTGTTTCACAGAGCTGTGGCCCTTAGCGGCTCCAGTCTCAAGGTGGGAGAGAAGAGTAATTCTGAAAAACTTGCCACCTATATTTTAAAAGAAGCGGGTTTAAATCCCTCTCAGATAGATAAGTTACAGGATATGCCTTGGAAGGACTATTACGGATTAACCCGAAGGGCAGGTGTGAAAATGAGGGAGGAAGCCGGAGTGACGGGTATTATGGGAGGATTTAGTCCGGTGGCTGACGGTATTTATGTAAAACAACATCCATTCTTTCCGGAGGCTTCGGATCTGGCTGTGGATATTCCGTTGATAGTCTGCAGTACATTTTATGAAAGATCACCAAGCTCGTTTGATTCTTCTCTTGAAGACATCACACTCGACAAGGCAAAGGAGCTTGTAAAGACAATGAGAGGATTCGGCCCGGCACTTGGGGATAATGGTCCGGTTATGATTGAGGCATACGCAAAGAGTTTTCCTGAAAGGAAGCCAATAGAAATCTTATCAATGGTGCTAAGTAACCGGAAGAATGCTATAGAATTGTGCAATTTGAAATCGAGACAGGCAGCACCTGTATTCCTTGCATGGTTCGGCTGGAATCCTCCTTTATTTGACGGCAGATTAAGGGCCTTCCATACTATGGATATTTCATTCTGGTTTTATAATACCGATGTTCAGATATCCCATACCGGTGGCGGAGCACGTCCCCGGAATCTGGCAGCAAAAATGTCCGGCTCACTTGCTCAATTCATGAAGACCGGAGATCCAAACGGAGGAGGATTACCAAGGTGGCCAAGATATACTGCCGAAAATGGCGAAACCATGATTTTAGATGATGTCAGTGAGGTAAAGAATGATCCTGACAGGGAAGCAAGGAAAGCTTTACCTTAACACTCTCCCTTGAGAGCGGAACCTGCAATACAGTTGAGAGGCGTACTTGTTTAATATAGAATGAGCGGGATGCCGACTCCATAATAAAGCGGAGATGTGGCACTTAATTTCGTAAGTAGGGATTCGACTTGAACTGAATACATATCAAATCAAATGAAGTCATTAAATCTTTTCCCGGTGGTTTTTTTATTCCTGTTTTTCAGCTTGCCTTCGCAGGCAGAAAACAACATCAGATTGTTTGCCAATAATGATTCAAAGCAAATTCAGTTTGCCGTTGGTGAGATAAAGGCTTCGCTTAATGAAAAAGGGCAGGAATCAGTTGTCCTGCCTGTTTCACAAATCAGTCAATTGAAAGATAATGAGAGCAATATCGTACTGCTGAATATTGTGGATAAGGCTAATTTGAAAATTTTAGATGCTTTAGAGATTAACGATATTGAAAAATTAAAAAATGAAGGCTTTATTATTCACAAAAGCAAAGGGAAGACCAAAACCATCTGGATATCAGGTAAAGATGATGCCGGTGTAATGTACGGCGGCCTTGAAGTTGCCGAAATCATTCAGTTTCGTGGATTTGATGCCATTCAAAACCAGTTGCAAAATCCGTATATGAAGGTCAGGGGAACCAAGTTTAACATTCCGCTGGATGTGCGAACCCCAACCTATACCGAACCTTCGGATGCAGCTCAAAATAATGTAGCCGAAATGTGGAATTTTGAATTTTGGAAAGAGTATATTGATAACCTTGCACGCTATCGTTACAACACCATCTCATTATGGAATTTGCATCCTTTCCCATCGATGGTGAAAGTTCCCGAATATCCGGAGGTTGCTTTGGATGATGTGCGCAAGAGCACCGTGGCAAATGGATGGAAAATTATTCTCTAAACGGATGGGGGTTCGATGCTCCGGAAATTGTGAATAATTATGAGGTTATCAAAAAAATAAGCATTGATGAAAAGATTGAATTCTGGCGCAAAGTGATGGCCTATGGCAAGCAGCGAAATGTTCAGTTTTTCATTGTAACCTGGAATATTTTTGTGTACGGAACCGATGGCAAATACGGCATCACCGATAAACTCGAAAACCCGGTTACCACTGACTATTTCCGGAAAAGCATAAAACAGATGGTGCTCACTTATCCTGACCTTGCCGGAATAGGGCTCACTACCGGTGAAAACATGTATGATTATACAACAACACAAAAAGAAGAATGGGCCTTTGCTACTTATGGACAGGGAGTACTTGATGCACTGCAAGAACAGCCCGGACGGAAAATTAACCTCATTCACCGGCAGCATCAAACTCAGGCTAAAGAAATCACCGCAATTTTTAAGGAAGTGCTGAAGAATGAAAACATCAACTTTATTTTCAGTTTTAAATATGCACAGGCACATGTTTACAGCTCTGTAAATCAAATCTTTCATCAAGATTTTGTGAAAGACATTAAAAGTGAAAACCTGAAAACACTATGGACCCTTCGAAACGACGATAATTTTTATTTCAGGTGGGGAGCACCGGATTTTGTCAGGGACTTTATAAAAAATATTCCCCGGGATGTTTCTGAAGGTTATTATTACGGTTCGGATCAATACGTCTGGGGCAGGGAATTTCTGGGAAAATACAGTACCGAACCACGGGAGATTGAAATTGTTAAACACTGGTATCAGTGGATGTGCTGGGGCCGGCTTGGGTATAACCCGGATATGGACAACGACCGTTTTGTCGGATCCATTCAACACCGTTTCCCATCGGTAAATGCACAGGAAATGTTTGATGCCTGGCAGAGTGCATCAATGATTTTTCCGTGGATCACCGGTTTTCATTGGGGGGCTCTCGATTTTCAGTGGTATATCGAATCCGGTCAATCCCGCCCGTTTGTGGCTGGCACACCTTCGGGATTCCATGATATAAACCGGTTTATTACCCTGGAACCTCACAAAGGTACGGGTTATATTTCTATTCCTGACTACACCAAAGCATACCTCACCGGCGCCAAAACTGAAGGTGAAACGCCACTTCAGGTAGCAGAAAAAACCATTCAGAATGCCGACCAGGCCCTTAAATGGGCTGATGGGCAAAGCATGGAGATGGACAGAGAACTGCGGATAACCATTGATGATATTAAAACAATTGCCTGGTTAGGAAAATATTTTGCACATAAAATCCGGGGTGCTACCTTCCTTGCTCTTTTTCGTGAATCGCTTGATAGAGAATATTATGAGAAAGTTATTGAAGAATTAAATGTTTCTGCCGGCTATTGGAGGCATTACGCGGCAAGTGCAACAGCCAATTACCACAATCCGTTATGGACAAACCGCGTGGGTTATGTGGATTGGAGAAAAAATTTTGACTGGGCTTTGTTCGATATTATCGCCAATGGAGGTAAAGTTAATCTGCCATCAATGCAACCCACAACAGGAGGAACAATACTGGAAGCGGAAGAGGCGGATTACCTGATATCGGTTTTTAAGTCGGAGGTGGAGGGTTTTACCGGAAAGGGGTACCTGGAAACCAGGGTCGGTGATTCCCGGCATCAGGTGAGATGGACTTATATTGCCCCTGAAACGGGGAGCTATATCCTTGAATTCAGATATACGCTTAAACGCGAACAGGTATTTCAATCACTCTTGGAAATTAATGGAAAAAAGGCAGGTGAAATTGAATTCTGGAATACAGGAAATGCCGGCTCATGGTTTTGGGAACGGGTTACCGTGCATATTGAAAAAGGTGAAAACACAATCGCCATTTCACCTGAGGGCTTTGTGCTTTTAGATCATCTGAATGTTATAAAAAACTGATGAAAAACTCCATAAGGTTTATCTGACTTGCCAATTACTCTCAGGGTTATTCCGATTGCACTAAAATATTCAGTCCTGGCCATACCAATCTATCATTGGCTCCGGTCCGCAGTTGATTATGTTTCAATCAACATATCTGATAACTTCCACCGGGCAGTTTTCTGCTGCTTCCTTTATTCTCTCCTCATAATCAGAGTATTTAATGCCCTGAACAACGGTTGCCAGGTCTTTCATTACAAAGACTTCGGGACAAATATCTGAGCATAAACCGCATGAGGTACAGTTCTCCTCTATCCAAACTTTTGATATGGCCATGATTAAATTTTTTTACTTATTGTGCCCAAAGTTGAGAAACATAAACCTCATAGATGTTACACTAATTTTGAAATAAGTTACATGATTCACGCATTCTATGAAACAGTATTGTATAACAATCACTGAATACCAAAATTGTTCTTACAAAAAGCACATCCCATTTCCCTGGGAAATCCATAAATAATGTAACTAATTAGTAGAATTTTGTAATATCTGTAAAATTTAAACTAAATAAATTTGAATCATATTTAATAAATGGAATAGCACTTTATCATGACTATAATAGAGTTTCGGATTCAACTTATTAATCTAACTGAATATTTAAGTAGATTGGCTTTTAGATTAACTTCTGATAAGGATGACGCAAAGGACCTGGTACAGGAGACTTTATTTAAATCTTTGAAGCATTGTGACAAATTTGTAGATGAGTCTAATTTTAAAGCATGGACATCTACAATAATGAAAAACACTTTTATTAATAACTACAGGAAAAGTGTTCTTCAGGCCATATATCGTGATCAGAATAATGAATTATCTTTCTATAATCGAACAAAATATACTGGTTATGATAACCCGGATTCAGCATATTCAGTATCAGAGATAACTCAACATATTGAACAACTGGAAGATAAATTCCGAATCCCGTTTAAAATGCATCTTAATGGATATAAATACAAAGAAATTTCCGATACACTAACAGTTAATATAGGGACTGTAAAAAGCAGAATCTTCATGGCAAGGAGACAATTGAAAGAAAAACTGTTCGGGTAAAAGGAAGTTTGTATGATATTACTTCATCTGACTACAAGAACATGAGGTAAGTAAAACATTAAGCTGATGGAAAGCACATGATGATCGGGCATTATTATGGCCTTAAATAATATTCATCATTTTGGCAATTGCCCCATAATCAGTTACATCTACCAGTCCTTTTAAAGTGGCCAGGGGAATGCCTTCTATGATCAAAACTTTAAACGACATAATATTTTCTGGAACAGGAGTATCATTTACTCCATCGAGAACTTCTTTGTAGATCAAATCGATGCTTCCAACGTATGCATCAAAGTCCATATAAACGGCTAAAGAATTATCCACATAAGTATAGGGCAGTAAATTAAAACTTTTGGGTTCAGTTTCAATTAACCTGTAGACAAGTACGGCTCCGTTGTAATAAATGTCATCATTAATTTCAGGTACATCAAGTAATGCATTATATCCGTTCACATCTCCGACCCATTCGGACGGATCGATATCATAGATGACGGAATGTGTGAAATTTATTCCATCCAGGCCATCCAGACCATCATTCCCCATAGGTCCTTCAGTCCCGATGCACTGTGAAAACAATAACATCAAAAGTACAAATGGACAGATTCGGATTGATTTTTCATTCAGTCGTAACTTATTTGGGTTCATATACTTAATATTAGGGGTTAAAGTACATAGATCAATAATATCACTCTATAGTTCAGAACATCTTGTGTTTGATGGAGTGGTTTATGATCATTATTTTCTTTGATTGAGTCTTTTCCTTGATTCTTCAGACCTGATATTTCCCGGATTATTAACTGTATTTACTGACTGCTCTCTTCTTCCATTATTGGTTTTCTCAACATTCTGCTGTTGTAAAACTCTTTCATTATTCCTTTTATTCTGCTGATTTACATCATTCTGCCTTTTTACGGCATTTTGGTTATCCGTAGCATTCTGCCGGTTAACAGATTTTTGTCTATTCACAGCATCCTGTTGTTCTGCAGCATTCTGTTTATTTACAGCATTCTGTCGGTTTACAGCGTTCTTCCGGTTTACAGCATTCAGTTGATCTACTTCATTCTGCCTTTTTACAGCATTCTGCCGATCTACAGCATTCTGCTTATCTACAGCATTTTGTTGATCTACAGCACTTTGCCGATTTATAACATCCTGTTGTTGCTCATGTCTCCTGTTACCGTATGTATTTATGTTTCCCTGTTGAGATGGAGAATTTATTTCTGAAGGTCGTCTTACATCATTTAAATCTGTAATCACGGATGGGGCAGAACGCCGCTCACTATTATTGTTTTGCATTACCTGAGGTCTGTAGATCCTGAGCTGGCCATTACTCAAAGATTGTCCTGGTACATTATTTTCCTGAATGGCATAAGTACTAACCCTTCTGCCGGTAACTCCCCTTACATCTGATTTGGTCGGACCGGAGACATATGTATTGTGGCTACTGTTATCTATATAGGTATTATTAATCACTGTGGAGTTACTGAGAAGCATATCATAATCATTTTGACTTGCATAATATCGATTGATATTGTTCCTTCCAAAATGCCTTTCTCTTACGAAGATCCAGTGATTACTGTAATTATTATTGTTATTGCCAAAACTCATACCAACACTCATACCAGGACCCATTGGTGCCCAGCCATAATACCCAGGAGTCCTTCTCCATGTCACCCAGGCGGGCCCCCATACATTATCGGGCACCCAGTACCAACCATAAAAATTATCATAATCCCAACGACCATAATGAAAAGGCGCCCATCCCCAACTGTAATCTGATAACCACGTCCACCCGTAATTGGTCATTATCCAGTAACCTCGTGAAAAATAAGGGGAAAAGTCTGGTCCGGCATTCGGAAGCCAAACGTAACCATAGCTGGGGAAGTCCACCCATTGACCGTAAGGGCTCAATTGATCATAGAAAACCTGGTAACTGATATACGGCTCCTGTGCCAATGCTTGTTTTGGAAATATAGCAGGTAGTAAAATCAAAACAAGTACAATTCCCGTCATTTTAATTTTTGATTTCATAAAAACCTTGTATTTCAAGTTGTAATGAATTTTTATTGTACAAAGGTCAATCCTTTAATTTCAGAAAGTGTTACATATCCTTACAAATAAATTACATCATTCACATATTGAGAATAAAACCGGACAATCTGATTACAACAGGCCGATTCAAATTCCAAAAAAAAGACTCCTGATGGAGTCTCTTTAAATTCATTCTTTATTAATTACTGTTTTTTATCATAAACCATTGAGGTTTTTACCTCACCATCCGGACCCTGTCTGGCTGCTGCAACTGTAAGTGTATTTGCGTCAGTAAGTGTCCATGCTTCCGATGATTTCATTGTCATGGGCTGACCATTCATATTCATGGTTCTTGAAGTTTCAATAGTAAGAGATTTTCCATCAGAAGACCATTTTGCAACAGATTTGCTGTCGCCTCTGGGTGACGTGTTAATACTCTCTTTCCCATCAAGGGTGTAATTCATTGTTGATGTTGTGGCCTGACCATCCTGACCTGTCCTGGTTGTTTCAATAGCCAGGAGATTAACTTCCTGTCTGGCAACAAAATCGCCACCACCCAATCTCATAGTGCTACCAACCTGGTCGCTTTGCGGTTGAATACTTTTTTCTGTATTTAAATTCCAGGTGCCTGAAAAATCAGTCTTAACTGCCTGTGCATTGACGAGAATACCTGCCATAATTAGTGACAGAACGAATAATACTTTTTTCATAAATTTTTATACTTGTTTGATTTTAAAATTGTAAAATACCCAATGATTTTTTGGTGTAAGCAGTTAATTATAGCTCTGAAATTATCTTTTGGAATTCTTCTTTTGTTTTGCCTAGTTTGATTTGAAGTTTTCCAAACATCTCCTCTTTCTTCCCTTCTGCAAACATCAGATCGTTGTCAGTTAAGATAGCAAATTTTTGTTTGAGCTTGCCTTTCTTCTCTTTCCAGTTTCCTTCTAATTCTGTTTTATTCATTTTTTGAATTTTAAATTGTGAATGAATTTTCACAAAACAAAGGTGAGTCCTTTAATTCCGTAAAGAGTTACAATATTCAGGAAAAGAGTTACATCATTCACACATATCCAGTTTCACCCCATAAAGGACAATACTTTTGATAGTAAAAACAGATGCTTATCACCTCACTCCGGAATCCACTGACCGCAAGCCGGTCACTGGCTTATTCAATTATAACAGTTATCTTTGAAACAAAGCACGACAATATCTTTTAACCAGTAAAGTACTTATCAATGATTGCCAAGAGTGTCGCGAAAGATTTTCCAATTGTTTGCGTGGGCGGTTCGGCCGGGGGTCTCGATGCCTATACTCGTCTTTTACAGAATTTGCCTGCAGATATGGGTGTCGCTATCGTTATCGTTAATCACTTGAGGACTGTAGCCACTATGCTCCACGAGATTCTCCCTCGATATACTGAGATGCCAGTTGAACTTATCACGGAAAGACTTGATATCCAGCCCAACCATGTGTTTATCATCCCTGAAAAGCGTGATTTGCATGTTCTTGATGATGAGTTCCGACTAAAGCCTATATCAAAACCCAGAGGTTGGCCCGATGTGATTACGGTTTTTCTGCGTTCTCTTATAAAGAACTGGGACGGAATTCTCATTGCAGTCATTGTATCTGGCTATGACGGGGATGGAGCCGAAGCGTTATGTGGCATTAAAGAGGTAGGTGGCATAACCATCGCTCAGAAGCCTGATACAGCAGCTCAACCAGATATGCCTGAGAGTGCGATAGAAAGTGGGTGTATTGATTTTATTCTTTCACCTGAGGATATCGCCAAAGAAATTGTTCGAATTGCACATGCGGCTAACTAGTAGGTCAGCATATACCGGATATTGGCTAATGGCTGGAAATTATTCCATTAAAATGATTATGAAGTTTTGAATCATAGACTTCACTAAGTGGCTTGTCTGGGTCACCGGCATACCTAATCTAAAAGAATCATCACCCCAATAATTTGTTCAGGGATAATGCCCGCACCTTTTCCACGCTCACTTAAAATTTCCTGCTGAGCTGAAAGAATGCTATTGATCAATAGAAATAACATCGGAAGAAATATCATTTTAAATTTTCCATTTCACTATTTTATCAATTTAGCGATCCCTGTTCCAGTCTTTAATGTAATTTTTGGATTGCTGTCGCCCCTTATAAAGCTTTTCCTCATGTATTCACTCTTCTTTCCGAAATCTGAAGAATCCCTGTAACTTTTTATGTCATCCTGAAACGTCTCTTCATTGTCGAATTTGAAAGGTGAGATTATTTTCCCCCCATCAGCCAGGGCTATGAACTCAAAGTACCCTGTTACAGGATGACCATTTAAACGGACCTGTGCCTTATTTAAATTGGAGCCCACATACAGATCTGCTGCAGAGGTCCGGGCAAGAGATATTTTTATGGTTCCTATTGCGGAACTAAAACTACTGTTCCCGGAAATTGTCAGACCTGTTGCCCTCATAGATCCAACAGCAGAACTGATGTTGAATGACCCATTTGAATTATTTATTTGCACATTCATAACAGCCGATGACATATCTATTTTTCCCTCGACATTATCAAAAAGAAAACTTCCCGAGCCTAAGACAGCTTTGAAAGATCCATTAAAGCCGGTAACTTTAAAGTCTCCTGAACTCCCATTGCATTTAATGAAAGTTCCTGTTGGAACCTTAATAATCCATGTCCACTTTTCAAAGTATGATTTAGTAGGTCTATGACGGTCATAATCAAGGATATTTTCTTTTAAATAAATAGTCCTTTGCATTTCTTTCACCTCGAAAATCTCATCGGGTCTCTCTATATACCGAAGCTTTATTTCTATTTCCCCGGAACTTGAACCGGAAATAAAAACTTTAGTACTCCCGAGGGTTTCCAAAGACAAAGTATCTTTTTTAGGGAATTTCCAGGCTTCCTCTTTCAATTCCCGGGAAGATAATCTTCCTGATTCTGTGTATGATTGAATTATTAATGTAAAGGGAAGAATCATCAATAATTTAATCAGTAATGTTCTTTTAAGTGTTTTCATCTTAGTTTTTTTTAATTTATACAGATATGATCCTTTTTGATTTCATTTCAATTGTTCTATTCATATTTCAGATTTTTAACCGGATTATCCCTTATGACCTTATAAGTCATTATCCCACTGACGATAAGAAACGTTCCGGCTATAGCAACAAGTGCAAACAGGAAAACATCAAATCCGATTTGAGTCCTGTTCATATAATTACTGAGCCATTCATTCAAAAGAAGGAAGACCAGGGGAATTGCAAGACATGAAGCGATAACAAAAGGAGTAATGTATTCGTTAAGAAACAGTTTAAGGATACTTTTTGTATCAGCCCCCAGTATTCTTCTTATTGCCATTTCATTGACTTTTGAGGTTGAAACAAGGTATGACACGGAAATAATGCCCAACAGAAGCAGGAAAAGACTTATAATTGTAGATATAGTTAATGTCTGTATAATTTTTACCTCCTTTGAATATACATTTTTATATTGGTCATCCATAAAGAAATAGGAAAATGGAGCAACCGGATCAACCTGTTTCCAGTTTTCGTCTGAGGAATTTCAAGGCTTTCTCTGACATGTTATCATCGGTTTTGAAAAACAACTGAAAGTAGTTACTTATAGATGTACTGTTTACAACGAATGCCATGGAACCAGGAGTTCTATCTGTTTTACCGAAATAGATATCCTTTACAACTCCGATAACAATTTTTTCATTATTCCCCCAGAAACCAATAAGTTTTTTACCGACAGTTTCCCCTCCGATTCTTTTCGCCAGTTGCTGATTTATAATTACTGCCGAAACAGAATCGGTGGTAAAAGCTCTGCTGAAATCACTGCCTTCAACAATATTAGCTCCGATTGTTTTGAAAAAATCAAAATCAACGCCAAGGTAGCCTGCAGAGATTTCCTCGTCGGGTCTCTGTGAAGGTAACCTGACCTGTGTAACATTTGATACAGGGCCCAGAGGATAATTGGAAGCAGAGGTGAAACCAATAAACAGGGGGCTGTTTTGAACCAGCTGGGATGCTTTGAATCGCCTCTGCTCCAGTGAATTTGCACCTCTGAGGTAATTATTGGTAACAATAAGGTTTTTTCTTTCAAAACCTAAATCCATTGTTGTAATGTAATCAATTTGTCTGCCCGCAATCAGCGAGGCTGCTATCAGACCTACAGAAGTAAAGAACTGAATACCCAGCATTAACCTTCTAAGGTTAAGTGAATGTCTGCTTCCGGCAATTCTTAGTTCAACTATCCTTGACTTCTTAAGTTTTATTGCCTCAGGAATGGTAATATTATTTACAAGAGATGAAGAATAAAGAGCCGGAACCAGGGGTAGAATAAATGTCAGGATGATGAGGATGATAATTATCTTAATACTGAATAATTCATTGATACTTAATCCTCCGGATGTCAGCTCTGATAAAGTACCACTGAAAGAGATAATCAAAAGAGCCGATATAACAGAAGCGGAAAATATGTAAATCAGATTTTCAAAATAGAAACGTGTAAACACAATATTTCTGGTTTCCCCATAGGTTTTGCTTATGCCTGTCCTGAAGATTTCAGAAATGTTTTTGCCTATATCAAGGATCATATAATTTCCCAGAGCGATGATCAGAATGAATAAAGCTATCCATGGCAGAAAAAGGACTAACTGGAAATTTCCGCTGTTAAACGCGGAACTCTGCATAATGTCACCTGAATGAAGATAAATGTCTGTCAGAGGTTGAAGAGTAATATTAATCAGGTTGTTATCCACCTTAAAACTTTCTGTAATTATCTTATTCAGAATATTCTCCGTTTCGTCCCTTAGCTTCTTGTCTTTAAGTACAATAAAGAAATTTGTTATCTTATAATCAGCGTCAGTCAGATATACAGAAGTCTTAATGGATTCAGTCGAAATGAGGTAATTGATTTTAATAAAAGATTTTAAGGGGATATCATCGAAAATTCCGCCTACAGTAAACTGACTGGTATTGTTTATGGTAATTATCTTACCGAGCGGATTTTCTTCTTTAAAAATCCTCTCAGCCTCCTTTTGTGAAATATATATTTTATCGGGTGATTCGAGAAAACCGGTGCCATCGTGATCTGTTAACTTCCAGGAGAAGGCATTAAACAGCCCGGGGTCAGCATAAATTACCTGTTGGCTCTCAGGATCATTATCCTCTGTTTTCACGGTACGGTCAAGAACAATTACCCTGACAATTTCTTCGACCTGTGGTATTTTATTATTGAATAAATCTTTTACTGCACCAGGCAATATGGATGTCTTTATATTCTGTTCCCTGTCGTGCAGAATTAACCTGAATATTCTGTCCTTCTTCAGGTGATATTTGTCGAATGAATGCTCATTTATTACTATAGTAAGAAATAATGAGAAGCATATCAGACCGATAGAGAGGCTGATTATTCTGATAAAGGGATAGATACTTTTCAGTTTAATGGATCTTATACTGTCCCTGATAATAAATTTGATCATAATAGTAATTTTTACATATTCATTAATTCTTAAGCAATATTAAGACAGGTATGGGTTGCAGAACAAAAAAAATCTATGACTGACCTGATAAATGAGATAATTTGCAAAATTTGACTGATTGAGATGAATTGAGAGATAAATTTTTAACAAAGCACTGAAAAGTTACGGTTTGAGCGTCTTTCAAAGTATTTATTGTATATTTTTTGTTAATTACCGCAAATTTCAAACAGGTTACCTGATTATTAACATTATAACAATCGGATTTCTTAACTTTGATTTATATGAAAATGAGAAGGATATACCAGGTAATATTGCATCTCCTTTTTTGGTTATTGTATGCCCTGGTTTTCTATGCAGTAAACAAAAAGTATAATATAAATACTGTTATCCCTTATTATGCTTTTATTACAACAGCCGCACAGATGAGCCTGGTCTACTTTATAAGGTATTATCTCTTTAAAAGATATTATGAGAAAGGGAATCCTGTGCGGTTCTCATTCCTTGCACTTTCATCCATCCTTTATTTTATTCCCGTAGTATGGATGATAACGTTGATTATCGGGAAGATCAATGTTACTTTTTCAGGATTATTTACAATTGATCTTCTTCTGGCATACCTGATAACCCTGGTTATTGTATTTATTTCTGTTGCTATCACTCTGATGATTGAAAAGGAAAGGAAAAGGAATGAGCTGGCGCATTTTGAGAAGGAGAAGAAAGAGATGGAGCTTTTTGCCCTGAAGAGCCAGATCGATTCTCATTTTTTATTCAATACCCTTAATAACATTTACGGATTAACTTTGAGGAAGTCAGATCTTGCTCCTCAGAGTGTGCTTTATTTGTCAGAAATTCTGAACTTTGTACTGTATGAGACAAAAAACGATTTTTACCCTCTCAGCAAGGAAATCCAGCTGCTTAAATATTATATTGAGCTGGAAAAAATGAGGTATGGAGACAGTTGCAGCATTGATTTCGAAGTGAATGACAAAGACGACGATTCCTTCATTACCCCTCTTATACTGTTTACTTTTCTGGAGAACAGTTTCAAACATGGTGTCTCTAAAACAATACATAATCCCTGGGTAAGAATCAGATTAAAATCGGGAGTCTCGGAAATCTTCTTCGAAATTGAAAATAGCTTGCCGGATAGTCCGGATAATACCGGTCAGGATTCGAATAAAGGAATTGGCCTTGAAAATATTAGAAGAAGACTGGCTCTGTTATATCCGCAGATGCATAAATTAATAACAAGAAGGAATGAAAATTCCTTTTATGCAGGACTGACACTTTATAAAAACTATTAGTCGATCAGTATGAAAATAAAATGTGTAATTATCGATGATGAGCCTATTGCCAGGGACATAATCAGAGACTATATTCTGAAAATAAATGAACTTGAGATAATTGCAGAATTCAACAAACCTACGGAAGCTTTGGTTTTTTTAAATGAAAACAAAACCGACCTACTGTTTCTTGATATCAACATGCCTGAAATAAATGGAATAAATTTTGCAAAATCTCTCTCTGATCCGCCTGCTATTATTTTTACCACTGCTTACAGGGAGTTTGCTGCCAACGGATTTGAACTCCAGGCTGTTGATTACCTTGTGAAACCAATACCGTTTGACAGGTTTCTGAAAGCAGTTAACCATTACCTTAAACTTCATAGCAAGTCTGTCGAAATGACAGCATAGAATCCCGGAGAAACCTGAAGATTGAATTTATTTTGCTGAAGGACAGCAAAAAAACTCATAAAGTATATCTGAGTGATATTAAATACATTGAAAGTGACGGAGATTACATCAGGTTCTATTTGCAGAACAGAAAATTAATGGTAAGAGGAAGTCTCACCTCTATGGAGACCACCTTGCCTCCTGAATTGTTTCTAAGGATACATAATTCGTATATAATCAACCTGAAAAAAGTTAATGCGGTTACCTTATATTCGGTAGAAATTGAAGGTACTGAATTACCTATAAGCAGGAGCCATAAGGATAAAGTCCTGAAGATTCTTAATATAAAACCTTGATTGACTGAAAAAGACGTCAAAAAATCTTCAACTGTAAAATTCAGAATCCAACAGATAATTGATCCTGTGCGATATATAAATTCAGTGTGGGTGTAAACCTATTTCAGGACAAGAAATTTCATTAATACTCAGGAATTACAGTAACTAACGACCCTGGCGATCTTTTTTGTATCCCGTAAAAATCATCCGGGATTGACAGCTTCAGGTTCTCATTTCACCAGGTGTACTCAAAAGATTGTTGAGTTCTCCCCAATGAGACTTCTAGAAGTAAAAACCAAGTGCAAAAGTATAGCCCTGGTTGCGGAGGGGAACAGGGTCTGCTCCTGAAGCGTTCGGCATTGCCAGTGTATTCCATCCGATTGTCATGCGGGTTTCAAAGAAGAAATCCTTATTAAGAAGCTTAAAATCAGCACCGGCTCCATATACGAAAGAATAGTCGAAAATGTCTAATCCTTTCATGTCACCAGATTCTTTTGTCTGCACTAATGGGGGAGTACCCAGATCAATTGTACTGGTAATATTGTATTCCCCGTTGATTAAAAGAGTTAAAGCTATGCCGGTGTTGCCATAAATCCCAACATTTTTTATATTGACAAATCTGTATTTTAATACCATCGGCATTTCGAAATAGTTGAGTTTGTATTCCGACTTAGTATTAATGTTTACAGGGGTCGAAATGGTTACATCCTGCCCTGATCCCTTCATTATATATAGAAGTTCCTGTTGAATGCCTACCGATTCAGTTATAGGATAGTATATGAGAATTCCACCCACAAATCCTTTCCTGCTGCTTGAGCTGACATCGTAGCTGTTATCAGCAGGTTTAATGCCATATTGAGTTGCAAGGTTAAACCCCGTTTTCAGACCAAAGCGAGCACCTGTCTGGGCCGATAATGATCCGGAAAACAGGAAGAGCACGAATAATAAAGAACATACAATGCTTTTCATAATCTTTTTTTTATTATTTAACTATTGAACTACTATTTATGTTCATTTATGATCAACCAAACTTCTTTTTCATAAACCGCCTGTAAGCTTTGCCAAACCTTGGAATATTGTCAAAAATATCTCCCCAAAGGTCATAATAGTCTCTCTGTCCCCGGGCGAGTACAACCTGATGGTGATCTTAATTGTTATTCTCCTTTTTTGTATGTGAAAACTCCGGTTCTTTTGGGAAAATCTTATCTCTGATCTGCATCAACTCTTCAGGTGTGTCAATCTCTTTATCGATCTTCACCAGACAGTATTGGATTCAGCCCTTTATCAGGATGCTGAACCTGATTGGATTTCTGATTCAGAATCTTCTTTGAAGCACCAACAACGAATTGCTCTGATTTGTCGATAACATATCCGCTCAGCGTTCCATTATTGTTCAGAGTAAGATAATTGATAAAAATCTCTCTTCTTATTAAATAAATATCACCCTTAAAAAACTTTCCCACACTTATCTGAACGGTAATCCCTGGATGCCCGTCTTTGTCGGGGTCAGTCAAATTTAGATCGTTTGGGTCGTTTGAAAGGGGTTTCATGGGATCTCCATTAATTCCAAGAAGGCTTGGAGTCTCGGGTCTGTAAACATGCCATGCATCGTCTTTCCTGGTTAATTCAACCTCCTGAACCCTGGGTTTTATTGCCTGAACAGCTTCATCTCTGAAAACCGATTTAGCATTTTTTCTGCTTAGTTTTTGTTCTGCATGTACAAACCTGTCTGATTGCATAAGCCAACCATCTTCGATATAAAAATCAGTAAATCCGTATGAAATAATAAAGGTCCTCATTGTCGTCCGGGTTGTTGTGTCTTCATATGCGACCACGTCGAAGTGTGCATAATGTCCTGTTATTTCATTTAAAACCTTTTCCCTGTCTGACAGGAGGGCAGTGTCAGATGCTGACTGTTCGAATAGATATAATGGTGATTTGGGCCATTCCAACGGAGCTGAACAGGAATTCATAATAATCAGAAATACCAAAAATCCGGGAATAAACCTGATTTCTTTGTGTCTCATGCGATTTATAATTGTAGTGTCTCTTAACAAATTTATTTAATTGTAAAGTCAATTCCAAACCCCTGATTTAAATTAGCATTCTGTAGATTCATAAGTAACTATTATATACTCAAAACTGTTAGTTGTAGTTTGACTTAAAATCATTAGTAATACTTAGATAATTTGGTTAAATATATTAAAGGAGACTTAGTCGATTTTTGAGACAATGGGAAAGTACCTAAGTATTCCTAAGTATTTTATTAATAAACTAACCTAAATGTTATGAGAAAAATTCTATTGTTTTTTTTAGTTTTTTGCTCAGTTTTGTTATCAGCGAATGCTCAGCAAAAGGCAATTTCTGGTACTGTTACCGGGGCTGAGGATGGACAGCCTGTTATAGGATGTACAGTACAAGTGAAAGGGATGGCTCTTGGTACCGTCACTAATGCAGATGGTAAATACTCATTTAGTGTACCTGAATCTGCTACTGCTCTTGTTTTTTCATATGTAGGTATGAAATCCAGGGAAGTCGCGATTTCAGGGAGTAATGTAATTGATGTTGTGTTGGAGTCTGATATATTAGGACTTAGCGAAGTTGTTGTAACAGCACTTGGTATTTCACGCGAGAAAAAATCCTTAGGATATTCTACTCAGGAAATAAAAGGGGATATAGTTTCCAGCGTAAAAACAGCCAACTTCATGAACAACCTTTCAGGTAAGATCTCAGGTGTGCAGATTCAAAGGAACCAAAACATGGGTGGCTCTACCAACGTTATAGTTCGTGGTAGCAAATCATTGGTAAACAGCAACCAGGTCCTTTATGTTGTTGATGGGGTGCCTATCAATAATCAAATTGGAAAATACACTGATGTCGGAGTAACCTCAGGCCAGGCTGCTACTGTGGCTGGATATGATTACGGGAATGCCGCCGCTGATATTGACCCTGAAAGCATTGAATCCATCAATGTTTTGAAAGGTTCAGCAGCAACAGCACTGTATGGCTCCCGTGCATCGGCTGGTGTTATCATGATCACCACCAAAAAAGGAAGAATACTAAAAGAAGGTGATAAAGCTCCTATAGGAGTTTCACTGAGTTCCGGCTTCACTTTCAGCAAAATTGATAAATCAACTTTCCCTACCTATCAGGATCAGTATGGTGCCGGTTATGGTTACGGAGATCCTCCTGATTTTGGCTTAAGAACTAAATCAGGGAGCCTTACAACAACTGATCCAGTCAATGATCCTTTAGTTAGATGGGTACAGACAACCGAAGACGCATCGTACGGCCCTAAATTCGATGGACAACCTGTATGGGGCTGGTATTCAGTTGACCCTGAATCACCCTGGTACAAACAATCGAAACCATGGGAGTTTACAAAAAACGGACCTATCACTTTCTTCGAAACGCCATTAACTTTTACGAATACAGTAGCAATTGAAAAGGCTACGGATTTTAGTTCTGTAAGATTATCTTATACCAATTACGACGCCAAAGGATTGCAGCCTAATAGCACCTTAAAAAGAAATAATGTGGTGCTAAGCGGAACGTGGAACATCAATAAAAAGCTTACAGTTTCCGGTATAGCCAATTACATTTTACTTAAGGGTAAAGGCCGTAATACAACCGGATATAATGGCAATATTGTAACCAATTTCCGCCAGTGGCAACAAACAAACCTCGATTTTAAGGACTTGAAAACTGTTTATGATCTTACCCAGAGAAATGTAACATGGAATTATAATTCGGCATTAAATTATCCAATTTATTCCAATAATCCTTATTGGGATGCTTACCAGAACTATGAAACTGATTCAAGGACCCGCTTTATCGGAAACGCCTCGATTAATTATAAAATTGCCGATTGGGTAGATGTTTTTGGGCGCATTTCAGCCGATACATATTATGAAATGCAGGAAGAAAGAAGAGCAACGGGAAGTGTTTCTATGCGCTTTGGGCTTGCGAACGTTCCGGACAGAGTCACATCTGGTTATCTTCGCAGGGATAATACTTTCAGCGAGTACAATTTTGACTTAATGTTGAAATTCAATAAAAGACTAGGTGAGTTTATCAGCCTTAATGGAGTATTGGGCTTTAATGAACGGAGAACTAATAATACATTCTTCTCTAACGCTACCAATGGTGGGTTGCTTATTCCCGGAGTCTATTCCTTACAAAACACCAGACAGGCATTACCTTTGCCTTTGGAAGTTAATCAGATAGTTGGCGTTAGGAGCGAGTATGTCAGCCTGTCATTAGGGTATAAGGATTTCTTGTTCCTGGATGGAACTTACCGTAATGATTATGCTTCTACCTTACCTGTAGATAATAATAAATATCAGTATCCTTCAGTAACCGGAGCATTTCTTTTTTCCAATGTTATTAAAGCGGATTGGATGTCCCTGGGTAAACTTCGGTTAAATTATGCTCAGGTAGGCAATCTTGCAGGATTTGATCAACTTTATGATGTTTACATGGCTAACAGCGCGATGAATGGTGCCAATAATCAACTTGCTCCTTCAAAAAGGAACCCGAACCTGAAAAATGAACGTACCAATAGTCTTGAAGCTGGCCTCGAAATGGCATTCTTTAATGCTCGTTTAGGTTTCGACCTAGCCCTTTATAAGACCAATTCACTAGATCAAATCATACCTATTACTGTCAGCCAGACTACCGGCTTTCAAAGTTTAATGCTTAATGCCGGAGAAATTCAAAATAAAGGGATTGAATTAACATTAAATGCCAATCCGGTTAAAATTGGATCATTCAGTTGGGATATCGTTATAAACTGGTCTAAGAATAAGAACGAAGTAATTTCCCTATATCCAGGAATTACGAATCTTCGGTTGAATTCAGTTAATTTGCAAGGGGGCGTTACTGTGAATGCAGAAATCGGACGGCCATACGGCACAATTAAGGGTAGGGATTATACCTATGATGCCGATGGGAATAAAATTATCAATGCAGAAACTGGTGCGCCGGTTATAACTTCTTCGGCCGCCATTTCTATCGGAAACTTTACCCCTGATTGGACAGGTGGTATTAATAACTCATTTAGCTATAAAAATTTAGCACTTAGCTTCCTCATTGATATGCAAAAAGGCGGCGATATCTGGTCACTCGATATGTATTATGGCTTGTCTAGCGGATTGTATCCTGAGACTGCTTTTACCAATGATTTAGGTAATCCTGTAAGAGATCCGATAGTCTGGGTTGATCCTGATGATCACAGCAAAGGTTATGCATCGACCAGTGGCGGGTACATTATTGAAGGTGTAAATGTTGTTGAATGGAGTAAGCACACCTAATAAAACCCGCGTTGATGCTTCTAATGCAGATGGTTTTGGAACAGGAATTTTACCCCATTCAGCATTTATATATGATGCTGGCTTTGTTAAATTGAGAGAAGTTGTCTTAACGTATAACCTTCCTTCGAAATTGTTAAATAAGACTTTTATCAAGGGGGTATCACTGAGTGCGATTGGTTCGAACCTTTGGATTATACACAAGAGTTTACCGTATGCCGATCCTGAATCAGGAATGACAGCTGGTAATATTCAAGGTTACACAACTGGATCACTTCCCACAACCCGTGATTTTAGTTTTAATTTAAAACTTAACTTTTAATCGAAAAAGCTATGAAAAAAATATTGATAATTATTTCGGTTTTCCTGGCGTTTTCTGCTTGCAGTAAATTGGAAGATTTAAATAAAAACGTAAAGGATTTTGCTGCAGGTGTCGGGAGAATCGCTATATAATGGAGCGACCCGGCAATTTATGATTCAGTTGTCCACAGAAAATCAAAACCAGAATCTTTCGTTGATGTGGATGCAACATTTTGCCAATACTACCTATCCGGATGAGAGCAGGTACGACATGACTACCCGTGGTGTACCCATTCTTACTTCGAATACAATGTACAGACTTGTCCTTATGAATTATAAAGATGCTGCCAGAGTATTGCAAACTCAACCTCTCGGTGGCATTTCGCAGGCTCAACGTGATAATCAATTGGCTATCGTCGAAATAATGACAGTATTTGCCTGGAGTTATGTCATTGAAAATTTTGGAGATATGCCTTATTTGGAAGCGCTCGATGCTAATTTTCCAACTCCTGTCTACGATGATGGCCTGACCGTTTATAAAGACCTGATCAGCCGTTTGAACACAGCAATGGAGAAGTTGACTATTACTGAAGCTGGTATGCCAACAGGGTATGATAATATCTTCGAGGGTACAGCAGCAGGAACTGCGATGTGGTATAAATTTGCAAACACTTTAAAGCTCAGGATGGGTTTAATGCTTTATGATGTAGATGCCGGTTATTCAAAAACCGTTGTTGAAGCTGCCGCTCCAAAAGTTTTCGCTGCAGGTGATGTTATGACGATAAAGTGGCTGTCAGCAGCTCCCAATCAAAATCAGCAGTTTATTGATTTTGTGCAATCCGGCCGTGATGACTATGTTGTAACTTCCAATCTAATTGATGCCATGCAGCCAACTACTCCTGCTCCTGCACATAGTATTCTAAGTGTTACGGTTACTGATCCACGTCTTGCAGTTTATGCCATCCCTGTTGTTGGTAGTAGTCCTCCTGTATATTTGGGTGGAGTACAGGGTGAAGCAAATGGATTTCCGACATTCTCCCACGTGAATCCGATACACCTGACGGCGGATAAACCATGGATAATCTCGGATTACACTGAAGCTGAATTCCTGTTAGCCGAAGCTGTTGAAAGAGGTTTTTCCATAGGTGGAACTGCTGTAGAGCATTATAACAATGCAGTTAAATCATCGATCGTTTACTGGGGTGGAACTACCGCCCAGGCTGATGCATATTTAGCTCAACCTTCGGTAGCATACGCTACTGCTTTCAGCGACTGGAAACAAAAAATCGGTACCCAGGCATGGTTAGCCTATTGGCTTCGTGGAAATACTCTCTGGAATTCTTACAGGAGATTGGATTATCCAAGGCTATTTGCTCCGGTTAACTACAAACAAGGAATTAACAAAGTGCCTGTTCGTTTGTTTTATCCTGTTTCCGAGCAGACCTTAAATGCCACTAATTACGAAGCTGCTTCTGCTTCAATTGGTGGTGATTCACCATTAACCAGGCTTTTCTTTGATAAAGAGATATACTAAGTTTCGAACTAAGCCGTCTCAAATCTTTAACTGAGACGGCTTAGTTTATTGTTGTGAATTATGTTCGGTGATTCAACCTCTTTCCGGACGATCATTGAGGTTGATGAATTGCTTCAATACATACGGTACAAAATTTGCATAGAATCTAATTGTTTATAAAATCGAGGAAATGAGACAAACCGCATTCTTAATATGTTTATTAATGATCTCTTCAATGTTTTCAGCGGCATATTCGCAGAATAGTTGCAAGGTCCTGAAACCTGAGATTGACAGTATATATTCAGGAGGTTGTAAACAAGGTCTGGCAGACGGTCTTGGAGAGGCATACGGAATCGACCAATACATAGGCGAGTTTAGAAAAGGCCTGCCGGACGGAGCCGGTACTTATACCTGGAATACCGGTGAAAAATATGAAGGTGAATGGGATAAAGGCCTGAGGAATGGCACCGGTAAATATACCATAAAGCACGATGGCCGTGACTCAGTGCTTTTAGGCATCTGGGAAAGTGATAATTATATCGGAGAAAAAGCCCTTCCTCCGTATGTGATCCAATACAAGAGCGGCATCGTAAGGGTGTCGTTTGTCAGGATAGGAGATCAGCCCTTATATATAAGGTATAAATTCGCCAGGGGAGGGAGTACATCAGAAAATACAAATGCTATAAGCGGTCTTCTTTTACAGGGAAACTCAGGCAGCGAAAGCCAGGCGGGCAATTATTTCGGATTTGAACATGTCACCTTCCCTTTTGAAGGAAAAGTGCAGTTCAGTGCACCGAGTGCATTCAGTGCACCGAATGAATCAAATGCTGTAACACTCAACTATGAAATGAAATTTGTCATTAATCAATCCGGAGCCTGGATGGTAACAATATACTATTGATTTAAAGGCTTTAACCTTGAAGGAGCAGGAGAGACTTGAACTCAATAAATCAAACCTTCAGAATGATTAAATGGCTCGTATTATCACATATCCGGATTATCATGATATGATGACGAGTCAGTGTTAGTGTCAGTGCGAGAGTGTGAAAACAGAACGAGTGTGAGAGCAGGAGCGAGCACACTCGCTCTGTTTTAGTACCCCGAACGGACAAAAGTTGTAACCATTGTCAGATTAAAAAATGCATATTGAATGTATAATATTCAATGAAATCGCTAATATTGAACAGAACAGTTAAATAGTTATAAACCTAGAAGTCAAACTTATGAAAAACCGATTATTGACTTTAGTCTTGTTCCTGATCGTAGGGATTGGATCTTTGAATGCTCAACTCATCTTTGATAAAGATGAATATGTAAGGCGCAGGGGAAACCTGATGGATCAGATACCCAACGGAATAGCTGTTTTCAGAGGGGCTTCCCTTTCTGAAGGTGTGAGTCAGTTTTTCCAGTACAATAACATGATGTATTTCGCTGGCCTGGAAATACCCAATATCATCCTAATAATTGATGGTGTAACAAGGATAAGCACACTTTTTATGACTATTACTGAGGTGGAAGCAAAGGGTGAAGGAATCTCTATGGACCTTATTAATGATCCAGGGCGTTTTACGGGGATTGAAAAGGTTCTTCCATATGACCAGTTCACAGCCGTTCTGACATCGCTGGTAAAAGAATCTCGTACTATTTATACTCTCTTCAAGACAGATGAACTCATAGGAGAGGTCTCGTCTGAAAAGGCAAATAGTCTCAAAAAGTCCATGACAGAAAACGAATGGGATGGACGACTAACCCGTGAATTGCAGTTTGTGAGTAAACTTCATGAAAAATTTCCTGCGGCTGTTGTAAAAGACTGCTCGGGTATTGTTTCGGATCTCAGGAAGTACAAATCAGAGGCAGAAATTAAAATAATGCGCGAAGCAGGGAGAATCGGGGTAAAAGCACACCTCGCTTTTATGAATGGTGTTGGTGTAGGTGTAAAAGAAAAATATTTGGCTTCACTTTTTCAATTCACCTGCAAAAAAGAAGATGCACAGGAAATAGCATACCCTACAATTATTATGTCTGCGGAAAATATGCCGTATGGTCATTACAACAGATATAACCGTACACTTCTGGATGGTGATTTATTAATTCTCGATGCTGGCCCAAGCTACAGGTATTATGTTGTTGATATTTCCACCTCAATGCCTGCTAACGGGAAATTTACTCCAGAACAAAAAGAGCTTTATGAACTTGCAAACGGGATAAGAGAAGTTTGTATCAAAAACTTTAAACCGGGACTCACCATGGGAGAGGTTGGTCAGTATGTTAAGAAATATCTCATAGATAACGGTTATGATCCGAATGAAAAAAGATTTTCGGCATACATAAGACTGGCTGGCTATAATCATTCTATCGGAATGGCCGTTCATGATGGAATGGGAACCTTTAAGGGAACTGATGAAGTCCTGAAAGAAGGTTTTGTTTTTGCATGCGACATTATGACTGACAATGGCCATGAGATAGGTATAAGACTGGAAGATACCGTTTTAATAACAGGCGAAGGTTGTGAGGTTCTTTCCGCCGGTCTCCCAAGGACTATTAAAGAGGTGGAAAGCTTTATGAAAAAGAACAAATAATTACAACAAAAAAATATGATTATGAAGAGTGTTTCTGTTCTGATATTTCTGTTCACCACACTGCAATTTAGTATTGCACAAAAGGTTGATGTTTATAACCGTCCCATTCAGGCTGAGCGCTCTCGCGATTTTGATGCAATCCATTACAGGGTCTCCCTTAAAGTTGATCTTGATAAAAAAATCCTTGCAGGAGAAAACCAGATTACCCTGTCTCCCTTGAGAAACAACCTTGATAAATGTGTTTTGGACGCCGAGTATCTGGTTGTTGAAAATGTTGCAGGTATCGATAGTAAAAACCTTCTCTTTGAACAGAAAGAGAATCAGGTTTTTATCAGTTTCTCAAGGAAATACAATCATAAAGATACTATTATACTGACTGTTAAATACAATCTTAGTAAACCGACACTTGGTTTACGATTTATTGAAGAAACTGCTACAAATCCCCTGATGGTATCGTCCGACTGCTTCCCAGATAAAGCCAGGCAATGGATACCATGCTATGACTATCCCAACGATAAGGTTACTACCGAAATGATAGTTACAGTTGATAATAGGTACAAGGTGCTATCAAATGGAAGGCTCGTGAGTATTAAAGAAAACAGTCAGCGGGGTGAGGTTACTTACCACTGGAATCAGGAACTTCCTCATTCAACCTACCTGATCAGTCTGAACATTGCAGATTATGCTGTGATTAAAGATTCATTGGGATCACTTCCAGTTAATTACTGGGTTTACAAGGGACTTGAGGCTGATGCCAAAACCACATTCGGGAAAACTCCCTATATGATTGATTTCTTTAATAAGCTCTACAATTACATTTATCCATGGGCAAAATACGATCAGGTCATTACATCATACATGGGAGGAGGAGCCGAGGCAACATCGGCGACAATAGTTGGTGAAGGGTTAGTAATGGATACAATTGCAGAAAAAGATTACTCAAGGGAAACGGTCATTGCACATGAAATAGCACATCAGTGGTGGGGCGATCTTATTACTTTACGGAGCTGGGAACATACCTGGCTTAATGAGAGCTTTGGTACTTATTCGGATTATTTATATACCAGGTTTGATAAAGGTGAAGATGCAGGCGCTTTTGATCTTCTGGGAAAGAAAAACCAGTATCTAAATGAGGCTCATAACCAGTATATGAGGCCTATTGTTTTCAACAGGTATGATAATCCCGGCGATAATTTCGACAGTCATACATATCCAAAAGGGGCTTGCATGTTACACCTGCTGCGATACATTCTAGGTGACGATGCATTCTTCAGAACTCTAAGCACGTTCCTTCATCAGAATGAATTCAAGCCGGTTGATACACACGATTTCATGAAAACTGTAAAAGAGGTGACCGGAAAAAATATGGATTGGTTCTTCGAGCAGTATTTCTTCAGTCCAGGGCATCCTGTATTTGAAGTAACCAAATCGTGGAACGAAACAACAAAAAAACTTGAAATAACTGTTCTGCAATTACAGGACTCTGTTCCTGAAGTTCCGATTTATACTATTCCTGTAAATTTTGGATTTTCTTTCCCCGGCGAAAAAATTGTAAAGGAAGTCTGGCTAAAGAACAAAGTGGAGAAGTTTGAATTTGAATTTTCTGCTGAACCTCTGCTTGTCCGATTTGATGAGGGTAATTATCTGCTTAAGGAGGTTACATTCAGAAAGTCACTTGCTGAATTGGTATATCAGGCAGAATATGATGATATGATAGGACGATTGACAGCAGTTAATGAGCTCAGATCTTTCAGCGGAGAGAAATCGACACTGGCAGTATGGACGAAGCTGGCTACCTCAGATTCTTTCTGGGCTGTAAGGCAGGCTGCTCTTGAAAACATTGGAAAATGCCAGGGAGAAAAATCAACAGATTTGTATAAAGCCTGCCTAATGGATAAGAATTCGAAAGTGAGAGTATCGGCTATCAGAATTCTGGGGGATCAGAAGGATCCAAGACTTGTTAGGCTTTTTGAAAAAACCTTCAGGTCGGAGAATAGCTATGCGGCTCAGGCTGAATCGTTAAAATCTATAGGTAAATGCGGTGGCAAAAAGCAACTATCCTTTCTTAAAGAAGCAGAAAGCGTAAAATCTTACAGGAATATCGTAAGTAAGGCAGCAGTTGACGCCAGTTCAGTGATATTTGGAAAAGAGAGTGCCGCTGACCACACCACACTGGAGTAAATTGACCATCTCCTGCCGGCGTTCCCGTCAGGAAAGTCGATGGCCCAGGTCTCCTTTTATTCCAGATTCACACATTTTTCCATTGCTGGCATTAGTCTGATACTACAACAAACAAAAGGCGAAGAATAAAGTGAGAATAATGTAACTTTTTTTAAAAGTTATGTAACGTATATCTCAATAAATGTTCTGACCTTTAATATAATATTCGATATTTAGAACCCTGTAAGGATAATCAGGAATGCTGATAAATCTTTAAATCGTAAACCTGATGTTTTATAAGAAAACAATAAAATCATTTTTAAAAATTGTGGGCTCTGCTTCCAAACGCTGGTGGGGAAAAGATCCCTTTATGCAAAGTGCTGTTATTGCTTACTATGCCATTTTTGCCATGCCTGGGTTACTTGTAATAGTAATTTCTTTTGGCTCACTCTTTTTTAAACGTGACGTCATAACAGGTCAACTTTATACGCAGATATCTTCAATAATGGGTGTAGAAACAGCGAGGCAGGTTCAGGATATGATCATAAGTGTCAGCCAAACAAATAAATCAATGCTTGCAACTTCCATCGGACTAATCACTGTGCTTCTTGGTGCAACAGGCGTGTTTGTCGAATTACAGAAAGCATTAAATGTAATCTGGGGAGTAAAAGCCAAACCACGCAGAGCCATTATTATGTTAATACGCACACGACTATTTTCTTTCGGTCTGATTTTATCCATTGGTTTTTTGCTACTAATCTCGCTCACAATCACTACTATCATTGCGGTCATGGGCGATTGGGTGTTGAATCACTGGCCAAACATTGTGCTCATAATATTTTATGTACTTAATTTTATTATTTCGTTTGGAGTCGTCATGCTCCTGTTTGCACTCTTGTATAAAATATTACCTGACGCAAAAATTCAATGGAAACATATATGGTTGGGTTCAATTCTTGCGGCCTTTCTTTTTATACTTGGAAAAACTGCAATTGGATTCTATTTAAGTAAATCAAATCCCGGTTCGGCATATGGTGCAGCAGGTTCAATTGTTTTAATTCTTCTGTGGGTGAGTTATTCTTCCATGGTATTTTTTTATGGTGCAGAATTTACCCGTGCCTGTGCCGATCATTTGACAGGAAAAGTTTCGGCAACAGAAGTTGCTGCAAAAATTCCGGACAAAGAACAATAAAAAACATTTTCAACGCAGAATTTAAATAAACAATAGATAATTAATATGTCACTCCTGGAGGTTAATTTTTCAGCGGCTCTAATTCTCCTGTTCAAATAGACTTGTCGTTACAAGGTAATAAACATTCTGGCCGACATGTAACCAAAAAATAATCCAAAAAGGCAAAGAACTATACCCAGGCTTTTGATGAATACAGATATGATCTTAATATTTATTTGTTGCCGGTACCGAAAAATCATGAATGACAAGAGATAAAACCAGAGTATGCTTCCAAAAGAAATGAAAAAAGCATAACAAACACTGATTATCAAATGAAAATAAGCCGGATAAATGGTTTCGTCCTGTTGATGACCCTTACCTTTAAGTTTTTGAAAACTGTCAAATTGTTCTATTGACAGAACTTTTGAGTTATCCACTTTTTTACCTTCAATTTTACTTATTTCCTTTACATTCTGGTCCATTTTACCTGCCAGCCCTCCTGTGTTCAGACCCAGAGATGCTATTAATGAAATCACAAAAAAGGATGATGTAAGGACTCCGATAAATAAGGTTGGATTAAGGAAGTTAATTATAAATCCGGTATAAAAAGCTCCCTTCTCTTTCTTTTGAATTTTCTCAGTAAGATGGCTTTTATCTTCAAGATTTTCAATATCTATTTTTGTCCTAATAATCCTGTATCCCAGGTAGAAAAAAAATAGTGATCCCACCGCAAATATATAAGGGATGGCCGGTTTGTAGAAAGAATAAAGTTTTGTCAATCCGAAAACCGCAATAAAGACATAAGTAAAATCAGCAATAAAAGACCCCATACTTACTAAAATACAGTAACGCAATCTTCCCTTCAGTGCATTGGAGGTAATAAGGATACTGATAGGTCCTGCAATTGGCATCGAGAAGATGAAACCAGCCAATAAACCGGCAACCGCTATAGTGATAATACTTTCTACCATGAACTGTTTTTCAACCTGACAAAATTAAAATTTCAAAATTTAAAAGTTGCAACCCTTCCATTAAAAAAATCCATACATCTCATCCTTTGAATTAGTGAGGGTTTCAGAAAATACAAGAAAAGTGTGAGTGTGAGTGTGAGAGCGAGGAAAAAAGAGACGAGTGTGCTCGCTCTCGCTCTCACACTCGCTCTTTTTTCAGTACCCCGAACGGACAAAAGTTGCGACCAGTTGAATGGACAATTCTTTTTCACTATAGTAAGGTCATTTAAATTTCACCAATCTTAGATTTTAGAACAAATACAGATTAATTGGATTTGTTTATTAGCTTCCTTAAATGAAGCTGAGAAATGGATTTCGAATTATTTTACTTGTAAGAAATGACGGTTCGACCCTCTTTTTAAACATTTCACAGAATTTATTCTGATTTTCTTTTTCCCTTAATGTATATTTATCTAAAAGTATTCAGGGATCAAAAAAACATCGATTAAAAAATGCAGGAAATGAAAGGAATACCCATAAAGTATTTTAAGATGATAATTTTTAAAACCCTTCAATCCTTTTTTTGTCTGGTTTTTATTGTTAACAACAGCTTTGCCCAGGCTAAACCAGACAGGATACATGATTCTGATCCCGATACAGCCTGGGTCTCACCCAATAAGATAATACCCTCATTTGCAAGGTATCAGCTTTATCCCACTCCGGCTAGAGGAAAAGATACATTCGGAAGTTTTATGATTTATCTTCCTGAAGATTATAGCAACACAACAAGGCGTTACCCGGTAATCTATTATTTGCACGGGGGGAACGGAAACCAGAGAGAGGGGCAATGGCTGATGAAAGAGTTGGATAAGGCCATAAAAGCTCAGAAAATGCCGCCGGTAATCATTGTCATTGTGCAGGCATTACCCATAGGTTGGTATTGCAATGCTAATGTTGGCGCAAAAGGAGTAATAAGCGGACCTGTTGAAAATGTTTTAATTAAAAACCTAGTACCATATATCGATTCCCATTATCGTACAATTGCTAACCCTTCCGGCCGTGGACTGGAAGGCTGGTCAATGGGAGGCTTTGGAGCAATACAGACTTGCTTTTAAGTATCCGGAATTGTTTGGTTTCGCTTCATCCGTTGCAGGAGCACTGATTGAATTTCAGGATGAACACAATCCGCAATATCTTGTAAACACTTTTGGTCCTGCAACCGGTCCCGGCTCAGAAAAATCCATTGAATACTTTAACGCGGTTCACCCTAGATTTTATGCCAGAAAGAATGCTGAGATGATAAAGAAAAATTTAAAAGTAAGGCTTATCGTTGGCGATCAGGATTGGTTGTATAACAATAAAGGTAAACTTATAACCAAAATCTTCAGTGATTATCTCGATTCGTTAGGTATTAAACATGAATATCTTGTTATTAAAGATGCCGGGCATATGGTACCCCTTGAATTTGCTGATGGGACAAGAGAATATCCTGTTCAATTTTGGGTGGATGCATTTAAGCCAGCACTTTCAACTTCAGCAATTGCCCGGCCGTTTACTCCATTTAGTCCGGCAAAACTGATTAGTAAAGGTGATGAGGTCAGGTATGGTTCCTACCTCATTCGAAAAATAGGTGACAAGGTCTTTCAGATAAATGATCCTGGTGATAAAAGCACCAAAGGTGGTGGATGGGGAGTCGATATGTATCTTGTTTGCGGCACCAAAAAGGCGTTGATGATTGACCTTGGCAATAATTACATTAACGGTTATGAGAAGGACTTGTTAAAACCCCGCGCAAATGCCGCAGAAGAGCTTCTCTCTGTAATAGACGGACTGGCGGGCAAACTACCTCTGGAAATCGCAGTTACCCACATGCATCCTGATCATGATGGCATGACCGGTGCTTTCCTAGACCGGAAGATTACATTTTGGGCAGGTGAAGGTGAAGATCTGAACGCTTTGAAAACTCAGCATAATCTCGATCCGTCAATCTATCAGGTATTTACGCATGGTAAAAAATCCTTCGATCTCGGCGATGGACGAATAGTTGAAACCTTTCTGGTAAGAGGGCACAGTAATGGCGGTATAGTGTTTATAATAAGGAAAGACATGCTCGTCTTTTCCAGTGATGCCCTCGGATCGGGATTTGGGCAGGCGTTTCCCACTATTGAAAAGCTCAAACAGGTAGCAGAAGACTCTCAGAAGCTGGTTGAATATTTAAAGTCAAATTTCACTCCATACGAACGTTATGGGCTTAGGGTTTACACAGGCCACTGGTGGCAGAATGCTTATGGAGGATTCCTGTACCCTTACAAATCCCTTATTGATATTGGATATCTTGATTGGCGTTTCATTCAGGATGTAGCTTCATGTGCAAATGGTATACTTCAGGGCAAGTGGCTCGTTGAAGGCAGCGGGATTCGCCATATAGGTAATATGGCCTACACTGATGCCTGGCCCTCTGCGGAAGGCAGGGCAATTATGGTCTTCGGTACTGGCACGATTATAATACCGCTCAGACAAGCCTATGAGGCAGCCGGTTTGAAGATGCCGGAATGATATCCATAGTTTCCGCTGTGTGTCCTCAGGCATTTCCTCATAAAAAAAGGCTGCATCATTTACTTTTTGGTACCTCCGGCACTTTCATGCCGGATGCTCCATATGCAACATCTTCAGGCAAAATAAGTGCCCCATTGTAAAAGACTATCTGAATTTGCTTTGGATTGTTCATTCCTGTGGGAACTTCAAAGTGATGAAATCCCCTGGTTGCATCTAGCCAGGTGCCATCCTTAATCGCGTTTGCAACGTTTGCCATATCCTGGACAAATCGCCATTCACCATAACCTGCATCTTCGGGTAATGTATCTGGTAAGTCCGTTTTTGTTGCATGAAACATCATCTCCCCGGAATGGCCTGTGTAAACCTGCAACCGGTACCTGTCATAAGGAGCAAAGTTGTCCTTGAGGTTATTTACAAGATTGTTAATATCTACTGTAAAGTTATTAAAAGCCTCTGCTGAACGTAACTCTCTTTTCCTTCGTGGTCCCGGACTGATTGCATCTCCTGTAAAGAGCATCATGTCAGGCTTTAAAAGAAACACTGTACCTCCATTTGAATGACCCCTGAGCAAAAATGCTTCGACAATGCGTCCGCCTCCAAGGTCAAACGTCTTTTCCCCTTGCTTGAAAATCTTGTAAATTGAAGGATCTATACCATACATGTTTTTCAACCTTGCCATGTCTTCACCTTCCCCGATCCATAGAGGCACCTCGGTTTCCAGGAAAGCTTTTGTCATACCACTATGGTCGGGGTGCATATGGGAGACAGCAACTTCCAGTGGCAGGTTTACCAATTAACTTATTAACAACATCAAGGAACTCCTCTTTTGCATTTTCACGGGGTTTAATCAGATCTTTTTCAAAACCATCAATATAATTATTGCCCAGGTCAATCATCAAAGCCTTGCTTTCACCACATATTAAATAAATATCCGTGCCTATAAGCCCTCCCAATATAGCTTCCGGGTCGCCGGGATCGCTGATTTTATAGATGTCTTCCCCTATTTTGTAAATATAGTAGGAACCGTAATGCAAGCTGTCACCCAATTGTTTCAACTTTGAAGGATCAAAGCCAGTTGTAATTGGCTGATGCGTGCATGCGAAACTTGAAATTAGTATGCTAATCAGCATGATCACATGACTCAACAATGACATAATATGGTTTTTCTTAACAAAGATATATTTGCCATATTCTTTTATAAAATTCCTTTTTACTGACATAGCTTAAATAATTATTGGTGAAGAAAACTTCATTTAAATTTAATCAAACTTAACTGGATATATATACTTTAAACCTGTAGAAAAAAATAGAAAAAGAGTGAGATGCTCGCTCTCGCTCACACAATCACACTTACTTATCCAAGCCACGAATTAGGCCATAGAGCATTTTTGAAATTTCCTCAAGGCTATTTAGGTAATTGACACAGGCATCCTTTTCGATTTCAGCAATTTCATAAAGATATTCTATAATTGCCGCACATTCCAATGCACTGCCTCTGGCCACTACCATAAAGTTTTTTCTATCCTTGTTACTGAACCTTGAAGATCCTTCAGCAATATTCAGCATAATACTGAATGAGGCTCTTCGAAGCTGATCATTGGTGGTACGGTCAAAATTTCCTTTGGAAATCAGTTTATGCATCAAAATGCAAAATGATTTTGCTTTCTGATATACATCAAGCTTACAAAAGTCGAACATAGCACGAGGTTTTAAAAGTTAATAATTCATGAAAAAGTTGCGAGACTTTTTATAAAGATAGAAAATTTTCTGTTCAAGCTAACTCGCTCTCACACTCGCTCTGCTTTGAGTGGGTGTCAGTGTGAGAGCGTGAAAACAGAACGAGTGTTCTCACTCTCGCTCTGCTTTGATTGGGTGTCAGTGCGAGAGCGTGAAAAAAAGAGTGAGCTGCTCGCTCCCGGAGAAGAAAAGAAAGTGTGAGTGTCAGTGCGAGAGCGTGAAAAAAAAAGTGAGCTGCTCGCTCCCGCTCACACACTCACTCTTTTTTTAGTACCCCGAACAGACGAAAGTTGCAACCGGTTGAAAGATTTTTTAATGTTAAGATATTAATATATTTTGGCAGACTTTAAAGTTTTAGCCTTTTAATCAATTCATTTCTATACAAATGGCCTACCGGGATTTCTTTATTACTAATTACTAAAATATTGCCTTCCAACTTTATAATATTTAATACACTGACAATAAATGACTTATGTACCCTGATAAATAAATTATCAGGAAGCTTAATTCCGAATTCAGTCAAAGTCCCTCGAACAACAAACTGATGAGATTTAGTTTCAATTTTCAGGTAATTCCCATATGCTTCTACATACAATATATCTTCAAAATCGATTTTTCGTATGATGCTGTTTTCTTTTACAAAAATGCTGCGGATCTTTAGATCATTGGAACCGTTATCTTCAATCGTTTTATTATCAGTAATATTCATTTGAATAACCCGGTTAACAGCTTTAACAAATCGTTCAAACTTTATAGGTTTTAAAAGATAATCTGTTACGCCATATTCAAAGCTTTCAAGGGCAAATTCAGAATATGCAGTACAAATAATAATCTTTGGAGGATTAGGGAGAGTTCTAACCATCTCCAGTCCATTTAATTCCGGCATATTTATATCAAGAAAGATAATATCCACTCTGTTCTGAGCAATATAAGATAAGGCATCCAGGGCATTATTGCATTGGAACACCAGCTCCAGTGCCTCAATCTCTGAAATGTATTTTTCTAACACGTTTCTTGCAAGTGCCTCATCATCAACAATCAAACATTTGGCTTTCATAATGTAATAGTTAGACTAACAGTATATTTTTCAGATCCTTTATTGATGTTAAGTAAATGTCTTCCGGAGTATATTAACTCAAGCCTCTTGGTAACATTTTCGATTCCCGTTTTAAGTTTTTGTACCTCTGTCTCATTTCTGGTTTTATTAAGATTGTTTGATGTAAAGAATTTTATTTGTCCCTGAGATACAGTTATTGTAATTTGAATGTTATTTTCATCAGAATCAGCACTTATGCCATGCTTGAATGAATTCTCCACAAAGTATATCAGAAGCATCGGAGCTATTCTGTAATCCTGAATGTCTCCAACGATTTTAAAATCAACATTACAGTGATCTTCAAAACGGAGCTTTTCAAGATTTATATAATTCTGAATAAACTGGCATTCCTTAGTCAGAGGTACCCATTTAGATTTTGCTGATTCTATCTGATATCGCATCAGATCAGATAGAGCAAGAATTGCTTCTCCGGCTTTTCCTGAATTATTAAGGATCAGTGAATAGATACTATTAAGGCAATTAAATAAAAAATGCGGATTTATTTGTGATCTTAATAAATCCAATTGGGCCATTGCATGTTTTGTCGCTGTTTCCTGAAGGATCAATTCAGTTTTTATACGCCGATTTTCTTCCTCTTTTAGCTTGATTTGCTGATCTGCTCCACGAATAAAATACTTATAGCCTGCATGTAGTATTAAAAATATAATAATCATGCCATACGATTCAGAACGGCCGCTTGAAAAGAAGACTGTCTGAATATAGGTGAAGAACATGCCGGAAATTCCAACCATCAGTGCAGTCAGGGGAATGTAAATAAAGTATCTTCTTTGTAAAAGGAATCTATTAATTAAAAATTCATGGACATAAACCGGGATGATAGTCTGAAAAATAACAAAGGCTCCGACAACCATAGTAAGTAATGGTTTTTGGAAACGAAATGAAAGTAAAAAGAACAAGACATAAAAAAACAACCAGAATCCTATCTCATATATCAACTCTTTTCTCTTGTTCATTTTGCTTTGAGTTCAAGTCAAAATACAAAAATAGGAAGGAGAGTCATCATTTCACAATATTTGTGACAAGTAATACTCATCCCTGAAATACAAGTCATTATCACATTTCAATGGTTTGTGTCCCAAATCTTTGTAGTCAGATCAAAAATCCTTCAATTTTGTAATTGTTAAAGGAGAATTAAAATATGGAAATATTTTATTTGTCCAGGTATTAAAAACCAAATCCCCAATATCATGAATATTAAATCAGTTCAATTATTTTCAAATGCATATCCAGTGGGCAGGACAGGAAAGGTTTTTCAATTTCCCCTTGTAAGGATTATAATTGCATGTCTTTTCTTAAGCCCGGTGTTTTTGCTTAATAAAGTATTCAGAAGTGTAGTAACATCCTCTGCTCCAGTGGATATGCGGACTTATTTTGCCTATGCGGAAGCAATTATGTTCTTCCTTATTTTCCTGGCAGCTTATGGTCTTTATACAAAATTTATTGAGAAGCGAAAGGCGTTTGAAATATCTTCAAAACTATGTTGGAAGGAGTTTGGCAAAGGCTTTTTTATTTCAATTGTATTGGTAGGTGCTGTTGTAGCTCACCTGGCTGTCATTGGAAGCTATAGGATCGCAGACTGGAATCCTGATAAAAAAGTTGTCATTGATCTCTTCATAAAATTCATGATTGGCGCTTTAATTGAGGAAATAATTTTCAGGCTGATCATTTTCAGGCTCACTGAGGAATTACTCGGGACCTGGATAGCATTGATTATTCAGGCTGTATTATTTGGCTTTGCTCATATGGCTAATGATAATTCTACTCTTTTTACATCTTTTTCAGTCATAATCGTAGGTGGAATTATATATACAGGCGCTTTTATGTATACCCGCCGAATCTGGCTGGCACTGGGTTTACATGCGGGCTGGAATTATTTTCAGTCGGGAATCTTTGGAATGCCAAATTCCGGAACAGCTTATAAAGGCCTGATTTTCCCTGATATCCAGGGGAAAGAATGGATTACTGGGGGAAGCTGGGGCATAGAAGCCTCTTACATTGCTATTTTAGTTGTGCTGATTGCAGGAGTATACTTTATCATAAAAGCAAAAAATGCAAATCAGGTTGTGCTACCAGTCTGGACCCGACAATAACTTTTATTATAACTTTAAGATGGTGTATGAAACCCTGGCCGCTTATCAAGGGCCCTGTCTTTTCTACCCTGGTTGCATCTTCGCCGAAAAACTTGTTGAATGGCTCAGAGCTCAGGGCTCAGTGCACAGAGCTTAGTGTGCGTAAGACATTCTGCGACTTTCAGACCGCAGGACAAAGAGTGTGAGTGTGAGTGCAAGAGTGAGAAAAACAGGACGAGTGTGCTCGCTCTCGCTCCCACACTCGCTCTGTTTTGGTACCCCGAACGGACAAAAGTTGCAACCCGGAAAGATACTTACTTTGGGAGCTTATTTAAAAAATTCATTATAGCATCATTGAATAAAACCGGCTGTTCAATTGGAATTAAATGTCCTGACAGAGGTATAATTTCCCTCTTCGAATTAGCAATTCCCGCATTAATTACACCTGCGTGTGCATGAACATCAGGAATATCATATTCACCAACAAGAATAAGTGAAGGTACTTTGATTTCTGAAAGTGATCTCACGGCAACCTTCGTGGCAGGTTGTGTGGGTACCCTATTCTCTCTGGCAAGATTTGGAAGTAACTTCATTACCTTTTCTTTTGCTGAAGTATTTTCTGAATAAATCTCATATGGATCATCCTTAATAAAATACTCATTCACTTTGACCGGATCAGTAATTTTTTGGGGATCGAAATGGCCTCCCCTGGTATGCATATGTGAGGTATAGCCAAATCCGCTGACAACTGCACCGACAAGCACTAAACCTTCAACTTTTTCAGGGTATGTAAGAGCAAAATCAATTGCCAGACGACCACCGGAAGACATGCCGAATATTATTGCTTTATCAATATTTAATTGAATAAATAACCGGTTTAAATCCTCGATATGAGAATACTTCATCTCAGGATCTGAGGATTTTCCATATCCGCGACGGTCGTATCGTACAACTCTGAATGTCTTTGCCAGCATGGGAAATTGTTCATCCCATATCTCACGATTAACCATTCCGTCATGCAGGAGGATAATATTCCTTCCTTTGCCAGCCAATTCATAAAACAGCTTCCCTTCATCAACAACTACATAACCCGTATCACCTGATACAGAATTTATTATTCCGGGATTCTGTGACAGGGAAATAAAAGTTGCTGAAATAAGCAGACAAAGAATAAACAGGATCTTTTTCATAATTTTTTTGTCTTTTTTTCATGCAATTTACTGTAGTAAATGCTATTTGTCAAATTTTATTTGCCTATGGTACAATATCAGTTAGTTAGTTAGGACAAAGAGTGAGTCTTGAGGAAAAGAGATGAGTGTGCTCGCTCTCGTTCTCACACTCACTCTTTTACAGTACCCGGAGCGGGACTTGAACCCGCACAAGCATTACTGCTCACAGGATTTTAAGTCCTGCGTGTCTACCATTCCACCATCCGGGCCTTTATCGTCGTGCATTGCCAGTCTTAGCCTTGGCGAAGGCTGGCAGTCGTACGGTTCCCAATTCGCTTCGCTCCCGGGATTTCGTCACTTCGTTCCTCAACATGCAGTCGGATTGCCCGACGCAAATTTAAACAAATATGTTAATCTTTTACGAGGATTGGTTTCCCTAATCCCACTTTCTCAAGTTCCTTCAGCTGTGTCTTTCCGTCACCGACCACAACATAATACATCCTCGAGGGATCAATGAATTTCTTTGCAAGTTCCAGTTGTTTCTCTGCCGTAAGCCCTTTAACAAATGATTCTTCCTGCTTGATATAATCCGTCGGTAGATCATAGGTTGCAATATTGCTGAGCATATTGAGCAGATTACCTGCAGTTTCAAAGTTACGGGCATTGCTTTTCAGTAATGCTGATTTTGTAAAATCAATGTATTCCTGTGGAATATTCTTGCGGTATTTCTCCATTTCGGTTTTGAAAATAGCGACTGATTCAAGTGTGGAATTTGTCCTGACCGATGATGAAGCAGAAAATGTTCCGTAATTCTTTCCCCCACTGAATGAAGATCTGGCGCCATAGGTAAAACCTTTCTCTTCCCTAAGAATAAGATTGAACAAACCATTAAACGAACCTCCGAGCTTATAGTTCGTGACGGTAGCAGGATAATAATCCGGATCTGACCTAGGTATTGCAGGGCTACCGATATTGATTACTGATTGTTTTGCATCAGGAATATCAACAAAATAGATCTGAGATTTTACAGGCGGTTCCGGGACTATAATATCAGGTATCATGACATCTTTTGCCTGCCATTTCGAATTGATTGATGCCAGAGCGGCTTCCACCCTTGCCTGATCAATATTACCGACAACGATAAAACTTGCCAGCGAGGGTGAGAAATTCTTTTCGTAGTAACTTTTCAGATCATCTATTGTAATCGCATTCACTGAAGCTTCAGTACCTATAGGTTCAATGGAGAGGATATTATTCTTTCCATAAATCAGATTATTAAGTGTATTTGAAGCCAGATAATTGGGATTTGCTTTGTTCCGTTTCAGATTATTCACTGTACGGCTTTTGGCAAGATTGAATTGTTCTTCATCCCACCGGGGTTCGAAAAGCATTTCTTCTGCAAGGGAAAGGGTTTTTTCAAAATTACGGGCAAGTGTACTTACTCTCATGGTAATATTTTCGTTCGATCCGTAAAATGAAATGCTTGCTCCCAGAAGCCTTATTGCATCTTCAAGTTCTTCAGGCGTTTTATTCCTTGTCCCCTCGTTCATCAGGTTTGCCGTAAGGCTTGCAACTCCCGGTTTATTAAGATCATCAAGCAGATGGCCGCCTTCCATAATAATGCTGTATTGTACTATCGGCAGTTCTTTATATATAATGCCGTATAATTTTATCCCATTGTCCAGAGAACCCTGCCATACAGGCGGTATTGTAACTTCGGGATCAGGCCCTGTTAAAGGCTGAACCGACCTGTCAAATTTTGTCGGAGTTTTGATTATTTGCTCCTCTGCCACCTGTTCTGCTTTTGCTTCAGCAGCCTTCGTTATATCTTCCTCAACTATACCTGCATCGGAAGAGCCATCTGCGATCAGGTTCAGTTCTCCTTTTGGTACAAAACTTGTCTGGACATAGTTCCGGCCTTTTATGTATTTTTCATATACCATTTTGATATCATCCGATGTGACTTCCTGTGTTCTTTTGAAATCTTCCATAAAATACTCGGGATCATTTTTGAAACTCTCATATTGAGCCAGTGTAAATGATTTACTCAGGACGCTGCTGAATGAATTGTAGAAACCCGTTTCGTTTCTTGCTTTGATACTTAAAAGATCATCTTCGGTAAAGCCTTCTTTTTCGAACATTTCGAATGCCTCGAAAACAGCTTTTTCAACATCCGTGAGATTTACTCCCGGATTTGCAGTTACCGAAATAGTAAAGCTGCCTGCCAGGTCCTGCGAGCGGTTACTTGCCATAACTGATGAGGTCAGCTTCTTATCCTTTACCAATACTTTATAAAGAGGTGTCTTTTTCCCGTTGGACAGCAGATCGCCGAGATAATCCAGTGCATATGAATCGTCTGCAAACTGTTCAACTGTCGGGAATACCATAGTGAGCCTTGGGGCCCTGGCAAAATTATCTTCGTGGTATAATTTTACCGTTTTTGTCCAGTCTGGCAGGTATTGCTCCGCGTTTTTCAATTGTTACTCCCTGCGGAATCTCACCGAAATATTTTTCTACAAGGGTTTTGATCTCATCCTTATTAATATCGCCTGCAATAACTAGAGTCGCATTATTCGGGGAGTAGAATTTGCTGTGAAAAGCTTTCACATCTTCCACTGTCGCATTTGTAAGGTCTTCCATTTCCCCGATTACATCCCAGCTGTAAGGATGTCCTTCCGGATAGAGGTTTTTCAGGATCAGATATTCATTGAAACCGTATGGCTGATTATCGACACCCTGACGCTTTTCGTTCTGGACCACATTCTGCTGATTGACAAATGCAGCCAGTGTGACAGTGTTCTCCAGGTATCCCATCCTGTCAGACTCGAGCCATAGAGCCATTTCAATGGCATTTTTCGGAACGACTTCGTAATAAATAGTCATATCCTGACTTGTTCCTCCGTTGAGCTCTCCGCCGGCACCCTGAATAAGTTTGAACAACTGGTCTTCACCCACGTTTTCAGATCTCTGGAACATCATGTGCTCAAAAAGATGGGCAAAACCGGTTTTCCCCGGAACTTCACGACTTGATCCCACATGGTAGAGAATTGCAATTGCGGCAATAGGATCTGATTTGTCTTCATGAAGAATAACAGTCAGCCCGTTTTCAAGTGTATATTTTTCAACCGGAACCGAAACTTCCGGACCGGTTGATTTTTTAGAACATGAATTGAATAGCATGCCGGTAATAAGAATTAAGAAAAGTAATTTTTTCATTGGATATTAAGTGATTTATGATAAGATATAAAATTTGATTAGGAGATCAAAAATAGTAAGAAAAAACAGACTGAAACTTTTTCTCTTGTAAAAAATTCTTATTTTTGCCGCTGAATCTGCGGGAGTAGCTCAGTTGGTAGAGCATAACCTTGCCAAGGTTAGGGTCGCGGGTTCGAGTCCCGTCTCCCGCTCGATAAATCACGAAAAAACGCCCATTTGGGCGTTTTTTCATTGTATAGACACCCAATTTGGGCGTCTCTACGTTACGGTTTATTGCCTCTGCACCGGTCCCCACGTCATGAGGACATCATCCTCAATGTAAAGCCATGTGCTCCTGTATATCCACTCTTCCTTGACTGTATTACCTGATATTACCCTGTTGATTTTCAGAGGCTTTCCCCAGCTGTCCCTGACCATTTCAGCTGACATTCCCCTCCAGATCTTTCCTGCAATGAGAGAAGAAGCCATACTTGTTCCATATTTGTTTTCAAGGTAGGAAAACCTGCTTTCCTGCTGCTGAGATTGAGGTTGAGGTTGAGCCTGATATTGAGGTTGAGATTGAGCACGGGGTTCAGACTGTCCCGATGGTTCTCCGGCAGGTGAAGTGCGTCTGTCTGACATAGGCGTCTGTTTTATTTCCGCATGTCTTTTGAAAATAAAACCCTCAATTTCATCAAAAACCACTCTAAGATATGTACTGTCAGCTCCAAGGACATCAACTTCAGATCCTGAAGGTATAACAGTAATAACAGATGTAAGATCATTTTTATCTTCAAATAGCCGGGTTGCTGATTTTATTGTTGCTGTAAATGCAGACTGGGTTGCCTGTCCTGATGTTTTGTTACGTTCAAGATCGTCAAGGATTCCTGAACGGCTTTCCTGTGCCTGAACTGAATAAAATGATGCTGCTAATAGAATGGTAACCACTAAATACTTCATGATGATTGTTTATTAGGACTGATCAAAAATTGTACCATTTTGTGCTTAAGATATGATTCTTAATGTTGAAGAAGAAAATGGCATCCCGGCGTTACGGTGTTATGGCAATATGGCGTTACGGTGTTATGGTGTTATGATGTAACGGCATTACAGTGGTATGGCATAATAGCCTTTCACCATAAAACCGTAATACCGTAATGCCGTAAAACCGCAAAAACATATCATTTTATTTGAATGAAACTAACATTTTCTTATAAGCATCAGACCATCTCTCAGTGGGAGTATGATTTTTTCGATCCTGGTATCGCAGCGGATCATTTCGTTAAATTCAATGATACCCAGGGTCTGGGGATCTTTTGTATCTGAATCAAAGATCTTACCTCCCCACAGTACATTATCTGCAATTATGAATCCGTCATTATTTATTTTATCTATGACCAGATTAAAATACTCGGTATATTCACGTTTGTCTCCGTCGATATAAACAAGGTCGAACTTATAATCAAGCCGTGGTATGATATCCTGTGCTTTGCCGGTCATCTGTAAAATCTTATTTTCCATACCGGCTTTATGGAAATAAGATTGAGCGAATTCCGTAATTTCATCATTTATTTCAATTGTGATCAGTCTGCCTCCGGGTTTAAGTCCCTTTGCAAGGCAGATTGCTGAATATCCGGTAAAAGTCCCGATCTCAAGAATGAATTCAGGCTTTATCATGCGGGAAATAAATTCAAGCAGCTTTCCCTGGGAGTGGCCGGTTGACATATTCGGATTGACGAACCTGATATGTGTCTCCCTGTAAAGCTCTTCAAGCACAGGGTCTTCCGGGGTTGAGTGATCGCGAAGATATTTCTCAGGCAGTTTATCCATTTCTATTTGTAGATCAGGGTTGACAGGGCGTTGGGGTCAAATATTTCATTTGCGATTTCGAGCACATCTGAGGGAGTGATTTTATCTATTTTCGCACAGATATCCCCGAGTGTATCAATTTTATTGAAGACAAGGAGATTTTTTCCCAGGCTCAGCATCAGACTTTCATGGTTTTCATATCCTCTTGCCAGGTAACCTTTGATTTGCTTCTTGGCTGAATGTAGCTGAAGTGTTCCCAGCTTTGATGTTCTCAGTCTTGTAAGCTCCGAGTTAATAACTGTTATGCTCTTTTCAAGGTTATGGTTGTCGGTCCCGAAATAAATTGAAAAGATCCCTGAATCCCTGTATGAATTATAGCCTGATTCAACAGTATAAGCCAGACCTTTTTTCTCGCGAAGTGATAAATTCAGTCTTGAGTTAAGACCCTGTCCTCCAAGGATATTATTAACCAGGAACATGCCTGTCCTGCGTTTGTCCTTATAACCGTAAGCAATATTGCCTATGATGCAATGGATCTGGTTTGTGTCTTTCTTTTTGATTAATGTTGACGGTTTGTATATATGTTTTTTACTCCTGTGCTTCTTTATCTTCTTACGGGGGATGTTCCCGAAGTATTTCGTGAAGATTCGGATCACTTTTTCATCCGGGATATTGCCTACCGAGCAAAAGACTGTTTCCGATGTGTCATAATTTGCTGAAACGAAATCATTCAGGGATTGCCGGGTAAAGGACTTAATGAGTTCAGGTGTTCCAAGGATACTCCGGCCAAGCGTCTGACCTTCAAAGACCATCTCTTCAAACTCGTCAAAGATCAGTTCAGCAGGGCTATCGAGGTAAGAATTAATTTCTTCGATTATAACATCTTTTTCTTTTGTGATCTCTTTTTCGGGGAAGATCGAATTGTAGGTTAAATCGCTTATAATATCTACGGCTTTTTCAAAATCTTCTTTAAGGACAGATGCATGAATGGCTGTCTCCTCCTTGGTAGTATATGCATTCAGTTCACCTCCTGCATTATCGAGGCAGCTGAAAATGTAGTAAGGCTTCCGTTTAACTGTGCCCTTAAACAGCATATGTTCAATAAAATGCGCCATCCCGTGTTCTTTTTCCCTCTCATCCCGTGATCCGGTATTTAGTATCAGTCCGCAATGGGCAACCATTCCGTTTGTCCGGTGGTGGACAAGCCTTATGTTGTTATCGAGTTTATAATGAAGAAGTTCCATTCAAGAAGATTAAGTTCCAGGTTCCAGGTTCCAGGTTCCAGGTTCCAGGTTCCAAATTCCGGGTTCCCGGGACCAGTAACCAGCAATATGCAATAATAGATTTTGATAATGCTGTAAATGTAACATATATGAAAATCATTGCAAATTGATTTTTTTAGTGTAATGTTTGGGTTAAATGAAATTGAAATATATATTTGCAGTCCGAAAAGGAGGTGCCATAGCTCAGTCGGTAGAGCAATGGACTGAAAATCCATGTGTCCCCGGTTCGATTCCTGGTGGCACCACAACCTTAAATCGCAGACCCCTGTAGATCAATGATTTGCAGGGGTCTTTAAATTTTCTGTTGGCGGAATTGATGAAGAATTATGTAACAATCTAAAAAAAAGACATATCCAAAATATTTTTAGGATGGATTTATAATATTTCTTATTAATTTAGTGAAAATCATTGCTTCTAATTTAACCTTTTAAGCGAGAACGATGGTTTAATACATTAATTTCTACTTTTAAAACGGAAGTTTTTATAGAATGTAAATAGAACAACTATATAAGTTATGAGTAACCCGAAGGAAACATGACAGATATATGAAATTAGAATGTATTAATGACTAAGAATGACATTGGATAAGATTATAACATTTAAAGAGGCTAAAAACTTTTACAGCAGACCGTATGATTTGCTTAATGACAATCACATTAAATTTATATTTTCAATTGGGAATGGTTTTTTCATTTTGATTTTCCTCTGGCTCTTCGGACCTTTTGGATTGGCACTCTTTCCTAGTCCTGTAAAGCTTAACCTTATTTTCTGGTACAGCTTGATTAGTTCTTCTATTTCAGTTATTCATGTATATCTTTTCCAGCGCTTTATTATTAAGAGATTTACAATTGGCATTACTATCTTTTGGCTGTTCTGGATAATATCTGTTTGTGGTATCGGAAACTTTATCATCTGGGAAGTGATTATGAATAATGGCCAGTTGATCTGGAGAAGCTTGCCCAAAATGATGGGACAGACTTACTTAGTAGGTTCATTAGGGTGTACTTTTATTATTATTTTATATGAAAAATACTATCTGAAAAAGAAAATCAGGATAACAAATCAAGTTAACACGGATATTTTACAACTTCAAAGAAAAGATATCAGCACCAGATTAATTACTATAACATCCTTAAACCTGAGCGATGTTATTACTGTTGATTCAGATTCATTATTATACATTGTTTCTGCTGACAACTATGCTGAGGTTAATTGGCTTGAAAGAGGGCGGATTAAAAAGTATTTAATTAGAAAAACATTAACAGAATTGGAGAAAGAACTGAAGAAACAGTGCAGGTATATCTTAAGATGTCATAATGGATATATTGTTAATGCTAATAAGATAAATTCTGTTTCCGGTAATTCAGGCGGATATATGATTTTTATTCAGGGTATAGTTAAACCAATTCCGGTTTCAAGAAAATACAAAGAAGCATTTTTCAAGGCAATCAGTCAGTAATATCTAGTCGGTTATCCCATATCTTTTTCAAATATCCCTTTGATTTGTTGTATTATCTGCCACAGATTAGGTTTGTGTCAAAATTCTTTAACGCAAACTTATACGACAATGAAAAGGCATAATTATTTTATCAGTCTTGTATTTCTCCTGCTTTCGAACAACTTTATAATATTATCCGGACAAAGCGATAATAATAAATTTGGATATGCAGTAACAAATGTTTCAATTATAGATGTCGAAAATGGGGGACTTCAGAAGAATAGAAACATTATTGTAAAGGATGGGCTTATTAATGAGATAACTCATAAGGGCAATACAAAAAATCTTAGCGGATTAAAAATAATTGACGGTAAAGGTTTATTTATTATTCCGGGTCTGTTCGATTCACATGTCCATTATCTGGATCCGGAATCATTCGGAGCAATGTTTATTTCTTTCGGAGTGTTATTTGTTCGTGAAATGGGAAATGTAACGGAAGTTGCTATTAATCAACGGAATTTGTTAAACAGCAGTCAGCTATTCGGACCTGAAATGATCACAACTGGTGCGATACTCGATGGTAATTCTCCATTTATTCCTGATATCTCATTTGTTTGCAACACGTCGAGAAGAGGGTCGGGCTATGGTTCATAAACAACTTGAATCAGGAGTCGACGAAGTTAAAATATACAGCAAGCTGGAAAAGGATGTGTTTTTAGCAATTGTAGATGAATGTAAAAAAAATGGTATTAAGGTTGTCGGGCATATTCCCGAAGGTGTTTTACTGGAAGATGCTGCGAAATTCGGATTAAATAGTTCCGAACACACTTTTGGTTTTGGGAATGTGATAGCGAAAGCATTAAATAAATCACCTAAACTGCAGGTTGGAGGAATGGGTAATGATCAGGAGTTCTTTCTGGAATATCCTCAGGTAAACAAAGAAATTTTACAGGTAGAACTTAAAAAAATCAGCGGTTACGGGATGGCAATTTGTCCTACTCTGATTGTAACTAAATGCATGATCAGCCTTGATGAGATATATAATCGCAATTATCCTATGTTGAATTACATTTCTCCTTTAGTATGGGAGATCTGGAAAATGTGGCAATCACAAAAAGAGAACATCCCGTTTTTCAGACAAATTTACCCTTTTTACAAATCTTTTCTGAAAGATTTATATGAGGCTGAATTCACTTTATTTATTGGGACGGATTTATCAGTCGCAGGAGTAATCCCCGGTTATTCTGTTCATGAAGAAATGGCTATCTGGCAGGAAGCAGGAATACCTACTTTTGATATTTTACGAAGTGCAACAATTATTCCGGCTCAGTTCATGGGAGTTGACAAATCTCTAGGGTCAATTGAGGAAGGTAAAAGGGCTTCATTTGTTCTCTTAAGCGAAAATCCTTTGACGGATATTAAGAATACTCAGAAGATTGAGGGTGTATTTCTCCATGGTAATTTCTTTTCTCGTCAGGAAATTGATTCAATAAAGTTTAAAATAAATACTGCAAAAGTTTTTACACGTAACCGGTCGTCTAATCGGCTTCACAGCAAACTGAATTAGAATCTCATCGTAAACCTTGTCTCAATTCCAAATCCCGGGTTTAGTGTTATAGTTCCTCCATGAAGTTTCATTATCTGCCGGCAAAGACTCAGACCAATGCCAGATCCATTTTCTTTGGTGGTAATGAAAGGGATAAAAATATTCTCAATCAACTCTTCAGGAATGCCGGTTCCATTGTCGGCAATAACTATCTGAATTCTTTGCTCCTCTCCTTTTGATCCGGTAATCTCTATGCTTTTACCTTTTGCCTCAGTATTGCCATCATTCTAAGGCCCTTATAATCAATTAAATAAGTGATCTTCTTAATGTTGCAAATATTGTGATAAGTGCTATTGTGACTTTGATAATTATTTCGCAAACCCCCATTATATCGGCCAGTCAGGGCTATCAAAAAGACTTCTCAGGGGCTGGTGGCACCACTAAATAAAGAGTGAGAGTGAGAGCGAGAGTGAGCGCCTCACTCTTTTTTATCAGTCTCGCTCTCACACTAAAAAAGTATATTTATTCAATAGGTGTGTTTTCCCGTTGTCCATCCTCTTCCTGCAAGGTACCTGATACCTGATTCAGCTGCACCAGGCTCAATTTCAGTTCCCATAGAGTCGTTCCATCTGTTCAGAAATCCAAAAAGTGCTATAACCCCCATTATCTCTACAATCTCCCCCTCATTCCAGTAAGCTCTTAATCTTTCTGCAACTTCATCATCGACCGAATTTGGAACTGTTGAGCATCTGAATGCAAACTCCAGCGCAATTCTTTCCTGCTCAGAAAAGGCTGGATGGGTCATATAATCCCAAATATTAGCCATTTTTTCAATCTCAGCACCATACCTTTCTGCAGCTCTTATTGTATGAGCCTGGCAGTACTTGCATCCCACTGTATTACTGCTAATAAAACCTACCAAACGCTTGAGGGCACTTGTTACACTGCCGTTGTTCTCCATAACTGCTTTGTTTAGAGCTATAAAAGAATAGGCAATATCAGGACGATGATACATTGTCTTAATACTGTTCGGACAAAAACCTAATGTTTCATTGTAAAACACGATAAGTTTTTGAAGTTCTGCATCACCGGTTTCTTCTGCAGGAAAAACAAGTGGTCTTTTCATATTTATTAAAATGATATTATTTTGTAACCCCTCTTCAGATACCGTGAAAGAGGAATTCCCATTCCCTTTACATCAACCTCACATACTTTGAGTTCGTCAGTTACTCCATACATGTTTGAGCAGGCTATACATGCTTCAACTATAACTCCATCTTTCTTCATTGTGGCTATTTTATCTTTCAGTTTTGAATTTTCTGCAAGGAGTTTTTCTGATGGCCCCCATACAATTAATATAACTTCTTTAAACCAGCCAAATTTCTTTGCAGCGCCAGTATACATTAAGCAGGCCTTCTCAGCAACTTCAGGATCACCACTTGACCAAAGAACAACCAGAGTATCAGAAGGAGTACTGAGACTGGTCTCCTGCGCATTCAATAGTTTTTCCGACCCTGATGTAAGGACCAGTAAAAGTAACAATAACTTAAATTTCATATTGATGGTTATTTATTAAACATTGAGTATATAGTAATAACAAAATTAGCAATTTTTGCTCCTGACAAACACAGCCAGCACAATACCGTAAATGGCATGACCATAGTTACAGGGATGGCCGGAAGTGATGAGTCGAGCCTGGTAATAAGGGGATCAGGAAGCCCGGTTATAAGCAGGCTAAAATATTGCACGCTGAAGGTGAAGCTGAAGCCATTAAACTGGTAAATGAAGCGGCAGATAAATATTTTGTGGTAATGATCAATTATTGATGAAGCTGGAGGCATTGCAGAACCTGTAAGATCAGAGTCTTGCGGTTTTCTTTTTACACTTTATCAGATAATGTTTCCTTCATCATTTCGGGTAGAGTAAAACTAAAAGTACTCCCGTAACCTGCTTCGCTTTCAACCCAAATCTTACCACCGTGTTTTTCAATAAATTCCTTTACTAACAACAATCCAAGACCTGTACTCATTTCGCCTTCTGTGCCCGGCCTGCCTGGCCTTTCACTTATCAGAAATAATTTGTTTTGCAATTCCGGAGTCATGCCAATCCCGGAATCACTGACTTTTATCAGAATTGAATGATCACTATTATAATCAGCTGTCACGTTTACTTTTCCTCCAACATGTGTAAATTTTATTGCATTGGAAAGCAGATTCCTGAGAATAGTATCAAACATATGATTATCTGCAAAAACCTCCATTTCATCGAGTATGGGAAAAGAAACTTCAATTCTCTTTCTTCTTGCAGATTCCGATAAGACATCAATACAATCTCCAATTTTTTCTTTAATGTTTAGCTTTTCAGGAACAAAAGCCATTCCATCGCGTTTCAATGTGGACCATTCAAGCAAATTTACAAGCAAATTATATAACTTGTTTGCCGAGATTTTCATACCCCCGGTGATTTCTCTGATCTCTTCCAGTTCCATTGTATGAATTTCTTCTGTTATTAGCTGAGTAGTATTGACAAATGCACTTAAAGAGTCCCTAAGGTCATGTGAAATAATTGAAAAGAATTTATCTTTTTCTGCATTAATGGTCTGAAGAAGCTCATTCTTAAGTTTTATTTCTTCTTCTGCCAGCTTCCGTGATGTTATATCATGCTGGATACCAATAAATCCTATTATCTCTTTTTGATCGTTAATAATAGGGTTTGCCGAACCTCCTATATTTAGTAGCCTGCCATCTTTTGTTTTATTTATAATCTCACTTTTAATAACATCTTTATTAAGAAGTGTATCCCAGAAGTTTTTGTAGGTTTCGGCAGCCATTGTCCCACTTTTTAAGATCCGGGGAGTGGTTTTGCCAATTACCTCATCGGCTGTAAAACCATAAAGATTAGTGAACTCGGGATTAATATATGTAATAAGGCCGTTTAAGTCCGTAATAAAAATTACTTCCCCGGATGATTCAACAGCCCTTTGAAGCCGGATAGTTTCCTCAAAAGCAATTTTACGTCCGGTTATATCAGAAAAAGTTATGACTGCCCCTGTAATTGAATCATTGTCAAAAATGGGCATACTACTATAATCCACGTAGAAACCAGAACCATCCTTCCTCCAAAAATAGCTTTCTCCAAAATGTTTCTTTCCGTCTTTAAGGGTAAAATATATTGGACACTCTTCTTCCGGGAATAAACTACCATCGGGTCGGTTATAGTGCCATATTGAATGACTGTTCTTTCCAATCAGATCTGCTGGTTCATAACCAAGCAAATATGCAGCTTTTCGATTAACAAAAGTATGATTACCATCAACATCAAGTCCAAAAATACCCTCTCCTGTATTTTCCAGGATCAAATTCAATCTATTTTCAGACAATGAACTATTAATATGACCTTTCAACACTTCATTTTCCTTTTGGAGCTCAATGATTGTTCTTAAGTACTTTTCCTTTTTCTTATCTGAGTGACCCATGGTTATTTTGCTTTAATTGAATAAACAGCCAGGTAGTCACCATGCCTGATGAACAATCTCCCTTTATTTATGGTGGGATGAGAAAAATACGGGCCGTCCCCTTTGGTGATCTGAAAAGAGCTGACAAGATCAAACTTCTGACCATCCGGCCTTAACAACCCGACATGGCCGCTTTTTTCCTCAATTATATAAAGCATCCCATCGGCCGAGATTATGGCTCCTTTATTATACCAGTCCGTTATCCACATTGTTTTTCCTGTTGTCCAGTCAACACAGATCCATTTCCCCTTTGAGTTTGTTATATGATTTGAACTGAAAATATAATTTCCGAGAAGTACCATACCTCCCACATGGGGATCAAGATCAATGTTCTTCCAAATGATGACCGGATCTGTACCATCGGGATTGATCTTAATCTTTATCGCTACCTGATCATAACCGTTGGCGGCAAGGATAAATCCATCGCGATAGACCGGGGTGTTTACACGGTTCCTTCTTTCAAGTTGTTCGGTATTCAGCCCTTCACAGTGAATTTTCCAGAGGAGTTTTCCGTTTAATGCATTAACTGCTATCAGATGATGTGCCGTCCATGTGACAATTATTTTATTGCTTCCATTCCGGATAAGTAATGGATTTACATAATTTGTCAGCTCATTTACCGGCGGTGCTTCCCAAATTGTTTTACCGTTTTCAACATTGAAAGCAACCATTGATGCCACATTGCCTCCGGGAGTCCCGATAACTTTATTATCAACTATCAGTGGTGATTCTGAAACTCCGTTAAGAGGTTCTGATGCATTATATTTTCTGAAATAATTTACTGACCAGATAATTTTTCCATCCGTTCCTATACATACAAGTTCTCCCTGGCCACCAACAACGAAAATCCTGTTATCTGAAAAAGAGGGAGTGCAGCGGCTTTCAGGAAAATTAGTCACTACCGAGGAAATTCCATAAACTACTTCCCAAATTTTTTTCCCGCTATGGCTGAGGCAAGTCAGAACATCATTTTCGCCCTTCCTGCCGGTTATATAGATTGCATCATCGGTGACTGTTGCACTTGATTGTCCTTTTCCTATTCCAGTTGTTTCCCAAAGCAGCTGAGGGCCGGATGCCGGCCATGTTTTCAGTAATCCTTTTTCATTATAGATCCCGCTACGCTCAGGTCCACGGAAGCCCGACATCTGTCCGTCAGAGATGCTTATTGAAAGTGATGTGAAAATTATTATTAAAAATGGTTTCATAAGTTTCTGTGCCGTCATTTGAACCTTCAATCAACCGCTTATAAACAGGCTTTTACTCGAATATTCCGGATCGCAGGTGAGGTTGACCTTTAATTTCCGCCATCCTGCTTCATCTCCGGGGGTAGGGATATGTGTCAGGTGTACTTCACAATTCCTCAGGTATTTCAGATTTTCCAGGGCCATTTTTGCTGCAGGGTTCGACAGTGCACTTATTCCCAGTACGATCAGAGTTTCGTCAACATCAAGGCTTACCATTTTCCCATGTAGTATATCCTTTTTGAGATGTGTAACCGAATCAATTATATTTTCAGGAAGAAGGTACATTTTATCGGGTAATCCTGCCAGGTGTTTTGCGGCATTCAGGACCAGGCTTGATGATGCATGCATGAGTGGCGAGTTTTTGCCGGTGATAATTGTCCCGTCGTCCAGTTCCATTGCGGCACCGCAATACATCCCATCATTTCCCTTTCCGCTCTTCTGAGCTTCAATGGCAGCTCTGCGGGCTGGCAATACTACTTTCCTGTCCTCGACTTTTGCCCCTATCTTTTTCATTATTTTTTCCATCCTGCCGAGGGTATCATTATCCTGCAGACCCAATGCATATTCCACAGAACACCTCAGGTATCTCCTGATGATCTCCTGGTATGACGCTTTTCTGATTATGCTGTCATTTACTATTCCGGCGCTGGCACGGTTCACTCCCATATCAGTGGGAGACTGGTACATCGATTCGCCTCCTGTTATCTTCTCAAAAATCCGTTTAAGCAGGTGAAATGCCTCTAAATCGCGGTTGTAATTTGCACTTTTGACATTGTAGGCTTTTAAATGATATTCATCAATGAGAACTCTGTCCTCCAGATCGACTGTAGCAGCTTCATAAGCCAGATTGACAGGATGATCAACTTCAAGATCCCATATCGGGAAAGTTTCAAACTTTGCATATCCGGCTTTTACCCCGTTTTTATATTCATGGTAAAGGTTGCACAGGCAGGTGGCAAGTTTTCCGCTGCCAGGTCCCGGGCCGGTAACAACAACGATCGGATTGTTTGTTTTAATATATTCATTTGCACCGTATCCGTCATCGCTTACGATCAGATCGATATCGGTCGGATAACCTAAGGTAGGATAATGCAGATAAACCTTTACTCCCCTTAACTGAAGCTTGTTTCTGAATGCTTTTGCCTGTGGCTGGTTCTGATACCGGGTAATTACAACCGCAGTAATATCAATACCCCACTCCCTGAAATCATCAATTGTTTTTAAGGCATCAACATCGTAGGTTATTCCGAAATCGGCCCTTACCTTTTTCCTTTCAATAGCTCCGGCGTGAATACAGAGAATAACGTCTATCTTGTCTTTCAGAATCTGAAGCAGACGCATCTTTACATTGGGATCAAAGCCCGGGAGTACTCTTGCGGCGTGATAATCAAAAAGGATCTTCCCTCCGAATTCGAGGTAGAGCTTATGGTTAAAGCGATTAACTCTCCCGATAATTGCAGATGTCTGTTGCTCAAGATATTTATCATTATCAAATCCAATCTGGTCAGTCCTTCCCATTTTCGTCTCTTCCTTTATTATATCTACACCGAAATTGTGTCTTCAATATTAGTAATTTTTTCAGTTCCGGGCTTCGGTTATTTAAAATCCTGGCTAAAGCCCTAACCAGCGCTGATAGATACTGAATCTCAATTCTGCAAAAAATTACTGATAAATGTTAGATATTTTTTCTTTTTATGTAATTTGTGGGGAAAATTAAAGCATGAAAATTAACGTTAATGAAGAGATCTTCGCCGGAGAAGTAAACATGGAAGGAGCAAAGGATGTCAGAATGAAAATCCTTGTCGGTCCCCGAGATGGTTCTGAGAATATTATCCTCAGGCATTTTATTGTCGCCCCCGGCGGTAATACTCCCCATCATAAGCATAATTATGAGCATCTTATCAAAATTGAAAGGAACAAAGGTATCGCTGTTGATAAAGATGGCAATGAATTTGAAGTAAAAGCCGGTCACAGCCTTTATGTAGTTCCGGATGAAATGCATCAGTTCAGGAATCCATTCGATGAGGATTTTGAATTCCTCTGCATAATTCCAAATCCTCAGGGTAAATAAAAATGGGAATAAATAAGCAGTAAACTTTCATATTTCAATTTGCTTTAAGCCCCTGTTGAAATGCTTTAAGTTTATGAAGATTATGCACAAAGATATCTTTTTTCTGATAATGTCTCTGATTCTGGCAGGTTCCTGCCAGAAGGATGATCTGATCAATAATTTCGATCCTAACATCAGTTTTGAGGTTTCAAACCACCTTCTTAATGGGAAACATATAAACTGCATCGATATTTACGGGGAAAGATTTGTTGCTATAGGATCGGGGAAGGAACTTTATTTGCTGGATGGCAGCGATCAGGATATCTATACCCTGGAGTACGATATTTCCAGTCTTGCAATTGCTTCTGATAAGTCAGTATGGATAGGAACAACGGGAGGAGGACTTGGTCATCTTTCAGGAAAGAAGTTCACATGGTACAATAACGCCAATGCCGGTCTGCCAAGGGATTATGTAAGGCATGTGAAGATCTCACCCTCGGGAGATGTCTGGTTTACAAGCTGTGCTTTCAGAATGGGGGGACTTGGTATTTTTGACGGGGAGAAATTTGAATTTCTGACGCCTGAGAATTCACCATTGAATCAGAATATTATTGAAGATATTGAAATTGATGCTGATGGGACAGTCTATATTGCCACCACGGGTACTGTAGGACGTACAAATATTTACAGGATCACAAACGGATCGTGGGAATGTCTGGGTAATGAAGAAGGCACCTTTTACTGGATATTCTCATTCACTGTCAGCCCTTCAGGACTTATTTACTTTGTTGAGGATTTTTCATTATCCTCGGCAATGATGTCAAACAAAGTATACAGGTCAAAGGATAAAGGATGGGAGATCATAACACCGGAGGATTTTCCCCGGATAAGCTTTTTCAGCAGCATCAAAGCTGATAAAAGAAATTACTGCTGGCTGGCCGACTCAGAACAGGAGTCGGCATACCTGCGTGTTTTTACTGGAAAACAATGGATCAATTCACCTGTAGATCTTTTCCCGGATGACTATATTACTGCTATAGAGGTGGATGGGAATAACAATATCTGGGTGGGGACTTATAATAACGGTGTTTTCATACTTAACCAATAACCTACCTTCAATGAAAAAAAATTCAATCCTTACTTTTATTTTTCTTTTTGCCCTGACTTTATCGGCAGCCGGCCAGCTGGCTATTGGCTATAACACCGATGGGAATACCCTTTCACTTTCAACCGATCCACTTAACAAATTATGGGGCGAATTCCGGGTAAATACAAAATCGTATAACCAGGCTGGCTGGTCATATTCTGACAGGGGGATTACCCAGGCCTATCTGCTAACACGTTTATTTTCCCCGACGAATGCTATCCTTTACGCCGGAGGGGGTCTGGGAGTAAATTTACTGTCGGAGGATGATAAGTGGCTGAGCATAAATATTCCGCTTGGCATAAGGTTTAATCCGTTTGCCAAACTTCCTGATTTATTCATTACAGGCGAATATTGCCCTATGATAATCACCACTGAAGGTATACCGGTCATTCACAGTGTATCCCTGGGTTTAAGATACAGGCTGATCAGAGGGGATTGAATTAAATCTTTTTCCTAAATTGTATTCTGTTATTAAAATGTGAACTTCTCAAAAACAGAAATATCATGCTTAAGAATTATCTGATATCAGCTTACAGGATAATTAAAAAAAATAAATTCTATTCTGCACTGAATATTCTGGGACCTGCTATTGGCATAACCTGTGCAATTCTTATATTATTATATGTTCAGGAAGAACTCACATTCGATAAGCACAGCAAAAACTATGATCGTATTTATCGTCTGGAAAGTGATTTTAACATCTCAGGAAAAACCACTCTGGCTGCCCTGGTACCTGTCCCGATGGCTCCGACACTTAAGGATGAATATCCTGAAATTAAGGAAATAGCCCGCTTTGCAGGTTTTGGAGTTCAGGATATATTATTTCAGTATAAAGATCTTAAGTTCTTTGAGGACAAGCTTTACTTTACCGATTCGACCGTTTTTAAGATCTTTGATCATGAATTTATCCTGGGATCTCCTGATAATGCGCTGAATGAGCCCAATACAATTGTTATTACTGAGAGTTTTGCTTCAAAGTATTTTGGGAAGGACAATCCGGTGGGAGAATTATTGACTACCAGTAATTTTGGGAATTTCCGTGTTACCGGTGTAATAAGGGATGTTCCGGCCAATTCGCATCTGCGTTTTGATTGTCTGCTGTCGATGGCAACAATTGTAGAACTGTCTGGTGTCGACAGGTTTAATTCCAGAAGTGCTCCTGCGTTCTGGAATATTTCCGTTTTTGGTTATATTCTTCTGGATGACAATTCGAAAATCGGAGATCTTCTGGCCAAGTTTCCGGATTTCTATGATAAATATATGAGTTCACTGGGAAAACAGATAAACGGAACCTTCCAGCTTAAAGCAACAAGGATCGATAAGGTCCATTTTGGTACAAAGATGGAATTTGATCTTCCTGTCGGAAACTTCAACTATATAATAATATTTGCCCTGGTGGGACTATTTATGATCCTTATAGCCAGCCTTAATTATATGAATATGGCAACAGCCAGGTCGACAAGCCGGTCAAAGGAAGTCGGGCTGAGAAAAGTCATAGGTGCCGGAAAAGGGACATTGATTCGTCAGTTCATAAGTGAATCAATGGTTCTCGTAATAATAGCGTTGGTCCTTGCATTTATAGCTGCGATCTTTATTTTACCTTCGTTTAATACTTTAACTGACAAAGCATTAAAAATCGGGAGCCTGTTCAGGCCGTTTACATTTATCATGATCCTGCTTATAGCTTTTTTAGTGGGGATCATTTCAGGAAGCTATCCGGCATTTTATCTTTCCTCATTTTCGCCCGTGGATGTTCTTAAAAGTAATGTAAACCCGCGTCGGGGGAAAGGGCTGCTAAGAAAGATCCTCGTGGTTTTTCAGTTTGCTATATCAGGTGCATTAATAATATGTACGATCATAGTGTCGGGTCAGCAAAGTTATATCAGGAAGAAGGATCTTGGTCTGAATAAAGAGAATGTAATAATCATACCTGAAAGGGATACTGCATTTATAAATAATAAGCTGCAGCCGTTCAAAGTTGAGTTACTAAAACTCACCGACGTTAAGGGTGTATCTTCAGCAGCACTTGTCCCTCCGTTAATGGCCAGTAAAGTTGTATTCCTGATTGAAAAAGACAGCAGCATGGTTGAACTGGCAACGAGTTTTACTGTCGTGGATCACGATTTTATTGATGTTATGCAGATTAAGATAGTGGAAGGGAGAAATTTTGAGAAGTCCAGGACATCTGATGTCAATCAGGCATTCCTTGTTAATGAAGCAGCAGTCAAAGCATTCGGATGGGGTTCCAACGCTATCGGGAGAAGAGTCAAATTCGGGATTAATCCTTCTACAGGAGTTGCTCAGAGAGATGGTGTTGTCATAGGTGTTATGAAAGATTTTCATTTCACTTCCATACACAATCCGATTGAACCATTTATTTTATTAGTCAGCAGTGAACCCAATTCCAATTTTTATGTACGGATCAGCAACGATAATATTGCCAACGCGATAGCGAGTATCGAAAAATTACAGCAGGATATGGGAAATACTCTGCCGTTCAACTATTTCTTCTTTGCAGATAAACTGGACGAAATGTATACAGCAGAAAATAAGCTCAATGCGCTTTTCAATATCTTTTCCGTTATGACAATATTAATAGCATGTCTTGGTCTGCTTGGTCTTACATCATATGTTACCGGCCAGCGCTCCAGAGAGACCGGTCTGCGAAAGATAATGGGTGCACGTGTCGGTCAGGTGGTATGGCTGCTCAATAAAGATTTCCTTATTCTTGTTCTGATATCAAACCTTATCTCATGGCCGGTGGCCTATTATCTTATGGACCGGTGGCTGGAGGGATTTGCTTACCGTATGGATTTCGGATTACCGGACTTTGTTCTGAAAACTGCTGTACCGTTTATTCTTTCAATGATAATTACTCTGTTAATTGCTATCATTACAACAAGTGCTCTTTCACTCAGAGCGGCACGGATGAATCCGGTAAATACAGTATTGAGGGAATAAACTTCGGCTTAATAATTATTATTTTTGATCATTCAACATATCTCTAAATAAAATGGACCGGAGGAAATTCTTCAGGAATACTACCTATTCAGTTGCCGGAATGATTGTTGGCAGTACTATTACCGAACCTTACACAAAAGACAGATCAGCGCCCGCTTCATCCGATATTATGAAGGAGGTAATGAAATACAGGAAAATTGATGCTCATGAACATGTCGGACTGAGTGGTACTGTGGAAACCCAGATAGATATTGCCGACAGGCTTAATATTGAAAAACTGGTGATTTCGAAGCCTATACCCGATTATGCGGCTGATATACCGCCTGCTACTCCGGAAGCATTCAGAAAATGCAACGATGAGGTGCTCAGTGCCATGAAAAGATACCCAGGCAGGTATCTCGGGCAGGTATATGTAAATCCCGTCTATGGTAAAGAATCCCTCGAAGAAATTAATCGATGCGTCGATCAGGGCATGGTCGGCCTCAAAGTCTATTACCAGGTAAAAATAAATGATCCTTTATTTTATCCGATAATCGAAAAGATGATAGATCTGAAAATGATCATTCTGATGCATGCGGTAACTGCCATCGGATTTGCGGGTCACAGGCCGAAATATGGCAATCAGCAGCCGAATGCTTCAACGGCTGAGGATTTTGTTGAAGCAGCAAAAAGATATCCGGAAGCCATGTTCCAGTATGCACATACAGGAGGGGGAGGCGACTGGGAATATACCTGCAAGGCCATTAAGGATTATCCAAACATTTATGTGGATACTTCGGGAAGCAATAACGAAGGGACCATGATTGATTTTGTCCTTGATTGTGTAGGCGAGGACAGGATGTTCTTCGGTACAGACAGTTCATACTACCAGGGCGTTGGTGTAATTCTTTCATCACACCTTACCGATAATCAGAAGAAGAAGATATTCTTTGATAATTTTAACAACATACTCAGAAAATCAGGTCGGAATGTTGATTGATATAAACGCAAATATCGGCCACTGGCCTTTCATCCGGACAGAATGCAAAACGTGCGGCGCATTGCTCGAAAGGATGAATCATTTTGGAGTGGACATGTCGGTCATTAGCAATATGAACGGAATTTTTTATAAAAATTCCCAGCCGGCAAATGAAGAAATGCACAAAGAATTGATGTCTGACAGGCGCTTTCGGAACAGATTTATCCCGTTTGCAGTCATTAATCCTTCCTATGCGGGCTGGATGAACGACCTTGAGATCTGCAGATCAAAGTTCGGAGTAAAAGGGATCCGTCTGTATCCGCAATACCATGATTATGAGCTGAGCGATCCCTCGTGTATTGAACTTGTGAAAACTGCGCGGGATTTCGGACTTACAGTTGCATTCACTCTGAGAATGGTTGACAGCAGATGCCGTTCATGGCTGGATCTGCCAAAAGAGTGGGGTCTGAAAGATATTATCCCGATAATAAAAGAAGTACCCGATGCGAAATACTTCATCCTTAATATTGCAAACGGGATTTCTCTGATGACTGAAGAGGCAGAAGCTTTCTCAGGATCAAATATTGTATTTGATACTTCAGGAAGAAATATAAGCAATATGGCAGACCAGGTAAAAAAATTCGGGAAGGATAAGTTTGCATTTGGCACTCATTCGCCGATCCTTGATTATCTGACAGGCTTATTACGGATAGAATCGCTACGACCGTCAGAAGCTGATGCCTCTGTTATGGAATTATTGAGATCGGGGAATGCAAAAAGAATATTGGACAATTAGTCTTTTATAAATGATTTCATATAGTATGCTTTAATATAAGAAAATTCGTAACTTTGATATCCTTAAAGTTTTAAGTAATTGACCGGCAACCAAAAATAATATGTTCTATTTAGTTGATATTCTTTTATTTTATTAAGAAGAACGGGATCACTTATTTACATTTTAAAAAAACAGAAAATGAAAAAAATTTTACTCCTGATGATTGGATCATTTCTTGCAACTGCTGCAATGGGACAGCTGAATGAAAAATCAGGGATCAATGTTTTTCGGGAACTGCAAAACGTTGAAAACTATCACGACTCATTTAGCAAAGGTGAAAGACTCGACAGCACTCTTTTTAAAACCTGGGACGAAGTAATCCCCGGCTGGGTAAATAGTATGAAAGAAGTATCAAGCTATGCAACGGGTAGCCGGGTTGACATAACTTATTTGTGGGACAAAACCAACATCCCTAACAAATGGATTTATTCGGTTAAATCAGAATACCATTTTAATGGCGACGGGGACATGACTTCGGTGATTGCATACGCATGGGACAACACCTCAATGCCCAACAAATGGATTGGTACCACTAAGACAGAAAACACTTTTGTAAATGGGAATAATACATTGTCAACCAGGTATACTTGGGGCGGGAATGCATGGGCCCAATCTTCTAAGACAGAATCCACTTATAACGCAAGCGGAAATATCCTGGTTGAAATTACTTCCATGTATTTATTCCAATGGATGAATGTCAGTAAAACAGAACACTCCTATGATGCCGGCGGGAAAGATATTCTGGAAACTCATTATGACTGGGATATGATTGCCACTGATTGGACCGTTGACAGTAAAACCGAAAATACCTACAATGCAAATGGGAAAATTGCTACTGCAACCTCATCCGATTGGGATAAGACCCTTACTGTTCCTGCCTGGGTAAAATCTGATAAAACAGAATATGTTTACAATTCAGATGGGAATGTAACCTCAATGAGTATGTATGAGTGGAACACATCCACAAGCCTCTGGGACGGTTTTATGAAAATGGAAACTTTCTATACTGCAAACGAGATCACAGGTTTTATTATCTACCACTGGGACAAAGTGGTTAATCCAGCCACAGGTTGGGTTAATTTTTCTAAAGAAGAACAAACCGCTTCAGGTACTCTCCCTTCTGGTGTAAAATATGTTGAGATGACTGGTTCTGAATGGGATGTAAACAAATGGGTGAATTCTGATAAAGATACTTATTATTATTCCGGTCAAAGTACCTCCATTTTCAATAATTCCGATACTAAAGGTATAAGGGTATATCCTAATCCTGCTAAAGAATTCATTGTTTTTAATTTATCAGATATTCCCGAATCTGCCGTCGCTGAAATATATGATATTCAGGGAAGAAAAGTTTTGGAACATAAAATATCTCAAAACAGGCAAATCTCTGTCAGTAACTTAAGTACAGGATTGTATATATATAAATTATATACCAACGGAGTTATTTATAAAGGGAAGCTTCTTATCAAATAAGAACAAAACCTTAATACTTTTCGGTCTTGATAGGGTCCGGTATTTAAATGAATATGCAAAGATTGGTTATCTGGACACTCCTGTTTGGTCAGCTTTTGTTGAGCTGCAATAAGGGAGAAACAAAATCCGGGAGTAAGAAAAACTCTGCAGAGGCGGATCTCAATTTCACTGCTCAATTTGATTCACCTCTTCCATCTGTTCCGTCAGGACTGAGACTGTCAACTTTTGACATTGATGTAACACCTCCGGTCGGGACATGGCTTGCCTATGATTCGACAAGGAACACATGGGATCTTGGACTGAGGGCAAAGGGGATTGTGATACTTGGGGCCGGAAAGCCTGTCGTCCTTTGTGCAGTTGACTGGATACGGATCTGCAATTCCGGCTATGACGCATTCCGCAGGTCTCTGGCGAATGCAGCCGGCACAACTCCGGAGCGGGTTTCGGTGCACACTATACATCAGCACGATGCTCCATGGTGTGACTTCGATATCGAAAAGATACTAAGCGATGCCGGGGCAAAACTGCAATGTTTCGACGGAGCTTTTCACAGGCAGGTTATTACGGAGCTGGCTTTAAAAGTAAGGAATTCTCTTAGAGAAACTCAGCCGGTCACACATATCGGACTTGGTTCAGCAGATGTCGACAGAGTAGGGTCAAACCGGAGGATAATGGGAGCTGACGGAAAACTGATGGCTCCCAGATGGACTGCGACGAAAGACTCAGCATTACGTGCTCAGCCTGAAGGTCTTATTGATCCTGAAGTGTCTCTCGTCAGCTTCTGGAACGATGAAAAACCTATCGCAGTTCTAAGTTATTATGCCTCTCATCCGCAGAGTTATTACAGGACAGGGGTTGCCAATCCCGATTTTCCCGGTGTGGCAAGGTTCTTCAGGCAGCTTGAGGTTCCTGATGCCCTGCATATTCATTTTACCGGTGCAGGAGCAAATGTGGGTGCAGGAAAATATAATGACGGATCACATCAAAACCGTCTGATCCTGGCCGAACGGCTGGCCGATGGGATGAAAAGAGCCTGGGAATCGACAAAATGCGAACCGGTCACGGCCGGATCAGTGACATGGGGTTTTGAATCTGTCGCCCTTCCTGAAGCCTTACATCTGGCAGAACTTGAAAAAAGGTTGAAAGAAAACCCAGATACGGTCATGAATTCTTCGATCGCCATGAAGCTTGCCTGGATTGAGCGAAGCAGAGCAGAAATGAAAGTTGATGTGTCATGTCTTACAATCGGCAGTGCAAAAATTCTGCACCTGCCCGGGGAATTATTTGTTGAGTACCAACTGGCCGCCAAGTCACAGCGGAAGGATCTCTTTGTCGCAATGGCCGCTTATGGCGATAATGGGATGGGGTATATAGGCACAGCTTCTGCCTACGAAGAGGGCGGGTATGAAACAGGTGATCCGTCTCTTGTCGGACCCGGCTCAGAAAAGATACTTATGGATGCAATAAACCGGTTGTTAAGCCTCAGGTGAGGGTAACAACCGGCTTTCATTATACTATTATCAGATTGAGTTAAGCTTATCCCTGTTAACGTAAACTTTCATTATAGCATTTACAAGGTCATCCATATCTGCAAGGGTCCCCAGCAGAGGCCCTGAAGCCCATAGCATTACCATATCCTCGCAAACCTTGTCGCATTTCGGCAGATGTAGTTCTGAATTGAATTTTTTCAGACGTGATGCTCCATACATTTTTTTATATACAGGTAAGGTCTGAATGTGCTGTGTCCATGGCTCTTTATGCATACCATTTGCTATATACGGGCTGAGGCTGATACCCTCTGCGGCAATTGCTTTCAGGAATTTCTCACGTGGAGCGCCATTAAAGTGATCCTTTTTATAAGACCATGAATACAGGTACCACGAGCCTGCTGTTGTTCCGGGGTAAAGCTTCTGTGGAACAAGTCCTGGACACTCTTTAAGATGCTCGGTCAGATATTTTGCATTCCTGTTGCGGATATAATGGCGGTCCATAACACCAGGTAACTGGCCAAGCAGAACTGCAGCCTCAAACTCATCCATACGGTATTTTGATCCGATCGTTTCTGTCCTTCCTCTTTTTGATGTACCGTGGTTATGAACAGTGTAACATTTATCCATCAGCTCCTCATTGTTACTTATTATTCCGCCGCCTTCACCACAACAAAGAACCTTACTTGTCTGAAAGCTGAAGCAACCCACATCTCCAATGAGTCCTACTTTTTTCCCCTGGTATTCTGCAAAGTGAGCCTGGGCTGAATCTTCAATCACTTTCAGGTTGTGTCTTTTTGCTATTTCCATGATCCTCTCCATATTGCATGGTTGTCCCATCATATGAACAGGCATCAGTGCTTTCGTCCTTTTGGTAATGCGTCTTTCAACATCATCAGGATCGAGCTGGAAGGAATCAGGATCAAGGTCGGCCATTACCGGGAGAGCACGGCTGACAAGGATGGAAGCAATGGTTCCCGGATCGGTATAAGGAGAAGTAATTACTTCGTCACCCGGACCAATACCAAGGGCTTCTACACAAGTATTCAATGACTGGGTACCCGAACCGGTTGCAATACTTGTTTTGATTCCCATCAATCCTGCAAATTGATTCTCAAATTTCTGAACCTTATTGTTGGGTGATTGTATTCTGCACCATATACCACTCCTGGTAGTTTCGACAACCTCTGAAATTACCTTCTCGTCAATATAAGGCCAGTCGGGCCATTTTTTTGCGGTGATGGCAGGCGCTCCTCCAAGAATAGCCAGCTTACCTGAATTGCTGTTAACAAATGAAATATCCTTAAACGGGATCGCACCTGATGCAACAGCAGCAATTGATCCGGCTGAAGCTGTTGCAATAAATTTCCTTCTGGTTAGTTTTTTCATAATATAAATGTGATAAGTTTGTAAATGACGATCTTTGTATCAGGAATGAACATTACCAAAGGTCGGGAGATTATTTAAAATTACAAAATATGAAAATCCGAATCAACAAAATCATTTTTGCATTAATTGCAGCGGTTATTTTACCGGTACTTATCAGCTGGAATTTTATTCCTGAAAAGACCGGGAGTAATCCCCGGAAGATCAATAAGCTTACAAAAGCTGAAAAAAAGGAGGGATGGAAATTGCTCTTTGACGGGAAAACATTAAGTGGCTGGAGGGGACTGGGAAGGGATCATGTTCCGGTCGGGCTCTGGATTATTGAGGACGGAATGATTAAAAAGGTAGATACAGGGAATGAAAAGAACCTGCCGGATGGCCGGCCTATTGAAGGTGGAGACTTAATTACAATTGATACATTTGAGAACTTTGAACTGACTTTTGAATGGAAAGTGAATAAAGCAGGCAACAGCGGCCTTAAATACAATGTTTCTGAAGAAATGTCACAGAAATACGGATCTCAGTTTTCAGCCCTTGGTTTTGAATACCAGCTTATTGATGACGGGGATGAGGCTTATAAAGGTGTTTTGAAGGCGGCTCAGTTCTCGGGATCGCTTTATGACCTTATTCCGGCTGAAAATGTTTCCCTGAAACCTGTAGGAGAATTCAACAGCAGCAGGATAATTGTTAAAGGCAATCATGCCGAGCACTGGCTCAACGGGATAAGGGTCGTGGAATATGACTTTGGTTCAAAGGAGCTTGAAGATGCATACAAGGTCAGCAAATTCAGTAAAATACCTGGATTCACCGATAAGCGGAAGGCTCATATTGTTTTGCAGAACCATAATGATGAATCGTGGTTCAGGAACATAAAGATCAGGGTATTGTAAAAACGCCATGCATGGCGTTTACAACCATACATGGCGTTTTTACAACTATGTCTGATATTATGTTAACAAAATTACAGGTAAATTGTTATTTATAAGAATTATAAACAATAAATTTGTACCCGGGAACTATTACCAAATTTTAATTATCAGATATCATGAAAGCTAAAAGTGAAAGCACAGCAAAAAAATCCAGGGAAGTGACTTCTGCCGGTAAAATTCCCACTGAGAAAAAACGCGGTTCGAAGACTTTGAAAATTACAGCAGGCCCGACTGAACTTGAGATCCGTGTAAAGGCAGAAGAGCTTTACAGGGAACGGATTGCTAAAAATATTCCCGGAACGCAGGAGAGCGACTGGCTGAAAGCGGAGAAAATCCTTAAGGGACTGAAATAATTCCGGTCTGAAAATTCTTTTATTCTGATCATACACTGGTTGTATTAATATACTGAGCTGCCGGTTACTGTAACCGGCAGCTTTTTTTTACCCTTTTCTCAAAACTTCATCTAAAATTCATTATCGGGGATATATTTTAGCTTCCGGTTAACTAATCTAATTTGAATTATGAATTGTATTATTGTTGATGATCAGCCGGGAAGCAGACAGCTTGAGGAATTTGTTTCAAGATGTTCATCCCTCAATCTTGTTGGGAAATTCAATGACTCCGAATCAGCCATCGGCCAGCTATCAAAGCAGAATAATATAGGCCTTGCATTTATCGACCTGAAGTCGGCAGGCATACAGAGCCTGGAACTTATTGACAACCTGAGCAATCCTCCAAATGTAATTGTTGTTGCCAATACAGGCCAGTATGCAAGGAAAGCTTTTGATCATAATGTTGTCGATTATCTTATCAAGCCGGTAGATTATTCAAGGTTCAGCCGCGCAGTCGACAGATCACTGAAATCAGTGTTGCAGCTGTCTTCAGTCAGCAATGAAGATAAAGAGGTCTTCATAAAGAAGGAATCAACCCTGGTGAAGCTTAAAATGCCTGAAATTGTTTACATTGAAGCGCTTGAGAACTATGTTACAATAGTGACAGGGGAGAAAAAATTCACTATCCTGTATACAATGAAGGGGATAGAAAACCAGCTGCCGGCCGATCTTTTCGTAAGGATACACAGGTCATTCATAATAAACAAGAAAATGATCAACATCATCAATGAGAATTCCCTTGATCTGAATGTTGGTTATTCTGTTAAAAATCTTCCGATTGGTAAATCATACAGGCAAAACCTGATGAACGATATTACAATTGTGGATAAGAAAAATCCGGTTTATCATAACCAGTTTACTACTGCTGAAACTCCCATTAATATATATTATTAGGAGTCCAGGGGTAAAAATAATTAATAGCTTAGTAAACCTTAATGCCTTAAGCTTGCCTTTGCGCCTTTGCGCCAAAATGTCACTGATGTGACAGGAGTTTAAATAAATACCAGTGCGTCTTTAATTACTTCACTGTTATCTGTTCCGTATAACTTGATCCCTACGCAGGGTGTTGCATCCTGAAGGATATCCCTCACCGGTAAGAGTGCATCCCTGATATCGTCAATATTGTTCATTTCATCATATTCCTCAACAGGCATATAGAGGTGAACATAAAGTATGTACTCAGGATCATTTATCTTTTTAAGAACGCTGAGTATCCTCGACAGCCACATCATTGATGAGGTATTGAAATATTCAAGATTTAGCCTCAGGTTTGTGATAGGTTTTGCTTTCAGAACATATCCCTGACCCAGTTTAGCACCGGTTCATATATTTTGGCAGCATTTTCGGGAATAGACCTTCCCGACAGGATAAGCTCTCCCGAAATCTGATTGAGATCAATCTGGGGAGTCTTAGGCGTCTGCTCAAGAGTAAAGTTATTGAGTGCTATTTCCATTTTATGCCAGAATACATGATAATAACTACTTCAAATTTACTGTATAAGCGGCTAAGTGGAAAAATTTTGGTCAAATACTATTGAACAATAATCAATAAAATCGACGTTTTATCAACAAATTAATCAGCCGGGGGGTAATTGGCAATATATTTTAAAGACATTAATTGAGCAGTCGCCGTAAATCATAAACACTTTTCAGATACCTTATCATTTAACAAATTTTTAACTCCCCGTGGTTTTTATTTTTCCCCGTTTTGAAATAATTTCGGCCGTTTGTAATTTTGGATTTATTTAAAAAAATCACTTATGGATATTGTGATTGAGAATCTTACAAAAAGATACGGTGTTCAGAAAGCCGTTGACGATATCTCCCTCAGGGTGGCTACAGGGGAGATACTTGGATTCCTGGGTCCAAACGGCGCCGGGAAGACTACAACAATGAAGATCATCACGAATTTTATTTCAGCTGATGAAGGCGAGGTTTATATAGGAGGTAAATCTCTTAAAAACGATCCCCGTGAAATAAAACGGCATATTGGCTACCTGCCCGAGAACAATCCTCTTTACCAGGAAATGCCGGTTATTGATTACCTTGAATTCTGTGCAAGAATAAACGATATAGAGAAATCGAAGGTGGCGGCCAGGGTGGCGGAAATGGTCCGCATAACCGGCCTGAACAGCGAAAAGCACAAGAAGATCTTTGAACTGTCAAAAGGTTACAGGCAACGGGTGGGTCTTGCACAGGCGATGATCCACGATCCGGAGATCCTTATTCTGGATGAACCGACATCAGGACTTGATCCTAACCAGATTGCCGAAATCCGCAAGCTAATCCGTGAGCTGGGGCGGGAGAAGACAGTCATCCTGAGCACTCATATCCTCCCTGAAGTGGAGGCTACCTGCGACCGGATATTCATAATTAACAAGGGGAAGCTGGTTGCCGACGGCACTGCCGAGAGCCTCAGGAAGAAAGCACAGGGATCAGATATCCTCCGTGTGAGGATTGAAGACGGGGATGTAAATCAGATATTTAACAACCTTCAGTCACTCACCGCAGTATCAATGGTCGATTTCGCCGACAGGCAAAAGAACAGGTTCGACATTCATTGCAGAAGTGAGGAGGTGAAACGTGAGATTTTCAGATTATGTGTTGAAAAGAACTGGGTACTCACTGAAATGACTCCTTTTGAGACCAGTCTTGAAGATATTTTCAGGGAACTGACAATGAATTAATGATTCTGAATTATGAATACAATCTGGATAATTGCAAAACGTGAGCTGAGCTCATATTTCGATTCGCTGATTGCCATTATAATGATAGTTCTTTTTCTGGGCTTCAGCGGATTTTTTACCTGGATATCGGGTTCTGATATCTTTCTAATCAGCCAGGCCACCCTCAGGCCGTTCTTCGGCATTGCCTACTGGACGCTCTTTTTCTTCATCCCGGCCCTTACAATGAGAACATTCGCTGAGGAGAACAGGAGCGGAACTATCGAAATGCTTCTTACAAAGCCTGTTACCGACAGGCAGGTGATCCTTGGCAAGTACCTGGCAACATTAATACTAATTGCGATTGCCCTTGCCCTTACGCTTCCCTATGTAATAACAATATCAAAGATAGGTAATTTGGATGCCGGGGGTACTCTCTGTGGTTATCTGGCACTATTACTGATAAGCGCTTCTTATGCCAGCATCGGAATATTTACAAGCAGTATAACAACAAACCAGATAGTGGCTTTTCTTTCAGCACTGTTCATCGGACTTTTCTTCCACATTATTTTTCAGATAATAGCAAGCGGGATGACTGGATTTCCTGGACAGATAATCAACTCATTAAGCACTACGGTGCATTTTGAAAGCCTTTCACGGGGGGTTCTTGATTCAAAAGACATCATTTATTTCGGATCAATCATATTTATGGGACTATTCCTCACGGAGGTGTCATTATCAAGGAGGAATGCATTTAATTAGAAGCTTTCAGTAAATGTGACCGACATTAAAGAGTAATGTTATGAAGACAGCAAAAATAACTTCAACGATAGTTTTGATTACGGCAATTGTGATCATAATTAATGTATTATCAGAAAACTACAGCTTCAGGCTCGATTTTACCGAGGGGAAGGAGTATACTTTAAGCAAAGCCACCAGGAATATTCTGAAAGATCTTGACAAGCCTGTTACAGTTACTGCATATTTCTCGAAGGATCTTCCTCCGAATATCAGCAGCGTGTCGGACAATCTGAAGGATATGCTTATTGAATACGGAAACCGGTCAAAGGGAATGGTCGTATATAAATTTGTTAACCCGAATGAAAAGGAGGAGCTTGAACAGGAGGCTGTGAAGAACGGTATTCAGCCGGTTATGATCAATGTAAGGGAGAAAGATCAGGTTAAGCAGCAAAAAGCTTACATCGGAGCGGTTGTTTCGATAGGAGAAGAAAAAGAGACAATACCTTTCTTTCAGCCTGGCTCTGCAATGGAATATGCATTATCAACGTCAATTAAGAAATTATCGGTTCTCGACAAGCCTGCCATTGCAATTATTCAGGGACACGGCGAACCACCATTAAGCCAGATGCCTCAGGTTTATAACGAACTCAGTATCCTTTACAGTGTTGAAGCATTCGAAATGACCGATACCACTGAAATCCCCGGTAACTACAAGACTATTGCCCTGATACGTCCAACTGATACAATCAATGCATCTCATCTTGATCAGCTTGACAGGTTCCTTGACAGGGGAGGGAATATCTTCATGGCGCTGAACCGTGTCGAAGGTGATTTCCAGACAGCAACAGGTAAAACAATTACCACCGGGCTGGAGGATTGGCTGATGAATAAAGGTTTGACCATTTCGGATAATTTTGTCATTGATGCAAGCTGCGGGGCGGTAACTGTCCAGCAACAGCAGAGCAATTTTGTTATGACCACCCAGGTCTCATTCCCTTATTTACCCATAATATCAAAATTTGCCGACAATCCTGTAACGAGAGGTCTGGAATCTGTTGTTCTTCAGTTTGCCAGTCCCATAAGTTTTGCAGGAGACACTTCAATAAAATTCACTCCTATTGCATTTTCTTCATCACAGTCCGGTACAGTAAAAGCTCCCCTTTATTTTGATGTTCAACGGCAGTGGGCAGATACTGATTTTCCAATGTCGGGGATCGTTGTGGCAGGGATCCTTGAAGGTAAATTATCGGGAACAGCAGATTCGAAAATCATTCTGATCTCAGATGGTGACTTTCCGGTAAACGGACCACAACGCGGTCAGCAACTTCCGCAAGATAATGTCAGTCTTATGGTGAATTCCGTCGACTGGCTTTCGGATGACACAGGCCTGATAGATCTCAGGACAAAAGAAGTTACTTCAAGACCAATCAGGGAATTGCCTGATGGTACAAGAACATTTCTCAAATGGCTAAATTTCCTTCTGCCAATTCTTCTTATAATTATTTATGAATTGATAAGACTGCAGATCAACCGCAATAAACGAATCAAAAGAATGGAGGTCCGGTATGAGTAAAAGATTTGACAACAAGAGACTGCTGATGATCCTTGCAGGACTGGTGGGGCTTCTTTTACTGACAGTTCTGATAAAAATGCCCCGCGAAAAATCAACTCTTAAGGGGAATCTTGTGGAAATTGATACTTCATCAGCAGGTAAAATTATTATTACACCGAAATCCGGAACCGGAAATTCATTCGAATTCAGGAAGGAAAATGACAAGTGGAGCATAGTCCAGGGTGATATTGTTTCGGTTCCCATGAAGGGAGCAGTCGGGAATATTTTATCCGAAATTATGGCCATTAAGCCTCAAACCCTGGCCGCAGTAGGAGAATCGAAATGGAAAGAATATGAACTTACTGACAGCCTGGCAACGAAAGTGAAGATCATAAGTAAAAAAGGTAAGGAACTTGCCGGACTGATGATAGGAAAATTTTCATACAGACAGGTGGGGAATCCTTATGCCGGAAACGGAGGTAATAATATAGAAGGTACAACCTACGTCAGGCTTTCAGGCGAGGAAGAGGTATATGCGGTCGACGGATTTCTTGCATTTTCTTTCAGCGGAGGATTTAACGACTGGAGGGATAAGTCGTTTGTGAGATGTAATAAGGATGATATAACAAAAGTAATATTCACAATGCCTTCTGACAGCTCTTTTACTCTGGCAAAAAGAGATTCATTATGGTATGCCGCAAATCAGAAGGCCGATTCTGCAAAAACCGCGAATTACCTGAGTTCCCTGAGCCTTGTTAACGGACAGGAATTTGAGGATGGATATAAACCCGGCACTTTTCCTGTTTACCAGTTGGTTATCGAAGGTAATAACCTGCTGAATATTACTGTAAAATGCTTTAAGGGTGAAGGTGATAAGTTAATTCTTAATTCCAGCCTGAATCCCGAATTATATTTTACCGGGAAAAGAGACGGGATCTTTGCGGAACTCTTCAAGCCGCTTGATTATTTCTTCTGATCTGCCAGCTCTTTACTGTATCGATCATTGTCACGATATTCCTGACCGGAGTACCGGCTTGGATATTGTGGAAAGAGCAGCAGATTAGCGGTTTCCATACCCGGGCAGATGTGCTGGATCGGAATAAGGGGGCTGGGTTTGAGGTTAATTTCATCAATTAAATGGTAATTTTATAGTTAATTAATTTTAGTAAATTGTGCGTTTAATACTTTTAAAATTGAAGTCATGAAGAGATTTTCCATCCTGATATTCTGCCTCATATTATTTTCAACAGTAAATGCACAGTTAAAGATAGGAGTTGCGCGCAAATCAATAACTCCTGATACCCCATTGTGGCTGTCAGGTTATGCAAGCCGGACCACGCCTTCCAGCGGGGTTCTTCACGATATCTGGGCAAAAGCGCTGGTTATTGAGGAAAATAGTAAGAACAGGATCATTATTGTGACAACCGATATTCTCGGACTAACACGTGATATATCCGAAGAGGTTGCCCGAAGGGTAATTGCAACTCATGGTATAGACCGGTCACAGCTTCTGATGAATTCATCTCATACCCATTCCGCACCGGTGATCTGGCCGGCGCTGAGTGTGATATTTGAATTTAACCAGGCCGACCAGCAGGCTGCCATGAAATACGCGGAGTACCTTACCGATGCAATCGTGGAAGCTGTCGATCTGGCCTTTGCAGCTTTGGCTCCGGGGAAGTTATCATTTGGTAAAGGTACGGCCGGCTTTTCAGTAAACCGACGCGAGCAAACCGACAAAGGGGTTGTGATAGGAATAAATGCAGAAGGACCGGTTGATCATACCGTACCTGTTCTTCAAACCACTGATATGAATGGTAAAACGAAGGCTATTCTTTTCGGCTATACCTGTCATAACACAACTTCGAGATCATATCTGATCAATGGCGATTATTCAGGTTTTGCACAGGTCGAGGTTGAAAAGATGTATCCGGGTGCCATCGCCATGTTTATCGCAGGCTGCGGAGCTGACCAGAATCCCAATCCAAGAGGTACTGTTGAACTTGCAGCTGAACACGGTAAAACACTGGCTGATGCTGTCGGAAAAGCCCTGGACGGTGAACTCAGCCCGGTCAGACCGCCTATCCGTACGAGCTATACCGTGACCGATCTGCAGTTCCGGCCCATTGATCCGGAGATCTACCGGAAAGAAATGACAGGTTCAGATATCTATATGCAGAGGAGGGCCAGACTGATACTCGAAGCATATAACAAGGGATGGGATATGTCTTCTTATAAATATCCTGTTCAGGCAGTACGGTTCAATAAGGACTTTACTATCCTTGCGTTGACAGGTGAGGTTGTCATAGATTATGCACTGGCAGCGAAAAATAAATTTCCCGGTGAAAATATGTTTGTTGCAGGCTATTGCACAGAGGTTCAGTGTTATATACCGTCGAAGAGGATCCTTGATGAAGGTGGATATGAACCTGAAAGCAGTATGATCTATTACGGATTTCCCGGACCTTTTGCCGGCAATGTTGAGGATAAGGTGATGGATGCTGTTACATTTGTAATGAAACATACCGGGGCAAAACACTGATCTACGTATTTTAATACGTATTATAATATGTATTAAAATACGTATTTTATTTGATACCGGTATAGTCTTTATTTCATCCGGGGAATGATTTTTTCAGATTCATAAGAAATATTTCTTTCAATTCGTCTGTAATTATTAATTTTAGATTGATTTACCAAACTCAATCTAACTATAAATAACATGAAGAAGAATCTGACAGTTATGTTACTTTTCTGCATTTTGCCTCTCATTGCATATTCGCAGAATAAATTTAACGGGCTCGATATGAACATGGGGAACCTCTACAGGCTTTCCGATGCCAAATCCCGTTCAATAAGTCCCGAAAACTTCACCGGCGAAAAAGGCAAAGCCGGTATGGCCGATCCGGCCGATAAGGATAAGCCCAATGTGGCCAATGCTTTCAATGCAGCCCGCGATCTGGGCCAGGGGTGGAAAGTAAATCCTTATGTGAGGATAAAACCGGGAGAGACTTTTACATTAGCAGAAATTGACGGTCCCGGTGCGATTCAGCATATCTGGATGACACCTGCCGGGAAGTGGCGCTATTGCATCCTCCGTATTTACTGGGATAATGAAACTGAACCATCTGTTGAATGTCCGGTAGGAGATTTTTTTGCAATGGGATGGGGAAGCTATTCACATCTTTCATCCCTGGCTATTTGTGTAAATCCCGGAAGCGCTTTTAACTGCTACTGGGCCATGCCGTTCAGGAAGAAATGCAGAATAACAATGGAGAACCTTGGTGATGCTGACCAGATGACACTCTATTATCAGATCGATTATACGCTGACTGATGTTCCCGCTGATGCCGGGTATTTTCATGCACAGTTCCGCAGGACAAATCCCAATGTTACATCAGATTACACAATCGTTGACGGAATAAAAGGCAAAGGTCATTATGTGGGTGTATACCTGGCATGGGGTGTCTTCAATAACGGATGGTGGGGTGAAGGCGAAATAAAATTCTTCATAGATGGCGATACAAAATTCCCGACGATATGTGGTACAGGAACAGAAGATTATTTCTGCGGTTCCTACGATTTTGACACCCGAAAAAAGAATGCAGCAGGAGTGGAGGAAGTTAATTATACTGAATTCTCCACACCCTATACCGGGTTGCATCAGGTCATAAAGGGCGACGGCCATTATGCTGTTATGCAGCGATTCGGAATGTACCGCTGGCATATCATGGATCCTGTACGCTTCGATAAGGACCTGAAAGTAACAATCCAGGATCTCGGATGGAGACAGGGTGGTCGATATCTTGCACAGAAATCAGATATCGCATCAGTATGCTACTGGTACCAGGGCGAGCCTCATGCAAAGTTCCCTGCAGTTCCGGGATGGAAAGAACTAGAGGTTTATTGATCCGGATCCATTTTGAGATTCTCACAAAGGATCATAAAGGAATACAGTAATTAAGGGTATTTATAAGTTAAACATATAAAAATAATACAGATGGAAAACAAGAAAAAATCAGGATCAGAGAATCAAAAGGGCATTGACCGGCGAAAATTCATTGCAAATGCAACTTTGGCAACAATCGGAACCATAGGTGCAGCAGGGATCATTTCATCATGCAGCGGAAAGCCGAAGGAAAAATTACCGGTGCTTCTTAATCAGGCACCTGACGGGAAGGTTCTTAAAGCCGGACTTATCGGTTGCGGCGGAAGAGGAACGGGCGCTGCCGCCAATTTTCTTGATGCCGGTCCCAATCTGCAGATCGTTGCACTGGGTGATATATTCCAGGACAAGATCGATAACTGCAGAGCCCAGCTCAAAAAGGAAAAAAATGTCGAAGTTCCTGATGATAAATGTTTTGTAGGATTTGACAGCTACCAGAAAGTCATTGATTCGGGAGTTGACCTGGTACTTCTCTGCACCCCGCCTCATTTCAGACCAGCACATATTGAAGCTGCAGTAAATGCAGATAAGCATATTTTCCTTGAAAAACCATGTGCTGTTGATCCGGTAGGTGCCAGATCGGTCCTTGTTTCCGTTGAAAAAGCAAAACAAAAAGGTCTTTGCATGGTGAGCGGAACAATTTACAGGGTATCCAAGGATTATATGGAAACCAAAAGAAGGGTCATGAATGGTGAAATTGGTGAGATAGTCAGCGCTCATGTGATAAGGAACGGTGGTTCGTTATGGATCAGGAGCCGACAACCACAATGGACCGACATGGAATATATGCTTCGCAACTGGGGAAATTTCAACTGGCTTTCGGGAGACCATATTGTCGAACAGTTCATCCACCAGGTAGACTTAATGAACTGGTACCTTGGTAAAAACCCCGTAAAAGCTATAGGTTGGGGCGGACGTCAGAGAAGAGTAACAGGCGATCAGTACGACTTTTTCAGCATCGAATATATTTACGACAACGGAATGCATACCCACTGCGCAGCTCGTCAGATCTCCGGCTGTTCAAACCTCACAAAGGTACAGATTGTTGGTACTGAAGGATTTGCTGATGCAAAGGGAGCTCTTTACAATCTTAAGGGCGAAGAGATATGGAAGTATCCAAAACCTGAGGAGGCCGATGCGGACCAGACCTGGGCTGTAAAAGATCCTTTCGTCCAGGAGCATATAAACCTTGTGACTGCCATCAGAACGGGCAATGTTATCAATGATGCGGAAGCTCAGGTAATGTCGACACTCGTTACAATAATGGGTCGTGAATCGGCATACACAGGAAAGGATGTGACCTGGGAAGAATTAATAAATTCCGATTTGCGTCTCGGACCAACAACATACGAATTCGGACCTGTTCCGGGTATTCCTGAAACAATACCGGTCATTGGAAATGCACCTAATCTGACATAATCATTCTGAGGCTGAACCACCTTTCTTATTAATAAACAAATAACCTATATATGAACAGACGTCAGTTTACTAAACAAACCATCATGGCCACAGCCATGGCATCGGTTGTTACGGTTCCCGGATTCCCGGGAATTGTTCTTCCCCCTTCACGCAATATGAAAAAAGGAATTATGTGGGGGAGCAACGGTGTGGGAACAACTATTGAAGAGAAGTTCCGGTCGGCAAAAGCTGCAGGTTTCGATGGTATAGAAGCCATGAGCCATCTCGACAGGAAAGAAGTGCTTAAGGCTATGGACGCCATAGGACTGCCCGTTCCCAGCGTTTGCGGTGCCATGCACTGGAAATACCTCCTGTCAGATCCCGATCCCCAGATCAGGGCAAGCGGGGTTGAAGCCCTTAAGCTGTCCCTCGAAGATGCCAAAGCATTCGGTTCCGATACAGTATTGCTTGTCCCCGGACGGGTCACTGATAAGGTGAGTTATGATGAATGCTGGAGCAGATCAACGGAAGAGATAAAAAAGGCTGTTCCCCTTGCAGAAAAGCTCAATGTGAAGATCGCAATTGAGAATGTCTGGAATAATTTCCTGCTGAGCCCGATGGAAGCCGCAAATTATATTGATCAGTTCAGCACACCGGTTGTAGGATTCTATTTCGATTGCGGAAATATCCTTGCATACGGCTGGCCTGAACAATGGATAAGGATACTCGGTAAAAGGATCGCAAAGGTACATATAAAGGAGTACAGCAGGAAGATTGCAGATACTCAGGGCAAGGGCGCAGGATTTAAAGTCAAACTCCGGGAGGGCGATGTGAACTGGCCTGAAGTGATGAAAGCGCTCGATGAAATTGGTTACGCCAATTGGGCAACAATTGAGCAGCCGGGAGGTGACACACCTGAGGGATTAAAGGATCTCTGTGACAGGCTGAAGTTAATTATAGAAAGTTAAAAGGAAGGCTCAACGGCTCAGAGGCCCAGAGGTACAAAGGCGTTGAGGTGTTAAGGCATTAAGGTTTTAGGCGATTGGTTGCCGGAATAAAATATTACAAGTAAATATAAAGTAGATGAAAAGGCATTTGACTTATCTGTTAGCTTTTATCAGTCTTGGTTTCATTTTGGTTTCTTGCTCGGGAAAAGAGAGTGTTACCAATGTTGGACATAAGTTCAATGAACACTACACCGGAGAATATCTTAGCAGGATTGCTTTCCCGATAGGAGGGATCGGCGCCGGAATGTTTTGTATCGAGGGAACGGGCGCCATATCGCATATGTCGGTAAGAAACCGCCCCGAAGTATTTAATGAACCATGTATGTTTGCTGCCGTTACGGTGAAAGGCATTGAAAATGGCTCCAGAGTGATCGAGGGTCAGGTACCTGCATGGAAGCACTTCGGACTGCCGGGTTCGGGTAATGGTTCGGGCGGATCAACCTGGGGATTGCCACGTTTTACAGATGCACAATTCCTTACAAGATTTCCCTTCGCGTCAATAGAATTATCAGATGACAATCTCCCGATTGATGTAACAATAAAAGGGTGGAGCCCGTTCATTCCCACCGATGCCGATAATTCCAGTCTGCCGGTTGGTGCAATTGAGTATACTTTTAAAAATACAGGTAACTCAAAAGTTGAAGCTGTATTCTCTTATAATTCAAAAAATTTCATGAAGCAATCAGGTGGGAAAGCAAGTATAAGACCAATTGCCGGGGGATTTGTTTTATCGGAGGGAGGAACAAAAGAGAATCCTGAAAAGCGGGGCGACTTTGCCATTTTTACCGGTGAGACGGGTACTGTTGTCGATCATTGCTGGTTCCGGGGCGGATGGTGGGATCCTCTGACAATGACATGGAATACTATCCTGAAAGGAGAGACCAGAAATATTCCTCCGGCCGAAACCGATTCACCGGGTGCATCAGTATACCTTCCTTTTGAACTGGGACCGGGAGAGTCAAAGACAATTAAACTTATGATGGCATGGTATGTTCCGGATACAAATCTGAAATATGGACAGGATTCAGAGGAGCCCGATGATGAGGAATGCAATGATCCTGCCTGTTCGTGTGAGGATCCATTCTATAAACCCTGGTATTCCGGAAAATTCTCTTCGGTGAATGAAGTGGCTGAATACTGGAAAACAAATTATAATGACCTGTTCCGGAAATCGGAGCTGTTCAGCACTTCCTTCTATAAAAGCACTCTTCCTCCCGAAGTGATCGAAGCTGTTGCAGCCAACCTGACTATCATAAAATCCCCTACCGTTCTTCGTCAGCCTGATGGAAAACTCTGGAACTGGGAGGGATGCAGTGACAATTCAGGCTGTTGTGCCGGTTCATGCACCCATGTATGGAATTATGCCCAGGCTATTCCTCATCTATTTCCCAAACTTGAACGTACATTAAGGGAAACAGAATTCTTCCCAAGTCAGGATAGCAAGGGTCATCAGACATTCAGGTCGGCGTTACCGATCAGACCCGTTGCAACAACATTCTACGCAGCATCCGACGGTCAGCTGGGAGGGATAATGAAGGTTTACCGTGACTGGCATATCAGCGGGGATACGGAATGGCTTAAGAAATTATTCCCGAAAGTAAAAGAGAGTATGGATTACTGTATCAAAACATGGGATCCCCGTTCGACTGGTACTCTCGAGGAACCCCATCATAATACATATGATATCGAATTCTGGGGCCCCGATGGGATGTGTACAAGCTTTTATCTCGGAGCTTTAAAGGCATTCTGTGAGATGTGTACTGATCTGGGACAGGATATCACAAAATACCAGGATCTGTATGAGAAAGGAAAAAAGGCAATGGAATCTGAACTATTTGACGGTGAATATTTTATTCAGAAAATAAAGTGGGAGGGATTGAATTCACCTGATCCAGTAAAAGCATCTGAAGGGTCCTGGTCATCAGAATATTCCGATGAAGCCCGGGAACTTCTGAAAAGGGAAGGCCCGAAATATCAGTATGGTACCGGATGTCTTTCTGACGGGATCCTTGGCGCCTGGATAGCCGGTGTATGCGGACTCGATAATATTATTGATCCTGAGAAAGTAACAAGCCACCTGAAGTCCGTTTTCAATTATAATTTCAGGGCTGACCTTACCGGCCATTCCAATCCCCAGAGGCCATCTTATGCACTTGGCAATGAAGGCGGACTCTTACTCTGCAGCTGGCCGAAAGGAGGGAAGATGTCGCTGCCGTTTGTTTACAGCGATGAGGTCTGGACAGGGATTGAATACCAGGTTGCATCACATCTTATGATGATGGGTGAAGTGGAAAAAGGTCTCGGGATAGTGCGCGCAGCACGCATGCGATATGATGGCAGGCTCCGGAATCCGTTCAATGAGTACGAATGCGGTCACTGGTATGCAAGGGCAATGTCAAGCTATGGGATGCTCCAGGGACTGACAGGAGTAAGATATGATGCCCTGACACAAAAGTTGTTTATCGATTCACAGATCGGAGATTTTACCTCATTTATATCAACAGCCACCGGTTTCGGAAATGTAATATTTGAAAAAGGTAAAGCAACTCTTGATGTTGTTTACGGAGATATTACTGTAAAAGAGTTTGTTGTTGATTAAAAGGAAAGCAATTACACAGAGGAAATCCTCTGTGGACCTCTGTGTAATTTCTTCTTTTCTTAAATTAAAGTAATATGCACTTCGGTGCCCTTTCTTTCAGCGGAAAGATAACCGGCATAGATTGTAGCGATGGTATCTGCGGCAAGGATACTGTTACTTTCAATAGGATCGCCGAAGACTGCCGACCTGTAAAATGCTTCCATTTCATGCTGATACCCTGTGAACCATCCTTCATCGGGTGAAACAGATGACCACCCCTGTTTGGTTTCTGTTTTTTCCACAATATAAACATCCTTAAAATGCTTCTCATCAGGAGTATAGGTCTGCATTGCATTATTGGGATTTATATTGCAGATTGTGCGGTGGTTGTTTGTATTTAGTTCTATCCAGTTATGAACTCCCCCCATCACCAGCTCACTTGCGAAAATATCTGCAAAAGTCCCGTCTTCAAATACTATATGCATCAATGCAAAATCCTCTATATCGGTATAAGTAGTTCTCAGGTGACCTTCATTCAAATATCCCGGCATTCTGGTTACGGCATGAGTACGGGCTGTTATAGTGGCAGGTCTAATCGGTTTTCCGTTGCCGGCCATCCCTTCCACCTGTTTGAAATAGAGTGCAGCAGAGAGCGGATGGCAACCTTTACCCATCATTGATCCGCCTCCCGAGAACTTCCATTGGCCATATGTAAGGGAATGTGAGCCCGAATGAGATTCCTCTCCATGCATCCAGATTATTTGTGCCTTTGTTTTCCGGAGCATGTCACTCTCCTTCATTATGGCCGGTGCATAGATCCAGTTTTCGGCATACATTATCTTTCCGGCGCTGTTCTTTTCTGCTTCAATCATTCTTTTTACCGATGCAAGAGCCTGCTGAAGACCTTCTTCCCGGGGGAATCTGTCGCCGTTAAATTCTTTGCTTCCGTCACCGAAATAACCTGTAAAAGGCTTTTCAACTATGACATGCTTATTCTTACCAAGGGCTGCTGTAACAATGGGCTCATGTGTTGACGGAGGTGTGCAGACATGAACAACATCCGAATTGTCAATCAGTTCATCAACAGAGGCATAAGATTTCAGATTCCGGGGTTTTGTAAACAGGTCCAGCTTTTCCCTTGTGGGAGAGAAAGCCCCGGTTATATCAACCTTAACACTGAATATCCTGAGCAAAGCTTCATAATGAAATTTAGCAGCAAATCCCGATCCGGCAATTCCGCAACGTATTGTTTTTCCTGTCATTTTTGTTTTAGTTTATATTTTTGATTCCCATGTTCCACAGGGTAAAGCTGATCATATCGGCATAGAGCTCTATCGATTTGCTTACCGAAGTACCGGCTCCGTGTCCTGTTTTGGTTTCTATTCTGATGAGCACAGGATTCTTCCCTGACTGTTTTTCCTGCATCTGTGCGGCGAATTTGAATGAATGTGCCGGAACAACGCGGTCATCATGGTCGCTTGTAGTTATAAATGTAGCCGGATAAGAAACACCTTCCTTTACATTATGGACAGGTGAAAAACCGAGAAGGTATCTGAACATCTCAGGATTATCATCGGCTGTACCGTAATCATAAGCCCAGCCTGCACCTGCAGTGAACTTATGATACCTGAGCATATCCATTACACCTACCATGGGGATGGCAACTTTCATCAGGTCGGGTCTTTGGGTCATTACTGCTCCGACAAGCAAACCTCCGTTGGATCCTCCTCTTAGTGACAGGTAATCACCGGATGTATATTTATTTGCAATAAGAAATTCTGCGGCAGCAATGAAATCATCAAATACATTTTGTTTATTCATTCTGGTACCAGCGAGATGCCATTCTTCGCCATATTCTCCTCCGCCTCTGATGTTTGCAACAGCATATACTCCTCCCAGTTCAAGCCATTCTGCTATTGTTACACTGAATCCTGGCGTGCTACTTACATTAAAGCCCCCATAACCGTATAGCATTGTCGGATTCTTCCCGTTACGAACCATGGTTTTCTTAAATGTGATTATCATCGGGACTTTGGTGCCGTCTTTTGAATTGTAGAAAACCTGCTCATTTGTATATTCTTCATCATTAAAAAGTATCAGGGGTTTCTTGAAGACCTGTGTTTCCCCTGACTTAGGATCCATCTTATAAATTACAGATGGTGTTGTATAATTGGTAAAAGAAAAGTAAATCTCATTTTCATTCTTTTTCCCGCTGAACCCGCTTGCACTTCCAGGGCCGGGAAGTTTGATCTCCCGTACAAGTGTTCCTTTTATGTCGTATTGCTTCACTTTCGAAATAGCATCAATAAGGTACCGGGCAAAAAAGTAACCTGCTCCGGTTGAAGGCTCGAGAACATTCTCTGTCTCGGGAATGAAGTCTGTCCAGTTTTCGATGCCGGGCTTTGAAGCATCTGCAGTCACAATCCTGGCGTTCGGGGCATTCAGGTTGGTTAAAATAAAGAGTTTTGACCCTTCATTATGGATCACTGAATGATCATTATTAAAATTGTTTACCACCACTTTGAAATCACTGTTACCGGCAGTCAGATCTTTTATGTACAGTTCATTACCTGTTGTCGATATTGATGCTGATACGATGAGATAGCGTTTATCTTCAGTAACATATCCGCCAACATACCTTCTTTTGAGATCAGCGCCGAAAACTACTTTATCGTCTGACTGGCCGGTTCCAAGCTTGTGAAAGTACAGCTTGTGATGGTCTGTCATTGCCGACAATTCACTCCCCTGCGGTTTGTCATAGCTTGAGTAATAGAAGCCTTCATTTCCCTGCCAGGCTATCCCCGAAAACTTGATATTGTCGAGGGTATCACCAATGTGCTTTTTTGAAAGAGCATCCATTGTGATAATCTTCCTCCAGTCGGAGCCTCCTTCAGAGATTGAATATGCAACAAGACTTCCGTCAGAAGAGAACCCCATTTCTCCAAGTGATATGCTGCCATCTGCAGAAAACCCATTTGGATCGAGGAAAACTTCTGGTTCCCCACCTTCTTTCCGGCGATAATAAACCGACTGTTCCTGAAGGCCGTCATTTTTTGTAAAATATGTATAATCACCCTCTTTGAATGGCATTCCATACCTCTCATAATTCCACATTTTTGTCAGGCGATCCTTAATCTTATTTCTGTATGGGATTTTTTCAAGATACCCGAATGTTACCTTATTCTGTTCCTCCACCCAGTGGGAGGTTTTTTCCGACATATCATCCTCGAGCCAGCGGTAGGGATCCGGAACGGGAGTACCAAAGATCGTATCGACAACATTTACCTTTTCGGTTACGGGATAAATAATTGGTTTGTCTGATTCCGGGCCACAGGAGGATAAGATTACTGCAGAGGTAATCATGAGGAATAGTTTTTTCATATTTAATAATTAGTGTCCGACTAAATTTGCTGAATTAGAGTTAAATTATTGATATTAATGGAATTATATACAGGTCGCCCCGATGGGGCTTACATTTTTGTGCATAAATATTTTCTACAAACAGGTCATCCCTAACGGGACTTATTTCCCTGAATTACTTACAAAAGCAATCTGTTTGCTGTCGGGGGACCATGAGGGTACGTTGATTGTTCCCTGACCACCGTAAAGCCATGCAATGACCTTCGGTTCGCCTCCTTCAGCAGGCATTAATCTCAGCATTACCCTTTTGTAAGAAGGATGTGAGTTCGGTTCGATATCCGCTGGGAATGAAATGAATGCGATCCATTTACCATCTGGTGAAATATGAGGGAACCAGTCGTAATAACCGTCAAAGGTCATTTGTTCCATCGATGAGCCATCGGGTTTCATCCTCCATATCTGCATCTTTCCGTTCAGGTTACCATTGAAATAAATATATTTACCATCGGGTGAATATTCGCATCCGTCCACGTGCTGACCCTCTTTTATATTTGTAAGTGCGACCTCTTTCCCTCCCTTTATTGAATTCCTGTAGATATTATATATAGGTATGTTATTGCGCTGAGCCACATAGATCACTTCTTTGTTATTCGGAGCCCATCCGTGCCAGTAGGAGGGGGTATTTTCGGTGACCATTTTAGGTTTGCCTCCTTTCAGCGGAAGTACATAAACAGTGGATCCCCCGCCAGGCATTCCTTCCCTCTGGTGGCTGATTGCCAGCAGTTTGCCGTTAAAGGAAATGCCATGATCATTATTGTTCCTGTTTGCAAAATCAGTATCGAGTTTTTCAAGGTCCCCGCCGGTTACAGGGATCTTATAAAGTAATCCGTCCATGTTGAACAGTAGTTTTGAACCATCCGGCATCCAGTTCGGAGCCTCAAATCTTCCGGGTTTTTCAAAGATTACCGTTCTCTTCCCGTCAAATACATTCATTGTTTCAAGTCTGCTACCCGGATAACCTTCTTTCCCAGAATTATAATTATCGGTGACAGGTCTGTCGACCCTGACATTCCATATTGTTGCTTCCTCAACCACATCGGGATTATGAGAACAAACAAAAAGTCCGGCAAGAATTTCGTCAGGAAGGTTGATCATTTCATACGAGCCTATATTTTCGAGGGGTTCACCCGGATGTGCACCTCTCATGAATATTATTTTACCGGCACGTTCAATCTGAAGTACCTCATAATTTGATCCTTTGGCAAATACCTGGTCTTCGGGATCTTTCATTGAAGCTCCTTTGTAATCGCGCCATTGCAGAAGAGTCAGTCCGTCTCCGTGAAGCACTGCAGATATATGAGGTGAATTGTCATCAGTGGTACTTCTGAGCATCCATCCAGTTTTCCTGTGCAGTTCAACGCCCTTGCCTTCAAATTTAAAATTAGCGGTAAGAATAAAGTCGCCTTTAATTTTATTATGAAGGTAATGAAATTCATCCCTTTCGAACCAGATATTATAACCCGATCCTTTGATATTATAGCTCTGATCCGAAATATTATAAGCAGATGAGCCCCCGTTTTCGGATTACCTACATCGGCTGAAGATCCGAAAAATCCCGGTGACGAATTCCTGTCCGTAAGCTGAATTAAATAAGCAGGCTGAAACAGCAATCAGATAAATTTTTCATATCGGATCAATGCTTTTAGGGATAGAAAATACATATTTCAAAATTAATATTTTATTTTAGGTTTAAAATCATCTTGTGACTTCAGCTAAATTTGAATTCTTATTTTTTATAAGTATCAATTATAGTGATTGTATTAATAAATATTGTTTATTTTTAAATCAGCTACTTCTAGTAGTGAATAGTTAATAATAGATATAAATTACACAAATTTAAATGGACGGTCACAATTCTGCTTGGTATTCTTACTGATCGCAACTGGTGCTTTTTCCGCAGGCAGTTTTGCTGTCCCTTTTGGAAAAATCAAGGGTTGGAAGTGGGAGACTTACTGGATGGTTTACAGTATAGGTGCATATGTTATCTTTCCTCTTATTGCGCTGTATTGTCTTTGCCCCTGGTTTTGTTAATGTTATCAGTTCAATCCATTCGGGACCCTTGCTTCAGTATTTCTCCTGGGAGCTGTTTATGGTATAGGCAATCTTTCTTTCGGGCTTGCATTACGTTATCTTGGATTATCACTTGGTTATGCACTTTCGCTTGGATTAATGCTGGCAATTGGTACTTTAATTCCGCCTGTTCTTGACGGGCGATTTCAGGATAATGGTGCAGAATTCAGGGGGGAAACTGCTTATACTTGGAGTTATTGGTTGCCTGTGTGGGAATTGCTCTTTCAGCCTGGTCAGGCATTCTCAAAGACAAACATGTTTCGGAGGAAAAAAAGCAGGAAAGTATCAGGGAATTTAATCTGATCAAAGGTTTGGTGGCTGCAGGACTTGTCGGAATTGCAGGTTCAGCCATGTCCCTTGGGTTTTGAAAAAGGGATACCTATCTCTGATTTGTCTGTAAGCCAGGGTATTAATCCATTGTTTTCTATGATGCCTGTTATGATTGTGTTGCTTCCCGGAACATTGGTTACTGCAATTATATGGTGTATATTCCTGGGAATCAGGAACAGATCTTTAAAAGAATATTCTACATGCTGAAACCGGTAAAGTATTATCATACAACTATATATTTGGCTTACTTGCAGGTTTGTTATGGTTCAGCCAGTTTATTGTTTATAGTATGGGTAAAAGTAAGATGGGCCCATATACATTTACTTCTTGGGGTATACTTATGGCATTGACAATTGTTTTCTCAACAGTCTGGGGTCTTATTACGGGGAGAATGGAAGGGCGTATCACGGAAAGCAATCAGTTTAATGATACTTTCCCTGGTAATTCTTAATTGTTTCTTCTTTTATGATCGGAATAAGTGGTTCTATGTAAAAACGATAAGCTTTTCATGAACAATATTAAATTTTATTTATAGTAAATTACAGAATGACTTCCCGTGAACGTGTATTGGCTGCAATAAATCATCAGGAACCTGACCGGGTTCCTGTTGATCTGGGTGCAACACCAAGTTCCGGTATTTCTGCGATCGCTTACAGCAATCTTGTCAAACATATAGGAAAGACGGATTTACCGGTGCTAATTTATGATGTTGTTCAGCAACTTGCTCAACCTGACAACCAGGTTCTTGATCTGTTCGGAATAGATGTACTGGATATCGGACGTACTTTTAATGATCAGGAATCCGACTGGAAGCCAGTAACTCTGGCAAACGGGGCATCAGCCTTTTATCCGAAATGGTTCAATCCGGTAAAAATGGCAGACGGTTCATTTGTAACTTATGATGATGATGGATCAACGATTCTTTCAAAAATGCCTGTCGGAGCTACTTTTTTTGACCAGGCATATTTCCCGTATATTGATGGTTATCCGGATTCATATGAAAACCTTGACTCTGAGATGGGGCGTATAATGTGGTCACGCGATGTTCATAGTCCGTGGGACCATGCAGGTGATCCCGGTTTCTGGGAGAAACTGCGTGAAAACACTCTGAAGATGAGGCAGAATTCCGATAAAGCCCTGCTGATTGTGTGCGGATGCAACCTGTTCGAATGGGGCACTTTTCTCCGCCGGATCGACAATTTCCTGACGGATCTTTTAACTGATCCTTACAATGTTGAGAAATTACTTGATCAGTTGATGATCCGCCACCTTGCCACACTCGAAAAAGTGTGCAATGCAGTGGGTGACATTGTTGATATAATCAGGTTCGGAGACGATCTTGGGAATGAATACCGGACCATTTATGGATGCTGATACTTACCGTAAATTCTTTAAACCACGGCATAAGATCCTGTGTGATTATGTTAAGACACACAGTAAAATGCACACGTTTATACATTCATGCGGTTCTATTTCCCTGCTGATGCCCGATATGATAGAAGCAGGTATTGAGATATTCAATCCTGTTCAAACCCGGACATACAATATGGCCCCGGAATTTCTAAAGAAGGAATTTGGTAAAGATTGCACTTTCTGGGGGGAGGAATTGAAACCGTTGGAATTTTGAATCACGGAACACCTGAACAAATTCGTGATCAGGTTATTGAAAGGATGGAAATATTTTCGGAAGGTGGGGGATTATGTATTCAATACTGTTCATAATATACTGCCGGATGTGCCACCTCAAAATATTATTACCATGTTTAATGCTGTCAGGGAGTTTAATGACAGGTCAGGGGAATAAAAAAAATCATTATAAATAATTATCTTATTGTCAAATTATTAAATAATAAAAATCGGAAAAATGAAAAGATTCGGACAATTTATCGGAGTTGATCCTGAAAAATTTGAGGTATATAAAAAATATCATGCAGCCGTTTGGCCAGATGTTTTGAAAATGATCAAAGAATGTAATATAAGTAACTATTCTATCTTTCATAAAGATTCATGCTGTTTGCCTATTTGGAATATACAGGGAACGATTTTGAAGAAGATATGGCAAAAATGGCTGCCGATCCCAAAACCCAGGAATGGTGGGATATCATGATGCCTATGCAGAAACCGGTTGCCGACCAGGGCTGAAGGTGAGTGGTGGGCAAATATGGAAGAAGTATTTCATCTGGACTAAAGGGAATTAATTTATTATTTAATTACTCGATAAAATGGAACGATCATCGAAATGTAGGGCCAAGCTTGAACGTATGAATAAAGCTTTGCGTCATGAAGAACCTGACCGGATTCCGATCAGTGACTTCTTCTGGGGTGGTTTTATAAGGCGCTGGCGAAAAGAACTTAATCTTCCCGATAATGCTGATCCTTACTACTATTATGATCTTGACTGGATGGTAACAAATCCCAATCTGGATCCTAAAATCAGGCCTTTGAGACTATCAGGGAGAATGAAATCGAGATCCTGGTTAAAACCGGTTTTGGTGCAACAATAAGGAAAAAGTTCGATTTCCCGATGCCTGAATTTATTTCATTTGATATTGATACTATTGAAAAGCTGGAAGCTTTTGAATTTGATGATCCTTATGACAGCCGCAGGTATTATTAAGCCGGGGATAACCAGATTGCAGGTGTCGGTGACGGATTTGACCGCAATTCACCGGCATGGGTTGATAGTATCAAAAGCATTATATCCCGATTTCCCGGTTTACGGAAGTGTGCTGGAATGTTCGGAATGTCTGACACGGCTCCTTGGGCAGGAAAATATGTTATGGTGGATGGGGATGTATCCCGACAGGCTTGGGTGCCTGCATAAATAAAATGGGGCAGTTTTACCTCGATTGTACGAAAGCAGAAATTGCAGCAGGGAAGGATTTCCTCGATGGCTTTGTTATCTGGGGCGATGTGGCATACAGCCAGAATATGCTTTTTGATCCGGCATACTGGAGGGAATACTTCAAGCCATGGGTAAAAGCAATGATTGAAGAATGCCACAGGAATGATCTTCCGGTTATCTATCATGGTTGCGGAAATGTCACTCTGATATTCGAAGATTTCATTGAGATGGGGCTTGACTCGTATAATCCTTTAGAAGCAAAAGCCGGGCTTGATGCAGTGGAACTAAAGAAAAAATACGGGAACAAAATTGGTTATTGCGGTAATGGTAATATTCAGATTTGGGAAACAGGTGATAAAGAGCTGATAAAAAAGGACGTTCTTTATAAGCTCAATGCAGGAAAAGGAGGAGGTTTTATTTTCCAGTCCGATCATTCGGTTTCAAGTGATGTCTCCGGGCATACCTATGATTATATTGTTAAACTCGTCAGGGAATACGGAAAATATCCCTTGAATCTGGGTGAATTCGATGTTAGAATATAATCTGTAATCATCAGAATGCTTTATAATTATTAATATTTTTAGTGCTTTTTGTCAGCTATATTAATTAATTTTATAAATTGCTTTAAAATATTAAAATTGAAATTGCACAGAAATTTTCATTTTACCCTTTAACTTACCTAAATCTTTATGCCTATGAGAAATTACACCGTACAGACCTGAGACCTTCTTTACAAACTTACATTAGTAGCATATTACTAATTTGAATCCTTTGATTTTTGCACTGGAGATTAATAGCCAACAAAATCTGATCAGGTGAGTCTAAAATATTAATCGTGAGTTAAATATATCATTGATTATGTTATTTATGGACTTTTTGAACACCAGGGAGTTTAAACAAACTCATATTTGATTCTAATTCAAAAAAACTAAGTATGGAAATCAATAATTTAAAACTAGTATTTTCTGACAGGAGATATGGTAGGATCCTGCAATTGTTAAAAACTGTTCTTATTTTATTTCTGCTGGTAAACCTTAACCTGGTATGGGTTAAGGCTGATGATCAGCAGAGGCGCGTTACAGGTACAATTACCGACTCTAAGACCGGTGATGCATTGCCTGGTGTAAATGTTGTGATACAGGGCACAGTAACCGGTACCATCACCGATGCCAACGGAAGTTATTCAATTAATGTCCCGGGACCGGCTTCAGTGTTGACATTTTCATTTCTTGGCTATATCAGCCAATCAATTACTGTTGGTAATCAATCGGTTGTTAATGTGAGTTTTGTCGAGGAGGTCACAGCCCTCGAGGAAGTTGTGGTCGTTGGTTACGGCACTCAGGCCAAAATCAATCTTACAGGATCTGTCGGGGCTGTGAGAGGTTCAGAAATAACCAAACGCCCTGTTCCCAATGTACAGAACCTGCTGGCCGGAAAGGTTTCCGGACTGCAGGTTGTTCAGAGGGGAGGAGAACCCGGTAACGATGTAGGTAATATGCGTATCCGTGGTATCGGAACATTCAGTTCTGCAGGCAATAATCCGCTGATACTTATCGATGGAGTGGAAGGAAATATCAGTTATCTCGATCCCGACAACATTGAAAATGTATCAGTTCTTAAAGATGCTGCTTCAGCTTCAATTTATGGTGCACGCGCTGCTAATGGTGTTATCCTGATTACTACAAAAAGAGGCAAGGCAGGAGATATTTCAGTGGAATATCATGTGGCCGTTGAAGCACAGAATCCCACCAGGCTGCCTGACCTGCTTTACAATTCAGCCCAGTATATGCAGTACTGGAATGAAGCAAATATAAGGGCAGGCATGGTTGCATATTTTACTCAGGCTGAAATAGATGCATTCAAGAACAATACAAACGATCCGATCCGTTATCCCAATTTTAACTGGATAGACCATTGTTACAAGACCGGATTTGTCCAGAATCATCACCTAAGTGTGAACGGAGGAAATGAAAAGACCCAGTTCAACCTGTCTGCAGGATTTCTTGATCAGTCGGGAGTTGTGGACCTATTTGCATACAGGAGATATAATTCTAATGAGTATTGATACTAAAATCAAAGACTGGATCTCTGTAGGCGGGAATATGAGACTGCTGAAGTCAGATAAAGTAGCTGACGTCCAGTCCCAGTATTCAGAGGCATACTTCATAATGCATACTTTTGGCCCGGGACCTATATACACTCCAACAATGACTTTACCTGATGGCTCAACCGGTTTTGTTGCACGATACAGTTCTGCAATTGCGGAATGGACAGTGAGGAATCCTGATGCCATGATAGCACAGGGGAAAAATCTGAACGGCCGTTATAATATGTCACCCCAGATCTATGCAGATATTAAATTGACAAAAGATCTGACATGGTACACAAAAGGAGCAGCGATTTTTGATTATAATTTTGTGAAAAACCATGAAGATGCTGTGAATTGTTATTATTTTAAGGACGGAACTTTTTCCCATAACGGTGCTCCATGGCACCTTGGTGTTATAGATGATGTATATACTAACTTTAACACCACTTTGTATTCCACACTTAACTACAGGAAAAAGATTGGCGTTGACCATAATTTCAATGTTTTGGCAGGTTATAACCAGGAAACTTCCTATTACAGGACCCTTGGAGGAAGCAGGGTGACTTTCCCCGCCACAGCACTCAATGAAATTAATGCTGGTTCTGCAACAGGTCAAACCGCACGCGGAACTGCCAGTGAATGGGCTATACAATCGTTTTTTGGCCGCATTAACTATGATTTCCAGTCGAAATACCTGTTTGAAGCCAATGCCAGGTACGATGGAACTTCGAGGATACACCCGGATACACGCTGGGGTTTCTTCCCTTCGGTATCCGCAGGATGGAGGATGTCGGAAGAATCGTTCATGCAAAATCTTGGCTGGCTTGATAATTTAAAACTCAGAGCTTCCTGGGGACAGTTAGGAAACCAGAACGTGGGAACCTATCCTTACCAGAATGTTTTATCATCACCCAGTATCCTTTTGGATCCCTGGAAGCAGGGGCACGGCTGACCCGTCTTGTGGACCAGACATTGAAATGGGAAACAACGTCAGTTACCGACTTTGGATTTGACGCCAGTATGAAGAACGGATTACTCTCACTGACAGTTGACTGGTACAATAAAGTGACCGATGATATCCTTTACAGTATACCTGTACCTGCAAGTGTTGGATTATCAGCACCAACAGTGAACGGAGGCAAAATGAAAAACACCGGATGGGATATTGAAGTCGGTCATGCCAATCAGGTCGGCGAATTCAGATATGATATTACCGGGAATATATCTTTCTTTAAAAATGAGGTGCTCGATATTATAAGTCCTACACTTGCAACCAATACTGTTCAGGAAGGGATTCCTTACGGCTCATGGTATATGGTTGAATGGATCGGGATTTTCCAGAACCAGGCTGAAATCGATGAAGGTCCGAAACACCAGTTCACTCCAAAACCTGGTGATCTGAAATTCAAAGATCAGCTGACCATAGACTCAAACAACGATGGTATTAAAGACCAGGCTGACGGATTAATAAACGCCAATGACAGAGTAGTTGTTAACGGTTATTACCCTGATTTCTATTATGGTTTGAATGCAAATGTTTTCTGGAAGAATTTTGATTTTACTATTTTTTTCCAGGGTGTTCAGGGCATCAAGAATTATGCAAACAACTGGGGTATTACACCTTATACTCAGGGTTCTCCTCCCACAATGGATCTGGTTAAGAACCACTGGACAGGGGAAGGTTCAACAAATAAATATCCGGCCATGTACAGATCGGGATACAATCCTGTAACTGGTACAACATCAACTTACTGGCTGTTTGATGCATCTTACCTGCGATTGAAAAACCTGCGACTGGGGTATAATCTTCCGGCAACATTTGCCAACAAGATCGGAATGAAAGAAGCACAGGTATACTTCTCCGGAGATAATGTATTAACCTTTACTAAGTTCCCCGGATCCGATCCTGAAAGAACATCTCAGAATGCTGCATTATCCATATATCCGAATCTGAGGACTCTGGCATTTGGAATTAAAGTCAAACTTTAAAATCTGCACCATGAAAACGTCTATTTTAAATCTAAAAAGAATATTAGTTATCGGATTGTTTGCAATATATTTTGCATCATGTTCCGATTTCATGGACAAGAATCCTCTTGACCAGATATCGAGCGAAGCCTTCTGGACAAACGAAGCGGAAGTAAAACTGGCTTTAGCGGGAGTCTATTCCCGTCTGCAGGTAGCTCCTTTTCAACATGATGATGCCAAGTCAGATGTCATGGCCGGAGATTCAGACGCAAACCAGGGGCAATCCTGGGTACTCCTTGCACAGGGACAGATTGTGCCGACATCAGGTAGTCTGATCACTGAAATCTGGAATAACTGTTATATGGGAATTAGTTCCTGTAACTTTTTCCTGGCTAATGTTAATAAGGCTCCGATTCCTGAGGCAACGCTGAAAAAATACATGGCAGAGGTGCAATTTTTAAGAGCTTTGTTTTACCATAAGCTGGCCGATGTTTACGGAGGTGTCCCTTTATATACTGAACCGGTAACAATAGAAGGAGCAAAAATTGCCCGCAGTACCAAAGCAGCAATTATTGCCCAGGTGCTAAGTGATCTTGACATTGCAATTGCCAACCTTCCGGATGTTGCATACACCGACGGACATGCTGTTAAAGCTTCAGCCCAGGCTTTCAAAGCAAGGGTTTTACTTTATGACAGTCAATGGGCTGCAGCTGCCCAGATCGCCAACCAGGTAATTCAGGGTGGTAAATCCAGCCTGTTCAATAATTACAGAACATTGTTCCTGGCGACCGGACAGAGTAACAATCCCGAGATCATATTCTCAACCAGGTATCTTAATCCTGATGCCAATTCAGACCTTGATATCCGCTGGAACTGGCATGGGGTTGTTAATCCAAGACAGGAACTCGTTAACGAGTATGAGTTCACAGACGGGACTCCTTTCTCAACCTCAAATCCGTTATACGATGCAACTGACTGGAAAAAGAATCGTGATCCGAGAATGGCTTTAACTGTCAAGAAATTCGCTGAAAAAGTAATTAACTCCGGAGGTAAAGAAGTGGATCCTGCATATAACGGACAATCTTCAAGTGGTTATAATCCTGTCAAATATGGCAACTGGGATGCACTACCATGCGATTATAGTACAAAAAGTGAACAGGACTGGATTCTGATTAAGGCATGCGGATGTGTTGTTAATGTACGCTGAAGCGACAAATGAAGCAACCGGTCCTAATCAGGGCGTTTACGATGCTGTTAACGCAGATCAGGGCAAGACCGGGAGTAAACATGCCACCATTACCTGCAGGACTTGGGAAAGATGAAATGAGAGAACGGATCAGGCATGAAAGAAGGGTTGAACTGGGATTGGAAGGACTAAGATGGGCTGATATTAAAAGATGGAAAACAGCTGAGACATATATCCCTACACTTATTGATATGGGTGGTACCAGACGTGCTTTTGATCCGGCCAAGCATTATCTTATGCCTATTCCACAGAGTGAAATGGATATTAATCCCGAGCTCGTACAGAATCCTAATTATTAGCTGAAACTGAACTTCAGTTAATAGTTCAGTGATAACAAATAAAACAGACTATAATCTCTAAAGGGATTATGGTCTGTTTTTTTCAATCGATGTTTAAATCCTGTCAGATTTAAACTAAATAGGATGACAGATTAATCTTCCAAAACATGAAAAAAATCCAGAGATTGTTGTTTGCGTTTATATTTACTATTTTGTGCATTCAGTGCTCGGATGAAACTGACACCTATGAAGGATCATTCATCTCAGGTACAGGTGATATTGATTTTTTGAGGCTTATTGATGAGTCTTTTGCATTTTTCAATCCCAATCCCGTTGTTCCGAATCTTACTATGGTTTACAGACCTGACTGGGATACTTTTACTGAAGGAGCAGGATGGGGTGCATGGTGGATACAGAACAGTTACGGATTCTCTTATGCTGCAACTCCTTTTCTGCAGGAACCATGGTTCTCCTGCTACAACGATCCTGGGATCTTTACTGGGATAACCAGGGTGATGGCGTCAGGAGAGGCATGTGGGGAGGAGATACTCCGCGGATACTTTCACAACTGGTTGCCCCTGATGGCTGCCTGGGCGATGCTGCTGCACCCGGACAAATTGCCTACAGGCAGGGTGACGGCGATGTAAAATCACATGACTGGTTTTATGAAGCCACAGCGGCAGGAGTGGTTATGCAGGCTGAAATCCTTCTTGCCAGCCGCAATATGAATGCCATCAGGAAATACCTGCCCAAAAATGGAACGTTCCTGCAATTTTATTGAAAGAACCAGGGATACTCTTAATAACCTGTTCCTTGTTGGTCCTGCCTGTAACCTTCTTGCACCAAGCTACGGAGGAGTCAAACAACCGGATGGTACTTTCGGTAAAGGTTACCTGACTGGTCTTTCAGTCACCTATCTTGCTGCCATTGACAGGATGACAGAACTCTATAAACTGATTGGTGACAATCAAAAACTGGCTGATTATGAGCATCGCCGGGATATAACCCGTGCATCATTGCCCTTGCTCATGGCTGAAGGAGGCTATTTTGTAAAGAGCATGGAACAGGGTGGTTTGAAACATGGTGTTGTCGGGCAGGATGAGTTTGGATATATGGAAGGAGTTGCAAATGCAGATGCAGTTGCCCTTCGTGTTGTTGATGATAAAACCGCGACAGGCATTTATGAAGCGATATCCGGATACTCCGAAATAAGACCTTTCGATTTCCTGCTGACCAATGCGCCGGGACTGGATGATACCTATGTGAGCTATGGCAGCTCTGCCGGGGAGGGGATAAGGGGATTCTGGAAGTTTGGTGACTGGGTTAACGGTGGTGTCTGGGGTACTGTGGAAGGACGGGCAATATTGATGTATTACCGTCTGGGAAAGTTTGAAGATATCCGCCGTTCGGCTATCCGGGCAATGAAGTGGGCTAAAGACTTCCGGATGGATGCACCATGGTCGCAGCAAGGTGAAAATACCAATAATCCGTGGTCCGATTCAGGCAAACACCGGAACGGCAGTGTGGCTGTCATGATTGATAATTTCGCTATACCTGCTGCAACTATACGCGGATTATTTGATTTTGATTATAAATCCGACAGACTCATCCTCAGACCAAGGATCCCGGCATCAATTACAAAGTATTTACAGAAACAACCTGTCCGTTTTGGTGAAAAGAAGCTTTATATTTCCTGTATTAACGGAGGACCTGAAGTCAAATCCGTTAAGGTCAACGGAAAGACGATTAATGTCGCAACAATCGATGAAGCAGTTCTCATGTACAGTGAACTTCCTCCGGAAGCGAAAATTGAGATAATTACTGATGGAGGCTGGCCGGCAGAAAAACAGGCACCGGAATATCCCATAATTCCCGGCCTTGTTCCGGGAAAGAATGTAAAGAAGCCGGCTCTTTCAGATTTACCGGATTCATTGGAAAAACCATTCAGAATTCTTACTGAAATGAAAAAGTCACTTAAGAAGGAGACTGATTCGGAATATGAAATGGCATTCATAAATACTGCAATCCAAGCATTTGAAGACTGCAGAGTGCGTGCTGCGATGGATCCGGGCCCCGGATACTACCGGGCTATGACTGAGGAACGCAAGGCGGATATTGGGAAGTTCTACAATATGGCAGCTCTCTCAATGTATCATGGTTTTGTTATCAGAATGAAGAATTACTCCGAAAAAGGAGATGACCGCAGCAGAAAAGGATTGCAAAGAAATTTGAGGGGATAATAGACATCTTTTTAGACAGCCCCCTGTATTAATTTAATTTCTGAATTTATGATAAAGGCATTTTATAAGTAATTTCATGACCATTTCATTGGTACTATTATTATTTACAACTGCAGGATGTCTGAATTTTCCAGGTCGCGAATAATCTTTCCTGGCTGGAAAGTATAATATTGTCTGGGATTCCCAGAGTGTCAATTCATCGGAGTCAATGCCCCTGGGAGGGGGAGATATCGGATGCAATGTCTGGGTTGAAAACGGGGATTTATTGTTCTATGTTCAGAGGAGTGGGAGCTTGAGTGAGAGTGGAGAATATCTGAAACTGGGCAGGATCAGGATAACACTTTCGCCAAATCCCTTCGAAAATTCCTCTTCGTTTCAGACAAGAGCTGATCCTGAAAGACGGATATATTCAGATTGAATCGGAGTCTGCAGGAAAAGGAAACCCGGTAAAAGCTAAAGTAAACCTCTGGGTGGAGGTTTCCAGTCCTGTTATACATATTGATATAGATTCAGATAAGCCGGTTGAAGTAACTGCCGCATATGAAAGCTGGAGAACTAAAGACAGAGAGCTGAGCTCTGCCAGCAACGGTCGTGAACGTTTCGGGAGTTTTCATCTGCAGGGATTTCCAGGGGAAGTCATTAAAAAAGCCGATGTAATCACCCATACTGACAAAGGTGTTCTTTTTTATCACCGGAATCCTGAAAACAGCCTGGTCCCTGATGTACTGATTAAGCAGCAGGGACTGGAAGCATACAGGGATTCAATAAATGATGATATCAGAAACCGGACTTTCGGAGGGTTACTTACTGGCGTGAATTTCATGCCGGCAGGTATTGATTCAGGCAGCTATATTATAACTCCTTATAAGTCATGGATAATAAAAAGTAAAAAGCCTTCCATCAGTCACAGTCTGGTAATATCCACTCACATAGGTCAGACACCGACAATTGATGACTGGATAAACCGTCTGAATGAAATACATGACAGATGCATTAAAAAATAATAAAACCGCTTTCAGAAATACAGTTGAATGGTGGCATGAATTCTGGAGACGAAGCCATATCACCATATCTCCTGAAAATCCTGATCCGGCTGATCCTGTGTGGCAGATGGGCAGGAATTATCAGCTGTTCAGATATCAGCTGGGCTGTAATGTTTTTGGCGAATACCCTTCAAAATTCAATGGGGGGAACCTTACTTACGATCCTTCGCTGGTGGCGGATAACTCGTCTTTTGATCCCGACTGGAGGGCATGGGGGGGAGATGTTTTTACAGCCCAGAACCAGAGGCTTCTTTACTGGCCAATGCTTAAATCGGGTGATTTTGATGCCGTTTTGCCACAGTTTGAACTTTACCGAAAAGGTTTGCCGGGGGCCACAGCAAGGGTGAAGGCACATTTCGGTCATAAGGGAGCAGTTTACAGTGAATATACAGGTGTTCCCGGGCTTGACCTCGGAGCCGGCTGGGGATGGACTGACGGAACCTACAGAAAGCGCGGGAGAGAGGTTCCTTTCGGAGATCCCCGGATAGACGGCCTGGGTGGATATGACACTTTTGTGGAGAAGGGTGTTATGGCAAATCCTTCAATCTCTTATCATTGGGAATCACAGGTGGAACATGCATATATGATCCTGGAATATCACCGGTTTACCGGTAATGATATTTCCCGGTATATGCCTTTTATCAAGTCGTCGCTGATCTTTTTCGATGAACATTATCAGCTGCGACAGAAAATGAGAAACGGGAATACCCTTGATGAAAACGGGAAGCTCGTAATATATCCATCAACATCTTGTGAATCATACCGTGGTGCAAAAAATCCGACCGATATAATTGCAGGATTGAATGCGTGCCTGGAAAGTATATTACTGCTTGATGAGAAATATCTTTCTGCAACAGAGAGAGAATATTTTACTGAATTCATGAAGAGAATTCCTGATTACCCTTTTACCGAAATAAACGGGATCCCCGTTATTAATCCGGCTCATGAATGGCTAAAAGAAAGCAATCAGGAGCTTCCGCAATTCTATCCTTTATTTCCATTCAACAGGTTTAAAGCAGGTGATAAGGAAATTGAGGTTTTCAAAAACACATATTCACTGGCGCCCGATTTCAGAAAAGGCAAGGTTCAGAGCTGGCACCAGGACGGGATATTTTTTGCCCGGATGGGAATGACGAACGAAGCAGCTGAATATAATACAAGAAAACTACGGGATAGTGACCGGCGGTTCCCGACTTTCTGGGGGCCCGGACACGACTGGGTTCCTGACCATAACTGGGGAGGATCGGGAATGATAGGACTTCAGGAAATGCTTATGCAGACTATTGGTGATCAGATCATTCTGTTTCCTGCCTGGCCCAAAGAATGGAACGTGAGTTTTAAGCTTCATGCGCCGGAAAATACCACAATTGAATGTGACCTGAAAAATGGAGCAGTTACAAAATTGAAGGTGCATCCTGAATCCAGGTCAGGAGATGTACGGATCAGCTATACAGAATAACTGAGAAACCCGACTTATTCCTGACATTTCACTTATTTTACTGATTTACAATAGTGAAGAGAGATGATTAAAGCTCTTTACAGCTTGCTCTATAGTACCGCATTCCACACTGAAAACAATCGCATTGCCCGTGGACTTCACAATGTCGATTATGCGTTTCCAGTCGACAACCCCATCGCCACAGGCACATCCCACAGGTGTCCCGGTAACTTTTCCCCTTTCGGCTTTGCTTTGAGCCATACTTATATCTTTGGCATGAAGATGAACCAGTCGCTCCTTGACTCTCTCCAGCCATTCATAAACATCAGAACCGCCCGCCAGGTAACTGTTCCCTGTATCAAAATTAATACCGATTGCCGGTGATTTTACCAGATCATAAATACTATCAAGACCATCCGGTGTTTTACTATATTGCTGATGTGGTTCAAGTCCGATTTTTATACCATGACGTTCGGCTACCATAGCCGCTTCGGTTAAGGTATATTTCATCAATTGATAATCCATTTCCTTCGTCGTCCAGAAGGGTTTCGGTCCTTCATCCGTATTAACAACCGGAGCACCTGCATCAGCCGCCCATCTTATCGCCATTTTAAGATATTCTACACTAATCTCCGGTTTGCAGAGAGGAGTATGAGATGACAATCCTGAAAGTTTTATGTTGTGTTTGTCGCATAACTCTTTAACAGACAACGGATCATCAAACATGGAGACCGAATGAAAATATCCGGCTTCACTTAATAGCTCGCGTCCAAGATGTACCATAGGTTCAATAAACTCATACCCGATCCCGGCAGCTCTTTTAACTCCTGCGGCAAAGGACAGATCATCATGCCGGACAAACTCCATATTGATGCCCAGTCTGATAGGACCTTTAACCGGGGCAAGAGATGTTAATCCGACTCCGGCTGCGGTAACTGTAGTTTTTTCGATGAAATCTCGGCGTGTCATATTTTTTTGCATTAAGTTAAATAATAAATTTACCGATATAACATTTGATTACTGATTTAAGTATTTTTGGTTTATATGTTGTTTAAAATAATAGGCTTTACGAATTTAATAAAACATTACACAAGTACCCAATAATATTAATTTTTAAAAAAGTAATTTATGTTACAGAAATATTTAAAAGCTGGCTTTATTGTAATGATGAGTTGTTTCATCATTAGTTGTACCGGGGGAAAAACATCTATCCCCTTTGCAAGTTCCGTAAAGGATGCTGATGTAACACTCAATTCCATTAAAGACGGTCATCAGGAGAGTTTGATCCTTGGTAATGGTGATCTATATGGGATTGTGTGGGAGAAAGATAACGGCCTGTTCATGCGCATTACAAAAAACGATATTTGGGATGCACGTATAGATGTATCAGAGGATGGTGAATTGCCTAAGGTTGATATTGTCAATAATATAATAACAGGCGAAGTAGGAGGGCCGCCCAGTTACCGCAAAACCTATCCTCAGCCAAGGTCTGCCGTTGCACTACGGCTCGGGCCAGTATCATCCGGTGAAGGATTCATGGCTGATCTCGACATTACGAAGGCACTCGTTTCCATAAAACCGGTGGAAGGGCCGAATATATCAATCCGGATTTTACACGACAGGAATGTTCTGTTAATCAACAGCCCCCATGAAGTTTTACTTGAGGAGATCAAAGCTGAAACTCTTCCTGATGCAACTATTGGCAAAACAGATGATATTTCATGGTTATTGATGAAAATGCCTGGGGATATTGATTACAAAGGGATGGATTACGCTGTGGCAGTAGCATCAAAAGGAAATATTAAAGCCGTTTCGCTTGTTACTTCGTTTGACATTAAGGAAGGTGATGTTCTTGAACATGCAATAAAACTGGCCGGATCGACTATTGACGATAAGGAAAAAGATCTTATACAGGAGCATGAAAAGGGCTGGGAAAAATATTGGTCCGCAAGCGGAGTACAGATGGAAGATACAGTTTTACAACGCTGGTGGTACCGGATGCTGTACTTTGCCGGGACTGTCTGCAAACCCGGAACTTCGCCGATGAATCTTATGGCACCGCTTGCAACAGATGCCACACCATGGCATTCTGACTATCACCACAATTACAATTCCTGGCAGGCTTTCTGGCCACTGCCGGGCTCTAACCATTCCGAACTCGCAGATCCCTGGATAACTTATCTCGATGATATGATCCCCAGGTTCAGATTCCTGGCAGAGGTTACGTACGATTGTGAAGGAATTTACTGCCCCATATCATCTTTTCTGCACGAACCTGATCCGGCAATGTGTCAGAGTAAGAACAAGCGGCAGCTTTCATTTAATCCATGGGGACTTACAATCGGAGATGTTGGCATGAACGTACAAAATATGTGGCAAAAATACCTTTGCGATCAGGATTCAGTATATCTTCTTAACCAAGATGTATCCATTTATACGGGATGCAGCCTTGTTTTATTCCTCATTCATGGAGAAATGTAAGAAAGACAGCAACGGGAAAGTCCTTCTGGGGCCATCCTACAGTCCGGAGCATGGCAAGGTTGGAATATTCAATTGTCCTTTCGATATAGGGTATGTTCATTATACATTCGATGCATTCATCCAGGCTGCAACAATATCAGGAATGGATGAGGATCTTGTAAGGAGATGTCGTGAAAACAAAGCACTCCTCGCTGATTATCCGGTTGCTCTGAATGAAAGCGGAGAAACGGTTGTTGTGGACTGGGAAGGTTGTAAATTCAATGAGGTACCGCTACACAATATAACTGTTCCGGCAGCACCTGTATTCCCCTGTGACCAGGTAACATGGTTTTCCCCGGAACCTGAAAAAGAACTTTTCAGAAGGACCATAAATGTTACAAAGCACAATTTTAACAACTCCAACGTCATTTTTAATATAGCAAAAGCACGCCTGTCGATGCCTGAAGCTGTTGATGAGGCAAAGGAATGGTTTTCGTCACGGGAGTTACCTAACGGTTTATTCAAATGGCAGGGCCATGCTCATGGCACTTTTATGGGAGAAATGATTGGAATAGCAGGTTTGATAAATGAATTTCTGCTGCAGAGTGTTCAGAATAAGATCCGTCTTTTCCCATGCTGGCCTGCTGATAAGGACGCTAAATTCTCCGGACTCTGTGCTCAGGGTGGATTTATTGTATCGTCTGAATTTAAAGATGGCCGGGTAGTATCAGCTAAAATTGAAAGCAGAAGCGGCAATCAGTTGAAGCTTCTTAGTCCATGGGAAACAGTATATATTGATGGAATAAAAGCCGATATTGATCCGGATGGACTTGTAAATTTAAATACAATACCGGGACAGACACTTCATTTTGCTGAAACTCCGAATAACTAGATCTCAGGATAGCAAATGATTAAAACATTGAAAATCTGGCTGTTTTTCAGCATTTTCCTGTCTGGTTGTTCCGGAAGTGACAAAGAAAATGCTGAGATTCCGTTACCAAGCGCATCTCAGCTACGATGGCAGAGTTATGAGCAAACCATGTTTGTATGTCTTGATCCCTGTACATGGCAGGGCAGGGAATATGACAACCATACAACTCCATTAAGCCGGATAAATCCATCTGAACTTAATACTGATCAGTGGTGTGAAGTTGCCAGATCATGGGGAGCAGGATTAATACTTTTTGTAGCCAAACATACCGGTGGATTTTGCTGGTGGCAGACAAATACAACAGATTACGGAATAAAAAATACTCCCTGGAAAGACGGGAAAGGAGATGTTCTGAAAGATCTGTCAGAGTCATGTAAAAAATACGGACTTGATCTGGGTATTTATGTTTATCCGGGTGATGAAACATGGGGAGCAGGCATCGGAAGCGGAGGAATTACAAAAGATCCTGAAAAGCAGGAAGGATATAACAGGGTGTTCAGGCAGCAGATGACCGAAGTATTGACAAAATACGGACCTGTCAGGGAGGTATGGTTTGATGGGAGCTGCCATATAGATGTCAATGACATATTGGAAAAAAATGCATCAGATGCTGTCATTCTTCAGGGACCGATGGCAAATTTAAGGTGGGTGGGCAATGAAGCCGGTTACGCTCCATTTTCCAACTGGTACACACTCAGCAGCAAGGATCTTAAAACAGGTGTCGCCACTGCAATTCAATCGGATCCTTTTGGAGATGCATATGCACCTGTTGAAATTGATGTGCCATTGCTTAAGAACAAAGGGCATAAATGGTTCTGGGCTCCCGGTACTGATCATTTGATCCTTACAACAGATCAACTGATGGATATATATTATAAATCAGTTGGCAGAGGTGCAGTACTTCTGTTAAACTCAACCCCTGATACAACCGGTTTTATTCCTGAATCTCATATGGTCAGATATAAGGAATTTGGAAACGAGATCAGGAGACGATTTGATAATCCCGTAATGAGAAAAAGGGGTGAAGGGAAATTTCTAGAAATAAGATTTACAAAATCCACTGAAATAAACCATGTGATTTTGCAGGAAGATCTTTCAAAGGGGCAGAGAGTACTGGCTTTCAGTATTGAGGGAATGGATAATGTGGGTAAATGGAGCCAACTTTATGATGGAACATCCATTGGCAATAAAAGGATCTGCAGTTTTGATGAGGTGCCTCTAAAAAGAATAAAGGTAAAGTTCACCAATTTCAAAGCTGAACCACAGATTACAAATTTTGCAGTTTATTATATTGAAGGTGTAACCATGCCTGCCGAAAAGAGAAATGACAGGGATAAATTCTATGATGGTATTGCACGCAAGACCGGAATTGAAAAAGAGGAAGAATTTCCTGTGGAGATTGGCACGTGGGATAAGAAATCATCAGACAGGCAGGGGTGGAAACAAATGAGTATTGATCTGACAAAATTCATGAACAGGGTAGGTCAGTATGAAATTAAATTCTCATCAGCTTCGGATGTTAACTATTCCGGCCTTGAATTTACAGACTGGGAAATGGAGATGTATGGGAGTACAATGGAAAGTACGATTGAATTACTGAAAGATGGCTCAACATTCAGGATTACCCGCTCACAGCAGACGCTTGATGAGTTCCCTTCAATTTTCAGGGTGAAAGCAAAAAGTACAAAGGACGAAAGTTCCGGGACTATTACTATCAAAATGTTAACTTATTAAATCTTCCTTATGGAATCACAAAATGGTAATCTCTCATTTTTATTTTTAGTAAATAAGGTGATAAAAATATTGCATCAGACAATCCCGGGCACAAAGCTTAAAGTATTTTCAGGTATTGTGATAGCTATTAACCTGCTGACAGTGCTACAGGCTCAGGTAATTCCATACCCCGACGTTCTGGATAATGCAGCTGTCATCCAGTCATCCATAAGCAACCTGGATTCAAACGGGATCATAATCGGCAACGGTGACATAAATGCGCTCATTTATTCCGCCAATGATCAGATAATAATGAATCTGGCGAAAAATGATGTATGGGATGCCCGTCTGATTACAGAAAAAGACCAGCCGTTGCTTAAGGTAAATGTTGAATCTCATACATGGACTGGTGGTGATCGCCCGGCCAGCTGGAATTTCCCTTATCCCACACAGACTCCTCCGGCAGTAATAAGAATAAGCAATTGTGGAGATGTAAATGCTGCAAGAACAGACCTGAGAAGGGGTGTGGCGCTGTTGACAACAAGCACTGGGAAACATACTGTCCGGGCCCTGGCACAAAAGAATGTCTTCTTTATCGAAACAGAGTCTAAGGTCAGTATTGAAGGATTTCCGCAACCCTTCCTTCCGGCTGCGGAAATTTCAGAGACCACTGGTATAACAGTAGTTAAAGCAGTATCTGCCTGAAGATCCGGACTACCCCGGAATGAATGTATTTACAGTGTTGGGATCAAAAAAGAATAAACATGTTGTTGCCGTTGTTACGGCTCGTGAATCTTCAGATGCCCTGGCGGCAGCCAAAGAACTTGTGAATGACATTCTTGAACACGATCAGTCTGAGGTAATCAGGGTGCATGAAAATGAATGGCGGGATTTCTGGTCAAGGAGCGGAGTTAAACTGCAAGACAGTGATCTGCAAAACTGGTGGTACAGGCAATTATATTATATGCGCTGTCTTTCAAGACCAAATGCATATGCGATTGCCCTACAGGGTGGATATAATAAAAAAGCAAGCTGGCACGGTACCTGGACAATGAATTATAATGCCCAGCAAACCTTCTGGCCTGCTTTCAACACCAACCACGCAGAACTATCAGAACCTTTTATCGATCTCGTAAATGATTTTCATCCACGTGCCCGTTTCTATGCCAGAGAGGTCTTTAATTGCGAAGGAGCAGCAACACCGCATAATTTCTGGCCTTTTGAACCAGATCCCGAAAAGTGTGTAAGTGTCAATAAAAGACAACTTGCATACATGCCATGGAGCTATGGTATTGGAACAGCGGGACATGTGGCTCATATTCTCTGGCTGCACTATATTTACAATCCTGACATAAACTATCTGAAAGACAAAATCTATCCTGTAATAAAAGACTATGCTGTTTTTTATGCCTCCTTCATCGAAAAATGCAGAGTGGATAATAACGGTAAAGTTGTATTCGGGCCAAGTGTCGATCCTGAGCATACAGAATTCGGATGGGACAACAGTCCATACGATCTTGCATGGGCAAAACACACTTTAAAGGCTGCCATCAAAGGGGCCGATGATCTGGGAATTGATGCAGACCTGGTTGCGAGGTGGACAAACAGTCTGAATAAACTGCCATATTATCCTGTTATCGGCGACGTTGTGAGGGTGGGAGAACAGGAAAGGAATTATAATATAATTACACCTGTTGTTCCTTTATTCCCGGCAGAGCAGGTATCATGGTTCTCATCTGAGCATGAAAAGGAGTTATTCAGGCGTACCATCAGATGGATAGAAAGCAAGATATAACCGTAACAATTCGGTTGTAATGCTTAATGTAGCACGCGCACGTCTCTCAATGACGGAAGATGCCATCAATGATGCAAAAACCTGGTTCAGGGGAAAAGAGCAAAAGAACGGACTTTTTTATTGGCAGGCACATGGATTCTATATGTCGGAACAAACTGCCGTTGCAGGTCTGATAACAGAATTTCTGATGCAAAGTGTTGACGATATTATAAGGATCTTTCCCTCATGGCCGGTTAACCTGGATGCTGAATTCACTAATCTCAGGTCCCGTGGAGGTTTCCTGGTTTCATCCCGGTATATCGATGGAATTATCAGCAATTTAAGAATCGCATTCAACCTCAGGAGGAGAGCTAAAACTGCTGAGTCCATGGGATGCTATCGGGCTCAAATCCACCGACGGTAAAGTGAAGTCTCTCACTCCTGACAGTATGGGAATTGTGAAGATCCACACCTTAAAAGGGCAGGAGCTGGAATTTGTTAAAATACTAAAATAATACAGTCAGTCAACTCTGCCCATGGAAGGACAGATATTATTTCACCACCAAAACTATTTCACGATAGATTACAATATGTTCCTGCTTATAGTACTTACAAAAACAAATTATTAACCTATGGGAAAACTTACTTTTCTTTCTGGAGCAGTAATGCTTGTTTTATTTAATTCATGCTCAGTCAAATCAGATAAGGTTAAGGAGCATGAGGAAAGAATTAGTCGTTACAATGTTGTCTGGAATTCACCCTCGAAAGATGCCTCCGGAGTTATGCCGATTGGTAACGGAGATATAGCTGCCGGTGTTTATACCATTGAGAATGGCGACCTGTATCTTCTTCTGGCAAAAAACGATGCATACACTTATATGGGTGACATTTTTAAGACAGGCAGAGTCAGAATTACCCTGGATCCGAATCCGTTTATAACCGGCAAAGCGTTCAGGCAGACTCTTGATTTACCAAATGGTGCTATCCTTATTGAAGCTGATAAAGTCAGAATTCGTATATGGGCGGATGCCAACCGGCCGGTCTGTCATATTGAGATAAAATCACCAGGGAGACTGGCTGTAAAAGCCCGGCCGGAATTCTGGAAACGTTTTGATGCCTGTGTATTTAATGTAACGGATTATTACACAAAGTCTCTCCTCCAGCCACCCACCGGAGAACCTGCACAGGATGTGAAACTTGAGCGCGATGGAAACATATTGTGGTATTATGCTGTAGGTGACCGGAGCATCTACCATGACGACCTGAAATACTACCAGGTTGAGCATATGGCAGATAAGTTCCCCGACCCGTTTCGCTACAATACATTCGGTAACCTATTGGAGTGCCCTGACCTTCAGTTACAGAACGGTGAGCTCAATGGCACCGGCAGGAATTTCGATATCCGCATACATGCCCATACAATGCAGACACCACAACCGGAGGACTGGATTGAGGCAATCGAAAGAGAGGCATCACAACCTGTAAATGCAGATGAAGACTGGATCAAACACTGCTCCTGGTGGGAGGAATTCTGGAACCGGAGTTGGATAATATCGTCAGACAGGACAGTTCCTGAACAGGATCGCGGGAAATTAAACGGGGAAGCTTCTCCTGCAGGAGTCCGCGAGGAAAAAGACGGAGCGTCTCTTACAGCTCAGAGTTATAATGTTTTCCGTTTCCTCATGGCATGTCAGAGCCGTGGCAAAGTTCAGGCTAAGTTCAACGGGGGACTGTTTACACAGCAATTGCTTCTTAAATCAGAAGATAAAAGAAATCGTTCAGGCAATTTAACTGAAGAAAACGGATCTTACTTTACACACGAGGACGACCGGTTATGGGGCCGTCGCTTCACTTATCAGAACCAGCGGTTGTTATACTGGCCTCTGCTGGCAAGCGGCGATTTCGATCTGATGGAACCTTTTTTCAATTACTATTCAGACCTTCTGCCTGTGCGTAAAGCTATTACAAAAGCCTGGTTCGGGCATGATGGCTCATATTATCGCGAAAATATAGAACCTACCGGAGCAGAGAGAGACTGTGGGCTGGATGGCCTTCCTCCCCGGTCGAAAGCCAGGTCAGGCTGCAACCTATTATCACGATTACTATTTTACCTCCGGACTTGAAACCCTGGTCATGATGACCGATTACGTGAATCTTACGGGAGATACAACTTTTCGCGACAGTATAATGGTCCCCTTTGCAAGGGAAATACTTTTATTCTTCGACAAGCACTATCTCAGGGGAAAAGATGGCAAGCTCCGGATCGATCCGGGACAGGTAGTTGAAACATGGTGGCTGGCAGTTAATCCTTCTCCGGATGTTGCAGGTCTGCGGTTCTGTCTGGATGAAATTCTGGCCCTGAAAGCGGGGACACCTGATGATCTGATCCGCTGGGCGAAGCTCCGGTCAGAATTACCCGAAGTGCCTCTTCAGACAATTGAAGGAAAACAGGCAATCGCACCGGCTGAAAAATGGGATATAAAGAGAAATGCCGAGAATGGAGAACTGTATCCGGTTTTCCCTTTCCGGTGCTTTGGTCTGGGACTTGGCTCGGCAGATATTGTTGACTGGACAATGCAACATAGAAGTCATAAGGATGCCTTTAACTATGCCTGCTGGACGCAGGATCAGATCCACTGGGCTTTCGCCGGCAATGCAGCAGAATGTGCAAAAGGGATGGTGGAACGTTACCGCAACGCTTCAACAATGTGCCGTTTCCCTCTTTATGGGAAAGAAGGGCCTGATTCATGTCCGGACCTCGACCATTTTGGTGCCGGATCAACTGCACTTCAGAAAATGCTGGTGCAGGAAGCTGACGGGAAGATACTACTGCTGCCTGCATGGCCTGATAAATGGGATGTTGATTTCAAACTTCATGTGTCAGGTAATTCCACAATTACAGGTACTGTGAAGGACGGAAAACTCCTGAACTGGGAAATAATTCCCGGATCACGTAAAAATGATGTCATTGTCTGTCAGCTCCAAAGCATTTAGAAAGTTCCGAATAAATAATACTGGATTATCTTGAAAGAAATTGAAAGCGAACGAAACATGGCAGAGAAGTTCCTCTTTTTAAAAACCACGCATTTCTGATCTTTGCGATTCAGGATTATTTAACTCCTGTCAGAGACTCAATATCTGCTATTATTTTATTATGTATCTGATCTGGCAGTCTTGTCAGTCCTGTATATTCAATCCATCCGTTTGATACTCCGACACCAGAACCAACCTGCCTGGCCAGGCTTACCTGATTGTTCCACATTTTCTGGAAATGCCATGCACACGGGCGCCATGGCTTATTCCCGAGCGCAGCAAGATAGCGTACAGGTTCCTGGGTATAGAGCGGGTGACCCAATAAGCCAGGATATGCATGATCGCCACATTCTCCGTCGGCCCAGAGGATAAATGGAGACATTGAACAGTCACTTGAGAAGAATGCTTTTTCGTTACCGAACGATTTTATAAGTGAGCGCATTGCTTTATAGAATTCTATCGCATAGACAGAGGTTGAACCAACCCTGTCAGGGTGAAAATCATATCCCAGTCCGGCAAAGGTTTCATCCATAACAATTGCATCCGGGTTCAGAATTTCCATTATCCAGGCGGCCTGCTGCAACAAATGTTCGCGCCACTGAAGTGACGAAAGGGATGACCTCCATGTAGTACCTGCTGTATCAGGTCCGGTCCAGCCAAAGTTCATCCGTTGTCCCTTGCTGTCAACCTGAACACAATTTCCTAACCTGGAAAATTGATCAGAGGCATCATCGAACAGGGCGGCATGCATATACACTGCAGCTTTAGATCCGGCAGCTCTTGTATTTTTGATCCGGGCCCTCATTTTTTCCAGTGACATTTCTGCAGGACCATTTTTATCTCCCCTCATTGCCAGCCAGGTTTTACGGTCAGGATGAATATAGTCACCTATTGCCGTGTAGTAACCATGTTGTGTGGCCATACCGACATGAAATTCCCGAAAATGCAAAAGGTCCGATTCATAGCCATTGCCTCTTCTTCCGTTTTCCCCCTCTGCTGCTGACAGAAAATCATAATAATGGACCTTCATGTCATAAATCCACTGAGGCACATTGAATGCTTCCTTATGGGCAAGCTGATGAAATGCATTCCATGGTACTGAAGCATTTCCCGTATGGAGCATCAGCCAACAGTAGAGTACTGCCTCTTTCCCGGGAAGTATAGTGATCTGCCTTCCGGCATTCCATGAGCCGTTGCTATGACTGAAACGGACCGGCTGATCCGAGGATGTGAATAAAGCAACATGTATATCTTTTCCGGGATGAGATATGTCAATCACAGGAGCAAGCATTAATGCTTCGGTTTCTCTTGTATCGGAGAAACTAGCCATTGGTTCAAGATAGTGGCACTGAAATCCTTCAATACCAACCGGCTGATCGCACTCCTTAAGAAAATTATCTACTCCGAGAGCAGCAAATCTCTGATCAGCAAATAGAGCAGATGCGTTTAAAGGAATATATAACTGCTGGGTTTCCACCCCGGCGGATGGTTGCAGGGAAGTAATGAATTCAAGTTCAATTTGTATTGGGTTACTTGACGTATTAGTAATTATTAATGAAGCCTCAAGTATATCTTCACTTTGATCATTGCCGCTTTTCTGCAGTTTGTGTGCCAGTTCAGCCTTAAAATGATTGCATTGATAATCAGGCTGGGAAGCAAAGAGCTTTGTTCCGGGAAGAGTTCCATCTGTAAGCCTGATGGATGCCTCAAGCAGTTGTGATGATTGATAGACCGGTTGCCCGTTCCAGCTTACAGAAGAAAACAATCTTCCGTTACGAATCCATTTAATGTTATTCCTGGCTTGTCCGGAACAAGATAAGGAAGATATTGTTAAGAGTCCGCCTGTTGCAAAAGCAGACTGAATCAAAAAATCCCTCCGTGATATCATTACTTGTTTTTTTTAAATGATAGGTCTATTTTATTTCACGTTCAGCATTATCAGATATTACTATGTCTGTCCGTCTTGATTCGGGAGTCACTTTCAGGGTGATAATTTCCCCTTTTTTAAAGATGCATTCCACCGTGGTATTATATGGGGCATTAAGTTTGAAATCAACATCCCATTCTTTCGGCCAGGCTGGAAATAAAATGATTTGATTCCCGGTGGACTGCATCAGCATCTCCTGCAACTGGATCATTGCTGATCCTCCATGGTCCATATCCGGGCGCTGATCAAAATCCATGCAATCCCAGAATGCCGGATATCTTGGCACTTCCCATCCTGGTGTATCCATCCAGTGCAGTTTCCATAAGCTCTTGGATACCTGCTCCTTTGCAAAATCTTTTCCTCCCGGGGCAGGCCATGATGGATGGAGGAACTTGGCAAGTGCATATTCCCTGGCTTCGTCAGTCAGACCCAGGCATGCCGTGAAGATGCCTCCCTGATACCAGCAGAAATATGGTTTCTGTTTAGCGGCATCTGTGTAGCCATGGAGCCAGGTGTTCCTGGCAAGCTCAAGGTCTTGCTGACCGGTTCCGTAATACCTGAAAGGGAATACGGAATATAGCTGCGGGAGTTCCATATTTGAGTCCAGCCGCTCTGCCGCCCAGGTTTCAGCGGGAGAAAGACAAGGATACCCATTCCACATCCTTGTCGGCAGAGGAGCCAGGCGGTTGCGAAACTCCCTGCAGAATTCACGGTCAGAATTGGCAAGCATCTCTCCGGGCAATGCCAGCAGCCCGTCGCTCAGGGCCATCAGGCCTGATAACGCTGCAGCATCATTTCGTGCTCCGCTGTATACTTCAAGCCCATTTCCCGGATAAATGACAAGTCGCCCATGAGGATCCAGTTCAGCACCAGTGTTCTTCAGATTTTGTTTGCGATAGAACTGATCGTAGAAGTGAAGTATATTAATGGCTACGGGGATGTATGCTTTAATGTCACTGGCATTATAACGCCAGGTCTCCAGCATCATCAAAGCAAACTCCATTCCTGATGTCCAGTGGTACTGAAGGCACTCGGGTGTACAGGTTCCGTCTTCCCTGGCCAGCCGGACCGTCATGCCAAAGACGTCTATGTCCTCGGGATAGACAGCACCTTCAACATCCCAGAAGTGCTTAGCCCATGCCAGCTCAATGGGGAGTCGTTGAGCATAAAAATCCAGTGCAACTCGCAACAGGTCCTCATCACCGGATTTAAGCATAGGCCAGTAGACAAGACGTTGGTTTTGAGCCGTAAACCCGGCCTGACCCCATTGCCGCTGGTCGGGATCTGCTTCACAAAGGAATGCTCCGCCGTTAAAAAGTGTCGGCATTTGGCCGGAACGGTTTGTTCCAAGCATTGCGCGGAAAAGCTGATAGTTGCGTCCCGCCTGCCATGCCGGATCACCCTCAGGTTTCCCTGAATTTATTATTATGTGGCTGCGATCCCAGTAAACCTTCCACCAATCAGCGGTCTTTTCACGGTCCTGATCAACTGAGGTGCGGGTTATAGAATCAAGATAAAACAGGGATTGTTCCCATTCCCCGGGAGTTGGATCCTGTTCAATCCTCAGGGTGGCCTGTAAGTTAAACTGGCTGACAGGTTGATCTGTTCTGAGTTTCAAGCCATTGAATTTCTTACCTTCATGCTCACCTGATAACTTGCCATCTGCGACCATTCCGGTGCCGGACAAGCAACCGCCAAAAGTCAGATTTTTGATTGGATCCGGGACCGTTGATTCAATATTTTGTATTCCCTGACGGTAGATTGATGCAGCCCGTGCGCGCGAAGGTCCTTCCGTTCTATGGCTCCATACAACCATATTATCATCGAACCGGGTTTCACACCGCCAGGTCTCCACCTGTACAGTCGCATTTACAGGATCTGAAGCATCACCTTCAACATGAACTACCGGGTTGAAAGCATCTACCCAGATCTTCAGATTAACAGAAATACCATCCTCAGTTTTACCGCTCACTCTGATGCTGTTTGTGGCCAGATCAAGTTCCTGCCTGAAATCTCTGCCAAAGGGATTGGGCGAGATATTAAGGCGCACCCGGCTGATTTTTACATTGGCCACCTCCCCTGGCAGATTCCCGTCTATCCAGCTGTCTGATGAACCAATATAAAACAGTAGATCATCCTTTGTGGTCCAGACGTTAAGTGAAATATTACCACCGCCGGCAGGCATTGAATTTATTGCCTTTTCTCCTGGCGATGTCCAAACAATATTATAAGGTTTAAGCCATGTCAACTCATCTTCCTGGTTTGATTTCTTACAGGAAAACAGAGTAAAAAGTGTAAAAATCACAGCTAATGAAAAAAGTCTATCCATAGCTACGTTATGTATGGTTTTTATTACTAATAAACAATATTGGTCAGGTATTCTGACTCCTGCCAAAGCGGTGGAACCTCATTTCATGGCTTCGGAGAATAATTCTGCCAGATGTTTCTGCCGGGCATCTCCTTTTACTGCGTAGTTTTCCATTCTTATTTCAACACCGCGGTACATCCCGATGGCAGCTTTAGCAAATGACCTTACCATTGCATGCTTCCGCTGATCATCAATTGCCCGGAAATATCCCGGTCCCGGTTCCATTCCTGAACGATACAGGTAAGCATTAAAAGCTTCAACAGCAGTTTTAACAAAAGCACGTTCAAAGTCAGCACCTTCCTCTTTTGAGATCAATTCATCAAATTTTGTAAGAACTGCATACTGTGTTTTGAGAGTATCAGGGAGTTCCGGTCTTTGTGGATTTTCTCCAATCAGAGCCGGGATGACGGGATATTCAGGAGTTGCTTCAGCAGCTGGCCACCCACCTTTCGTAACTATCTCTATTTTTGAATTTTCCGGTAATTCGTTATAATTAAGGATAACTTCCTGAGTTGTTATATTCTTTTGTTTTTTCCCATTTACCCTGACCGATTTTATTTCCGGTCCGCCATTTTTACAGGAAATATAAAGACTCTTTTCTCCGAATCGCACGGGTTCCTTCTGAATATACTGTGTTATGGATCCGGGTACACGGGGGCGAAGTATAAGCCTGTCAGATTTATAGTCATAATCGAACAATCCCCGGATAGTTGCAGCCGGAATGGCAAAATTATCGACCATCACAGCCACTCCTTCACCATGCAGCCAGAAGCCCTTATCGTACCAGTTATTGCTTGTGTTCTCACCCCTCTGGGTCCATGGGGCATCCATCCGGATGTCTTTGGACCATTTCATGTTACGTATACCGGAGCGGTAAATATCCGCATACTTCCCAAGCCGGCTGTACATAAGTATTGCACGCCCCTCGACAGTACCCCATACACCACCGTTCACCCAGCAGCCGAATTCAAATATACTTTCCAGATCAGTTTTGCCCCAACCCCTGTATGTATCGTCCAATCCCGGGGCATTTGTGAGCAGGAAATCAAATGGACGAATTTCCGGAAATTCTGCGATTTGTTTATAGATACTCTCAGCTGTTTTCGTGTCAACTACTCTCAGCCCTGCAGCATCTGCATTGGCTACACCTTCCAGATATCCGTATTTTTCCTGGCCAAGTACTCCGTGTTTGATACCCTCCGGTTCAATTGACTTTACAAAATAGCCGGCGGGTGTCAGGAGCTGAGGAAGAGATTCCCTGTGTGATCTTTTGTCTGCGTTCATACTCCGCAAGTTTTTCCTTATTACCGGTCATTTTATAAAGCTCAACCATACGGTCAAGAGCAGCAAGATAATTGATTGAGACTCCTGCAGGTATCCCTTTCCGAAAGTGCCATCGGGCTGTTTGACTCCTCCGTAACTTGGCGCCAGGAGGTTACAGGCCGGACCAACAAGGAAAAGATTATTTTTTGGATCGCGAACCCTTTCGATAAAATCGCATGCCCTTTCCATTTTTGGAAGATAATATTCAATATCCTTAATATTACGGCTTGTAAGAAGGATCTCTGTCTGCATTACGACACCTGCTGCTGTCGCTTCGTAGAACCAGTCATGTATTGCAAAATTTCCATCTCCCTGTTTGTAGATTATATGTGTGGGACGTGCAGCATCACCCAGGCTGCCGTCTGGAGCTACCAGTGCCATTAAATCTGTCGGTTTTCCTTTATGGTTAGGATCTCCCATTCGTTTTCCGTCTCCCTGGTTATTCCAGAAGAGATCCCAGGAATTTTGCAGAATGGAGAACCATGGTTCCTTAAGGAAAGGAGTTGCAGAATATGAGAATCCGTAACTGTTCTGTATCCACCAGGCATCCCAGCCCGCACCCTCCACAAAGGTATTCCATTCGGGTTCATAGAGCATTGACAGATTTGGGACTACAGGATTGGGATTCAGGAAGGCAAAAGATTCATCAATCAGCCGGAGATAATTTATATCACCGGCACCAGAACAGAATTTGCCATCGTAACGAGCCGGATTATCTGTTGTGCACGAGATTAATAATACGAATGCAGATAGAAAGATAAGCAGTGTTTTCATGGTTTTTGATTAATTAATTATTTTATTCTATGAGTTTTGTTTTACGGGCTATGTCGATGATTTCCGCGTCAGAATGTTCATTCCAGATAGAGTAACCTTTCAGTCTGTCAACAAGTCCACCCGCAATGAACCTGGCTTTCTCAAAATAATTCAGATTTACTGCATCATTATCACAGGGAAGTACCGGTGTAAGGTCAGGAATGATCAGGCTACTGTCCTTCAGCATTTTAATCCGTTCATTCCTGGCAGATAATAGTTCCAGGGATGCTCTTGCCATTGCAGCTTCATAACTGTCTTTAAAACCAACTCTGATCAGTTCGTTATAAAATAAGTAAATATTTTTAAGGTCAACATGTCTGTTGTCCTGATTTGCATTTTCAGGAATCTGCCAGAAGTCCTTATCTTCCGGTAATTTCAAAGGTCCCGGGGAGTCAGCTTTCCATTGCCTCCGGGGCTTTGCATCACCTCTTAATATCTCAACAGATAAAATACCAGGTGTACCATCAGGTTCAAGTTTAATCCAGCCATCAATTAAGGGTAATGCTTCTCCGTATGCAAATGCCGATTTAACAGGTCCGGTTCCCGTTACCGATACATATATCTGTGTATTTCCGAACATGACCGGCCATTTTTGTATATAACTGGTAATTTCCGGCGGAAGGTGTGGCTTAATTCTTATACCATCTGAACAGTAATCATACTCGAACAAACCTCTCAACAGACCACCGGGAGCACCCCAGCAGTCATATACAATATCAAAAGGGAATCTCCCGTGGAACCAGCCTATTGCTCCGCGTTCCTTTAATGGTGCATCGGCGCGGAAGCCCTGCATCAGCCCCAGCATTCTTTTCCACGACTTAAGAGGATGATCAAATTCATCAACACGCATACAGGCAACGTTCATCCTGCCTTGCGTAGTGGTCCAGTGGCCTCCGTTGACCCATGTTCCATAAGTCATTGCACCTTCTCCGGAGTGATCATCGTAGGATGGATAGTTTGGCAGGATCAGGTCATATGGGGCAAGTTCAGGAATGGAAATCATGTTTTTGATGATTCGTTTCGATCCACTGTCATCAATTACTCTGAAGCATACAGCATCATGATTTGGTGTTGCCTCAAAGTAACCATGTTTTTCAGCCCCGAATACTCCATGTCTTGTACCGTCAGGGTCAAGTGACATTATGAAGGAACCTTCATTATCCATAAGAGAGGGCAGGGCAGCTTTTATTTTATTTGCTGTTTCACGGTAATTTCCTGCCATATCGTGATGGCCGGTAAATTCACAGACTTTAGCAAGCCGTTCCAGACCTGCTGCATAGTTCACTGAGAGTTCCGTCAGGTAAGCAAATTCCGGTTTCCCTTCAGGATTGATGTAGCCCTTATATGACGGGGCAAGCAGATTGGCTGCACGACCCCCTTTTAAAAGATTAGTAACCGTATCACGGCGTGAATCAAGGAAAGCAGCAACTCTTTGAAGCTGAGGCAAACGCTGTTTTGCTTTATCAATATCGTGGCGGATCAGTAACCTGTCAGATTCCAGAATAAGTCCGGCAGCAGTTGTTCCTATGAACCAGTCATGGAGATCAACTTCCCCGTCACCCTGGCGATAACTGACATGATCGTTATGAATTGTTCCATTGAGTATCTGATCGGTATATCTGCCAATGATCCGTGGATCACCAAAACCAAGTGATTCTCCGCCATTCATATATACTCCTGCCGCATCGCAAAGACAACCATCAGGAGCCATGTCACCCCTTTCATTTATTCTTTTACCGTCACCCATAAGCCTGAACCACAGGGACTGAGAATGTTCCAGCCAGGTTGCATATGGTTCCTGAAGGAAGGGCATCATGCCGTATGATGGTCCGAAAGAATTCTGGATCCACCAGCATGGCCAGTTGGTTGCTTCAACGAATCCATCCCAGTCACGTTTATAAAGGAGTGCAATGTTTGCCATCTGCGGGGATGGTTGCATTGATTCGAAAGCCTGATCGATCACGTTCAGGAATTCCTTGTCTCCTGAACCGCTTACCCAGCGGCCGGTATATTCACTTCCTGTGTCCCTGTCCGGATTGTTGCAGGCGTGACATATAATCAGAATGCCAATTGCTAATAAAACTCTTAACGGATAAGTGTATTTATTTTCTCTCATATTCAAGAAATTATATGGTTTCTTTAGCTGATGCTTTGTATAAAGCAAAGTTTGAAAGTGCCGGGGTATTAGTTGCTGCCTTTATATTGATCCTTAGCTTAGTGCATTGAATGGGATCGATCCGGAATATTCTTTTATACCCTATTGTAGTCCCTTTTACAATTGTTTCCCAGCCATTATTTTGAAAAGCTTCTATATCAAACTCGCTGATCCTCTGGCCGAAACGGATTGGTTCCTGAAGCATTATCCTGTCAAACGTCATTTTATCGTCAATTTCAATTTCTATTGAAGCAGTTTTCTGATCATCATCCGTTGCCCAGTATGTACTATCTGAATTGTCAGTAATATTGGATGCACTGAACCTGGCTGATCTCCCCCTGAACGTTTGTGGCAGTTGCTTTTGCATTTTCTGCCATATTCACCCTGAATGTTTCATCAATAATTGCCCTGAATTCTTTCAATGAGGCAACATCCTGTTCAGGAAATACGCCGTAAATATCAGGGGGTACATTTAGCAGCAATACCGTATTCCTGCCTACAGATTTGTAGAAAAGGTCAACCAGTTGCTGAGGTGTTTTTACCTTATCATCCTCCTCCTTTACCCAGGACCAAGAGGGTCTGTTCGGGACATCACACTGACCGATTATCCAGTTCTTTCCATGGGGGTCTCCTTTTGCCAGGTAAGGGAATATTGACCTGCCTGTTTCAATTTTCAGACTATCTGCCGTAACAGTACTCCAGCAAGTCTCGCCGGCAATACCCTCCTCATTTCCTATCCATCGTATATCAGGTCCGAAAAAATTAAAAATCAATGCTTCCGGCTGGAGCTCATAGATCAGGCTGTTTATTTCATCCCATGGATAATAAGTATCTCTGTTAATAATTCTTCTTTCATTGGCTCCTCCGTAAAAGCCGTTCCAGAATGCTGCCCCGTCAAACCACACCTCCGATACTTCACCATAATTTGTCAGCAATTCTTTCAACTGGTTCTTAAAGAATGTTATATATCCCGGCTTCCCGTATTCTGCATGATGAGCATCCCATGGTGAATAATAGAATCCAACTTTCATTCCGTATTTATGACAGGCATCAGTGAACTCTCTGACAATATCTCCTTTCCCGTTCTTATAAGGACTCTCGCGTACTGTGTAATCTGAAAATTCGCTTGGCCAGATGCAAAATCCATCATGATGCTTAACGGTAATTATCAGCTCCTTCATCCCGGCATCTTTTGCCACCCTTACCCACTGCTCTGTATCAACACCAAGAGGATTAAATGTTGAGGCAGGTTCGTTTCCCCACCATTTCTTCTTATCAGGATCATTAATTGTGGATGGGAATGTAAACAGATTGTAGTGGATAAAACCTATGAACTCCATAGCCTGATATTCAACCTGCTTATAGGTTGGCAAAACCGGATTAGGTTTAATATCTTCTGTATTATTCATACAAGAATAAGTAATAAAAAGAAGACTGTAAAGGATTGCTGTTTTTTTCATATATTGAAAAAGATTGTAAGTGGCAGGCATTTATTTTTCAGGTTATTTAATGAAAGAAAAATCTGCTTCCGCGATCAGGGGAACAGTTAATTGTTAAAATGGAGTGCATTAAAAAAGATTTTTATTTGGTTTAATTTATAAATATAATTTTTTTAAAGCAATTAATAATAGATATAATGAATAGTTAAACATTTATGAAAAAACCATCTCTGTTAATACCTTTAGCATTAAGCTGTATTGGAGGCTGTAATCAGCAACCAGCAGATAGACCCAACATTATTTTATTTCTTGTGGATGATATGGGCTGGCAGGAAACCTCTGTGCCGTTCTGGAAAGAGAGAACCATGCTGAATGAACGGTATCATACCCCGAATATGGAAATTATGGCTTCACAGGGCATGAAATTTACCCAGGCTTATGCCTGCCCATTATCTTCTCCTACCCGTGTAAGCCTTATGACAGGAATGAATGCAGCACGTCATGGAGTCACAAACTGGACTTTAAGAAAAAATACTTCTCCTGACCAGGAACATAGAACCCTGGAAATACCACCCTGGAACGTTAATGGGATCAGTCCCTTCCCTGGTGTTGAAAATACAAAATATGTGAAAACAATGCCAATGTTCCTGAAGGAGGCAGGCTATATAACGATTCATGTGGGCAAGGCACATTGGGGAGCAAAAGGTACTCCGGGAGAAGATCCTTTGAATCTGGGTTTTGATGTCAATATTGCAGGACACTGTGCCGGGGGGCCCGGATCATACCACGGGAGGAACAATTTCAGCGCAGCATGGAGAACCAATCCTCCGGATACTTATCTGGGATGTTCCGGGATTGGAAAAATATCACGGTAATGATATTAACCTCACTGAAGCTCTGACCATTGAGGCAATTGCAGAAATGGAGAGTGCAATGAAAAAAGGAAGACCTTTTTATTTATACATGTCACATTATGCTGTTCATGCTCCATGGGAAAAAGATGAAAGGTTTTACCAGAAGTATATTGATAGCGGGCTCAGCGATTTTGAAGCGACTCTTGCTTCAATGATTGAGAGTATGGATAAATCCCTGGGAGATATCATGCAAAAGGTTAAACATCTCGGAATTGAGAAGAATACCGTTATCATTTTCATGTCTGATAACGGTGCTCCGTCTCAATGTCCTCAGAACCTGCCTTTGCGCGGACACAAAATTGATCCCTATGAGGGAGGCATACGTGATCCTTTAATAGTCAAATGGCCCGGAGTTGTCAAAGAAGGATCGGACTGCAATGAGCCGGTAATTATTGAAGATTTTTTCCCATCAATTCTGGAAATTGCAGGTGTTAAAAAATATGGCCAACCGGAAGGGAAAATTGATGGAATAAGTTTTGTCCCTTGTTGACGGGTAAAAAGGTAAATTCTGCCAACAGGACCTTCTACTGGCATTTTCCTCATGATTACGGCTCTGAGCCATACAGCGTCATACGTGAAGGAGACTGGAAACTGATATACTGGTATCCTGATGGTAAAACCGAATTATACAATATAGCTGATGACATAAGCGAAAGCAATAACTTAGCAACATCAAATCCGGAAATGACCACCAGGCTTGCAAGAAAGCTTGGCAATTACCTGAAATCCGTTGGTTCAAAAACCCCTGTTGATAAGGTCACAAAAGTTGCACGACCATTCCCGGGAGATCCCTGGGCAGTAATGAAAGAGTAAAAAAATTGGGAGCTGATCAATTAGAGAAAAATAATAAACCTGAATTTAATTCAATCAAACAAATCCCTATGAATCATATAAAAGTAACATTTTTCATCTGCATAAATGCTGCCATGCTGACAGCAATAAGCTGTTCTACGCGGACAACATCCCAATATGTTACTGATCCGGCATTTCAACTTAACCTCAATGCGCCAATTGACAAATGGGATGAAGGAATTCCCCTCGGCAACGGACTCACCGGAGGATTGTTATGGGGAGAGGATAGTATTATCAATTTATCCCTCGACAGGGGTGACCTGTGGGATGTTCGTACTCATCCGGGTTTCACTGCTCCGGGTTTCACATACGAAACAGTAAAAAAAATGGCACTTGCAGGATTGACTGATTCACTGAACAGGCAGTATGCAAGGGTCAGTGATTTTCCCACCAAGCTTCCAGGATGCAGGCTTGTTTTCAGCCTGCCTGAAGGCATCACAATCGAATCGTTTCATCTCGACATGAAACGAGGGCTTGGATCCGTTGACCTTGGAGAAAGCAGTGCCGAAAGCTTTTTCAGTGCTGTCAGACCTGTCGCTCTTGTAAAAATCCCCGGCTCATTAAAGGACTTTCAGCTGATGGCAAATCCCGCAGTTGCCAGACTGGGCAATGAACCGGCACGGATAGAAATAGATGAGAAAGGCATTTCACTTATCCAGGATGCAGCACTGGGTTTCCGGTATGCATTTTCTGTAAGAGCAGGCAAATTCAAAAACTATACCTTACTGGCAATCTCATCGGCCACATCAGAAGATACCGATAATCCCCTTGAAATGGCACGGAATCAGGCACAACAGGCTCTCAATGAGGGATATAATAAGCTTCTGAAAGAGCATGAAAAATGGTGGTCGGCGTTCTGGTCGAAGTCATCTGTAAACATACCAGATCCGGTGCTGCAGCAACATTATAATCTTGTCCAGTATTTTTACGGGGCCGCTTCAAAGAAAGGAGCTCCCCCGATGCCACTCCAGGGAGTCTGGACAGCCGATGCGGGAAGCCTGCCACCATGGCATGGCGACTACCACCACGACCTGAACACACAGCTTACATACTGGGCATATCTTGCATCAAACCGGTTTGAACAGGGAGAGAGTTTCCTGGATTTCATGTGGTCGCTTAAACCAGTCCATGAGGAATTTGCGCGTAAATTTTTTGGGACAGATGGCATGGTTGTACCGGGAGTGATGTCCATTGACGGTAAACCGATGGGAGCATGGTACCCATATTCCCTGTCTCCCACTATGGGAGCGTGGATCGCTCAGTCGTTCTACTGGCACTGGCGTTATACCATGGATGAAGTATTTCTCAAAGAAAGAGCTTATCCATACTGTGCAGCTATAGCAGACGGACTTGCCGGACTGATGACCCCTGATAAAAACGGGAAATTGAAACTTACACTCTCCACTTCCCCTGAGCTACATAACAATACTCAGAAGGCATGGATGACACCTAACAGTAACTTCGACCTCTCCCTGATACGCTGGATATTCGGTGCAAATGCAGAAATGGCAGAAGCTATGACTATGTTGGAAGCAGCTGCCAGATGGAAAGATCTCCTTTCAAGGATGGATGACCTGGCAGTGGATGGAGATAACGGTGCTCTTCTGGTATCCCCGGATGAACCGCTGAAGGAATCACACAGGCACTTCTCACACCTCATGGCTATTCATCCCCTCGGAATACTTAATACGGAAGGGACAGATAGGGACCGGAATATTATTGATGCTTCATACAGGCAGATAGATGATTTCGGTTCAAAATTCTGGTGCGGATACAGCTTTTCATGGATGGCCTGCATGCGTGCCAGAACAGGTCAGGCTGACATGGCACTTGAAAGTCTGAAGAACTATATGGACTGCACACTAAGGAACGGATTTCATGTAAACGGACCACAGACCCGAAAGGAACTGTCAGACTATAATACAATGCGCGCTTTTACACTTGAAGGGAATTTTGCAGCTTCACAGGCTGTCCATGAAATGCTTCTGCAGAGCTGGGGAAACCTTATCAGGATATTTCCTGCCGTACCTTCAGACTGGAAGAATGTTTCCTTTGAACGATTAAGAGCAGAAGGAGGATTTGATATAGGTGCGGAAATGAAAGATGGTAACGTTATCCGGGTAACTATAACATCAATAGCAGACCAGCTTCTTCGCCTCAGAGATCCGTTCAGGAATCAGGAATATGTGTCAAACATCGAAGTAAACAGGGAAGATAATAATGAACTTCATTGCAAAATGAAGAAAGGAGATATACTGCAACTCACCCTGAAATGATCAGTTAATGGCTGAATCAGAAAACGGCGTAATGAATATTATTTAAGACGTGGGGATTGATCATATTGTGACGGAGAAAATAATGATAAAAAACCGGATCAAAATGGATAGACGATTATTCTTTAAAAGGTCTTGCGGTGCCCTGGCTCTAGGCAAAACCTGACTTTTTAATTGAACTCGGAGATCTTAAGGATCAGGGAGATCAAATATTTATCCCTGTTTCAAAGTTAACGCCTTTCCCGTTCCGCCAGGCGGGAGGCTGCTAAATTAAATTATAATAGAAAAATGCCGTACAGACAATTAATTAAGCAAACATTCTGTCAGATAATTATATTATTATTTTCAGTCACATTAACAGGGGCAGATAATAATGCAAAACATCGGATAAAATTCGGGATTTGTACAGATGTACATAAAGATATTATGCACGATGCCGATACTCGAATAACTGAATTTATTCAGAAGGGATCAAGAAAAGATCTGGACTTTATCATCCAGCTGGGGGATTTTTGCAGACCATACGAATATAATCTGGATTTTTTAAAAATCTGGAACAGCTTTCCGGGAGAAAAATACCATGTGATTGGTAATCATGAAACGGATGGAGGATTTTCCAGGGAGCAGGTCATTAAATACCTGAATTCACCTTCAAAATACTATTCTTTCGATAAAAACGGATTCCACTTTATTGTGCTTGACGGAAATGATCTGAATCCTTCAACTGATAGAACACCAGGGTATTCGCGATATATCGGCGAAGAACAAAAAAAATGGTTAATTAATGACCTGAGATCGACAAGTTATCCCGTTATCATATTTTCACATCAGTCCCTTGAGGGAGATGGTATAGAAAACAGAGAGGAAATAAGGAGTATTCTTGAGAAGGAAAATAAGTCAGCGGGATTTAAGAAAATTATTGCCTGTTTTAGCGGACACCATCATACTGACTTTGCCGTTGACATTAACGGAATAAATTATATCCAGATCAACAGCATTTCATACAGTTGGGTAGGAGAAAAATATCAAATAGTAAGATATGGTAAAGAGATAGATGAAAAATATCCTTGGATCAAGTATACTATACCATACAAAGACCCACTCTATGCATTTGTCAGGATAAACTCAAAAGCCATTCTGATCAGGGGAAAGAAAAGCTCATTTGTCGGACCCGGGCCTGCTGAAATGGGAATTCCGGTACAGCCCGTAAATAACAAAATCACCCCGATTATCAGAAACAGAAAAATAAGTGTAGGCAGGAAACCTCTTTAACGTTATGGAAAGAGAAAACCAGTTATTATACCCCGAATATTATCGTTGCTGGCATCGCAAAGGAATGAAATTTATGCAGGCTTGTGCTTATCCATTATCATCCTCTACTCATGTAAGCCCTTTAACCGGTATGAATTCAGCCCGGCATTTAGTAACAACTTAGATTAATTAACCGGAGTTGACCTGAACCGATCAGTGTTTGATCTTAAAAACATACGCATGCTCACAGGGTCTTTCAGGCGGACAGTAGATAACCAATCCGTCATCAGTTAGTTCCCATTTAAGAGATTCTTGAACGCCTAAGAGCTTAACAGATTTGATCTTTAATTTACTCCAATCCTTTAAAGATCTGATTGTCAGCTTTTCTCCGGGCCAGTCCAGTGCGATAGCATAAAGAATATTGTCACCCTTCCTGGTAAACCGTATATTATCTTCTCCGAATTTTTCCCAGTATCTGGTTTCAAATATTGCTTCTCCGTTTATCTCAAGCCACTTTCCAATCCCTATAAGTCTTTCCTGCTGTGCCTCCGGGATAGTTCCATCCGCCCTCGGACCGACATTGATCAGCAGGTTTCCTCCTTTGCTAACGATATCAGCAAGGTGATCGACGAGCTGATCTGTACTCATATACTTATCATCAGGTAATCTTTTATTATATCCCCACGAAGTCGGATCAAGCGCATCGCAGCATTCCCAGGGGGATTCAAATATTTCTTCCACTTTCCGTCTTTCCGGGGTCTGAAAATCACCAATTACAGCCAGGTCTTCACTGAATCTCCAGCGGTCAGCTTCGTGCCTGTATATGGAATTTGAAATTCTCTTTTCAGACTCAGGATTGACTGATTTGACAAGGTCGAACCTGTCATTGGCAACTACCTGGGATGGATCAGGGGAGTGATTATAGAAATATGCCAGCAATTCCAGGCTGTTGAAATATTCTGCTCCCAGGGGTTTTTCCGGCTCATTTCTTGCTGGTGAAAAAAGCACATCACCCCAGAGAATATCAGGGTGGTACATGTCGACAAGTTCTTTTATGGAATTATTCATGTATTCAACCCATTCTTTATTTGGAAAACGTTCATCCCAGAAAGAATATGTGGTATTATGATAGAATCCCATTTTCATATCCTGTGCACGAACCGCTTTTACAAGTTCGCCTGCCAGATCCCTGTGGGGTCCCATATCCCAGGAATTGCGGGGAGTGAATTTAGATGGCCACATGGCAAATTCTTCGCCATGCTTTGCAGTGAAAACCACATACCTGGCGCCTGCCTGTTTGAATAGTTTTGCCCAGCTTTCAGGGTCATAATTTTCAGCTTTGAACATTGGAATGAATTCATCGTAATCAAAATCGATCCCGAAATTAGTAATGTGATATTCATTTGCATCTTTACGGATGTTTGCGTTAAAAAGGCTGTCTGAAAGATCTCCCTGTGCAGCTGTATATGGCGGACCTCCAAGGTTTTTCCCATATCGTGCCTTTGGCGAATAGAACACCAGGTACCATTCATGGTATGCGGGTACTGCATATACACCCCAATGGATGAAGATGCCGAATTTGGCATCAGAGAACCATTGGGGAGCTTTGTGTTTATCCAGGGATTCCAGGGTTGGTTCGTAGACCTCCTTTTTTTGTTCGCGGCACGAATACCCGAGTAGTATTCCTGTAATCAAAATAATTAGTAAACTGTGTTTCATTAGTTTTATATTTTAATATAAATTTTCCTTGATCAATTCACATTTCTCAATTCTTCACCCGCTTTAAGTTTGCAATAATAGTATTCGCCGACCTTTTTGATTTTGCGGTTCCATTTAACAGGAATACCATCAAACGGGTCCTTAAGGATCAGATTACCATTAACAGAGGCCTTTATCAACACAGATATCGTCTTGCCTGCTCTGCGCTCAGCGCTTATAATGAATCCGCCTTCGGCTCTAAGATCCCTGAAGCTGACATCCTTCCAATCCGATGGTAGAGCCGGAAATATCCTGACTTTACCACCCCAGCTTTGAATCAACATTTCATGAACAGCCTGGGCGGCTCCAAAATTGGCTTCAAGAGTGAACGGCCGGTAAGTCAGTGCTGAGTATCCTTTACCGGATTGATCACCATTGAGATTGAAACCGTTGGGAGAGGTAAAGGCTTTAACATAAATATCAAGGTATTTAAATGCTTCCTCGGCACGATCGGCCCGGGCCTCCATACAAGATGCCCAGGGAAAACTGAACCCGACCCATAACTTGGTTCCCAGCTTTTTAAGATTATCCAGTGATGAGACGATAACATCTCTGTCATGCTGGTTGTTTTCCATGTTAAGTATTCCAAGCGGATATATTGCCATCAGATGGGCATGGTGGCGGTGTGACTCTTTGAGTGACTCATCAGGAGAGAGACGCAATACTTTATTCTCATCAATAGCCAGTTCTTCAAGTTTAGAACGGAATTCTTTCCAGTGCTTAACATCTGACTTTATTCTTAGGGCTGCCTGCCATCTCAGTCATGGCATCCGCCATCCAGATCAGCAATGCCTGATCATTATTGGAGTTTGGTGTAAGCCATGCCTGTAATGAGTTATTATGGATCTCAGGAGAACTGGAGAGTGGTAATTTTAATTTGCCATTTTCATCTTCATTTAAAAGAGATTCCATGGCCACAGCCATTTCTTTGCAATAGGGGTAACATTTCTCCTTCAGCCACTTTTGATCCATCGTATAACGCCAGTGCCAGTAAAGGTTCTGAAGCAGCCAGACACTCATGGTAGGGGAAAGCGAATATTGTACCCATCCTGTAAGAGGTTGTCCTTTTAATCCCATCACTCCCGGGACCATTAAACCTTCAACTCCGAAAAAATCTCTGGCAAAATCGCGGTGGACGGGAGTAAGTTTGAAAAGGAAATCTGTCAGGCTTTCACCACAATCAAAATGTCCGCTGGCATAATAAGCCCAGTAGGTCATCTGGACATTCATATCGTTGTGAAAATCACCTTTCCATGGAGGCAAGCCACCCTCATCGGCAGTCCATAATCCCTGTAAAGGTATTGGGGGATAACCCTTACGAGAAGCAGAGCCGTAATAATATTGCATTAGATTATAATAGCGCTGGTGTGTAAGGTCAGGCAGATTTATCTCAGACACAGCCCAGAACCCGCTCCACCATTTTTCATGCTCTGCCAGGATATTTTCGAATCCGGTCTTCAATGCTTCCTGTGACTGTCTTTTCGCAAGATCAATATAATCACTGGCATCTTCATTGGAAGTGAAAGAAATTGCAATAACACATTCCCCATTAACTTTTTTCACAGCCATATATGCTCCATATTCAAGACCTTCAACCGTTTTCTGCTTCCACCATAGATTGTCTCCCTCACTTCCTGTTTCCGGCTCCGGATAACCGAATTTGCTTACAGAGGTCGGAACTTTTAAAACAGCATTTATATATTCCGGACACCTTATAATGGTAACAGGCTTAACAGCACTGGTAAAAACTGTCAATGGTTTCCCTGGGGATGTTTCAACAGTACATACTGCTTTTGATATATCGAGGCTGAAGGTTTTTGCAGAGAAATCAGGATTCATCTCAAGTTCAAGGCGAACTCCCGGAAGTTTTGTCGGATAGGGATAACTATAAGGCTTGTCCGTAAGCCTCGAGATCTCTGCGATATTTTTTTCTTTTACCAGTTTCTGAATATTTGCCCAGGTAAAGCCCGGTTCTTTTATTTCATCCGGGAATCCTGTTATCCCACAGGTCACCCCGGTCGAATGAAAAGCGAAGCAGATTCTTCTCGCCCCATACAAGGCATCCTGTAAGACCATTGCCCAGGGGAATGGCTTCATCCCATCTCTGAATCGGCGCATTGATTCTTAATTCCCATACACCTGGATCTCCCGCAAGAACATGTAATTGAAATATGGAGTTCAATACTAAATAGTAAAATCATGACACTTCATATTTCTTATCAGATGAATGTCTGCTGATTTCATCATTTTCGGATTGTGCATATTATTTCTAAATTAAGTTTTGAATAGAAGAACTATCTTATTATGGGTAAAAGTCTGACTGACTGCAGATTCATCAGGGAACATCCTGTGGTTCTTACTGGTCTGACAATCAAAACATTATCGCCACTTGATTTAACATGTATACTGCCGATAATTTGTTTACGGAAATCGTACCAGTCTCCTGTTGACAACACGGTGGAATACAATTCCTGATCTCCAGTTTTACAACAAATTCATTTCCGGAACAACCCTCAGCAGCACCATAATTTCAGTTCAACGTCAAATTCACCTTCCCTTAATGCGGATAATTTCCATTCCACGGTTTCATCTGTCTTATACCAGTCATAAATATTGTAACCTCTTCCCTTACCCCATACTGGATTGAAAGAATAATTCAATGTAGATCCGTTTATCCGGGCATCTTTCGTATCAAGAACCGTTGAATAAGCTTTATCGATTATTAGCGGAACCGATACTGTTTCGAGATCGCCTGAATACTCGATAAGTATCACCGTGCCGTAGGGATTGATAAGGCTGTCGGGGAACCTTTTCATTCTTGAGTTGTATAAACAGATGAGCATTATCCAGGAATTCATAGTCAAGAGGGGTCTGCTCCCTGTCATTCAGATAATATATCTTTTTTATCTTACTTTTTATTCCCGGAATAATAATCTGTTCCCCAACCGGCCATTCAAAAATATTGATGTAAAGCTTTCCTGGTTTCATTGTACAACGACCATCGAAAGGCAATTTTATGTAAGGGCAGGCAGTTGTGCCATAAATACTTTCACCATTAACTGCCATCCAGTTCCCTACTTCCTCCAGGACCCTTATTGCAGGTCCTGGAAGAAACTCCTTCTGAGGTTGGTCCTACATTGAGCAGATAATTACCTCCTTTACTGGCAATATCCGCCAGATTCCGGATAACTAGTTTCCGGAGATTTATAATTCCTGTCAAAGAACGAATATCCCCAGTTATCAAGGATAGTCATGCATACTTCAAAAAACTCCTTATCTTCATTAGGTATGGTCTGTTCAGGTGTTCCATAGTCACCCATATTATTACCGATACGGTTGTTGATTATACAATCAGGCTTATTTGACCGGACTATCTTTAACAGGTTAAAGCTCTGTTCCTGTGTTATACTTCCGGGCACATCAAACCACATTATTGCAGGATTATAACCTTTGACAAGCTCTTCAACCTGCCTGTATGATTTCTCACGATAGTATATGTCAGGATCTTTCTTACTCCTGTCCGGCCATTCCCAGGAATTATCCTTAAAATTGGCCTTACCCATCTGTGCCAGTGCATGAGGATGAAGCCAGTCCCAATGCTGTGAATAATAAAAGCCCAGTTTTATTCCGTATTTATCACATGCTTTTCTGAGTTCGGAAATAGGGTCCCTTTTAAATGCAGTTCCATCCACTATATTAAGAGGTGATGCCTTTGATCCGTACATCGCAAAACCATCAACATGCTTTGCTGTGATTATTATGTATTTCATTCCGGCGTTTTTCGCTATCTGAACCCATTTTTCCGCATCGAATTTGACAGGATTAAAAGGTCTGGCTACTTTTTCAAGGTACTCGTTATAAGGGATTTTTGCCTGTTCCATCACAAAACAGCTTTCCCCGTCATAACGCTGACCTTTCCATTCATCCGAAGTCAGTGAATATACTCCCCAATGGATAAACATTCCAAACCTGGATTCCTTCATCCATTCAAGGCGTTCTTCTTTCCCTGCTGTATACTTTTCAATTTCTTCCTTTGAAATCTTCTGCTGGCAGAATGTGCCGGTGAGGATAAACAGGCTGAAAAATCCTGTAAATACAATTTTGGACATCACTGATGTTTTCATAATTAATATTTGTGTTTTAAAATATATTGCCTGAAAAATCATTTCTCATTCTTCTTTCCCTTTCTCTGCAGGAAACCATCCTTCAAGGAATTATGTATTTATTCATGTGAAGTAATTTCAAGAGATTCGTTGAATTCCAGTACAATAACCTGGTTGAGGGTTCCCTTCATCGATGAGGGAAGCTTCAGAACCATTGCATGCCGCTCCGGCTGGCTGAATTCTATTGCAGCATTGCCAGACAGGGTACGTGCAGATATTAGTTTAAGGTTCAGCGAAGGCAGGATTACTTCCTCATCCTTTACTTCTCTCAGTAAAATATAAACCTTATTACCACTGAAGGTGCTGAGACAACATTCCTGGCAGAAGTATGGTCCACCGTTTGTTCCGTAGATTGCAGCGCCGTTTTCCTTAAGCCATTTACCTGCCTCAAGAAGGGGATTGTAGTACATTTCCGGAATTTTTCCGTCAGGTCCGGGTCCGACATTCAGAAGCAGATTCGAGTTGTTGCCTGCATTTATTATCAGCCTGTCAATTATCCATTGTGCCGGCTTGACGGTACCTGCAGGGCTGAATGACCAGTACGGATCCCCGATCTTGTTACAGCTTTCAGCAACAAGGTACGGAATATACCTTGTGTCCCTGAGCTCATTCGTAACATAGTCGGGACTGAAGCCTGTTCGATCATTAATAAGTATCCCGGGCTGGTTCTTTCTGATCATTTCAAGGGTTCGTTCATCAATCCATACTGCTGCTTTCCCGCCTATTTCAGATGCATGGGCAGGCTTGATCGCATCGAACCAGATCAGGTCTACTCTTCCGTATCCGGTGGTGAGCTCCTCAAGCTGGTTATACATGAAATCCTGATATTCTTTTTCAGCAGCCTGCTGTTCAGCGGCACTGAGACTGTCACCTTTAAAGTTCCTGCCCGTGAGTGCGATCCTGTAATCTTCACGCACCCAGTCAGGTTCTGAATAATAGAATCCGAGCTTAAGTCCTCCCTTATGAACTGCATCGGCAAACTGGCGGACAAGGTCCGTTTTCCGGTTTATTTCATCATCATTGAGTGAAGGATTCTGTCCGGCAATCCATTTCCTGTAAGCACTTTCCGGATGTGTGATCTTCAATTCAGAATACTTTGTATCGAACATGCTGAATCCATCGTGATGCCGGGTAGTTAACACCATATATTTCATGCCTGCATCCTTTGCAAGCTGAACCCATTCATCAGGGTTATACTCCGACGGATTGAAAATTTTGAATGAATCATCGTACAGGACCGGATCGATTTTTCCACCACTATGCCAGCTGTCGGGAGGATCCCCTGCGCGCGACCAGCTTATTTCCCCGCCATAAATGCACGAAGCTGCCCAGTGCAGGAACATCCCGTAACGTGCATTGGAAAACCATCCGGTCTTTTCCTGGTTTTCCTGTACAACTTCCTGTTTTACAGGCACCTGTTCTGAGCAGGAGTTGATAGTCAACATGATCAGAGGTAGGATTTGAAAGATTTGCTTTTTCATAGGTAATCGGTAAAAAATTAAATATTCAGAAAAACTGAAACTAAACCTGGGGTCAACTGATTATTAATCTTTCACTTTCAGCTCAAGCACCTGCCCTTTCAGCATCTGACATTGTATCTCTTTTCCAACCTTTGTTACAGTAAGGTTTGAATCAAAATCAGCATTGAACGGATCATATACCTTAAGAAGCTGATCAGAAGTGGCCTTTATAGTTACATACATTATTTTGCCATCCCTGACTTCAGATGAAACAAGAAATCCTCCCTTTGCTCTCAGATCGGAGAACGTGCCCCCCTTTTCAAGCGGCCAGGCCGGGAAAATTCTTATCACATCGTCCACAGATTGAAGGAGCAATTCTGAAATAACGGCGGAAGCGGCAAACTGTTCCGTATAATGACCGAAAGCATTGAACCTTTTTCCAAGGACATTCAGTGTAAGAGTACCATTGGGGCGCTGACGGTTCCTGATTGAACTAACAACATATTCATATGTTCCAGGCATACTTAGCCTTGCACGGGCGTGACAAAGGATCATTGCATCGTTGTTTCCGTTGGATTCAAGTCTGTAAAGGGTTCTTATAAAAAGAGCTTTCTGATCTTCAGGGCTGAACCAGGAGACCAGCTCCCCCGGGAATACAGGGAATACTGGCACAGGTATGTTGTATTCCATTGGGACTGCTCCCTCCACACTGACTGTTATTTGTTCTTCTCCTTCCCCATATGTGGGGTAATCAGGCAACAGTTCCAGCGACTTCTTAAACTGTGTTACAAGTTCACCATCGGTTTTAAGTACTTGCGCACTTTCAATCCCTGTCTCAAGGGCAAACCGGGCAAAAACAAGAGCAGTTATGTCGTTCCAGTTCTTGCTGAGATCATTGCTGAATCCGAAGTGTTCGGGAGAAACACTTGGCCCGAACATAACTTTTCCGTCGGGCCTCTTCTCGCATATGGTGTCAATGAAGTTGGAGTAGAAAAGCGCGGCATCTCTCAGCATCGGGTAAATTTCGCGCAGAAATTCAGGATCTCTGCCTCCATACTCATATTCCCACCAGGGATTCTGCACTGCCCAGCCTGTGATACAGGTGGAATAGCCCCAGGGAATATGCATATGTGCGCCACCTCCATCCTGAGTGCTTGTTGCATGGTCACTGTTATATGTTGAGATATTATGAGGGAAATATGCCCCGTCAAAATCAAATAGTTTCCTGCAAAGCCATCTTGCATTTTCAAGGTATGCTTCAATGAACAGCCGGTATGATGAAGACAGTTCAAGATGGTTGCAATTAAAGGCTGTCCAGAATGGCTGCTCGGCATTGTAATTCATTGTATGAGAGCTGTGCCATGCCGGTTTTCCGTCGTTCACAAGTCCGGCAAAAAGCCCGACAGCAGCAGTTTCTGGTCTGCTTACAGTTCGCAGAAAATACAGGTTCCGGTACCAGGTTGCAGTCAGGTATTCGTCATCGAGTTGAATGCCGCTTTTCGACCAGAATGTATTCCATTCGTCCTCATGAATGCTGATCAGCCTACCAACCCTTGTCTTCATTGTGTTTTCGGCAATCGCAACAGCTTCAGTAAGAGGATCTTCAGCATCAAAGCTTGAAACTACTGATATCGCCCTGATATTACCTCTTGTAGCCATTGCAACGGCATAGCTCATGCCTGGCCAGTCTGATCCGGCGGGTAATTCCTGGTACAGGGTGATTGTTTTGTCTGACATTCCTGATCCGGCTTCAGGCAGATGATCAACCTCGTGTGAGAGGAGTTCAGCACCCGTACCTCCTACGATAAGAAAGACATTTGCCTGGTAAAGGCACCTTACCATTGCAGCCGGTTTTTCAGGTTCCCCTATTACTGCAACTGCACGCTTTATATCCAGAAGCGCTTCAGTTGACTCATTTATATTGAGATCGATCACAATCTTTCCGCAGGGAATAGGAGTTGCATAAGAATAACGGTCCCACCCCATCGCCCTTGTCTTAAGCTTGTTCTTTGCACCCATTTCCTTCAGCATCCTCCAGGGAATAAGAGTACTGTCAATTGATGAGTCATTACGCCAGTCGCCAATATCGTTTTTTGACAACCGGATAATTAATTTTCCTTCTATAACATTCAGCAATCCATTAATATCTCCGTTCCCGAGTAAAAGTGAGTTCTCAAGGGTTACCGGAATCGAATCCTGGACAATTGCAGCTATTTCGAGCGCATCCGGAAAAGGGATTTTGACTCTGTCCTGATTCGCACAACCAGAAGGTATAAGGCACAACAAGAGACAGAATTTTATAACATGTGGATACTTCATAATCATTTATTTTTAATTTGCTGCATGAAACAGAACCTGGGCATTGACGGGCTGTTTTTTAAAACGCGGACCTGACCAGAACAATTCCAGTACCGGGCTGATACTTATATTACCCGGTTGATAAAATAGTTTTGGTATTATTGAGCAATCCTTGTTAAATATAAGTATAAGTCATTGCATAAAAGCAGGCTGGAAGGAAAATAATTACAGAATTTAACATTCTTTTACTTTATTCCCGGAACACTCTCTGATGGCAGTGCCTGAACAATACAAATTATACAGCATGGACAACTTGATAATAACCCGGTTTTTCAATACAATTGATATTATTATAATGGCTGTTGAGTTCTTAATTATAAAAAAATGATTCAATTGCTATTGTATTAACCGATTGTTGAATTTCAGATTAAAATAATTGGATTCTACATAAAACAGAAACCGGAAAAAATTTTACCTTTAATATTTGCCAGATACCCCTATCGGGCTATCAATCCTGAGATGAAGTTACAATATTATTTATCGTTAAAACAGCCCTCTAAGATGAACACAATCAAATCCCTGATCTTAACCCTATCTGCCGTTCTGACAATATTCCCGGCGCAGTATTCCCAGCCTGTTCTTCCTACTGCAGCTCACCTGAGATGGGCTGACTCAGAAGTAGGTGTACTCATACATTTCGATATGCCGGTTTTTGAGCCCGGTTATAATTTCCGGAAGGACTGGAACTATCATCCCGATCTATCCATTTTCAATCCGAAAGAACTTGATACTGATCAGTGGATCAAAGCAGCGAAAGCGGCGGGTGCGACATATGCAGTACTTGTAGCCAAGCATTGCAGCGGTTTTAGTTTGTGGCCCACAAAAGCCCATCCTTACAGCGTTAAGAATACACCCTGGAGAAACGGGCAGGGCGATATTGTTAAAGATTTTGTTATGTCCTGTAAAAAATACGGACTTAAACCGGGTATTTATGCGAGCACAACAGCCAACGGATACCTCAAAGTAGACAATCCGGGGAAAGTTGTATCCGGCGATCCTGAAGAGCAGAAGAAATATAATGAAATAGTAAAAATGCAGCTTACTGAACTTTGGTCAGAGTATGGCGACCTGATGGAAGTCTGGTTCGACGGTGGTGTACTGCCACCTGAAAAAGGAGGTTTTGATGTTCTCGCACTTTTAAAAAAATACCAGTCTGAAGCCATTGCTTTCCAGGGTCCGTTCGGTTATGAAAATAACATAAGATGGGTAGGCAACGAAGAAGGAGTAGCACCATATCCCTGCTGGGCGAGAGCTGATTCCACCACCTCAGCATCAGGTGTAATAGAAATTAAGGGACTGAATGGTAATCCGGAAGGTTTGTTCTGGTGTCCCGGGGAGTCGGATTTTCCGTTACGTTTAAATTCTTCTTTTCAGGGTGGCTGGTTCTGGCACAAAGAACAGGATGATCAGATGCGGACACTTGATGAACTGCTCGATAAGTATGTTAAAAGCGTGGGAAGGAATACGAATATGCTGCTTGGGATTGTTATAGATGACAGGGGACTGGTCCCCGAGGCAGATGTCAGAAGATTAAATGAATTCGGGGATATGATAAGAAAGAGTTTTTCTGATCCACTGGGGACAACTGAAGGACAGGGTAATGAATTTATGGTGAAATTCAAATCTCCCAGAGCAATATCAAATATTGTTATTATGGAAGATATTTCAAAAGGGGAACGAATTCGTGAATATAGACTTTCAGGACTTTTAGACGGCAAGTGGACATTTCTGGGAACTGGATCATGCATAGGTCATAAAAGGATCGAAACAGTTAAGAAAGGCTTGTTCTCGGCCATTAAGCTGGAAATCACAAAGTCAGAAGGAAAACCCATGATCAGGAATATAGCCTGTTTTTAGTAGCACCGGTTAAATTCTCTCTGTATGAACAGGATAATATATTTAATCATCTTTCTTTTGGCAACATTTTATGTTTTACGCGGTCAAATATCTGGTCCCCCTTTTGATAAAAATGTGGCTGAAAATCATTATTCAGAAAAAGTGTCCAAGAATGGGGTTTCAATAAACTTCAGTAATAAAGTTCAAAAGCCTTACAATGTTCCGGTAATGCCTCCTCTGAGCCGTGAAAGGCCCTACTATCAAGGTGGTATGTTTGGCAGTGCTGCTGATTCAAGCGATTACCGGCCATATAGAGAGGGATCTTTTATTAAAACAAACGGGAAATCAGAACAAACTTATGTTATAACTACCGGTGTCTGGAGACTTCTTGTCGGTGACAAGCCTGTAATAGGATTGGACCAGCGCAGCACCAGCGGAGCTTATGCTACTCCCGGAATCCTGCCTCATTTGGGTGTAAAAGGAAAAATAAAACTTCAGGTCGCAACCCAAAAATCAGTCAAATATCTTGAGAATTTTACAAAAATTACAACAATATTATCTGCCGGAGAACCAAAATGGATTTGCGAAGATAAGGATCTGAAAGTCAAAGTTATACTTACAGCTCATCCTTTTATTGAAGACTTTGGATTTGCACTGATAGTGAAAATTGAATCTGAAAATCAGCGCAATATAGAGCTTATCTGGCATTACGAAAATGCACTCCATATAAAAGATACATCATCATATACTGCATTCAGTTACGATAAATATACACGGATATTTGTCGGAAGTACTGATTGAAGGCCTGTTATTCAGATGGTATAATAAAAAACAGATATCAAATGAACAAAGGTAAAACTGCTTCCGATACCCTGATTTGTGTATGGGGATATACTGATTTTGACAGAGATGAGGTTGATAAAGCATATAAGCGTTTATGGTTCCGTCCATTTTCTTCCAGGGAATGGGCAGAACAAATGCGGAAAAACTGGTTTCATCATTGGATTGGCAGAGGATTGGAACCCGAAAAGAAGTTTTTTGCAGTATTGAATAATCCAGTTGTTCCGATAAATGATTCAAAAGAATTCTGGAAATCAATGCGAAACAGAGTATTGGTTAAGACCGGTGATACACGCTTCGATAATGCAGTCCAAAGCCTTGGGTCCAGGCTTATTTCGAACTACGAATATCCTGGTTATCCGCATGGCAGCAATTATATGAAATACGGAAAAATCAATTGTGGATTGTATGGGCATGAGGCAGCAGGCTTCCATGATCAGGTTGCAACAACTTTGAAATTCTTAACCGGAACCCAGTGCGTAAAAGGAAGGCAGCGCTATTTTATGCCTGATTTCCTTATCAGCCAGTGGGCGGAAGAGATGAATCCATATTTTATCGATCAGATATGGTACCACTACAGATGGACGGGAGATAAGGAATTCCTTTTTGAAATGTGGCCATCGGCAAGAAGAGCACTGGAACATCTCATATCAACCAGTGACCCGGACCATGATGGATTCTTTACCGGTATTTATGAGAACTGGAATGGCGATGCAAAAGACAGGGGGGGAAGAGGGGCGCTGTGGACTGGATTGTGTGCCAATGCTTTAAGAATTGGTTATAATATTGCAACAATCTTTGAAGATGTTGACTGGACCTTAGAGAGTCAGGCCCCGAAACCGGCAGATAATGATTTCAGATTGCGGTATAAACGATTGCTGCAAAGGGCTGAAGAAGCTTATGAAACATTGTACAATAAAAAGATAGGGGCGTATTCATCAGGTGATTGGGATTCGGAACTACGCAATATGCCAGGCAATGAAGAGTCAAACTATAATATCTGGCGTGGTATGGGAGGACCATTCAGAAATTTTACTTCAATGCGGTTTATAAGAGATAATTACCACGAAAAAGCTGAAAATGGTGTATTTGAGTTTTCAAACAAGGACTGGCCTGTCTGCTGGAGTAATCATTATGACAGCTTTTCCGATGCTATGAGTTCGGTGGCATCCGCAGCAATGGTAAATGATATGGATAATTTCTGGCCATTGTTTAGGACTGCAGCTGAAGGTGTTTATACAAGACCTCAGTGTACAGTAATAGCGGGCGGAGGTTCACAACTCAGCCTTGAAAGTGACCAGATGTTTATGATGGCTCTTCTTGATAATATCTTTGGAATAAAACCCGATTTCGGGGAAAACCTTCTGGTAATAAGGCCTTCCTTCCCTAATGCATGGAAAAATCCTGAAATTGAATTACCTGATGTCTCGTATAAATATATCGAAGAAGAAAACGGAATTAATCTTGTAGTAAATACTCCCGTTGAACGTAACCTGAAGGCCGAGATACCTCTGAAGCACCAGGTAAAAGAAGTGACAGTAAATGGCAAACAAGTTAAATATGAAACAAGAAAAGAAGTGAATTGCTGCAGGTTAATTATTAAATCAGATGCTTCAACCCGGCATGAAATAAAAGTCCATTTCGTTCCAAATAGTTTTTACATGGAAGGAAATGTTAATTGTATCGTTAAAGAGATAACTACATTCAGGTTCGAAAATGTTGAACTGGTAAAGGTGGAAAATCCACAAATCTATTTTGGGATAGTTACCATAAAAGGAAATTTAATTGAAGTCAGACCTGAAAAGACCGGTAATTATACATTGTTTGCCGAACTTAAAAACGGTAATGTATCCTGGTATCAGCCATTAGAGCTTATTGTAAAGGAACCATGGTCAATAATTGAGGAATACATGGCATGGGATGGTGAGCCGGGAACATCTGCAGAATTATTATCCCCATCCATTAACAAGGAAAAAAAAGACCTGCAATTTAAGGTTGAAAATAATACTTCAGAAAGACAAACAGGTGAAATGGTCGTAGAAATCAACGGGCAGCAGGTTTCAAAAACCGTTGCGTTGCCTCCATATCAATCAGTCAGATTTGAGATACCGGTCAAAGATTTATTGAAACAAATGAGCCCGGGAACAGTATTGTTTAAAGTTAAGTTCAAAGATGATGTAAAAAGTTCACATGCTACTGACTGGGAACTACCGTTCATGGATCTTCCCGGGAAGAGGCTAATCCCGCTTGATATACAGAATTATTATAATATCAGCCTTTCTCAGTTATATGGTACCAGCGATTTCAAATGGCGCACAGATTATACCGGTGCTGCTGTTGGAGTTGACTGGAGAGATACTCTTTATGTGGACAGGTCAGGTTACAAGCTCTTTGTTCCTCCGGTAAGTGTAATCAGCTATGGTATATTACCCGAACAGCATAGTCCGGCCTGGTGGTCTGTCCCTGATATTCCCGACACCCTGGAATACCCGGTTCCTTTCCCCTTTACAGTGCACGGACGCAATAAAGATAATATTATAGCCCTGGTCAATGCAGAAAATAACAGAAATTTACCCAGTGAAGCTATTCTTGAATTGAAAAGACCTCTCCAGGCAGAGAAGATTTTCCTGCTGACTGCAAACCTGACTAAGACATGCAAAAGCTATTATCCGGCAGCCGAAGTTGAGGTCGAATATGAAACAGGTAAAAACCAGATAGTTCAACTTACACCTCCTTATAACATGCCCTCAATGATTCAGGCTTTTTGTCCTGATGCACTTCAAATTCCGTTGGGGAAAATAGAAAATAATCAGGTATTCCTCAGCGGGGTGATCCCGGGAATTTCTGTTAGTGACATAGTTACTGATCCTGCCAGGAAAATTACAAAAATGACATTTAAATGTGTAACTTCAGAAACAGTTCTTGGAATTATAGGGATCAATCTTCTGGAGGTGAATTTGTAAATAAAGCCGAAATGACTCATATCTGGTTTATATCAATACCTGCAGATCTGTTTTAACTAATAATAATCCATCCATGAACAAAGAAAATTCATTCTTCTGCTTTGCGTTAATTTTATTATTTCCGGATTGTAGGACAAATTCATCGAGGACAAATATATATAGGATACTGAATGGCTTACAGTGGTTTATTGTAGCAATGAACATTAATAAACAATGAATAAAAGAACCTGCAGAAATTCCGGACTGGAACTATCTGTCGTAGGAACCGGCTGCTGGTCCTTTGGTGGAGGAGAATACTGGGGCAGCCAGGATCAGAAAGATGTTAATGATGTCGTGCGGGCCTCCGTTGAAATGGGCATAAATTATTTTGACACAGCTGAAATGTACAATGAAGGAAGAAGCGAATCGTCACTTGGGGTAGCAATTACAGGAATACCCAGGGACACGTTCCTTATCGGAACGAAGGTCAGCCCGTCAAATTGTTATAAAAAGACACTGATTGAGCAGTGTGAAACTTCTTTGAGAAGGCTTCGGACTGATTATATTGATATATATATTATCCATTGGCCATTAAATTCTCAGTCAATCAGGCATTTTACCAAAGAGACCCGTATTATAGAAAATCCACCTGTGATCAATGAAGCCCTTGAAGCTGTTCAAATATTGAAACGTCAGGGCAAAATAATGAATTCCGGGGTCAGCAATTATAGCTTTAACCTGTTAAAAAATATGCAGATTGATGAAATTGTCGTGAATGAACTTCCCTATAATCTTCTTTGCCGTGCAATTGAGTTTGATACTTTGCCATATTGCCAGGAAAAAGGAATAGGAGTTATCGGGTATATGGCATTATTTCAGGGAATTCTGGCAGATATTTATCCAGGTCTTGATGATATTCCGGTTTGGCAGCGGCGTACGCGCCACTTTAACAGTAAACGGACCCCGGAATGCAGGCATGGAGAGGAAGGGGCAGAGGATGAAATGAATTTGGTCTTAAAGGATCTCAGGAGAATCAGTAAAGAAACCGGTTTCACAATGGCTGAAATTGCTATTAAATGGATCCTGGCAAATCCTGCAATCACATGCACCCTGGCAGGTTCCAGAAACCTCAGGGAATTGGAAGAAAACGTGAAAGCAGCCCGGACTCCATTGCATAAAAAGATCAAGGATGAACTCGATATGATTACTCTTCCTCTGATGAAAAAACTGGGAAATCACTTCGACTATTACGAGAGTGCTGAGAACGACCGGACAATATGAGAATGGTCTTTTTAGTTTTTTAAACTGTAACAGCAGAATGCCTATTACAAAGTATTTAAGATGGACTCTTTTATTTTCCTGCCTGATACCGGAATTATTATCATGCTGCAGGATCAGTGGCGTTAACAAGGATGCTGAACTGGTTTTCAGGCTGGCCCTTCAGCCCAGTGAATCCAATAAAGCATGGGAAGCATCCAATCTTTTCCGGCAGGAACTTGAGCGTCGTTCAAACGGGAGGATTAAGGTATTGTTTTATTCGGCCGGCACACTGGGTAATGAACAACAACTGCTTGAAACATGCTATCTTGGAATTATTGAAATGGTACAGGTGACAACCTCGGTTGTCACCACGATTAATCCTATGTTCGACGCCCTGGATATGCCATATCTTTTCGTTGATAAATCTCACCACAGACGGATACTTAATGGTGAAATTGGCAAAGAGCTGCTGAATAGTTTGCAGAAATACGGAATATATGGACTCTCATTTTATTCCTGCGGCTTCAGAAACATATATGCAAGTAAACCGGTAACCTCACCATCCGATCTGAAAGGAATGAAGATACGTGTAATGGAGAGCCCGGTAATGATTGAATCTCTGAACAAGATGGGCGCCAGTGCAACTTCCCTCTCTGCTACGGAGGTTTTCACTGCATTAAAAACCGGGGTTGTCGACGGTGCAGAGAACAATCCGAATGTCTTTGTTTCAGATGGCCATATTGAGGCAGTTAAATATTATTCACTTACAAAGCACTTCACCAGCCAGCATGTTATGGTTGCCAATAAAAAATGGCTGGAAAAAGTTCAAGGAGAACATCCTGACCTTTATCAGCTTATCATTACAATACCTGTGGATATTATTGATGAATACGATCGTAGGTGGACTGTGGCCGAAGAAAAAGCTTACAGGGATATAAAGGTCAAAGGAGGAGTGATAACTGAGGTGCCAATGCAAAATATACTTGAATTCATGAAAAGGGTGGAACCTGTGTATAAAAACAAAAACAAAACAGTACCGGAAGATCTGGTAAGAAGGATCAGAGAGGAGGCAGGGTTATGAAACAATTCTTTAATATTCTTGATAAATCACTGGCATTCCTTATCTTCTTCGTGCTTCTTATTATGACCGCTGTTGTTGCTGCCAATGTATTCGGACGTTTCATAATGGGCAATTCTTTATCGTGGGGCGAAGAAGTAGCGAAAATGCTTTTAACCTATCTTACTTTCCTGGGAGCAGCATATGCAATGAAGGATAATTCACATTATTCGTTCGATTATTTAGTTCGAAAACTGCCCCTTAAATTACTCCGGATTTTCCTGATTTTCCGATGGAGCGTAATAATTATCATTTCCCTGATAATAATCTATTATTCATCTGAAGTCACAATCAGGATGAGGGACTGGATAATGCCATCATCAGGTATTAACCGTGCATTGGTTTATGCCGTAACACCTGTCGGCATAACCTTTCTATTAATTTATTCAATACGTAATTTAGTTGAAGACGTTAAAAATCCTCATATCCTGAGGTCGGAAACGGAGGAATAAAAATTATGACAGCAATACTTTTTTTTACTTTTTTCATTTTACTTCTTCTTGATGTTCCGGTCGTATTTTGCATGCTTGTTTCTTCTTTGGCAGCCCTGATTTATGAAGGTATTGATCCTCTGATGATGGCATTGGAGCTGGCAAGGAACATGAATTCACTTTATCCGATGGTTGCAGTTCCTTTTTTTATTCTGGCGGGCGATCTGATGAACAGAGGCGGACTGTCCGAAAAAATTATCAACCTTAGCCAGGCTTTGTTGGGTCGGATGCCGGGAGGGCTTGCCATGGTAACAACAAGCGCATCCATGTTCTTCGGGGCCATTTCCGGTGCATCAAGCGCTACTTGTGCAGCAATAGGAGGAATTATGATACCGGCAATGGAAAAGAAGGGCTATGAACGGCCTTTTGCAACAGCCTTATCTGCATGCTCAGGTACAATAGGGGCATTAATCCCACCCAGTATGGTTTTACTCTTTTACGGAGCCATTACCGGTATTTCTATTGAGAAACTATTCATGGGGGGTGTGATACCAGGTCTTTTAATTGGTGTTGGCCTGATGGTGGTGAGTTTTAGGTATGCCCGGAGAAAAGGTATGCTGGGACAAAAGGATTCCGGATATTTGCGTAATCTGATATACAGTATAAAAGGTTCCTTCTGGGCTATTCTGCTTGTTCTGATAATATTCTTCGGTATCCTTGGCATTCCCGGAGTCTTCAAAGGTATATTCACAGCAACAGAGGCTGCCAGTGTTGCTGTTGTTTATTCCATTTTTACCGGATTCTTTATTTACAGGCAGTTAAAAATAAAAGATATGCCAAAAATTTTTACCAGGGCGGCAAAAACCACAGCCACACTTACCTTTCTCATTTCCGCTGCAGGTTTATTCGGATGGGTACTATCGATGGGATTCGTACCGGTTGCAATTACCGAAGGCCTTCTAAACGGTTCAGAAGCCATCATTTCACCTTTTCAGGGAATCTTATCAGAGGCTCAGTTTTTTATTTTAAAGAAATTCATTGTGCTAATAGCACTGAACCTGGCTCTGCTGATCATTGGCATGTTCGTGGATGCAGGTCCTGCAATAATAATCTTATCTCCTATCGTATTTCCGATAGGACAGCATCTTGGAATGAATGATTTTCATTTCGGAGTAATGGTGGTGACTAACCTCGTTATTGGACTTATTACCCCTCCCGTCGGAACAACGCTTTTTGTCGCAAGCAGTGTCGGAAGAGTTAAGATAGCGACACTTATACCCTATATATTAAGGTTTCTATGGATTATGATTATCGTACAGTTGCTGATAATCCTGATCCCACCTTTAACTACCTGGCTGCCCGGATTCATTGATTGAATATACCTTTATGGTCATATCGAAAATATATCAATTAACTCAAAAAAACTCCTGTGAAAAATATATGTATTAAATTCAATTCAGATATGGGAAAGAATAGATCAATACCTAAGTCAAATGAAAGTATTTTCAAAAATGGATATTGTAACCTGATTATGCCATTGATGCTGTTTGTGTTTACCTGGTTCATGATACTGAATTCCTATTCACAGCAAACCAGTAAAGAAAAGTCTTTGGCATTCTCAATGACCTTCAGTAATGAGAGACAGAAACCTTTTTATATCCCTGTGGTTCCGGCTTTAAGCCAACAGAAACCATATTTTGATGGTGGTCTTGTAGCAAGGCCGGTTGCCGAAGATGATTATCAACCATCGGGAAAAGGTTCCTTTATCAAAAAAAACGGCAAATCGGAACAAACTTATGTAATAACGACCGGTGTCTGGCGACTTTTAGTCGGCGATAAACCTGTTATAGGCCTTGACCAGAGAATCACCGGAGGGGCTTACGCCCGGCCTGGATTAATGCCAAGTCTTGGTGTAAAAGGGAAAATAAGACTTCAGATCAGTGATGGGAAGACCAGTAAGAAACTTGAGGATTTTTCAAGCATCACTGTGATATTATCTGCGGGAACGACAAAGTGGCTTTGCGAAGATCAAAATATGAAATTGAAAGTTGTGCTGAAGATACATCCCTTTAAAGAAGATTTAGGTTTCGCACTAATGGCAGAGGTAGAATCACAAAAACAGCAACAAATAAATTTGGAATGGTGTTTCGAGGATGCCAATTTTGTCAAAGACCATGGGAACTACGCAGAATTTGCCTGGGATAAATATACTCAGATCTTTGTTGGCAGTAAGGGTGATAATTCCACTGTTCAGAAAGGTGTCACAAAAAGGGTCATTGAACTAAAACCAGGTATTCCGGGGAAGGATATTTTTCTATGTGTCTGGGGGTATAGCGATTACGACAGAGGGGAAATTGACAGTGCGTATTCCAGGTTGAGGTTCCGTCCATTCCCATCGGAAGAATGGACCAGGGAGATGAAGGAAAAATGGTTTCATCACTGGATCGGGCGTGGTCTGGAACCGGGAAAGAAGTTCCTAAGTATCATGCAAAATCCTGAACCATTGATTGCACAATCTGAGGATTTCTGGGGATCAATGCTTAACAGGGTACGAATTAAGACCGGTGATACCCGGTTCGATAATGTGGTTCAGAGTATTGGATCGCGTCTGATTTCGAACTATGAATACCCCGGATATCTGCACGGTACCAATTATATGAAATACGGAAAGATAAACTGCGGCTATTACGGACATGAAGCTGCCGGATTTCACAATGAAGTAGCCACATCATTGAAGTTCGTTTCTGGTACTCAATGTGTAAAAGGCCGCCAGCGATATATTATGCCAAATTTCAGGATAAGCCAGTGGGCAGAAGAAATGAATCCGTATTTTATTGATCAGGTGTGGTATCATTATCGCTGGACAGGCGACCTTGAATTCCTGAACGACATGTGGCCTTCGGTCCGCAGAGCTATTGAACATTATATTACCACAAGTGATCCGGAACATGATGGCATATTTACAGGTTTCTATGAAACTTGGAATGGTGATGCCAAAAACCGAGGAGGCAAATGTGCAATATCAACAGCACTTGGAATCTCGGTTTTACGCAATGGACATCAAATGGCATCAATACTTAAAGATGTTGACTGGACATTTCCCGGACAGCAAAATCCAAATCCCCCGGCAGATAACGATTTCAGAAAACGATATAAACGACTTCTTGAAAAAGCTGAAGCGGTTTACCCAACACTGTATAATAAATTAACAGGTTCATACTCGTCAGGTGAATGGGATGGTGAGCTCCGGAATATGCCGGATAATGAAGAAAGCAATTATGCTATCTGGAGGGGAATCGGATCTTTGTTTGAAAATTACACATCGATGAGGTTTATCAGGGATAACTATCAACAGAAAACAGAAAATGGAATAATTGAATTCTGTAACAGAAACTGGCCGGTATGCTGGAGCAACCATTATGACAGCTTTTCCGATGCAATGGCATCTGTAGCCTCTGCTGCAATGGTAAACGATATCAACAATTTCTGGCCATTATTGGAATCTGTCTCCGAAGGAGTTTATACAAAACCTCAATGTACGGTAATTGCAGGAGGCGGATCACAATTAAGCCTTGAAAGCGACCAGATGTTCATGATGGCTGTGCTGGATAATATTTTTGGAATAAAACCTTATTTCGGGGAAAACCTGCTGATAATAAGACCATCTTTCCCCGACAAATGGAAAGATCCGGAAATATCATTGCCCGATGTTTCGTATAAATTATCAATCAGATCTGATGAAATAACACTGGAGGTAAAAACTCCGGTTGCCCGGATTATTCAGGCGGAAATCCCTGTAAAGCAAAGCATAAGAGAGGTTATTGTAAATGGGAAAAAAGTTGATTTTGATTTAAAAAAGGAGGTGAATTATTGCCGGGTGATTGTCAGGACAACGGCTTCGATGGAGAATACCATCAATGTTGTACTTGACACAGGCTTTACAACAGTCGAAGGGAATCCGGATTGTATTATAAACCAGACAGCTACATTCAAAATCAAAAATGCAGAACTTATTGACCTATTCAATCCCCAGATCAGATTTGGACAGGTACAAATTGTATCAGGGAATATTAACATTATTCCTGAACGGACAGGAAAATATACTCTGTTTGCCGAATTAAAAAATGGTAACGCTTCATGGTATCACCCACTGGAGTTGACAATTAAGGAGCCATGGTCTATTGTTGAACAATACCAGGCATGGAATGCCGATATCCCGGCCAGGTTAATATCCCCTCTTTTAAATACAGAAAAACAGATACTGCAATTCGAGATAGTCAATAACACATATAGTAACCTGACTGGTGAAATGATTGTTACCATTTATGGAAAACCAATAAAGCAAAAAGTAAAATTACCGGCCAGGCAGATAAACAGAATTGAAGCATCGTTAAAGGAATTCCCTGCACAATTAAGTCCGGGGAAGATCGCATTTAATGTGACTTTCAAGGACAGGGAAACAGAAGGATTTGCTGTCAGCTGGGAAGCCGGGAACAATGGTTTTTATAAAGAAAAGATAATTTCGCTCGATCTCAAAAAATACAACAATATTAATATTTCGCAACTGTATGGCAATGAAAACCACCTTACATGGAGGACCGATTACACCGGAGCCGCAGTAGGCGTTGACTGGCGCGATGACCTGAAAATAGATGATTATGGCTATAAAATAATGGTTCAACCGGTAAGCCATATTAACTGGGGTGTTCTGCCGGAACATCATAATGATTTTTCGAGGTGGATTATGCCTTCTCTACCCGATGATCTTAACCTCCCTGTATCCTTTCCTTATCTTGAGAAACGACAACAGGTGAATAATATACTTGCATTGATCAATACAGAAAACAGTAAGTCTCTGCCAGGCGAGGCCATAATTGATATAGAAAATCCTGTTCCGGTTGAGAAAATATATCTGCTAACCGCAAATCTGACAAAAACCTGTAAAAGTTATTATCCGGCAGCAGAAATTGAGGTCGTTTATGATTCCGGAGAGAATCAGATTGTCCAGTTGATCCCGCCTTACAACATGCCATCATTTGTTCAGGGTTATTGTCCCGAAGCTCTGCACATACCAGCAGGAAAATTAGAATCCACCCAGACATTTGGCGTATATGGTAATAATACAGGATTAGCACTTACTGATATCGTTACAGATGCCGGAAGAAAAATGATGCAACTAAAGCTCAGATGCGTAAGTACCGAAACTGTATTTGGTATTGTCGGTATTAGTATTCTTACAAACTTACATACAAGAAAATGAAAAAAATTACAATACTGTCAACATTAATATTAATTGGATCTCTATTCAACGCGATCCATGCTGAAATAAAAATACTTTCTCTTCAGCTTCAAACACGAGATCCTATTACAGATCAGATCTTCACGAGGATTGAGAAGGTCGGAACATCAAAAATAGGGATTGTCATTGTTGATCCCTGGAACTACCATTGGTGTATGACGGCATGTGAAAGGGTATCTGCGATGGTTCCCCGCTGGAATCTTGCGCTGGAGGCTGCCCGTAAGTCAGGTATGACAATAATTTGGGTTCCCAGTGATGTGGTAGCTGCTTATTCCGGATATCCTCAGCGTGAGCGTGCCTTAGGGACAGAACTTTATAAGGTTCCGATAGTGAAAGAAATGCCTCAGGCTAAATTTACACCACCGGTCGGTAAATGTATGTGCGGGCCAGGAATTAATTGTAAGGTAAATTATGGACATAATGCAATGAATCCTGCTCTAAGATTGGATGAAAACGATCTCATTGCAAGTACTACTGAAGAAGTATATTCTCTTCTCAGGGGTAAAGATATTACCCATGTTATCTATATGGGATTACATACAAATATGTGCTTGTACGGTAAACCCGGAGCATTGAAGTATCTGTGGCAGACAGGCCTCACATGTATGGTGGCCAGAGATCTGAATGATGCCTTCACATCATATCTGCCTGACACAGGATTTACGCCGGATATCGGGACTCAGCAAATTGATGATGATCTGGAACGTGCCGGAATACCCATGATAAATGTTGCAGATGAATGGCAGAAAGCAGGTATGTGGGATAATAATTCAATATTTGAAACCGTTCGCATTGTTCCATGGGGAAAACCTGGACGACCTTACTTTTTTGAGAAGTCAACAATTGTAACATTGACTGCTCCATGGCTTGAAAAAGTTGAAATACGTTATACGCTTGACGGAAGCGAACCCAATAAGGCTTCTTCCTTATATAGCGGTCCTCTGACAATATCAGAAACAAAAACCCTGCGTACAGCCGCCTTTCGGTCAGGAAAGCTGGTAAGCATTCCAACTGATGCATTTTTCGTATGTCTCCCGCCATCACCACCAAAACCTGATATCATACTTGATGACCTGGATTATGGAATTGACCCCTTCGCCCGGATAAATGAAGATTTCAGCAAGTTCTTTTCTTATCCCAAAAAGGGAAGATCTTTTGAGGATCTCCCACTTCGAATGAGAGGTGAGATTTATGAAAAAGGAATAGGATTCAGGGCTCCCTCATCTGTCAGATATGAAATAAAACCGGGATATGACCGGTTTGTTGCACGAGCAGGGGTGGATGAAAACATGCTGGATAAATTTTATGGAGCTCTTATTGCGCAGTATCCCGGCATTATCTTTCGTATTTTCATTGATGGTAAAATGATGGCTGAAAGTCCTGTTATGAGAATTTCTCAGGAACCCTGGCGTTTTGGTATAAAGATACCCGAAGGTAGCAGGTTTATCAATCTTGTGTGTATGAATTCAGGGAATAATAATTTATTGAACTTTGGTAATTGGGTAGATGCAGGATTTATTACAAAATAAAACTCATTTCCTGAATTGGAATGACCTCTTCAGGAAGAGTCAATGGGTAAAGGATACAAAAGTGTAGACCTCACGGGTTAGAACAGATTATTAATTAAAATAATCATATGATGAGGAAAATTATTCTGTTAACAACTCTGATGTTGATTGCTGCAAACCTAAACAATCTGCATGCTCAGACAAAAATCCTTCAGCTTAGTACCCGGACGCGTGATCCTCAGACATACAATATTATTCTTAAGACGGAAGAAGTAGAGGTATCCAGAGTTGCGATTGTGATTATTGATACATGGAACTACCATTGGTGCATGACCTGGACAGAGCAGGCCGGAGGTATGACCCCCCGGATGAACCGGGTAAACGAAGCTGCACGTAAGCTGGGCATTCAAATAATCTGGGCTCCAACCGATGTTGCCAGTATGTACTCGGGTTGGAAACAAAGACAACGCGCTATGGCTGTTCCTTATACAGATGTACCAAAGGTTCATGAAAAAACCTGCAAATTCTCGGTGCCATGGGGCAGTTGCCTGTGCGGACCTGGAATTTCCTGCAAGGTTAATTATGGTGAAAATGGTATGGACCCGGATCTTTTTATTTCTGACAAGGACCTTATTGTAAACGGAACTCAGGAGCTATATTCGATCTGTAAAGGGCAGGGTATCACCCACCTGATATATTTTGGCGGTGCGACAAATATTTGTCTGACAGGAAAACCTGAAGGTCTTGGCCCTATGTATAATGCAGGCCTGAAAACATTTTTTGCCCGTGATCTTGCATTCGCCTGGACTACTTATAATCCATCCGAAGAATACACTCCAACAATAGGTAATGCTCAGGCTGTCAATGACCTTGAAAGAGGAGATATACCCACACTGTCAATGGTCGAAGAACTTCGCAAACTTGGATACTGGAATGATAAATGGATTACTGAACCTGTCAGAGTTACACCTGCAGGTACAATAGATCGTCCTTATTTCTTTGAAAAAACGGTAACCGTATCATTGGAAATTCCGATGGTGGAAAATGCTGAAATCAGGTATACCCTTGATGGGAGTGAGCCAAAACCCGGATCTGAAAAATATGTTAAACCACTTGATATACATGAAACTACAATCCTGCGAGTGGCGGCATTCAGCAAAGGGAAAAAGGTTTCTGTTAAAAATAAGCCAAATTATTTTGTGCAATTGCCTGATGTTCCCGGGAAGCCTGATATAACTCTTGATAAACTTATTCCTGTAAAAGACTTATACGCACAAATCAGTGATGTACATGCCAGCTTTTTATGGCTTCCTGTTTTAAATCATTCGTATGAAGAAAAAGCTTTAAGGATAAGGGAAAAAACATATGAAAGTGGCATTGGTATGCGGGCTCCGGCTTATATCCGGTATATGATCAAACCTGAATGGAAACGGTTTGTGGCACTTGCAGGCGTTGACGACAATATGCTTACCCACAATCTGGGGGTCAATATTGCTGGGTTACCTGAAGTTGTTTTCAAGATTTTTATTGATGGTAATCTTACTGCCGAAAGCCCTGTAATGAGAATTTCTCAGGAAACCTGGAGATTCGACATACCTATTCCTGCTGAAAGCCGCCAGATAGTCCTGGTGTGTGATGAAGCCGGAGAAAGAAATCCCTGGAATCTTGGTAACTGGGTTGATGCCGGATTTTGTACAAAATAACCTATACAATAGATTATTATGCCAGCTTAAAAAATTCATTCAAAAAATGCCATGAATTATTGGCGAAAAACGCGATATGACACATAAAGATCGTTTTTATTCAACTATTTTTTATGCTCCAGTTGACAGACCGGCTTCCTGGTTAGGATTACCGGCTACAAGTGCCCAGGATAGATTATTAAAATATTTTGGTACTGATTCTATTGAGGCCTTGAAACAGATAATTGATGATGACATTTATCCGATACAGGTTCCATATAATTGTCCTCCGGCTAATAGTATTTCTTATGCATTGAAATTTGCCAAATCAGAGAAAACAGAGCGGAACTTAAATGATCCCGGTTTTTTCGAGGATTTTGATGACCCCTCTGATCTGGATAAGTTTGACTGGCCTGATCCCGAAAAGGATCTGGATCTTGAAGAGGCAAAACGAAGGGTAAGTTCTGTAAATGCAGATTATGCAAGGGTAGGACTGATGTGGAGCTGTCATTTTCAGAATGCCTGTGCCGCATTTGGCATGGAAAAAGCTCTGATAGTGATGATGACCAATCCCGAAATGTATATTGCAATAATTGACAGGATCACAAAATTCTATCTCAGAGTTAATGAGTTATTCTACGAAGCAACCAAAGGATCCCTGGATGCTGTTTTAATCGGCAATGACTTTGGTGGCCAGCAAAATTTAATGGTAAGTCGTGATGATATAAGGCAGTTTGTATTTCCGGGTACAAAAAAGCTCATAGATCAGGCAAAAAGCTACGGATTGAAAGTAATACATCATTCATGTGGTTCAATTTTCCCGATAATTGATGATCTGATAAAGCTGGGAGTAGATGTGATCCATCCTGTTCAGGCACTGGCAAGAGATATGGATGCTGCGAATCTTAAGAAACATTTTGGCGGTAAGGTGGCATTTTGTGGTGGAGTAGATGCACAGCATCTGCTTGTAAATGGAACACCTGAACAAGTCGCACAAAATGTACAGGAGCTTAAGGAAGTTTTTCCTACCGGATTGGTTATTTCACCAAGCCATGAAGCTATTTTACCGGATATACCTCCTGAAAATATTAAAGCTTTATTTGATGCTGTGAAAAAGTAAAATTGTTAATCAAATCCTCCACTACTTTGGATCCATGATAAACATTAAAAGTAAAAAAAATAGAACTAAATCAATTTTAGTTGATTATCTCGCAACCAGACAGGTGACAAAAGAATTAATGGCTCATTTGTCTGTTCATAATGAACGGGAATTACTGGATAAACTTGATTGTGATTTTTATTACCTCTCCTGCAGGGATATAAGCCAGAATGAAACCGTTCTGCCATATTACAAAGGCCCCGGGCTTCATATTACAGATTCCGAAAGAAAATGTCCGCTGGGCATAATATGGAAACGCGGAGTGTATGATGACAAATTTGGGTGCGATGAATGTATAAGCGGTCCTCTGTCAGATGGATCTGTTACGGTACAGGATATATTAGATTATGAATTTCCAAAACCGGAATGGTTTGATTTTTCACCTTTAATAAAAGAGTGTGAAACATTCAGTGATAAAATTATTGTTGGCGGATTATGGTCTGCCATACATGGTGATTCTTTCAGGATGATGGGCTTTGAGAATTATCTGTTAAACATCGCCTGTAACAGACCTCTGGTTAAGGCATTAATTGACAGAATGACTGATTTTTTTCTTTCAATGAATACCCATTATTTTCAAACACTGAAAGGGAAAACGGATATCTACTTCATGGGTAATGACTTTGGTTCACAACATGGACTCATGATTAGTGTGGCAGACTGGAAAGAACTTTTTTATGATAATTATAAAAAACTGATTGATTTGGCACATAGTTTCGGATTAATTGTTATGGTACATTCTTGCGGCAGCATTGAGCCGCTAATTCCGCATTTTATCGAATTAGGTGTGGATATTCTTGATCCGGTCCAGATAACAGCAAGTGATATGAACTCTGATCTGTTAGGAGATAAATACGGAAAAAATATTTACTTACATGGAGCTGTTGACTCCCAAAACATTTTACCATATGGCAGTCCTGATGATGTAAAAGAACATGTATTGCATCTTGTTGGCAATTTGAATAAGCACAAAACCTATATCGTATGTCCTTCGAATAATTTTATGCCCGGAACACCTCCTCAGAATATAGTAATGGTGTATGATACTATTAAGAAAATTAATGAATAATAGTTTTTACTAACATGTAACGTTATAAAGAAGTTGCTTCTGCTGCAACAATAAATTATGATTCAATGGGCTCTATAAAAAAATAATTTACAGTTGACAGTGATTATTAATTTAGAAATGAAAAATGATCAGGTATTAAAGAGGAAACTTCAACGGCACAAGGATTTTTGGAATAGAATTAACGATTCACCATTAATAGGATATTCTTTTGGTAATTATTTCGTGAGCAAACGATTTAAGGCTGCTGAAGGATTATTGGGTATAAACAGGTATGTCATCGCTGATGATTTTAATGTCAGGAGAATACATAATTGCCCGGACTGGAATATTTGGTTGAGTGATAAAGCTGAAAAGGATTCCATGAATTGTCAAAGTCAGGATCTAATGAAACGGGCAAAGTCTGATTAACTTCATTCTTCAGAAAATCATTTAAAAATTAAAAACGCCCCGCTAAGCCAATTATAAATGTGGAAACTATAAGTATAACAAGTCCGATAACCAGAACAGTAGTAACTTTTTTTCCTGAATCCTTCCATTCATGCCGGTATATTCCCCATAATGTGCTGAATACTATACTTAAAGCCATCAGGATACTCCATGAAGCAAAACTGAACTTTCCCATTTTGCTTTCACCCATTCCATAGAGGAAAAACTGAAAATACCATAATGATCCTGCCAGTGCAGAAAAAAGGTAATTTCTGATCAGAATAGAAGGAGGTGACTTAAAATAATCTTTAAAAGTTTTATTTTTAAATGAAAGAATCATACACCAGACAATGTTTGTCAGGAATGTTCCCATAAGAATAATAATATAGACAGGTCCCTGCCTCCAGAGAGGGTTGACTCCCATACTTACAACTTTTTCCGAAATTGGTCTTCCTGCTTCTATACCGAATGCAAAACAGGCACTTAAAACTCCCGAAAACAATGCCACGAGGAGGCCTTTCTTCAGGTTAAACTCCTTTATACTTTCGGTTTTCTTTTCTTCAGGTAACAGCTTGTCTTTTAAAATCCCGGCTCTCCCTGTAAAAGTGATTCCTACAACTGTAACAGCAATTCCGGCAAGGGTAATAATTCCCCCCGCTGATCCTATCATTTCAATGATTTTTCCGTTAACAATTGCCGGGATCAGAGTACCGAATACAGCTATTATTCCCAGAGTTATAGCATACCCAAGGGAGAGACCCAGATAACGCATCGACAATCCGAAAGTCAGTCCGCCGAAACCGTAAAGTACCCCGAAAACAAAAGGCCACAAAAATGCTTTGGCCGTCAAGTTTCCGTACAATTCAAACAATCCTGGAACGGTAACCAGAGTTGCAATTATCGGTATGGCAATCCAGGAGAAAAATCCACCGATAAGCCAGTATACCTCCCACGCCATATTTTTTACCTTACCGAAAGGGACATAAAAACTTGCTGCGGAGAGAGAACCGAATGCAATCAATAAAAGGCCGAGAAAAGGATTTGCTTCCATAAAAATTTATGTTTGTTTCAGGTATGTAATTATAAGAACTAATGTTTTAAATTCCAAGTAAAACACATCAGCAAAATATTTTTAAAATTGAACATAAGGAAGGATGTATTATTATAAATTTGTTTCTTTACAATCAGCCAAAATATAAAAACATGAAGAAATCAATCCTCAATTTCTGTGTCCTGTCAATGCTGACAGCTATATCAGGATGTGTCAATAATCCAGATACCAATCCGGACGATCTTGAGCTTTGGTATAAACAACCCGCATCAGAGTGGGTGGAAGCATTGCCCGTGGGGAATGGGAGACTTGGCGGAATGGTCTATGGTAAATATGATAATGAAATAATCCAGCTTAATGAAGAAAGTGTCTGGGCAGGATCGAAGATAAATAATAACAATCCGGAAGCACTAAGTAAACTGCCTGAAATACAGCAGGCTATTTTTAAGAGTGAATTTAAGAAAGCACTTGAATTATCTAATAAATATCTTCTGGGAACACCACCGGAGGTAAGGTCCTATCAACCTCTGGGGAACCTGTATATTGATCTCAAACTGGAAGGGGAACCGGAATCATACAGGAGATCACTTACCTTAAATACGGGTATCGCCAGAACTGAATATACAATCGATGGAAATAAGATCATTCAGGAAGTATTTGTTTCTGCCCCTCACGATGTCATGGTGATAAGCATTGAAGCCAATAAAGCATTCAGCAGTGACATCAGTATTTCCCGTGAGCGCGATACGATAAACCTGCCCAGGGACAGGAACGGAAGAAAAAGGCCGGTTCTGACACATTATGTGAATGAATATAAGAATGAAGACGGGATTGCCTTTTTTAACGGGCAGATTGTAGATTTTGATTCTCCCCGGAAAGGACCGGGAGGGAAACATATGAGGTATTCTGCTGCAATGAAATTACTTAAAGGAAATGAGGCTTCCACACCTCTGAAATCGGATACTTCTGCCGGGTTCAGTGTCAACTCGGTAAAGAAAATTGTTTTGATACTTACAGGAGCAACTGATTACAACATTGAAAAAATGGACATGGATAATTCAATTGATCCGTTTAAAAAATGTATTGATAAACTGACGGAGGCATCTCTTTTAAAAGCCGGGGAATTGAAAAAGATCCATTTACAGGATCACAGGGAGATGTTTGACAGGGTGAAATTTTCTCTCGGAACAGATCCAAATAAAGGAATACCGACTGATGAACGGCTAAATAAAGTGAAGGAAGGGAGTACCGATGATTACTTAATACCGGTTTATTTTCAATATGGCCGCTACCTCCTTATGAATTCATCAAGAACGCCCGGAGTCCTGCCAGCCAATTTACAGGGGATCTGGAATGAACAGTTTGATGCTCCATGGAATGCCGACTTCCATACAAATATTAACCTGCAGATGAATTACTGGCATGCTGAGGTATGCAACCTGCCTGAAACCTCGGAGATTCTGACCGGTTTTATGGAAAAACTGACCGTTCCTGGTACAGTTACAGCCAAAGAGATGTATGGAGCTGATGGCTGGACACTTCACCATCTTACCGATCCTTTCGGACGTACAGGTGTTGCTGACGGCGTATGGGGAATAACCCCTATGGACGGACCATGGATGACATTCCCGGTATATGAACATTTTTTATTTACTGCCGATACAGCTTTCCTTGACAGGGTATATCCAATGATGAAAGGCAGTGCGGAATTCGTACTTGATTTTCTCATTGAATCGCCTGAAGGATACCTTGTTACCAATCCTTCACACTCGCCTGAGAATAATTTCAGAGTTCCTGAGACCGGAGAGGTTTCAGCACTCACTTATGCCGCAACAACTGATATTGAACTGGTCAATGCCCTTTTCGATTATTGTATAGAAGCTGCCGGAATACTTGGAAAGGATCAGGAGTTCGTTTCCAAGCTTAATGCCACTAAAAAACGTCTGCCCCCGATTAGGATAAATTCAAAAGGTGTTATCCAGGAATGGATAAAGGATTATGATGAACCTGAACCGGGGCACCGGCATATGTCACATCTGCTTGGCTTATATCCGATGGCTCAGTTCACTCCGGAAAAACCTGAATTGTATAATGCGGCAAGGGCGACCATTGAAAGAAGACTTTCATTTGGGGGAGGTCATACAGGCTGGAGCAGAGCCTGGATAGTAAACCTTTTTGCTCGTCTTCAGGATGGAGAAAAAGCTTATGAAAATCTCCTGGGATTGCTTCGTAAATCAACTCTGACAAATCTTTTTGACACACATCCACCCTTCCAGATCGATGGCAACTTCGGAGGCTCGGCTGGAATTGCTGAGATGCTCATTCAGTCTCATAATGGTATTATAAGATTGCTTCCGGCAATTCCTGAAGCCTGGAAGAACCGGAGAAGTTGAAGGTCTGTGTGCCAGGGGAGGATTTGTAATTGGATATGAAATGGGATGAAAGCAAGCTTCAGTAATGCGAAAATATCTTCAAAAACCGGAGGTAAATGTCTGATAGAATACGCCGGGAAACAACAGGTGATTATCCTGAAAAGAGGAGAAGAGAGAAGCTTACTTTTTAACCTGGGTAACTTGTTGGCAATTAAACAATTTCTAACTAAGAAAGGATCTTTTGGTACAAATGCCATAGTGTTGCAATGGAATATAAACAAAATGAAGAATTATTTAACACTGAAAAAAGTCAAAGTATTACTATGGTTATATCTTTTGCACTGATCGTTTGCTCGTGTAAAGAACCTACAGATCACGATTTAAAACTCTGGTATGAAAATCCTGCTGTCATTTGGGAAGAAGCCCTGCCGATAGGTAATGGCCGGCTTGGATGCGATGATATTGGTGGTCCGGATAAGGACCATATTCAGTTTAATGAGGAAACTTTATGGACCGGGGAACCACATGATTATTCACATGAAGGAGCATTTGGTTATCTGGGAAAGATCCGCGAACTGATATGGCAGGGCAAACAGAAGGAAGCGAGAACCCTTGGAATGGAAAATTCATGAGTGTTCCGTTTCGTCAGAAAAATACCAGCCATTCGGTGATATCTGGCTTATTTTCCCCGGTCATGAAAAGTACTACGGATTATTACCGGGAATTCAATATTTCAAAAGCGATCTGTCTAACGTCCTACAAGGTTGGAGAAACAACATTTACACGGGAATATTTTGCCAGCTATCCGGATAATATTATTGCAATAAATCTAACTGCTGACAAAAAAAGATCGCTGACTTTCGATGTTGCACTTACTGCGGAACATGAAGGATTTTGTGATTGAAACAGAAATGATGGTATAATTGAACTGATGTTAAAGTAAAGGATGGGGTTCTTTTTGGGACTTCGATGCTTAAAGTCACTGCAAAAGGAGGTAATCACATCGGTTAACTCAAACACTCTGCAGATTGAAAGAGGCAAATGAGGCTGTAGATATATCTTGTTGCAGCAACAAATTTTATCAATCCTAAGATGTTTCAGGAAATCCTGTAGAACGATGCAATAATTATCTTTCTGCATTTCGGATAATAAGCCATATCGGACATAGTTAAACAGGCTCATATCGGGATTATCAGAACTATTTCGACAGATTCTCAATTAAATCTGGGTTCTCGGAAAATGAGAACCTTCCTACAGATGTAAGAATTAATAGAATTTCTGACCAAATGTCAGGGATAATTCCCTTGCAGCTCTGTATGTGCAATATCGGACGTTATCTTATGTTATCAGGCAGTCGTCCCGGGACATACCCGGCAAACCTTCAGGGGATATGGAATGATAAACTCAATCCGCCATGGGACAGTAAATACACTGTAAACATAAACACAGAAATGAATTACTGGCCGGTTGAGGTGTTAAATATTGCCGAATGCCATGAAGCCCTGTTTAAGATGCTTGAGGAGGTTATTCCTTCGGGAGAAAAAGTTGCGAAGGTTCATTATAATGCAGGAGGCTGGGTTTTGCATCACAATACTGATCTTTGGCGGGGTGCAGCACCAATAAATGCCATTCAAATCATGGTATCTGGGTTACAGGCAGCGGTTGGCTTGCGCATCATTACTGGGAACATTTTCTTTACAGTCGTGATACTGTCTTTCTGTCAAATACTGCATGGCCGGTATTAAAAGGTGCAGCACAGTTTTATACTGATTTTCTTGTACCTGATCCGAAAACCGGCTGGCTGGTTTCCTGCCCTTCAAATTCCCCTGAGAACGGAGGCCTGGTATCCGGCCCTACTATGGATCATCAGATCATCAAAAGTCTTTTCAAAATTTGTATTGAGGCTTCAGACAATTCTTAAAAAGGATCAGAAATTTGCAGATACTTTGAAAATACTGTTACCAAAAATAGCTCCCTATCAGATCGGTAGGTTTGGTCAGCTTCAGGAATGGATGGAAGATATTGATGATCCTGATAATAAGCACCGGCATGTATCACATCTGTGGGGAGTTTATCCCGGGTAAAGAGATCAACTGGCAGGATACTCCGGATCTGATGGAAGCTGCAAAACAATCACTGATTTTCAGGGGTGATGAGGGAGCAGGATGGAGTCTGGCCTGGAAGATAAGTTTCTGGGCAAGGTTCAGGGATGGCAATCATGCCTGGCAAATGGTTCAGACATTACTGAGGCCCTTTGGCCAAATCGGACCGGGAAAGAAAAGCAATGAATCATATCGTGGTGGTTCATATCCAAATCTTCTGGATGCCTGTCCTCCTTTCCAGATTGATGGAAACTTCGGAGGTGCTGCAGGTATTGTTGAGATGCTTATTCAAAGTCACCTTGGAAATATTGATATGCTTCCGGCACTGCCGGATGCAATCCCTGAAGGGCATATCAGGGGAATCCGTGCCCGTGGGGGATTTGAGCTTGATTTTAACTGGTCAGAGGATAAGCTTACTTCTCTTAAAGTTATCTCCAATGCAGGGTATGCCTTCTCAGTACGATATGAGGATAAAACATTCACTTCTGAAACACACAAGGGAGAAGTCCTTACATTTGATGGTAATCTTAAAAAAATCTGAAATACAAACTTTTATCAGACATGATATCAAGAGAAAGAGTCCTCAGAGCATTTGCTTTCAGGGAATCTGATAAAATACCTGCATGGTGCGGAGCATCCCCTGAATTTATGATGAAATCAATGGAAGCTCTGAATACTGATGAAGAAGGGGTCAGAAGGCGGTTTGGAGATGATTTCAGGAGGGTTTTTGGAGTGTATAATGAGCCTGGTTATAAGATTTCAGAAGGAACCACATGGAAAAGTCCCTTTGGTGTGGAAAGGACAGGGATTGGTTATGGGCAGCCGGTTTCTCACCCTTTAAAAGAGGTTACTTCAGTAAAGCTAATTCTTGATTATCCCTGGCCAGATCCTTCCTGGGTCGATGTTTCCAATATCAAAAAAGATGCTGATAAATATAACCGGGAATTTGCAATTCTTGGTGGAGACTGGTCTCCTTACTGGCATGATGCAATAGACCTTCTGGGCATGGAAGAACTCTATATCAAAATGTACCAATATCCTGAGGTTGTTCATGCTTTAATAGATCAGATCGTCAATTATTATTATAAAGTGAGTGAAAATATTTTTGAAGCTGCCGGGGATTCAATCGATATATTTTTCATAGGTAATGATTTTGGCTCACAGGCAGGGCCTTTGATGGGTGTTGATCTCTTTGATGAATTCCTTATACCTCCTTTGAAAAGGCTGATCGATCTCGGCCATCGTTTTGGACATAAAACAATGTTACATTGTTGCGGAAGCGTCAATATTCTTCTGCCTTCGATGATTAAGGCAGGACTGGACGGGATCCATGCGCTTCAGCCAGACTGTCACGGAATGGATCTGTGTGAACTAAAAAGAAGTTTTGGAAACAAGATTCTGCTTAATGGCGGGATTGATTCCAGAAATGTACTGATAAACGGAGATCCTGATTTTGTACGTAAGGAAACACTAAAAGTCCTGGATATAATGGCTCCGGATGGAGGTTATGTAGCCGGCGCAAGCCATGATTACATACTTGAAGAAACTCCTTTTGAAAATGTTCTGGCTATGTTTGACACTATTACGGAATACAAAATGGAGAATTAATATTACTCCATCAGAGATATTAAAATCCAGTACAGTTTATAATTATCTGCTTGCCTCTGCTTTTATAGCATATTAATTACTTTTGGACTTTTTCAACAACTTCCATCGCAATTTTCTCCCATTCCCATAAATTTTCGGGATGATAACCGACTGTTGAAATATCTTTCATGATCAGCTCTGCATGGGATACGCCTTGTGTTTTCCTGATTATATTTTCCAGAATTGTTCTTGCATAATGAGGATCCCAGTTGTCGGCAGCAAATATTGCCGGACTGGGTTTAATGCTAAGAACATATTTGTCACCCACCTCTCTTACAATTTTATCAAGATCTGCCCAGGGGCTGACTGATATTTTCCTGAGATTGGGAATTTTTTTCATTATATCCAGCTTGGTGTCCAGAGGTTCGCAGCAACCGTAATAGGTTAATCCCCATTTTTGAAGCCACCGCATTTCATGCCTTAGAGCAAATTCCCAGTGCATATCTGATGAAACCTGGACCAATATCTGTGCATTGGAACATCCCCACATATTATGGGGTTTTACCAATGACGGATCATAATTTTTCCCGGGTAGTTCACTTGTATGACCATATCCCCCCGAACCTATCCTGGTATTATTATTGTCGAGTGATAGCAGGTTCTGTTCAACTAACTGGTCAAGTTCGCAGATCCAGGCATCTGTCATCCGTTCCACGGCAGCGTTTACCATATCAGGTCTCAGAATAAGATCTGTCATAGCTTCCTCAATTCCCCACCAGCGGATAAGATAATCCCACGGAGTAAACCATATATGTGTCTGACCTGTTTTCCTGACAGGCATGATATTTTTAAAAAGTTCAGTCATGGTATCAAATACAACATTGGTGGTTCTCTCAAAGTGTGTAACACGCGGCATCTTTATTTTTTCAATATCTTCCGGCTCCTTTATCTGGACATTAAAATGCCTTGAGTAGATCTCGCTTTTTTCATCTGTTCTGGCAATATCGACATCTTCGACAATTCCGAAATCCGTACTGTGGAAAGCCAGCGGGCATTCGAGATAATCACTGACGATCATATCCCCGGGCATATGGTTCCACTGATAGATCTCTCTTCTCAGCTTCTGTTCAAGTTCCCTGGCCCAGGGATTTGACGTCTGTATTGTCAGTTCATCGTTGACGTTCATTTCGTGCCACGGTATTTCATTGATCCATACCATGGGACGTTCCGATTTGAGATCGTTCAGTCTGGTCCATAAACGGGCCTTTTCCTTATGAACAGGCAATGCAGCAATTCTTGCGATTTCCTGACCCAGCCTGCGCAATATCGTTTTTTCTCATTCGGTCAGTTTGATTTCTTCAATAATAACTGGTGGAGAATAACTTCCAGGATCATGTAACATTTTTAGTGAAAATTAATCAGGTTAAAAAATTCTCTTATTAAGAAGTGATAATCTCAGGGTTGTATTTTACAAATTGTGAGCCCCAATAATCCGACAACCACCTCCTGAGACAGCGTTTCAAGCGTTATGCTTTTAACTTCAACATCCTTGCGGAGCTTAAGATTAAGCAACATTGCCCTGCAATTCTCTCCGAGCTGGACCCTCTCCGGCAGCTTTTCAGGCAAACAGAACCTGTCGGTTTCAGATGTATAATCAGCCCGGTTGTCCTGCTCCGGAGATGAGGCAGTGGAGGATATAAGACTTAAATTCCAATAGTTTACCGGAGGGACCAATTCAAGAGAATCTGTAACTCCGTCAGCATAATTGAGCCTCAGCACAGCATTGGCTATCTGGCATTGCATCACATTTGTTGATCCGCAAACCAGGAAGTAAACTGCATCACCTTTTTTATTTACTGAGAATTCGATCTTTGCCGGATAATTATCCCACAAAGACGTGAATGCAATGTTCCTGTCTCCCGGATTCCATATAAAAGGGACACCCTGAGGTGTGACAAGACGGTTGTACTTATCAAGCATCCCCGTCACATTATCTGTTTTAATTACCGGGAGAGACTCTTCCAGTGCCAGAAGGTCCAGGGAGAATATCCGTCAGTACCCAGACGGCAGGATACTGTATTGGGACGTGGAGACAAGTATTGTTGCTGATAAATTGTTCTTACATCGGCATTAAAAAATGGGTTTATGTCGACATTTTCCCATGATGCATCCTGCAGGTATTTTATCCACGAACCTTTGTGCAAGAAGAGCATCAGCCTTCCGGATCATTCACTTTAATTCTGAAAATACGCAATTGCGGAGCTTTACCCACCATTGGTTCTGGTAACTACAGTGTGATAATCTTTATTTGAGGTGAGATTTGCAGTGAGTTTTCCGCTTTCCAATTTTTCATTTATCAGAACCTCCTGTGGATCTTCAAATTCAATGATTTTTCCATCTTTTACCTGCAATCGACCAATTTCTTCACCAATATTTCCTTCAACTGTAACCGGAGTATAATATGGTAAAACCCTTCCGGTTCTGATGGAAACTTCCGCCTTTTTCATTTCAGGAAGTATAATCTTTATAACGCTTTGTCCGACTCCGGGAAGCATTTCCCAGTCTACTTTTTCATCATTTACCTTTACCTTTTTTGATCTCTTCACACCTGACCGGAAGAAAAAGTTCAATATTTGATGCATGGGCCAATTCAAATAAGTAGTTATTAATTTTCCCCTGTCGTCTGAAGGAGATCTTTACATCAGGTATTTCAATGGAGGCGTGGTCCCATTCCGGAGGGAACAGAGGTGATATTGTCACTTTTTTGTTTGGATAATCGGGATTATAACCAAACAGACCAGATACAAGGGTACGGCTAAAAGGGTGAATGCAATCGCCGAAATCAATTCCGCCGCGTGCATCTCCAAGGTTTCCGGGGATCCGTGATCGAATGCGCTGTACATAAATGACCCGCGGAAAATTTCCCAGGCGTCCTCAGGAAGGCCTGCCCTGTAATAGCTGAGAGCAAGATGATAATTGTCGCCCGGCCATAATTCGCGAATCGACCATATATGAGGAACCCAGTTTGAAGTCCAGACTTTTCTGCCACCGGAAGGCATAGTGTCGTTCTCAAGGGCCCATTCGGAATAGTAAACCGATTCTATTGCCTGTAGCTGAGTGGTTAAACCGGCATCAACAGGAAGGAAAATACTGTAAAGCCATGGATTTTCGTGCAGACGTCCGTGCCCGCCCTGTTCCCGGTATGAGCCTGAATGTCCTTTGCTGCTGATCCATAGTTTTTCAAAAAATCCTTTTCTTATCTTTTCCAGCATCTTTGTATGGAATTCTTCAGCTTCTTTATCTCCTTCATTGCGGGCCATATCCCTTGCAGCCAGATGTCCACGGTAAGCATAAGAGGTTTCCTCAGCTGTACCGCCTCCATTGTACCATTGGGAATCGGTAGGCCAGACATTGATATAACTCTCATAAACGCCGTCACCATCTGGATCAAAACAATCACGCATCCATATGGAGATGAAGTTCGAGTGCCTTCCGGAAAAATCTTACAAGTACCGGATTGTCAGTCCAGCGGTATTCTTCAATTATCTGATCAAAGAACTGGGATTGCATATCGTAGAAACTCTGGTCTTTATCTATATGGCCGACACCATAAAACCTTGAATCAGGATGCTGCTCCGTCAGCAGAGTTTTCGGGTCAGCTTTGGCTTCTTTCTTTATCAGATTCAGTTACCTGTGCATCAGTATAGAACTTTGCTTCATCCATCACTCTGTCGTGCCAGCCATACATTGTTCCTCCGAAAATTGTCCTCCAGCCCGGGAAGCGTACACTCCATGCCATGGCACCGTGAACAAATACCGGTGGATACCATGTCCCGTCAATGGCAGCGTACTGAAGCCCGGGCAGCAGCATTAAGATAAGGATCCGGAGTATTGATTTTTAGTCTGTTCTCAAAAGAATCAGTACGGTTTGCGCCTCCTGTGAAAGCATTTTCCGGATCATTGACCTGTGATAGATCTACGGTATCTCCTTTATTGAAAGCTTCAAAAGCCCAATATATCGTCTGGCCCTTTCTCAGGAGTGATTATCCCGTTTAAAACGGGTAAGGGTCCGGCTTGGGAATTACTAAATACTACCGGATCAATCCATTCAGTGGCATCGTTTATCCTGATTTCAGTTTCCGGATTACACTTTACTGCAACTTTAAACAGATTATCATTTTCAACTGTGCTGTCAGGTACGGTTATAAAAAATATATCCTCTCCGGTTTCAAATTTGTTGTTTCTGCAGTCTCCGGGAGAAAAATCCCATTTCAGCAATGATGTGTTTCTGGTCACATCCCACCTCCATGCCAGGTTCTGACCCGGTTTCCACTGTGCACCGCCGAATGCCCATATTATTCTGTCACCCTCCATTGAACCGTCTGCCCTGGCAGTGATCGCCATTCCGGTAGTGTTCGCCATCGGGAGAGTCTCCATAATTATTGTTAAACCTTTAAATGAAGAATCTGAGATCTTCCATAACATACGTCCCGGCCTGTATTCAGAGGTTACCTGATCGCAATGTTGAAGCCATTTGCCTTTACCATCACGTATAACACCCAGCATGAAAGTGCCATACAAGTATTGGTCCTTTGCCAGCCTTGCAACCGGCTGATCACCGGCCAGGATAAAAGCATCTGAATTATTTACATAAAGAGGGCGGTTATTGAAAGTCCCCAGATTTTTACCTACAATAGCATCATTAATAACACTGTATTTTGTGTTGTGATCAGGTTTTACTTTCCCGTTGCATGAGGGTAAAACCATTATAATCAGAATGCTAACCTGGAAATAGAGGATTTTTCTCATCATATCAGATTATGGGTGGATAAGTAATGTCTTTGAAATGGATCTGTGATCAGAATTTTCTTAAATATAAGAAATTTATTTTTTATCATATTAAAGAAATTATGGTGTACAGGTATTGTATTTTGATTATCTTGGTTTCCTCACTTACAATTAGCAAAGAAAAAACAGAATTTTTAAAATATTAGCAGAATGGGAATGCATATTTATGAAGTGATTAAGATGAAGAAGCTGAAAAGATCTCTGTGTTCAGCAACTTTTTGTGCTATTTTTCTGATAAACATGGTTTCAGGATCGGAAGATCCGGTTCGTACCATGAAATATTCGGGTCGTTCAAAGAAAGATGCTGTGGAATGGCAAAATCAGCTCCGTTCACAGCTCTCCGGGTTACTTAAACTTGATGATATCCTGCCGGGAAGGAAGAATATTCCTTTTGAGGCAAAGGAACTCCTGGCAGAAGACAGAGGCAATTATATTTTGAAAGAAATAGAGTTGAATTCAACTGCGGCCCGACGGATAAAAATCATCCTGACTATACCTAAAAATATTAAAGGACGCTGTCCCGCAGTAGTATGTATTCATGGACATGGAGGTATACTCAGAATAGTGTATGATAAGCAGTCAATATATAAAGGGTTTGCTGCGGAACTTGCTGCAAGGAATTATATTACAATTGCAACAACCGTCAGCCAGCATGTGATATATGAAGAAGGCCGTATGCTGATGGGAGAGCGGTTGTGGGATCTGATGAGGTGTGTTGACTATCTTGAGTCGTTGAAGGAGGTGGATAAGAAAAAGATCGGATGTGCAGGATTATCCCTTGGCGGGGAGATGGCAATGTGGCTTGGTGCTATGGACACACGTATAACGGCAACTCTCAGCTCAGGCTTCCTGACAATAATGGACCAGATGGAAAAGAACCACTGCATGTGCTGGAAATTTCCCGGATTACGGGAACTTGCCGACTGGGCTGATATTTATTCCCTGATCGCACCCAGAGCATTACTTTGTCAGAATGGACTTAAAGAACCTGAGAATGATTTCACAGTACCTCTTGCCCGCAAGGCTTTAAAAGAGATTGAGGATATTTATAAGGATTTCAGAAAGGCTGATAATGTGCAGCTGATAGCTCATGAAGGAGCACATGAGATTGATCTGCCAACCCTCCTTGATTTTTTCAATACGAGGCTCAGTCCGTTTAAAAGATAATCAATTAAATTATAATTGTTTATGAAATTATTATTGAGCGGCTTTTTCTTAATACTTCAGGTATCACGTTTATTAAGCGTACAGGATATCGATTCTTTAAGGCAGGTAATAAGAGCCATGAATTTTGATGTGCCTGTTTTATCTCCGGTACCTTCTGCTGTATCCGGAACAAAAGATGCAAGCATTTCTCTGAATGGCACATGGAAATTCCTTACAGAAAAGGGGGACCAGGGCAGGGCAGGAGATATTGAAGTTCCCGGAGAATGGGAAATGCAGGGATATCATGTTGAAAAGGGCAAATCAGCAATATACCGGAGGTCATTTATTTTGCCGTCCGACTGGGAAGGGAACAGGGTAAGGATACGGTTCGACGGAGTCAGTTCTTATGGTTTGATCAGAGTAAATAGTAAAACAATCGGTTCACATGAGGGAAGTTTTGCAGCTTTTGAATTTGACATAACAGATGCAGTCAAGCCTGGTGAAAATATGCTTGAAGTTGAGGTGCAATGTGAAACTGTTTCCGATCTGTTGGCCTGTACATCACAATATGCAGCACATCCTGTCGGCGGTATCCTGAGGAAAGTGACTCTCTATACTCTTCCTCAGATAAATATCTCCGATTTTTCCTGGGATGTGAAATTTGATGAACATTATCGTGATGCTTCGATCAATTTTAATTGTAAGGTGGGATTCAATACTAAAACCGGAAAAAAATCTGCAGTAACCCTTGAGTTCGACATTCAGGATCCCAATGGTCAGACTTTAAGAATGGAAGGGAACACTTTTAAAGTTACTGTAAGTAAGTCCACGAGTAAGGTAGATGGTTCCATCCATGTCACGGCTCCGGGAAAATGGGATCCTGAACATCCAATCCTATACCTGCTGACCACCTCACTTGTTGTTGACGGAAAAATTCTTCAGACCAACAGGCAGAAAATAGGTTTCAGGCAAATTGACATCCGCGGAAACCAGTTGTTTGTAAATAATCATCCGGTCAAATTGCGTGGTGTAAACAGGCATGAGGTACATCCTTTGCGTGGACGGAGTCTTACACCGGATCTTTGCAGGCGCGATGTTGAGTTATTCAGGGAAGGCAATTGTAACTATATACGCACTTCACATTATCCTCCTTCTGAAGAATTTCTCCAGGTATGTGATGAACTGGGAATGTTTGTTGAAAGTGAGGCCTCACTGTGCTGGATTGAACACGGCGCCAGCCCGATTTGGAAAACATGGAATTACCTCGATATACAGTATCTTCCATATATGGTAAGGGCTAATTTTGACAATGTTCTGGCCGGAAGGCAACATCCTTGTATATTAATATGGTCGCTGGGAAATGAAAGTCTGTGGAGCCCTTTATGGGAACGGGTGCTTGAAGAGGTTAAAAAACTTGATCCTTCCAGGCCCACTGCATTTCACGACCAGTGCTGGGGCGCTTACAACAATGCAGGAAATAAGGCCGATATTGCCAACTATCACTATCCCGGGTTTAACGGACCCCGGGATACTGAGAAAGAAAAGAACCGGCCAACCATTTTCGGGGAATATATGCATGTTCAATGCTATGCACGCAGGGAACTTGAAACAGATCCGACTGTTCGTTCTGATGTATGGGCAAATACTCTCAAACAAATGGTCGATTCTGTATATAAATATCCGGCATGCCTTGGAGGAGCAATATGGTCAGGTATTGATGACATTTTTCATATCGCAGAAAACAGGATCTGCGGGTATGGCCCATGGGGTCCCATCGATGGCTGGCGTCGTGAAAAACCTGAATATACCGGAATGAAGAGATCATACTCCCCGGTGGTAATAACCAACCTTGATGATATTAAAACACTTACCGGGAAAATCGTCCTCAAAGCAGAAAACCGATTCAATTTCACAAACCTTAATGAACTTATTATTACCGCAACAACAGGTAACCGGACATATCCTGTTCATGCTGATATTGCACCGATGAACAATGGATCACTGACAATAGAATTGCCGGAAGACCTTCAGGGAGAGAAATTATCGCTAAGTTTTATCGATCCCCGGGGTTTTATATGCCACGAGGAGGTAATAGAAACAATTAATACTATATCCACGGGTAGGCCAAAAGTTAAAACTGACCTGGTATTAAAGGAGGATACTAACAGCTTCATAATTAAATCAGGTAAAAACAGCTTTACAATTGACAGGGGAACCGGGAAAATTTATTGTTCTTATTCTGGCGATCGGGTGATTCTGTCCGGGGGAGAATTAATGCTGATCCCCTTCAATAATGATGATGGCGGAGCTCCCAACATTGCAAATAACGGCTATACCCAGGACATAAAACCTCTTGATTACAAACCGGCGGATAATTATAAGACGGAAATTGTAAATGCTGTCAAAGGAACTGACGGAGCAATAATATTGGTTATTTCCGGCAGAGCAGGGGAAAAGCTCGAAGGGAAACATGAATTTATATTTACTACCGATGGATCCGTTGATGTCAGTTATGATTATACCGCAATGATAGATTTTAAGGGTAATGAAAGACTACGCCAGTACGGAATTATTTTCACCCTTCCCGGTTCATTTGATCTGCTGACATGGAAGCGGAAAGGTTTATGGAGCATTTATCCAGATTATGATATCAACCGGCTTGAAGGATTTGCCAAAGCCGGTCCGCAGGAATTAAAATATGTCGAAATCCCCCGGGAAGTACCTTCCGGTTTATGGAAGGAATGCGCCAACAAGCTCGGCACTAATGATTTCAGGAGTACAAAGGACAATATTCTCCGGGCTTCACTGAAAAATAATAATAATATTGAACTGAGAGTAGAATCGGATGGATCGCAAAGCGCACGCGCATGGGTAGATGGTGATAAGACCCGTTTCCTGGTTGCAGGAATGAACGGTCCCGGGTCTTGTGGTTTTTTTACCGGACCACGTCCGGAATTTAGCAAAGGAGCCCATCTGAAAGGGAAATTTACTATTTTTATTCAATAGAATTTATTTGCATGATTTGCTGACCTAAGCTGTAAAATTATCTGAACAAACTGAATGCATATGGGAAACAGACTTCATGTCTTGCTGATGGTGATCTTCCTGCTGACGGGTATTAGCTTTGCTTGTTCGGATAAAACCCATATCACCCTCAGCTGCAGCGAAGACAATGACCTTTATTTAACCTTATCAGAGAATAATATTGAATGTGAAAGGTATGCGACTCCGGATGAGGCGGTCAGCAATGCCACTGAAGGGTCAGCAGTTATGATACTGGCTGACGGATATCCCGGTAAGACGACTGTAACTGATTCACTTCTCTTTAAAAAAGCTGCAGATAAAAGGACTAAGGTTATATATTGAGTATCCGTCATATCTGCCCGGGAGACAAACCGGTATCCCACGGGGAACACACTGGGAACGTGCGGTGATAGCTTCCGATGCATTTACTCCAGAAATTGTAAAACACAGGATCCTTGCTGTTCATGATTGCCATTTTCTTCCCATGGAAGCAGAAAACCCGGATATCGTCATTGCAAGGATAGCCGGTTTTGACAATGCAGTTTACGGATTACCGGAAAAGACATATCCGCTGTTATTTGAAGAACCTCAGCCTGACGGTCAGGGAGGGATATTGATTGCCACAACAAAGTTCAGCCAGTTCCTGACGGCAAGATATGCTCCGGCTGACTGCTGGCAGGCAATATGGGGTCATATTCTGGAATGGCTCCTTCCCGGAAAAAGATTACCCGTACTTGAGTGGACTGCTGTTGTCCGTCCCGGATTTACGAAAGATGAAACTTTACCCGATGATTTTGAGAAGCAGGCTCTGAAAAGAGGCATCAGCTGGTTTTATAACTCAGGATTGATACTTCATCCATCCTTGCTTGAACAGTATAACAAGCCGTCTAATCCTCCTGATCCATCAGTACCTGATCCTGACCTTTCTCAAGACTGGCCTTACGGGCACCGGATTGCAAAAATGCCTCAGATTCTGCCGGCAGGTGATGGATCCCTTGGTATTATGGAGGGTTATGATTCAAAGATCTATTATGACGGATCACAGGCTGTGAGATGGTGGAACAGGGGTGACTGCAATGCTGAAGTTGCAGGGGCAATGGGACTTGCTGGAATGCAGTTTGGCAGTCAGAAATACCTGCAGACATCGTCAAACATCGGCGACTGGCTGTTTTTTAAATCCATGATCTCACTGGGAGACCGTGCAGATCCTGCTCATCCGGCATACGGACTATCCGGATGGAACGATTCACCGGAGTATTGCGGCCCGGGCACTATGGATGGTTTTGCTGTATATTATGGCGATGACAATGCAAGAGTGATCCTCGGAATGATGATGGCAGCAGTTGCCCAAAATACAACTCGATACGATAAAAGGATCCTGAATATTATTTTAGGGAATTTGCGTGTCAGCGGGATTTACGGATTTCAGCCCAACCGGATCAACCAGGACAGACTGGAAGAAAGAGGCTGGGAGAGCTATTTTACGGATAATAGCACTTCATTTTCGCCTCATTATCAGGCTATGATATGGGCATGCTATCTTTGGGCCTATGAACAGACCGGGTTTGATTTGTTCCTGCAACGGGCAAAGAAAGCCATCGGAATGACAATGGAAGCTTATCCCGATAAGTGGGAATGGACAAACGGGATTCAGCAGGAGAGGGCTAAAATGCTTCTGCCCCTGGCCTGGCTGGTTAAAATTGAGGATACATCTGTCCATCGCAGATGGTTGAAGACTATAGCCACCGATCTCCTTGCAAAACAGGATAAATGCGGTGCAATTCCCGAGGAAATTGGAGAGGCCGGAAAGGGTGGCTTCCCTCCGCCGGCATCAAATGAAGCCTATGGCACATCTGAAACTCCTCTGATACAGAGCAATAAAGATAAAGCAAGCGATCTCCTTTATACACTCAATTTTGCATTTATCGGTCTTCACGAAGCTGCAGCAGCAACGGGTGAAAAATTTTTCAGCGAGGCTGAAAATAAATTAGCAGAGTTCCTTTGCAGGGTACAGATAAGAAGTGAAAAACATCCCGGGCTGGATGGAGGCTGGTTCCGGGCTTTCGATTTTAACCGGTGGGAATACTGGGCATCAAACGGCGATGCAGGATGGGGTGCATGGTCAATAGAAACAGGATGGACGCAAAGCTGGATAACAGCAACTCTTGCATTAAGACAAATGGGAAAATCCCTGTGGGAAGTAACTCACGAAAGTAAAATTGAATTGAATTTCGATAACCTGCGAAAAGAAATGTTACCCGATAAGGTGCTTTACAAACTATAATTACTTTAACCATGAAAAGAACTTCCCTTTTTCAAATATTGATTCTGGTAATTTTCCTGTCAATGAATCAGGTAAAAGCTCAGGAAGAATTCGACACCTATGAAAGAGCAAAGCTTCATCCCATAGCGTCTGACAGGCCTGCTATAGGTTTTTTCGAAGGTGCTCTGCTCGGAAACGGTGCGATGGGCGTGGTAGTGACCACACGCCCTGATGCGATTGTGCTGTATTTCGGCCATAACAATGTATGGGATATCCGCATTGCAGAAAATAACAGGGAAAAGATCGGAACATTCAAAGAAGTGTTCGACAGAGTTAAATCAATTCCGGATACTTTATCCCTTCTGACTCATGATCCATGGTATCGTGAATACAGTCTTATGGCTCAGGAAAACTACAGGAAACCTTATCCCCGTCCGTTCCCGTGCGGCTCGGTTTTGCTGGGCTTTGACAGACGCAATGCAGAAATGATCGGACACAGGCTTGATATTTCGAACGGCTTATGCGAAGTTTTCCTCAAAACTAAGGATAAAAAAGATATAAGACTTCAGATCTTTACCGACATGGAAAAAGACCAGGTATGGATGAGACTTATTGATCAGGATGATAAACTGTGCATTAACATATTCGATCGTATCAGGGTACTGATCGATCCATCAACTCCGGCTGAATTTCCGAAAGCAAAAATTAAGGAAGATTTATCGGGAGGAGTACTTGCATTCCGCCAGGTGCTCCCGTATGAAGAACCCGGCAAATATGATCCTGAAAAAGGGCATTCTAAAGATAAGGCTTTCAGCCTGACAGCAAAGGTAAACGGTCCTCTTGAAAAGACCGCAAGGATCAACTGGGACGGGAACAGCGTCGGAATGTCATCTCTTGAAGCAAGTCTTGACAAGAAAAGACCAGTTTATAGCAAGTGTCACTCTTCATGAAGGATTGAATAATGTCCTGAGTTCAGAAGTACCGGTAACCGCTAACCTCAGGTCAGATGATATGACTGCCTCATTTGACAGGAACGAGAGCTTATGGAGGGCCTACTGGAACAAGTCTGGTGTAATGCTCAGCGATCAATTCCTTGAAATGATCTGGTACCATAACCTTTATTTTCTTAATTGCGCGACAAAGGAAGGTGCTACCACTCCCGGATTATTTGCCAACTGGAGTTATAATAACATAGGTACGGCATGGCATGGCGATTATCACATGAATTACAATACCCAGCAACCTTTCTGGGTAACCTTCTCGAGCAACCATCTTGAGAAAAACCTTCCATATATCAGTCTTATTGAATTTCTTATGGATGTAAGTACAAGATGGGCGAAGGAATATTACGAATTACCGGGAGCCTATTTCCCTCACAGCGCCTATCCGGTTGATATGACAATGAATCCCTACCCGGTGCCGACCTGGGGCTGGGAAGTATGTGAAACACCATGGGCTGTTCAGGGATTATGGTGGCATTATCTTTATTCGGGAGATGTAGAATATTTAAGATCCCGTGCTTATGGTCCCATTAAAGCAGCAGTTGAATTTCTTGTTGCATATATGAAAAGACCTGAAGCAAAAGGGCCACAGTGGAATGATGACAAGTATCATATTTTCCCGACTGTTCCGCCTGAGCTTTACGGACTGAGACCGGGCTTTAAATACAATTATGACTGCAATGTGGATCTGTCACTTACAAAATTCATATTAAATGCCTTTATTGAAGCTGCACAAATTCTTGAACTCGGAGAAACAGGAAAAGACATTACTTAAGGATATCAGGGATATTCTTGCACATTTTCCTGAATATCCTACTACTGTTTCAAAGAAATATGGAGAAGTATTTGTTTCTGTACCTGAAGAACATGACCAGGTAGTTTATAATGTTCCAAATGCTCTGTTTACAGTATTTCCGGGAGAGGATCACGGACTACATTCCGATCAGGCGACTATGGAAATCCTCAGGAACACTTGCCGTAATATGCAGAATGAAGGGGGCAACGACCTGGTATTTATTAATTTACAGGCAGCCAGGATAGGAATGCTCGATCTTGAGAGATTTAAACGCCAGGTAAACTATTGCTTGCTGCCTAATGGTACGGCATCCAACAGGGTAATGCAGGTACATGGAAGGTACAATGACATGACCAATTACGGTTACATGGATAATATGGGTATCTGGTTCGAGAACTTCGCATTGCCTGTTGTTATCAATGAGTGTATGATGCAAAGTTATAATGGCACAATACGGCTCTTTCCCAACTGGCCAATGGATAAGGATGCTGAATTTCAAGATCTTCGTGCAGCCGGTGCTTTCCTTGTCAGTGCATCACTGAAAGGATGGTAAAGTGAGAAACATCAGAATAGTCAAGTGAAGCAGGAAGATTGCTGAGAATTATTTTACCATCGGAGGACGAAGGTACAATGATCAACAGGGATGGTAAATTAATACCTGTTATCAACTGAGGTTACTGTGAATACAGTTAAAGGAGAAGAGATCATTTTTCAGTTTTAGTTAACCGATGAGATTGATTTTAAATTCAATTAAAAATGGCATTCGGTTGCGGATTTATTAAATTATATAATTTTGAAAATAATAAAACTAACTAATTCATATCCTTTGTGATCTTCGTGTAATCCTTCGGTACTTTGCGGTATAATTATTTAACCACAAAGATCAAAATTATCACTAGTACACAAAGGAATCAATATTTTAAGGATGTTTAGGATTAATCAGTATAACAGATTTTTTACAGTATTAATATTTAAAACAATAATCTATGGACGATCTTCTGATAAGACTCTCCCGGTGCGTTGAGCTCGGAAAAATAGACAAGGTATCACCTTATCCTCCTGACATGAAGGGGCAGGATGGTGCTGATGAACTGGCTAAGGCTGCACTTGATAGTGGCATCAGGCCTGACGAAATTCTTGAAAAAGCACTTATCCCGGCTATGGCTGCCGTGGGTGACAGGTTCAGCAGAAAGGAAATTTATGTTCCTCAGATGCTGATGGCTGCAAAAGCGATGAATGGTGCAATGAAGCACATTAAGCCATTCTTTCTGTCGGGCGAAACAAAACGTAAAGGAAAATTTATAATCGGTACTGTTGCAGGAGATCTTCACGATATCGGTAAAAACCTTGTGGCAATGATGGTCGAGGGAGGAGGCTGGGAAGTGATAGACCTCGGAGTGGATGTCTCAGCTGAAAAATTCCTTAATGCTCTCGGGGAAAACCCGGGTGCAATTATCGGACTGTCGGCACTTCTGACCACCACAATGGAAAACATGAAGAAAACCGTTACACTGGTAAAGGAAAAACATCCGGCTGCGAAGATACTCGTTGGAGGAGCTCCCGTTACAATGGACTATTGCCAGAAGATCGGAGCTGACTACTATTCCCCCGATCCCCAGGGTGCAGTCAATTATCTTAACCAGCTCATATAGCTGAAAGACTCTATTGTATGGAGACTATTTTGAAGGGCAGGACCCGGGAAGTAATTATTAATTCTGAAGGTCCTGTAGTGATTATTGGTGAGAGTATTAATCCTACACGAAGGAAAAAACTTGTAACCACCCTGCAGGAAGGGAATTTTGAATTCGTACTTGAACTTGCTGAAAGCCAGATCAGGGCAGGTGCGGATGTACTAGATGTGAATGTCGGTTTTCCCGGGGTCGATGATGTAAAACTGCTTCCTGAAACAGTCAGGATAATTCAGGATAAATTCGATATTCCTTTATGTCTCGATTCTCCAAATCCCAGGGCTATTGAAGCGGCACTTAAAGTTGCAGCAGGCAAATGCCTTATTAATTCCGTGAACGGTGAGGAAGCCTCCCTCAAAGCACTCCTTCCCGTTGCAAAGGAATATGGAGCAGCAATAATCGGTCTTTGTATGGACGATGACGGCATCACACATGATCCTGAGAAAAGGCTTTCAATTGCTGAAAAAATTATTGAAAGAGCCGTGAAGGCCGGGATCAAAGCAGAAGATGTTGTTATTGATCCACTTGCAATGGCCGTAAGCGCTGATCCCCAGGCATGCAGGGTAACGCTTGAAACAATACGTCTGGTGCATCAGAAGCTGGGTCATAATATAACCCAGGGGGCCAGCAATATATCATTCGGACTACCCGACAGGGACTCATTGAATGCAGCTTATATGGCAATGTCAATTTATAACGGGCTCACCTGTCCGATAGCAAATCCCGAAAAAATCACCTCACTTGTACGTGCAGCTGATCTTGTTCTGAGCCGGGATGATTTTGCAGTGAGATTTGTTGAGTTTTTCCAGAGCAGACAATAGATGTCAGGTTTAAAACCTTCCAGAAGATGGCAGCCGGCCTTTTATCCGTTTAAGAAGGAGAAGTTCGGACCGAGATTGCTTGCCAGGACTGAACTTTTAGTCAAGGGTCCCATCTGGGGATGCCGGATGTGCGGTAACTGCCTCCTTCAGGAGACAGCATTTATCTGTCCCATGGAGTGTCCGAAAGGGATGAGGAACGGACCATGCGGGGGTGTGACCCCTGAAAAGAACTGCTATGTTGATGAGACGAGGAAGTGTATATGGTATTCTATATATAAGAGGGCACTGAAAACCGGCCGGGAAGAAAAACTTCTTGAAGTATTACCTCCTCTCGACTGGAACAAGGTCGGAACAGAGACATGGGGTGACGTCGGGAGACAAATCATGAAAGTCGGGGCCGGAACTTTTATAAAAGGATTATTCTCTTCGGATAAAGAAAAAAAGGAAAAGATATGGGAGTCCGTATTCAGGACAGTAAGACAGCCTGAATGGTGGAACGGCGATTCTGAGTATCATCCTCCTGCATACACCGAACCGGTTTCAAACCTGGAGGCAAAGCTGAAAAAAGGTGAGTTTGTGGTTGCCACCGAGGTTACACCTCCCTTGAGCGCAAATCCGGTAAAGCTGATACATGATATTGAACTTGTAAAACCTTATGTTTCGGTTATCAATTTCACCGATTCATCCTCGGCAAATCCGAAAATGTCGGGTCTTGCCTGTTGTAAAGCAGCGTCCGATCTTAATGCTGAGCCTGTATATCAGATTGCCGCCCGGGATACAACGAGAACCGGCCTCCAGGCTGCTGCTATCGGAGCCTGCCAGTTCGGAATAAAAAATATTCTGTGCATCACCGGCGACAGCTCCAAAGTAGGTCCTTCACCGACGGCCGATCTGAATTTCGTGGACATCGACTCTGTACAGATGCTGTGGATTCTCAGGAGGATGAGAGATGATGGGATCTATCTTGACGGAAGGAAAATGAAATACCCTCCGAAATATTTTCTCGGTGCAGCAACATCTCCCTTTGCTTCCGATCCTGTTCTTCAGGCAATAAGAGATCAGAAAAAAGTAAATGCCGGGGCTCAGTTCTTTCAAACCAATATTGTATTTGAACACGGTGGCATTGACCTCTGGCTTGAAGAGCTTGATAAAAGAAACGTTCTGAATAAGGTCTATATTCTTATAGGGGTAGCTACCCTGAAAAGTTATAAGATTGCAAGATATCTTCATGATCATGTTCCCGGGGTAACTGTACCGGAAAGGATCCTGAGGCGGATGGAAAAGGCAGGCGCAGGAGAGTCAGAAGAGGGTGTTCAGATAGCCCTTGAATTCATCGATAATGTCAAAAACAAAAAAGGAGTTAACGGGATCCATCTGATGACCCTGGGCTGGGAAGCTGTTGTAGAGAGGATTGTGAAAGAATCCGGATTGGCATACCCCCCAGCCCCTCCCGACCTGCGGTCGGGACAGGCTCTGAAGGGGGGTTAAAACAGTTTACTAACATGGTGTACAATACATTTCAGTTTGAATTCAGGCAGCTTGGAATTACAGTAATCCAGGTGCAGAATGATATGGGATACAGGGAGGAAGCTCCCGATGCTTCGGTCCTTGACCTGATCTCAGATGTGTTGAAGGATTGTGAATCATTAAATAATATCAAAGCTGAATACAGGATTTTCGGGAATATAGAATTTGATAATGAACTAAAAAAAGTCAGTATTGAAGGGGTTGACTTTGAAATTAATAAAACAGTTTTTTCCCAGCTCAGGAAATCGGAATCGATAGCAGTATTTCTTAGTACCGCCGGTGAAGAGACTGCCATCAGGGGGAGGGAAGCTACGACGGAAGGAGACCTTTTAAGAGGTTTTGTTTATGATGTGATCGGTAGTGAAATTGTTGAAGCGGCTGCTGAGCTGATGCAGAATGAACTTGACAACAGAGTGGCCCCGCAAGGATTATTAACAACCAATCGTTTCAATCCCGGATATTGCGGATGGAATGTAACAGAACAGCATAAATTATTCAGGCTGATGGCTGATAATTATTGCGGTATCAGACTTACAGAATCAGCTTTAATGGATCCTGTGAAATCAGGAAGCGGTTTTATAGGTATCGGAAAAAACGTAAAACGCGTTCCTTTTACGTGCAGCTTCTGCGAAATGACAGATTGTTTCTACCGGAAGGGAAAGACGTAGGGGCTGAGAGACTTAGAGACTGAGGGATAGAGATAATGAAATGGCTCAGAGTTCCAGCCTACGCTAAGGCTCCGGCTGGCAAAGCAGGACACAGGGCAGTAGTATACTATCGACGAATCATTTCTGTTTTTGTCATTGGAACACCAAGACAGGTCACGTATTTTAATACATAGGTACCTTCTTGTATTCATCAAATTTCCCGGCTATATCGGCATCCATGTGAGATCCGGAATGAACCAGTACCCTGTACCGAAGAACAAGTGTGTCGCCTTTTTTCATTGATGTAGCCGTATCATCCTGAGGCCAGTACATTGGGGTGGGGGATATAAATCCGTAATCTCTGGTGAACCATGGTGAAGGATACCATGGATTTGAAGGATGCTGTAAAATAGCCAGACCTTCAATTGTATTACCCCGTTTTCCGTAAAAATCTATCCATGCCGAACCTTTGCCGAAAGTATCTTTTTCACTCTTTAAACCTTCGGCATTGATCATAGTCCCTCCGTTTGTGACTGCCAGATCAGCAGCCATCCTGGCGCTGAAAAGGGAATGGTTCGTTTTTTTGATCACCACGTCCATCAGCATTTCCATCTTTATTTCAACATCTATCTGAAAGAGGGTTGCAGAAGGTGCTGTAATTATATATTTCCTGGAATCCTTTACGGGTGACAAAGCTCCCGGCCTGCTCCAGATACATTCATCGGTTATTGTAACAGTATCGCCTCCCTGCTTTTCAACCTGTGAATTAACCGAAATGATCCTCCCGCGTTCAAGGCCTTCCTGCCAGTAATTGCCGCCGTTCACCATGTCGCATCCGAAGAAAAGAGAAGTATGATGCGGGTAAACGGCATTTCTCATAGATGTTACCGAGCCTCCCGAAATTGGCCCGTTCACAGGATAAAAGAAAGGATATTTCTCATCCTCTGAAAAAATATAGCTGGTAAAGAACTTACCATTTATCGTTACATTGATCTTTGATCCGACTTTTTCAGCGGTGATCTTTGCTGCGGTAAGATTTAAAGAAAATATGAGGCCTGAAAGGATCATCAGGCCTCTGAAAAGAATATTTCTCATTATTTACGATTTACATTTTGATATAGTTGGTTCCGTAGGGAGCTCTCTGAGGACGGGTAAGCATGCTGTTTGCTTCGTCATCATTAATGAATCTTTCCTTATCGGGATCCCAGTTCAGCTTTCTGCCCAGTTTCATCGCAATATGTACGACAAGGCATACACTGCAGGCTCTGTGACCGATCTCAACAGGGGATATCGGTTCTTTTCTCGATTTGATGCAATCGAGCCAGTTGCCCTGTTGTGAATCGCTTTCATACAAATGTATCACATTGGGTCCGGTCAATGGGGACAGGATCTTTGGATCACTGGCATCAAGTGACTTTGCATTTTTATCGATTACGACTGGATCACTTGCAGTGGCGGTATAGGCGCCACGTGTTACAAAAATCCAGCCTTCAGTTCCTTCATATCTGACTCCATTGGGATAAGAGCCGCTTGTCATCTGTGTTATTCCATCCTTGTATTCAGCGACTGACATGAAGTCACCGTGAACATCCCAGAGCCCCGATTTAGGGAACTGAGCAACGGCCTGAACCGAAACTGGTCCGGTTAATTCAGTATCCATTCCCCAGGCGGCAGAATCATAGTGATGCTGTCCCCAGCCTGTTATCATGCCTGCACCAAACTGTTCACATCTCAGCCATCCCGGGCGGTCGAAATCTTTCTGCGGGTGAACTCTTATCTCGGTATAATAGACTTCGGGAGTTGAGCCGAGCCACATATCATAGTTGAGGTTTTTGGGTATTGGCATTTCAGGGGCCTTCCGGACCGGCCGGATCTCCGGGGAGACCAATTTTTACTGTATGCAGTTGACCTATCCTGCCATTTCTTACGAGTTCGGCAGCAATTCTCCATTGTGGACTTGAACGTTGCTGGGTACCCACCTGCAGAATGATTTTCTTTCGTCTGACCACATCACTAAGCAATCTTCCCTCTGTGATAGTGAGTGAAGTTGGTTTTTCGAGGTAGATATCTTTTCCTGCCAAGGCTGCCTCAATTGCCGGTTGTGAGTGCCAGTGATCAGGGGTTGTTATCATTACGGCATCGATTGATTTATCAAGAAGCATTTCCTTGTAATCCGCAAATGATTTAACATTTATAGCGTTGCTGCTTCCAGAGCGTTTGTTATAGTAATCTTCAAGAAGCTTTTTCCCCAGGGCCATCCTGTTTGAATCCACGTCGGATACAGCCACCACCATGGCTGAATCATACCGTACGGTCTCCATAATATCACCTCTTCCCTGCCTTCCGCAGCCAATCCACCCGATATTGATCTTATCACTTGGAGGATTTTTGCCGATGACGGATGAAGGAACGATCGTTGGCAGTACTATTGTTCCCGCAGCAGCGGTAATAGTATTTGAAATAAACTTTCTTCTTTTCATTTTTTGTTTTTCTGAAGTAAAATAATAAAGTAAAAATAGAAATTTAATTCATTTTATCACTGTTCAACGATCTCTCCTTCACCCGGTCCGTCGACCCATTTCATAGGTGTTATATTGTTCTCAGCTCCGGGGTAACCTTTATTCTGGTTAATATGTCCGAGAGTGTTCGCATTTATTGAGGGTGCTGGAATGGGCCAAAGAGCACACCACGGCGCCACCCTGAAGGAATAGAAGGGAGCCACAACATTTTCCCTGTAAAATTTGTTCTTCTCTATAACCCTGTCATACCAGAAGTTGCTGGTTGAAAAATTATCTAAATTATATGTTTTCCCGTTGTAACAGGTCTTTCCGGTTTTAGCCAGGATAAAAGCAACACGGTTAAGCTCGACATGCCTTAACTCTTCATAGTACAACTCGCGTGCACGTTCGTCAAGTATGGTACCAATATTGATCTGGGCAGGTGTATAAGGTAAACAACCGGCCCTTGTTCTGACTGCATTAACATCAGCTGCAGCATTTACAAGGTCATCTTTCCAGAAGTAAGCTTCTGCTCTGCACAAGTATGTTTCAGCGAGACGGTAGGCATACCAGTCACCATAACCTCCCTGGGGCATTCTGTTGGTCGGATCAGCAATCCACATTTTATATGCCGGCCAGTCGAACCACGACCTTATTGTATCAGTGCATAAAATACCTCCATTTGCATCACGAAGCTGAAGGGGCTTATTATAATAAGGGTCATTAGCGGCTTTTAAACCCGGGTGGTTATATACCAGGTCTTCCATTCTTATCCAGTTTGGGAACTTGTGTCGCATGTCATTGGGATCATCCCAAAGTTCAAATTGAGACCAGGGAGACGGACGAGAAAAAGCGACCCCTCTTCCGTATAATCCAACCATATCTATTTCAACAGGATTGCCTCCTACCTTTGCTCCTAAAGGCTGATCTGTTGTACCTGGTAATCCGGTCGGTGTTTTAATTTTACCTGCGCCTCCCCAGTAAGGTAATGCATTACGCATAATGATTATCTTTTCACTTGCACCGGCTTCGGTTAGTGACTCGCTGCTTACAAAAAGCCAGATCCTTTCCGTATTCTCAGGGAGGGCTTTATTCTCTTCCTGGTGAAGGTCCCAGATGATATCGTGAGTTGGATCATTTTTGTATGATCCGAACCTGGTGGTCATTAATTTGTGCACGCCATCACTAATTATGGCATTGGCAGAAGCAATGGCATCATCAAATTCACCTAATGACAGATTCACTTTTGTGAGAAGATGGTTCACTGTAGCTTTATCTATATCACCAACAGGGCCACTTGCAGAAACCCATTGTGCTGCAAATTCAAGATCCTTCTTGCATTTCCGTAAAATACTCTCACGGGTGCATGTATAAAAATCCAGTTTAGGTTCCTTTATTTCTTCAAGGACCAGGGGGACATCTCCATACTGGTGGACCATACGGTAATAAACATTTGCCCTGTGGAAGTATGCTTTGCCCAGAATATTATTCCGCTCTGCTTCACTTTTCCATTCTGCAACATCGATTCTGGAAATAACCACGTTGGCATACTGAATCCTGTTATATCCATTTGTGGTCCAATACCGACCTAACTGGGTGTTGTCCCCTCTTATCATACTTTCATCCGGCAACATTTGAGCCGGTAAATCCATATGCACGCCGGTTTTATCGGTAGTGCCACAATTAGCAACGTCTGAGAATATTTGCTCCGATACAAATGGAGACATATTTCCGTAATACTCATTCCTTGTGTTGGCGAGGCATGCTATCAGGGCGGAATTTAGCCCGTTAGCATCAACATAAGTGTTTTCGGGGGCATAAAACGATAGTGGTTTTGGTGTAAGGAATTCTTCGGTGCACCGGGTGCCTATAACAACCATTATCAATACTAATATTTTTATTATAGTATACTTTTTCATATTCTTTTTAATTAAAGAGTTAAGTTTAGTTTAAATGAGATGTAAGATGGAGTATAACTATTATTTTCAGGGTCCATCCATGACCAGCCTGGAGCCCACACATATGGATTGTCTGAAACAACCGATAATCTGCAACTTACTATTTTAAACTTGTTCAGGAACCTATTTGGAACGTTGTAGGATAATGATACATTATCAAACCGCACAAAGGAGTTGTTTTCCCACACATTGAATCCTGTCTGGTAACTGTCAATCCTTGCCCATTTATTTCCTGGATTTTCAGGCGTCCAGTATGGGACATTGTAGTTAGTGCATCTGTCGTAAAAAGCTGGCATGTTTCTGAGATTATTGTTGGCTGCAAGATGTCCAAGGTAAGAATACATCTTGATTGAAAGCTCCCAGTTTTTATATTGAATATTATTCCTGAGAGTCAGTCTGAAGGGAGGTCTTTCATATCCCAGGAACTGTTTGTCGGCATCTGTATAATATCCATCATCGTTTACATCCTCCAATTTATAATCACCGGGTGACCGTGAATAACTTTTAGCTTCATCAGTCTCAGGTGTCTGCCAGATTCCGAGGGTTCTGTAATCCCATATCTCATCAATAGCATGACCGATAAACCACTGGTTTGTGATATCATTCACTTCGGTTGTTTCTCCTGTGACTGGATCAGTTTTAAAGTCACCATACAGATGGACGATCTTATTTCTGTTAAACGAAAGAGAAAAATCTGAGGTCCAACTCAAATCGTTACTGCTTAAATTTACGGAATTCAGAGCAATTTCAAATCCTCTGTTGTTAACTTGTCCCATATTTGAGAAAACACTTGCATAACCTGTAATATCAGGCAACTTTCTTGGTATCAGGAGGTCTTTGGTTAACATCATATATGCTTCAATATTGCCTCGTAATCTGCCCTTCAATACAGAGAAGTCAATGCCTGTATTATATGCGGTTGTACGTTCCCATTTTAATTTACTATTGGACATCCGGTTTGTATAGAGCTGGGATACATATCCTATAGTACCCCCTGTTATAAATAAAAATTTCCCGGTTCCAAGGTCAGAAAGGGCATCATAAATACCTACACCCCGGTTACCATTTGACCCGTATGAAAACCGAAGTTTCAACTGATCAATCCAGGGGACCTTGAAGAAGCTTTCTTCGCTAATGGTCCAGCCGCCGGCTGCGGACCAGAAACTGGCTCTGGGATTACTCTGACCAAAAGCTGAATAGCCATCACGACGGAACGAAGTTGTAATATTATACCTTGACATTAACGTATAGTTTAAGCGGGCAAGCAGCGCATCACCGGTGCTGACCTGGTCATCACTCGATATTTCGAGATTTTCTGAAGCAGCCTGCACCCTGTGATAACCTAAAACATCACTTGGTAGAAATCGTTGCCTGTAAATATAATCTCTCCAGTATTGATATTTCTCGGCATTTTGCACCATGGTAACATCGAAAGAATGTACACCATAGGTCTTATTCCATTTAAGAATATTGTTTATCTGCCACTCAAAAATAGTAGTATTCTGTCTTGATGCTCTGCCTCCTTCAACAGCCCAGTTTGGATGTTGTGATGACCAGGATTGATAATTTCTGTTCCATTCAAACCTTGGGATAAATTCCGATGTAAAGGTGAAGCCATAAGGCAAAGCAAGTATTCCATATATTTTACTGTTCAGAGTATTATATTTTATGAACCGGTCATGCCAAACCATCTCGAGCCAGAAATTCGGGGCATTAACGTAGCCGGAAGGCGCAAACAATAGTGTTTTCCCATCCTCTTCATACATCGATGAATAAGGAGTATTATAAAGGGAAACACCAACGGCAATCGGGCTTTCATCCCGGAATGCCACCTGGGTATTTGTGCCTACTTTCAACCAATCAGTAACATTTACTTCCAGGTTGAGTCGCGAACGTATAGTGGAAAATTCTTCGTTATACCTGATTCCTTCGTTATCGTTGTATCCGAGTGAATAATAGTATGAAATAGCATCTGAACTGCCAGACACACTCAGGTTGTAATCCTGGGTCAATCCTGTTTGCCAGGTATACTGTGAGAAATCAGTTTCTCTCCCGGCTTTATAATTATTTATTTCTATCGCGGCAAAACCGATACGGTTCAGCCATACACCATCCAGATCGGTTGCTGCAGAAGAACCATCGTAAGCTTTCCATTGATCCAAAGTAACTCCGGAAGGCAGATTATTATAGCTTTGATAATAACCCGGACCAATCAGGATCTGATTACGTTCATTAGCCTCAAAACCAGCAATCCTCCGCGCGATAAACTGTTGCCCGTTCATCAGATTGTAGTGGGACGGAGAGATGTATGCCAGACCGGTACTCGTACTTACATTAATGATCGGTTTCCCTTTCGCACCTTTTTTTGTGGTAATAAGGATTACTCCATTTGTTGACCGGGATCCGTAGATAGCTGCAGAAGAAGCATCCTTTAAAACATCAAAAGATTCGATATCCAGAGGATTTATATCAGCCAGGTCTCCATAATAAATCATTCCATCAACAACAACCAATGGAGCATTAGCTGCTCTTTGAGGAGCATCTGTTCCATTAGCGTCTAAAGCTCTTAATGACCTCTCCCCTCTGACAAGCATGTCGCTGGAACTGCTTAAGCCTTTCGGTGAAATAGTAAAATTGACCGACAGACCCGGTATAGCTCCCCTGATCATGGATGTCATATTTGAAGATGACTCTGTCCGCAAATCATCTGCATTCAGACGGGTAACTGCTCCTGTAAGGTCCTTTTTCTTAACTGTACCATAACCGATAACAATTACTTCTTCGAGCAATCCAATATCGACCGACATAACCACATTAAAATCGGTCCGGTCGCCAATCTCCAGATCAGCACCTTTCATCCCGATAAAAGAGAAAGACAGTACTTTGGAACTTTCAGGTATTGATAGTCTGAATGCACCGTTAACATCGGTCAATGTACCGACAGTGGTTCCTTTTACCTGGACCGATACCCCTGGAAGAGGAGTTTGATTTTCATCAGTTACTTTACCTGTAACTACTTTTTGTGCTGACAGGCTCAATGAGATACCGGCCAGTACAATCAGCAACTGTAGAATTTTTTTCATAGAGTTAATTTAAAAGGTTGATAAAATAGATTTTTACATGATTTGAAATTCATTATGTGCTTCCCTTGAATAAGATCAGAATGGTTCAGGTATTAATATTTAACAATAATTGGATTATTGTCAGGTCGTACCATTAATCAAAATTAAGTAAAATAAAAATTCTAATCTGCAACCGATTGCGAAAAAATTTATAAAATTTAAGAATAAATGATATTAATGGTATAATATTGTAGTAATTAAATTAATTATAAAACCGGGAGGCCTGAAATGAAACTAAAACGTCGTGTATTTATTAAAGAATCAATGCTTGCATCGGCTGGTGTAGCTATCGGGGCACCTGCCTATATTAAAAATTATGTTCAGAAAAAACCGAATGATCTGATTAATGTAGCTGTTTGCGGGATCAATGGCCGTGGCAAATCGCATTTTGCGAACTTTACAAAAATAAAGGATACCAGAGTTGTAGCTTTATGCGATCCTGTTGATTATCTTTTTCCGGCGGCGTATAAGGCAATAGAGGACCTTGGCGGACCCAAACCGGCCAGGATTGTCGCTGACTATCGTAATTTATTGGACGATAAGGATATAGATGTTATTGCAATTGCTACCCCGGACTATTGGCACGCACTGATGACGATCCATGCTTGCCAGGCCGGGAAGGATGTGTATGTCGAAAAACCAGGTTCGCATACCATAGATGAAAGCAGAAAAATGGTACAGGCGACAAGAAAATATAACAGGATAGTCCAGCTGGGGACACAACATCGCAGCAACAGAGTGAGCCAGAAAGCTATAGAATTAATCCAGCAGGGGCTGATAGGGGATGTTTATATGGGACGTGGTTATGAGTTTAAGCGTCGTTATACAATTGGAAGTGAGCCTGACAGCACTGTCCCTGATGGAGTCAATTGGGATCTTTTCCGGGGTCCTGCCCCTATGATCCCTTTTAATAAAAACCACTTCCTTTATAACTGGCATTGGTATTGGGATACAAGTACAAGTGAACTTTCAGCCAACGGTATACATCCTATGGACAGAGTCCGTCAGGGTATGCAAATAAATGAACATCCATTAAAGATAACCTGCTCAGGGGGCTTTTACGGATGGGATTCAGATCAGGAAGTACCCAATTTCCAGATTGCAACTTATGAGTATGCAAACGGTAAAGTAATGGAACTTGAGATAAGGAGCCTGCCTAATCCCGGTGGATCGGGTGACATAGAATGGTATGGCGTTAAAGGATGGGCTTACCTTAGAGGAGGTACTTTTCAGGCCTGGGTGACAGATGATGATACCGGTCATAGACTTCCCTCCACCAATAAACCCTCTGCCGGTGCTTCAAATGGACAACCTGTTGCAGGTCCGATCAGGGGCGGATCCTCAAGAGATTTGCCAAAACCGACAGTGACTTTAACATTGGAGGATTTGCCATTCGACGCCAGGGCAGATGAAATATCCAAAGCCGGAATTGACCCCCATTTCATGAATTTTATTGATTGCGTCAAGAATCGTAAACGTGAGGACCTTAAAAGTGAGGTGGAAGTCGGACATGTATCAACCGTACAAGCGCTTTTGGGATGTATAGCGTACAGAACCGGCCGGAAACTTGTCTTTGATGGTAAAACCGAACGATTTGTAGATGATGATGATGCAAATACTTATCTCGCACGACCAGGAGGAGGTCGTAAACCATATAATATACCGGATGCGGTTTAGGTTTAAAACTCCTTTTGAATTTCACTTACTTTCAAGTGTAACAGTAACCCTTGGTGGATTCGCAAAATAGGTCCATGCACTTTCAGCTTTTTCCTTTTCCACCATCCCGTTATAGACAAGGAACCTGTACTTCAGTACATAAACCTGACGTGGTTTGAGCAGCCAGTCCATGTCTTTGGTCGGACAGAAATTGGCAAACATATCGCCGCGGTTGTACTGGTTTTCGGGCCATATACGAAGAGGTTCAGGGAAATTATAATTGGTCGGGAACGACATCATTACAACGCCGGCATAATCATTGGCAATGGCTCCCTGGACAATGCACCACCTGGCTTTGGATCCGTCGGCATCTTTACGTGTTTTCCCTTCAGAAGTCAGAACCATGCTGTTTTTATTATCCCATTCCCGGGTTGTTCTCCATCCCAGTCCGGCATAACGGTATTCAAGCAGTTTAACGGGACTTTCTCCTGCACAATTCATATGAAAATTGAAGTCTACAATAAAGAAATCCCTGTTTTTCCCGGGTGAATATACCCGGACACTCTGCAGCTCTTTCATTGCAATTTTTTCTCCTCCTCCTTTCTTAAATACAACATGGTCGTGCAGGGCATCAAATTCCGAAAAAACCGGACCGTTCTCCACAGATACGAAATCAGCGAACCTTACTGTTCCCTGACGGCTGTTGATATTCCAGAAATCAATTGTATCGCCCTCAAAAACAACGTGGGTCCAGGGATTCCAGATCCCGTAATGATGGTAATGATCCGGCGGCTGGATACGTGTAAGTACCTGTCCGTGCGGCGACCACAGCGGATGTATGAACCCACTCCGCTTATAAACCGTGTCTACTCCAGCAGGAGGATATACTGTTTTAAAATAATACTGGAGGAAGTTGCTTTCTCCCTTATGGATCACAAGTGCACCATCCCTGACTTCAGCCTTTATGAATTCCCGGGTCTCTGCCTTACCATTATGAAGCTCAAATAAATGCTTTTCGGATGCGCTTATTCCTGTAGCAACCATCCAGTGCAGTTTACGGGGATTTCCCTGTTCAACCTGGAAAGGGATCGAGGCTTTTGCAGTGCCGTTAATTTCAATAAGTGAAAGCAGAGTATCTGCCAGATATGTCACCTGGTCAAGGTTTATGCTGACAGGAATATCAAGGCCCGTCGTTCCCTTCGAAAAAGAAACTTCAAATGATGCTATTTTCTGGCTGAAAACAGTTGATGCACACAATACAGCAAAACAGGTTAAAACAATTCTTCTTAACATTTCCGGATTTTTGATGAGTGAATAAGTTATACCATAAATATCGAATAAAAATAATTAAAAACATAATATCTGCAATCGGTTGCAGAATTTAGCTCTGAAAATTTCTTAATCCTTCCTTTTGTGTTATTTTTGTAACAGAAGTCTGTAATATGAAAAGCAATAAAGAGGTAACAATTTATGATGTAGCAAAAGCTCTTAACATTTCACCGTCAACTGTAAGCCGGGGGCTGAAGGATCATCCGCACGTAAAGAAAGAAACCTGCAGTAAGATAAAGAAGCTTGCCGCTGAAATGGGATACAGACAAAATAAATTTGCAAGCAACCTCAGAAAAAAGAGTACCGAGACGATAGGAGTAGTAGTTCCCAAGCTGAACAGTTACTTTATGGCCACAGCCATTTCAGGAATGGAAAAAATAACCAACCGGTTAGGTTACGGGCTCATAATAAGCCAGTCGCAGGAATCGGGAAGGCAGGAGATATCATGTGTATCCACTCTTTTCAACAGCCGGGTTGACGGACTACTTATCTCCCTTGCATATGATTCCGATAATCTTGATCATTTCAATGTACTGTTTAATAAAGGTATACCTGTAGTCTTTTTTGACCGGGTGGCAGAATGTAATGATTGCATGAGTATTGTGATCGATAATTTCAAAGCAGGATATGAGATAACCCGTCACCTTATTGAGCAGGGTTGCCGCCGTATTATGCATCTGGGAGGAAATCTCCTGCGCAATGTATATTCTGAACGGCTGAGAGGATACAGGGTTGCCCTTGAGGAAGGCGGGCTCAAATTTGATGATGAGCTCCTTGTGATCAGTGAGCTGAATAATAAAGCCGGAGCCGATGCCGCCCGGAAAATTATGAAGATGAAAAACCCGCCGGACGGAATTTTTGCAGCGAATGATACATCGGCTGTTTCTGCAATCTGTGAGCTTCAGAAAGCAGGTATAAAGGTACCTGATGACATAGCTGTTGCAGGATTCAATAATGAACCGGTAAGCCAGGTCATAAAGCCCAATCTTACTACAATCGACTATCCGGCGGCAGAGATCGGAGAGATTGCAGCCACATCACTGATAAACAAGCTGAACAACAGGGAGTCGATTGGCTTAAGCACGATAGTTCTTAAACATAAACTGATAATCAGGGAATCATCAGTGAGGAGGGGATGAGGAAAGTGCCTAAAGTGAGCTAGAGTTTGGAGTGAGCTAAAGTTTGGAGTTTGAAGTTTGGAGTACTTAAAGTTGTTTATAAATAAAATCTTAACTTTAGGCACTCTAAACTTAAAACTCTAAACTATGTTATTACTCGGATTGGATCTCGGTAGTTCATCGGTCAAGGCTTCGGTTATTGACGGTGAATCCGGAAATTGTCTGGCTTCCGCATTTTATCCGAAAGATGAGATGAAGATCATTGCTGACAGACCGGAATGGGCTGAGCAGGATCCCGAAATATGGTGGAAGAGTATTAAAGCTTCCATTGCGGATTGCAACAGTCAGCTTGGCTCAAGAAGACAGGATATCGGGGCTATCGGTATTTCATACCAGATGCACGGGCTTGTGATCGTTGATAAAAGATTTAAGGTCCTGCGTCCGTCTATAATCTGGTGCGACAGCAGGGCTGTCGGATATGGCGAATCGGCTTTCAGCAGCCTGGGCAAAGAATTTTGCCTGGGACATATGCTGAATTCACCTGGTAATTTCACGGCATCCAAGCTGGCATGGGTTAAAGAAAATGAGCCTGAAACCTACAGGGAAATTCATAAAATAATGCTTCCGGGCGATTATATTGCGCTTAGAATGACCGGAGATGCCGTAACAACCTTTTCGGGATTGTCGGAAGGGATCTTCTGGGATTTTGCTGAAAACAGGATCTCTGACGAGCTGCTTGATTTTTATGGGTTCAGCAGGGATCTGATCCCCGAAGTTATGCCCTCTTTTTCTATCCAGGGAAAAGTAACAGCAGCAGCTGCAAAGGAACTGGATCTTCCTGAAGGAGTACCGGTTTCTTACCGTGCAGGAGACCAGCCAAACAATGCATTATCACTTAATGTTTTCAATCCCGGTGAAGTAGCTGCAACAGCCGGAACATCCGGGGTTATTTATGGTGTAACCGATCAGAAGAAATATGACCCGTTGTCGCGGGTCAATACATTCCTGCATGTGAATCACACTCAGGCTGATCCGCGCCTTGGAGTTCTTCTTTGCATTAACGGGACCGGCATTCTGAATTCCTGGCTGAGACGAAATGCAGGGAACAATGTTAATTATATGGTGATGAACGATATGGCAGCGAAGACAGAAATCGGATCAGAAGGACTCTCGGTACTGCCGTTTGGCAACGGAGCAGAGAGAATGCTTGGTAATAAAAATATTGGCGCCAGGATACTCGGACTGAATTTCAATATACATAACACATCCCATCTCTTCAGGGCGGCTCAGGAAGGAATTGTTTTCTCAATCAGGTTCGGTTTTGATATTATGAAGGAGACAGGCATAGTGCCGAAAGTGATCAGGGCAGGCGCTGCAAATATGTTCAGGAGCAATGTTTTCAGGGAAGCGCTGTCATGTATAACAGGGACCGAGATCCACCTGTATAATACCGATGGTTCGGTAGGTGCAGCCAGGGGCGCAGGGATAGGATGCGGATATTATAAGTCGGTCAGTGAGGCATTTACGGGACTTAAGGCTGTCGGTATAACATCCCCCGAAAAAGAAAAGACCGCTGCTTATGAAGCGGCATATTCAACCTGGCTTAATTATCTGAAAGAAGTATAACTAAATTATATGATATGGCTAAAAAACTTGAAAAAGAGTATTTTCCCGGGATTGGAAAGATAAAATTTGAGGGAAATAAATCAAAGAACCCTCTTTCATTCAAATGGTATAATCCTGATCAGATTGTATCAGGTAAGAAGATGAAGGATCATCTTCGTTTTGCAATTGCTTACTGGCATTCATTCTGCGGTAATGGCAGTGATCAGTTTGGTGATCCGACACATGTTTTTGAATGGGACAGTGTGGAAAATAATGATGATAAGACAAGGATGAAGCTTGATGCGGCTTTTGAGTTCTTTACCAAGATAGGAACAGGCTTTTACTGCTTTCATGATGTGGATGTGGTAGGGAATGGATCTGTCATGGAGATAGAGAAACGTCTCGATAAAATATTACCCGAGATGAAGAAGATGCAGAAGCAGACAGGTGTAAAGCTGTTATGGGGAACCGCTAATCTTTTCTCTCATCCGCGTTATATGAACGGGGCAGCCACGAATCCTGATTTTGCAGTTTTGCCTCATGTCGCCACTCAGTTAAGGAATGCAATACATGCGACAATAGAGCTCGGAGGAGAGAATTATGTATTCTGGGGCGGACGGGAAGGATATATGAGTCTTCATAATACCGATATGAAAAGGGAGCTCGATCATATGGCAATGATGCTGTCGCTTGCAAGGGATTATGGAAGAAAAAATGGATTCAAAGGCAACTTCCTGATCGAACCGAAACCGATGGAGCCTACGAAGCACCAGTACGACTATGATTCATCAACCGTCATTGGGTTCTTACGTCATTATGGCCTTGACAAAGATTTCAAACTGAATATTGAAGCAAATCATGCAACACTTGCAGGACACTCATTTGTACACGATCTGCAGGTTGCCGCTGATGCAGGCATGCTTGGAAGCATTGATGCCAACAAGGGTGATCCTCAGAACGGATGGGATACGGATGAGTTCCCGACAAATATTTATGAGATCACCGAAGCAATGATTGTAATAATGCAGGCAGGAGGATTCAAAACGGGTGGTATAAATTTTGATGCCCACATCAGGAGAAATTCCACGGATACTGAAGATCTGTTCATTGCCCATATAAGCGGGATAGATACATTTGCCAGATCGCTGCTGATAGCGGATAAGATCCTTAAGGAGAGTGATTATCTGGAGATGAGAAAGAAGAGATATGCTTCTTTTGACAAAGGCCCGGGTAAGGATTATGAGAAAGGAAAGTTTACCCTTGAACAGTTGAGGGAAATAGCAGTTAAAAACGGTGATCCGAAGGTGATCAGCGGTAAACAGGAGCTGTTTGAGCAACTGATAAATATGTACCTCATGTAATAGGTTATAATACCCTTCATTGTAAAGATAAAACAAAAAGACCGGAAGAACATTCCGGTCTTTTGTTTATGAAAGATTTTAAAATTATTTCTTCAGGATTGCGAAGAAATAATTTCAAATGTCGGAGGATTGGCGATACTCTTTTTCACCTTGCAAAGTTCTGCGACATGAATAAGAGACGCCTTATACTTTTCAGGGAATCCCGCAGGAAGTTTTATATCAAGTCTGATAGCTGTTGGCAGGCCTGTTTCCTGGTTCCATTCGTGGGTCTGGATTATTTTGATGCCTTCGGCCGGGATATTACGGTTATCGCAGAATGATTTTACATAAATGCCGGCACAGGTTCCTATCGATGCAAGAAAGATATCAAACGGAGCCGGTGCGGTATCGGTTCCGCCGTTGTCGACGGGCTGATCGGTTATGATTGAATGTCCGTGAGTATGTGCGGTAACTATTTTACCTCCATCGAATGTAATTTCCATATAACAAGTTTTTTAATTAACCCTCTGTGGAGCTCTGTCACAGAGATACACAGAGGGTAGAACAGCAAATGACCTTTTTTGTTTATTTCTTCAGTATTGTACCGAGGATTTTTTCCTTGTCAAGCTTTTTGGTACAGAAGAACCAGTCGTAGCATTTCATCTCATCCTTGCTTTCCATACGGGCTTTAGCAACACCGCATGAACCTGCTGTCGGGACGATCACATCATCACCGGGTCTCCAGTCGGCAGGAAGAGCTACAGAGAAAGCATCAGCTGTCTGCAGGCCAATCACCACCCTGTACAATTCGTCAAAATTGCGACCAAGGCTAAGAGGATAATAAATAATTGTACGGATTATACCTTTCGGGTCAATAAAGAATACTGCCCTTACGGCTTTTGTGGAACTTTCACCGGGCTGAAGCATTCCGTATGTTTTGGCGACTTCCATTGTGATATCCTCAATTAAGGGGAAGGTAACTTCAACATTCTTCATGCCCTTGTATTCAATCTTTTCCTTTATTGTGCGGAGCCAGGCAATATGGCTGTAGAGTCCGTCAACGGAGAGGCCTACAAGCTTGCAGTTAGCTTCATTGAACTGCTTTTCCATACTGGCAAACGTCATGAATTCCGAAGTACATACCGGAGTAAAATCGGCAGGATGGCTGAATAATATCACCCAGCTTCCCTTGTAATCACCCGGGAAATTAATGTCACCCTGAGTTGTAACTGCTTTGAATTCCGGAGCCTTATCTCCGATACGTGGCATTGAATAAGTTTTTTCTTCCATAATTTTATTTGTTTATTAATTGTTTTTGTAAGAGTTTGCGTTTAATGATTATTATGATTTTGCAGAGCCATAAGTTGTACAAAGAATTACTTCCTTCTCATGAGCATCAGTTCGAGGTCTTCCTTTAAAGCCGACAAATCCTCTTCATGTTCAACCTCCTGCGAAATGATCGTCAGAATAATGTTGTACGTTACGGGATCTGCTTCACGGGTGATATCCAGAAGTTTACTGTAGGTTTTGATTGCGCACTGTTCGCCCTTAATATTCTGGTCGAGAACAACTTCCACATAAGGATCTGCCGGTGCATCATAACCGCAATTGGTTATTTTTAACCATTCCGCGGGGGAGAGAACCGGTGTCCCTCCAAGCTGGACAATTCTTGTTGCAATAAGTTCAGCGTGGCTCAGTTCTTCTGTAGCGTGAAGTGTCAGTTCTGCAATAACCGCATCTTTCATGGGACCCTTCACAACTTTGGCGCCAATCCAGTACTGATAATAGGCCAGCCATTCATCAGCCAGCGCCTTGTTGAGGAGATTAAGTAACTCATCAACATCCATTTTTACAATTGATCTTCCAATTTCTGCCATGATAGTTAAGTTTAAGATTTATTATTAGTTAAGTTATTCTTTCTATGTTTTCTCTTCTTCTTACTTCTTACTGATTACAGATTACCGCTCACCTCTTAATTCCTCAGGTTACCAAACAACTTTACAGAGGATTATTTTCCTTGTTTTTATCGTTGAATTTTCCGTTGATCTGCAATTTAAAGTCCTCAATAGTGAAATCAGGGATTCTTTTGCGGGAAAAATAATCACTGATCAGTTTATTAAGTTCTTCATCATAGTAATCTTCAATACGCTCCGAATGGTTACAATAAAGATGATGGTGTTTTTCCTTTACTGCATCATACCTTAATATTTCGTTTTCAGTTGTAACTCTTCTGACTATACCTTTCCGGACTAATGTTTCCAAAATTTTATAGACAGTTCCAATAGGGATGTTAGGATAATTTATTCTGAGATACCGGGTGATATAGTCGGCAGTTGGATGGTTACGGAGGCTTAAAACAACTTCGAGGACTGCTGTTCTCTGGGGAGTAACTTTCAGTCCGTTTTCAGTAAGTATTCTAATCACATCCTTATTTGCCATAAAGTTTCGGAGTTTTTTAAAATTATTCTCAGATGATTTATTCCGGAAGGAATCCTTCTTAAATAAGAAACGTTATCATATAATATTGATTATCTTATGATAATCAATCTCTTTTGACATTCATTCTCAAATAAGAATCATTCTCAACTAAGAATGAGTAAAAATAAGAAAATTTCTGATAAATAATAAATATTTTTTTCAGGGAAATAAAATAAAAAACGGGTAGTCTTTTCCATCGCTCAACACGCTGTATAATAACGATATAGTACGGATTAACGACTATTACAGCCATTAGATTTTGGCGGATTCACCATCAACCTCACCCTCAACCTTAAACTCGACCTTAGCCTCTAATTTACCCACCCCCCGCCTCCCGCTTCGCGGGACAGGCTCTCCCAGGAGGGGAGCCTCTGTTCGCCACTCAACCTTAGCCTCAACCTCAACCTCAACCTCTACCTCTTCCTGCTAGTACTGATAACCAGATTTGCAAAGTCCCCGTCAGAATTATTACCTGCCCATAATCCTACCTTTCCTGTTCTCCTTCCATTTAATTTCTTTATACTCAGACAGGGAGTATCATTCCCATCAACATAAACCGTCACATCAGGATATTGTACAACAATCTTTACATGAAACCATTCATTGCCGTCAGGAGAAGGCGATACCGGTTTTTCATATTTACCGGGATACTTTTCCCTTAGAATCTGCCAGGTAAATTCCGGATGTGAGATATACTGAACCGCATGAGCTCTTCGTACAGAATCGGACGGCTGAAAATTGAACGGCCGGAAATAAATTGCATCCAAAGTATCAATATCCGATCCATGGAATGCAATGCCTGCAAAACTCTCCTGAAAAATTTCCTTGCCCCTTATGTCAATTTCAATAGTCCCGTTTGAAAATTCAACTCCCTTTATCCAGGCAATGCCTTCATCTTTATTCTTTGACAGCCGGATAGCGTTTTTGTCATTTTCATAAAACCATGAAAGTTGCCTGTTAATTGTCTCAAACTGATTTTTTTTGCAGAGATCCGCAAGATCAAACCTGACAGAGAAAGTCTGCCCTTTTGCCGGTAGAATACTCATAAGCCATGGAAGAATTACCAGAACGAATCTGAAGATCAATTTTGTATTCATCTCAATATAGTTTGGATTTCGGTTGACGGGAAATAAATGCCAATCATATTCACATACCTTTTATTCCGGTTCTGTGAAATATAATGACGGAGGAATAAACACTCCTTTTTACCTGAAAATGACAAAGCGAACAATATCAGCAGTTTAAACATATATGTCTTTGCTTCGACATGCAAAATCACCGTTTAATCCGAATAGGGTCGAATTTGTTACCCTCCCGGAGGCAATTATTTTTCAGTTTCATGAAAAATTTTCTAAATTTGGGGTGAATTTTAATGTCAGGGGGCAGCTTGATGTGAAAGAATACACGGATAACGAAATAATAGAATGCCTGCGTAACCGGCAAAGTTATGTAGTGCGTTACCTTTCCGACAGGTATCTTCCCATGATCCGGCTTATGGTTACCAGGCTGGGTGGGACATCCGAAGATGCTATGGATATCTTCCAGGATGGGTTGATGATCATTATAGAAAATATTGATAATAAAGAATTTGCGCTTACATGTAAGTTCAGGACTTTTCTTTATTGTATTTGTGAAAAGCTCTGGAACGATATCCTTGTTAAAAGAAAGGCAGCGGCCAACTATTTCCGGCGCAAACTCGATGACAGCGATGATAAAGATTTCACCGAGATAATGGATGAGAAGTTGTGCGAGGATATTTTCAGGAGCGTTTTTGAATCACTCGAACCTTCTTATAAAAAAATACTTACACTTTACTGGGAAGACATGTCACCTCAGGAAATTGCCGATAAGCTGGGTCTGACATATGGTTATGTGAGGAAGAAAAAGTCTGAAGCACAGGCCGAGCTGGTCAGGAAAGTTAAAAGTCATCCCGACTACAGGAAGATTGCGGGCAAAGAAAGTTTGGTGGATGCTGATTTATCATCATCAAAAGGAATATTGCATTCAAAGTAAATTATTGGATGAGGATGAAAACATCAGATGAGCAAAGTAATCAGAAGCTGAAAGTATCAGGGAAGTCAGATGCCTGGGATGATGAGCTGGCACAGACTCCCGGAGATGCTCTTCTTTTCGGAAGGATCAGCGATTATTTTATGGGAAATAAGGATATTGAAGAGGTTATGAATGATCCATCCCGTGATGAAGCCTGTGAAATGGCTGCGCCGGTTGTTTCGGAATTCACCGGCAGGAAATCACATGATAATGAGATCCGGAACTTTATTCAGGTTAGTCTTGCAAAAGAGGATACTGACAGGCTTTTAAATGAGGAAATAGTCCAGATCAAACAGGAGATAAAGGATAATAATCTTGAGAGTATTTCTTCGGCTTGGGTTAAAGAGTGGCATGAGAAAAAGCAGAAAGAATCGGAAAAGAAAACCCGTGAAATACAGAATTTCGTGACGGGTTCCCTTCAGAATGAAATAAAGAGTCCGGTAATTAATAATAATGAGTCTCACAACTCACATCAGGGCAGGAGCAGGGTACTAAGGTATGCATCAATAGCAGCTGCTGCGGTACTTGTTTTTGCTTTTCTTATAAAGTACTTTATCCCGTCGGGCAATCCGGATAAGATTTTCAGCCGGTATTATGAGCCATATTATGCGGCTTCCTTAGCTACCAGGAGCTCTGGTCCGGGAGGCGATGAAAGTCTGGGCACGGCCCTTGAAAGTTATAAAAGCGGAAATTTCCAGCTGGCTGCCGTTGAATTTTCAAATGCCCTGCTGCAGGAGCCGGATACTGATCTGCCGAGGTTTTACCTTGGCGTTACCTTTATAGAGCTAAACAATAATGACAGGGCCGTAAGATTACTGGAATCACTTGCCGGCAGGCCGGGAGAATTCAATAAAGATGCCAAATGGTATCTCGGACTTGTCTGGTTGAAAACCGGTAACAGGGAAAAAGCTGTTCAATGTTTTGATGATCTTACACGTGATACTGGTTTCTATACGGAACGGTCGGAAAAGATCCTCCGTCTTCTTAAACAGTAAAAAATTATACCGGCTCCTGCAATCAGGGCGATGATCAGCAGGAGTATCCTTCTGTTATTTACAACAGGTGTTATGTTTCCCATCACTTCATAGGCTGCCCAGTAATAAGGGCCTGCAAATGCCGGGGGGATTTCCTTCAGGTAATCGAGTTTTGAAAGACGAAGGGCTTCATCTTTATATTTTCCCCTTGACAGATAATAATAAAACCTCGTCATGATCATTGAGCTTGTCTCATCATTGACTTCCCATGCAGTCCTTACTACCGATGATGCTCCGGCAAGAGTGAATCCGCGGGCAAGACTCATCAGCCCTTCACCATGATAAAGAGTGCCTTTACCTGAATTACAGGCGCTCAGGACAACCATCGGAGACCTTATCTCCGCAACACTGATCTCGTAATTATACAGTTTCCCGTCCGACATTGTATCTGACTGAGTATCGAACAGGAGATATGAATATTTCGAATTCACTGTGTCAGAAATCCCGTGCATGGCAAGATGAAAAATAGCAGGTTCACTCATGACATTGATGAAATTTGTTTCTGAGGCCCGTTCGCCTGAAAATTTCTTCCCCCTGAAAAATTTATAAATGGATCCGATCTCCTCAGCTGCTCCTCGCAGTTTTCCGGCTGATGTTAGGTTTACCCCTGAATCATTGTAGTCGGGGTGAAAGGCAAATACATTCCTTGTTTTACTTTTCCTGCCTCCTGTAAATTTCAGCATCGATGATGAATAGGAATATGAAAGTGTGTACTCATTTATCAGGTACCGTACTCCGTCCCAGTCTCTCCTGTCCCTGTCGGGTTCATTAACAAGAAAGGCATCAAACGGGAGCCATCCGATCTCCTCATCTGGTATTATTATAAGCCGCTTTCCTGCAAAATATCCTTCTGCGGGTTTGATCAGGTTGATGTACATATAATATAGTGCCTTAGCCTGATCCGAATAAGTGCCGGGAGAGTAGCCATAATGATAATTATTCAGGATCTGCGCATATCTTGAAAAAGATGTATCGGGATTTAACTTCAGAAAATTCAAATTTTTCCTGGTTATCAGAAATATATACAGGTCCCGGTGTCCGTCAGTATGTTGATTTGAAATCATATAATCCAGGATCGTCTCATCGCAGTCGAGATTCTTTTGAATTTCAGCCAGACCGGGAGGTTCCGTTTTCCCGAGCAGATCATGATATTCAGGGTAGTTACGGGTTATATCGTCGGTGATCTTTTCCATCTTTCTGTTCATATCAAAAACAGCATCCTTCCAGAGCGATATCTTATTATTATCAGGTACTGATTTCAGCGATTCGTCCATTATCATTTTGTTATATGCAGCAATATTTGACGCAATATTGCTTCGAAGTTTGCCAAGGGAATCAGGAATACCTGATGAAAGATAGAAGTCATTTTCCTTTATTTCATTCTGAAGTATTGCTGCTTTTTCATTGATTGCAATCGTGTACATTTTTTCGGTCAATGACCGGTCTCCTGTCAACGCCTGCAAAGCTCCGGCAATACCGATTGCAGTAATTGAGGTCTCCTTTTCATTTTCGGAAAGGTAAATCCGGCTTTCTTCTGTGAGATAACTATTCCTTATCCTTTCGGTGAGCAGGAGCGCCAGTTCTATTGTTTCCAGACTGTTCGTCATGGTCTGAAGCTTCTGATCTTCATCATTTTGTTCTGAAGCAAGTAATTCGAGAGCTAAGGATTTGCTTTTCAGATTATCGAGCAGCCTGATGTCGAAAAGCACGGAATCTATATCCGGATTAGATTTTATGTCGGGATCATCGAAATCATTTACCACTGCAATCAGCGATTTCTGATAATAATCCGCTGCACGGTTATAATCAGCCTGTTTAAGAAAATGATCCCCGATGTGCTTGTATGCCAGGGAAACAAGCGGGTGCTTATTCCCGTAATTGTTTTTACTGATAGAAAGGGCTTTATTATGTGCATCCAGAGCTTCCGCAAATCTCCCTTCCGATTCCAGGAACAATCCATAATCAAAATAAACCTCTGCCAGCCTGAAATGATCTTCGTTAAACCGGGAAACCGATCTCTCAATACTTCTTTTGAAATATGCTTCCGCTCTGCCCGGATCCTTTAATTCCATCCAGGCTTTCGCAATGTTCAGGTAAACAAGCTCAGATCCCGGGAAGGCATAATTATCTTTTATTTCCAGACTTCTGTTGAAGTAATCCAGCGCTTTATTAAAATCCTTGTTGGCAAGTAATACAATTCCGGTGTTCAGGTAAGTGGAAGCCAGGGACGACAGGATATTTTTATCAGACGGATCAAGATTACTGAATAACCTGATGCTCTTTTCATAATATCCAATTGCAAGGTCATAAGATTTCTTGAAAAGGAGGATGTTCGCTTTGTTTGTGTAAATATCAGCCAGATTATTAAGGTATTCATCCTTCCCGGCTACCAGCTGTTCTGCAATATTATAATATTCAAGCGCTTTTTCGTATTTCCCAAGCATCTGATTAACCACACCCAGGTTGTTGTTGGCTGCAATTAATTGATGCTCTTTGAGATCACTTTTTGAGTTAAGTATCAAGAGGAGTTTCTTTTCAGCATCTATCAATTCACCGGCTTTATAGCAATCTATAAATTCAAGATGGAGAGAATCAGGATCTGTAGTCTCTGCCACGGAAACTGATTGAGAAGAAATGTAAACACTAAATACCCATAATGCTGTAAATGCAAATCTACAGGTCATTTTGTCTTTATTTATTCAACTTTTTTCTGCAATTTAGTTAAAATGGAGAATTAAGGAATAAAAAAAGAGCGCCAGGTTTTGAAGGACGCTCTTCCTGATATGATCAAATCACTGACTGTTAGGGTTTGATCGGAGAAATTATGATTGGCTCACAGCCGCTTCCTTCTCCTTCTCCTCCTCTTACATGAAGCATCTCACGGGTCTTAAGAATGTTATTTTCGGATAATCCGGAAACAAAGTTTGAATAATTTCTTTCTGTCGCGGTTGTTTTGTTTGTTGTTTTCATGATTTCTGGGTTTTAAATTAGACTTTTTCCCGTTTAATCCGAATGTACCTGAAATTGTTACCCTCATTTTGCCATATATTTTTTAAAATGCACATAGTCAGTAGGTTATAGCTATATATATTGTTATATACAGATTATCAACAACATAGCATTTTTTATAACGAATACGTAATTTTTATGAGATTTTGAGGGTAACAATTTGGGGTCATTGCCCATTAAACAGAAAAAGAGCACAAATCAGTTTAACATGAAAAGTATTGTTCATGAAAATTCCGGATGTTGAATTAAAACGGTAAGAAGATGGCAGAAAAGTATTATATCAGCACGAAGCCCCGGGCTGACGGGACGTATTCAATTCACAAGGAGGGTTGTCCGTTTATACCAGGTCGCGGAAAACATATCTTTCTGGGAACCTATCAATCTGTAAAAAGCGCCTTTGACGAAGGGCAAAAATATTTTAAAGCTGCCGGTATCTGCAGATACTGTTTAAAGGAACATTGTCCTGAAATGAGTTTTAGAAAATTTCCGGGGACAATCAGAATATCCGGTTTTGGATCATCAGTTATCCCAAATGATTCAGAGCCCGTCAGCGCACTTATGTGCTGTAAAAATTAATATCAGCGCCGCGTATCAGGATAACTTCGCAGGATATCGTTGCGTTGCTCCTCAATCTGCGCTCTGCGCAACCTCCTGCCCGGACCTTTCGATAACGGGAAGGAGGTGTAACGGCAGGGATAAATGTTTTAACAGGACTGTCGCCAGGCAGTTGAATGAACCCACAGTTGACATGAAGTTGAGGTCGTAATCGGGAGCAACGATGGTTTTATCACAGTGGAGATAAAATCAGGAAAGACAATAACAGATGAATTCTTTAAAGGCACTGGGAACTGTGGTGAGTCTTTTCTTTATTCCGCTTGCATATTGCTTTATTTATAAGAACAAAAAGAATTCTCTAAATTAGCAGGCTCTATTCTCACATTGGATACAAAATGAAAAGACTTATTCTTCTTTTAATATTTCTTATTGTTTCCCTTACCACCTTTGCCCAGACAACTATCTCAGGAAGAATATTGTCACAGGATGACAGGCAACCTTTGATAAGCTCAACCGTCTCAGTTTTAGAAGCTGATTCACCCTCTCTGGTAACCGGTACAATTACAAATGACCAGGGAAGATTTTCAATTTCCGGTCTTACACCGGGGGAATATGATTTTTTAATAACAAATATCGGATATACGTCAGTAAAACAACGTGTTCTTGTAGGAACTCTGAATAAAGTATTGGACCTGGGTAATATTTTCCTGGAGCAATCAAGTCTGGAATTAGGGGAAGTCAGTGTTGTCGGACAAAAGCAGGCAGTCTCATCAACTCTGGATAAAAAGAGCTATTCAGCAGAAAGTTTTATTACCGGCTCTACCGGTTCTGTTCTGGATATTATTAAAACCCTGCCGGGAGTGGTCATAGATCAGGAGAGTAAGATCATTCTGCGGGGAAGTGATAAAGTTGCCATACTGATCGACGGAAAGCAATCAAGCCTTACCGGGTTCGGAAGTCAGAAAGGACTTGAGAACATACCGGCGTCACAGATAGAAAGTATAGAAATAATCAACAATCCTTCGGCAAAATATGATGCGGCAGGAATGGCAGGTATTGTAAACATTATTTTTAAAAAGTCAGGCACAGCAGGATTTACAGGAGACATCGGACTTGCTCCCGGGATAGGGATGATAACCAAAAGAAAGGCTGATCTTCCGACGGGAATGTCAAGTTACTCTGATAACCTGAAAATAACACCATCACTGAATCTCAGCTACAAAACTCAAAAGCTGAATATTTTCTGGCAATCATACCTGATCAGCCAACGCAGGCTGCCCAATAATGAATTCACTACCCGTTTTTATGATAACGGAAATATTACTGAAAGCCAGGTAGCTGAGAACCGTTCACAGGTTCATTACAATCTGAAACTAGGGCTCGACTGGAACATTACTCCAAATCAGACCATTACTCTTTTCGGACTTTATGACTATGAGTGGCATATCGATACCACAAGGGTCTGGTATTTCGGGAATCATGATTATCAGTCACCCCTTAGAAAATGGGGATTCCGTGAAAGTGAGGGAACCGGATTCACTAACATGACACTGCAGCACAAATACAGATTTCAGCAGCCCGGACATGAGCTGAGCTCCCAGTTTCTTTTTACAAAAGGATGGGAGGATGAGACATATAACCTGAGCCAGGACGGGCCATCGCCCTTTCCTGTAATCAGAACAGACAAAACCAGGGTACTGGCTCCTGAATATGTTTATCTGCTCTCCTCCGACTACATCAAGCCACTTTCTTTCGGTCGCTTTGAAGCGGGAGTATCGGGCAGATTACGGCATATGCCCATAACCTACACTGTTACAAAAGATCCGGAAAACACTGCTTTGATCTACAATTTTGGTGACTGGTCCAAATGGGATGAGAGTCTGGCGGGAGTATATACAAACCTGATAGCTGAATTTCCAAAAACTGACATTGAAGCAGGACTTCGGGCTGAATATACAAGCATAAAATATGAGTTTGCACCCAATCAATACTTTACAGAGAACCAGTACGATTATTTCAGTCTCTTCCCGAATGTAAGGCTGACATTTAAAGTCAACAAATCAAATAAAATATCATTATTCTATAACCGTCGCGTTGATCGTCCCGGAGAAGATATTCTGAGGATTTTCCCAAAATATGATGATCCTGAATTGCTGAAAATAGGAAATCCGCTGCTCAGACCTCAGTTCACACAGAATTTTGAACTGGCACATAAATTACTGTGGCAGACAGGATCATTCTATACGTCGCTGTATCATAAGATCATAAACGATTATTATACCCGAATTTATATTCAGGATCCCGACCACAATGAGATCACTGTTAAGGCCTACGATAACCTTGGCAGGGCTTACAACTCCGGGGTTGAATTCACCTTTGACCAGAAAATCCTGAAAATGTGGAAACTCTCGGCCAGTGCAAACTTATACAGAAATAAGATCTTCAGTCATTCAGGTCAGATAAGTTTTCCCGTTCCTCAGCCGTATTTTATTGAAGAAAGGATTGATTTCCCGGTTTTTACCAAGTTAATAAACCAGTTTTCCCTTCCGCGTAATTTTCAGATTGAAGTAACGGGACAGTATTTTAGTTCTAAAAACATTGGACAGGGAAAAGAATTATCGAGAGGTGGGATCGATCTGGGTATCAAGAAGTCTTTGGTCAGGGACAAACTGGAATTAAGCCTTTCTGCCACAGATATATTCAATACTATGGGTATCCGCCAGAATATTGATGGTGAGGGATTCACCGTGAAGTATCAGAATTACTTTGAAACCCAGGTTTTTACATTTACCTGCAGATATAAGTTCTGATTCAAAATTGATTTCATAAGAGTTAAATAATTATTTATGAGTTTTATACTAAGATATGAATGGCTCATGCTTAAATTTCGAGCCGGTAAAAATCTACAAGAATTTTCCTGTGGATTTTGGCAGAATTTCAACGGAAACTTGTCGTTATCGTCAAGATAAATTGATTTATAGTCCGGTCCACTTGATAATGTGTTAGTCATAATCCGGTTCCGGTCCTCCCTGGCCACCACCTCCTCCGAATCCGAACCTTGGATTAACAAACCTCAACACTAAATCTACCGTCTTCGCGGCGTATATTGATATCTTTGCCAATAAGCAGCATGAAGTGAATTCGGCCTCACTGTAAAAGCCAGTGACACTGACCAAGATGGTCGCTTGCGTATCAGTGTTATTGCTTTATCTTTATCGCCTATGTTCATCGCATGAAGGATTTGGCCGGCAGATTTACTTAATCGATATCAGCAGGATTATTGATAACCCTCCTGAATAACCTTATTTTCATTTTTGATAATTTAACTGGTAAAAAAATAGATATGAACAGAAGAATTTTTTTGGAGAGAAGTGCAAAGAGTAGTTTTGCAATCCTTGCTTTGCCAGGACTTGATTTATTTCCTGCCACACAAAGTATGAAAACATCAATCCGTCAGATAACCCGTGGAGAAGAAAACCATTTTTTCGGATATATCGGTCAGTCAAAAACAACACCATGGAACCTTTCAGGGAAACGCATTCTCTCATTAAGTACTAATTTCCTTGATCATTTGCCGGATGGTAATGAGCCTGCAGGAGTTGTCCTTGTAAATCTGGATAAACCTGAAGGCGATTATTATAAAGTAGAGAAAGTTGACCAGACATTAGGCTGGAATCCGCAACAGGGAACAATGTATTACTGGAATCCCGACAACCAGGCAAGCCAGTTTTTCTTCAATGACAGGGATCCGAAAACCGGGAAAGTATTCACAGTATTGTTTGACATTGACAAAGTGAAACGAATTAAGGAGTATAGATTTGATGACACCCCTGTTGGTAATAGCGGCGTATGTCCGGTCGGGAAATCGTTCCTGGCTATCAATTATGCCAGGATGGCGCGATTGCGACCTGTAACAGGATACAAGGGTACAACTGACTGGACTGAGGGTGTTGCCGCTCCAGGGAATGATGGCATTTTTATTGTCGATATCAAATCCGGTAAAAAGAAATTATTGGTCTCCTTTGCCCAGCTTGAGACTGAGCTTAAGAAAAAAGGATTAGATACCGAAGGTGGTGCACTGTTTATAAATCACACACTGTGGAACAGGGATGGCAGGATCATCTATTTTTATGCCCGTGCAGGCTGGAATGGTAGTTCAGATAAAAGGACCAATGTACCCTGTACAATTAATGCGGATGGTACAGGTCTTTACGTTGGTCACCAGTTCATCGGAGGCCATCCGGAGTGGAGCATTGGAACTCGCATCATGGGAAGTTTTGAAGAAAAGCAGGTTATATACGATGTTCTGCAAAGGAAAATAGTTGGAACCATTGGAACGCCTGAAGCATTGCCCAATCCCGAGGGTGATATCAGTTTATCTTCAAGCGGCGAGTGGCTGGCAAATGGTTTTGGAGAAGGAACCCAAAATTTTTACACCATTATTAGCCTGAATGATGGTAAGTGGGTAAGAACAGAAGGCGTTAACAAAGGTGAGTACTCCGGTGATATAAGAATAGATCCTGCTCCCTGCTGGAATCGCCAGAATAATCAGATCCTTGTCTCAGGCATTACTGAGAACGGTACACGACAACTCTTTATAGTGTCCATAAATTAACTGATATCTGCCTAACTGGTTTTGTTCAGGTTAACATCAGAAATGCAATAATAAAAGTCTTTGACAATATGCATGATTTTTAAAAATTAATAGATAAACAATAATTTATGACTTACCTCGGAAACTCAAGAAGGAATTTCTTGAAAACACTGACAACCACTGCTCTTGTATCTGGTACTTCCATATCCGGATTCGCTGATGCTATCGGAAAGTCAGATGAAAGAAGCATATCTGAAACCGCATCGTCAAATATTGCTCAAAATGATCTGTCGAAGTTTTCAGATGGCCCTGGTTCCCCTTTGTTCGAACCTTTGGATCTTACAGGTAATTTAGATCTATCCAAAATCGATTCGACTTTAGTGTCAGGGAGAATGGCCGAAGCTATAAAATCTGCCCCCAGAGGTAGTTCGGTGGCATGGGGAATCCCTTTTAATGTCCCTGAACAAATTGTTTTTCTGAAAAATGAACCTTTTAAATTAAATATAAAACCATTTTCAGGGAACTGGATAATTTTTATGCATACAGCCGACAGGCAGGATCTGAAAAGAAACGCTGATGGCTTTTATGAAAAACCATTCAAAGGGATCGGACAGCTTAATGAAGAAATTGCCAGATATTATGTTATTTATGAAGATGGTAAAGAGGTTATGCTTTCCATAAGGCATCGATATCATATAGGGATGTTTCAGCAGATCTGGGGAGAAAATTGTATTGAATCAGTTGCACATCGGAAACCAGGTCCGGTCGATTTTGAACAAGAAATGACCAATAATGAATGGGGACAAGTACAAACCAGGGTCAGCACCAATGACAGGGGAATCTGGATCAACTGGCTATGGGCGTGGGAAAATCCTAACCCGGAGAAAAAGATCCAAAGCCTCCGGTTTGAACCACTCAATAAAACATCAGTAATAATATCTGCAATTTCTGTCGGGAATGTTAAGTCAAATCCTTTACGCTGGAATTCAAGACAGAAAGCTGTCATTTCGGTCCCGAAGGGATCCGATGATAATCCTGGATCTGAAAATAATGGGTTATTGGCAGGCATTCAGCTTGATCTTGGACAGGTCCTGTCTATTTTACCGGGATTAATCTATCCTGATCAAGACTGGCCTCAATCATACAATAATAAAATACCTGAAAAATCAGGGAATGAATTTATTATTGAATATACAGCTCATCCTGAAGCTATGTTTCATCTGTACGATCAGAAACCAATTCCATTGTCGAAACTGACTAATAGCATCAGTATCATACGTTCGATAAAACCTGCATATCAGAAGGTGAAATTAAGAGTGATAGATAAAGAAGGAGGGAAAGCAGTTCCTGTGAAATTTCATGCACATGGTGAATCCGGAGAATTGCTGGTACCTGTAGACAGGCATCGTCAGCCAAATTACAGTTGGCTTGCAGATTACAGTGTCGATTACGTTAATCAGGGAAGTCATACCTGTACTTATATCCCCGGGGAGACGTTAATAAACCTCCCTCTCGGGAAAGTATATATTGAAATCTCCAAAGGTTTTGAGATTGCACCTGTGCGGAAGGTGTTTGAGATTTCCGGGGATACTGAGGTTATATCCATTGAAATTGAAAAAGCACTTCACTGGAGGGAAAAAGGGTGGGTAACCGCTGATACCCATGTTCACTTTCTGTCACCGGGTTCAGCCTTGCTGGAAGGAAGTGCCGAAGGGGTCAATATTATCAATTTACTTGCCAGTCAGTGGGGTGAACTCATGACAAATGTAGGTGACTTTGACGGGAAAACCACATGGGGATCAAAAACTGCTGGTGGAGATGGAGAATATATGGTGCGTGTAGGAACAGAAAACCGGCAACATGTAATGGGACATATATCCCTGTTGGGTTATGAAGGGAGTATCATTGCTCCAATGACTACTGGCGGACCTGATGAATCAGCCCTGGGAGATCCGGTGGAAATACTGCTGACTGAATGGGCCTTGCAATGTAAAAAGCAGAATGGTGTAGTGATCCTGCCTCATTTCCCTAATCCAAGGCTTGAAAATGCTTCAGCAATTATATCCGGAGGTGTTGATGGCGTGGAAATGACTTCATGGGGTAATCTTTATGGGGGCATAGATCCATATTCATTAATGGACTGGTACCGTTATCTGAACTGCGGATATTTTGTTGCTGCAGTAGGTGGAACAGATAAAATGAATGCCGGAACAGCTGTCGGAGCTGTAAGAACTTATGCCAAAATACTTGATAATCTTGAGTTTACTTACGATGAATGGAAAGAGTCTATAAGACGTGGACAGACTTTTGTTACATATGGTCCTCTTGTTGAGTTTTATGTTGAAGGGAAACCCTCAGGCAGCCAAATTAATATGTCTTCAAATGGGGGAACAGTAAATATCACCTGGGAAGTAGCAAGTGTAACCCTTCCAATGAGTAAGATTGAACTAATTGTCAATGGAGAAATAAAAGAAAGCATTTCCGTTTCAAACTGGAAAGGGAATGGTTACTGGAATTTTAAAGTTCAAAAAAGTTCATGGATAGCTTTGCTGGTCAGGGGACAGTATCCGGATAAGCCGGAAATCATTGCTGCCCATACATCCCCGGTAATGATCAGAGTTAAAAATTCTCCGATGCATTATGCTGCAGACGCCTTAACCATCTTGATCAGATCGAAGGTGCCATGGCTTATCTTGACACATTGGAACCAGGGCAGAAGACAAGATCTTTAAAAGAATGAAAATGGTTTTGACATCTGCTCACAGGACCATTCATAACCGGATGCATGAAATGGGATATTACCATCAGCACACTTCACTAATGATCATTCGGAACATCATTGAATTGAAATTCTGAGTAATAATCAGATGATAACACCCTCCGGATTCAATCGGTCTGGTGCATTTTTATTG
>CAVOWZ010000007.1:0-390352 GCA_963700275.1 uncultured Bacteroidales bacterium | reverse complement strand
CGTTAGCATTCAGGCCTTATGCCTCGTCTACAGGGATAGATTACAATAACAAGACAATTTCGTAACTTAATCAAATGGCCCGAAATGCTAACAGCAGAAAGCAAATTTTATCTTAATTTGAGATTTTAAAAATCCCTAATAAATTGACATTCAAACATCAATGAACACTTTCTCTGACTCAAACGATTTCTTATCAAATCTATTTACTAACAAAAACTTAGCTGATGAAAGTGTTACCATTAAAAACGGGATCTACGAAAATAAGATATTTGATATCTCATTTAAAATACCAGATGGCTGGAATATTGTAAGTTTCAACACTTATCATGAAAAAATGAGAGAGTTTAAATTCCAAGGAATCTTCGAAATAGCGAAAGAGAAATTGTTGACCCTGTTTGATACACCATTTTGTGTTGTAACAAAGTATGATATTGAATCAAAAGAATATGAAGGAATTGTATCACCAACAATAAACTTTAATATCATTCCCCAAGACGATAATTCTAGAAAGATGACACTCGATGATCACGCTGATAGCTTGACAATTAACCCTGAAGTATCACCTTATCACTTTATTAAAGGATTTAAGATTAAGAATAAATATCCAATTAATCCAATAAACGGATATAAAGGTATAAAAATTGAAACCGAGTATTTATTTGAAAATGAAGAGTTAAAAGAACCGGTAATCGTCGAAATGGATGTTAATTTTATTGAATATGGTGACTTCCTTCTCGATTTTAGTATGTCACATTGCTACGCACAGAACCAGATAGCTACAAAAGAGTTTACTGAGGTATTGGAATCAATAAAATTAAAAAGTAATTGTGGCTAATAAATTATTTCTACCAAGACAATTCCTGACTTTGGCCTAGGAACACGGACTAAGCTCCAGATGAACAACAATTATTCCATAAATTAACCTTAAAATCATGAAAAAAGCTCTAAGTCAGTGCCGTCTTGACAAAAACTGCAAGTAGTCTAAGGCCCGAACGCTCCTTTCTCTTTTTGCTGGTGCACTGCACCGTGACTATTTTTCGTCAACTTATTTAACTTGTACCGCGATCGCGCCAGAATGCAATATAAATTGTACCATGATGGCAAAAAGTGCGCCATACCCTCCTTGCACCCTCGCTGCTCACTGCGCTCGCGCGGGGCGCGGCGTGACAGCTTCCTGCCTAAAGTACCAGGATAGGTGCCCGGATGCTGCGTCGGGTAACACAACCTCCCCATATTGCCGGACCGTAAGACTGTCTAAAAACGTGGTTTTATTCAAATTTATTTTCTGTAATATATTGAAAGTGAGTATTATAAAAAACGTGTTTTTACGAAATTGGAGGTTATTAGACAGACTCCCGTTAGCAACCATATATGCCAGCAACCAACAAAGATCTTAAATAAAAAGTAACATTAATATGCGTCTTCATCGAAAGCTCAACATGCTGATAATTGTTGCATTATCACTAATAATCTATTCAGGTTGTAATCACAAAAATGATAAATTAAATGCTAAAAATTATTCAGCAAATGGGAATAAAAAGGAGTCTAGTGATAGTACAGAACCATTTATAATAATACTCGAAGAGATGCCTATATTTCCTGGGGGAGAAAAGGCTTTAATTCAATTCATAAGCAACAACATTAACTACCCTCCGTCTGCAATACAGGATAGTATAGAAGGAAAAGTATTTTTAAAGTTTGTTGTCAAAGCTGATGGATCTGTAAATAATGTGAACGTGATAAAAAGTCTTAGATACGATCTGGATAATGAGTGTATAAGAGTGTTAGAAATGTTACCCCGGTTCCAACCTGGAAAAATGGAGGGTAAACCTGTACCTGTCTGGTATGCCATCCCTATTACGTTTACCCTGAAAAAGAATGAAGAATCAAAAGGGGTTTTAATATCTCCTAAAAATGAGAATCATTTGCAGACCATGAAAATAAAATTATATCCTAATCCTGCTAAAGAATTCATAAAGATTGAATTATCTGAACTCCCTATTAATATAGAATATAATATTATCTCTCTTAATGGACAGATACTAAAAACAGGGTCAATAAATGATTATGCACAAACCATATTCATACAAGATTTAATTGACGGAATGTATATTATTAATTTAAAAACAGATAGATCAATCATTCAATCGCAGAAATTTATAGTAAAAAAATAACGATTGCTAACTCGGACGGTTGGGGTAATAAGCTTGTCACGGTTTTTGCACTGGCTTTCTGCTACTTAGACAGGTTTGTAAAACGTGACAAATCAGGACCGCGCACCTGCTTTCTATAAAACTTTGTATACCTTGACTTGTTACCTGCTCGCAATAAAATTTGTACCGCGACACTGTTAAAACTCAGAAAAATTGCACCTGGACTGCAAAAACACGCGCCATGCTTCGCTCATTACGGTTGTGTGCCGGGACTCTGCCCCGATAACAAATTTGTGGTCACAACCTCCATTCACTCAGCAACACCTACTAATTTTATTGCCGGGCCGTCAGACTGTCTAATAACCTGGTTTTATTCAAATTTATTTTCTGTAATATTTTGAAAGTGAGTATGATAAAAAACGTGTTTTTACGAAATAGGAGGTTATTAGACAGACTCCCGTTAGGTGCTATAAATGGGCTCTCTGCCTAATTAGAAATTTCATTAAATTTCGTACAAAATATTAATATGGAGACAATTAGAGAAATTCTAGATTCAAATAAAAAGCCAAAGGAAATAGTATCGACATCTTCAGAGAGGATACTTAAGAATCCGAAACTTTTTAATGAACTTATGACAATTTTCAAAACAGGTCCTGATGTGGAAAAAGGAACCTGCGCTGACATAATGAAACATGTTACAGCTGAAAATCCTGAAATAGCAGAACCTTTCGTCGAGGAACTGATCGGTTACATCAATTACAAAGCTCCAAGAGTAAAATGGGGAATACCTGAATCAATTGGAAATATTGCAAAGAAAAGTTCCAAAAAAGTTGAAAAAGCAATTCCTTTTCTATTAAAAAATACCCCTGAAAATAAAGACAACTCAACTGTCATAAGATGGTGCGCAGCATATGCCCTTTCTGAGATCGTAAAAGCATCGGGGGACAAGAATTTAATAACCAAAATTAAAGACATCTCAGAAAAGGAGACGAACAATGGTGTGAAGAATGTTTATTTAAAAGCAATCAAACAAATAGAAAAAACTAAAAATTGACCTAATCCGAAAACCTTAAAGATTACAGCACCTAACAGGCGGTATATGTAATTGCCTGCTTCAGGCCTTGACAGATTGGCAATGACCCCAAACATCTCACGAGTTGCATTTATATCACTTAGCAAGTTTATCTACCGGGACAACTCCTACCCTCTCGCAACATCACCAGGCCTGCCGGTTTAGTAGCTTCATCGTGACAAGACAATTTCTGCCCTAACCATGGATTAGGCAAAAAACCATTCCAGCGCTTGACCCCTCCTTCGTCGGGGCAGGCTCCCGGCAACTCCACATACCGCTAATCGTTATGCGCAATTTGACACGCAACTACATGACATTAAACTAAATACTAACATATATGAAAAAATCAATCTCAATTCTATTTTGTGCCTTGACACTTAATCTGTTCAGCCAATCGCCACAAGAAATTGAATTAAAATCAGAGGTTAATGAAGTAACCGTTTATCTTACCGGTGCACAGGTGACAAGATTAAAATCAGTAGATCTTCCTATTGGCAGATCCATACTAAAGTTTACCAACTTATCTCCCTTCATTGATTCAAAAAGCATAAGTATCAATGCGAAAGGAGAATTCACAGTTCTATCCGTTAATCTTCAACAGAATTTCTTAACACAACAAACCAAATCAAAAGAAAACGAAGATCTTCTAAAAAATAAGCTTGAAATTGAAAAAAAGATTAAAACAGAAGGTGCTTACTTGGAGGTATTAAACGAGGAATTAGCATTTCTAAAAGCCAACAGTAGTATTGGAGGTGCAAATGTTGGAACAAGTTTAACTTCGCTAAAAGAGGCTAGCACATACTTCTCTGAAAAAATAACAGCAATAAAAATTAAGCAAATTGATCGACAAAACAATATCGAACAGCTTTCGAAAGACCTCGAAAAGATTGAAAGCCAACTTGCATCATTAGCTACTAAAAAAGAGTTTCCAACCGGAGAAATAATTGTTAACATCGATTCGAAGGTTTCTACAAAAGCATCATTTGAAATTAAATACATTGTTTCAAATGCGGGTTGGACACCGTCTTATGATATAAAAGTAAAAAATATTGATTTACCTGCAGATTTGACCTATAAAGCTAATGTACATCAATACACAAACGAAGATTGGAGAAATGTAAAATTGAAATTGTCATCTTCTGATCCTAATACTTCGAATACATATAGGGAACTTCAGACATACTTCTTAAATTATAACTCTGTTCCTCCCTCATATAGAGCGAATATCAATCAGGTTTCTGGGCATATCTACGATGGTAAAACAAAAGAACCCATTCCAGGAGCAACTGTAATGATTAAAGGAACTTCAATTGGCACTGTAACAGATGTCAATGGAGCATACTCAATTTCGGTACCACAGAATGGAGGACAACTTTTAATTTCTTTTATTGGTTATAAACAAATTGAAGCGCCAATTACTAATCAACAAATGGATTTCCGGATTGAGGAAGATGTACTGGCATTACAGGAAGTTGTTGTAGTTGGATACGGCAGTACTGAAAAAGCTTTACAAGGAAGAGTATCGGGGATAAGTATCGATAAAAGAACAAATAGAACGAGCGAACCATCTCAACAAAATAGTACTATTGTCGAAACAGAATATATTGCAAATCAAACAAGTATTGAATTTGATATTAAGACTCCTTACACAATTCCATCCGACGGCAAAAACTTAACCATTGATATTGACAATTATTCATTACCGGCTAATTATCAATATTTTTGCACTCCAAAAATTGACAAAAATGCATACCTGATAGCACGAATTGTTGACTGGGAAAAATACAATCTTTTGGAAGGCGAAGCTAATGTTTTCTTTGAAGACACATATACTGGAAAAACATTGCTTGATGTAAGATATATGTCTGATACCCTGACAATTTCACTTGGAAAAGATAAGGGAGTGACCATTAAACGGGAGATTCAAAAGCAATTTACCACTAAACAATTCCTTGGTAACAAGAAAGAAGAAACCAAAACTTGGTTAATAAGCATTAAAAACAACAAGCAGCAAAACATTAATATCTCACTTTCAGATCAAATTCCTGTCTCTACACTTGAAGAGATCGAGGTTAATCCAATAAATATATCAAACGGAAAGCTTGACTCTGAAACAGGCATAATCAAATGGGACTTTCAATTAAAAACCACTGAGAAAAAGGACATTGAGCTGAAATATTCTGTTCGGTATCCAAAATTCAGGACTCTAATAATAGAATAAAATAAAAACTACGCATAACACGGACAATGCTATGGGTAAGTTGTTTGTCACACTTTTTGCTTCTACTACTGCTTTTAATACGGCTTTCTATACGTTGCTAAACCCGGACACGCTCATCTGCCCGCAATTTAAATCCTGTACCTTGACAAATTTCTGGCTCCGAGACAACTTGTACCGCGACACTGCGCTAGTGGCAGCCCCCAACTTTGTACCCGGGGATAGATTCGCGGCTCCGATCAAACTTGTACCGCGACACGCGTAATGCTCAATAAAATTTGTACCATGACGGCAAAAAGTGCGCCATACCCTCCCTGTCTGACTGGCGTCAGCCAGGCAGGCTTGCACCGTGATAGCTTTCTGGCTAAAGTATCGGGATCGTGACCGGATGCTGCGTCGGGTAACACAACCTCCCCATATTGCCGGGCCGTTAGGCACAACCATAACAAACCTCGTAATACCTTGTATTTAAGGCAATTCAACGGCAATGATATCAGTTTGATAAGCAAATGGCTTACCAAACCTCATGTTCAGAAATACTTCGGAGACCCTAATGAATGGTTGACTGAAATAAAGGAAAATATCAATCTAAATTGGATTAAGTATTTCATAGTCGAACTGGATGAACCAATAGGATTCGCTCAATATTATGAAACAGATAAAGCTCCGCAAGGAATTTGGTCAAATCAACCTCCATTAACGGTAGGAATAGACTATTTAATTGGCAGTGAGAATTTCCTAAATAAAGGTTACGGATCAAAACTCGTTGATCTACTTATTGAGGAAATAAAATCACTTAACAAATACCATTACATTATTGCAGATCCAATAGAGGATAATACTAAGTCTAGATGTTTACTTTTGAAAATGGGATTTGTACAACTTCCAAATGGACTTTTGAGGTTAACAATCTAGAAAATGGCAGTGCCTAACAGGTCGGTATATGTCATTGCCTCGGCTGGTTTTTGCGCGCTGATCCACCAGACCAGCAATCCAAAACCAGTTGGTGCTTTATCGGCCCGGCTTTGCGACTAAAGCCGATGGGCAAAAACACGCGCCACCGCGACTCTCCGGCAACGCCACATACCGCCAACCGTTAGGCAACATTCATCACAAAGGAACCGATTTTACGCCTCTAGACTATAGCTTATTTTTAGCTTTAATAAATTTGAATTAATTCTGTCCTTAAATAAAACTTAAAATCTATACGACATGCAAAAGAAAATCACTTTATTTTTCATTATCATTTTATGCTGTCCACTTTCAGCATGTACTGAAGATCCAAGACCTAAGATAGAAGACTACCTCAATAAGGAAATACGTATTGTTGACAATTTCGCTGGACAAAGTATTACTTTAATTAAAGAGAACAATGTCTATTTCATTATGCGGAAATTCTTTGGATCTGGTGTTCCTGTAATTGGATCCTCAAAGTATAAAGTTGTCTTTAATAGTGATTATCAAATCGCCTTTTCGGAAATAGTTGATTCATCAATGGATAATTCATTGAATAACAATAAAGAAGAGTTTATATTATCCGTGCAGGACGATGGTCTTAACTTGTATCTAAATCGATTAAAAGTAGTTATAATAAAATGAAAAAACATTGCCAAATACACGGTCAATAAAGGTAAGTTGCTTGTCACGCTTTTTGCGGGGGCATTCTGCTCTCTGAAGGGGACCTGTAATTCATCGGTAAGCGGACCGCTCCACTGCTCGCAATTAAGATTCAGTAAGGGGACAGATTCCGGCTTCGATTAACCTTGTACCGCGACACCCGTATAAGCCAAAAAGTTTGTACCATGACTTGTAAAAAGCGCGTCATACCCTCCCTGTCTGACTGGCGTCAGCCAGGCAGGCTTGCACCGGGACAGTTTCTTAGCTAAAGTATCGGGACCCTGCCCGGATGCTTTCGTCGGGTAACATGCCACCCCTGCAGTCTGGCTCCTCGCTAAAATAGCCCACTGGGCTATTTATTAACGCTCGGCCCTCTTTATTGCCGGGCCGTCAGACTGTCTAAAAACCTGCTCATTTTATTGGAGACCGAAGACCAGACTTTTATGGAAACATTTAATACGCTGATAACCAACGCTAATGTATTTTCAAAACCTCTTAAAACGGTTCAGTTTGAATATTTTTTGCCGGAATAAAAGATTTTTAGACAGACTCCCGTTAGGTGCAACCGATACTCCAACTTATGATTAAAATAGCAAGATTGGAAATGCTTCCGGACAAAAATTAAGATACTTTTACAATAAGATATGATTCATTAACAGGTGAAAACAATTACCAGACAAGAACATATTAAGAGGATAAATATGGTTATAGATTATATATCCGGCCACTTGGATGAGAAACTTGACTTGGATAAACTATCAAATATTTCAGCCATTTCACCTTATCATTTTCACAGAATAATGAGTGCATACCTTGGAGAGCCAATTGGTTCCTATATTATCAGGTGCAGGATAGAGGCCAGTTCCATACTTCTGAAATACAGTTCACATCAAATTGATGAAATAGCTTATAAAATTGGATACGATAGCCCGGCTTCATTTACAAAAGCTTTCAAGAAAAACTTTGGAGTTTCACCAACAGAATTACGAAATACAAATAATTATATTTACTATGAAAACGTTAATTGATGATAAAATTCTCCCGGATGGCTTTAAGTTAGAACCTAAAATAGCTGAACGGACAGCTAAAAGAGCTATATATATCCGTCTTATTGGTGATTATAAATCAAATGATTATAGTCAGGCCTGGGAAAAAATCTGGAGATTCATTAAGGAAAAACGTCTGTTTGGTTTTAACCAAGAGTGCCTGGGAATAGCATATAACGATCCCAATATCACAGAAGATGAAAAATGTCAGTATGATTGTTGTGTTACCATAGGTAAAGATATAAAACCTGAAGGTGAAATGGGCGTAAAGAATCTCGAAGGAGGTAAATACGCAGTCTTTAAGTTCAGAGGCAGTCCTGACAAAATTGGTCCAGTTTATAATGCAATTTTCAATACATGGCTTCCGGAAAGTGGTCATGAATTAAGAGATGCTCCATGTTTTGAGAAATATATTAAGTTCTCAAAAACCAATCCTGGAAAAAACAAGACTGAAGTATATATTCCAATTAACTAATTATGAATAAGCAGGATTTATTTAATGAATTTATCCCAAAAGGAAGGGACTTGAAGCAGGTTGCTGACATGGTAATAAAATCACCTGAAGTTCTGAAATACCTGGTTTCGGGTCTTAATGAAACGGACGCCCGCATAAAATATGGTTGTAACAATACGCTGCTTATACTGAGTGAGAAAAAGCCGGAAATCATCTACCCTTATTTTGATGTTTTCAAAGACTATCTGAAATCTGAAAATAAGTTTATAAAATGGTCATCAATACTTATTATAGCTAATCTCACCAGGTGTGATGATAAGAAAATGTTTGATGAGATTTTCAATTCCTACTTCTCCGAAATAAAAGGGCCTGTTATGATAACTGCAGCAAATATTATTAAAGGAGCTGCATTAATTGCCAAAGCAAAACCATATCTCACAGAAAAAATCACAAAAGAGTTTTTAAAGGTTAAGAATGCGAAGTATCAGACAAGTGAATGCCTGAATATCGTAATCGGACATACAATTTCTTCGTTTGATAAGTTCTTCAGGCAAATCAAAGACCAGGATGAAGTATTGGATTTTATCAGAAGTAGTATTAATAATCGTAGGAAACCGACCAAGAATAAAGCTGAAAAGTTTATTAAAAAGTGGGACAAATTACCTAATTCTCATTGACAGTAAAGCATAACAAAATACGGCAGCACCTGACACGGACAATGCTATGAGAAGCAATCGCCCCGGGTTAACAAAGGTAAATAATATTCTTCCCCTATAAACTTCTTTAAAGAAAATCCTATAAAATCACACTGCTATCTGTGGTCAGAAAAATTCACCTGCCGCAATCACTTGTCATTTTTTATAGTAAGCTTGCCTGACTGCCGCCAGGCAGGCGGGGTCCACGATACAAACTTTAATGCCCACTGGTTATTGTCAAATTCCACAGGGATTGTTTCCCCGTAGTACTGGAGAAAACTCTTTATCCTGGTCTTGCTACGGCGAAGATCACGCATCAGGTAAAACCTTGTCCGGTTCAGGCTATAACCAAGATTATTAAAATGATGCGTACTGATAAACTCTTCTACATTAGAAAAATGACTATCTCCTTGCTTCTTATCTACTCATTCTCATTTCTATACAGTCAAGATAAACCAACAATCGGAACGGAGCTAGGGATACTTGAGTTAGGAAACATTAAGTTAAATGATCAAATAATAATCTATAATAAAGACGGATCTGAGTGGATGAGTTTTAATTATCTGTATGATAGTCTATTAAAAGCTAAAGGCACCACTTCTTATACATTAACAGACATAAAATCGCTTTACAATTGGAATGATACACTTGTCCCGTATGGATTACATCTAGATTATTTCATTTTAATGTTTAAATGTACTGGAATTATCAATTACAAATACAAAGTGATTGTAAATGAATATTTTGGCTCGGAAAAATATATAAAAAAAGATAGATTCTGGATTCTTAGAAATTGGCAAGAACATATTTTAAACTCAGTAGCAACGATAGATGTTGATCTAGCAACAAATCCTATAAGGGTAGGCCCATCTGATACTGATCATATTTTAGAATTACAAGAAACTCCTTTTCCAATTGATCCGATTTTAATACACGGAGATTGGCTTAAAGTTAGATATTTTGATTCTGATAAAGAGAAATATGGATGGGTAAAATGGAAAAATGGCAACTCCATAATAGTTGCTCTTTATTACTTAATTTAATAAAAGCCTAGCCATAACAGGTCGGTATAGGTCATTGCCTCCCGTGCCGCGAGAACTATCTGGCTGAAGAGGACCGTTTTGTGGCCGGCGGCACAGGCCGCCCCGGCTCCCGCCGGGGACACCCTCCCGGTGTCACGCCTGCCTGACTGCCGCAGGCAGGCAGGTTTTTTGCCAACGCGACAATAAACTAACAACATCATAATCCTGCATCGCACCACGAGTGCAAAAACACGCGCCACCGTCCCGAGGACTCGGGACGCCAACTGCACATACCGCCGAACGTTATAGTGCATTCGAGGCCTGTAACTGACCCAAAATTGACCTAGACAAACGCACTATAACTCCAAAAATTTAATGCTGAATCTTCTTTAAAATCATAAAACATGTCAGATTTAAGTCGTATTAGAGCAGCTCTCGAATTCATGAAAGATAATCAAGGATTTAGGGTTGGTGGATTATATTTAAGTCACATGGACAACGTTGTTTATGTGGTTGGATGCACCAGTTATTATTACCTTGAAAATATCAATAAAAGAATTGCCATTAAAGAATTGGAGAATACGAAGGCCGAGTTTAATGATTATGTTGAGGATTTGCCCGAGTTAAAAACATTCTTGAAAAACAAGGAAATTAAATACAGCCTTATATTGGATTATGGTAAGGGCGGGATTAATATCTGTAACGAAATAAATGGTGTCATTACTTGGGAATGTCAAATTTCAGATTAACCAAAATCTCGACACTCCTTGACAACTTTATTCTGGACATTTCAAGTTATATCATGACAATAAATAAACGCACAATAACTCGGACGGTTTAATTAAGTGCCTTCCGCAGCCCGGACAGCTTTTCAGTTAGCCCTTTAAAGTCTATGAGAAAAAAATTTCAACCGTTTATTAAACTCAGTGCACCGCGACTGTTTCGTCTCCCGGGACAAAGTCTGCGTGGGCTGCGGGCCGACGCGCTGGTGCCTTGTTTTTTGCTCGTCACCGAGACTATTTCATCGTGACACGAAACTTCTCTGCCGTCTATCTGGACTTGGTACCTTCTCGCAGCTTCACCGTGACCCTTGGCTTAGCGTCCGTCTACCGGGACTGGCAAAAAACGCTGCACCGCGACGCAGACGGTACCTAATTAAACCGCCGGGCCGTTAGGTGTCATTTGTAACATAGATTAACAATCTGATCATGAAACGATTACTGCCTATTATTTTGTTTACACTTTCAATCTCTGCTTACAGCCAAATTGATACATGCCAGCAATCAACTATAAATCAGGTAAAGAAAATAGTTGATCTTACTCCAACATTAGTTCTTATGATTGGATCTTCTCAGTTTATATTAGATAGTATTTCAATTAAGAGAATAGATCCAGAATGGATAAAAAAGATTGTAGTAATTAAAGATAAAAAAGAAGTTAATATTTATGGGAACAAAGGTGGCGTAGTATGCATTTACCCGAAAAGAAAATTTTGTAAACGAATTAAAACTGATCTTAAATTAAACGGCACCTAACACGGACAATAAAGGTAAGTTGCTTGTCACGCTTTTTGCGGGGACATTCTGCCTTCGAATAGGGACCAGTAATTCATCGGTAAGCGGACCGCTCCACTACTCCCAATTATGATTCTGTAAGGGGACAGATTCCGGCTTCGACTAAGCTTGTACCGGGACACCCGTATAAGCCAAAAAGTTTGTACCATGACTGGCAAAAAACGCTCCGTACCCTCCTTGCACCGTGACAGTTTTCTGGATAAAGTATAGTGACCCTGCCAGGTGCCGTGGACGGGTAACGCCCACTAAATTATACCGCCGGGCCATTAGCTTGCATACATGCCACATTTTAACCATCAGATAGTTAAGAATGAAAAAACTCCTGCTTACAATTAGTATAATCCTTGAGGTCAATATCCTGTACGCAGATATTGCACCCAATCCCATTTTCATAAATGGAGTTATACCATCCAGCCCATGTAAGATACAGATGGTCTCCGAAACTGTAAAAGCCTTTATCTATAAAGATTCTTCATTTGTTGAGTGTGTCTTCTTGCTTAAAAACTATTCAGGTAAAACTAGACTAAATGTTGGATTTCCAATAATGAGCTTTTACCATTGGATGCCACCTGAAAATTGGGATCCAGCATCTGAGAACTTTTCAGTCTGGGTTGACAATAATATAACTAGTGAATTTAAAAGGTACATTCCTGAAGAACTACTCGAAAAACACAAGAGATTGAATTACCTGGATTCTTTAGCAATGAGAGATTATTTGCGAGTTTCTGATAGTTTAAAAACTCTTTACCCTATATGCTCCATAAAGGAGGAAATTAACTTCTATAATAAATTTGATAGCCTGTTTGATATTGTTAGAAATCCCAAAAAATTGATAGAACTTAGAAAAGACCTCGAATATCTTGTTGATTATTCTCAAACACCTTGGTACCTATGGGAAATGTCTTTTGATAGCCTAGAATCAAAAACAGTAGAAATAAAATACAAAGTTCCAAGTGGTTCTGGGTATTGGTCCACTTATCAATATTTTAAGTACATTTTAAGTACGGGTTCGGGTTGGTATAAAAGCATTGAAAAAGCTGATGTAATAGTGAAAATCATAGATTTCAATATCGATAAAATTGACGTAACAAATCCCAAAAACTACGTCATTGACAAAAGAAAAAAAGAAATTAGGTGGGAATTAAGAGACATTGAACCAACAAATTCAGACAATATTTATGTCCAATACTCCTTTGGAAAATACAAATTAAATTATTGGTACCATAAAAAATTTAAATTCTATCTCTTCAAATATTTTACCCCAAGATATTACATTCAGAGACATCAAGAAAACAAAAGGTACAAAGAGAATTGCAAAACAAAATATGCAAGCTAACAAGCGGGTATAGGCAATAAGTGTGTCACAATTTTTGCACCACACCTAGACAATTTCATCGTGAAACATAAATCTCGTCCGTTAACAAACATCGTGATTCCGGCTCTGGACAGATCCGTGCCAAAGAGACAATTAAAGCTTTCGCCGGGACTTGCAAAAATTGCGCCATACCTTCCTTGCCACCGGGACAGCTTTTCGGCTAAAGTACCAGGATTGGTGGCCGGATGGCTGCGTCAGGTAACACTTACTACCCATACCCGCTGACCGTTAAGGGTAATTTGCACCACCAATGACAGATACTACTAACAAGATTAATTATTTAGAGAAAGACTAATGAGTCGATATTTTTGTTCTTTAAGTTTGATGATTTGCTTCATTTTTCTCTTTTCTTGTTCATCTAACAGGTTTGGGAAAAGGAATCACATAAAAACAAAGGATTTCGATAACTATATAGAGTCAATAAAACAGTTTGGACATTGTTTTGAAACTAAAGGATCGAAAATTCCATTCTTTCTATATACCAAAATCAGTGGATTTCCAGTTGACTCAATCAGTGTAATTTCAAGTATTCAAGCGCTTGAGAGTGTTTTAAATTCTGATTTTAAAAACTACATAATAAAATTCAATAGTATGGATAGCAGTGCATTTTACGAACTTCTTAAATTTCAAGATTCAATACTATATGCAAATGAATTTCTGGGATTTGAATTCTCAACAAAAAATAAAATTATGCTTCTGTCATATAAAATAGTTGATAGTACACTTCTCGAAGTAGTCAGAGGACTGAAAGACTTTGATGATAATGGGGACATTATTAGGGACACTACTATTATTGATCAATACAACTTGATTTTAAAAAAATAGAACTACCCTTAACACGGACAAAATAGGTAAGTTGTTTGTCACACTTTTTGCTTTTGTTCCTGCTCCCTAGACAGATTTGTAATAGCTTAAACCGCGACCGCGCCAGTGCCCGCAACCAACTTTGTAACCGGGGATAAATTCGCGGCTCCGATCAAACTTGTACCGCGATACTCGTAATGCTCAATAAAACTTGTACCATGATGGCAAAAAGTGCGCCATACCCTCCCTGTCTGACTGGCGTCAGCCAGGCAGGCTTGCACCGTGACAGCTTTCTGGCCCCGCTGGCGTGGGATACCAGTACTCTGCCCGGATGCTGCATCGGGTAACACAACCTCCCCATATTGCCGGGCCGTTAGCGTTCATTTATAGGTCGTTGCGAAACAGATACGTACTCCGGGATTCACTCTTCTTGACAATCTATCTTGACACGTAATGCTTCTATTTTACCGGGATTAAACGAACGCTAACTCAAAAGATCAGGTGTCTGTGAAAATAAAACGACTCGTTTGTGATTTTTAAGCTTGATCTGTTACTAATTGGATAAAATGTGATCACAGATTGATTTATTTACCAAAAAGTAACAGCATGACAGATGACAGATAATAGACAAAAGGACCAATTCCTGGATATTTTAGAGACAAATATTGGGATTATTATAAAGATAGCAAGAGCATATTCAAAGACACTCCATGATAAAGAGGACTTGATTAATGACATCACTCTAGAACTTTGGAAATCTTTTGGACGATTCAAAGGTGACTCAAAAATATCGACTTGGATTTATCGCATTGCTTTAAACACATCCATGAACTATAAACGTAAAAGAGAAAAAGACAGATTGTTTTTCCTGGACGATTTAAAACAAATTGAAAATCAAAGTTGGTTAATTGAGCAAACTGACTCATCACATTCTGAAATATTATATCAATGTATTGATGAGTTAAATCAACTCAATAAAGCAATAATTCTGCTTTATCTTGACGGCAATTCATATGATGAAATTTCTGACATAACCGGAATTTCAAAGACAAATGTCGGGACACGAATTAGCCGGATAAAAGAACAAATAAAAAATTTAGTAACTACAAAAACTTAACAATTATGGAATTAGCTGAATTACAAAATATATGGCAGGAATACGATAAAAAAATATCGGAGAATACTCGTCTTAACAAAGAAATACTAAGGTTAATATTAATTTCAAAACCCCAGAAAAGATTAAACTGGATTAAAATTAAAGCAGGATTAAATATTTTTTCTCCAATTCTGTTTTTAATGTTAGTATTGGTTCTGGATGTTCAGTTTAATTCGACAATCAATTTTTATATCGGATTAGGAATATTTTTACCCGTTTATGCAACTACATATATTTGGGATATCAGATATTTCAAATTAATTCGTTCGATTGACTTCTCAATGCCGGTTTTATCCACAAAAAAAGTTATTGCAGAATTGGAAAAGTATAAGATTAAAACTACACGGTTACGATACCTGTTAATGCCTTTTGCTATGATAGGGTTTCTATTAATGATTATACATAAAATTACATTTAGCTTTAATCTAGTATCAATTATTCCACTGCTATTGATAATCCTTGTTTTTATCTCATCTATGTATTTTACATTTAAATATTCAATTTATGAGCGATTTAGAAAGCTCAATAAAGAGATTGACGACCTAGAACAGCTTGAAAAAGAGTAATTGACAGCACCTTTAACTTAGCTATCATCGTGACTCAAAAAAATCTAAACGAAACGCTAACACCGACAATATGGGTAAGTTGTTTGTCACACTTTTTGCTTTCCTGCCTGCCTGGGGCAGTCAGGCAGGGCTCCTGCACTCAATAAGAAATTGCAACGGTTGTTGTACCACGACACGCGCATTAGCACGCAATTGAAATCCAACATTTACTCCCTCAACCGACTGGCTTTTTATGCCATGGTGTGCCAAATATCAAATCTCCATATTTTGATAAAATTCTGTAAATTTGAGAAAATTTCGTTCAAATGAGTAGCGATATTGTTTTAGAATACAGATTCAGAAGAGCTGAAGATTCATTTCAGAAATTATAATTCTGATTAAAAATAATTTGGAAATGGACTTGTTTGATCTTGGATTTACTGAAGAGCTTTCATCATTCATCAAAGAGAACAGCCTTACAGAGTTTCCTGTCGGAAGGGTAACACAGGAACACCGGGAGAGATATGTAGTCTCTACCGGTGACAGGGAGTGTGATGCTGAAATTACAGGAAACATGAGATTTACCGCAACCTCGCGGGCCGATTTCCCGGCTGTGGGAGATTGGGTTACAATGACAATATATGATACGGATCAGGCAGTTATTCATAAAATCCTGCCCAGAAAATCAATACTTGCCAGACAGGCTGTCGGGAAGCCCGGTGAAATCCAGATAATTTCAACGAATATTGATTTCGCTTTCATTATTCAGGCTATAAGCAATAATTTCAATATTAACAGACTGGAAAGATACCTGACGATCTGTAATTCTTCAGATATTGAACCTGTTCTTGTGATCAGCAAGACCGATCTGGCAACCGGAAATGAGATCCGGGATGCTATCAGTGCACTTGAAGCAAGAGATAAAAATGTAAAATTTATCCTCCTGAGTAATATGTCACACGAAGGGCTTGATCAGATCCTCAGTTTCATTCAGAAAGGCAAGACATACTGTGTGGTCGGATCATCAGGCGTAGGCAAATCAACATTAATCAATAACCTTTTAAAAAAGGAAGTCTTACGAACAGGAGAGATCAGCCACAGTACAAATAAAGGCAGACATATCACCGAACATCGCGAACTGTTCGTTCTTGAGAACGGGGGAATAATTATTGATACCCCTGGCATGAAGGAGTTGGGGGTAACCGATGATCTGAAAGGGATTGAGAGTACTTTTCAGGATATCCATAATATTGCTCAGGGTTGCAGGTTCACGGATTGTCAGCATATTAATGAGAGCGGATGTGCTGTACTTGAAGCCCTTAAAAACGGGACCATAAATTCAGAGTCCTATGAAAACTACAGGAAAATCCTTAAAGAGCAGGAAAGATTTCAGACTACTGTTGCCGAAAAACGAAAACGCGACAAGGTTTTCGGAAAGATGATTAAGAATTATCACAGGGACATGAAAAAGAATAATTCAGAAACATAACCTGCATAAGAATTGAAATGTCCCGAATTCACAAGTCAACCGAAAATATTAATTCAATCGCTTCCGCCCGGAGCAGCCCATCTCCACTATTCAGACCATCCCGGTAAAGATACGGTTGCCTGGTAATTTGAATAATTGTAAAGAGGATTTCTAACCGGTTTATAGAGTTTTCCTGGCTTTGGATTATCACTCTGGGTATAAATCCACAATTCTTCAGGATTCCAAACTACAATTTCATCGCGGCAGTCGCCTGTAATATCCAGGACAGCATTGCACATGTCGGGATGTCCGTCATCTGGAAAGTGCATCACTCTCCTGCCCCACCCGTCAAAAACTCCTCCTTCAGTAATGTTCGCATTATGGATAAAGTATTCCTCCCCTTTCCCTGTCCAGTTGAGAGGCAGGCACATGCTTCCGAACTGGTTCGGTTCAAAATCGTGGTATATCTTTGCATCCTGGTCATAGAAGTGAATTATTCCCTGATTACCCCAGAAGTTGATTGTAACCGTCTCAAGGCCGGGCAGATCGTCCCTGAAATTTGCCACAGCAGGATTCTGGACATGGCCTATGAGATAGCGTCTCAGTATATTTCCGGCAGGCTCGACTCTCAGATATCCTGCATTACTGGCAGAATACATTATAACAGGTTCGGTTTTATCGCTAAGGTCGAAGTCGACTAATGCGACTCCATCCGAATGATCTTCGATCTGGTCATCAAGGCACCAGAGTTGCTTACCGTCATCATCGTAGAGCGAATAACCGATAACCAGTTCATCTTTCCCATCCTTATCCACATCAAAAGCATAAGGATAATGGCCGGTCTTGCAGCTTCCGTCCCACAGAAGTCTGAGTTTGCTGTCCATAACCCAGAAGTTGGTATAGCGGTCTTTTATAAGAATATTTGAGTCCCAACCTTTACCCTCAGCATCGAAGAAGAAAAGGCAATCCCCGAGGATCTGTCTGAACCGGTCATTTTTAATTTTTGACTCCGGCGTTGGTGCTTTATATTTGGTTTCTCCCGTAGAAGCATCGGCAACCACGATCTCAAAATTCATGCAGTAAACAACTTCATTTTTCCCATCATTATCAAGGTCGATAATCTGGAAACCAACATCATTTGTCAGATGGTTCTTTTCAGGATCAGGCTTCCCGATCTGCCAGAGGATCTTTCCGTCGAAGGTCATTGCAGTGAGACAGCTTAACTCGCTGTGGCTGTCTCTTGGCCATGCATGATGGGTCACCTGTCCGATCAGAACATCAGTCTGACCATCCCTGTCGAGATCACCAAACCTCAGATTACGTCCGACCCCGAAACCGGGGGTTTTGACTTTCTTCCAGGTGACCATTCCGGGATTCGAATCCTGCAACTTCTGAAATTCCGATTCTATGACTGCCAGTCTGGTCTTAATGGTATTAACTTCTTCTTTGGAAGTCAGAACTTCAACAGATTTAAAAACAGCCTTCTGGTTTGAAACCAGGCCTATCTTTCCGTGAGTAAAAGTATTGTCGGTAATTTCAAGCTCAACTTCATCATTCAGGGAGGCATTAATTTTATTTCCTGCCACATTTACAATCGCTATTAACTCCTGCCCTGTATTAAAACTAAATGGCTGTGAAGCAAGTATTTTCTCCTTCAGCTTATTGAATGTAAGTCCGTGGTTAAAAACCGAGATATAGGCCAGGGAATCCTTTATACCGAAAAAGTAGAAACACCTGTCATTTTTATATCTGAAAGCAATGCCGGAATACTGTGAATCATCTTCCGGTGAGAATTTGACAGTCAGTTCATAATCTTTCCAGAGTGAATCGCCTGAAATTATCATGGGATGTGTTGACCGGTTGGATTTATTTAACATGGTCTGGTACATGGCATTACCTTTGCCTTCATTTTTAACCTGCCAGGCGGTACCCCAGCCCGTTCCGGAACCAAAGCTGGTCACTTCCCAGTTTCCTCTTTTGCCGGCTTCGGGAAGATAGTGATATTCGGTATGAGGACCAACCGGAGCAGAGAAAAGACCGGTATCGAGCTGTGAGAAGTCATCGCTAAGTAATACTTCAGTATATCTGATCCTGTTGCAGCTGAATAATACAGGGATCACTAAACCAATAAATAAAATTCTAACCCTAAGCATAGTAATTTATATATTTTTAAGAACTTACACAGAGAGACACTGAGAAGACACAGAGGGCCACAGAGTTAAGAAATGCAAACCTCTGTGTAACTCTGTGTATCCTCTGTGTAACTCTGTGTAACTGATAATTAATCTATTAAACAATATTATCTGTCAAGTTCCAAAGCTGCGAGAATAAACGGAGCAACTCCCTTGGTATCATTATCGAACCGCTTTTCATTAACGTAATACTCATACGATCCATCGCGGTAGGGATTTCCACCAAGTCCGCACCCACCGCAGATATTACGCATTGTGACAAGTCCTTTTTCGTCAACAGTTATAAGTTCATTTAGGATGCCGTTGAATGCGGATTCAGCAATTGTTCTGTATTTCTGATCCAGGTATTCAAGCCTTGCTCCCTTTGCAAATACGTATGTGAACATTGCTGATCCTGATCCTTCAAGGTAATTTCCTTCTCTCCCCCCATGGTTCAGCACCTGATACCATATTCCCGATTCAGGATCTCTGACCTTAAGAAGTGCATCGCATGTTTTCTGCAAAATAGCGATCAGTTCGTTCCGGTCGGGATGATCAGCCGGCAGGTAGTCAAGAATATCAAGGATAGCCATTATATACCAGCCAGTTGCACGGCTCCAGGGATACAGGGACCTGCCCGTCTGCGGATCGCACCATTTCTGTTCCCGGCTTTCATCCCAGGCATGCATCAGCAATCCTGTGTCGGGATCGAGAGTTTTTTCGTATATCATTATGGTCTGTCGGGTTGCAACATCAAACCATCCAGGTTTATTGAACTCTTTTGCATACTGGACCATATAGGTTGAGCCCATGAAAATACCATCCAGCCACATCTGCCAGGGATAGATCTTTTTATGCCAGTACCCGCCGGAATTGGTTTTAGGATGTGTCTCAAGCTGCCTGATAAAATTATCCAGGGCTGTCTTATACTTTTGTTGGGGATTTCTTTTATAAACAGTTAAGACATTCCTTCCCGGGAAGATCCTGTCAAGGTTATACTCCTCAGGCCTGTAATCTGTCACCGATCCGTCGTCATGAACAAAATAGCTGACCCAATCCTCCATATACTTTGAATATTTAGGATCTGTATCCCCGAGTCTGTCGATTGCCATTCCGAGGAATGCAACATCATAAGCCCATTTTGGTTTACCGCTGACGTACCGGATAAGACTGTCTGCCTGCGTTATGACTGTATTAGCCATTCTTACAGACCATTTTTGTTGTTCAGCTTTATTGTTCTGACTCCTCCCTGAATTGCATCCTGTAATCAGTATCAAAGTAACCGAAACAATCACAGTCCTTGCTATTATTTTGAAAGGTGCCATATTTAGTAGATTTCGATGTCTTCGTCTCTTCGTCTCTTCGTCCCGGACCCACCCACCCCCACCCCTCCGGTGGAGGGGATTCTCTGGCTCGTAACCTCCCCCTCTCCTCTCCTCTTCTCCCTCTCTCCTCATCTCCCCCTCTCCTCTTCTCCCCCTCTCCTCATCTCCCCCTCTCCTTTTCTCCCCCTCTGTGCCACTGCGCCCCTGCGCCACTGCGCCACTTTTCTACTCCAGCGTCCTCAGAGCCGGCAGCGGCTTAGGATCAGTAAGATGCAGGTCGAATATTATTATCTCATTCAATCCTGTTCTGAGAAAAGATTCAGGGCAGAATAATCTCTTCTGAGGGCCGATCTCCCAGTACCGGCCGAGGTTATGTCCATTTACCCAGGCGACACCCTTTTTGTAGTTTGAAAAGTCGAAATATGTATCGCCAGTGATTGCAAGTGAGAAATTTCCCTTAAAGAATATGCCCGGTTTATTGATCACCTTTCCGGATGAACGCAGATCGTACATGTACTTCCAGTCCATTGGCAGTTTATATACTTTCCAGTTCATCAGTGTCATCCCATTCAATGTAACTCTTTCAGTAATTCCTTTTCTGTCAATCAGATGCTGAGCAAAGTTTATACGACCCATCGCTTCGACAAGTATTTCAAGGACAGGGAAGGCTTCCTTGCTTTCGGGCAGGTCGATTGTATTTATTCCCTCCCTGCTGTCAAGTCTTCCGATATATTCCCCGTTAAGAAAGACAATTGCATAATCATGAATATCCGTTACAGTCAGTTTGCCTTTTTTATGTCCCATCAGTTCGGTTTTATAAAGCATAAAACCGTAATCCTGCCCATAAGCTTCGAAAGGTTTGGGTGTAACGGAACTTATTGGCTCGGGAAGATTATCCCACACTGAAGTAAACTGGTCGCATATCAAGGGTATTTCAATCGGCGGTATCGTATCGGGAATATCGGGCAGTTTCTTCCCTTTTGGCAGGTATGAACCTATAAGTTTCCTCAGGGCATATATTTGGATGTTGGCCGGCCCTGTTCATTTATCGGGGCATCGTAATCATAACTTGTCACATCAGGCTCATATCCTTTGCCTCCTGAATTAGCCCCGGCAGTAAATCCGAAATTTGTTCCGCCGTGAATAACATAGAAATTAAATGATTTCTTGTTATCCATTAAGGAACTTAACCTCTTTCATAAGCCTCGATGTATCCGGACGTGCCCATCTCTCTCCCCAGTGGGTAAGCCAGCCGGGATATGTCTCACTGCTGAAGACAGGGACCCCCGGATTCATCTTAGCTGCCAGTTCAAAATCGGCAGCAGAACTTCCCGATCCAGTCCAACAGCACTTCCGGGCAGCGTTCCTGCCTCCAGCATATATGGTGTTGGACCATCGCCGGTGAAAGTAGGGACATCTATACCGTTGGATGCCCACAGCTCTTTAAGCCTCTGTAAATAATTCCTGTCATTGGCAAAACTGCCATATTCATTCTCGATCTGGATCATGAGTATGGGACCGCCTTTTGTAATCAGATAAGGTTTGATCTCTTCTGCCAGCCTTGCGATATATCTTTCAGCAGCAGCCATATAGCGCGGATCCATACATCTCAGCTTAATATCCGGTATACGGAGAAGGTATGGAGGTATGCCTCCAAGTTCCCATTCGGCACATACATACGGACCGGGCCGGAGGATAAGCCACATCCCTTCTTCCTGTACAATTTTTATGAACTCAGAAGGTTATGGTTGCCGGTTGTGAAATCATAAACTCCCTCTTCAGTCTCATGGAAGTTCCAGAAGATATAAGCCGATATTGTATTACAACCCATGGCTTTTGCCATTTTTATCCTGTGTCTCCAGTATTCGGCCGGGATTCTTGCAGGATGGAGCTCACCGGCTGATTATCTGGAAAGGCAGACGTCAAGGAGAAATTCAGTTGCACTGAATTTAAATGTATGTTTTGCTTTCTGGGCCGCAAGCGACACAGGCAACAATATCAATATCAAAACAAATAAAATGTTAATACTTTTTCGTCATAATGAATTATATATTACTGATATACTATACTTTACCCACCCCTTGCCTCCCGCTCCGCGGGACAAGCTCTCCCGGGAGGGATTCTATGCTCGTCACTCACTGCTCACCGCTCATCGCTCGCTCTCGTTTCCTCTTCCTTCGTCCTCTTCACCTCTTCTCCCCATCTCCTTATCTCCTCATCTCCCCCTCCCGTAACTTCTATATCGCCTGATAGCTATGCAGTCTGGCTAAAATCCATCCTTTTTTTTCATCAGCTCGGCATGGGTTCCACGTTCCACTATCCTACCCTCATCAAGTACCACGATCAGGTCGGCATGCTGGATTGTTGAGAGCCGATGAGCTATCACCACCGATGTCCTGTTTTTCATCAGCTTTAGGATTGCATCCTGTACCAGTCGTTCCGATTCGGTATCAAGGGCAGAGGTTGCTTCATCGAGAATCAGTATCGGCGGATTGGCCATTATTGCCCTGGCAATGCTTATTCTTTGTCTCTGCCCGCCGCTGAGCTTATTTCCCGATTCACCGACAGTACTATCATATCCCTGTTCCGTTTCAATAATAAAATCGTGTGCATTTGCAATTCGTGCTGCATTTTCAACATCTATCCATATCGGCAATATCGACTCCAAAGGCAATATTTTCCGTGAATGATGCATTGAAGAGTATTGGATGCTGGCTTACTATTCCCATAAGGTTCCGCAGATCGGTTATTTTCATGTCCCTTACATCCACTCCATCAATAAGTATACTGCCTTTATCAGTATCGATAAACCGGGGAAGCAGATCAGCCAGTGTCGATTTGCCTGCACCTGATTTACCGACTATTGCAATTGTCTGACCTTTTTTTATTGTCAGATTGATATCCTTCAGTACCGGTTCGCTGTTATAAGCATACCAGACACCCCTGAATTCGATAGAATCTTTAAATCCTTCACTCGAACAGCATCCGGCTTCTGAATGATCTTTTCCTCTGCTTCAAGGATCTGGTCGACCCTGTCAATTGAAGCCATTCCCTTCTGGATACTGAACCAGGCCGTTGTAATATTTTTTGCCGGAGGGATTATCTGTGAAAAAATTATCAGGTAGGCAATAAGGTTGTCCGGAGTCATATTAGTATCACCCTTCAGGGCAAGTATTCCTCCAAGGTACATCAGCGCCATTACAACCATTGTAGAAAGAAACTCGCTAAGCGGCGATGCCAGGTAATATTTGCGGATAACACGACTGAATATTTTCGTGTATTTCTCATTTATTTCCCTGAAATGACCCTGCATCTTCTTCTCCGCGTTAAATCCCTTAACGATCCTCAGGCCGGTCAGCGTCTCTTCAACGACCGATAGCATCTTCCCAGCTGTTGCTGCTGGACAAGAGAAGAGATCGTAATGTTCTGCTTACCCTTCCTATGAGCCAGCCGCTTACAGGCAGCAACAAAGAGCATAAATTGTAAGTTGCCAGCTGCTTACAAACAGATAAATAACAAAAATAATTATATACATGGGATCCCTGAAAAGCATTGTCAGGGAAGACATTACTGAGACTTCGATTTCCTGGACATCATTTGATATCCTTGTCATTATGTCGCCCTTCCGTGCGTCGGTAAAATATGATAATGGCAGCTTCAGCACCTTATCATACATTTTCTTTCTGAGATCGCGGACAGTATAAGACCGCTGATAAGCCATACTGTTATTTGCAAGAAAGATGAATCCGTTTTTAAAAAGGCTGGCGATAACAAATACTATGCTGATAATAAGAAGCGCACCTGCCTGCCCGTGTCTGTCAATGAAAAGCGACAGGATGTATTTCGTGGCTAAGGTCATATAATCGATAGTCATCTGAAATTCACCGGGATGCTGAATGACATCAACCCTGTTGAACATGACCTTCAGGAAGGGAATGGCAAGAGTATATGAAACCAGGGCAAAAACAGCACTCAGAATATTGAACAGCACACTGTAAAATGCCTGCCATTTATAAGGCGAAATATATTTCAGAAGCAACTTTATCTTATTCATCCCCGGTGCAATATCTCATTAATACCCTGTAAAATTGAAGGGAGAAATACCTTTAAGCTCAGTTTTTACAGCTTCACTTATCTCCAGGGATTCTATAAAATCCATAATTGATTCCCGTGTAATTTTCTCATTGGTACGTGTAAGGTCGAGCAATGCTTCATAAGGTTTCGGATAGCCTTCCCTTCTGAGTATTGTCTGGATGGCTTCAGCAACTACCGACCAGTTATTTTCAAGATCATTTCTTATTTTGTCGTTATTGACTATAAGCTTATTCAACCCCTTAAGAATTGAATTGAAAGCAAGGATTGAATGTGCGATCGGGACTCCCGTATTTCTCAGAACAGTTGAATCAGTAAGGTCGCGCTGAAGTCGTGAAAGAGGAAGCTTTTCAGAAAGGTGTCCGAATATCGCATTTGCATATCCCAGGTTACCTTCACCGTTTTCAAAATCGATGGGGTTGACCTTATGAGGCATTGCAGATGATCCTATCTCTCCCTTCCTGATCCTCTGGCTGAAATATTCCATCGAAATATATGTCCAGACATCACGGGTCAGATCGATCAGTATGACATTAATTCTCCGCATATTATCGAACAGTGCAGCAAGATTGTCATAATGTTCAATCTGAGTTGTCGGATATGAACGTTGTAACCCCAGTTCCCCGTTAACAAAATTATCCGCGAAGGTGATCCAGTCAATTTCAGGATAAGCAACTTTATGTGCATTCATATTGCCTGTTGCCCCGCCGAATTTTGCAGAATATGGTATTTGTCCGAAATATTTCAGCTGCTCATCAATCCGTGCAATAAACACCGATATTTCCTTACCGAGCCTGGTAGGCGATGCCGGCTGACCATGGGTTCTGGCCAGCATGGGGATATCCTTCCATTCATCTGCCAGGGTGGCAAGAGCTTCCCTGAGATCAAAAAGAAGCGGGAAATATATATTTATGAGTGCATCTTTGATTGATAAAGGAATGGCAGTATTATTTATATCCTGTGACGTTAATCCGAAATGTATGAATTCGCTCCACTTTCCCCAGCCTTCAATTATGAATCTGTCTTTCAGAAAATACTCTATTGCCTTTATATCATGATTTGTAACCTTCTCGGTTTCCTTAATCTTTTCGGCGTCACTTATCCCGAAATCTTCATATATCGACCTTAGTGTTTTAAAGTTCTCCTTTCTGAAATCGCTTAGTTGCGGTAAAGGAATATCACAGAGGGCAATAAAATATTCAACTTCGACCATCAGTCTGTATTTGATCAGTCCAAACTCCGAAAAATAGAGGTCAAGTTCATTCACTTTCTGTCTGTATCTTCCATCAACAGGAGAAATGGCAGTAAGAGAATTCAGGTCCATGTTTCTGATATTAATTATTTCCTAAACTCAAAACGATGATTACAAAAATAGTATTTTTGAACTTCTTAAAAAAACCGTTTACAAGCCATTAATCCATTACACGACAAAAACTACAATGTCCTCTGAGAAAATAAGAATCTCGGCTGTCAGATATGCCAATACCTATCCGTTCATTTACGGAATGACAGTTACCGGATTTGATAAGAAGGTTACTCTTACAACCGATCATCCGGCAGATTGTGCTGCAAAGCTCATCAGCGGAAAGGCCGATATCGGTCTGATACCGGTTGCAGCACTTCCCGGACTTAAAGAATACCATATCATTACAGATTACTGTCTGGGAGCTTACGGGAAAGTAAGAACCGTTATGCTTTTAAGTAATTGCCAGTTTGATGAGATCCAGAATATTAACCTCGATTACAGGTCGAAGTCATCAGTCAATCTTGTAAAGATACTGGCAAAGAACTTATGGAAGAAAGAATTCAGATGGATCAATACAACTGATAATTTTGACTTCGAAAACATTCCTGATAATGAAGGAATTGTACTGATTGGTGACCAGTGTTTCGAATATGAGAACAGGTTCCGGTTCAGTATCGATCTCGCTGAAGAATGGTATAAATTTACCGGACTGCCCTTTACTTTTGCCTGCTGGACAGCAAACAGGCAATTGCCTGAAGAATTTATAAGTGAATTCAATTCTGCGCTGAAGGCCGGAGTTTCGGACATTCCCGCCGTAGTCAGGATGTTCGGGAACTCAGGGATTATCAAAGGCGATATTCTGCAGGAATATCTGACTGAAAACATTAGTTATATCCTGAATGAAGATAAACGAGAAGCTATAAGGTTATTTCTTGATTATTTAACGAAGCTTTAATCAAATCAAACGCACTCCGTGTAACTCCATGGTTAATAACATAATATCAAATCATTACCTTTTCTTTATTTTTTAAATTGCCAATAATTTTTCTTATATTTGAAATTATTACAAATCAGTATTATTAACTTTTAATTCTATAATATTATGGCTGTAACGATCACATTCAATGAACTCCGGAAGATAAAAGATCAGTTACCCTCCGGTAGTATGAGAAGAATTGCTGACACACTGGATCTGAACGAGGAAACCGTCAGAAACTACTTCGGAGGGAGAAATTTCGACAAGGGCGAAACAATCGGTGTACATTTTGAACAGGGACCGGGAGGAGGCATAGTATCATTTGATGATACCACCATACTGGATATGGCTAAAAGGATGATTGCAGACTGAAATCATTTAGTTTAACCTGTTCAAAAGCAAAAGGCAGGGTCTTTTGCTTTTTTTGTTTGTGAAGATACAGCAATCCAAATCTGACTGATGAAGCTTTCTGATATAATCAATACTGAAGAAAAAAATCACCTGAGCTCACTTGAGACTTTTTTTACCGGGATCTGGGGTGAAACCAATCTTCCTTCACACGATCTCGATCATCACAGGAGAGTATGGGGGTATTCCAAAGAGATTCTGGAACACAGCAGCAATTTTCCCGTCGATCCGCATTTCATCAGAAACCTTCTGATATCAGCTTACCTTCATGATACAGGAATGTCGGAAGATCCTGGGATCAGACACGGTATGAGAAGCAGGGTAATTGCTGAAAAATACTTATCTTCCAATAACTTACAAAAATCAGATTTTACCAATGCTCTTGATGCAATAGAAAACCATGACAACAAGGATTACAGGGATTCAACAGATAACAATCTGATCCTGAAGATCCTTTCAGTGGCGGATGATCTTGATGCTTTCGGATGCACAGGTATTCCGAGATATATTGAGATTTACAAGGCAAGAGGAATTCCTGAGGACAGGCTGGGTTATGCCATCCTGGAAAATGCTGCATCCCGATTTGAGCATTTTAAAAATTTTGCTGACCCCGGTTCAGAATTATTCAACAGGCACAGTAAGCGTTATACCGAACTCAGGGAATTCTTCGAAAACTATAACAGGAAAAACAGACAGTATTACTCCCGGCAAATCTGATCAGCATTCATCTTCATCGAACAGGTGAAGCTGCCGGTCTTCATCATCCTCCGATTCGAGATTCGAAATACTTACCCCGAGAAGTCTTATTTTGGTCCCCGGAAGGTTTAGGGATTTCCTTATTTCAGTGACGGCATTGTGAAGAGTTTCAAAATCCCGTATGTAATGTCTGAGTGTCCTGCTCCGGGTTATCTGTCTGAAATCGGAAAATTTAACTTTTAAAGTAACAGTTCTGCCGGTAGTACCTGCATCTTCGAGCCTCTGCATAAGTTCTTTTTCAACCTTATATAATTCTGCAATGATCTCGAACCTAGTTGACAGATCTTTTTCATAGGTAAGCTCGGTTCCGACAGATTTACGTTCAGACTCCGTTTCCACCGGCCGGTCGTCTATCCCTCGTGCAATGTCATAATAGAATTTCCCTGCCTTGCCGAAATTCCGGACCAGCGAAGGCAGATCCCATTTCTTCAGGTCTGCTCCATTGTGAATACCGAGCTTGTGCATCTTTTCAGCCGTTACCTTTCCTATTCCAAAGAATTTTTCAACCGGTAGTTTTTCAATAAATCCCTCTGCTTCTTCCGGGGGTATAAGAAATAAACCATCCGGTTTTTTAATATCGGATGCGATCTTAGCCAGAAATTTATTGACTGAAATACCTGCAGAAGCGGTCAAACCCGTCCTTTTTTTTATCTCTTGCTTTATCTCCCTGGCAATCAGAGTTGCAGATCCGATATTTTTCTTATCTGCTGTTACATCAAGAAATGCTTCATCGATCGACAATGGTTCAACCATGTCGGTATATTCCGTGAAAATCTCAAAGATCTGTTGTGATACTTCATGATATCTGTCAAATCTGTGTCTGACAAAGATCAGCTGAGGGCAGAGCCGTCTGGCAGTAACGGAAGGCATTGCAGATCTGACCCCGTACTTCCTTGCTTCATAGCTGGCAGCGGCAACAACATGTCTTTCTCCGCTCCCGCCAACGGCAACAGGCTTGCCTCTCAGTTCGGGATTATCCAGCTGTTCAACAGATGCGAAAAACGCATCCATATCGATATGGATTATTTTTCTCAATTCTTTTCAAAACTAACAAGAAATTATTTTGATCAATTAGTTTGAACATTCTTAAAGCTCTCTTAAATTTATAGTTTTTTCATTTAAATTGGATAAACCACCCGAAAACAGGCAGAAAAGATTTGCCCTTATTCTGACAACCCACAGGCTCTGGGGAAAGATATTCCTTCCTTATCTTGTTGCAGGTGTCCCGGGAAAGAAATATTTCACCCTGGCTGAATGTCTGTCACCCTATCCTTCGGATGAGACTCTTAAAACACTTGACAATGAAGAGATTGAGCTTGTCAGGATCACCAATGAATATTCTGACAGACCTATTTACAAGCTCTATTCAAAAGACCGAAGCGTAAAGGAATTTCTTGAAAATGTCACTCAGGAAAAAATTGAAAAATTCATAAGGCCTTATATTGAGAACAGGTTGAAGAGATGCTATTTCCTGATGAGAGACGAAGGCACTCTTTGTTTCATCAGCAGATCTCATTCCAACATAGTTCATCCGGAAGACCGGCTTGATTTTCTTCCTGCACCGGCAGCTCCCCTGTTCAGGTTTGAGAGAACCAATGAATCAGTTACATATAAGCTTAAGATTGAATCTGAAGGCAAAAAGATCGAATTGTTCCATAATCCCATTGATATTATCTGTAATAAGCCATGCATAATAAAGAACGGTAACAAAGTACTGATGATTAAAGATATAGACGGCCAGAAACTTCGTCCGTTCCTCTTAAAGGAGTCAGTGATCGTTCCTAAAAACTCTGAAGTAAAATACTTTTCAGGATTTGTCCTGAATGCGGTAAACAACTATAAAACCGAAGCTACAGGATTTAAGATTATTTATCCCGATCCCGGAAAAAAAGCAGCAATAAGTCTTGAGAACACTATAAGAGGCTTTCCGGCACTTATTCTGAGCTATTCTTATTCCGGTATCACTGTCTCCCCGGATGACAATTGCGAACACTTCACTACGTTTGAAAACCAAAACGGGGAGTTTGTTTTTAAAAAATACAAGCGAGACCTGAAATGGGAAGAAGGCTGCAGGGAAATCCTTTCTGAATCGGGCTTTAACGCAGATGACCGGATTAATTATTACCTCCAGGATGAAAATCTACAACCTGTAACTGATGTAAACAGAGTGGTTGAAGCCCTGAACAGGAATTATGACAATCTGGTTGCAGCCGGCTTTGAAATTACTGCCAGACGATTTGAGAAAGATTATAATCTCAAAGCAGTAAATATTGAAATTATCAATAAAAAAGAGGGTGACTGGTTTGATCTTGATGCCATAATAAGGATCGGAGCATGGCAGTTTCCGTTTGTCAGGTTTAAAAATAATATATTAAAGGAGATCCGGGAGTATGAATTACCCGACAGGACGATTGCAATTCTTCCGGCTGAATGGTTTACAAAATACAGGAGTATATTTGAATTCGGAAAAGATCATAGCGGATCGATAAGGATCCATAAACAGCATTTCCCGCTGCTTATTGAAGTTCTTAAAGAGGAAGAAAATGAATCATACAATCAGCTCGGGAAGCTGCTTGTACCGGAGAAGTTACCGTTACCGGTAAAACCTGAAGGGCTTAAGTGTGAAATGAGGGGCTACCAGTATGAAGGATTAGGATGGCTCCTGTGGTTGCAATCATCAGGGCTGGGAGGTTGTCTTGCCGATGACATGGGACTCGGGAAAACAGTACAGACACTTGCCCTTCTGCAGCTGAATAAGGAAACTATCTTTAAATCCGGAAAAGCCTCCGGAAATCAGCCACTTTCTCTTTTCGAAAATCCGTCACGGTTTACCTCCCTTATTGTGGTTCCACCCACAATCATCCATAACTGGGAAAATGAAATACAAAAGTTTGTCCCGGGTATGGCGACATACCGCCATAAGGGAGCGCAGCGCGACAGACATACATTAAACTTCGCCGGATACGATATCATCCTTTCCAGCTATCACACTGTAAGACAGGATATTGATTTTTTTTCGTCATTTCATTTCAATTATATAATTCTGGACGAAAGCCAGTATATTAAAAATCCGGTATCACAGATCTATAAAAGCGTGACCAGGCTGAAATCGGATCACAAGCTGGTTCTGACAGGAACTCCAGTTGAAAATTCCGTTACAGATCTCTGGGCTCAGCTGAATTTTGTCAATCCCGGCCTGCTCGGGTCCCTTTCATATTTCAGGAATGAATTTGCAAGACCGATTGAAAAGGAGCAGAATGATGAGACTGAAATTAAGCTGAAAAAGCTGATAAAACCATTTATTCTCAGGCGTAAGAAAGAGATGGTCACACCAGATCTGCCGCCGGTTACGGAACAGACTGTTTTTTGTGAGATGACTGAAGAACAGGGAAAAATATACGAAGAAGAAAAATCGGTAGTCAGGAATCTCATTATGAGTGGTATGAGTCAGAAAGAGACTACAAAAACTGCAATAATAGTATTACAGGGCCTTATGAGGCTCAGGCAGATATCCAATCATCCTCTAATTGCTGATGAAGATTATAAAGGAGGCTCCGGCAAATTTGAAACAGTTCTCAGCAATATAGAAAGTGTTGTTAATGAAGGTCATAAAATCCTGGTATTTTCTTCATTTGTCACGCATCTGAAGCTCTTTTCCGATGCACTTGAAGAAAGAAATACAAGGTTTTCGATGCTTACCGGGGCAAGTACGAACAGGAAGAAAATTATCGAAAGCTTTCAGAATGATCCGGCCAACAGGGTATTTCTCATATCACTGAAAGCAGGGGGAGTAGGGCTAAACCTTACATCTGCTGATTATGTTTTCATTCTTGATCCGTGGTGGAATCCTGCAGCCGAGCTTCAGGCGCTCAGCAGGGCACACAGGATCGGCCAGGATAAGAACGTTTTTGTTTACAGGTATATAACCTCCGGAACTCTTGAAGAGAAGATAGTCAGGCTCCAGGGAAAAAAATCGCGGCTCGCCGAATCGTTTGTCGCAACTTCCAATCCTTTGCGGGATATAGATATGAAGGAAATTCTGGAAATAATAGAATAAAGAGTTGTGGCAAAGCATGACTACACGACCGCATAGACTGCACGACAAAAAAAAGCCGGCCTCAGCCGGCTTTTTTTTAATAGCTTTCGCGTTCCACGTAATGTGTGTGGAGCAATTCATGTGCCAGATGGCTGTTGGGCTTTCCGAGAAATTCCTTGTAGATAGCAATGACATCAGGATTCTCATGCGATTTACGGAGAACCATGTGTTCATCCTCAGAGTAAATAGCTTTCATTCGCTTTTTCCTGATATCCATACTTGTAGGGATGGGCTGTCCGCCGCCACCTATACATCCTCCCGGGCAGGCCATTATTTCAATAAAGTGGTAAGGCGATTTACCTTTCCTCACTTCTTTCATTAACTTGTTTGCATTAACAAGTCCATGAGCAATTGCAACTTTTAATTCAGCTCCTTCAAGGAACTTCCAGTCGTCTGTACAACCTTCAATCTTTATTGTTGCTTCCTTTACTCCGTCCATACCGCGAGCAGGAGTGATGTTGAGGTTTGTAAAGGGAACTTCCCTTCCTGTAACAATCTCATAGGCAGTACGCAGGGCAGCTTCCATAACACCTCCTGTTGCACCAAAAATAACTGCAGCGCCTGTTGAATCGCCCATAACAGAATCATAATGCGAAGGTTCAAGGTTTCTGAAGTCGAGACCTGCCTGCTTAATCATAACCGCTAATTCACGAGTTGTCAGAACATAATCAATGTCCTTGTATCCGCTTGCTCTCATTTCAGGTCTGTCTGCTTCATATTTCTTTGCTGTGCAAGGCATAATTGATACTGATACTACCTTTGATGGATCAAGTTTTCTCTTTTGCGCAAAATATGTCTTTGCAAGCGCTCCGAACATCTGCTGGGGAGATTTGCATGTAGACAGATTATGAAGGTATTCCGGATATTTGTGTTCAATGAACTTGATCCAGCCTGGTGAACAGGAAGTAAACATTGGTATTGATGTTTTCTTATCGCCATCGACAAGTACTTTCTTAAGGCGGGTAAGCAATTCAGTACCTTCTTCCATTATTGTAAGGTCAGCGCTGAAGTCAGTATCCAGAACAGAATCAAAGCCAATCTGTCTCAAAGCAGTAACCATCTTACCAGTTACGCGTTCACCCGGGTCATATCCGAGATCTTCACCGAGAGCAACTCTTACTGCCGGTGCAGTCTGAACTACAACATGTTTTTCAGGATCATAGATAGCATCCCATACCTGGTCGATATATGTCTTCTCAACCAGAGCACCGGTAGGACAACGGTTCACACACTGGCCGCAGTTCGTACATACCACATGGCTCATTGGCCTGTCGTGGAATGACGATATTTTCTGATGCAGCCCCTTATTTGCTACAGCAATTGCTGAAATGTGCTGTAATTCAGTGCAGGTCCTCACACACCTCTGGCAGCGGATACACTTGCTGTCATCCTTTATAAATGAAGGAGAGGATCTGTCAATAACATAAGGACGATCTTCCACAAGATCGAGGAAAATTGTATCGCCGAATGCGAATTCATTTGCAAGTGACTGGAGTTCACATTTCTGGTTTTTGTAACATTTTGTACAATCCGATCTGTGTTCCGAAAGAAGAAGCTCAACAATATGTTTCCTTGCATTCCTTACTTTCAGGGTATTTGTTTGTATATCCATTCCTTCGGCAACAGGCATCGCGCATGCTGCAATAAGCGTTCTGGCGCCGGTCTGTTCGACAACACATACACGGCAGTTTCCGGCGATACAAAGGTCTGGGTGATTACATAATGTCGGGATATTTATATTTAGTTTCCTTGCAGCCTCCAGTACAGTGGTGCCCGGTTGAACTGAAATTCTCTGGTTATTTATACTCAGATTTATCATTATTTCGCTAAGATTTAGTTATTAATAGATGATCTCTTCCCTGAAGTTCTCAACAATGGTCCTGAATGCATTACCGACTGATTGTCCGAGTCCGCATTTAGATGCAACTTTCATTGTATCGGCAAGCTTAACCAGTTCGTTCAGATATGTTGATTTTACTTCTCCTTTTTTAACCTTCTCAACACCTTTCAGTAATTGCTGGCATCCGACCCGGCAGGGTGTGCATTGTCCGCATGATTCTTCTGCAAAGAAATCAAGGTAATTATGAAGAACATTGTACATTGACCTTGAGCTGTTGAAAAGCTTCATCGAACCTCCGGTGGGAACACCTTCAAATCCGATAACAGTCTGTTCAAAACGTTTTCTCGGAACACAGAAACCCGATGCACCTCCAACCTGAACGGCCTTTGTATCGCCGTCTCCGAATTCATTAACAAATTCCTGGACTGACATTCCAAGCTCAAGCTCAAATATCCCGGGAGTAGGAGTATCACCCGATATGGAGAATACTTTTGACCCCCTCGAGTCTTTTGTTCCAAGCTGGCTGTATGACTCAGGACCATGCTTTATGATCATCATTGATGTAACCAGGGTTTCAACATTATTGATTGAAGTAGGTTTGCTGAAAACTCCTGAGGTTGTAGGGTATGGAGGCTTATTGCGTGGTTCACCGCGGCCACCCTCAATCGATTCAAAGAGTGCACTTTCCTCACCGCAGATATATGCTCCGCTTCCCAGACAATAATTTATTTTGAAATCATATCCGATCTCCTTTATGAGCTTGTGGAATTTTTCAAGTTCCATCATCAGCTGGGGAAGAAGGAATTTATATTCACCACGCAGGTATACTATTCCTTTCTTTGCTCCTATAGCTTTTGCAGCAATAACCATTCCTCCATATACCTTATATGCAACCCTGTCGAGTATCTCACGGTCCTTAAATGTACCCGGTTCACCCTCGTCGGCATTACAGACAACATATTTTTCCGGATCTTTCACTGCGGCTGTATATTTCCATTTCAAACCTGTCGGAAATCCTGCCCCTCCACGACCTTTCAGTCCTGAATCAAGTACCTGCTGAATGATGTCGGCAGGAGACATTTTATAAGCTGTCGTTAGTACCTCTTTCGGATCTACTTTTTCAAAGATCAGATCTACTTTATTTAGTCCTCTTTTTTCCATAATCCCGTAGTGTTATCTTTTTTGCATATAACCCTTAATAATCTCTACAATCTTTTCCGGAGTAAGCTCGGTATAAGGCATTTCATTTATCAGAATGGCAGGAGCCTTATGACACCAGCCTATGCAGTTCGTTTCAATAAGACTGAACAGCCGGTCCGAAGTAGTTTCGCCTACCTTAATCTTAAGCATGTCCTCAAGGGTTTGAATAATTTCACTCTTACCCTTCATCGAACAGGTTATTGTTTTACAGACCCTGATAACATATTTACCTCTCACGTTCGTATCGAGAAAGGTATAGAATGAGGCCGTTCCGTAAACATCAGCTGCCGATATATCCAGCTCTTTCGCAACTTCAACCATAGCCTCGTCGGTAAGGTAATTATACCTTTCAACAATACCCTGGAGAATAGGAATAAGACTATCCCTCGCCCGGCCATGTTTGTCGGATAATTCCTTTACAAGATTTCCCAATTGATACATTTTAAGTTGGTTTTTTTAGTTATTAATATTGATTTTATTTTCACAATTTCCTTTTTTTTAGGCGCTGTGAATTTAATAACAATAGACTAAAAAAAAACTGGGTAATTATCATTGTTAATAATTTAGAATAAAAATAAACAGTGGCACAGCGACGTAATGGCTCAATGGTACATGGGTACAGCGGCGCAATGGCTCAGTGGTACAATGGCAGAAAATATCAACAATCAAACCTTTTTAACAATTTTTAACCAGTCTGCACGACTGCACGACCGCATGACTGCACGACTGCATGACTCTTTTAGTCTTCAGTCAGTATGGAACTTATAAGTCTTATGCTTAGGACATTGGAATAATCGTACTGGTACAAACCGTCATCTCCTATAAGGACAAGCACGTTTCCCAGAGGGATTACATCATATGTATTTATATTTGGGTAGGCATAAACAAGATGGTTTGTTATCGTTTTAGGATCAGATGCATCATAAATCTTCAGCCCTGCATTGCCATCACAAATAAAGAGGAGGTCTCCATCCTTTCCAAGCCCATGAGGGTTTGTCAACGGATAGGTTGCAACAAGTGAAGGGGAATTGATGTTCTTTACATTAACGACACTGAGTGTATTCGTCGCGCCTCCACATGTAGTTCCGCTCCGGAGTGTTATATAGGCAAGAGTATCATCAACAATAACCGGATCGCAGCTCCTTGCATGTGAGAAGAATTTCCTTGTCTGCGGTGAAAGAGGAATACTTATATCATAAATGACCATGCCTGTGGTTGTTCCCAGGAACATTGTATTTTCTGTAAGGAACATTGTTTCAACACCCCAGCCGGGATAGAAATCATTATGTTTGACAGGGTTTGTTTTATTTGTGATATCAAAAACCTTCAGTGTATTCTGATCAAGTACATAAAGTACATTATCCTTTATACCAAATCGGGCCATTGATCCCCCCACACCAACTCCGGCCCCACTTACGCCCGAATTGCTTCTCGATGAACTGGACATCTCTGCAAAATCGGCCTCTAGCCGGAAGATGGGATACGGGTCCCAGTTCTGATTCACTTTTTCTTTGATTTTCTGAACTTCCCATTCAATTACAACACCTTTATCCTCATCAACAAAGGCCATGGGATAATCATTATCTGCAGGCGGGACAGTATAAGGAAGTATACCGGCAAGCCTTCCTGTTTCATGAATATTATTAACATCCTGAACATCAAGAACAACCAGGTCGACAAACGAATCAGCGTACATAATATAGCCCGATATGGAAATATCAACAACCCCGGGCAGGTTCACGAATGCCTTTTTAACGGGTGATGCCGGATTACTGTTATCATAAACATGTATACCCTTAAACTCTTCAACAATGAAAATATAATTGTCCTTGAAATAGATCTTTCCGGGATTTTCCAGATCTACGTTCTGCTCCACCTTAACCGCCTTTCTCAGATCGGCATAAGACATATAGACAGGCGAGTTTCCCGTATAGATACGATAAGTGGAATCTTCACAGGAGGTAAGAATGAACAGTCCGGTCATCAAAACAATAATAATTGGAATGATTTTTGCTTTCATAAGGTTTAGGTTTATCTATTGATGTTGCTCAAAAATCATGCTAAACTTCTTAACCCAAATACAACCTTACCATGAATAAACACGTTATCATTGCCATGATACTAACTATCATGACAATACCTCTTGCTGCACAAAAAAAGAAAGATGCACTATACCTGAAAAACGGTAGTGTTATTTACGGAAAACTAATTGAAATAAGCGAAAACCAGTATAAAATCCAGTCTTCTGACGGAAGTATATTTATTTATCCCATTGCTGATGTGGGGAAGTTTGTCAATGAAGCTCCGTCATTTACCGGAAGAAAAACAGAAGGATTCGGGATCGCGCTTGAAATCGGTCTTATGATTGGATCTCAGATTACACACTACCCTGCACCGTTCAGCTTTAATATACTTGCTAATTATACTTACGAAACCAGGAATATTTTCAGCGCCGGTACAGGGGTTGAATTCCTGGGAAACCCATATACACCTCTTTTTCTTGAATATAAGTATATGCTCAAGGAGAGTAGAACCTGTCCCTTCTTTTTCATCCGTGGCGGAGGTATTCTGCACCTGGGTTCAGATGATATCGATTCAAATAATAGCGAATATGACAGAAAGAATTTTAAAGGAGGGCCGTCAATAACCATTGGGACAGGCATTTCCTGGGCAAAAGAAGATGTAGAACCATACCTGAGCTTTGCATACCGCCATACTTCCACAAGTTATGTTCAGAAAACCTGGAATAACAACGATTATTACGATGCCACTTATAAAGACAACTATAACAGGCTGGAAATCAAATATGGTTTTAAATTCTGATGTAATCTGAACACTTTCAGCAACCCTAACAGATCCTTGGCAATAGTAACCCGGAGGGCATATCCACTATTCTCTTCCCTCCTGTAATAGTATTCAATATCACATGATGTCTGTCATCGGAGACAACCTCTCCTATGATTGCCGAGTACCTTCCTGCCGGATCGGAACGCATTATTTCAAGGACTTCAGCCTCTGATCCTGCACCTGTAACAATCAGAACTTTCCCTTCATTTGCGAGGTAAAGAGGATCAAATCCAAGCATCTCGCATGCTCCTCTGACGGGTTCGTCAACCGGAACTAACGATTCGTTTACCAGCATGCCTTTTCCCGTCATTTCCGCCAGCTCATTCAATACGGCAGCGAGGCCGCCCCTGGTCAGGTCTCTCATAAAATGTACCTCACTGCAACCCTTACAAACCGACTCAATAATATGGTTCAGGGCAGCGCAATCTGAAACCACCGGCGTTGTAAAGCTGAGATTGTTCCTTGCACCCATCACTGCTATTGCATGATTGCCAAGCGGTCCGTTTATGATCAGCTTATCACCCGACCGGATCCTGCTGCCCGAACTTATGTGTTCCCTTTCAGGAAGCACAGTCCCTGTTCCTGAAGTAGTAATGAACATCCCGTCGCACTTGCCCTTCTCAACAACTTTTGTATCCCCCGTAACAATTTGTATTCCTGCCTTCCGGGCCTCCTCAGCCATTGACGCGACAATATCCGAAAGCTTAGCGGCAGGGAATCCTTCCTCTATGATAAATGAGACTGAAAGATATAATGGCATTGCTCCTGAAACTGCCAGATCATTTACTGTACCACATACCGCAAGCTTACCAATATTTCCTCCCGGAAAAAACAATGGATCAACTACATAGGAATCAGTAGTAAACGCTATCCTGCTCCCGGTAATCTTCAAAACTGCAGAATCAGTCATAGGTCCTGACATACCAAAGCTTTTTGCAAAAACTTTGCTTATCAGTTCATGTGTCTGCTTTCCTCCACTTCCATGATTCAGAGATATCTGTCCTTCCATCAGGCAAGCTTGTATTTATACCATGTATTGCAGGATCCTTCGTTTGATACCATGCATGCACCAACCGGATTCAGCGGATTACATGTATTGTTGAAAAGGGGGCATTCATCCGGCGTTTTCAATCCCCTGAGGATATCACCGCACATACATAATTCATTATCCGCATGTGATTTTACTGTCACAGGCATCTGACATTCAGCATCAAATCTTTTATAGTTTTCTCTCAGGACAAGACCACTCAGGTGTATTGTACCGAATCCTCTCCAGCTGACATCAGATTTTTCAAAAACATCCTGCATCAGCTTTTGTGCAATCAGGTTTCCATCTTTCGTAACAGCACGGTCGTACTGGATCTCCACTGACGGATCATTATTATTTACCTGTCTGATAAGCATATTTACAGCCTGAAGGATATCGGCAGGTTCAAAACCTGTCACAACACATCCTCTGGAGTATTTTTCAGGAATGAAATTGAAGACCGATGACCCGGTAATCACTGAAACATGCCCGGGACAAATAAATCCGTCGATGTCAGCTCCGTCTCTAAGAATTGCTTCCATTGCAGGAGGCATGATCTTATGAGAACTGAGAATGAAAAAATTACTTATATTTTCCAGTTCAGCTTGTTTTACAGTGGCAGCCGTTCCCGGCGCGGTTGTTTCAAATCCGATACCAGGGAAAATAACCTTCTTATCCGGGTTTAACCGGGCTGTTTCCAGAGCATCAAGTCCTGAAAGAACGATCCTGATATCAGCACCCGAAGCCTTCATTTTTTCAAGCGAAGTTAATGAGCCCGGTACCCTTATCAGATCGCCGAATGTAGTTATTATAACATCTTCTCTCGCGGAATACTCTATAGCCTTATCGATGAAATCCATTTCAGTGACGCAGACCGGGCAGCCGGGACCTGAGATAAGCTTAATTCCGGAAGGAAGCAGTGATGGTATCCCAAACCGGTGAATGGCTGCTGTATGGCCGCCGCACACCTCCATGAATGTATAGTTGCCTTGCGCCGACCTCTGTATCTGACCGGTCAGCTTCCTTATTAAATCCCTGTCCCTGTATTCATCAATATACTTCATACAGTATCATTCATGGCATCTTCCATTTCTTTCAAAAGCTTAAGAGTTTCAGCAGCATCCTCTTCACTGATCTTCTGAATTGCAAATCCGGCATGAAGCAGGATATAATCACCGACTGTCACACCCTCAACCATCTGAAGACCGGCTTTAAATATTGTCCCTCCGGCAGAAACCTCTGCCATGCTTCCGTTAATTGATATGATCTGCGCAGGTATGCTCAGGCACATGTTTCTCTTATTTTTGATGCGATAACCAGCTGGCCCAGGGAAATACCCCCATCATTGGCCGGAACATAATGATTTGTAAAGGTCTCAAATTTATCTGACCCTAAAAGATATAAAGATTTTTCAAGAAGAAATTTATTCTGAAAGACCCCTCCTGATAGAATTATCTTATTAATCGATGTTTCGCTGCGGATCTGTCCGGCTACATCAAGAATAACCCGTGCAATTGTATTATGGAATTTAGCGGATATGAGAGATACAGGCTTTTCAGGGATATCCCTTAATATTTCCTTCAGTGTATCTGCAAAAAGGACAGGCTTCCCTGCTGAATAAGAATAGAAAGCATCTGTATCCTCTTTTATCACCGATTCCAGTCTCATCGGAGCTTCCGAATCGAATGTTGAAAAGGCGCACAGGCCTGTTACTGCCGATACTGCATCAAAAAGCCGGCCGGCTCCTGAAGATAGGGGTGTATTAATATTATTATCCAGCATCTCCCTCATTGACAGATAATTTCTCCTTTGCGATCGATCTGAAGACAGGGAGTGATTCAAAATCGAAATCCTTCCCCAGATATTTATAAAGACAGGAAAATGCAATCCTCCATGGCTCCTCTGTTGCCCTGTCTCCGCCCGGAAGAGGTATATAATCAAAATGAGTATTCCTTCTGAAATTATGCAGGTCAGCAATAAGGAATTCACCTCCCCATATGTTCCCGTCTGTTCCAAGACCTGTTCCGTCGAGGCTTATGCCAATCACCTCTTCATCGATACCATTCTCCGCCATGCACGAAGCAATATGTGCATGATGATGCTGTACTCTGATAAGCGGAATACCCAGCTCATCCTCAAGACTTTCTGCATATTGTGACGACAGATAACCGGAATGAAGGTCACAGGCTATTAATGAAGGTTTAAACCTGAATAATTTCTTAAACCTTTCAATTGATTCTGTAAAAAAATCGAAGGTGGGCCTGTTTTTAAGGTCTCCGATATACTGGCTCAGTATTGCCTGCCGGCCCTTGCCGATGCAGAAGCTGTTCTTCTGCTCAGCTCCCAGGGCAATAATCCCTTCAACATTAAAACTGAGGTCAACAGGTCGTGGGACAAACCCCCGGGAGCGGCGGATGACAGATATTCTGTTACCCATGAACCTGACAACCGAGTCATCGGCCCTGTTTAGTATTTCACGGTTGTAGCTCACAACCGAATCTGCCACACGGGTTAATTCATTTTCGGCAACCACATCGCTGGTAATTACCGGTTCATCAGAGAGATTACCGCTTGTAAATACAATTGCCGGGGTATTCAGTTTCCTGAACAATAAATAGTGTATGGGCATATATGGCAGGAGGACTCCTGTTGTATTCAGACCATTGCTTACCACCGGTGAAAGTGCTTTCTTCTGCCTGAGAATCACTACCGGTCTTCTCCATGACAGAAGCTCTTTTTCTTCATTTTCATCAATAAAACAATACTCAGCCGCTGCCTGAATATCTCTGAACATAACAGCAAAAGGTTTTGAATCCCTTTGTTTTCTTTGTCTGAGAACCCCGACAGCAGTATTGTTTAATGCATCGCAAAGCAGGTGATAGCCGCCAAGACCCTTCAGGGCAATGATTTTTCCGGATTCTATCTGACGGAAAATCTTATCAAGTATCTCATCAATATTGGTTAAACATCCTGAATGGTCTTTATATTTATAAACAGGTCCGCATGCATTACATGCTATCGGTTGTGCATGAAAACGCCTGTTCAGAATATCATCGTACTCCGATCTGCATTTCCCGCACATCATGAAGCTGCTCATTGTGGTAAGGGGTCTGTCATAAGGCAGCTCTTCAATGATTGTGAATCTCGGACCACAGTTGGTGCAATTAACGAAGGGGTAAGCGATCCTTTCCGGATCATTTTCCATATCCCCAAGGCACTCCCGGCATACACCAATATCAGGGCTCACTTCAGTCACATTACTGTCGGAGTCCTTACTTTTCGTTATAGAAAATCCCTTGTATCCGGCAGTCAGTACCGGACTCATTTCAATCGACTTAATATGTGAAGCGGGAGGGGAATTATGAAGAAGGTCGTTTGTAAAACTGTCGATTACTGAAGTATCGCCCTGAACTAATATATAAACACCATCGGTCCGGTTGTCAACTTCCCCTGATAATCCGTGCTTTGATGCCATACGGTATACAAACGGGCGGAATCCGACACCCTGCACAAGACCCTTAATCAGTATTTCATATCCTTGTATAATAGCTCCAGGTTTTTAATTCCATCTGCTTTCAACTGTTTGTGAACATAATATATAACGCTTTCCAGCTCATCACAAAGGTTCACATTATTTATTACAACGTCAGGAGGCATCTTAAGAAGGACCGGGGCGAAATTCACAATTCCTTTTATACCATGCCGGACCAGCTCATCAGCCACCTCCTGGGCTGAGATCTCCGGCACTGCTATGATAGCCACCCTGACTTTAAACCTTACAATAACTTCTTTCAGTCTGTTCATCGAATAAACCGGAATGTCTGATCTTTGCTTCTGCTTGAATGGATCGATGTCGAAAGTGGCAACGATGTTCATGTTCCGCTGAACAAACCGGCTGTATTTCGATAATGCGAGTCCCATATTACCCATTCCTATCAGAACAATATTATGATCCTGGTTCCGGTGAAAGATACTTTCCATTTTTTCAAGCAACTCATCAATATTATAACCTCCCCGCTTGTTCCCAGTAATTTTAAATTCCGAAAAATCCTTCCTGACCTGATCAGAGGTGACCCCTGTTTCACTTGCAAGTGTATAGGAATAAACCCTTACAACCCCCATAAGTTTCAGTCTGACAAGGCATGCCCTGTAAAGAAAGATCCTTTTCAGACTGTTTTTTATTACATATTTTGTGATTTGTTTCACATTATATTCTGATTAATTAAATTATCCCAAATTTAATCAATTATTTTCAAAAATAAAATAATAGTTTATATATCTGTTTTATAGCTATTTATCATTATCTGAAGTTACCGGGCTGAAAAATCAGTCTTTTTTTATTGGTTATTTTATATACAGCCATTATTTTTATATGTGAACCTTATCACATAAATGCATTACAAGAGCATAACAAAAGTAGAATGGGATAAAGTAATAAGAAACGTTACTTTCATCTCATGATGTCTTCGCTCCGGTCGGAAATGAGTTTGGTCAGGATTACGAATTAATAACTGCTGAAGATATTCCCTTTATCATATATAATAAGCCCAAGCCGGTTACTTCACTTAAAAACTTTTTCCTTCCTGTTAAAGAAAATGTAACAGGAGAAAGGCCGGGAGAAAAGCCAAGAATAATCATAGGACCACCGAATTGTGATGTTGAAGGGCTGGCATTGCTTGATGAGATTTATCTTGATAAGGATTTCGAAGATACTTTTTACAGGAACCGTCGTGAGAATACGCTGATCATTGCATCAGATTGCATTGGCATACAGGAGCATTGTCACTGCACTTCATACGGTGTCAGTCCATTTTCAACAACCATAGCCGATATTGCAGTAATTGTTCTGGAAGGAAAAATGTTTTTCCGGATCATTACCGGAAAGGGTGAGGAATTCTTAAATGGAATTCCCTCAGCAGCTGAATGCAATGAGCAGGCAGTGCTTTCATCCATTGAAAAAGAGCACGCTTCAACCGAGGCCTTACTGGCAGAAGCAAATAAAGGGCTTCCTGATTATAAGCGTACAGGAGAGATAGTCAGCACCGCCGCAAAGGATATATGGGAAAAATATTCATCAAAGTGTGTTTCATGCGGGGCATGTGCAACAATCTGCCCCACATGCAGCTGTTTTATTCTTCTGGACAAGCCAGGATTTGAAAAGGTTAAGCAGCTGGATGCCTGCCAGTATCCTGGCTTTCAAAGAGTTGCAGGCGGGGAAGATGCACTCCGCAGGCTACATAACAGATTCAGAAACAGATATATGTGTAAATATGTCTGGAAGCCTGAAAAATTTAAACCTGTTGCATGCACAGGTTGCGGAAGGTGCATTGAAGCCTGCATAGGGAAGATCAATAAGAATGAAATGTTTATGGAACTTGCATAAATAGTTATGCCGTCAGACAAAAACATATACAAGCCGTTAAAGGCCAGGCTGATTGAAGTGATTGAGGAATCGCCTCTTATAAAAACATTTGTTTTAATACCAGAAGAAGAGTTTAAATTCAGTACCGGGCAGTTCATTGAATTATCGGTTGATGGAATCGGTGAAGCACCCTTTACTCCTTCATCATCACCTCTGATAAGTGACCGGCTTGAGGTTACGGTAATGAAGACGGGATATGTTACAGAGATCATGCACAATCTTAAACCCGGCGCCAGCATGGGAATAAGAGGTCCGTACGGCAGAGGTTATCCTGTTGAAAAATTCTTCGGAAAGGAAGTTCTGATCCTGGGAGGCGGTTGCGGCCTTGCTCCTATCAGATCTTTGCTGTATGCCCTGGAACACGTGAAGGACAATCTTGAAAAAGTAATCCTGTGCTACGGTTCCAAGACTCCTGACGACTGCATATATAAACCTCTCTTTAACAGACTGAACAGTATCGACAAGTTTGAAGCGTACCGGACTGTTGATAAAGGAGATGAAGAATGGGACGGGCCTGTCGGAGTTGCACCAACCCTCCTGAATAATATAAAGGTCAGTGTCGGAAATTCTGTAGCTGTTGTCTGCGGTCCGCCCATAATGATGAAATACGGGACGATCAAGATCCTTGAAATGGGTTATAAAGACGAACAGATCTATCTTTCGATGGAAAAGAACATGTCATGCGGACTGGGAAAATGCGGCCACTGCATGATGGGTGAGTTTTTTGTATGTAAAGACGGCCCTGTATTCACTTACGATGAAATAAAAGATCAACCAAATATCTGGGACTGACATGCCAAAGAATCTGTTGATAGATATGATTAAGCTCCGGGAAGCAATGGTCAGGAATCCTGACCTGGCACTTCCTGAGGGATTATTCTATCAATCCTCAAATTCAAACGGCCTGAAAACGATCAGAGAACTTGCAACATTCAGATTCACCTGCAGAAAATGTGAAGATGCTCCATGTATTGCAGTCTGTCCGACGGAAGCACTTGAGAAAGATATTGATGGCATTGTTATCCGACATACCAATCTGTGTGTGTCATGTAAATCATGTGTAACAATATGCCCGTTCGGGACAATGATGACGGACTTCTTCATACATCACCGCAACAGGGATCTTCTTTACAACCTGACAAATGATTGGTGAGGCGCAAAAGTTCATTGAGGCCTGTCCCGCGGGTACAGTTTACATGACAGATGATGATGAATCACCTGAAAAGAATATATACAGGCTCAACGACAGGGTACTCGTAAAAGAGTATTTGTATAGTACTGAAATCAAATAATATGGCAGTAAGTCTCTTTTATTTCTTTATCTTTCCAGGACTGCTGTTCACTGCAGTGACAGGAGCATTTCTTTCATGGTTCGACAGGAAGATCACTGCCAGGGTCCAGTTCCGTAAGGGTCCTCCCCTATTACAGCCATTTTACGATTTTTTTAAACTTTTGCTTGTAAAAGAGACTATCCTCCCAAAATACGGATCGCCGGCCATATTCCTTATGGCTCCGGTCTTCGGAGTCATCGGCGCAGTACTGGCAGGTATATTCATTCTTTTACCTTTATTCAACATAACGACGGGATTCAAGGGTGATCTGCTGGTCATTTTCTATCTTCTTACAATACCTTCATTCTCATATATTACAGGTTCTCTTGCCTCAGGTAATCCTCTCGCAGCTGTGGGAGGATCGCGCGAAATGAAACTCATTTTAAGCTATGAGCTTACATTCCTCCTCTTCATTGCGGGAATAATTATGAAATGCGGCCAGCAGTTCGACTTGTATACGATCATCAACACACAACAGACAGGCTCGCCATTTATTGCAAGCATATCAGGGGTACTTCTATTTGTTGTCGGGATATTCTGCATCCAGGCAAAACTGGCAATGGTTCCCTTTGATATGCCGGAAGCAGAAGCTGAGATCACCGAGGGCATCTTCATTGAGTATTCCGGACCGCCATATGCATTGATAAAACTTACAAAGTACATTATGATCTTCATCCTTCCGGCACTGCTTGTTGCATTACTTATGAACGGATTTAATTTGCAGGGGATAAATATTCTTTGGGCGGTTCTCAAAGTGCTTCTGGTTGTTCTGCTATTGACATTGATAAGAAATACAAATCCAAGGATAAAAATAAAGCAGGCGATGAGTTTCTTCATGATATGGATGAATCTGATCGCCGTTATTGCACTGGTATTGATTGCATTTGGTTTATAAACTTTAAAAAAGTGGGATTTAAGGATTATTGCTTCAAAAAATCACTGTGGGTCTTTCATTTCGGAGGAGCCTCCTGCAATAATTGCGATATTGAGATACTCGACTGCCTTACTCCCAGGCACGATCTTGAACGTTTCGGTATTCTCCTGGTCGGAAGTATAAGACATGCCGATGTACTTCTTGTGAACGGATCAATTAACAAACGTGATAAAGACAGACTGCTTGAGATCTATAATCAGGCTCCAAAACCTATACTTGTAGTAGCAATTGGAGCATGTGGCTGTACAGGAGGGATCTTTGCCGAAGGAATAACCTTTGCCGGACCGGTTGACAAGATAATACCTGTTGATGCTTATATTCCCGGCTGCCCGCCGAAGCCGGAGGCGATAATTGCGGGGATTGTGAAGCTGGCTGGAGTAGCGAGTGAGCGGTGAGTAGTGAGTGGTGAGTAGTGAGTGGTGAGTGGTGAGCGGTGAGTAGCTGAGCGGTGAGGCGCGTCTCAGGCTCCCCTCCTGGGAGGGGATGGGGGTGGGTTAAGATAGCGCAGGGCACAGGGCTAAGAGAGTGAGTTTAGAGTTTAGAGTTTAGATTTGAAATAAAGATTGATGGAAACGGATCTGGTAATAGAAAAATTAAGGGAGAACTTCAGTAAGGAGATAATTGAAGTGGTAAAGAATAGTGAGAAGCGGGCAACAGTTTCTGTAAACCCTGATTCCATCCTTAAGGTTGCTGAATATCTGCATAAAAACGCCGGATTAAGATTTATAATTGCTTCAGCCTTACATACAAAAAGAGGATTTGAGATTTATTATCATTTCAGCGTGGATAAAACCGCACTGGTACTGAATATTCATGTGATACTTGATAAGGAAAATCCTCAGATAGAGTCTTTGTCCAACATGTTCAATGCATCAAACTGGATTGAGAGGGAAATGCACGAGCTGTTCGGGATCAATTTCCTCAATCACCCGAATCAGGAAAAGCTCATATCTGAAGGAAACTGGGCGGAAGGTGTTTATCCTTACAGAAAGGAGTTTAAATAAGAGCGTTCACACGATGGGCAAAAAGACACTCATACCAATCGGTCCCTACCACCCCCTGCAGGAAGAGCCTGAATTATTCAAGCTTTACTGCGACGGGGAGATTGTAAAAGATATTAAATGGGAAACGGGTTATAATCACAGGGGAATAGAAAAACTCAGTGAATCAAAAACATACGACCAGGTATTCTTTCTTGTTGAACGTATCTGCGGAATATGCTCAACCTCTCATCCTTTTGCCTTTGCCAATGCTGTTGAAGAGATAGCCGGTGTTGAGATCACCGACAGGACTAAATACATCAGATCAATAATCGGGGAAATGGAACGTATCCACAGCCATCTTCTCTGGGTTGGTCTGGCGGGTCATTTCCTTGGATATAACACTGTTTTTATGTGGGCATGGAAATACCGTGAGCCCATTCTCGATCTGTTTGAGATGATAACCGGCAACAGGAACAGTTATGCAATGTTCAGGGTTGGTGGAGTAAGGAGGGATATCGAAAGTGATAAAATCCCTCATATCAGGAAAATATTGGATGATTTAAAGAAAAAAGCAGATCTTCTGACCGGTGCGGTGATGGACGACCCGGTTATACATGCCAGGACAAAGGGTGTGGGGATCCTGACCAGGCAGGATATTATTGACTATGCCGCGGTAGGTCCCACTGCAAGGGCTTCGGGTGTGGCAATTGATATAAGGAAGGATGATCCGTATGCAGCTTATCCGCTGGTGAACTGGAAAGTGATAACTGCCAATGGAGGTGATGTTTTTGCAAAAGCTGAAGTCAGACTGCTGGAAATATATGAATCAATATCAATAATTGAACAGTGTATCACCGGGCTCGAAAAGACAGAAGGACAGGATATCAATGTCAGGGTTAAGGAGATACCTGAGGGCAGCGGTATTGGAAGGGCTGAAGCCCCGAGAGGAGAAGTATTTCATTTTGTGGTTTCGGATGGCTCCAATTCACCTGCCAGACATAAGATCAGGGCTCCAAGTTATGTCAATATAGCAACCTTCAAAAAGGCATGCATCGGACAAACAATTTCTGATGCAACACTATCCCTTGCCGCTGTCGATCCATGCTATTGCTGTACAGAAAGAATGGCAGTTGCCTGTGATGTACATTCAGGAAAAAGACTAATGAACGCAAAAGAACTGATTGAACTATCTATAAACAAAACACTTGAATTGAAGAAAAAAATTATCTGAAAGAAATGAGTGAATTTTTCTCAATAGTGTCAGAACCTTCTGTTTGTAAATTCCTGCAAATACTGATAATCATCCCCTTTCTTGCAGGTATTCTTCTTTTCCTCGTACCGGAAAAGCACCTGAAATTAAAAGGCATCTTTGCCCTGGTGATCAGTCTTATAACAGGCTATCTCACTCTTTCATTATTCACATCAGCCCCCCAGATGGTTGCTCTTGAGGGAGTTATGGGCAAAACATGTAATGCATTGTTCGGCTCGGATCTGATGTACGGTGCAGAAAGCTTCTTCACTTTCTCAGTCGATAACCTCAGCAAGCTGATAATACTGTTTATAAGCCTCTTTTCAATACTTGTATTAATTTATTCCATAGTTTATATAAAAAGTGGGAGGGTAAAGCACTATTATCAATGGTTCCTTATAACACTGGGGTGCTCCTATGGTGCAGTGCTGGCAGATAACCTCGTCATGTTCCTTATCTTCTGGGGCATACTTGGCATCACCCTCTACAAGCTCATTCCCGGACGCGATGAGGAAAGCTCGGCCACTGCAAAGAAGACCCTGATCCTTATCGGAGCATCTGATTCAATAATGATCATTGGTATTGGTATGATTTACAGGCTGACAGGATCATTCAGCATCGGCGTCAGTTTCCCTGCCGACAGACAACATCCTTTCAGTGACAGCCTTCATCGCTCTTCTTGTGGGATGTTTCACCAAAGCAGGCGCTTTCCCTTTCCATTCATGGGTTCCGGATTATGCAAAAGATGCTCCGGCTACGTCTTCCGCATTTTCCCGGCTTCACTCGATAAACTGCTGGGAATATATTTTCTTGCAAGAATGACAATGGATATCTTCATACTGAATGATGCGATGAGACTTATTGTTGCTGATCACAGGAGTAATCTCAATTATCACAGGCAGTTATGATGGCTCTTATCCAGCATAATTACAAGCGCCTGCTGGGATTTCATGCAGTATCACAGGTAGGCTATATGATCCTTGGTTTCGGTCTGGGTTCAATGATCGGTGTTGCTGCTGGTCTGTTTCACATGATCAATCATGCCCTTTATAAAAGCGGACTCTTGCTTACTGCCGGAAATGTTGAGTACAGAACCGGCGAAGAGAATATCGATGATCTTGGTGGTCTTTCCCGAAAGCCATGCCCGTAACATTCTTTGCAGCCCTTATATTTGCCATGTCTATCTCAGGAATACCTCCATTAAACGGATTTGCATCGAAATGGATGATCTACCAGGGAATAATTGATTCCGGATCCGGAGCCAGGAATTAGCAGTAAACTCATGGGTATTATGGCTAGGATTGGCTGTATCTGGGATCTGCACTCACCCTTGCCAGCTTTATCAAATTCATCGGAGGTATCTTCCTGGGCCGCCGGAAAACTAATCTTGAAGCTGTGCGGGAGGTTCCTGCGATGATGTGGATACCTCTGGCAGTGCTTGCATTATTCTGCATCGGTCTTTGGGATCTTTGCCACAAACTTTATTGTACCAAAGCTGTTCATGCCTGTTACCGGGGAATTTCAGTTCTCCGGATTCTGGGATTCGTCACTTGTATCCCTGCTTGTTGTAATATCATTGGCTCTTGGATTAATATTATATCTTATTCTTAATTATAAGAATTTCAGAAGGGAAGACAGCTTTATTGGTGGTGAAAAAATACAGGATCAGGCTGCTTACCCGACACCTGAATTCTATAAAACGCTGGGAGAGTTCAGTTTCCTGTCAGGTTTATATAAAAAAGCTGAAGAGAAATGGTTTGATATTTATGACCTGTCAAAACGGTTTGTACTCTGGCTGAGTCATATTTTCAGCGAAGCACATACCGGAGTTCTGCCAGGTTATATAATATGGGTTTGTGCCGGATTGATTATTATGCTGATCATTATGATATAAACAACGGAATCCAGATGGAAATTGCAATATCCATAATAACAGGGTTAATGATACTGGGTGCATTATATGCCATTCATGCGAGAGATCTTCTGTCAGCTGTAATTGCCTGCGGGATCGTGGGTTATGGACTAGTAATATGCTTCCTTCTTCTTAGAGCTCCCGATCTGGCAATTGTTCAGATAGTTGTTGAGACAATTTCCCTTATTATCATGGTGGCGGTTGTACTTGACAGTTCGAGGGAAGAACCATATTCCAAACCCGATCCGCAGGGTTATGTTAACGCTGTTACTGCTCTGTTTTTATTAATTATTTTGTTTTATTTTTTCAGGATAGCAATAAATACCCTCGATCCGTTTGGTGAAAGCACTCTGAGGATGGCTGTCCATATATTGAGGGTGCTAGCGGAAAAGACAGGCAGCGCCAATCTCGTAACAGGCGTTGTCTTTGATTTCAGGGGATATGATACTCTTGGGGAGGCAACGGTGCTGGTTACAGCGGTACTGGGGGTGCTGACGATATTAAGGATTAAGGGAAGGAAATGAAAGTATGATTGAGTGAAATTCGGGACAGATTGCTTCGTCCCGGTTTAAACAACGGAGTTCTGTCGAAGGTTTGTGGCGGGACTCGCAATGACGGTAACTTTGATTTGGCGGATTGGGCGGGACTCGCAATGACGGTGACTTAAAATTGAAATATTAGGATTATGAAAGGAATGACGGTAATAGTAAAGAAAACAACGCAGCTGATTTCGGGGCTGGTGTTTCTTTATGGCATTTATGTGATCGTCCATGGTCACCTGACGCCGGGAGGAGGGTTTGCAGGAGGAGTTATCATTGCCGGATCATTCATCCTCCTCATCCTTGCATTTGGCAGCGATTTTATGAAGCTTACAAGAGAGGAATCCGGGTCGACCATGTACGAGAACCTTGCCATCCTTGTGGTGACATTCCTTGCATGTTCGGGATTACTTTTCGGGGCCAGGATATTTTTCCTGAACTGGCTACCTAAAGGAACAGCCGGTGAACTGGTAAGTGCAGGGATACTTCCCCTGTACAATATATTTGTCGGCATTGAGGTGGCCGCATCCATACTGACTATTTTTCTTGCACTTATAATATTTAAGGAGGAGATGCCGGAATGATAACTTACCTGTTGTGCTTTGCATTGTTCCTTGTCGGCCTTTATGGGGTCATTACAAGGAGAAACCTGGTGAAGATCGCCATTTCGCTTTCGATAATGGAATTCAGCACTTTTCTGTTCCTTGCCCTGATAGGTTATATTGAAGGCGGAGTTGCTCCTATTGTGGATCCTGCCGATCCGGTAAAATTATATGTTGATCCGCTGCCGCAGGCGCTGGTACTTACGGCCATTGTGATCGGACTTGCCACAACTGCTATGATCATGGCTGTTATTATCAGGATTTACAGAAAGTACGGAACATTCGATATAAGAGAGATTAAAAACCTGAGAGGATAAAATTATGAATCCGCTGATCCCTTTGTTTGTAATTGTACCGCTGACAGGAGCTTTCCTGATAATGATCCTCGGCAGGTTCATAAAGAATTTCAACAAGTATTTCGCCTCCTTCCTCCTCCTTCTCCTTGTTATTATAAGCTTTTACTTTCTTTTTTCATACAGGAGAAAAGGTTACTGTATATAAAGCCGGAGGCTGGGAACCTGTTAATGGTGTCCCTGTTGGCATTTACATGGTCCTCGACGGATTCAATACCCTTGTACTTTGCATCATCAATTTAATCGGATTCCTTTCAGTCTTTTATTCGATATCCTACATGAGCAGGTACACCTCTGAAAATTATTTCTATTCACTTTTCTGCCTGATGATAGCAGGAATGAACGGAGTTGTTATCAGCGGTGATCTCTTTAATATTTTTGTCTTTCTCGAGATATCGGCCATTTCTTCCTATGCCCTTGTTGCATTCGGTGTGGAAAAGAATGAACTGGAAGCGACTTTTAAATACCAGGTGCTCGGAGGGATTGCATCCTTTATTATACTTATTCGGAATTGGATTTATTTACTGGAAAGCCAAAACGCTGAATATTGCCGATATCAGGGTGGTATTCAGCTCAGGATACGACAGAACGTACTATCTTCTGGTACAGATCCTCCTGTTAACCGGATTCGGCCTGAAGGCAGCAATCATTCCGTTTCATGCATGGCTTCCTGATGCACATTCATCGGCTCCCTCACCTATTTCCGCGATGCTTTCAGGTGTACTGATCAAGGCTGTCGGTATTTATGTGATCATAAGGTTATTTTTCAATATGTTCGCTATCAGCCAGGGAATGTCGGTACTGATCACCTCACTTGGTGCATTGTCGATGGTAATTGGTGTCTTCCTGGCGATAGGACAGTGGGACATAAAGCGGCTTCTTGCATATCACAGCATCAGCCAGATGGGGTATGTAGTACTTTCAGTCGGCATCGGGATGATGATGATCTCAAAGGGGATAAGAAATGAAGTTGCTGCCCTTGCAATAGCCGGCGGTATATTTCACCTTATAAACCATGCCGCGTTTAAAGGATTGCTTTTCCTTAATGCAGGAGCAATTGAATATACAACAGGCACACGCGATCTTCATGAAATGGGAGGTCTGGCAAAGCATATGCCTGTGACTGCATGCAACATCCTTCGCCGCATCGATGGCAATCTCCGGAATACCACCTTTTAACGGATTCTTCAGCAAGCTGATAATAATCATTGCAGCCATCATGGCAAAATATTACCTGCTTGCTGCGCTTGCTGTAATCGTAAGTATCATTACACTTGCCTCATTTCTTAAATTCCAGCGTTATGCTTTCTTTAATAAAACTGACGACCGGAATGACAGAAACATAAAAGAGGTTCCCTTTCCGATGCTCTTCAGCATGATAGTATTAAGTATTATCTGCCTGCTTCTCAGTATACTGGCACTGCCCGGAGTAAGAGAAACTAATCCTCATACCGGCAACGGATATACTCATGGATCCTTCAAAATACCCTTCACAAATCACAGGAATATGAGGAGATATATTGCAGTTTTCATATTATCACTGATCTTCTGGTTTCTCCTGACCTTCAAATTCACTGTCCCGAATCTGATTGTGGGTTCAGTAGCTTCAGCTGTCTGCTCGGCCATTTTTGGAAGGTATTATTTTCAAAATGTATATAAGTACCTTCAGCCTCGACCGCTGGTTCTGGTTCCTTGTTTACCTTATAGTATTCATCTGGGAATGTATTAAGGCGAATTTCGATGTTGCCTACAGGGTTCTTCATCCCGCCATGCCAATAAAACCCGGCATCGTAAAAGTCAGGACCATCCTGAAATCGGATTTTGCAAAAACCCTCCTGGCAAATTCCATCACGATGACTCCGGGTACAATTACTGTTGACATCATTGATGATGATTTTTATATCCACTGGATTTATGTCAGTTCTGAAGATCCTGATGTCTATACAAAGAAGATAACCGGAAATTTTGAAAAATATATTAAAAGATTTGCAGAATGACTGATATTTCTGACCATACTGCTTTATATTCAGATTGGATTAAGCGCTGTATGCCTGTACAGGATAATACGGGGGCCGACAATACCCGACAGGATGGTAGGGATTGATATTTTCGGGATACTGGTTGTCGGGATCTGTGCAATAATTTCGATACAGACTGAAAAATCATTTATCCTCGATATTGGTATTGCATGGATCATACTGAGTTTTATTGGTACAATCACACTTGCCAAATATCTAAGTGGTAAAAAACTAAGTGAATAATATGGTTGCAATAATTTTCATATGTATTGGTGTGCTGTTCAATGCATTCGGATGTATCGGACTGATCCGTCTGCCGGATGTATACAACAGGCTGCAGTCCGCCACCAAATGCGTTACCCTTGGATGCTGCAGCATTCTTCTTGGAGTTATATTCCATTTCGGAATTAGTGATGCAGGCACTAAAGCCCTGATAGCTATTCCGATACTTTTCTTCAGCTCAACAGTGGCTGCACATGCCCTGATAAGAGGGTCATATCATTTCGGGACTAAATTATCGCGATAAGACCGTAAAGGATGATTATAAGGAGGCTGTAAAATGAAATATCCGAAGCTCAGAGAATTAAAGGAGGCTGTTATCTCCCTTTTAACCCCGGCTTACACATCAAAATTTCCTGCTGAACCTCATGTACCTTTCGAGAAATTCAGGGGAAAACCTGAAGTTGACGATAAAGAATTGTGTCGGATGTGAAACATGCGCCAATGTATGCCCTCCCCATGCAATAACATTCACTGATGACAAAGAAAAGAAAGATAAGAACTATCATAAGGGATTACGGCAAGTGCATATTCTGCGGAATGTGCCAGGAACACTGTATTACCGGGTAAAGGAGTATACTTATCGGATAAAATATATGACATTGCAGTGTTTGACAGGCAGAAAGTAGTCGAATACCAGGAAAAAGAACTTCTGATCTGTGAAAACTGCGGAGCGTTGATCACGACAAAGGAACATCTGAATTTCATGCACAGAAAACTTGGCCCTAAAGCATTTTCCTCGATACTTAATCTTAATATGCTTAACGAGAAACTAAAACTTGCCGAAGGACAGGATGTTGATGTTGAGATAAGGGATGGGCTTGAAAAGAAAAGACATGTTCAACATAATCTGTCCCAACTGCCTCAGACATGTGCTTGTAAAATACTTGTATAAAGGTGTTTAAAGAGCTTGATAAACTTCTTTCGGATAAAAGGGAAAAGAATACTCTTTACTGGTATTGGAAATCGTCTTAAAAGCGATGATGGAGCTGGCGTATACATTAGCGCAGGATCAGAAGCAAGGATCATATCGAATCACTTACTGTCGAAACAGGCATTGAGAACTACATAGGCAAAATAAATTCACTTGATCCCGATATACTTGTACTTATCGATTGTGTGGACATGAAACTACCTCCCGGACTGCTTAAAATACTGGAAATTAGTCAGGTACAGGATCTGACATTTAATACTCACAATATATCACTTAGGAGACTTCGCTGATTTTTTTAATATGCCTGTGTTTATTCTGGCAATTCAACCGGAAAATATTCATTTTGGAGAAAATATTTCGTATATTGTAAAAGATATTTCAGATAACATTATAAACCAAATAAACAGACAGGAGGAATAAAATGGCTGTAGAATATCTTTGTAAAGTTTGCAGGGGTCATCTTAATGTAAAGACCTCGATTATCCTGACTGCCACCAACCTCAGTGACCGTTCACAGAGGGGACTGGTCTATCTGAATCCCGAAATCGGGAACTACACTCATACCACTCATCCGACTTTTCAGATCAGAGAAGGGAGAGGAATACATCTATACATGTCCTATCTGCGGAGCTCAGCTGAACAGCATGAAGTATCTCCACCTGGTAAGGATACTGATGAAAGATGAAGAAGGAAAGGAATTCAATATTTATTTTTCGGGATTGGTGGTGAAAAGTGCACTTACAAGATCCGGGGCAACAAGAGTGGAAGCCAGCACAGGTCCTGATGTAAAAGCCTACGACAAATATTTCGAAGTCCCCGAAGAGGACAGAAAATATCTGTAGAATAACCGTGATTTTACAGTAGGCGTTGCATCCAACACCCCGACAACGTTATTACCTTGATTTTGCAGGGGGCATTCCATGGAATGACCCTGTTACGAAAATATCATCGTGATTTTACAGGTATTTTCTATTTTTTCTGTAAACAATTAATTCTATTTTTACTGCCATTAAATAACTAATGGTAAAAATTCTTATTATGAGTATTGATATAAACAAACTGGCAGCTGACAATATCAGGATCCTTTCAATGTCGATGGTGGAAAAAGCCAGATCAGGGCATCCGGGAGGAGCAATGGGTGGAGCTGATTTTATTCATATCCTTTTTTCGGAATTTCTGAATTTTGATCCGGCTGATCCTTCATGGATAAACCGCGACAGGTTTTTTCTTGATCCGGGTCATATGTCACCCATGCTGTATTCTGTGCTCACTCTGACCGGGCATTTTAATGCTGATGAACTCAAATCAGTTCCGTCAGTGGGGAAGTCCCACTCCAGGGCATCCCGAACTTGATATTATGAGAGGTGTGGAGAACACTTCAGGTCCGCTCGGGACAGGGACATACAATGGCTGTTGGCGCTGCAATTGCTGAAAGGTTTCTTGCATGCAAGGTTCGGTGAACTCTTTTCACATAAGACCTTCACCTTTATTTCCGATGGGGGAGTACAGGAAGAGATATCCCAGGGTGCAGGCAGGCTTGCAGGTTTCCTTGGGCTCAGCAATCTCATCATGTTTTATGATTCGAATGATATCCAGCTATCCACCGAAACAAGGCAGTTACATGCTGAAGATACTGCAAAAAAATACTCTGCGTGGGGCTGGGAAATGATTACCATTGATGGAAATGATCAGGATCAGATCAGAAAAGCTCTCGCCACAGCCATAAAATCAAAAGATAAACCAGTTATAATAATCGGAAAGACAGTGATGGGTAAAGGGCTTGTTGATAATGAAGGTAAAAGCTTTGAAAGGAAAACATCTACCCATGGTATGCCGGTAAGTGAAGCCGGAGGTTCATTTGAAAAGTCACTTGCAAATCTTGGAGGCGATCCGTCCGATCCGTTCAGGGTATTTCCGGAAGTGAGGGAATTATAATAAAGTGCCTGAAGAAAAACGCAGAGTGGCTGCAGAATGGAAGAAAAAGAAAGATGAATGGGCAGTCAAAAAACAGTGAATCTGATAAAAAGCTTCAGTTATTTTATTCCGGGAATATACCTGGCATCGATTTTCAGGCCATTCAGCAGAAGGAAGGATCTGCTACAAGGGCCGCATCGGCCGCAGTACTAAGTGTGCTGGCAAAAAAAGTTGAGAATATGATTGTTGCTTCGGCAGATCTTTCAAATTCCGACAAGACAGACGGATTTCTGAAAAATACCAGACCTTTTGTAAAGGGAGATTTTTCAGGAGCGTTTCTCCAGGCCGGAGTATCGGAACTTACAATGGCTGCTGTGATGAACGGGATGGCTCTTCACGGGGGTATTATACCGGCGTGCGGTACTTTCTTTGTCTTCTCCGACTATATGAAACCTGCTGTCCGCCTCGCCTGCCTCATGAGATTACCAGTCCGTTATATATGGACGCATGATGCCTTCCGCGTCGGGGAAGACGGTCCTACCCATCAGCCTGTTGAGCAGGAAGCCCAGATCAGGCTCATGGAGCATATTAAAAACCATCATGGAGAGAACAGCATGCTTGTATTAAGGCCTGCCGATGCCATAGAAACAAACGTTGCCTGGAAACTGGCCCTTGAGAATATAAAAACCCCTACTGCGCTCATCTTATCCCGACAGAATATCAAAGATCTTCCATCAGCAACCGGCAACAGGTACAGCGATGCGCTGAAGTCTGGGTACGGAGCATACATTGTTTCTGATTGTGAAGGAAAACCCGAGATCATCCTTGTTGCAAGCGGATCGGAAGTATCAACACTGGCCGAAGGAGCCATCCTTCTGAGAAACGACGGTCTGAGGGTAAGGATCATTTCTGCTCCTTCTGAAGGATTATTCAGGGGACAGAGCGATGAATACAGAAAATCAGTAATTCCCGATGACATTCCGGTTTTCGGGCTTACTGCAGGATTATCTGTCACACTTCAGGGCCTTGTCGGCACCCAGGGTAAAATATGGGGTGTAAATACTTTCGGATATTCAGCACCTTACAAAGTCCTTGATGAAAAGCTCGGATTTACAGGAGAGAATGTTTACCGTCAGGTGAAGGATTACCTGGCTCAATATAAGAAGTAAACATTGTGATCATTCGTGAAAGGCCGCCTCATCAGCGGCCTTTCTTATTTGTCAGTAAATTTTTTTATGTCCCTGTTTTATATTAAATTCGATCGTGAATTTCAGGTCAGCTACCATTTTATTAATCTTTATTGCATGAAAAAATCATTGCTTCTCCTCTTTACTGCTGTCAGGGATCAGTACTATTAACGCTTTCAGCCAGCTGGATTCTCTGAATATGAATATGCTGTTTCAGATACAGTTAAGGGAGATATTATACTATTTGACAGTGACGAGCTTCTGGAAATCTCACTTAAGTTCGATATAACCCATTACAGGAGAAAAAAGGAATGAAAGCGAATATTATGATGCAACTCTGTCTACCATACAAGTCCGTCAGATTCTATTGTAAAAACACTGAAGGTCAGACCCCGCGGTATTTCCCGCCTGTCGATCTGCGATTTCCCTCCGCTTATGCTCAACTTCAAAAAGCAGGATTCCGTCGGCGGGGAGTTTAGCAAAATTGACAAGATAAAATTGGTAACACATTGCAGTGCAGGAGGTGAAGAGTATCTTCTGAAAGAATTCCTGATCTACAAAATGTATAATGTCCTTACAGAATATGGTTTTAAAGTAAGGCTTTTAAGAGTTAATTACATAAATACTTTCAAGGAGAGCAAACCGTAAAGGAATTCGCCTTCCTGATAGAGCCTGTTAAATCGCTTGAAAAACGCACAAACAGTATTGAGATTGATTCCGCACATGTGACACAGAAGCATATAAGGAGGCAAGTTATGGACAGGATGGCCATATTCAATTACATGATTGGAAATACCGACTGGTCAGTCCCGATAAGGCATAATACCCTGACAATTGCCCAGGGAATTACGGCGGTCTCGAATCCGGTATAATAATCCCTTATGACTTTGACTATTCGGGACTTGTAAATACCGATTATGCCATTCCATTTGAAGGACTCGGACTGGAGTCGGTCAGGGAACGCAAATATCTTGGGGTGTGCAGGATCAGAAGCGGAATTCAATGAAGCCTTGAAAGAATTCCGGGATAAAAAAGAAGAAATATATAAAGTAATAAATGAATTCCTGTATCTTAACGCAAAATCGAAAAAAGAAATGATCAGTATACCTTGATGGTTTCTATAAAAGTTTTGATAAACGAAATTCTATTGTTTATCCAGCTTCTTAAAGATTGTTTAGAGTTTTAATCCGATTAACTGATCACTTATGTCATTGTCATCACTTGCGCTGAACATACTTTATTCAGTATAATGATAAGGTTTGCCATTAACCTTCTAGTAATCTTTATACTTGTTGGATTAATTTACTACAGATTCACGGGAAAAAAAGAATATGTATTTTCCTTTTTCCTTATGGGAATAATAATCTTTCTGCTATGTGCATTGCTTCAGACAGTTAATATTCAGCTCGGAATGGCGCTGGGTTTATTTGCAATATTTTCGATTCTGAGGTTCCGGACTGTAAATTTCAGTGCAAAGGAAATGACTTATATCTTTGTTGTGATCGGAGTTTCAGTTATCAATTCACAGGCAAATATTCCTCCGCCCGTTATTTGGTGCCATTGTTGTCAATTCAATAATATTAATTTCAGCCCTTTTACTTGAATTATTTCTCAGGAAAGGCACCCTTACTCCAGTAACAATTGTGTTTGGCAAACCTGAGCTTCTCGCTCCTGAAATGAGGAAAGAATTATTAAGTGAACTCTCAGCAAAAACAGGGCAACAGATTGAAAAAATCATCATCCGTAAAATTGATATCAATAAAGGCAATGTAGAGCTGGAGGGATTCTTCAGGGATACTTCCGGAACGGGACAATCCATGTATAAGCATATCCCATTCTTTCAGTTAATTAAATTTAATTTGTTATTTTTGCGCCTTGTTTTGGAACGATGAATTACGATATTCAACAAGGAGTAAAAGGACTGATATTTGATCTGGACGGAACACTTGCCGATACTATGCCATATCATTTTCAGGGATGGAAGAAAGCCTGTGAAAAATTTGGTGCACATATAGATACGAGCTTCCTTCGGAAGCATACCGGGAGCCCCGGCTGGATCATTGCCAAAGAAATAATTACAGATTGCGGACTGAATGGGAGTGTGACTATTGAAGAGATCATGAGCGAAAAGCTTAAAGAATTCTTCAGGCTTCAGCATCTTGTAAACCGATTATCCCGGTCACTGATATTGTAAAAAAATATCATCTGAAGCTACCGATGGCTGTAGGTACAGGAGGGCACAGGGAGGCCGTTGAACGCACACTCGAGATCACCGGCCTGCGCGAGTACTTTGATATTGTTGTAACAGCAAACGATGTTAATGCATTCAAGCCTGATCCGGAGACCTTCCTGAAATGTGCGCAACTGATGGATGTCGAACCCCGGTTCATTGAAGTATTCGAGGATGCAGAACTGGGCATTCAGGCCGCACTTAATGCCGGTATGATTGTTACCGATGTACGGTCGTGGTACGACTCGAACTGGTAAGCGATACCCTGAAAAACATATTTTGCCGGCCACCCCGGGATAAAGCTCTGATGCCTTCTCAAATTCCCGTGGATAAATCAATAAACTATTATCTTTAGGAAGATATATTTTAATAATATGCCCAGATTAAAATCATGAAAAATGAACAAGAAGTATGATCGCAGACAATTCGTGAATCTTTCCTCGGGGGGTGCAATTCCCTCAGGGAACAGTTTCCCGGAAAGTGTCATGCTCAGGAATCAGCCACAGGGTAAAACTCTGAAGCTCGGATTTATAGGTATCGGCGGGCGCGGATCCTATCATCTCAATTGTGCTTTAGGCATTGAAGGCGTTGAGGTACCTGCAATTTGCGAGCTTAAACCTGTCAGGCTGCACCAGGCAAAAAGGTGGATCGAGGAAGCCGGCCTCCCCACACCAAAAATGTATGACCGGGGACCAAAAGATTTTCTCAGACTCTGTGAAGAGGCAGAGCTTGATGCTGTAATCTGTTGTACTCCATGGGAATACCATGCAGAGGTGTGCGTTGCAGCAATGAAGAATAACAAGCATGCTGTTTCGGAGGTTCCGATCTGCATTACTCTGGATGAAGCCTGGGAAATAGTTGAAACACATGAAAAAACAGGTAAATGGGCAACTATCGGGCTTGAAGGCTTAGGGGACCAGACTCTGTTGAATATGGTGAGGAAAGGATTGTTCGGGAAAATAGTCCATGCCGAAACCGGTTATATTCATGACCTTAGAATGGTCAAATTTACTCCCGATGAGGAACCATGGCGTTTGCAGCATTCAATTGACAGGAACGGAAATCTTTATCCCGATCATCCCATGGCAAAAATGCTACCGGTACTGGATATCAACCGTGGAGACAGGTTTGATTATATTCAATCAATGAGTTCTGAATTCGGTAATGCTCAGAAATTATGCAGAGCTGAATTACGGAGCAAATACCCCTTATGCAAAAACCAGATATTCACTTGGCGATTATAATGCATCTCTTGTCAGAACGGTCAACGGAAAGATGATGACAATCATCCATGATACAAGTACTCCGCATCCGAGGGAGGATTTCCGTCTGCAGGGAACAAAAGGGATCTATCATTCCGACGGCAGGAGGATCTATATTGAAGGACTTAGTCCTAAAGAGCATACATGGGAGCCGGCAGAAAAGTATTTCAAGGATTATGAAGTACCGCGCCAGGTAATTCCCCCGAGAAAAGGTGGTAATATTGAAGGACACGGAGGAGGAGGCAATCAGACCCCGGTTAGCTGGCACCGTCTGGTTACCGCTCTTCGTGAAAACAGAATAACTGACTGGGATGTTTATGACTCCGTGACAAGTGGGGCTATTGTTCCCCTTTCATGTGAATCGGTTTCCAAAAAATCGCAGGCTGTTGATTTTCCTGATTTCACAAAGGGAAAGTGGCAGACCCGAACACCTATTATGCCTCTTGTATGATTATTAAATCTCAAAAGGAAGAAATCATGAACAAAATAAATTATACCCGCAGAAAATTCGTTCAGCTTTCCACAACTGCAACTGTCGGAGGAGCTGTATTGTCAGGCATTGGTCTGCCCAAAGAAGTTATTCCCCAATCCCGGGAAAACAACAGGACGCTGAAACTGGGATTTGTCGGAATAGGAGGCCGCGGCACATACCATCTGAACTGTGCACTTGGTATGGAAGGTATTGAAGTACCTGCAATTTGTGAAGTTATTCCCAAACGGCTGCAACAGGCAAAAAAGAGGATCATGGATGCCGGTCTTCCGGAACCGAGGTTGTATGGAAGAGGAGTTACGGATTTTAAAAGATTATGTGACAATGAGCAGCTCGATGCAATAATCTGCTGCACTTCATGGGAATGGCATACACCTGTTTGTCTTGCAGCAATGAACACGGATAAACATTGTGTTTCGGAAGTGCCTATTGTTGTCACACTTGACGAGGCATGGCAGATCGTTGAGACATACGAAAAAACGGGAAAATGGGCTACAATAGGATTGGAGGGCATTGGCGAAACCGCACTTCTGAATATGATCAGAAAAGGTATGCTGGGCGACATTGTTCATGCCGAAACGGGATATATTCACGACCTCCGTCTGGTTAAGTATGACCCTGAACGTGAGCCATGGCGTTTGCAGCACTCGATAAACCGTAATGGCAACCTTTATCCTGATCATCCGATGAAAAAAATGCTGCCCGCATTTGATATAAATCATGGCGACAGGATCGACTACCTTGTTTCAATGAGCTCTTTCGGAGGCTTGCTTGCCGAATATGCCGGTATTTATTATAAGAACCCGAATCATCGCCTGACCAGACAGGAGTTTGCCCTTGGTAATTATAACGCATCGCTTATCAGGACAGTCAACGGTAAAATGATAACTCTTATCCATGACACAAGTACACCACATCCACGGGAGAATTACCGGATACAGGGGACAAAAGGTATATATCAGGGAGATGCAACCTCCAAAAAGATTTATATTGAAGGACTCAGTCCCCGGGAACATCAATGGGAACCTGCAGATCCATATTTAAAGGAATACGAACATCCCGTTGTTCTGAATTATAATCCCTCTCCCAGAAGAGGTGGAAAAATTGAAGGGCACGGTGGAGGAGGAACCCAGACACCTATGATATGGCACAGGCTGGCTGTAGCTCTTCGCGAAAACAAGCTGCCCGACTGGGACGTATACGATTCAGTGACAAGCAGTGCAATCTCGCCTGTAACTGAAGCATCAGTGGCAGGCAGAGGAAAGCCGATTGATTTTCCTGATTTTACAAAGGGAAAATGGAAGACTAATCCGAAACTCGATCTGGTATAGCCCGCCGGGCTATACCAGTATCTTGGTCTGAAGATTCGTAAGGCTTGTCTGGATATCGGTGAAAGGAGCGTTTTCACGGCTAAGATCCTGCTCTACCACCATATATTTCATTCCTGCAATTTTCTTAACCGCAAGTATCCGTTTAAAATCTACAACACCGGCACCGACAGGAGCAAAATCCTGTACTCCCACGGTTGTAAAGAAAGGAGCTTCTTTGGTGAACATATCCTTCATATGAAATAATTCAAACCGTCCGGGATATTTTTTTATGATCTCAACCGGATCCTGCCCTGCCTTTGTGGTCCAGAACATATCAAGCTCCATTGTAACAAGGTTCTTATCAAGGTCGGCCATAAAAACATCAAAATACGGGATCTTCCCATCAACCGTGTCGAACTCGAAATTATGATTGTGATAGCCGAACATTATTCCATGCTTCTTCATTATCTCTCCTACCTTGTTCCAGTCGGCGGCCATCTTCTGATAGCTTGCAATTGTTGTGCGGGCTTCCTCGACCACCCATGGCTGAATGCAGTATTTCACACCAAGCTTTGCATGGTCTTCAGCCATTTTTGTGGCATTTTCGAGGGTGATACCTTCAGCTTCCACCTGGGTATGACTGCTTAATATTTCCATCCCAAGGTCGTTAACCATCTTTTTGAACTCGGCCGGTTCATATCCGTAGAACTTACTGTCGGCATAGCCCGCAAGCTCTATGTATTTATAACCAATTTCAGCTACTTTCTTCAGCGATCCGGCAGGGTCTGCCGTCATGGCATCACGGATAGTATAAAGCTGAAGACCTATTCCGGGAATTTTTTTACTGCAGGAATAGTTCGAAAACAAAAAGGCCCCTGCCGTTCCGGCAGCAGCCAGCTTCACGAAATTTCTTCTTGATTGTAAGTTTTTCATACGAAGATAATATTAGTATAATGTTATAAATTAAGTGTTTCGTATGGAACCTTCATGATAATTCATTATTCTCATGCCGACTTTTGCTTTTGGAACATGAAGGTTTCATGGTCATAAATATTTATTATTATGTTTGTTATTGTTTTCTGCAAATCAGGTAATAAAAATAATACAATAGTCTTAAATAATTTTATACCCGGAAAATTTTATTTTTGACTACCTGGAACCTTGAACCTGAAACCTGGAACCTGGAACCTGAAATAATTGGGATTTTGAATATAATCATAACAACCTCCGACGGATCTCACACGATCTTTGTTCCCGAGCTGAATGAGCACTATCATTCGGTTCATGGTGCGGTGCAGGAATCGGAGTTTATTTTTATTAAGAACGGTTTTGATCATTGCAACGCTGATCCGGTCAGTATTTTTGAGGTTGGCTTCGGAACCGGTCTGAATGCCCTGCTGACTGCAGTAAAAGCTATCGGATTGCGGAAAGAGGTCTTTTATACCACTATTGAGAAGTTTCCGCTTGATGAACAGATGATTAATTCACTGAACCACCATTATTTTGCCGGTAAAAACGGAAAGGGGATCTTCAACCGTATCCATTCTGCAAACTGGGGGGTAATGTTTCGTATATCTCCATTTTTCAGTATCTTAAAAATCAGAGGTGATCTGATCACAGACAGGATTACCGGTTATTTATGATCTTATTTATTTCGATGCTTTCGGACCCGACAAGCAGCCTGAGATGTGGACCGCGGAAATACTCAGAAAAATATCGGAGATAACCGTTTCAGGAGGCCTTTTTGTGACCTATTCGGCAAAGGGTGAGGTTAAGCGTAATCTCAGGGCTTGCGGCTTCAATGTAGAAGTGACTGACGGGCCTCCGGGAAAGAGGCATATGATAAGGGCAATAAAAATCTGAAAAAAAGTTTTCAACACTTTTTTGCAAAGCCCAAAGTGTTATCTTTGCGCAAACTTTAATTAAAAAATATTTAAAAATGAAAATCAGGGGATTAGTTGTTCCAATTTTTTTGATTGCCATAATGCTTGGGTCATGTGGCAAATCCATTAAAAGTACAAAGATCAAAACAAGTGAAGATTCTCTCTCATATGCTTTTGGTATAGTTAATTATAATGCTCTCCTCACCGATAGTCTTAAGCTCAATCCGACAGTTGTCGCAAAAGCGATGATGGATGGGGAAAAAGGCAGCGCGGCGATGTCGGACGAGGTTGCAAGGGGATATATAATGATGTTTTTAAACAAACGCGAAACTGAAATGATGGCAAAACAGGCAGAAGTTAACAAGGAAACTTATAAAGTTTATATTGCTGAGAATGAGGCATTCCTTGCTAAAAACAAAGAAAAAACAGGAGTTATTGTTACTCCGAGCGGATTACAGTATGAAGTAATAAAGATGGGAAGCGGTCCCAAACCGACAGCCGAAAGTGAAGTAAAAGTTCACTACATAGGAACTCTGATCGACGGAACAGAATTTGATTCATCTGTCAAAAGAGGCGAACCGGCCCAGTTCATGGTCTCGGGTGTAATTCCGGGCTGGACAGAAGCCTTACAGCTTATGCCCGTCGGATCAAAATTCAAGGTCTATCTTCCGGAGAATATCGCTTATGGTGCAAATGGCGCCGGTGAAATGATCAAACCATTTTCAGCTCTCATCTTTGAAGTCGAGCTTCTTGAGATTTTGAATTAATTAAGATTTAATCTCTTATAAAGAACTTACCAGGATGGCATTTGAAATAAACGGTAAAGTTATCGATATTTTACCTGTTAATCAGGTAAGCGATAAATTCCGCAAACGCGAATTTGTGATCGAAAGGAAGGAGTCCGGGGGAACCGCTCTGTTCATCGATTATATTAAATTTCAGCTCTTGCAGGACAAATGTGATCTTATCAATGAGTCCTTCATGAATGAAGAGGTTAAGGTCACTTTTAACATAAAAGGGAACAGGTGGGAACGCGAAGGAAAAGTCAACTATTTTACCAATCTCGATGCATGGAAAATTGAGCGTACATCATCAATGGTAAAGAATCAGGGACCAGCTCCTCAGCCCAAACTCGAGGATATGCCGCCCGATATTGACGATCTGAGCGATCTTCCTTTCTGAGAAGAATATGGAGACTGAACCGGAAATTCAGTCTCTTTTTTTTTGCTATCTTTAACTTGCATAATTCATATATCACTAAGTAACACAAAGGCATACAGTAAATTAACTATATTTATGAATTAAATAGATTAAACGCTGATGATCCTGTTGGAAATTAAATTACCTGACATAAACAAATATTAAATCTGGAAATTATGAGATATATGTCAGTTTTATTCCTGTTGCTGATCTGTTCAAATGTATATCCCCAGATTGCAGTTGCTCCCGGAACGACAACAAATGAACGGCAGTTTTTACTTCCCTATAACAGGCTTGTACAGCCTGCAGGCTTGCAGATAGTCTTTGGCAATGAAGCACGGGAAAATCATGTTATGGATATGTCACTTTCGCCTGACGGTAAATGGCTGGCTGTGGAGGAAAGATTCGGCATTGTCTTTATAAGTACTGAAGACAACCTTATTAAATATACCCTTTATAATGACCTCAGTCCCGATCTGAGGGGAGGTCGTAATACCTACTCGGGAATTTTATGGGATACCGACGAAGGCAGCCCCAGAGTCTGGTGGAGCGCCATCGGCAGCAATAACAGATCATTTGTAGTATCGGCATTCTGGAATGGGGTTATTGCCGGGTTCGACCGAATATTCACATATAAACCGGATCCGGGCGCTGAACTTGCATTGACAAATGAGGTCCTTATCACAAAGGAATCAGGTAAGAAATACATTTATGTGGTGCTCAACGGAAATAATAAAGTGGTCAAGCAGGATCTGGCAACCGGAGATACAATCTGGATTGCATATCCGGGAGTTGCACCTTACGGTATAGCAAAAGCAGCCGGGAAGATTTATGTTACAAACTGGGCCGGCAGATACCCTGAGGAGAATGATAAAGATGTTGCCGGTGTTCCCTGGGGCATAGCCAGGGTTGATAATAATGCCGGTGGTGCAACAAGGGAAGGAAGTGTCGCTGTAATCGATCAGTTAACCGGCCTGGTCATTACAGATATCCTTACAGGCCTGCATCCCAATGAAATAATCAGTGATGCAAAAGGCAGATATATTTATGTAACCAACTCAAACAGTGACAATGTTTCTGTTATAAATACTGTAACCGACAGGGTTACTGAAACTATTAGTGTCAGGCTTCAACCCGAAATAAATCCATATTTCGGCGATTCACCGAATGGATTGGGTCTTTCACCTGACCAGCATATCACTCTATGTTGCCAATGGTATGGACAATGCACTTGCGGTGGTTGCACTGGGTAAAAAAGCAGCCGTAAAAAGCAAGTTAAAAATGAGTACCGTTACCGGATTCATACCCACAGGAGCTTATCCTTCAGCTATTTGTATCACTTCCTCAGGGGTGATGTACGTAGGAAATATAGAAGGTAACGGGATACATATCGGACTGAAAAATCCCGACGGGGATAATCTGATATATAATTCCCATCATATGATGGCTTCGGTATCGGTAATTCCCGTTCCCGGCAAACACGATCTTAAGGCTTATACAGATACAGTTATAGCTGTAAATGACCTGTCGAGGGCAATCCTGGCAAGAGAAGAACCAAGATCCGGTCAAAAACCGAAACCTGTTCCCGACAGGATAGGTGAGCCCTCGGTATTCAAACATGTACTATATATAATTAAGGAAAACCGGACTTATGACCAGCTTCTCGGTGATATGAAAGAGGGCAAAGGCGATCCGTCGCTCTGTACCTATGGAGAAGAAGTTACACCAAACACCCATAAGCTATGCAGGGAATTCCTTCTGCTCGATAATTTTCATGTTTCGGGCAAGAGCTCTGCAGAAGGTCATCAATGGACTGATGCATCAATTGTGACAGATTATATTGAAAAGAACATGTACGCATGGTTCAGAAGCTATCCGCATGTCCAGGAAGATGCACTTGTTTATGCTCCAACAGGATTTATCTGGGATAATGGTTTGAAACACGGTAAAACTGTAAGAATATATGGTGAGGCTGCATCGCCTTATTTTGACCGGTCGGATGTAACATGGACAGAGGTTTACAGGAAATATATCAATGGCGAAAAGGTTGATTTTGAAAACCGTACAACAATACAGCCGGTCAGGGATATCCTCAGTCCAACCTTCCCTTCCTACGGGCCTCATGTATTCAGCGACCAGATGCGGGCCGATGAATTTATCAAAGAACTTAAGAAATTTGAGGCTATGGAAGGCGACCAACTGCCGGAATTGATGATAATGGCTCTGCCAAATGATCATACTGCCGGGACAAGACCAGGGTACCCCACACCACGTGCCTTTGTTGCCGATAATGATCTGGCACTTGGAAGAATTGTCGAAGCTGTATCAAAAAGCAGATTCTGGGAAAATACTGTCATCCTTGTTGTGGAGGATGATTCCCAGGGAGGATGGGACCATGTTTCCGCTTACCGGACTGCTGCCCTGGTAATAAGCCCTTATTCAAGGCTGAAGAAAACAATAAGCACTCATTATACTCAGCCTTCGATGGTCAGGACTATTGAGCAGATACTTGGCATGCCTCCGATGAACATCCAGGATGCCATTGCCAATCCGATGAATGATTGTTTTACAAGCCAGGCTGATCTTACTCCATATCTTTCAGTTCCAAATATCATCCCGATTGACGAAATGAACAAGCCTCTGTCGTCACTTTCGGGAAGAGAGCTGCATTTTGCAAAAAAGAGTATGCTGCCTGTTTTTGACAGGGTGGATTCAGGCTACGATGATCTCCTTAACAGGATATTGTGGCATTCAGCCAGAGGCAATGCCCCCTACCCTGCCAGATATGCCGGAGCGGTTGGCTCTGATGAAGAAGATGAAGAAGAAGCCGAAAATGGCAGATAGTATTTGCCGGACTGAACCCGTGAACTTCACATCTACGTATTATAATACATATTATAATACGTATTTTAATACGTATTTTATTTTAAAATCCTTAAACATATATTTCTCTTAATCCGATTGGAAATATGATCCTATTTTTTGAAAATCACAGCAAAACGATTATCGCGGCAGGAACATCATATGAACCTGATAAAAGCCAGATCTTAAAGCTGGAGTGGTTGTTTGGTAATGCAAGGCTTCTTGGTGAAAGCAGGCTGACAGGCACTTACAAGGGTCCGAGAAAAGAGATGATAACTCCCTGGAGTACAAATGCAGTTGAGATCACTCAGAATATGGGCATTGAGGGAATTAAAAGAATTGAAGAGTTCATTCCCGTAACAGGCAAGCCTCATTGGGATCCTATGCTTCAGGCTATCTATAACGGACTTGGCCAGAATCTGTTCACTATTGAGAAAAAGCCTGATCCCGTTATGGCTGTTGATGATATACGAGCCTACAATAAAAGCGAGGGGCTGGCTTTAAATGATGAAGAAATTGAATACCTTGAAAAATTAAGTGAAACCATTGGCAGAAAACTTACTGACAGTGAAGTATTTGGTTTTTCACAGGTAAACTCCGAGCATTGCCGTCACAAGATATTCAATGGAACTTTCATTATTGACGGCAGGGAAATGGAAAGTTCACTTTTTCAAATGATAAAGCTGACAACAAAAACCAATCCCAACAAGGTTGTATCGGCATACAAGGATAATTGCGCTTTTTTAGAAGGCCCTGTAGTTGAACAGTTTGCACCTTCCACACAGGACAAATCCGATTTTTTCAGGATCAAAGACTACAAGGCAGTGCTGTCTCTGAAAGCTGAGACCCACAATTTCCCTACCACTGTTGAACCCTTTAACGGAGCTTCCACGGGAACAGGTGGTGAGATAAGGGACCGTATAGCCGGAGGGAAAGGAGCATTTCCTGTTGCCGGAACTGCAGTATATATGACTTCATATCCGCGTCCTGACGGTGGCCGGCCATGGGAAAAATCCATTAAAGAACGGCCATGGCTCTACCAGACACCTGAGGATATCCTTATTAAGGCATCCAACGGAGCCAGCGACTTCGGCAATAAATTCGGACAGCCGCTTATCTGCGGTTCATTATTCACCTTTGAACATTCGGAGAACCTGAAGCAGTATGGTTATGACAAAGTGATAATGCTGGCAGGAGGAATCGGAACAGGCAAACTTGCTGACAGTGAGAAGAGCAGTCCCCAAAAAGGAGATTTGATAATATTGCTTGGAGGAGATAATTACAGGATCGGAATGGGAGGAGGAGCCGTATCATCGGTGGAGACAGGCATGTACGACAGTACAATTGAGCTTAATGCCGTTCAGCGTGCTAATCCCGAGATGCAGAAGAGGGTTTATAATGCGATACGGGCCCTTGGCGAAATGGATAAGAATCCGGTTGTTTCGATCCATGATCATGGTGCCGGAGGACATCTTAACTGCCTCTCTGAACTGGTTGAATCAACGGGAGGAAAAATAGACATCAGCAAGTTACCTGTAGGTGATCCGACATTATCGGCAAAAGAGATAATAGGCAATGAATCGCAGGAACGGATGGGGCTTGTAATGAAAAAATCATCGGCTGAAATGCTCCGGAAGATCGCTGAAAGGGAAAGGGCGCCGTTCTATGTTATAGGTGAAATAACAGGCGATCACCAGTTTACATTTATCAATCCTGTCACCGGCGAAAAACCTGTCGACATCAGGCTTGAATCGCTTTTCGGGGATCCTCCGAAGACAGTTATGAATGATGTAACCGTCCGTTCAGCATTCAGGAAAGTAGAATACCAGCAGGACGGTTATTAATGAATATATTGAGATGGTTCTCAGTATTGAAGAAGTTGCCTGCAAAGACTGGCTGACGAATAAAGTTGACAGGTCGGTAACCGGGAAGAATAGCTAAACAACAATGTGCCGGGCCTCTTCAGCTACCTCTCAATAATCTGGGAGTCATTTCACTTGATTATACAGGCAAATATGGAATGGCAACATCAATCGGCCATGCTCCTGCTGCGGCTCTGGCCGATCCTGCTGCCGGATCAGTTCTGTCAATAGCCGAAGTCACTTACAAACATTATCTGGGCGCCCCTTACCAACAGGCTGAAAAGTGTTTCTCTTTCGGCAAACTGGATGTGGCCCTGCAAAAATCAAGGGTGAGGATGCAAGGTTATACTCGGCGGTTAAAGCTGCAAGTGATTTTGCAATTAGCACTTGGCATAAATATACCCACGGGAAAGGATAGCCTTTCAATGACTCAGAAGTACAGGGATAAGGTTGTTTACTCACCCGGGACAGTTATAATATCGGCTTCGGGGGAAGTAAATGACATAAGAAAAATTGTCGAACCTGTTGTTGTAAATGATCCTTATTCAAGCCTGCTTTATATTGATATGAGCCGGGATTCATTCAAACCCGGAGGCAGCAGCTTTGCCCAGGTGGTAAATTCCATTGGTGATGAAGTGCCGACAGTCAAAGATGCGGTGTATTTCGCCGAAGTATTTAACAGTGTACAGGAGCTGATCCGGAATAATAAGGTCATGGCAGGTCACGATATCTCGGCAGGAGGAATGCTCACAACCCTGCTTGAAATGTGTTTCTCAAATACATCCGGAGGATTATCGGTTGATCTTTCAGCAATTGATGAACCAGATATCATAAAGATCCTTTTCAGTCAGAATCCGGGAATCATCATACAGGTAAAGGACGTAAATGAAGTTGCTGAATTCCTTCTTGAGAATGGGATATCGTACTTTGCAATAGGACATCCTGTGAATGAAAGAATCTTTACGGTCACTCATGGAACTTTTTCCGGGACCTATGAAATTGATAGTGCTCGCGCGACAAGTGGTTCAGAACATCATATCTTCTCGACAGGCGGCAGACTGACCCTGATCTTGCCATGGAGAGGTTACGGAATTATAAAAATCACCCTCTCAACCTCAACCTCAACCTTAACAATAAATATGAGGGTACCTTTAAGTCCCTTGGGATCTCTCCTTCGCGAAGGAAAGAAAAGTGGGATAAGATCTGCAATCATAAGGGAAAAAGGAGTTAACGGAGACCGTGAGATGGCCTATGCACTTTATCTTGCCGGGTTTGATGTGAAGGATGTTCATATGACTGATCTGATGTCGGGAAGGGAGACTCTTGAAGATATAAATATGATCGTCTTTGTGGGAGGATTTTCGAATTCCGATGTCCTTGGATCAGCAAAAGGATGGGCAGGCGCTTTCAGGTATAATGCAGCAGCCGGAAAAGCCCTTGAGAATTTCTACAGGAGGAAAGATACTCTTTCACTGGGAGTATGCAATGGCTGCCAGCTTATGGCAGAACTTGGACTGATCTGTCCGGATCATGAAGAGATGCCGAAACTTCTGCACAATAAATCCGGAAAGTTTGAATCTTCTTTCCTCAGTGTTAAAATTCAGGAAAACAATTCAGTAATGCTTGGCAATATGTCAGGTCTGGAGCTTGGGGTATGGGTTGCTCATGGGGAAGGACAGTTCAGGTTACCGTACAGTGAAGAAAAATATAATATTCCATTGAAATATTCGCATCATACCTATCCGGCCAATCCGAATGGTTCGGATTATGATACGGCGGCGATCTGTTCTGATGACGGGCGGCATCTGGTAATGATGCCGCATCTTGAAAGAGCATTCTTTCCCTGGCAGTGTGCGTATTATCCTGCTGAAAGAAAAAATGATGATGTTACTCCATGGATTAAGGCATTTGTGAATGCCCGTAAGTGGATCGAAGATAACACTATAAAAAAGGGCTGCCAGCCGCAGCCCTTTACCAGTAAATTTTACCTTTTATCTTTTGACAGGAGTAAATGAAACAGAGAGGAGCTTGGATATATCCTCTTTTGAAACATCTCCCTTATACGCATCCTCGGGCAGGATTTGTTCGCTAATAACCTGTATATGAAATTCTCCGGTATCTCTTAATATACATTGATCCGATAAATGAATCAGCTCTGTACTAAGGAAAAGATACCTCGTCTGAATTACTTACTATTTTGTCACATTCAGGAAGACCTTCAATTCTGGTTTCCATGAACGCTTACAAGAACTTTACTCTTATAATTAAGGTCTGTTGTATCTCTGGTGGCGCTTGAAAGCCATACATTATACCTTCCCGATTTTGAAACAACAACATTCCACTCTGCAGTATTTTCCGAAGGATCCTGGATATCGCTGTAACGATCTGCCTTATCAAGCTGTAAAGAAATTGTACCATCCGGTTGCTGCATTATTTTTTTGCACTTACATTATTTTCAGCTGCTGGATTTGTTCCAGTACTGCCACATGAAGAAAACAGGCCTAAGCCCGGCTCCGGGAATGATCAATAGATAAAAAATTCTTTTCATTCATATTGAAATATATTATTTAGTTTACTGTTTATAAAACGTTACAAAAACCATTCCATTGTACAGTGATAAATTTTTTAATAATTTAATATATGATAAATAACATCCGGACTCATTTTCGGAGCCGCAAAAATATAAATGTAAAGGATTGTAAATGAAGATCTGGTGAAATTATTATTCAATTAATATTTGGCAGGTTCTTTCATCTTCGAAATTTTTCTTCCGGGATTGTATTCTTTCGCTTGAACCCGGGTATGTACAAGAGGCTTCAGCCACTATTTCTGCTATATCTGCCACTTTTGTTCCGATGTAGCGCCGGCAAAAGTTTTTTTACACAAGGGGACAGGCCGTGGCAATATATCCGGATTCTCTTTTGTAAGTTCTGCAGCAGCATCATGTGCTATTTTATTTTTCTGCTGGTAACTGATCCTTGTATTGCCAAGGCTTCCTCCGCAACAGAGTGAATTTTCATCATCAAAATCTGTTTTCAGCAGACGGGCAACATGCATCAGCACCCGTTTGGGATCATCATAAACACCCGACCGTCTTCCAAGCTCACATGGCGTATGATATGCAACGGTCTGCCGAAGGAAATTGAGTTTTATAGAACCATCAAGTATCAGCCTTCTTATAAATTGAGTATGATGCAATACTTCAACATCGAGATAATAGCTCTCCCTGAAAACCTTATAACAGATCGGACATGATGTTACAATATTTTTGCACCTGATTTCCAGATTGACTGTGAATTATAATTTATCAGTTCTCTTGCTTCCTTATCCTGGCCGGCAAGCATAAGAGGGCGCCCGCAGCAAACCCCGCCATTTTCATCTATAAAATTATAATTCACACCCGATGCATCAAGTATCTTTTTCATTGCAATCTTTATTGCCGGGGTAAGGTGGGTCATACATCCGGCAAAATAAATTACATCAGCTTTTTCCGGTTCCGTTTCAGGCAGCCAGCTGAACGACGGGCTTACAGACGGTTTTGGAGGAAAGCAGAAAATGACCGGTCAGGAAAATATCTTTTCAGGAGGCCTGAATCGTTTTCCGGAGTCTCTCCTGTCCTTCTTGCAGATCATTCTTATAGGTGTAAGCTCAATTCCCACAGGGCATTTCTCATCGCACCGGCCGCACATCAGGCAGTTATTGTACAATCTCACTTACATCATTATCATTTCTTAAGCCTTTAAGAAGATATGCTGATTGAATATTTGTGATCCCGCCGAAAAATTGAGCTGGCATGCATCAATACATATACCGCAGGAAGAACATGAATATATCTGCATTTCCTGAAAAGCACCCGGCTGGTCGCCTGTTCTGATCCCTGAGTTTCTTGCAAATATCAGGAAGAGTTCCGTCGGGATATGCATGTATCTTGTAAGAGGAAGAAGTATGAAAAAAGTACCAAGTGACAGTGAATAGAGCCACCAGAAAGGGTAAGCCATTTCAATTGCAGGGAGAAATGATGCCAGGGCATGAACCAATGGTTCCTGTCAGGAAGCTTCCTGTTCCGTATGCTCCGCTTGTAAAGCTCTCTGCCAGAAGGCGGCTTGGGAAAATCAGCCATAAGTGACGTAAGAGCCACCTTGTCGAGAGGTTTCAGCTTTGTAGTTCTTCTCATGCCTACAACAGGTGAATAGAATCTTTTAATAACAGCAAGGATAAGACCTGAAAGAATAAAGGCAAGAATAAGATCCATCAGGAAGGTATAAGCGGCTTCAATTCCCATCCTGCCATGAACAGGATTGAAGAATTTGAAGAATATTGCTTTATATGGAGGATTAAGGTGTGACTCACCGAAAACATCTGCTTCTATAGTACCGAATAATATAAGAAGGAACCACCCGAAGGCGAGGCTCATATGCATATATCCGAGCCGGAAATTGGATTTAAGGATTTTCCTGTGAATAAGACTTTCAAGGAAAATTTCCTTCAGGCTCTGTCCGAATGCCCTTCCGAAGAAACCGCGCTGTAAGCCTGAGCTTGTCAGGACGCGAAAGAGTCCCTGAACCATGATAATACTTCTGGCCACTGCATATATCAATATGAAATAGAGGCCGATATTGAATGGTATGATAAAAGGATCAAACTGCATTTTTCAATCTTTTTTGAAAAGCTTCCCTGGCAAGTAAAATCACATTTCTTGTATTTACACCGCGGGGACAAACAAGTGTGCATTTACCGCAGAGCATGCATTTATTAATTTCTTCACGTACAATTTCATTTTCTCCCCGTTTGAGAAGTATCTGAAGTTCTCTGAGACTGAATCTGGTAAAATTACCGGTTGTACAGGTAGCCGAACAGCATCCGCATTCAATGCAGATCCTGAAGCTGGGTTCTCTTTCGGAAATATATTCCGCAATGCTTTTATCATTTGCATCATAATCGATCTGCCTTCCCTTCAATATTGAAAATCCGAAATTCTCCATATCAGCTTTTCATGTTCCTGAAATAATCCATCAACATCTGCAACGGCCGCCCGGGCATGAGATATTGTCTCTGTTATATTCATAGGAGCAGTACAGGCTCCTGCATAAAACACCCCCTCTAATTTGCTTTTATTACTTCCGAAATGATGATCGGCGGGTGAGAAGAAACGGTTCTCACCGGTCTGAAGCCCGGCATGACTTCGCGAATTTCAGTCCGCTTTCCGACATTTCCATCCCTGCCATCAGGACAAGCATATCCAAGCTCCATTTTAAGGGGTCTTCCGGCAAGTGTATCCTCTACTTTTACAACCAGTCTGTTATCGAATATTTTCAGATACTTCCGATACCTTTCCCCTTATATAATTAATACCATAATTTTCCTGTGATTCCTTATAAAGCTCCTCATAGAGAGCTCCACCCATTCTCATATCCATATAAAAGCAAAATACCCTGGCATCCAGGGATATGTTTTTTTACTTCCATTGCCTGTTTCACGGCTGTCACACAGCACAGCTTTGAACAGTAAATATTTCCGACCTTTTCATCCCGCGATCCCACACAATGTATAAAACCGATCCTTCCGGGAATATCGCCGTTTTGCCTCCTCACCTCATTTTTTCTGAACATCGCCTCAAGATCGGCAGAGGTTATTACATTATCATAAATACCATAACCATACTCCTCTTTTCTCTCGCTTCTGAAAAGATCAAATCCGGTAGCCACTATCACTGCATCTGAGTTTAATTTCTCCACCATCCGGATGTTTTGATCACAAATGAACCGTTATGTTTTTTCAGATCTCTCAACAGTTCTTCCCGTATGGAGTGTAATATTTTTATGTTCAAGCTGCTGTTCAAGATATTCAATTACCTCCTTGCTATCGCGCCTGTCAGGGAAACAGATGATACCAGTCCTTTATATGACCGCCTGTTTTCGATTCCTTTTCAATCAGAGTAACCATATAATCAGCCCTGGCAAGCTGACCTGCAGCTTCCATCCCGGCTGCTCCGCCTCCGATAATTGTTACTTTGTCTCTTTCTTAGGCATTTATCAGATTCTCAGGGATCGGCATCTGTCTGCCATCTTTGTTTTATATTTATCGTCAGTATCATATTCGATCCCCATTTTTTTCAGGAGAGGTTCAGATTGAACCATATGGATACTGCAATCCCAGATCCCATGGATTGACACCCAAAACAAGTCCGGCAAGCTCTTCATAAGTGAGAATGGGAATGGATTCACCGTTCTCACCATATACAGTACCTTCCATTTCCTTAATAGTATACTGCCATTTATCCATGAACATATTGCAGCCGGGGCAATTTGTAAGAACAAAGTCAGGTTTGATAAGGTTTCATTGAATCGAACTTCTTTGACAGTATTTGACAATGAATAACCTCTGTTAGCCTGAACCAGGTATTGTCTGAAGCCAAATCCGCAGCAATGCCTTCTTTCGGGATAATCAACAACATTTCCTCCCCAGCTTTCAATCATTCCCGCCAAGCACATTCGGAAATTCCGCACCTCCCACTCCATATTTGGGGAACATCTTCGAATAATGGCAGCCAATATGCTCAACTACATTCAGAGGTTCTCCTGTCTCTTTGTTTATAAGCCTGTATTTGCTTTTTCAGCTATTTCATTCCTGAATTTATAAATAATATCACTTGTATGTGCCATATTTTCAGGGATATCAAATTCACGTCCGGTAGCTTTATAAAGGTATTCTCGTGTTTTTTCAAGCTCTTCGGGAAAATGTTTCCAGGTTTCAATTATTTCTGTATAAATGCCAAATGATGTGACACATGAAATTGCAATATTTTTATAGCCCGACTCTTTCATAAGGGCAAAATGCCTTGCCACAACGGTCATGATTGTCGCAAGAGGAACTACATCACCATGATATCCTATTCCTGTGCAGGTTGTATGAGAAGGATTCTCATACACATCTTTTCCAAGAATATCCCTCATGAAGTGCAGAAAAAACTGCTCGGATCCGGGGAAAAAGCTTTGTCTGATACATGATCTTACATAGAAGAAATGATCATCAGCAATCTCTTTCTGATAATCTGACCAGATCCGTTTTTTACCTTCGTGTTGCATTTAAGTTAATTATTTAATGTGGTGATCTTTTTTATTTGCTGTGAATACTTCTATAAAATACTCATTATCAATTCCTTTATCACTGAACTGAAGACCCATTTCCGCTGCTTTCTTTTTTGAATGCTGTTCAATGTCATTATAAAAATCCAGTTCCGCCTGTGACTTCAAATATCTTCTTCAGTTCTTCTTTTGCATCTTCCGGAATTTTCCTTAACGGACCTGCTCCCAGTTCATCGATATGTCCGCCCATCCGCTCATAGACATCGTTGCTATTTTCAAGAATATATTTCCAGATTGGTCCCTGTTCAAGATGCATTTCCGGACTGACTGCATAGGCTGCAACACAATATCCGTATTTAAAAATATTTTCGCCAACAGTCCGTTTTATTGCGAACTGCTGTCTTCCTTTTTCCGATTCGGTAAAAAATCCCAGTTTCTGAGAAAGTGATCGCAACGACATTACTACCAGGGCCGGCGTATTGCCTCTTGGGCATCTTGTTTTGCACGACATGCATTCGCCGCAATACCAGATAGTTTCTGATTTAAGAAGCTTCTCAATTTCTTCATTGTCTCCCGACTGGACCAGATCAACAATTTTCCGGGGATCGTAATCATAGAATTCTGCTGCCGGACAGATTGCGGTACATACACCGCAATTCATGCAGGCATTAAGTCCTTCTTCAAACCTTATATCCTGCATGAGCATTTCATGGTAGTTCCCTGCTATTAATGCTGCTTGATAATTGTACAGCAAAAGTATGGTAATGAGTAAATCAGGTAAGACGATTAAGACCTATTTTGGGAGGGGTATTTATACGTATAGGTACAGAGGCACAGGGGCGCAGGGGCATAAAGGGTTAAGGCTTTAAGGCGTTACGGCGTTAGGGCGTTACGGCGTTTCGGCTTTACGGTGTTAGGGCGTTAGGGCGTTACGGCATTACGGCGTTAGGGCGTTAGGGTGTTAGGCGTTACGGCTTAGGGCTTGACGGAGTTAAGGCGTTAGGGAGTTGGGAATTACCAGCTTACGGAGTCATTTCTTCGGGTGATCTGTTTTATCTTATGCTCCGGATCGAGTTCAATTTTTGTGGCAGTATGACCGGTACCTGAAGGGATACTGATCTTTATATCGGTACAGCGGGGTTTGAGATCCACAGGGGCTTCAACAGGAGGCACGATTGCTGAACCAATCTGTATTCCTTTTGAATCTCTAACAACTATCTCTGTTTCAGGTGAGATGACTGCTCCAATGTTGTGTACCCGGACTGTTATTTCATTTTCTGATACAGTAATATCTTCTTTCCCAATTGCAATATCAGAAAGCTCCCAATAACCTTGTTCTGCAGATTCTTTTAATTCAAGTGATATAATAGTGTACTTGCGGGGAGCAAAAGTCAGCTTCAGCATTTCTCCACCGCCCGGATTAACTGACGATTCGCTGAGGTCATTATCAGGTATCTGATCATCATCGGTATCGATGCCCGTTGTCATGCTCCAGTTTCCGGGTAAAACATCCCAGAGTGTCATTTCAGCATTCACAGGTTTATTTTCCAGATTATAAGCTATTATTCCGATCTTTTCCGGTCCGGACTCCTGGACATACAAAGCCATACTTTCCCATGATGCAGGCGCCTCAAATTTCCAGCTCACATGGTGTGTGGGATAAAGGATATTGGTTCTTGTTAACGCCACACCTCCCAGACGGTCTTCCTGAATTATTGGATTGAAGGATGATATCCGGTCTATCCAGATACTTCCTTCGGTATTAATATATTCGCGGATACCAAGGTTCGTTATCTCATTCCTGTAGTTTCCGGCTATCTTCATCTTATCAAATTCACGTTTATTAAAAAGGTTTTCAGGCACGGGTTCAAGATATTTTTTATCTCCTGTCAGCTTCCATGCAGCCAGGAAAAGAGACCATGGCTTGCCCCTGTTTCCGGTATCGTCCCTCGACTCATCGGTGGAAAAATTGATTTCGGTATTTAATTTCCCGTCGGCCGAATGGTCCAGCAAGGCATCTGCAAGGTCTGTGATCATTTTTATAACATGCGGATTGCCATTGTAACGGGCAAGCAGATAGGCAGGCTGAAGGACATGATATGAATGATTCACGGACCATTGCCACGGATCCTCTTCCGCAATTCGTGTTCCGCCGTAAAATCTTGACCTGAAGTGTCGATGGCCCTTATCATTAACCTGTGTAATATCATTCAGCATCCTGGCAGCTGTTTCCATTCCGCGTTCAATATGCAAAGGATTGCCATAATCAAGAAGCATACACTGAGCAACAACCTGTATTCCTTCTTCAAGAGAATGCAATTCATCGGTAAAAATTGTTGCAAGGCCGTTTGTGAACAATGGCAGGCTTCTCTGCTTCATACCGGCATAGTATGAAGGACGATCCTGATCATAATAAGCTTCCATATGAAGCAATAATGATTCAAGCAGTTTTTCAGGATGGATACCAAGGAAAGCCATTCCAGGCCACATGTTCGTCAGATCTCCGTCATCCGACAACCCTCCTCCGAATTCACCATTGGCTATCTGACGGTTGTCAATATAATAAGATGCTATTTTTTCAAGTTTCCGTAAATATTCGATCTGAAGAAATGCCCATTCAGGAATATTATCAGGAGCTTCAGGGATCGTATATTCCGGTTTGTTACTTCCGGTAAGTGCATAATTGTACGTCCGGGCAAACCAGTGTCGGGGATTAACAGAAAGGAGATCATTACAATCCGCCATGAACCGGTTATACAGATTAAGTCTGGGAGTAACCGGTCTCTCTTCAACTATATGTGCATAAAGATCCCTGATCTGGTTAAAACGGTCTATTTGATGCTCAGCCAGCGACTGTTCTGATGTTTTGAAAACAAGTCGCACAACGGTTCCGCTTAATAATTCCGGTGTGAGATCAGCTCCGGCGCCGGATATTGTCAGATACAGAGCTCTTTCTTCCGGCAGTATCCGGTCACGGAGGTCTATCCACAGAACCGGGGCGTCCCCCGGAATGACTGAAAAGCTGAAATCAGCCATATCGCGCATCTGCCATAACGGATCCTTTATCCTTATGTTTACAGGAAAAACACCATCGTGTGTTGGTGTTACATTGAGGGACGGAAGTTTTATTTCCACACCATCCAGCCCTTTTCCCGGTGATCATTATAGGGGATCATTATATGGATAACAGGTAAAGAAAATACCTTCATTTTCGATAAACTTTCAGGACCTTTAAATCCGTCAGGTCTTCCGATCATCATTGTTCTCTCATCGTCAGGATACCTTCCCCTGACAAATGATATGATCTCCTTCAGTGATTTAGCATCAGGCTCCGTGGTATATGGTTCAATTTTAAATGTTTCACTGTCAAATCCCGCCGGCGCGCTTCCACTTTCAATATTATAAACTTCAAATGACCCGATCGGCTCTTCAATCAATGCATTATCGAACCGTATTATACCACCCTTATACGTCTCTGACAATGATGAACAGATTTTACCTGATCCTGTCGTCGGACGCTGAAAGTATAATCGGGTTTGGAATCTTTTTCCAGGGTTAGCTGGCCCCATGCTTTGCCCCATATCTCAACATGATTCCAGTTCTCCTCCGGAAGAGTGAATCTTATTGTCTGTCCGGAGCCGGAATAGCAATCCCAGTCGGGCAGAACAAAATAATCGTACCGGCCAGGCAGTCTCGACATATTATATACTCCCGGCCATGTTGTTTCCCTTATTCCATCGTTAGCTTTCCAATACCATCGTTTGATATCGTTTGCTTCGTGAATTTCAACTTTCCGGATGGATGTCTCTGCGGAAGGGAGTAAGGGAGGCGCAGGGTTGGGAAGATTCCATCCGTTCCGCAGCCACCATTCATCGCGCCAGCGAACTTCTTTCAGGTCACGTCTTAACGGAGATATTTTTCTTAAATTCTTTCCTGATGCAAGAAGTGGGATACTTTCATCAGGGAGCATCCTGTCGTAGATCTTTATCTCATCGATATCGCCTCCCCTGGAAAAACTGTATGCACTCTGAACCTGGTAAGGGCTTATTATCCGTGAATGCGGACCAAACTGGTCAAGACCGGCATCATAAACAGATCCGCTAACGGTCTGGCGGGCGACTATTTTACCATCGACATAAAACCGTATCCCTTCCGTCTCATCCCACGACAGTGTAATATGGATCCACTTATCAGGAGCCGGAAATTTATCAGTGTACCAGGAAATTCTGGTCCTTGACAATCCGATATCAGTAACAAAAGCATCGAATCCCGATCCGTTATAATCTATCCTGAGCCAGACCATATCCCAGCTTGAATGATCGGCATATCCGACTCGAAAGACCGGGAACGGAGTTGGTCCTGCAGGATATCGTGACCGCCAGAAAAATGAGAGTGTACCCCGCTGGGCATAAATATTTCCAGGAGTCCAGTATGACATTAGCTGTGTATCCTCAGCTCTGAATGCTTTACCTATTGCCCCGTCAGTGATAATTGCGACATCTTTCAGAAAATTCGGATCAGTTTGTCCACCTGCAGCAAAGTTCGCAGAGAAGTCCTGATCGCCTGAAAGATAAAACAACAATCCGGGTTCTTTTGATACCATGCTCTTTTCTGCCTGTCCGGCTAAGAATCCGGTCCGGGGCTCAGGCGATTGTTGTGCACTCAAAGGTTTATAAGACAGCAGAACCTGGGTCAGAAATATTAATAATAATGTGATCCCCGCAGATTTAGAAATATTCCTTTTCATACACTTATATATTTTAACCACTGATTTACCCGGGGTTTACACGGAGGTTTATGTTTTTTATAACTACTTTACCATTAATGAGCCCAATCTGTCTCTGAGCGTATTTCGATGCTCCGGGATTGTGTGATACAAGTAATATTGTTCCACCTTTTTTATGAAAATCATTCATGAGCGACATGAGTATATCGCTGTTGGCCGGATCGAGATTTCCTGTGGGTTCATCAGCAAGGAGTATCTCAGGTTCTGAAATTATTGCCCTGATGAATGCTGTCCGTTGCTTTTCCCCGACACTCAATTCGGAAGGATATTTATCTCTGAGCGGTGTTAATGAACATTGCTCCAGTAATTTATCAATCGCGGAACACTGTGACTTCTCATAGCATGCCATTCTGATATTTTCTTTAACAGTAAGAAACGGCATCAGGTGGAATTGCTGAAAAACAAATCCGATATGTTTTTTACGGTATTCATTTTTCGCTTTAGCTGTCAGATCGAAGATATTCCCGCCGTTATAAATAACCACTCCTGAATCCGGCCTTATCATACCACCGGTTATATAAAGAAGAGTGGATTTCCCGGCGCCGCTTGGCCCTGAAATAACAATATAATCACCCTTACTGATCTCCAGGTTTACATTCTCCAGAGCCGTGAATTCCTTCGCCCCTTTGTAATATTTCTTAGTTACATCCCTGATCTCCAACATACTATTAATTCTAAATTCTAATCCTTGTTACCGTCATTGCGAGTCGAAGCGACGAAGCAATCCGTTTCTACCGCCACTCGTGTTAACCTCATTGCGAGGAGCGAAGCGACGAAGCAATCCGTTTCAATCATTACTACTCCTCGCTTAAAGTCCTTGCCGCATCAATCTGTGTTGCCCTGATTGCAGGCACCCAGCTTGCCAGCATCCACAGGACCGGAAAGATTATCATTGTATAAATGAACAGGTTCCAGACCGGTTTCATATCAGCAGCCGTGAAGCTGAAAATAGTTCTGCCGAAATATTCAGCAATCCATGTACCGGTGAAGAATCCGATTATTCCACCAATCAATCCGAGAATAAATGCTTTAGCGAGGAACATGAAAAGTATACCTGCATTGCCTGTTCCCATCGCCTTCAGAAGGCCTATCTCATGCTTCCTGCCTGTTACATTCTGATAAAACAGCAGCCCGGTTATCAGAAGACAGGTAAGAATTATAAAAGGAATAATGAATGCCCCGTACTTATTCATCATTAACCGCTGGTTTTCACGGGCATCGGCTATGCTGGACATTTCTGTCACTTCAAGATCGGCAAAGATAGCCTGCACCTGATTACGGGCATTCTTAATCCGGCCATCGTGACAAACACAACCCAGAGCTTCAATTTTATTAATCTTCCCTTCCATTCCCAGAACTGTTTGAAGGTCGGCCAGATTAAAGGATACACCCTGGTCAATCATCCCCCTGCCTTCTTCGAGTCGTTTTGCAATTTCAAAGCTGTATTGTTTACCATCATTACCTGTAATTATAAATGGATCTCCTTCAGGAATATTTTTCCAGAGAAGGGCTCCCACATGAACAGTTCCTTTTACAACGTCGGTTCCCATGATCTCCTGTTTCGGAAGGAATCTTTGCATCGCCTCATCTTTATAACCGATCAGCAGGATCTGGTGGGAAGAGCCGTTGGGATCTTTCCAGTCGGGGTACTTCACCTGTAAGATACCAGTGAGATGTCTCACTGCATCAAATGTTTTTGATTCGGAAAGTACATCAACATAATTTTCGGGGAAGGAAGGAGTATTGTTTGCCGAATAAAAATCGATCAGGTTGGTGCCTTTTGGGAAGATATAGAGATTCAGTCCCTGTTCGCGCATGATCTTACGGGTTTCATTTTCACTGGCTTTGCTCAGTGAATAGATTGCAACTGAAACTGTACTGGCAATAATAACTGTCAGTAAAATAACCAGGGAACTGCCTTTCCGGTATAAAAGCTCTTTTAATATCAGTTTTAATGGATTCATGATAATCGGTTTAGTTTATTTTTAAAGAACACAAAGGAAAGAAGTTTTATATGTTAAATATTTCTTTTTTTCTCATAATCAATACAGTCAGAAAAACCACAACAATCAGTATTACTGCCCCTGTTATCATGAAAGAGATATTCAGGGACCTGTCTTCCTTCATTACTTTTATTTCCGGCTGATACTGGTTGAGACCGTCTCTCTGATCCGTTAACCATTTAGGAAGCGGCCTGTTCTCCGAGTGAATCGTTTTGTATTGTATCCTGGTCCATCAATGGTGAACTAAGTATCGGATTTGCATCGATTATCTGGTTGACCATTGCCGGCAGAGGATTCTCCCAGTTATCTGTGAAAAGGATATCTGTTCCTGGCAGGTCATCTTTTATCAGACAGCTGCAATCGGCAGTAAGAAAGTCTATCATCAGGTTAATATTTTCTTCTGTAATGCCTTTTGCCAGAAGTGGTTCGAGAGCTTTGAACCTTGCAAACACACCGAAGAGCATAGGCTCATTTATTTCCTTCAGATCACTTTCAACATTCAGCAGCATGGAAACAAGATGTTTCTCTTCGACACTGTTTCTGTTAACTTCAACCAGGGGCATTATCTCCCTGAAGGGTGATGCAGTAATTGTTCTTTTGATTATCTGCAGTGCAGGATCATCCTTTTCGGGTGATTCCTGTCTTAAGATAAAGCATCACGCACAGCTTGCCTGACATCAGCTCGGCGGCTATTTTTTCCCTCAGAGGAGAAACTGACAGGTCTTTAAGCTCCTGTGGATTGTAATATTTTGAAAACACCCTGTTATCATAAATCAGGGCATAGTAAGGTTTGTCAATATCTTTCTTTAAAACAGTTCTGAACTGAATGTTGGCTGAGCTTATATCCCCGGCGATTGCAGCATTCTGTTTTTTGACAGTTTCAGACAACGGATCCTTATGGTAATATGCCAGAACATACTCATCTGGCTGGCTGTTGGTCAGCACCCATTCGGATACTTTGGTAGTGCATGCCAGACTAAGAATACCAGCAATTACGATTGTTTTAAGGTATATTGATCTCATTATCATCATCTATTTGGATGCCATTTTTTCTTCGATCAGCTCAATACCTGAAAGGATCGTATTCCCGTTAACAGGAACCAGTTCCAGTTTCAGGGTTTCCCCTGCACTATTCCTGAGAAAGTCTTCACCAATCTCCTTATCAGTCCTGCCTGCCTCTTTTACAATATCAAAATTATCCAGAACAGTCTTCCCCTGGACTTTTACATCAAAAACACGTTCTCCCGGTTTTTTGCTTTCAAGTTCTGAAAAGTAGAGGTTAACGGTATAGGATGCCTCCGTTACTCCCGCTTCAGCTGAAAGAACTATTTCCATCGATCTTATCCCCCCAACAGCACTGGCGCTGACCCAGGGAGTCTCTTCCGAGAAACCGATATAGGTTCCTTCCTTATCCGGGAAAAACCGACATGTATCAATTTTTACAGGGTATTCCCGGGTCATATCCCTGAAGGAACGGGATATTCTATCCACAGGGTATTATTTATCAGAGGTTCTGTCGCCGGGAGCATTCATGTTCAGTCCGAACTGTCTGATTCTTTTTCCGCTCCATTTGTAATTACTGTTTGTCCAGTAGGTCATCCATGGCATATACACAAGTGCAAGTGATGTCTGGTTCTGATAAGGGCACTGGCATGTTCTTGTATAATCGGGAGAATTCAGGACACCGTCGGCTACAATAAGATTAGTCGAACAGCTTGCTTTCCATCCTCCAAGACTACCTGTACCTTCAAAGACATCGAGATTGACAAATCCGGCTGATGCGGAACGGAAAGTCAGCAGGTGTTCACTTGCAGCAACTATCCCGCAGCCATATTCGCGTTTGAAAGTCCATTTGAGATCCTCACCTGTTATGGGATCCCTTTCAAGAAGAGGATCACCTGTAAGGAGATGAAATCCCTCGCCTTCTGATAAATTTTATCGTTATGAATTATGGGAGGATTGGAATATCGTCACTGCCCTATCCCACATTTTCTCTTTTGTAACTACATTATATGTCTATCATCCTGTTCGCCCTCCTCTCCGTTGAGCATGTCGCGCGAAGGCCTGGTTGCCTGAAGAGTAGCTTATGCTCGGAGGAATATCCCAGCCATGTTCCGAAAACATCTTCAGTTACTTCATTTATTATCCGCCCTGTTCTTATATCGATATATAGCAGTCTTGATCCCTGTGGCGGGGTCTCTCCCTCTCCTTCTGAGCTTGGTTTCAAGATACTGGGGCAGCTTATCCAGACAGAACAAAATTCCATCTCCTGCAATTACCGAATTATGAATAAAACCATGATTGCCTGTAAGATTCCAGAGTTTTTCACCGGTAAACCTGTTCATTACAATCAGCTCACGGCTTGCAGTGAGATTGTAATCGGTGAATTTGGGATTTTTAATCCTGATGGAATCATTCTCCATTCCCGTGAAATTCAGCAAAATTATTTCCAAGGATTAAGAAGATCCTCATATACACCAATATATCCCAAGCTCTTTAGTGTTCATCATCCCCGGTTAAAATGTTTTCACCAGATCTCCGTGTTCTTATATCCACCAGGTTGCATTTCTCTCCTTCGATTATATAAACATATTCCTTTGTTGCAATAAAATTTGTTCCTCTTGCATTTGATCCGGGCAGATGTACCTGATTGTATTTAGTATCGAGAGGATTTTCCTCATCATACGATTCATCATAATAATACCAGCCAGGAGTCATCGACAAGCTTTTCAAAATCCCTTTTCCAGAGTACTCTTCCGGTATAGACATCCCGGGCGCTTATCCCGTTAATACTTTCAATTATCAGCCGGCCGTCAATAACCTGTTCGCCGGGACCATGTCCATGACGTGGGAAGCACGTCCATATTTGAATTACCGCCAAACCACAGAATTCCAAGAGGAGCCTTCACCATCTCATCATCCGATTTTACAGTATTTGCAATATCACCGTAATTATGTGTCCAGCTGGCAGCACCTTCAAGAGCTCCCTCCCTTGTTATAATCGAAAAAGGCGTTCCGGATTCTATTACCGCCCCGTGAAGGTTAAGTTCCCGGAAAGATGCAAGCAGGTTATCCCGGTCTTCAATCTCTTTATTGATAACTATTTTCCCGCCATAAGGCCGGGTGGATTCATATATCATATTCATGAATCATGGTCAAATCCGAAGTTCTCATTAATGACGGTAAGAGAAGAGAAATATTTCGGAAGAACGGGATTAGGTTTTTCATATTCCAGGAACATCAGGCGGTCGGCAAAAATCCCGAGTTTATTAAAATATTCCCTCAAAGCCTTGACTTTCAGAGCATCTTTTTCGTATGCTATAATTGACAGAGAGGTTCCGGCAATAACCCTTTAAGAATCTTTATATCGGGTCCGAAAACCAGTGCATAGCCTCCTTCCGGCCCCGTCCGGCTGATAAGTTTTCCTGCTTTTGGGGTCACTTTCCTTAATGTCAGCATACCGGGCTTATGAATTCAGCAATTTTATCGGCCGGCTTATCCCCGAAAACCATAATTGTTCCATCATTTGTTACTGCGATCAGTTTTCCGTTTGAAGCAACAAGACGGTCAATTACCTTTTCTGAAGAATATTTCCAGACAAGTTCGGGTTTGGTGTTTTCTTTTATCCGTATAGCATAAATTCCTGTGGTGTCGGCAGCATACAGGCAATTTCCTGCTTTTATCAGATCGGTAGTGGCAGGAATGCCGGCACTCCAAAGGGTATCAAGTTTTTTAGAACGTATTGAGCTTTACAGCAGTGATATTCTTTCCCGAAAAATATATAAGATTCCCTTCCACCACCGGATATTCTCCTGTAACGGGTATCAGTTTATTTCCGTTATCGGAATCATACATGGTGGTCAGTCTTTCCCTGAAGTGGTTGAAGAACACCCTGTCGTTGGCACAGGTAAATGCACCACCGGTTTTTCCGCTGGCAGCAAGCTGATAATAAAGTTCTTCGCCCGAGTCGGCGTCAAAACCTGCCGGAACGGATCGTCCTCCGGCGACAAGGAGCTTATTTCCGCTTAAAGTAAAACACCCCTGGGGAGCAACATCAGCAAATGCAGGTGACCTGTGAGGCTGAAGAATATAATTGCTTCCTGTCCCCTCGTTCTTCCAGATCACTGATCCGTCATCTGTATTTATGGCATAAATAAAAGTACCCATAAGCGGAAAAATGCTGGCTGCCGTATAGATGATATTATCCCTGATCACTATTCCTCCCCTTGCGGGCCACATTGAAATAAATCTTTTATTACCAAGAAGTTTAGCCGATGAAGGAGCAAGAAGTTTTTTCCATATCAGTTCTCCCGTCTTGATGCATTCAGACAATAAAGGAATCCGTCATCGCCTGTGAAAAACAGTTTCCCTTTATTATAAGCCAGAGGCATCCTGACAGGACCATCTGTAAAGAAGTGCCAGAGTTCTTTACCCGAGTTTATATCGAGTGCAACCACTTTGTCCTGGTCGTTGAAACCTATGAAAATTTTATTTTCAGCGACTATCGGTTCAAAGATCCTGTCAAACTGCATCAGGTTCTGATTAAGCGGATCGTCCCAGACAGGTATTCTCGGGGAATAACTTACCTTCCATTGCAGATAAAGATTATCAGCAAGCTGTTCAGGAGTAGATGCAGATCTGTTATGGTCAAACCGCCACATGGGCCAGTCATAATACTGCCCGTTTATCGCTGATGAAATTAATAAAGTGAAAATAATTGCCTGTATTCTCATATACTTTCCAATAGAATAAAATTCAATTTCTTATCCACGATTAAAAAATCATGATCTGTGTTATTGCAAAATTAGCCAACAAACGATCGGTAAGTATTAATATATGTTAAATATGATCAAAATATCGGCCGGCATTGCTTTTTTTAGATCTTGTCAATCACCTCTTTCGGAAGTTGAAGGCCTTTGACATCCCCTGAAATATTTCTTATTTTCTGGACTGAATCAGTTGCAAGATAAATCCAGTTTGATTGCCATCTTTCAAGCAGAGCCTGTGACCGGGCTTCAGGATTCGACTCAGCGGAATTAATGGAAATTTTGGATCAAATTAACTTTTTTTAATTAATAATCTCATCCGGACTGATAATTTTGCATTCTTTATTTTTATAAAAGCTTCATTCAAGATTATGAACTGCCATGCATAGATATTTTATTTTCCCACACGTTCTTTTTTTGTTCATCTGTACTTTATTTTCTTTGCCGTTCAAACCAGATCATATTCCCAGGTAAAGGAAAATCCGGTCCTGCTACCGGGCACTTACGAAATTGATTCAATAACGATCAGGGCCAGGATCAGGCTGGTTGATCCTGTATCCAGGCCATATACCGAACCGGTGTCTCTTTTCCCGACTGTCACAAGGCTTAGCCATACGGATATTTCGCAAACAGGGAGCTGTCACACTTGTAGATGCGATGAACTATATCCCGGGAGGATTCACGGAGACACGGGGACGACAGGTTAAACAGTTCTTTTCGGTAAGAGGACAGAAATATCCCTATCCCGATTATGCCATAAATGGCGTCTGGCAGAAGGAATTCGAGGAACTGCCATATTTCTTTTCTGCTTCAGATATTGAGGAAATTGAAGTGGTAAGATCGAGTGCAGCACTGCTGACAGGTCTGTCCGGACTGGCCGGACTTATCAATGTAAAAACTAGGGAATACACTGATTTTGAGACCAGAGTGGATATGGAATATGGCACTTTCAATTCACTGCATACCCATGTTTCGACCGGAAATAAAATCGGACGATTTAATTATGCAGCGGGTATCGGTCATGACCGTACCGATGGCCCCTCCGGAAGGCATGCGAAGGAGGCAATGACTAACCTCTATACCAGAATGAACTGGCAGATAACAGATAAACTGGGAGTGAATGCCAGCCTGTTTTATCTTGACGGTGAAAGGCAAATGGCCATAGCCCTTCCGCCTGCTGAAAAAAGATACCGGGACATGATCCAGGGCTTTGATCCATATAATGCCCTGCTGTCTAACATGAAACTGACATACAGGCCAAATTCAAAATTATCATCTGAAGTCCAATTCTTCTATTCAAGACGCAATCCGACATTTTATGATGAAAGCACTGAAACAACAACATATTCAAATGAAAAGGATTATGAATACGGGCTGAATTTCATCCAGTCGGTCAGAATACTGGCCTCCAATACATGTAAGGTTCGGAGGATTATATAATCACTGGGTTGCCCCGAACGGGAAGAGGTTTTATACCGGGAAAAAGTGCGATACGGAAACCATTTCGGGTGTAATAACCGATGAACAAAGGCTGGGACCTGTAACCCTTGATGCCGGTATAAGATTAACCGGAACATACCTTAATGAGTATGCTGCATTCAACATTGAAGGAGAAGGCGGTAAATTCAGGACTGTAACACCGGTCACGGATGAATGGGAACCGGCAATCGTACAGGGAAGTTTCGGAGCTACTTACAGTGCAACTGAAAAACTTTCGGCGTTTGTCAATTCAGCTGCCGGAAATGTAAAACCGAGGGTGGGGACTCTCCTTGATAATAAAGGTGCAGAACCTCTCGATGAGCCTTCAAACGAAACCCGTTACAAAATAGATATCGGATTGCTTCAGAATTATTGGCGATGCAGGTAAGATTACAATTACCGCTTTCGGAGTATTTCAGAAAAATGCAATAACTCTGAGCGGAACGACATACCTTGATGCTGAAACCGGCATAACCGGCGTGAATTATATCTTAACCGCGACCAGAATCAGAAAGGAATTGAATTTGAAATCATCTCACCTGTCCTCTTCGATGTTTTCAAGCCCTTCTTCAATATAACTTTCATGCAATCAAAAATGGAAGAAGCAGGCGATATGGTTATTAATAAAGAGAATCCTGTTTGGATCTCAAATGCAGGTATCTACTCAGACTGGAAGAGTTTCGACCTCAATCTTATGGGCAAATATGTATCTCCCTTTGAAAACGATCGTTTTGTCAGCACCTGCTGATGGTCCACAGCCACTGGGTGATTTCTTTACAGCAGATTTGAACGGAGGGTACACCTCAAACTGGAAAATACCGGTACGATTTTATATAAGAGTAAAAAATCTTACAAATAAAATTTACTCAACTGTCAACGGTTATCCCGATTTCGGGCGCATGGTATTCGGGGGGATCAGTATAAAATTTAAGGGTAAATAACAAATAGTTTGAGAGTTTCAAGTTGGAGTTTGGAGTTTGGAGTTTGGAGTTTGGAGTTTGGAGTTTGGAGTTTAGAGTTTGAGTGTAGAATTTAGAGTTTGGAGGGAGTTTAGATTAATTTGAGAGATAGTCCAAGTTCCGAACCCTTCCCACCCGCGCTCTGAGCCCTGTGCTCTGAGCTCCTGTGCTCTGTGCTCTGCGCTCTGTGCTCTGCACTCTGTGCTCTGAATTTCGTGCCCCTGCGCCTCTGCGCCTCTGGGCCTTTCTTTAAAACGAAACATTTAGTCCCACCGACCCGTAGTGGAAAACTGAAAAAGTATATACCTCATCATTATCTGCCCCCCCTTCAAGCATCCTGTAACCTGCCCTTAAAGTGAGGTGGTCGCAAGCCCTGTAAGTTACGGCAAGCAGAACATCCTCTGCCCTTCCCTGAGGAGCAGCAAGTGCATCTCCTTCAAACAGCAGTCCGAGTTTCTCATAAGGCTTGTAATGCAGCCTGAAATTTATTATCGGAACAAATCCAACATTTACCTTCTCGCTGTAAAGCTCTCCTGAAGTCAGGTCGATTTTAGCATCCCTGATCTTTGCCGTAAATCCCAGTCCGAAATCCAGTTTTGGTTTCTGAACAATATCATAACGGTAGGTGATCCTGTAGGAATTGAATTTATATGAGGCTTCTATATTGCTGTTAGCCGGGAAAGTAACGCCTTCGTAAATAATATCTCTTCCGACACTGCCGTCCGACATAACAGTAAGCGGAGCATATAACAGTGAAATGGTATGGCGTATCACCCGGTTTGTAATTTAAACGTAAACGCAGATATACTTTGGACTGTGCTTTAAGCTCTTCACTCAACGAGAAAAATGTTCCACCATCTCCCGGGATGCGGATATCATTATAACCGGTTGAACATAACCCGATTCAATATCAATGCCAAACTGGGATTTTGCCCTTGCTGAAGGTAAAACTAAAAGCATTATTAAAAACCCTGATAAAATTAAAATGTTCGTTTTCATTAAAGTCAATTTAGATTAAGAGTAAAACAATAGGATTTAACAAAGAAATCCCTGAAAGGTTCGTTTTTATTTTATTACTGCCCGTTGCGATAATATGAGGAAAAGGTCAAAGTGTTTACTTTCAGAATCAGAAATTTTCTTTTCGATAACAAAACACTTACGATAGCTGATATTTGTGAAGCCGGCCTTAATTAACAGTTTTGACAATTCTTCCGGATCGAAACCTTTATGACCTGTGAAATCCTTTCCATGAAATGAACCATCTTCCGGAAAAAGATCAGCGATCGCCAGAAACCCTCCCGGATTGAGCATATTATAGAATTTGGATATAATATTTTCAGTATCATTTATATGATGAAGAACCATCTGGTTAAAGATAAGATCAAAGGTGGTTTCCTTAAGATCTGCCTTTTCAAGATCAAAATATAAAGTACTGAGATTATCTGCCGCCGGCTGATTCAATTTTACCATTTATCACCCTCAGCATTTCAAGTGAGGTGTCCATCAGGGTGATCTCTTTCAGATAATCTTTCAGCAAAAAACCGGTTATTCCTGTTCCTGCTCCGAATTCGAGAGCCGTCATCTGTTTTGTCAGAGGGATTAGTTCCCTGATCTGGCTGGCGACAGCCAGAGATCGATCCCAATGCATCGGATTCTGGTCCCAGCCCGATGCTTTTATATCAAATTCATTCAATTTAAGGGTATTTTTAAATCATTGTAAACAATAGTGGAAAAGTTACACTGCTAGACTTCTTTATAAATTTCAAAACCCTTCCGGTAGTTTAGCTGAGCGAGCGATCGTGCTGCATCGTCATTAGTTATAGTTTCATATTCCGGAGAAAACAGGAGTTGCTTGTTGCCGGCGCGATAGGCAAGGTTTGCAAGATGGATCATTACGGAACTGTTGTGACCTTCCACGATATTTCCGTTCGGCTGTTTCCTTGTCCTTATGCAATCGATGTAGTTTAAAATATGAGCTTTCAAGGGAAATATTCCCTTATCCTGTGCAACTAACTTTTCGTCCTTGTCGAAAACCTGCCACCCCCCTCCCATTCGTCCGACCCACATCATTCTTTTTGTTCCCAATATGTCAACCCTTGTGGAATTCTGCATCCATTTAGGGTAAATATTACCGAACCTCACATCAGGTCCTTCTTTTTGCATGTAGGGAGTGCATTCACCTGTCTCAAGGGTAAGAACAAAATTCCCATAATCAAAAGTTGTCATTTGATAATCAGGAATATTACGTTTGTCGTCGAAAAAATATCGTCCACCGGCACAATAAACTGATTTCGGAAACCCCGGATTTTCCAGTATCAGACGTGCCAGATCCAGCTGATGGATCGAACCGAATGAGGTAACCGGGCCTCCTGAATAATCCCAGTAATAAATCCATGATTTGTTGCGGGACACATTATAGGGTACTTTAGGCGCCGGCCCCAGCCACATGTCCCAGTCAATAGTATCAGGAGTTTCAGCATCTTCTTTTTCAATAAATGGGATAGGGCCGGTGAGCAGTTCTCTGACATGAACCGCAACAATATCTCCCAGCTCGCCGCTTTTAATATAATCCCTGGCAGTAAGGGCATAATCGGCGCTGCGGTTTTGGGTGCCGCACTGTACAATGCGTTCATACTTCATTGCTGCCTTTATCATCTGCTGCCCCTCAAAGATCGAATGTGACACAGTTTTTTCGACATACACGTCTTTCCCGGCCTGACATGCCCATATAGTTGCAAGGGCATGCCAGTGTTCAGGAGTCTCAATAAAAACCCCGTCGACATCTTTATCATCAAAGACTTTACGCATATCCCTGACTGATATCGGGCGGAATCCCTGGATCTTTTCAAGCTCCGAAATTGCATAACCGCCGCGGGTATCATCAACATCACACACGTACCTGATCTGTATATTTTCACCGGATTTAGCTGCTTCAAGTATCAGGCTTGTACCCCAGGAACCGGCGCCTATAAGGGCAAGTATTACTTTGTCTTCTGCCGCTTTACTTTTGGCTGAGGGAAAAACGGTTTTAATTGTTGACCTGTAATCAGGAATTTCTTCTTTGATCACCTGGTTGTCAGCATGATTTCCGGCTCCACTACCGGAATTCCTGCATGATGTTGAAAGTGCTGCTCCGGCAACTCCGGATGAAGCGAGCCGGAAAAATTTTCTTCGTTTCATCAGTATATAATTTTTATTTTAATGGCCTGATGGAACCCACATGTCTGAAAATTATATACATACGTGTTTGTGTTTGCAATACATGTGGGTTTCATCTCATTACAGGTTTACCATAAACTTCAATCCAGTCGAGCCGGGAACAGGCATTGCTCTGTCCTCCTCTCATTAAATCGGTAAAACCGATTTCATCTACCTTTGAAAGATCAGGCCCGACTGCAGGCAATCCCTCAACGACACTTTTAATATCCAGTCTGTACCAGTTTATATCTGCCAGGTTAAATTCATGGATCCGCCAGTCTTTTGAGGCTCCGTCGCACTTGTCACTTACAAGCCATGTTCCATCAGAAAGTTTTAATATGATGTGCAGCTCCCTGGTCCCTATTTGCTTTGTCCGCCAGACTATTTTTGAATAACTGCTCAGATCAACATAGGATGTCTTGTGCTTCAATGTAACGGCCCAGTTACCCAGACATAGTCCCGACCAGATATAGTATGGATCATCAACTGGCGTTTCATGATGGCTTTTTTTAATACTGTCGCAACCCGGACCGTACAGATTCAAAAGCAGGTCACTGTTGAAAACATGTTGCTGGGTAACCGGAGTTGCTGCAGGAATCTCTTTCCAGTCTTCCCTGAAAAACAATGAAGGCCTGTAATTGCCTTGTGCAGTAATATTCTGAGCTATTACCAGGGTGCAACCGCCGATTGAAGATATCCAGAGGCCGGCAGCCAGACATATAGCCAGCTTAATAAATATTTTTCTTTTTAACTTCATATTTAAATCCATGAAATGTTCTAAATTTTACACATGATGCAAAAATACAATATCTCCTGAAAAATATTTTGCATTTTTCAAAATCATTGATACATTTGCAGTCACAAATCAGATATTCCTGCCAGTAAAGGGAATTTGAATTTTAAAGCAATGAAAACATTTCATCTGATTAACAACAATTTCATTATGCCGCTCATGCCTATGTGCATGTGCCGGTGAGGAATTCTCCCTTCTTTATAATCACATTTTAAGTTAATCACCGGATCTGAACGATTACAGGTTTTTCCTGTGTCAGGATATTTCTGCATCGTGATCCATTATAATATTAATATTCAATAATATATACTATGAATACAAGAAAAATAAATTTTGAAACACTTCAGGTACATGCAGGTCACAAACCCGATAAAGAAACATTATCAAGGGCTGTCCCTTTGTACCAGACATCATCATATGTTTTTAACAGTACAAAACATGCTGCTGATCTGTTTAGTCTGTCGGAACCGGGTAATATTTATACACGTATGATGAATCCGACCACTGATGTATTTGAAAAAAGAGTTGCAGCACTTGAAGGCGGTGTGGCAGCTCTGGCAGTTTCATCAGGACATGCAGCACAGTTCATTGCACTTTCAACTATCATGAGAAAGGGCGACAACTTTGTAAGTTCTCCTTTCCTTTACGGAGGAAGTCACAATCAGTTCAAAGTGACATTACCCAAATTCGGTATTGAGGCACACATTGCCAGGGATCTTAATCCCGCTTCGTTTGAAGCACTTATTGACAATAATACTAAAGCAATTTATCTTGAAACTATCGGTAATCCCGGGTTTGATATTCCGGATTTTGAAGCTTTTTCAAGACTTGCTGAAAAGCACGACATTCCGTTGATTGTAGACAATACTTTTGGTGCATGCGGATTTCTTTTTCGTCCAATAGATTACGGGGCAAATATAGTTACTGAATCAGCTACAAAATGGATAGGCGGACACGGGACAAGCATCGGAGGGGTAATTGTCGATGGAGCCAATTTCAACTGGAACAATGGGAAATTCCCTTGTTTTACGGAACCTGCAGAAGGTTATCACGGGATGGTTTTCGGGGATCATTTTTCGCAGTCTTCTCCATCAGGAAATATTGCATTTATCGTGAAAGCGCGTGTTGAAGGGTTAAGGGACCTGGGACCTGCAATAAGTCCGTTTAATTCTTTCCTGTTCATTCAGGGACTGGAGACACTGTCTCTCAGAATGGAAAGACATGTTCAGAACACACTGGCTCTGGCAAAGTGGCTCGAAGTACAACCATTTGTAGAAAAAGTCAATTATCCGGGGCTCCCCGGAAATCCATATAACGGACTCGCAAAAAAATATCTTCCGAAAGGAGCAGGAGGGGTTCTTAGTTTTGTCCTGAAAGCAGATGCACCAAAGGCGGTAAAGCTTGTTGAACACTTTGAACTTGTCAGCCATCTTGCAAATGTTGGAGATGCAAAGACTCTGATAATTCAACCCGCAACGACCACTCATTCGCAGTTATCTGCTGAAGAACTGAAGGCAGCCGGGATTGAACCGGGACTTTTCAGGGTTTCCGTAGGATTAGAGCATATCGATGATATTATTTATGATTTTGAACAGGCTTTAAAAAAGGTACTATGAACACTTTAATAATTAAACAACCATTTAAGACTGAGACCGGGAAAGTAATTCCGGAGCTGGAAATTGCCTATAACACTTATGGAAAACTTAACGGAAATGGTGACAATGTCATCTGGATTTGTCATGCTCTTACCGCCAGCTCGGATGTTGAAGCCTGGTGGCCCGGAATGGTGGGCAAAGGACTGCTTTTTGATCCCTGTAAGTTTTTTATTGTCTGCGCCAATGTCCTTGGATCGTGTTACGGAACAACCGGACCTGCATCCGTAAATCCTGAAACCGGCAAACCATGGCTCCGGGATTTTCCTTTAATAACAGTCAGAGATATAGTGAATGTTCATGAGATCCTGCGGAAGCATCTTGGAGTTAAAAAGATACATTCCATAATCGGCGCTTCAATCGGAGGTTACCAGGCTCTGGAATATGCAATAATGTTCCCTGATCTTATTCAAAAGCTTATAATTCTTGCCTCCGGGGCAAAGCAGACACCCTGGGCGCTGGCTTTCAGTGAATCGATGCGGCTTGCCATGGAGGCGGATCAGACCTTTATTTCGGGGGATCCCGAAGGTGGAAAAAAAGGACTTAAAGCTGCAAGATCGATTGCACTGATCAGTTACAGGACCATAGCTGCCTATAATCAAACTCAGAAAGAGGATGATGATGAAAAACTGACTTCTTTCAGAGCAGCTTCTTACCAGGCTTACCAGGGTGAAAAGCTGGTCAGAAGATTTAATCCTTATTCCTACTGGTGTCTGACCTGTTTGTCGGATACACATAATATCGGAAGAGGCAGGGGTGGAATCATAAATGCCCTGAAAAAAATTAAGGCTGAAGTACTGTGTGTCGGAATAAAATCTGATCTTCTTTTTCCGACAGATGAGCAGAAGATAATCGCATCAAATACCAGAAATGCAAAATATGTTGAAATAGACTCATTTTATGGTCATGATGGGTTTCTTGTCGAAAAGGATCTGGTCACAGCTGTCGTAAGGGATTTCTGGGAAAAAACGAGTAAAAATTTAAAAGATGACAAGGGAAAAATTAAGAATAGGATTGTTCGGCTACGGGTGTGTCGGGCAGGGCTTGCATGATGTTTTGAACAGCAGCAGCGGTTTTAAAGCCGATATTGTAAGGATATGCGTCAAGAATCGTGACAAGAAAAGAAGGATACCTATGTCAAATTTTACTTTCGATAAAGACGATATTCTTAACGACCCTTCTATCAACCTGGTTGTGGAACTGATCGATGATGCTGATGAGGCATTCAGGATAGTGACCACAGCAATGAAAAAAGGAAAGAATGTAGTATCAGCGAATAAAGTGATGGTAGCAAAACACTTTAAGGAACTTGTTGATCTCCAGGAGAAAAATCATGTTTCATTGCTTTATGAAGCTTCAGCGGGGGCCAGCATCCCTATAATCAGGAACCTTGAAGAATACTATGATAATGAACTGTTGCACTCTCTTCGGGGTATCCTGAATGGTACAACAAATTACATCCTGACCAGGATGCATAACAATGGTGTGGACTTTTCAGCTGCATTAAAGGAGGCCCAGGAACTCGGATTTGCTGAATCGGATCCGACTCTTGATATTGAAGGCTGGGACGCAAAATATAAGCTCTGCATAATAACCGGTCATGCTTATGGTCTGTTCCTCAATCCTGAAGAGGTGTTTCATTATGGAATAAATACTATTTCAACTTTCGATATCAGGTATGCCAGGGAGAAGGGATACAAGATAAAGCTTGTTCCTTTCGTAGGAAAAACCAATGATAATACGATAACCAGCTTTGTCCTTCCCCGGTTCATAACATCCGACAAGTACTTGTATAATGTTGATAACGAATATAATGGAGTAATAACTGAAGCTGCTTTTGCAGATAAGCAATTTTTCAGCGGCAAGGGAGCAGGAGGTCATGCAACAGGTAGTGCAGTCCTTTCCGATATCTCTGCTAACTCATATGGTTACAGGTATGAATATAAGAAGTATCAGCAGGGAACCGTCTCAAACTACACAAGGAACTATGATCTGGAAATATATCTCAGGTACAAAAATGAGAAGGACCGTAAATTGTTTGAACTTAAAGAAGTAACAGAATACTTCAGCAGTAAATCATATAAATATACGATTGGGATCGTGAACCTTGAAACACTTTACAGGTTAAGAGAAAAATTGAGAAATATGGATGTTTTTATTGTGTATACGGGGAAGCATTAAAATAATCCTTCAACTGATAAATATCTTTCACCTGTATCGTAGCAAAATGTAAGGATCCTGGATCCTTTCGGAACATCAGCCAGTTTTTGACTTACAGCGGCAAGTGATGCTCCTGAAGATATTCCGATAAATAGTCCCTCCTCTCTGGCGGCTCTTTTTGTAAAAGTAAATGCCTCATCTTTGCTTACTTTAATTATGCCATCTAAAAGCTTAGTATTCAATACAGAAGGAATAAACCCGGCACCTATTCCCTGCAACGGATGAGGTCCGGGAGTACCGCCACTTAAAACCGGAGATAATTCCGGTTCAACTGCATATACTTTCAGGTTTGGAAATTCCCTTTTTAATACTTCGGCACAACCGGTTATGTGTCCTCCGGTTCCTACACCTGTTATCAGATAATCCAGTCCATCAGGAAAATCTTTAATGATTTCCTGTGCGGTTGTATCCCTGTGAATTTTAGTATTGGCCTGATTGTCAAACTGCATCGGGACCCAGGAATCAGGAATTTCGGAATGCAATTGATTCGCACGTTCAATAGCTCCCTTCATACCTTTCTCTCTGGGGGTCAGGTCGAATTCAGCTCCATAAGCACTCATTATCTTCCTTCTCTCAACCGACATGGATTCAGGCATTACAAGAATAATTCGATAGCCCTTTACTGCCGCAACCATTGCCAGTCCGATACCTGTGTTTCCCGAAGTTGGTTCAATAATTACACTTTCAGGCTTAAGAAGTCCTTTTTCTTCTGCATCATTAACCATTGATAATGCAATACGATCTTTGATGCTGGCGCCCGGATTTGCTCTTTCAAGTTTTACCCATACATTATAATCCATATCAAAGAGCCTGTTTATTTTAACATGAGGAGTGTTCCCAATCGTTTCAAGAATTGAATTTACTTTCATATTAATTATGCTAATAACGTTTTATTCAGATAACAAAATTTAATGGTTCCTGGAAACCATTCTGATTTCTTATAATTGTTTCACTTTTATGATAGACTACTGAAAAAGGAGCAACGCTTTCAGTAAGCCATACATTTCCCCCGATAATGCTGTCTCTGCCAACAATTGTTTCGCCTCCCAGAATGGTACTCCCGGCATACAAAATTACATTATCTCCTATTGTCGGATGTCGTTTTCTTTGAAGCTTTGCTTTTATCTACACTCAATGCCCCGAGGGTTACCCCCTGGTAAAGCTTTACAAAATTTCCGATTTTGGTAGTTTCCCCGATAACAATACCTGTCCCGTGATCGATTGAAAAAGGAGAACCAATTTCAGCTCCGGGATGAATATCGATTCCTGTTATTTTATGAGCATATTCCGTTATCATCCTCGGAAGCAGCGGAACCTTTAACTGGTCAAGATGCATGAGCAATTCTGTAACAATAGATCGCAAAAAAACCCGGATAAATAGCGATTACTTCTACAAGATTCTTTGCTGCAGGATCTGATTCCAGAATAAACTGTGCATCCTTCAGAAGGGTCTTTTTTATTGTATTAAGAGTATTCAGGAATTGTTCCGTGACTTTAGCATTTTCCGGGATCAATCCTGAAAGAATTATTTCAAGCTGTTCCTTTATCATCTTTCCCGGATCAGGGATTTCCGGATCAGCTATTTTTTCATTAAACGGAAATAATAGTCTGAATACCTTCTTAACCAGAATTTCTACACCTTTTTTATTTGGGATAATCATTTTTTTATTGTTTCAGAGCATATTTCATTATTTTCTTTTTAAACGTAACGCATTGCCGATAACGGATACTGAACTGAAGCTCATAGCTGCAGCCGCAATCATCGGACTGAGTAAAATTCCAAATACCGGATACAAAATTCCTGCTGCTACAGGAACACCGAGTATATTATAAAAAAATGCAAAAAAGAGATTTTGTTTGATGTTTCTCATGACATTCCTGCTGAGATCCCTTGCTTTGGCAATTCCATTCAGATCACCTTTAACGAGTGTGATTTCAGCGCTTTGCATGGCAATATCTGTACCTGTACCCATCGCTATTCCGATATTGGCCTGAGTAAGTGCAGGCGCATCATTTATACCATCACCGGCCATTGCCACGATGTGACCCTGGCCCTGCAATTCTTTTACTTTATTGTATTTATCATCGGGAAGACTATCAGCCTCAAAGCCATCGAGATGAAGCTCCTCTGCCACTGCTTTGGCAGTAACTTTATTATCCCCGGTAAGCATTATTATTTTCACTCCCATTTTTTGTAATGATTTAATAGCTCCGGCAGAAGTATCCTTTATTCTGTCGGTAACGCCAATTACACCTTCCACGCTTTGTTCTAAAATTAAATACATCACCGTCTGTCCTGAAAGCTGCCATTCTTTCGCTATTTCCATTTTTTCATCACTCAAAGATGCCTTGAAGTCTTCCACTAACCTAAAATTTCCAAGACCTATCTTTTTCCCCTGGTACATCGCCTGTACTCCTTTACCGGTGACCGATTCAAATTTATCTAATTTTGTCAATCCGATCTTTTTCTCTTTTGCCCCTTTCACAATAGCTTCAGCAAGGGGATGCTCACTATTGATATCGATGGATGCAGCAAGCATAAGAATATCCTCATCGCTAAATTTACCAAGGGATTTATATCCTTTCAAACTTGGTTTCCCTTCAGTTATTGTACCGGTTTTATCTATGATCAGTATGTCAACTTTATTCATTTCCTCAATTACACGTGCATCTTTTACAGAATCATTTTTTAATACTATAAGGTTTCTTTTATTTCTCCGAAGGTAAGCATTGAATTTTCAAAATATGGATTCCTGATTACATTCATTTCACTTCAGCCTGTAAGCACATTCATTATCGTAATTGCTTCACCCGGGTTCATCATGCTTGGTTTCCCTGCAAGTTGAGCTGAGGCATCCACGCTGAAGGTCCCGTTGATTACAATTTCTTCACCTTCAGACAAACCGTCAACAACCACCCAGGTATCTTTCATTGAGGCGCCAAGGGTAATTTCACGCATTTTAAATGAGGGAATTCCGGTATCCGGCGTTTTAACATAAACAATTGACCGTTTGCCTGTCCATAGAACGGCTGATTGAGGAATAATAAGCTCATCCCCACCCGTTTTTAAAGCCGAATAAAAAACACCATTAATGAACATTTCAGGTTTAAACTGAAGCCCGGGATTATTGATCCCGATCCTGACCTGAGCAGTTCTGGTAGCAGGGTTAATAACCGGATCGATAAACGATACTTTACCTGTAAAAGTTTTCCCGGGAATAGCCCGGGCAGTAAACTCCACGGTCTGATTAAGTGAAATCCAGGGCAAATCCGATTCGTATGCATCAAAAACTCCCCATACCCGTGATAAATCAGCCACATTGAATAAAACAGCCCCCCCGGCAACATAGTCACCCTCACTGACTCTTCCTGTCAATGACAATTCCTGAGGTATTGGAAAAGATTTCAAAAACTGTCGTAGTTTTCCCTGTTTTTTCAATCTCACTTATTTGTCTGTCTGTAAGTTTCCAGTTCCGCAGTTTTTCCCTTGCAGCTTCAGCAAATTCCGGATATTTATCTTTCAATGTCAGTGCCTCAATAAGCTCCTTTTGGGCGGTTATCATCTCCGGCGAGTAGATTCTCGCAATCAACTGCCCTTTCCTTACTGACTCTCCGGTCACATTTACCAGAAGTTGTTCGATGCGTCCCGGGAAATGAGCAGTCTGTGATTGCAGTGACCGCTCATCAGGCTGTATTTTTCCATAAAGCAGAACCTCCTTTGATGTTGAACCCCGGGAGACTATGATTGTTTGTACTTCGGCAAGTTTCATGGCCGATTCGCTCATTTCCACAGCCTGATCATCTATCAAAGCACCTGATGTTTCCAGCGGGATGAGATCCATTCCGCAAATGGGGCATCGTCCTGGTTTATCCATTCTGATCTGAGGATGCATGGAACAGGTCCAGATAACGTTTTCCGCCTGCTCATGCTGGTGTATTCCCGGTTCTGCTGTTCTTACGGCAGGCGCAGGGCGATGGAATATAATCCATCCTACGAGTAAGCCGGCAATTACAAGCAGACTGCCTTTGAAATATTTATTTGAAAAGAACTTACTTATTTTCATCTGAATTAATATTTCACTGAATTCATCAACTTTTCAGCCATTGCGCAAGCTATATTATAATCTGTTATGGCTTCGATATGCTTAAAACCGTAATCCAGAACTTTACCCTGCATACGGAGTATTTCTTCGAATGCGGTTCCGGTTGTGGTAAAGGCAGATAGCAACAAACTGGTGGTTTTCCGGGAAAGAGCTTCCTGCTCCTTATAAAGGATTATGCGCCTTTCAGCATCGTCAATGTTTTGTACAAAATTCCTGTACTGCACCAGAAGATTATTTTTTAAATCGATGGTTTGCTGGTTGCCTGCTTCCTGCATACATCCGGGCTTCGCTTTGCATGGCGTTGTATTTTTTCCGGTAAATGGGGATTGAAAACGATACCATTGGCATAAGCATATCGTTTCCGTTCATCATAAACGTATTACCTTCCCGCTTCTGGTTGAACATGTAATTTATCCCTATCCCAAGCATCGGCAGCCCCATCTTTTTCGCTTTTTGTTCCATGAGGGTGTAGGAATCAATCTCATTTGAAATCATTGCCAGCATGGGATTGTTGTTAATGATGCTGTCGGCGATAGCTGTCTTCCCTGAAGGTAATGGCACTACATACAATGAATCAGAGATATGAATCGTGGTTTTCAGGTCACGGTTGAGCAGAGCATTGAAGCTGGTTTCGGCCGTTTCCCTCTGATCCATCAGCAACGATAGCCGGTTTTTCTGATCAAGTGTTTCCATTTTTATCCGCAGTACATCCGGTAATCCGGTTTCATTGCTTCCCATTCCTGCCGTAGTCCGGACAGCTGGCATGCTGCCTGAGGTCGATGAACCTGTCACTGCCTGCATTGTACCCATACTGGTCATTCCGGTGCCGGATATGTTAATATTTTCTGATGCAGATGATGGCATGGAACCGGAGTTTCCCATACCCTCTGAATTCCCGCCGGCTGATGAAGTCCCGAATTTTATCAGCACCAGTTTTTCAAGGGATTCCAATAATTCTATATTTTCTTTTACAAGTTTGATTTCATAATCGAGTTTCATTAACTGGTACCAGTTTGATTTTACCCTGTAAAATAAATCGGCTTTTGTTGCAACAAACAATTCATATTTTGCTCTGGCCATTTCAGATGCCTCATCTTTGGCAATCTTCAGTGTACCAAACCAGGGGAACATCTGCATAAGCTGTAATTCAGCCACCTGATTCCCTCCCACAATGGCCATCGGTTTCAGGAAAAAGCCGAATGAAGCCTGCGGATCGGGCAAAGCGCCTGCCTGTGGAACCTTTTCAAGAGATGCCAGGTACTGGTTATAAACAGCCTTTATTTCAGGATTATTCTTTGCAGCCATCTCAAGATAATCATCCAGCGACGGATTAACGGCCTCCTGCCCAAAACATGGTTTAACGGATGTCAGCAGAAAGGCCATTAAAATATATCTGATTTTTCCCATGACTTTAATTTTCAGATGTTAATGCTGTTCTCTCAAGCTTTCTGGCTTCTCCTTCACGCCAGAAACACTGAAGGACAGGAACTACAAACATGGTCATGATCTGAATCACCATTCCCCCAAAGGTGGGGATAGCCATTGGCACCATTATATCGGCTCCTTTACCTGTTGAGGATAAAACAGGAAGCAGTGCAATGATAGCAACAGCTGCTGTCATCATTGCAGGACGAACTCTTTTTTTGCCGGCAATCACTACTGCTTCGCGAACCTCGTTTACTAGTTGCCGGTTTCCGTTCTTCAAAAACCTGGTGGATATAAGTACCCATAATCACACCGTCGTCAGTGGCAATACCGAACAATGCAATGAAACCAACCCATACCGCCACACTCAGGTTGATTGTATGTATCTGGAACAAGATGCCTCATCTCTACGCCGGCTACTGAAAAGTTCATGAACCATGGCTGGCTGTATAACCAAAGCATTATAAATCCTCCGGCAAAAGCTACAAACACTCCGGAAAAATGGATGGATGATGCCGTAAAGGTTTTAAACTGAAAAAAAAGCAACATGAATACCAGTATTAAACTTATCGGTATCAGTATGGCAAGACGTTTTGCGGCACGCATCTGCTGTTCATAGTTGCCTGCAAAAGTATAACTTACTCCTGCCGGCAACACCAGTTCGCCTGAATTGATTTTATCCTCCAGTAATCTTTGGGCTTCTTTCACAACATCAACTTCAGCTTTTCCCGCTATTTTATCAAAAATTACATATCCGTTAAGGAAGGTATTCTCACTGCGTATCATCTGAGGGCCCCTTGTATATGAGATATTCGCCAGTTCTCCCAGAGGAACCTGTGTCCCGGTCATGGCCGGGACCAGGATTTTTTCAATCTCCTCAGGTGTGCTACGCAGTTCCCGGGCATACCGTACCCTCACAGGAAACCGTTCCCGGCCTTCAACCGTAGTGGTGAGTTCCATGCCGCCAACGGCCACCTGCAGGATCTCCTGAACATCTTCAATCAGTCATTCCATACCGTGCGATGGCTTTACGATCAAGTTTTATTTCAACATAGGGGGCTCCCACTGCCCGGTCGTAAAACACCGAGGAGGGCTGGACAGATGGCACTTCTTTCAGCATTGCTTCCAGTTCAATACCTGCTTTTTCAATGGTTTCCAGATCGGGCCCATACACTTTTAAACCCATGGGCGCCCTCATCCCCGTCGATAACATTATAAGACGGGTTTGAATAGGCTGAAGCCTGGGGGCAGATGTCAGACCAGGTATGCTGGTAACCTTCACGATCTCATTCCAGATATCATCTGTTGTTCTGATCTCAGGTCGCCACTGCCGGAGATTGTCTCCGTTCCTGTCGGGAAAAAGCTGTTCCCGGCTTATTTTCCTGAACCCGTCACGGTGCGGATTATAAGTGGATCCGTCACTCAGTATAAAGCTGCCTTCTTTATTGACTTTGAACGCCATTCTGTGACCATTCTCATCAAGGATATACTCGGGTACGTAATTGATAACGTTTTCGAACATCTGAACAGGTGCCGGATCATAGAGAAGAATTGATACGTCCCCATTTGCCGACAGCCAGTTCCACTTCAGGGATAGTCGAAAGCCTTTTATCAAGCAGCTCAATGTATTTCTGATTCATTTCAATTCCGCTATGGGGCATACTTGTTGGCATCAGTAAAAAAGAACCTTCGTCCAGTGAAGGCATAAATTCTTTGCCCATACCGGGGAAAGTATGTTCCGACTGACTTCCAGACAGAAGTGTTCTTTATAATCTCAGGCATAAAACCAAAAATCCTGTTTGCTCCCTGCCATGACATAATACCAAAAGCAATTGTAATCAATGGAATCGCCATAAACTTCCATTTGTTCTTTAAAGCCCAGCGAAGGATCGGAACATAAAAATGAACTATCAGCATCAAGATCCCCAGTATCAATGCAATAAATATTCCGACAAAGAAATAGTTCGAAATATTACTGTTGCCTGCGCCAAGAGGCAACCAGGTGGTGGAAAGATACCAGAGAGCAACCAGAAGTGTGATCCCTATATTAATGTAGTTGGTCCATCCCTTCCGTTTTTCGGGCCATTTATTTTCAAGAAGGTTGTTAATGCCAATTAGTACAAGTGCCAATGCAGGGATCTGCTTCCAGAATATTACAAAAAGAAAACCGGCAGCTATCAGAATGGTATTAAATATCCGTTTAATCCTTTGTTTGTCAAACCTGATCGAGAAAAAGAGGTTTGCCAGTGTTGGTAAGACTATAATCCCAAGAAGGAAAGAAGAAAGCAATGCAAATGTCTTTGTAAAGGCAAGCGGCCTGAAGAGTTTTCCCTCGGCAGCCTGCATGGCAAATACCGGAAGGAAGCTGACAACTGTTGTTGCCAGTGCAGTAGTTATAGCCGATGAGACTTCAATAGTAGCCGAATAGATCACTGAGACCAGCTGCTTACCTTTAACTTCATTATTTTCAGGCATCTCGAGGTGCCTGATGATATTCTCCACAAACACAATGCCCACATCCACCATCACACCAATGGCAATGGCAATACCTGACAGAGCCACAATATTGGCATCAACGCCTGCCCATTTCATCACAATAAATGTCATAAGCACTGCTACAGGCAGAAGCGATGATATCAATATTGATGCCCTCAGGTTAAGCACCAGGATGATGATAACGATAATAGCAATAAGTATTTCATGGGATAATGCTGATTCGAGTGTGCCGATTGTTTCTTTTATTAATCCGGTACGGTCGTAAAATGGTACAACTGTGACTTTTGAAACGGTACCGTCAGCTAAAGTTTTTTGCGGCAGACCGGGAGATATCTCAGCAATTTTTTTCTTTACATTGTCGATGACCTCCATCGGATTTGAGCCATAACGGGCCACCACGGCTGCACCCACTGCCTCTACTCCATCCTTGTCGAGGCCGCCACGGCGTGTGGCCGGACCAAAATTTACTCTTGCCACATCGCCCACCCGAACCGGTACATTATTACGCACCGCAACAACGGCATCCTTTAAATCGTCCAGATTTTTAATGTACCCCAGCCCTCTGATGACATATTCCACTTTATTGATTTCAATTGTCTCGGCACCGATATCCACGTTGCTTTTTTTGACAGCCTGCATAATATCCATTACCGAAACGCCATATGTTCTCATGGCGTTTGGATCAATATCTACCTGGTATTCTTTAACAAAGCCACCTATAGAGGCAACTTCGGATACACCGCTGGAAGACGAAAGGGCATATTTTACAAAATAATCCTGGATGGTGCGTAACTCCTGAGGATCCCATCCACCTGCCGGTTTCCCGGTCTTTGGATCACGACCCTCGAGTGTGTACCAGAAAATCTGTCCCAAAGCAGTGGCATCAGGGCCCAGCGTCGGCTGAACTCCCTCAGGCAATGTACCCGGATGGAAGTGAGTTCAGCTTTTCAAGAATACGTGACCGGCTCCAGTAGAATTCAATTTTATCTTCGAAAATGATGTAAATGAACGACATGCCGAACATGGAAGTACTCCGGATCGTCTTCACTCCGGGAATACCCAGCAATGAAGAAGTCAGAGGATAGGTGATCTGGTCCTCGATGTCTTTTGGCGATCGTCCCATCCATTCAGTGGCTACTATCTGCTGGTTGTCACCAATGTCGGGTATGGCATCAACAGGAACCGGATCACGTGGCAAAAAACCTGTATTCCAGTTAAAAGGTGCAGTAACCAGACCACCGGCAATAAAAGCAATCAGAATGATAATGGTTATCAGCCGGTTCTCCAGAAAATATTTTATGAGACGGTTGAACATTTGAATGATTTGCTTTTACCTGACATAATACCACAGAAAAGCTTACTTCTTTCTCAACCAGAGCCATTCCGCATTTCGGACAATCCCCCGGTTTATCACTGATAACCTCAGCATGCATCGGACAGGTATACTGTACTTGTGTAACCTCTTTTTTAGTTCCAGCCTTCTCTTTGGTCGGATTTTGTCCGCATGAGCCGGCGAACAAAGCTGAAAACAGCACAAAGCTAATAACTAACAGATTCCTTTTCATTGTTTTACATTTAAATGTTATTGATTAAAATAAGTATAATAGGAAATTACAGACAAAATTAAGTACTGTCTGCATATGCTCTAAAATTATATAATTGCATAACAGATATCTTCCGGAATTGTTCCATTAAGACAGGCATTTTCAAGTGCAAAATCTCAACACAGGTCAATGTTTAATGAATCCGTCCGGCTTTTATGCTATCTTTGCCGATTCTAATTCATACATTAAAAACTACAGTACATAAATGATATTCGACGATTTGGATCTGAGTCCGGAATTACTGGAATCAATTGATTATATGGGCTTCAGGGAGACTACACCAATTCAGGAAAAGGCTATTCCTGTCATCCTGTCGGGCAGAGATCTAATTGGTTGTGCACAGACAGGTACCGGAAAAACAGCCGCTTTCCTGTTACCTATCATGAATTTCATTTCTGAAAAACGACCCGGTTATACTCACACCCTTATACTTGTCCCGACACGTGAACTGGCCATACAGATTGACCAGCAGATTCAGGGATTAGCTTATACTTTTAACATAACATCTCTGGCTGTTTATGGTGGCGGCGAAGGAAGCGGATGGGAGCAGGAAAGAGATGCCCTTTCGAAGGGGGCCGATATTATTGTTGCCACTCCCGGCAGATTGATCTCACATCTTAATCAGGGCTATGTGAAATTCAACCAGATTGAGATACTGGTACTCGACGAAGCCGACCGGATGCTCGATATAGGGTTTTATGACGATATAATGCACATAATTTCCTATTTGCCCAAAAAGCGCCAGACTTTAATGTTTTGCGCTACAATGCCTGCAAAGATCAGGTCAATGTCGAAACATATCATGAAAAATCCGGCAGAAATTACTCTTGAAATATCGAAGCCTCCTGAAGGTGTTATACAGTCTGTCTACATGTTAAGCGACAATCAGAAATTACCGTTGATAAACAGTCTGATAGCCGACAACCCTGAATTCAAAAGTATCCTGATATTCAGCTCAACAAAAAAGAATTTGAGTGATATTGTGCGGGGTCTGCGCTCAAAAAATTATCTGGTTGAAGGCATTTCATCCGACCTTGAACAGAAAGACAGGGAAGACATGTTGCTGAGGTTCAGGTCGCGCAGGATCCGTGTCCTGGTAGCTACAGATGTTCTGAGCCGCGGAATAGATATTAAGGATATCAATCTTGTAATAAACTATGATGTCCCTTCGGATGCTGAGGATTATGTGCATCGTGTCGGCCGTACTGCCCGAGCCGAAACTACAGGGATGGCTGTTTCTCTCGTCAATAAAACGGATATCCCAAAAATACGCCGCATCGAAAAATTAATCGGGAAAAAGCTCCAGATTACTCCTCTCCCTGACTTTATCGCCTCAACTCATGATCACAGGCCGGACCAAAGATCCTCCGTCATGAAACCAGGCGGACAAAACAGATTACGATTAAGAAAAAATTATCCCGGGTATCACGGTAATTAGGGTACGTTACCCAGGTATAGTCTGCCACCCGGCCTGCTGATAAAATGCTGAGCCTTACTCCTCCATTATCATCCCTGCTGCCACAGTCTCATTCGTTCCTTCCTCAATGATTATCAGGCTGCCTGTAATATTATTTTTTTTATAAGAGTCGTAAACCAGTTGTTTTGCTGTCCTTATTGTGATATTGACAATATCGTTCATCTTTACATGGAGATCCGATGTATCTTTTTCAAGAGTATTTATGTTCATCCTGTAATTGACTGTTTTAATTACACCAGCGGTTTCATTACTGTAATTTCGCATAATGTATTTTCCCCCGACCTTAAGCGGTTTTTCGTTGAACCAGCAGGCCATAAGTCTTATATCCTGTCCGATCTGTGGAAAATTGCCATTTCTGACAATAAGATCCCCTCTGCTTATATCAACCTGATCTTTAAGCGTGATTGAAACAGAATCACCCGCACTAGCCTCTGACACGTCTTCATCCATAACATTTATTCCGGCAATTTTCGATTTAATCATTGCCGGGAGGATAGTTACTTCATCACCTGTATGAAAAGTCCCACCGGCAACTCTGCCTGCATACCCCCTGTAGTCGTGAAATTCTTCAGACAAAGGCCTGATAACGGTCTGAACCGGGAATCGGGCATCCCCGGAGTTTTTGTCTTTCTCTATTTCGATTGTTTCAATTAACCTGAGAAATGTTTTTCCATGATACCATTTCATGTTTTCTGATGGCTCAACAACATTATCACCATATTTAGCACTGACAGGAATATAGCAGGAATCCTCTATTTGCAGTTTTCTGACCAGATTTTCAATTTCCGACTTAATATTCAGGAAAACCGGCTCTGAAAAATCAATCATATCCATTTTATTGATACAGAATATTACATGACGGATATCAAGCAGTGAAGCGATATAAGTATGTCTTACAGTTTGTTCCAGGACACCTTTACGTGCATCAACAAGTATTACGGCAAGATCTGCAGTACTTGCTCCGGTTACCATATTGCGGGTATACTGTATATGTCCCGGAGTGTCAGCTATTATAAATTTTCTGGCAGGAGTTGCAAAATACCTGTAAGCCACATCAATGGTGATACCCTGTTCCCGTCTCTGCCCTTAATCCGTCAGTCAGGAGCGAAAGATCGAGCTCTTCTCTTCCCAGTCGTTTTCCTGACTGGACAATATGTTCCATCTGATCTTCAAAGATCGATTTACTGTCATAAAGCAACCTCCCGATCAGTGTACTCTTTCCGTCATCCACACTTCCCGCAGTAGTAAACCTCAGCAAACTCTTATACTTACCTTTTCCGTTAATTCCCATCCTTAAAACTCTAATTTTATTTATTCCCTTTTACAATACTTGTTTCATAGCCTGACATAACTCTTAACTCTAAATCACTCTAAGTACTCTAAGTACTTTAAGTACTTTAAACTTAAAAATAACCCTCCTTCTTCCTGTCTTCCATTGCGGCTTCTGATCTTTTATCGTCGTATCTTCCTCCTCGCTCCGTTACTCTTGTAGCAGCGATTTCAGATATGATATCTTCAAGATTGTCAGCCTTTGAGAGAGTTACTCCGGTACATGTAATATCTCCTATGGTACGGCATCTGACATCTGTTTCGAAAACATTTTCGGATGGTTTCAGTTGCATGAAGGGCGCCCATGCCAGGTAAACTCCATTTCTTTGAAAAATTTTCCGCCGGTGGGTATAGTAGAGTCCCGGTAGACTTGATTCTCTCACTTAAAATATATTGCCACACGTCAAGTTCAGTCCAGTTACTTATAGGAAAAACCCTGAAATGTTCCCCGAAGTTTTTATGACCATTAAAGATGTTCCATAGTTCAGGTCTCTGGTTCTTTGGATCCCATTGCCCGAATTCGTTCCTGTGAGAAAAGAATCTTTCCTTTGCCCGGGCTTTCTCCTCATCACGTCGTCCGCCACCGATAGCCACATCAATCTTCAATTCCTCGATGGCATCCAGGAGGGTAACAGATTGTGCTTTGTTACGGCTTGCATTAATTCCGGTCTCTTCGATAACCTTTCCCTGGTTAATTGAATCCTGCACCAGTCTGACAATCAGCTCTACTCCAAGTTCCTCTGCGAGGTGATCCCTGAACTTCAGTGTCTCTTCGAAGTTATGACCGGTATCAATATGCATAAGGCTGAATGGCATTTTTGCGGGCCAGAATGCCTTCTTTGCAAGATGCACCAGAACTATCGAATCTTTGCCGCCCGAAAACAGGATCACTTTCTTCTCAAACTGTGCCGCAACCTCTCTCATTACAAAAATCGCTTCATCTTCAAGCTCTTTCAGGTGTTCATCATTTATCTTCATTTCAATTTACTTTTATTTTTATGTTCGACGTTCGATGGTTACGGTTCGATGGTTGATGGTTCCAACTGTTGCCAACTGCATCTTACTTTTCGCCTCTTGCCCTGTTGGCTCTGAGCTCTGCGCTCTGAGCCATATGCAATCCGCACTCCTTCTGACTGCCTGTCTCCCACCACCATCTTCCTGATCTGAAATCCTCACCGGGATTGACTGCTCTTGTACAAGGTTCACATCCAATGCTTACAAATCCTTTGTCATGCAATGAGTTATATGGTATGTTATTTTCTTTAACGAAATTCTTTACTTCCTCAAATGTCCAACCGAAGAGGGGATGGAACTTAATTAGTTTTCTTTCTTCATCATACTCAAGGTTATTCATCTGATGACGATTCTCAGACTGATCAGCCCTTATTCCGGTTACCCAACATCCTTTCCCTTCAAGAGCCCTGTTCAGAGGGACAATCTTTCTGAGCCTGCAGCATTCAAGCCTGTTCTCCCGTGAATAATAAAAACTATATGGGCCCTTTTCTGTAACCATCTTTTCAATAGTTTCATAATCAGGAAAATATATATTTATTCTCTTTTGATATTTCTTTCTTGTTTCATTAAAGACTTTATAGGTTTCAGGAAACAGTCTTCCGGTATCCAGAGTTGCAACTTCTACACTAAGGTTATTCTCAAAGATCATGTGCGTTATAACCTGATCTTCAATTCCAAAACTTGTAGTGAAGATCACTCTCCCGGGAAAATGAGTTGCCAGAATCGTCAGTTGATTTTCAATACTCTTTCCCAATACCTGATTTCTTAATTCACTAATTACCATATTTTCCAAATTTCAAATTTTCTCCTTTTATCTTATTCCTTTTACCTGGTATCTTTTGTTCCACTTTGCGGACTTTCATCGCTTTGCTCCTCATCTATTTCTTTTTCTCTCCCACTCTCCCTTTCTCCCGTTCTCCCTTTCTCCCTCTCACTCTTTCTCCCCTCTCTCCCGTTCTCCCTCTCTCCTCCTCTCCCGTTCTCCCTCTCTCCCTCTCTCCCCCTCTCCCGTTCTCCCCCTCAATCTTTTCAACCGTTATCGGTTTCTAACTAAAGCTCCCGGAAAGGTAATCCCTGGTCAATTGTTTTTTTGGATTATTGAAAAATTCTTCTGTCGGACCCCGCTTCCACCACTTTACCCAGATACATAAAAACGATAAAGTCTGCAATACGTCTTGCCTGCCTTAAAGTATGTGTTACAAGAATGACAGTATATTTATGTTTCAGCTTAAGGAATAACTCTTCAATTATTTTGGTTGAAAGCGGGTCGAGAGCTGATGTGGCTTCATCGCCCAGTATGCATTCAGGTTCAATTGCAAGACCTCTTGCGAGGCATAATCTTTGTTGCTGTCCGATTGATAACCTGGATGCAGAAGAACGCACCCTTCCTCGTACTTCATCCCATAATCCCACATATTGAAGGTACTGGATGACAGTCTGGTTTATTGCTTTCCTCTTTCTGATCCCATGAATTCGCGGACCATAGGCAACATTATCAAATATCGACATCGGAAGAGGACATGGACGCTGTGCAAGTAATCCCATTTTTTTTCGTATGTCGATAACATTAACACCCTTATCATAGATATTCAGATCATCTACATATACTTTGCCTTTTATTCTGACCTCGGGTGTTTCATCATGCATACGGTTAAGTGTTTTCAGGAGTGTTGTTTTCCCGCAACCTGAAGGTCCGATAATACAGGTAATGCTCTTTTCAGGTATTGCAATATTTATGTCTTTCAGAATATGCTGATCCTCAATATAAACGTCAAGGTTTTCAATTCTGATTGTGTCATTGTTTAACACTTTTCTTAATGGAGACAGACTGTCCATTTCTGTTATCGGATTTACAGTCAGTGTTTCCATATGTTGTTTCGCAAGTATCATGATTTGTTTTTTAAAAATTTCGAACTGAAATATCGTGCTGAAAAGCTCATTATCAATATAATAATTGTCAGAATTACTGCTGATGCATAGGCCCGGTTCTGTACCTCTTCCACAGGGCTTCCAAGCTGGAAGAATATTGAAAGAGGTAATGTTGCAGCCGGCTGGCCAAGGGATGAGGGGATATTATCTGTATATCCTGCTGTAAATAAGACTGTTGCAGCGTCACCTATTCCTCTCCCGACAGCCAGAAGAATTGCTGTCATAATGCCGGGCATCAGCTTCCGCAGTAAAACTTTAGTCATTTCAAGTTTTGTAGAGCCAAGTGATAATAATGCATCAGGAAGATCGCGTGACAGAAGCCTTGTAACTTCATCAAGCGATCGCATCATGATTGGCATTATCAGCATTGCCACGGTAATAATGCCACCCAATAAGGATGCTCTGATTCCCATATATACCATCAGGGCAAATCCGAATGCTCCGTACACAATTGAAGGCACTCCGAAAAGTATATCAAGTGAAAAGCGGATTATGCCGGAAAAAACCGATTTTTTCGGAAGGTAGAAATTTATATACATTACCAGAGGAATGCTGATCAGCATACTTATCACCAATGCCCCTGTAATAATAAAAACTGACCCGGCTATTGCATTTAAAACACCACCCTCTTTACCAAGATAAAATCCCCCGCCCGGGATCCGGGCTATCATTTCCCAGGTAAGGGAAGGCAAGCCTTTGTAAAATACAGTACCGATAATATACACCAGAACTGCCATTATGATCACTGCCGCCCCGATCATAATGATCTTAAATATCTTTTCTTCCAGGTATTTCATAGTAATCTGACAATAATTATAGTGTTCATGAAAACTGATATCTCTTCTCAATCTGGTTAAGTGTAAATCTTGAAAGCCCGTTGAACAGGACCACTATGATGAATAAAAGAAATGCAGCAAACATAAGAGCTGACTCATAGCTTGGCATTGAAAGCATTTCACCATAGTTATTTGCAATTAATGCAGGAAGAGGGTAACAGGCTTCAAAAAATGAATGAGGTATCTGTGCAATATTTCCGCAGACCATAAGCACAGCCATTGTTTCACCAAATGCCCTCGACAGGGCAAGAACAGTGGCTGCTATTATTCCCGGAAATGATTTCCTGAGGATTACCTTTTTTGCTGTCTGCCATTTTGTCGCCCCCATGCTTAATGAAGCATCTGTCATTTCCACGGGAATAGAGCGGAACACTTCTGTCATAATACTGATTAACAGCGGGATTATCATAATTCCAAGAACTATCCCTCCGGCAAGAACTGTATAACCGGTGGAAAAATCAACAAAGTGAGGTGCAATCTTATTGGAAATCAGCGGCACTATGGTCAATGTACCCCATACTCCATATATTACAGGTGGAATGCCCGAGAGAAGATCAACTACCGGCTCAAAGAAACGGCGTATACTTCCTGAAGCGTAAGAATTCAGATAAATGCTTGTCAGAAGTGAAAGCGGAAGAGCAATCACAATTGCGATTACCGAGACATAAAGAGTGCTGATAATGTAAGGCAGAAAGCCAAAATCACCTTTAAAAGGTTTCCAGTCAGAGGATGTAAGCAATACCCAACAGGTTTTTCTCTTTCATTATCGGCAAAGCTTTGAAGAAAAGGCTTAACCCTATAATTATGAGGAAAACGATAACAAAAATGGCAATGCCCAGCATTAAATGACGGGCAGTGATGTCTTTAACATACCTGATCTTTCGCATTTTTTTCTAATGGATTCTTTTCAGTTCTCCTGCCACTTTTTCTTTAGATAGTGTTATATAACCTGATTCATTCACATATTTTTGCCCATCTGTTAAAACCCAGTTGAGGAATTTGATAACAATCTCTTTTTGCGGCTTGCCGTTTGCTACAAAATAGAGCTCGCGGGCCGGAGGAGATGGATAATTGCCGTTCGCAATAGCTGTTATAAGATCATCCATAGAATCATAAAAATTTTCATCAGGAGTTATCTTACCATCGTTGTTTATATCAATTGGCAGTACCCTGATACCGGCAAGTTGTTTTTTTGTTTTGCTGTCATATACAAAACCTATATTACTGTATCCGATGCCAAGAGGATCTTTTTTAACTGCCAGTGCCAATCCCGGGTCCCCGTAAACACCGCTGCCCAAAAGATCTTCCTGCTTCCTGTTGAAGTATTTGGCCCAAACTTCAGCTGCACCGCAGGCGTCAGATCGTGTATATACATGTATAGGTGTGGTGCCTTTGGTTCCAAATGCCTGTGCCCAGGTTTTATAGAATCCGGTAATCCATATATTGTTACCTGCATCTTTCTTCAGACCTTTGCTGAGTAAAATATCCACTGATGGATTTGATGCATTGATCACCGGTACCACAGCATCTTTTGTTACAGCAACCGGCCAGGCACCTTTCTTTATCTCTTCGTCATAAATTTCACGTGAGACCATTCCCAGATCAACCATATTATTAAGTGCATCTGTTATCCCTTTTCCGGCTCCTCCTGCCGACAGATCGATCCTGACATCAGGATAAATTTTTCTGAACTCCTCAGCCCATCTGACAGCCATCGGATAAAGTGCCCAGGCCCCTGAAAGTGTAATTGTTCCACCAGCTTTTTCCTGATTATTGGTTCCTGATCAACGTCAGCCCCGGTTATATTATTAAATGAATTCAAAAGAAAATGCATAAAATTAAAGCTGATTGAAAATGACGGAAAGTATATTTCATAATGTCTACCGATTTTGTGAACAAATGTAGACTCTTATTTGTTTACTTCAATTGGCATAAAAGCCAAAATGGGTTAGGTATTTATACTTAACTTTAGGCAGAATAAAAATTTCCAGGGATGATTCTTTCAAAAAAAACCCGATATGCAATGGTTGCACTTGCAAGGCTTGCAAGAGATTATGGCAAAGGACCCATTCAGATCAGGGAAATATCTGAAAAAGAAAATATACCTCAGAGTTTTCTTGAAAACATTCTTCTCGAGTTACGAAAGATGGGAATCCTTGGCAGTCAGCTCGGTAAATCAGGCGGATATTATTTATTAAAAAAACCCGGAGAGGTTAACCTGGCCGAAATAATTGATCATTTTGAAGGAACGTTATCCCTGTTATATTGTGTATCTGAAAAAGCATATCGTCCTTGTGAGTTTTGCCAGGACGAGACCACCTGTCAGATCAGAAAAGTATTTAAGGAGGTACTGGCTAACACAAACAGCATACTTCAGAAAGCAACTCTGGAAACGCTTATTCAACGCTAGTCCCAGACATATCGCCAGTCATTGTTTTGCTTTTTCCGTATGAAGAATTTCATCCCCCATCAGATCTCTTCTACTTCATTTTTTGCTTTATCGAGATCAGTTCTTTCACTGTTTCAAGATCGGTTTTACCGGTAATTTTGATTGAAACAGCCTTTATAAGACCATATTGTTTAGATGTTCTGAAGTCATCTTTTATTTTCTGCGGTAGATTGCCCGCTTCAATAACCGGATCAGCTTTCTTCCCGAAATAGAAAGTGATCCTGAAGGTACCTTCAAGGATGGCGATCCAGAAGAGCGTTTTCTTTTTCTGCTGCATTTTGAATAACCATTGCTTACCATCGTTATAATACCTCCATTCACTGTGGGTATCTTTATAATTATCACGAACATGATCCATAATCGCAATCCATACAGGTTTCATCCCTCCAATATGTGAAAAGATAAGGTTATCGTCGGGGATCACGTTCTTATCCGGTAGTACAAGTACTTCTCCTTCTGCCATAATTCAGTCTTTAAAGTGTCCTTAAAATTATCTTAATTGTGATGTAACAGTCCAAATAACTTCGTGAATCTTAGTGTCTTAGTGACTTTGTGGCATAAAATAATATGCCACTGGGACACAAAGTCAATAATTTACACAAAGAATCACTATTTTTATAATAGTTTATTCAGTATAAATGATGAGAATTAAAATGCATCTGGACCAGCTAATTGCAAAGCATCCTGAATTGTCGGGATTACGGGACAGAATCAGCGAGGCAGCTGAGATCATTATTAAAACATATACGGCAGGAGGTAAATTGCTGATCTGCGGTAACGGGGGAAGCAGTTCCGATTCTGATCATCTTGTCGGAGAACTTATGAAGAGCTTTGAGATCAAACGCCCTCTTGACATTAGTTTTAAAGAGAGACTGGCTGAAATCTCCGGATCACGCGGAAAATATCTTGCTGAAAAACTGGAACACGGATTACCCGCAATCTCGCTTTCAGCACACACTTCCTTATCCACTGCGATCTGTAATGATATTGATCCCGATCTGGTTTTCGCCCAGCAGGTTATCGGTTATGGAACCGAAAAAGATCTTCTCATAGGAATAAGCACTTCGGGAAATTCGAAAAATGTTATTGATGCATGCATTACTGCCAGAGCAATGAACATGACAGTTATTGGCATCACAGGTAAAACCGGAGGTAGGATGAAAGAATATTGTGATATACTCATAAATGTTCCCGGAGATTCGACAGCTTCAGCACAGGAATTGCAGCTACCTGTTTATCATACGATATGCAGGATGGTTGAGGAGCATTTTTATGGCAGAAGGAAGTAAGAAGTTTGGAGTTTGGAGTTTGGCAGTATCAGGTAGATGGGTATCGGTAATGGGCAAGTTAGGCAGTTGGCAGAAAATAAATATAATAAAACAACAATATAGCGAAATCAGGATCATGGATAATGCATTATTAAAGGCAGTAATTGACAGAATAAAAGAACGCAAGGATTGCGATTGTGGGTGATTTTTGCCTCGATGCCTACTGGTTCATTGATGAGTCGAAAAGTGAAATTTCGATCGAGACAGGAGAACCGACAATGCCGGTCAGGCAGCAGAAATACTCCCTCGGAGGTGCAGGTAATGTGGCAAATAACCTTGCAGCTTTAAAAGTGAAAGATATAAGGGCCTTCGGAGTCATCGGCAATGATCCTTTCGGTGTCGAAATGATCAAAATAATGAAAAATGCAGGGATATCCACAGGTAATATGCTCATTCAGAATCAGAACTGGTCAACACATGTCTATATCAAACCTTATGTCGGTGAGAAGGAAAAGAGCCGCATTGATTTCGGTAATTTTAACGTTTTATCGGGAGAGACTGCCGACCTGCTTATAGCAATCTTAAGGATCAGGCAAATGAAGTTGATCTCATCATAATTAATGAGCAGGTACTGTCGGGTATCCATACAGAATACTTCAGGAAGAGGCTTGTTGAGGTTATCGGCTTATTCCCCGAAAAGATCTTTATTGCCGACAGCAGGAATTATTCAGATTTTTACACGGGAGCCTACAGGAAAATGAATGATACTGAGGCCTCCAGGCTATGCAGAATAGAAAGGGCCCCTGATGAGATAATACCGTTATCAGAAGTGATGAAATGCAGCCGGACGGTTATTTAAAAGGTACAACAAACCGCTTCTGATCACCCGGGGAAGCAGGGGTTCAATTGTGATAGATGAAAACGGAACCTCAGAGATCCCGGGATTAATGATACTGTCACGCGTTGATACAGTCGGGGCCGGCGACAGTTATCTTGCAGGTGCGGCAGCGGCTCTCGCAGCCGGTTATCCCCTTGAGTATAGCAGGAGAAACAGGGACACTGGTCGCTGGAGTAACTGTTCAGAAACTTTTTCAGACCGGCACGGCAACACCGGAAGAGCTGCTTCAGATCGGAACCGATCCTGATTATATATGGCGTCCCGATCTTGCAGAAGATATCAGACAGGCACAATACTCATGGCAATTCGGAAATTGAAATAATAAATAAATGGCCTGGAAAGCCTGTTATCAAATATGCTCTGTTCGATAATGACGGCACAATTTCAACACTGCGCGAAGGCTGGGAAAAGATTATGGCGCCCGTTATGGTTAAGGCAATTCTGGGTGATGAATATTCCAGGGCCGATGAATCACTTCTTAAAAGAGTGAAATTACGTGTCGATCAGTTCATTGACAACACAACCGGGATACAGACGCTCATGCAGATGAAAATGCTTCTTGACATCATAAGGGAATTCGGATTTGTGAGCTGAAGATCAGATGCTTGATGAATCAGGATACAAGGAAATCTACAATCAGGAACTTCTGAAGATGGTGAAAGAACGGGAAGACAAGCTGATGTCGGGAGAACTCAATGTTGAAGATCTTACTGTAAAAAATGCCATCCCTTTCCTTAAAAGACTTTACGACAGCGGAATAAAATTATACCTGACAAGCGGTACCGACATTGAAGATGTAAAACATGAAGTCGGCTGTTCTCGGTCATGACTATCTCTTTGAAGGCAGGATATACGGAGCAGTCGGAGATATAAACAAGGAAGCGAAAGAAGATTGTACTTGACAGGCTTCTTGATTCGATCGGTAAATCGGATGCGGGAACGATTGTTACTTTCGGTGACGGACCGGTTGAGATGAGGGAAACACAAAAACGGGGAGGTATGACTGTAGGTATAGCCAGCAATGAATTAAGGCGTTACGGCCTTAATCAGTCAAAAAGGACCAGGCTTATCAAGGCAGGGGCAGATATTATCGTTCCCGATTTCTCGCAGGCTGACCGGTTGCTGGAGTTATTAAATATAAAATAAGATGACACATAAGAAATTTGACAGGAGTAAGCTCAGTATCCGGCCTCTGTCAGAAAGAAAGAACCAGATCTCAATTGAAAAGAGCGCTGTTCCCTTAACGGCAAAGGCTGCAGCTCTTACAAAAGAGGTTAAGGAACTCATCAGGAAAACAGCAGATAAAATAAGGATTGCCAGGGATAAAAACAGCTCCGTAATTATTGCATTCGGTGCACATACCATCAAAAACGGACTGGGTCAGGTACTTATTGAACTGATAAAAAGAGGATGGGTGACACATCTGGCAACAAATGGGGCAGGCATAATCCACGACTGGGAATTCGCGTACCAGGGAATGAGCGGGGAGGATGTCCGTGAAAATGTTAAAACGGGTCAGTTCGGGATATGGGAAGATACAGGCAAATATATCAATCTGGCTCTGGTTATTGGGGCTTATGAAGGGCTGGGGTATGGTGAATCAATAGGAAAAATGATCTCTAGAAGGGTCTGGATATTCCTGAAGCTGCTCTTCTGGCCAGAGAAGCTACGGATCATATCGGTAAAGATCCGGAACATTCTGCAGCTGCACTCGATCTATATTCAACCTTAACAGAAGAATAATATCAAACCCGGATTCCTGGAAATATCCCCATCCCTTTAAAAAATATTCGGTTCAATGTGCCGCATATGAACTTGGCATTCCGTTTACGGGTCATCCGATGATCGGACATGATATCATTTACAATCATCCCTGAACCATGGCGCTGCCATCGGGAGAACCGCACTTAATGACTTTCTTTATTATACACACAGCGTAAGCAATCTTGAACATGGAGTCTATCTTTCCATCGGATCAGCGATAATGTCGCCCATGATATTCGAGAAAGCCCTTTCGATGGCACAGAACCTGGAAATTCAAGCGTGGAAGTCATATTGATAATCATTTCCTGGTGATAGCTGATCTTGCAAAAGCCGAATGGGACTGGGCGAAAAACGGAGAGCCTCCTCATGACAATCCTGCATATTACCTTCGATACTGTAAGACATTCAACAGGATGGGCGGGGAAATGCACTATATAACCGCCGATAACAGGGATTTTCTTATCGAATTATATCAATGTTCTTGCCGGAGACAAGCCCTGACTGATCTCAACTTAACCAGAGCAGGATCAGCAGAGTTATAATAATCAAGAACAAGAAGCTGCAGCCTCCAGTCTTTAAGCCTTCAAACGGAGCAATCTTCTTCGAATAATCTATAGTAGTCTTTTCAAGTCTGGCCGGATCGGTTTTTTCAGTGAATGCTGAAACAGTAAACAGAATTGCCGTGATGAACAATTCTGCCCACAGAGCACGGTATCCGAAATTGAGTGTAAGCTTTGAATGCAGAAAAGGGAAGACCTGTTTGCCTGTTTCAGGCCCGAGAAGCTGATCAATAACAAAAATCGTTGCAAGCACAATCCCGACAAGAACAGAAACAACAGCTGCCTTATATGTTATTTTCTTGCTCGTGACCCCGAAAAAGATTGCCGGAAATACCGGAACCACGAGGTAAGCAGAAATTGTCTGAAGATATTTGTACAGATCCTTCTTCATTTTTATATACCAGGTAAGCTGCACCAATACCGAGCAGTGTAACAGCAAGAATGGCAACACGGCCCATTAAGACCTGCTTTTTCTCCGGAAAATCAGGTCTGAATTCAACAATAAAATCGCGGACAAATAATGTTGAAACTGAATTCAGAACACCGATAAGTGAGGTTATAAGGGCTGCAAGCAATGATGCCAGAAGTAATCCCTTCAATCCGACAGGAAGTAACCTGTCAAGCAACAAAACAAAAGTCTGCTTTGTCTGATCGCCCTGTAATTCACCGGGATATAAGGCAAAGGCAATTACTCCGGGCAGGGCAAAAATAAAAATCGGCAATAACTTGAGTAATGTTGCGAACATGGCACCCCATCTTGCATTCTTAAGATCCGGGGCAGCCAGTACTCTCTGAACATTTACCTGGTCGATACCCCAGTAGAAAATTCCGGCATAAAATGCTGTTGCCAGTATTCCCCAGAAAGGATAAACAGGATCGTCATAGGGTATTGCAACCGACATCATTTCCGGTACCTTCTCCATCAGACCATTAAAACCTCCTGCCTTATCAAGCCCGATAAACATCATAATTGAGGCTCCTGTTATCATTATTACTCGCCTGTATTGAATCAGTATAGGCAACCGCGGTAAATCCTCCGATAATTGTAAATATTGCCACTATCAGACCAATATAAAATATGGTTGACATAATGTTCCATCCGAGAACACTGTTCAATACCAGGGCTCCGGCAAAAAGTGTAAAAGCGAGCTTGGTCATTATGCTGATGATCAGCATCAATCCCGAAAAAAACGTCCGGGCATGCCTGTGATACCTCAACTCAAGAAATTCCGGTATTGTAAAGAGCTTATTCTTGAAATAGGCAGGGAAAAGCAATGCACAGCTGAAACCAAGAGTTATAACAGTTGTAAGCTCAACCAGCCCGGCGGAAAGCCCGTAACGGTAAGCATCACCTGATAATCCTACCAGATGTTCGGCTCCAATATTGGTGGCAAAAAGCGAGGCGCCAATAATTGGCCACTTTATCGATCTTCCGCCAAGAAAGAAATTTGAACTGTTCCTGCCAGCCTTCTTACGATATGCCATATACATTCCGAAAGAGAGGCTTCCGATCATAACAACAGCCAGGATCAGCCAGTCAAGAAAGTTTAAGGTCAGATTCATTATATCAACGGATAATTTTCGTTTATTGTGCCGCCATTTTCTCCGGTTCCTGAAAAATTAACAGCTCTTGTCTCCAGACTTTCCATCAAAGAGGTAACACTTGCATATCTCCACGATCTGAGGAATATTCTCATGAAAAACATTAACTGAGATATAAGAAACATCAGAAACAGTGCCGGCCCTGTTGATGGCTTCCAATTGAAAAAAATACGGGTCATCATCCATACAAAAACGACCTGGACAATTATGAGAATAAGCATCATTGGAACAGATGGAAAAAAACTTCCAAAAGTCATTTTAAAACCATATCCTATGGACTTAAAAACCTTTAATCCCTTACCGGCAGAATAATGTGCACGGGAAAAATCAGCAACAAGAAACAATACAGATATTACAGAGGCCAAAATCATTAGTGAAATAATGCCGATTATCCTGGTTACTGAATCTGAAACAGCATCTCCTGCAAACATAATACCAATGATGATACCTGTAAGAAAAAATGAAATAAAGCCGGTCAGCAGGCCAACAATAATTGATATTCCGAGGAAGGGCCAGAAATATTCAGCTGATGCCCTGAAAAACTGAGCAACAGAAAACTTTCCCGGATCACATTTAACAAAAGTGAATAGTCCCCCTGAAAAAAATGTAAAAACTATCATCCCTGTAAAAATCAGCAGTAAAATACCTGATGAAAAGAATGACCCGAAATTCTTCAGGTTATTTGAAAGATCGGTGATTATATCAAAATTAAAATTATTAATAAGTTCATCTTGTGCTGCACTTGATCCGAATGAGCTTTTCAAAACACTACCAAAAGGAATTGTAAAAAATGAAATAAGCAATAATAAAGCCAGTGTGATTATCAAAGCTGCTTTCCATGACCGTACCGATCGCTGAAAACCGGTTTTTAATGCGTGAATGATCTTCATATAATGCCCTGTTATAAGGTGAAAGCAGTGATGAAAAGCTGTAACAGCGCTATCAGCTTTCCTGTAAAACGCCTGACAGGTAACCGGTTGGGTTCATCGGTCATCGAGTTATTAATAAAGTTCACATCCATCCTTATTTTATAATCAGGATCTATCTTCACCCAGTCAACTTTACGGTATCCTGCATAGGAGAACTCCTTGTACCTGCTTTTCCCGTCCCAGAATTCCATTTCCTCCTCACCATCGGAGAAACGGACAAGTATCTCAACCGGAAGCATCATCTCCCCGATTCTTTGCAGTTCCACAACTGAGCTGTAAAGTGAATCGGAGTCTTCAAATTTCCTGTTTGATACTTCTCCTACCTTATAGTCGCAAATGCCAGTCCCATAAAGAGTCTGGTCAAAAAACCAGTTCATGTCAGGCCCGAATTTATTGCCATGGTTCTTGGTAACAACTTCATTTACAACTTTAATAAAGTCCCGGCCGCAAGGATGTTTAAATGCCCACTGCCGGTAATATTCCCTGAAGATCTCATTCGTTGTCTCTTCACCAATAATTCCCATCAGTGTATACAGCCATGTTGCAGCCTTATTGTAGGACATCATACCATAAGTTCCCCGCAGGAAAGTCCCACGAAAACTCATCATTTGATATAACCTGGCGGTTTTCAGACTTTACATATGTTGCTCTCGAAACTGTCTTATCGGATATTTTAAGCTGGGGATGGTTAACAAAACCTGAGTTATCGCCCCAGTAATGATCCATGATCCGTGCTTCAAAAAACGAATTCATTCCTTCGTCCATCCAGGCTTCCTCGAATTCATTGGTTGCCATTATCCCCATAAAGTAAGCATGTCCGAATTCATGTACCGTGACAGATTCGGGCAGATGGAACCATTCCGGCATCCTGTCGGAAGACTGGGAAGTAAATAAAGTGGTATATTCCATACCGCCTGCTCCGTAACCTTTCTGCGGGGGGTCCGCGAAAGTCAGGTGGGGCCACGGGTAAGTTCCCACATTTTCAGTAAAGTATTCCAGTGCGTTTTTTACTGCCGTGAATTGTCTTTCAACCTGTTCAGTTCTCTCTTCAGGGATCATAAGAGTAATTTTTACATGATTCCACTGATCGGTAAACACCTTATATCCCGGCCAGGCGGTCCAGGCAAAATCAACAATATCTTCAGCCCTGTAAACCAGGGTTTTGGTATTTCTCTTCAGGATCGTCATCAAATTCTTCCATAAGCAACCCACCGGATCCGACTACATACTCATCAGGAACTGTTATCCGGACGTTATAAACACTGTGATTGGAGTAAAATTCGGAGTTGGCATGAAACTGATGGCAATTCCATCCGCTTGCTTTCCTGTTGCGCATTCCGGAAGGTTCATAAACACCAAACTTCGGGAACCACTGGGCAACAAAGAAGAAATCACCGCTGTAACCCGTGCGGATAATTGAAGCAGGAAGCTTAGTAACAAACCGTATGTTAAGATTTACTGTATCACCTGGCAGAGCAGGCTGCGGAAGCATTATTTTAAGCACGGTGCTGTCGTTGGGATTACCGTCATCGGGACTAAAGTAATGCATAAGTGGAATAAGGTCATTTCCCCGGCTATCTGTACAGCTGTCAATATTTACATATCCGTCAGATGAATTAGTCATCCAGACAGACCGTTTCGCTTCAGTAGCGAATGTAGTTTTGTTGCTCCTGAAAGCATTCATATACATATGCAACTGAACATCCGTAACTTTTTCAGTTGTCGTATTGACCCAGAAAGCTTCCATGACCCCTGTAACGGTTTTCAAAGCGGGATCGAGATTTACTTCTATATTATAACCAGTTATCCGCCGGCTTCAGCGGATCCTTATTAATAACCTGTGAGAAGATCTGCGGGTAAAGCAGGTAAATGAGGAGGATTGAAGATGCAGTTCTTTTCATAAAGGAACGCAACTTCCTACGTAGTCTGTTTTGAGGCTGTAACGGGGATTTCGCCCTGGGAAGATGTTGCTGCCCCTGTCATCTTAACAGCATCTTCCATTTTCATTTTTACACCAACATTTTCACCTTCGATGTAAACTGAAAACGTCAGGAAATCATTTTCAAATTTAACATTCTCGCCATTGATCTTATAATCGCTGCCAGACATTGATATTGTAACTGTGTACTTCTTTTCTGCAAGTCCGATTGTAATTTTTCCTGTAGTATAGCCTTCAGGAGCATAGGGAGCTTCAAACTTCCAGTCACCGGCAGGATCTTTCTTTGTTTTTGTAGTCTGTGCATTGGTTAAAGAGATGCTGAAAACCAACAGCATTGCCAAAGGAAAGAGTCTTTTTCATAAAAAATAAGTTTAAATTAAATAAAGTTAAAATCAATCTTAGAACCGGTAAAGATAAGGTTCAAAGTAAACAAAATATTATATTCATAAGTAATATTTACCTTTACAATGATTAATACCAGGGGAATCTTATGTCAGATCTTGAAAATTATTTCAGACCGTTCCGCAAAAATATTATTGGCATTGATGCAGAAATTGAAACGCCTTGCGGTCTGAAGAAGCTTGTTTATGCCGACTGGATAGCAAGCGGAAGGTTTTATGGTCCCATCGAGAAGAGGATCATGAATGATATTGGCCCGCTGGTGGGGAATACTCATTCTGAGTCATCGGCAACAGGGATAGCGATGACCCGCGCATATCATTATGCCCAAAAGGCAGTAAAACAGCATGTCGGAGCCGGCGAGGATGATCTGATTTTATTTACCGGGACGGGTATGACATCGGCAATTGCAAAATTACAGAGGATACTCGGGTTGAAAGTGCCGGAACAGGCAATGAAATATTGTGCCTTCACCACCGGTCAATACCATTCATGTAAGGATATACCCAATAAGAAAAGGCCTGTTGTTTTTCTTACACATACAGAACATCATTCAAATCACACGTCATGGTTTGAGACACTTGCAGATGTGGTTGTTCTTCAGCCCGGGGCAAATCTGACGGTCAACCCGGAAACCTTGCGGAAAGAGATTGTTAAATACAGGGACCGGTCTCTTATTATCGGTTCATTTACCGGTTGTTCGAATGTAACGGGATATTTTCCTCCCTATCACGAACTTGCAGAAATAATGCATGAACATGGTGGATTCTGCTTTGTGGATTTTGCCGCCTCTGCACCTTATGTCGCAATTAACATGCATCCTGAAAATGAAATGCAGCACCTTGACGCAATATTCTTTTCCCCTCATAAATTTCTCGGAGGCCCGGGAAGTGCAGGCGTCCTGGTATTTAACAAGAAGCTTTATAAAAATGAGATACCTGATACCCCCGGAGGCGGAACAGTAAAATGGACCAACAGATGGGGCGGATACAGCTATATCAGCGATATTGAGGTGAAGGAAGACGGGGGAACACCAGGATTTATCCAGGGGATGAAAGCCGCAATGGCCATCAGGCTGAAAGAACAGATGGGTATAAAGAATATCCTTGAAAGGGAAGCGGAGCTGATAAAGACTACCTTCACTGAATTGAAGAAAATAAAAGGTATACATATTCTTGCTGACAGGATAACCGACAGGCTGGGAGTATTTTCGTTCTATACAGACAGAATCCACCATAATCTGTTTACAAAACTTCTCAACGACAGGTATGGGATCCAGGTCAGAGGAGGTTGTTCATGCGCAGGCACTTACGGCCATTTCCTTCTTAATGTGGATTTTAAGCTTTCAAACGAAATAACCGAAAGAATAGAAGCCGGTGATCTTTCTCTGAAACCGGGATGGATAAGGTTATCACTTCATCCTACAATGACAGATGAAGAGCTGGATTTCATTTTAAATGCAATAAAGGAGGTAGTCCGTTATGCTTCAGAATGGGAAAAAGACTATGTGTATGATATCCATACAAATGAATTTCATCACAGGAGCTTCAATGAAAAAGATAGCTCGGGTTATTCCCACTGGTTTGATTTTGTTTAAATCTATTCCTTCTTCTTATTCGTATTGATCCTGAGTGGTACATAAAGCGGACAGAATCCAAGAATACTGGTCACAACAAACATAGCAGCAATTATCAGGCATATAATTCCAAGCGTTCCTGAAACAACATCAGTCAGATATAAAACTACCAGAAGTACTGCTCCAAGAAGCCTCAATACTTTGTCAAGAGATCCCATGTTCTTTTTCATTTCCTGTTTTTTTTTAAAATATCTCTAAATTTATTTAGCCCTGGCGCCTTTACGATATTGTGCCTCTGTGCCGTTGAGCCCCTGAGCCATTTCGGAACTACAGCTTTAGTACCTTAAATCCCATGACACTTTCCACCTGCCTCCCTGGCCGGAAAATCTTATAAGCCGCAGACCATACTCTTGAAATGTACCGGTCCTGCTCCTGCCTTACCAGGATAATCAGTTCATCCATTGCTGGTAAAGCTGCATCAGCTGAATATTTGTATTCAAGCGATCTGATGAGCTGATCGAAGTCATTAAATTTCCCGAGATTCTGAGTTAAAGTATCGAGCTTTTTTTCAAGTGATTTTATGACCGGGGGATTTACCGGGCGAAAAAACCACAGCTGGTAAAGGAAATCTTTTGCACGTTTCCTGAATTCATGAATATCAGCCGGCTTCATGCTGTTCCTTGAAGTCAGGTATTTTTCTGCAGTTAACATATAGGATTTTTCAAGCTCTTTAAGCAGTATCTCCGGATTAAGATCAGTCATGGTCTGGAACCGGATCCTGTAGGACGATTTATAAATCAGCTCCCGTATCTTCTCCAGAGTTTCCTTCATTTCAGTTGCAGGTTCCGCCAGCTGATCAGTTTTTTTCATGAAAGATTCAATCTTCTGATTCCCGGCAAGCTGCTTAAAGACCGACGGATGCATCTTTTTCAGTTCCTTGAGTGTTTTCCTGTGTACCGAGCTCTCTCTCCATGAACAAAGTATCCTGCCGACCTCCCTGAAGGTCCCGTATTCCCGGTTAAAAAAATCAGAACCTGCTGAACCTGCCACCAGCTTCATTACTGCTCTGGACTTTTTCATAAGTACCCTTACATCATGTATGATCCGGTCATCAGGTACCGGGGAAAGCTCCAGGAGACCAAGAGATTCCTGTAAATATCCTGATAATGCAGGCTTGACATCTTTCAGCTTAATGTAATCCGGTTCCATTGATTCATCGGCAATTATCAAAACTCAATAAAGTTAACAATTAAATGCTAAAAATCCGGAGAGTTCAGGCTGATATTAATTAAATCGGGATAAACTGTATTACATTAGCTCTTAATAAACTAAATTTACGGTTATAAATCCGACCACTCTAACCACTCTGAAATACATGAAGAAACTGATTTTCATCCGCCACGGAAGAGCTGAAGAACAGGAACCCGGAATCACTGATTTTGAAAGGTCGCTTACAATCAAAGGAAAAGTGATCTGCCGCGAAATGGCTGAACGATTAATTGAAAGGGAGAAAGACCCGGGGCTGTTCATAACCAGTCCGGCATTCAGAGCGCTGGAAACTGCTTATATCTTTGCCGGAGAATACAGAATTGAGTATGAGAAAATCCGGATAGACAGTAATCTGTATTTCAGGGCCGATATGAGGCATTTTATGGAGTTGCTGCATAGTGTAAGTGACGAAGTTGATACAATTTCGGTTTTTGGCCACAATCCATCAATTACAGAGATTCCTGACAGACTAAGCCGGGATGGCTGTGAATTCCTCACAAAGACCAGCATTGTATGCATATCTTTCCCCGTTAAAACATGGTCAGAAATGAAATCGGATTCCGGGAGGCTGGAATATTTACTTAAACCGGTAAAATAACATGAGCAAGACCTATATTCCAAAGGAGATCAGCTGGTTATCATTTAACGAACGCGTTCTTCAGGAAGCTGATAACAAGGATGTTCCACTGCTTGAGCGGTTTAAATTCCTGGGGATTTATTCAAATAATCTCGACGAGTATTTCAGGGTGCGGGTGGCAACACTCCGGAAACTCTCCCACCTCAGTGCAAAGTCAAAAAATATCCTGGGATATAACCCGAAAGCCACTCTTAAGAAAATCCAGGAAATCGTCCTTGAGCAGAATACAAAATTTGAGAAAATATACAAAACGCTGATACTGGAGCTGTCAAATCATAATATCCATATTATCAATGAAAAGGAGCTGAACCAGGAGCAGTCGGAATTTGTCAGGGAATATTTTCTTAAGGAAGTCAGGACGAGGCTCATGCCCTTTATGATTGAGAAAGATTCGGAACTGCCCAACCTTACCGATGATGCTATTTATCTTGCAATTCAGCTGAACAATACAAAGAGTGGCAGAAAGAAATATGCCCTGCTGGAAATTCCGACAGATGTGCTCCCCCGCTTCATTGTGCTTCCCTCAAAGGGAGAAGAGAAATATGTGATCTTTCTCGATGATATTATCAGGTTTGGGCTGAAAGATATATTCTTCATTCTTGATTTTGATGATTTTTCGGCATATACAATAAAGCTTACCAAGGATGCTGAACTTGAGATAGCGGATGATATCTCCGAAAGTTATATCGACAAGCTTTCGAAGAGTGTGCATCAGCGTAAATGGGGCACCCCGGTCAGGTTCATTCACGACAGGAAGATCCCTGAAGATCTTCTGAAATACCTCACAAAGAAGCTTAAGTTCGGACCCGACGATGCTATAATTCCTGCTGACAGGTATCATAATTTCAAGGACTTCATGAATTTCCCCAGGCTCAGCAAAAAGAAATTTTACTTCGAGCCGCTGGTCCCTTTACCGCATAAGGATATTCCGCATGGAAGAAGCATTCTTTCAGCAATGAAGAAAAAGGATATCATGCTTTACTTCCCTTATCATTCGTTTGATTACCTGATCGACCTGTTAAGGGAAGCGTCCATCGATCCGTTCGTCATATCGATACAGATAACTCTCTACAGGCTTGCGCGGAACTCCAGCGTAATAAATGCACTGCTCAATGCCGTAAGGAACGGGAAAAGTGTCACCACTGTCGTTGAACTTCAGGCAAGGTTCGATGAAGAGGCAAATATCCTGTGGGGCAAAAAACTTATGGATGAAGGAGTTAAGGTCATTTATGGTGTCCCGGGCCTGAAAGTTCACGCTAAGCTTCTGCTTATAACAAGGGTCAAAGACGATATTCTGAAACGTTATTCAGCCATCGGAACCGGCAATTTCAATGAAGATACGGCCAGGGTCTACTGTGATCACCTTCTTCTTACAACAAATATCAAGATCACAAATGAGGTTTTTAAGACCTTTAACTTCTTCAACATAAATTATAAGAAGGATAATTATTATCATCTCGTTCTTTCGCCTTTTGCGCTGAGGAATAAGATCATACTGCTTATCGAGAACGAGATAAAAAATGCAAAAGCCGGAAAGAAAGCCTATATTCATCTTAAACTTAACAATCTTACCGACACTGAGATAATTAATTATCTGTACGAGGCAGGTGCTGCCGGTGTTAACATTAAGCTCATTGTAAGAGGAATGATCTCTCTGGTGCCCGGGTTGAAGGATATCAGTGAAAACATAAGAGCCAGAGGCATTGTTGACAGATTCCTTGAGCACAGCAGGTTCATGATATTCTGCAATAACGGCAATGAAGAATGTTTCATAACCTCAGCTGACCTAATGCCCCGGAATATAGACCGCCGGATTGAGGTAACATGCCCCATATTTGATAAGAGTATAAAAAATGATCTCAGGAAGTTATTCCAGATACAATGGAATGATACAGTCAAAGCAAGAATTACTCGATCCCGGCCTTTCAAACAAAATTGCAAATTCATCCAAACAGCAGATCCAGTCACAGGTAGAGATTTATAATTACCTTAAAGAAATTCACACCAAACCTAATAATAAAGAACGCATGAATATTCCGGTCCTGATAGCGGGCACAATTATCATAATTGTTTTTTCATGGTTTTATTCGGTTAAGGCAAAAAGATATCATGGCATTACAAGATTCTTCTCATTTGAAAGTATCTTCATCCTTTTCCTGCTGAATTACCGATTCTGGTTCCGCGATGCCTTCAACTGGCACCAGATAATTTCATGGATCTTCCTTTTTGGATCAATTTACCCTGGTATTGCCGGTTACCTTACATTAAAAAGACAAGGCAGAGCAGAAGAACATTTTGAGAATACAACTGTCCTGGTCAGATCAGGTATCTACAAATATATCAGGCACCCACTTTATTGTTCGCTTCTCCTTCTCGGGACAGGCATTATGTTCAAGGAACCTGGCACCTTGCAGGTAGTTCCGGGTACTATCAATATTTTAGCTATTTATCTTACCGGAAGAATCGAGGAAAAGGAAATGACGGCAAAATTCGGTGAACAGTATATTGATTATATGAAGGATACAAAGATGTTCATTCCGTTATATCTTTTCAATCTTGAAAATCTTCTTAACCAAAGCACGCAAAAATACGCAAAGGGCAAAGATAAATTGTGCAATAATTCTTCGCTTCAGAAAAACTTTGCGAACTGCGGAAGACTTTGCGAACTTTGCGGTTAATGCATAAAAACTTTGCGGTCTTTGCGAAAAACTTTGAGAACTTCGCGTTAAAGGATTTAATTTATTTATCAACCGGAGAAATTCTCTTCATTAATTAAGCTTTAAAAGTTAATTTTGCTGAAATTATAATCTGATAAACAGTGAACAAGAAAAGTATCGGAATGAAGATCGGCATCCTTACAGCCGGAGGTGACTGTCCGGGAATAAATGCAGCAATAAGGGGAGTCGGCAAGACAGCGATCGTCAAATACGGAATGAAGGTTGCCGGGATCAGTGATGGCTTTATCGGAATGATTACCAAGGAATATGCCGAACTTACCGAGAAGGACCTGTCGGGTATTCTTACTCTGGGAGGTACAATCCTAGGGAACCTCGAGGGAAAAACCGTTTAAAGGTTCGGGGAAGGGCAACAAGGATGTCAGGAAACCTGTACTTATAAAGGAGCATTATGAACAGATGGGACTCGACTGCCTTGTGTGCATAGGGGGCAACGGCACGCTTAAAACTGCAAATCTCCTTGCACAGGAGGGTCTGAATGTTGTGGGAATACCCAAGACAATTGACAATGATGTATGGGGAACAGATATCACTTTCGGCTTTGATTCTGCCGTTAATATAGCAACTGAGGCCATTGACAGGCTTCACTCCACCGCCAACTCACACAAAAGGATCATGATCATTGAAGTGATGGGTCATAATGCAGGATGGATTGCACTTTATTCAGGAATTGCCGGCGGAGGTGATGTAATACTCATCCCGGAAATACCCTATAAGGAAGAAAAAATAGCCGAATATCTCCTTCTTCGGGTAGAAGGTAATAAACCTTATTCCATCGTGGTTGTTGCCGAGGGCGTTGAAAATCCGGCTAAAGACAAATCAGTTGCACAATATCTCAGCAACAGGATAACGGAGCTGACCGGTCTGGAGACAAGGGAAACCGTTCTGGGTTACATTCAGCGAGGAGGCACTCCCTCTCCCATGGACCGGGTCCTTGCAACACGGTACGGAACTGCAGCAGCCGATATGATTGCCGAAAGAGATTTCGGGAAAATGGTTGCCCTGAAAGATGACCGGATTAATCTCCGTTCCCCTCGCAGATGTTGCAGGAAAGCTCAAGCTTGTTGAACCGGACAATCCACTGGTCATTCAGACAAAAAGTATGGGCACCAGCTTTGGCGAATAATAGAAAATCCTGATGACAAAAATTATGAAACGAAAGTTCATTTATCCTGTCAGCTCTGTCTGGGAATCCTGATAATCAGCATTTCCATGTCAACGCTCAAATTCTTTATGACACGCTCGCAGTGAAAAAGATAAAGAGCAGGTGTCGATTTATATGTATAACCTGGAATTCGACAGGGCATTAAAGTATTATTCAGAAGTAGAAAAACTGTATCCGGGACATCCCGTCAATTATCTTTTGAAAGGAATTTATTCGTACTGGAAGAATTATCCGATGGTTCCCACCTCGAATACCCGGGAAAGCTTCGAAAATGATCTCAGGAAATGTATCGATCTCTCGTTCCGAAAAAACTTATTCTGGAAATTATGAGGCTGAGAGCCTTCTTACTAATGTATGTGCAAGGGGATTACTTTTGTTGTTTTATAATGATAATGATCTTAAGTATGAAGGTAATACCTCTTGCAACTGGTAACTTTAAGTATATAATGAGATCTTTTGATTTTACCTCAGTCTTTTGCCGATTTCTATTATATGACAGGAATTTACAATTATTACCGCGAGGCATATCCCAGAATGAATCCAGCCTATAAACCGCTTGCATCACTTTTCCCTCCCGGAGACATGGTAAAGGGACTGACTGAGCTTGTGAAGGCAGCTGAATTGTCAATCTTCCTGAAGGCAGAATCCTATTCGCTTCTTACATTTATTTACACGGGTTTTGAAAATGATTTTATAAAGGCGCTCTTGTATAGCAGAACACTCAGCCAAAAATATCCCGCCAACCCGTATTTTAAAGCGTTATATATAAAAAACCTCCTGATAATCAAAGAATATGATCAGGCAGAAAATCTTATAAAATCAGAAGGGGAAAAATCGGGGAATACCTTTTTCGATGCACAGCTGTATGTTTTCAATGGAATACTCCAGGAAAAGAAGTACAGGAATTATGAGCCTGCCCAACAACTCTATGAAGATGCGATAAATGCAATAACATTTTCCGGTGATTACGGAAACGAATATCACGGGGTATGCTTATCTGGGATTAAGCCGGATCAGTGATATTAAAGGAGACAAAGCCGGCAAAAAAGCATACAGAAAAAAAGGTATGGATCTGATTGATTTCAAAAAGATCACCTTCGACTAGTTGTGGAATCCACTATTTATTTTGCTGCACTCAGCCACTTGATAACCTTTTCTGAACCTGGTTTCTCCTTTGGGAACAGAACATCAACGAGTTTTCCCTCTTCATCGATCAGGTATTTCTGGAAATTCCATCTCACATCCGAATCCATTACTCCGTTCTTCTCCTTTGATGTGAGCCACTGATAAAGAGGGTGGATATCTTTTCCCTTAACAGAAATTTTTTCCATCATAGGAAAGGTTACATCGTAGTTTTCTGTACAAAATTCCCTTATTTCCAGTGCAGTCCCGGGCTCCTGGTTTCCGAAGTTATTTGCCGGGAACCCTATTATTACCAGCTTCTGCTGATATTGTTCATACAATTCTTCAAGATCTTTATATTGTGGAGTATACCCGCATTTGGAAGCTGTATTTACGACCATTACTTTTTTACCTTTAAGTGAGGCCAGGTCAAAATCTTCGCCTTCAAGAGTTTTTACCTTAAAACTGTAAAATCCTTCTGTCTGTGAGTACATCGTAAGCGGAATAACCGCCAGTATAAAAAATGCCAACGCTTTAATCTTATTCATTTCTTTCAGTTTTATAATTTGATTATCCATTAAAAAAGTAACAATATGTCATGATCAGGTCCTGATCGTCAGATATTTCTGATCAGAGTTATTTTCCTGAGTATAATTTCTGAACAGCCAGGACAAGGAACATATAATCAACAGATCCCTCTCCCATAACATATTCTGTCTGCTGCCAGAAATATGGCCATTCCTTCAGTTCCGGAAGGTCAGGTCTGATTATTCCGGTACCGCTTACAACACCACCCGGGATATATGACCAGTCGGCACGATTTGTTCCGTAGGCGACCAGAACAGATTCAGAGCCGATCCCTGAAGCAAACGATGCTTTATTTTCTCCCGGATGAACTCCCAAAACAAAATTCAATGCACTTGTATAGAATTCTTCGGAACCATATTCCGGCCACGCTTTATCTATAAAATATTGCTGTACACCAAATCTCATTATTGTCCAGCCTGCTCCCCAGACATCAGGACGGTAAGGAACTCCATAAGGAGAATCCGTTAGTGATGATTTCTTCAATCCGGACATATATTGAGTAAGTGCAACGGCAATATCCTTTTTGAAAGCTTCGTCAGGAATTTTATGGATTACGCGGGCAACATATGATCCGCAGAAACCGAAGCTTTTCACAATTTCATCCTTCATACCGATGAAGGTTTTAATAAGTCCGGCATCTCCTGTTGTCAGAATAAGCTCGGAAAGAGCAAAAACTTTGGTGTTTATCCTGTTTACTTTTTCATTTTGATTAAGCCAGAGATCCATGGCTGTTCTGATACATTCATCCGCCAGTTCAGGGTTTGAGCCTTTAAGAACACGGGAAGCTGCAGCGAGTGCTGCAACAACCTGAAGAGACCGGTTCGGATTTTCTTCAGTAAATACCCATCTGTCATCAGGTAGCCACGCCGGATCTGTCTGTATACTTCCTGCATTTACAAAATTGTTTGTCATGACAGCCCCATCGCCCAGGAAAACATACTGGCTGAGAGTTGGTTCAATAATCCCCCTGTAAAGTCTTCCCAGCGAACGGTATCCCCCTAATATTGAAAGCAATCCGTGTTCGATCTGCTGAATAACATCCGATTTGTTATCCGGAACATGTATCTCGACTATCTTATTCTCCTGGTCGATCAGGGTTGCATCGTAATCAACACCGAATTCCTCAACCATTGAGGCCAGGCACCAGACAGTCTGACTCTGTGATTCGACCCTCAGGTCGTAATCGCCGGCATCATGCCATCCTCCGCTGTTCAGACCCGGTACATGCTCGCCGGGCTTATATTTCGTAAGAGTTGACGGGCCCTGCAAATATCCGTCAAAATGATTGAGATCAACAGGAGCCATGAGAGCATCATCAAGATGGCAGGCTCCATGCCACACCCTGTATTTCTCATTTATCCGCATATGGCACATCTGTACCGGAAGGAAATATTCCAGGACAGGCTGCCAGACTCCCCGGTCATATATTTGTTCGTCGATTTGAAAAGAATTGGATTTCTTTGACCTGTACTCAGCAACGTAAACTCCGGGGGTTTTAACTGCTGAAAAATCAAAAATTGAATAATTGTACCTCAGAAATTTACCCCATGATACAGGTTTGCCTCTGGCAGCAATTTCTTTCCCCACGGATGTAACCCGGTAAACAACCACATCACCGGTTTGCAGATCACGCGGATCCTGTTCAATTATGATCTTTTTGGATTGTTTCGGATGGTATCCGACCTGTGATACCTGAACGACAGGTTCATAGAGCCAGTTCTTTATTACATTGGGAGTAACAATCCATTCTATAACATTTGTTGAGACACCTGCCGGCACCAGACTACGAACTATATACCAACCGTTATTATGGTTGGTCCGGCCATCGAACAATTCAAGTTCCGACGATTTTGATTCAATTGTCATTCTCATCTTATCGTCCTCAGGTGCTATTGTAAACCGGTTACCTGTTAAAAGCGGTCTGGAAATATATTCACCCTGTTCATTCATCAGAGGACCGGAAGGTTGAGTCTGGAACTGTCCGGCCTTGTTATCCATTATATATGATTTCCCGAACAGATGGCCCGGAAACAATTCAAAATTAAATCCAACCTTCCCTACCCATTCCTTTGGCAAAGGCTCATCAAGATCCACTGATATCCTGAATGAGTTGTTCGCAAGGGCATTAACCGAGACCTGGTATCTTAGCACCAGATCCGGATAATCTATCGGATTGAATCCCCTCCTGTTCTTTGATGAGTCGGGATACCACAGAAAAGTGGTGATTTTCTGTTTTTCCTTATCAGTAATTGTTCTGCCTTTTTTAGGTACCGGCGACCACTGACCTGGTGAGGCTTCAAGACGCAGATCTCCGTTTGCAGCTACACGTAACCCATGCTGGATCACCGTAACCCCTGTCTGATGCCCGTCAGGGTAGTAATCGCTGAATGCCATCACATTGAGTCCCGGTTTTTCAAAATAGCCTTTGTCATTTATCACAAGTGATTGCTGGGAATGACCCGGCAGAGTAAGACAAACAATAAATAACAAAGACAATCCAAATCCTGAAGATAAATATTGCATCATAATCTAATTTTAGGTTTTAGTTGTATTAAGTTTAAAAGCCACTAAGAACAGGTTATCATGGTAATCGTATCTGTGGGACTTTGAACCCGAAAAATACTAAATTTTATTGAAATAAACTGATAAATTACCAGCTAGCCGCTTTCCCTTTGATCTTTTTCGTAAATTGATGATGATTTTATCAATACAGGGTTTTAACTAGCAAAACAACACATATTATGAAGTCGATGAATCAACTAATACCCATTGCTGAAAAATTCGCCACCATATTACTGGTCAGTCTGCTTACTTCCGGATGCCGGAACAATCAGGAAGAAATACGTCATTACGGCTGGTTCGATTTTGCCATTTCGGATTCCGATACCATCCACAATGATGTGGATATGTCATTCCTGAATGAAAAAATTGCAGGAAGTGAAGGATTTGTGACTACGAAAGACGGACATTTTATTGATGGAAGGGGTGAAAGAATACGCTTCTTCGGGACCAACCTCACATTCTCATCCTGCTTTCCCGACAGGGAAACAGCTGTTAATGTTGCCGCCAGGTTGAGGAAACTGGGAATGAACGTGGTGCGTTTCCATCATATGGACAATCAGTCAGCACCCGGAGGAATATGGGACAAGGAGAAAAAAGATCTCGACCCGGGTCAGCTGGAAAAGCTCGACTGGCTGATATATCAGCTTAAAAAACATGGAGTGTACAGCAATATTAATACTCATGTCTCCTTCACCTACCCGGGTGTTGACTACAAGGACACGGAACAATTCAACTTTGGAAAAACGATCGATAATTTTTATCGTCCTTATATTGAAATGCAAAAAGTTTATGCAAAGAAATTGCTTACGCACAGAAATCCATATACAGGGAATACTTATGCCGATGAACCTGCCGTAGCTTTTGTTGAAGTCAATAATGAGAACTCACTGCTTTCGGGCTGGGCACTTCTTCCGCAGCTTAATAAAGTGCATAAGGCTTCCCTGATCAGCCAATGGCAGAATTGGCTCGATTCACATAAGGAATACAGAAATAAAGCCGGATTCAGCGATGATCTGATGGGCATTATAATTAATTATCAAACAACATCGGAAACAGGGAAAGAAATGCTGTGGAGTTTTCTGACGGATATTGAAATGGCCTATGCAAAAGAGATGATCGAATACTTTAAAAATGATCTCAAAGTCCGTGCACTTATAACAAATTCCCAGGCTTCATACAGTGGAATAGCCGGTGTTTTAAGGGAATCGGAGTATTCTGATTTCATCGACATGCATGCCTACTGGGAACACCCGGACTTCCCGGGCAGGAGCTGGTCATCAACCGACTGGACCATACGGAATTCTTCAATGGTGTCGGACAAAAAAGGCGGAACCCTAAGGGCTTTCGGCCAGCACCGTGTTGCGGGCATGCCACTGACGATAAGCGAATATGATCATCCTGCACCTAATTTCTTCTGTGCTGAAATGTTCCCGATGCTAAATTCTATTGCAGCTTTCCAGGACTTTGACGGTATATATCATTTCACTTTCGACGGGTCTTACGACCGCGGCCGTTTTGCCAATTTCTTTTCAAGTGCCGGACATCCGCTTAAACAAATATTTGTCCCTGCCGGTGCGGTTATTTTCAGGATGGGGGCAGTGAAACCCGGCAGTCAGACAGTTCAACTAAGCGTGCCCAGGGAATCCGTTCTGAAGAACCTTATCAGTTATGGAGATAAATTACGTCTTCACGGATCAAACATGAACTACATCTGGAACGATGCAGGAGCACTTGACGGACTTGTTGTAATGCATCCGGTGAATATTGATATGAATGGTAAGGAACTCAAACTATCCGAAACTGTTCAGACACCTGAAGGTCCATGGCTAAGCGAAACCGGTGAAATCGAATGGAACAACATTGATTCAGCCAATGCAGTCTTCACGGTCAATGCACCTTCAGCCAGGGTAATAGCCGGGTATATAGGCGGAAAAAGTATTAATCTCGGTAATTTGACTGTGGAAATGGATACAACACCATCTAACTGGGCGACCATTACACTTACAACACTTGACGGAAAATCGGTTGAAGAATCTTCGAAGATATTGCTTGCTGCTGCAGGCAGAGTTGAAAATACAGATATGCAATGGAACGAGCAGAAAACAAGTGTAAGTAACAAGTGGGGGAATTCACCAACACGTGCTGAAGGTATTCCGGCAAACATAAGGCTGAGTAATATTAAAAACTTAAAGATCTATTCCCTTGATCCGGCAGGGAATATTCTGGAAGAAATTCCTGTAAATAAACGAGGAAAAGAACAGTCATTTAATATTGGTGCACAATACAAAACGCTTTGGTATATTATTAAGGATGAGTAGCTATAGGAGGGTGCAGGGTGCAGGGTGCAGGATGAAGTTTCCCCTCCTTTTTTTAAGGAGGGGAAACTTATTTGTATATAAACCAGGCTATTACACTAGTTTCCGTTACTAAAATATTCCTTAGGTTGATGGCTATGCCCCTCAGATAGTTAACTTGACATCACAGTGCAAATCTCTTTGCAGCAAATTGCCTGATAAAGCTGATCGTTTCGTCGATTCCCAGGACTGATGTATTCAGGCACAGGTGATATGACTCTGCGGAACTCCACGATTTGCTGCTGAAATAGTTATAATATGAACTCCGCTGTTTATCAGTCTTTGCAATCAGATCCCTTGCACCTTTTTCAGGGATATTATGTATTTCCATAACTCTTTTCAGACGGTCATTCATGTCTGAGCTCAGGAATATACTCAGACGATGCGGATGATCCTTAAGAATATAGTCAGCACATCGCCCGACAAACAGGCAGGATTGTTTTTCTGCCAGGGAACGTATTACATCACTCTGTATTTTGAAAAGTGTTTCATCGCTGAGATAGTAGCCTGAATAAATCTCCTGGGTTTGCGGGCTGTGCATACCAAATAAGCCCCAGAACAGGCTGAAGCGCTTCTTTTCATCGGCTTTTTCAAAAAACCTTTCATTCAGTCCGCTTTCCCTGGATGCGATCCTTATCAATTCCTTATCATAAAAGGATATGCCAAGCAATCCGGCCAGCTTTAGCCCTGCCTCCCTCCCACCGCTTCCAAGCTGTCTTCCAATTGTAATCACGTAATTTTCTTCCATCAGCATTACTTTTTGACACATTATTTTTAATTCCTGACATTATATTTACGGTAGTGTTTAACAAGCAGATATGCTGCCACCATACTTGCCATGAAATCAGATGCCGGCATACTGTACCATACACCGTTTACACCATATATCCTGGGAAGGATAATGAGAAACGGGAGAAGAAAGATCACCTGCCGGGAGAGAGACATAAAAATAGCCTTCCCGGGCATCCCGATACTCTGGAAAAAATTGGAAGTAACCATCTGGAAACCTACGATAGGAAAAACCATAAAAATTATTCTCATTCCCGGCACAACAATATCTATCAGTTCTTTTTCCCTGGTAAAAATAGAGGCAACAGTCCGGGGAAAAATTCACCAATTATAAAACCAGCCATAACAACAGAGGTAGCCAGGATAATTGTCAGCTTCAGCACATGGTTTACTCTGTCGTACTGCCGGGCCCCGAAATTATAACCTGCAATAGGCTGCATTCCCTGGTTGAATCCCATGACAACCATAACGAACACGAATGCTATTCGGAAAATTATTCCATAGGCTCCTACAGTCAGGTCACCGCCATATCTGATAAGACTTGTATTTATAAGGATCACAATCACACTTCCAACAGCGTTCATCAGAAAAGGCGCTGTTCCTATTGACAGGGAATCAATAACTATTTTACGTTTCAGTCTCAGACTTCCTTTTTGCAGATGGATAAAATTACTTTTATTCGTAAAATGCATTACCTGCCAGACAAGCATTGTTGTCTGGGCAGTAACCGTTGCCAGTGCTGCTCCGCGTATACCCCACCCGAAAACGAAAATAAAAACCGGTGCGAGTGCCACGTTAATCATTACGGAAAATATTGTGGCATACATCGATTTATATGGATTTCCTGTTGCCCGGAGCATGGCATTCAGTCCGAAGTAAAGGTGGGTTATAACATTTCCGAGTGATATTATCACCATGAAATCGTGGGCATAGGGAAGAGTCTCGGAACTTGCTCCAAAGAAACGGAGGATCGGATCGAGGAAAAGAAGGACAATAATGGTATAGGTAAGGCCCAGAATTAGATTCAGTACAAAGACATTTCCCAGGATATTGTTTGCCGTACTGTAGTCTTTTTGACCGAGCCTCAGTGACATCAGTGTTGAAGCCCCGACCCCTACAAGAGATCCGAAGGCGGCAGAAAGGTTCATCAAAGGAAATGTTATAGCGAGTCCCGAAATAGCAAGTGCCCCTACCCCCTGTCCGATAAAAATACTGTCGGTAATATTATAAAGTGATGCGGCAGTCATGGCGATAACCGAGGGGATTGCGTATTTCAGAAGCAATTGACGGATATTGCCTGTACCAAGTTCGGCCGGGGATCCTTTCTGTTCCATACCGGGCAAAGATAATCTTATTTGAAGTGAATTATTCAGGTAAGATTATCGGGAGTTTTTTCTACCCCTTACTCATAAAGGGACGTTAGCTCAGTCGGTTCAAAGCGCTTATTTCATGAACTATCTTCAGCTATTGGAATGCCCTCCTGAGTTAAAAAAGGATCACAACGTCAATATATTAATTACATAATTTGAAACAGATCCTTTTACTATTGATCAGCCCGCATAAATTTGACAATAATAATTCTATTGATTAACTTGCAAAACAATACTTTTCTAACTTTAACCAACTTACTTTCCGTGATCATGAAAAAACATCTCTCAATTTTGCTTCTGGGAATATTTCTGATATTATGTTCATGTCAGGATCAGAAATGGCATCCGCTTTTCAACGGTAAAGATCTGTCAGGTTGGGAACAGGTCGGCCCGGGTGAATTTGTTGTCGAAAATGGTGTATTAAAGACAGTCGGTGGAATGGGTATGATCTTATATCCGGCAGAGAAATTTGGTAATGTCATTATCAGGGTTGTCTATAATGTGAAGGATAATGACTGCAATTCAGGAGTATTTATCAGGATACCCGATAAACCATCAGATGAATGGGTGGCTGTTAATAAGGGATACGAAGTTCAGATTGATAACGGGACAAGACACGTTGGTGGTGATTACCATTGCACCGGGGTTTTATATTCCCTGACAAAGGCAAAGGCTCACCCACAGAAGAATCCGGGAGAATGGAATACCATGGAAATAACTCTTGATGGTCCACGGACGATAGTCTATGTAAATGATGAACTTGTAACTGATTTTACTGAAGGTGATGAGGTACCGCCAAAGATCAGGGATTTTGAACCGGAAAGAGGTCCCCGGCCTTTATCAGGCTATATCGGATTACAAAATCATGATGCTTTATCTGTTGCATATTTTAAGGAAGTTGCTGTCAAACCGTTAAAATAAAAAACCCACATCCCGCTTAAGCGGAACAAACACTTATAAATATAACTTTGTCAACATGTGGGTTCTCCCGCTTAGGCGGGACAGGCATCATACCATTAAAATCAAAATTATATTATAATGAAAACACAATTAAAGAAAGATGAGAAAATTATTATGGAGACAAAGCCTCATTGGTTAACATTGGCCCTACCATTTTTTATAATGCTTATTGTTTCAATATCAGGTATTATAATTGGTAGTTATGGATTACTATTAGTGTTAGTTGTCGCAGGATACTTTATTTATAAGATTATCCAAAGAAATAATAATTTGTGGATTGTAACGAATTTAAGAGTTATTGATGAATATGGCGTGTTTTCAAATAATACTAAAGAAAGTCCGCTTGATAAGATAAACAATGTATCCTATGTACAATCATTCTCAGGTAAAATATTTGGCTATGGTAATGTTCAAATTCAAACAGCAGCAGAAATAGGGTCGACAACCTACTTTTCAGTTGAGAATCCAAAGGAACTTAAAGATACGATAACTCAAATGCAGGAAGAATATAAACTTTATCAAATAAAAAGACAAGCAAATGAATTTGCGAATGTTATGGCAGCAGGCCAAAAAAACAATAAAATTGATGTGGCTGCGGAACTTGAAAAGTTGTATGAATTAAAACAGAAGGGTATCTTAACTGAAGAGGAATACAATAACAGGAAAATTAAGATTTTAAACTCATAATGACTGCCTGAAGCCTGGTTATCTAAATTGAAATTACCTGTACAGGCAAAGCATCATTTCAAAATCAGGGATCTGAGGAATTACGCATTCAACCCATCCATCATGTGACTGCTTAAATCCGGCTATAAGTCCGGATCTCAATAATCTCACCTCCCTTATCGCCTTCACAGGCTTAAACCGAATTGTTGTATTATGGATAGTAACAGGTTCGCAGACTGAATTCCCCATAAAACCAGAATGATTGATCATCCCAATCCATTCGAATTCCCCGTTCAGATTTGCTAAATGAGTAATTTCTATTAAGGGAGAAGCGTCAGCGACTAAATCTCTGTTAACATTAAGAAGGTTTTTCATTAATGCGTTGAATAATGCTTTTTGAGCATAGTTTCCCTTAAAATTATAATCGGAGCCTATCGTCCAGGGTATAAATGCCGTCTTCCCCTTTCCATAATTATAAGCAACTGCCCCCGGAAACTCTGTAATTTCACTCTCTTTATAATACGTCTTTTCTGCCGGCCCGAACATGTTACCTGGAAGTAATCTCAAAAATCCTTTGGCATCTTCCCTGACTTTACACTTAAGGAATCCTGAATTCATCATCATCAGTGAAAAATCCTCGAAATCCTCCTGACCAAGAGCCTGTTTATCATTGTCTGACACTTTAAGATATGTTGCCTGGGCCCGGGAAAAGACCTCAAATTCAGGTTCAACTCCAAGAGATTTAAGCCTGATCCTGTTTAACGGATTGCCAGTACCATCTTTTGCCGATGTTGCTCCGGTAACAAGTAATTTCCCACCGCCTTCAACATAATTATCTAGAAGTGAGACAAGATCATCGCTCATATTTTCGACATCACCCAAAATGATTAATTCATAATCCCCGGGTTGGCGTGGAGCTCTGCTGCTGCCTAACTGGTCAGGAATAATTATGTCATACATAATATGTTCTTCGGACAGCAGTTTTATGATGCCCTGAAATTCCCCTCCCGAACCCTGGACAATTGCAATATTATTTACAGCCTGAACATTGGTAAAAAGCTTCTCATATTTTTTATGGAAAGCGAACATCTCATTTAAAATCGGAATGAATTTCCGGTCCTCATAATGTACGAGAGTTCCTACAACAACAAACGAGACCGGTGCTCCATGAAGCATATTCTCTAGCCACCATGTTCTTAATAAGTTTGGAGAGCTCATTATATTCCGGTATCCGATTGCCTGAAATCCCATTATAAGGTTCAGGGGAGTCCGGTCTTTATATGAACCGAGTGTACGTTTTACATTGACGGTTGCATGATATATATTGTCAACTCCGGGATTCATAGATGCTCCCGATTCTGAGGCGATCCATGAGGTACCGATGGCATTATAATTATAAATAACAAGATCGGGATTAAGTTGTTTTATAAAACCGGTGATCCTGTTATAGAGTTCTTCTGATGTTACTTTCTGAAATTGTCTGTATTCTGTAATTCCTGGATCAGTGTCGGATCTGGGCAAAGTAAGGCCAGTAAATTCCTTAAATCTTCGTTTACAATTCTCACACTGGCAGATGCCGTGATTTTTGCCGGAATAGTCAGATCCGGTATATCCCATCATATTAAAAAAGATCCCGTCGAAGTCATAATTGGTAATTGCTTCCTTTAATATTTCGAAAGCATACTCCTGGTAATATCCTCCGTTGATGCAGGCAGAATAAAGTCCGTTGAAAATCTGAGGCTGCCCGTTAGTACCCACATAAAGCCATTCTGGTTTTTGAACAGCTATGGCTGGATCCAGTTTGCTGAAATCGAAACGGGCAATATATCTTATGCCTTGTTCATGTAATTTTTGAATCATATCGGCTACCAGATCCTTTTCACCAATATTTGGATTCTTCCATTGATATGGCAGTTTTGTCTGGTAGTTGGCAACAATTCCTCCGGTATTAAATAAAACTGCATTTGCAGAAGCATCCAGTATTGACTGAACATACTCATCCCTGTCCATACTACCTTCGATTTCAGGCAGATTAGTTTGGATCAGCCGTATTGGAGTCCGGTTCCACCAGGTACTATCGTAACTACCCGGATCAATATTAGAAAGGTCCGGGGAATCTGACTGTCTGCAGGAAGTAAGAAAAATTATTATGCAGGAACAGGAAATATATAGTAATACTCTCATAATATTGATCTGGTCTGATTAATTCATAAACTTCAAAAAAAGACAAAAGATAAAAGTTTAAAGACAAAGGTTCAAAACATTATTAAAAAAATCAACTTCTCAAAAAAATGATAATTGTTGACAGTTGCCTGACTTTTATCTTTAAACTTTTGTCTTTTGTCTTTAATCTTTTGTCTTTTGCTTGAACTATTCAGGCATATAAGCTTATACAATGATGGGAATAATTTCTTACCTCTGTAAAATTGCCCGTTTTATGAAGTCTGTGTAAAAATTTGAATTTTCATGTAACTTTGTTGAAAACAGGAATTAATGTACAAACGGTTCATAATCATTTTACTTTTATTATCAGGTATTAAGCTTTATTCCCAGAGTACTGACATAAAGTTACTCAGGTCAGTATATACACAGGATGCTTTACATTCTGACGGTTTTTTCCGTTTTTTGTCAGATTCGGAGGTTTATCTGGTTATTGGTACGCCAACAGTTATTGCTGCTGCCGGATTAATAAGTCATGACAAGAATACATTAAGGGATGCTGGTGTTATTATGGCATCTGCAATTATGAATGTTGCCGTTTCGAATGCATTAAAATATACTGTTAATCGTGAACGTCCATTTATAACATATCCCGATATTATCAGAAAATCAGATCCTTCCGGGCCTTCATTTCCTTCGGGACATACTGCAAATGCATTTGCTACAGCCACATCATTGAGCCTGACCTGGCCCGAATGGTATGTTATAATTCCCTCCTTTGCGTATGCCGGAACTGTTGCATATTCAAGAATGCATCTGGGAGTTCATTATCCTTCTGATGTGGCAGCCGGAGCAGTAATAGGTGCAGGATGCGCATATCTCACCTATAAAGTAAATAAGTTACTTCTGAAACAGCGAAAGATAAGGCCTTGCAATTGTCCTGATCTGTGATATTATTTCAGTCAGGTTATCGAAGCGGGATGCATAAGGCCAGGGGGTTATTAAAAAATAAAAAATCTGCCACTATTTCTAATGGCAGATTCACTTTAATAATTTATTGATCCCTATTTACTTTTTGCGGTCTCTGCAGGGCACATAACCTTACAGGGACTTGAACTACCACCCATTTTACCTTCTTTAGGCTGAGCTGCCATATGCATAGTACAGGTTGCAGGATCACAGTTACTTTCTTTAGTACTGGATTTCATTTCTTTACACGCTTCAGGATCGCTTGTTGCAGTTTTAACTCCTGTTGATTGATTACAGGTTGCTGAACAGGGTGCAACAGTTTCTTCTGTCATCACTTCAGTTTTAACTTTTGCTGTGTAATTCCTGGAGGCATTGATAAACAATACAACCACAAGAGCCATAATTAATATACTACCGATGCTGATAAGTACCTTCTTCATATTAAAAATTTTAATTAAATTAAGAAGCAAATATAAGAAAATATTCATAAGTCATTCTGGTAGCAATTGCTATAAAACAAAAAGAAATAAATTGGCATTCCCTTTACTTGCATAACATATTTTAAATATGCATTTAAAGTGAATCTTTGATGCGTTGTGCTGTAAATTAAACGGGCAGGATTATTTCATGATCCTGGTCGGGGGGTGACTTAAAAGAAAAAGCCCTTCACCTTGTAAGAAGCAGGATTATCTCGTAATTAAAGGAAGGGAGATTATGGATATCTCATAAGTATTTTTTTTGTTTTATATTCACTCTTCGTTTAGACTTTGATAATGGCAGCTTCGATGTTATATCTTTTTCAGAACTGGTTTTGGAGCGAATTTAAAGATTTAAACATTTTAGAAAAAAATACGTTAACTTTGTAATAAATATTATAGGATGAGCACACCGAAAACCGCAACGATAAAATCTGATAAAGAACGGAAAGAACGGAACTGGGCTATCCCCGATCAGGTGGTTTCTCAGGAAGAGATTCAGGCTGCTATCTCTTGAAGAGTGCTGAAAAAGGGCCGTTTATGACGGTTCTGTAAGCAATGAACGACTTTGAGCAATGGCTGAAATCGAGACACTTCCAAACGAATTGAAATACTAAGGGTGCTTAACTCTCGGGTGTCCTATCAGGCAAGATCCGTATAGCCAGAGGGGCTAAAATTTAGAAAGATTGCCTGGTGATATTGTTGTGCGAGACACACCAAGAAGTCTAAGACATTATCTCTTTCCCTCAATTTTCCAAAGCTATTTTACATATAACGTATTATAGTCGCCTCGCTGCATTCGGGTTTCAGGCTTCGCCCCTATAATAGGTAATATGTACTCCGGGCTTCGCCAAATAGCCCCTCTGATAAAGCCTTAAACTTCTTGTACCTACCCATAACCACTTAAAAACGTTTCATACACTCCCATAATTCATATCACCGACAGTAGCTCCTGCTGCTTTCTCATACAGTAGGTCCGATACCTCACCTTTCTCTGTTTTTTGCTTATAATGCCGGAAAATAACATTTTTTATAAAAAGGGGGGTAGTCCATAGCATGGGTAGAGTGTTGACCTTAAGGAAGATGATGTGAATGATAATAAAAACTAATATAGGTATATATGAATATATATAATCCCACTCTTGATTACAGAGCAATTATCTTGTCTTCTATCGTGTGCTTTTCTGGCTTAGTTGAGGAATGAAGGAATTCTTTTGCTGGTGATGTGAATTTTTATGTCTGGGCAGAAAGTATTATTTCAAAAACAGTAAAATTAATTTTATGGCTTAGTGGTTTCAATGCCGAATTGAAATAATAATCTTCTAAACTTGATTATACGTTAAAGTCTTTCTTTCGTATAATGCTTCTGCTATTGCTGTAATCTCCGTCCAATGCTTTTCTAGTACTTCTTTGGCATATTGAATGATGAATTTTTGATAGTTAGTATAATTAGTCCAATTGAACTAACAGCAGAAAATTAAAAAAGACTTCTTTATTGTATCCAGGATAAATAAATTCTTCATCAGTGCATTTTTTGAGATAATTGTGAAAATTAAGATTTTATGGGTGAATAATTCCAAATAAAAATAAAATTGACTTTCGCATTATTAAGGCGTAACTTTGATATAAGTTATGCCTTTTTTGTGACATGATCTCTAATCTTATCTTAAAATGAAAAGAGTATTCTTTTTTATTTTGATTGGGATTAGCTTACCTGCTCTTTTAACGGCGCAGATCAAACCCGGCCTGAAGGTGAAACCTCAAAAAGAGTGTGTGCAAACTAATGAAACTAATCCAAAAATTAAAGTATTTAATATTAAAGAAAATCCCGGGAAAATTTCAGAGTATAAGGCACCTTCTGTTGTTTCATTAAAACAGATGTCCACGAAATTACCTGGTTATGATGCAAAAATCGCCCAAGTTGAAAAAAACAAGATTGATATCCCGAATCCTTACAACAATGAGAACGGCGTTGTACTTAGCGCTTTAAATCCCCGGGAAAATTTTACCGGATCAAACATTACCCTGAATGGTGTTACATTTAATCCGCAACTTATAGAAAATATTGAGTCCGGGGTTATACCTCGTGTTCAACTAACTGCACCAGCCGGTCCATATGCTTTTTTACATGCTGAATTCAAGGGACTCCCTTCTTCGAACCATCTTTTCCTGTTGACTATCGCTGCAGCGACTTTCCTGTGCTTTTGAGATCGAGATAGGCAATTCGTCCAACAACATAGAGAAGACTGGATTGGACAAGTTTGTGTATAATACAGAGTTAGATGCCTACCAATTATTACTGATGTATAATTCTGGACCAAATAATTCTCTAATCTTTCATATCTCCTCAAATATTAATCAGTATAACAGTTGGTGGGGAACCTATTTTTATTACCTACAACTTGCTCAACTCGACTAATGCTTATTGATAGTTTATGAAGTAATAACCATAATTGATAAATCATGAAAAAAAATACCAATGTTTTTCATTCTTTTGGTAAGTTTTCCGATTCTTATGACAGCCCAGATAAAATCTGTGAACGTAAAAAAAAACCAAGCCCCTCGGCAAACCACAAATATCAAAGCGCAACAAGGAGTACTGCCTTCAAATCAAGTTCAGAATAAAATACCTTTTTTTGTCATCAAGTCAGTCGAAGTACTTAGGATTGAAACAGCCCACTTAGCTTCTTTGCTTACACCTACGTCACCTCAACCTCAAAGTAGTCCCTCATCTTTTCCTAATGCAGGTAATTCAAAATACACGATCGGAGATGGTGTTGTCCTTGATGTGCTTTCTCCATTCGATCCTGTAACTGGTTCAATAATTCAGTTGAGTAACGTAATTTGGACCAAGGAAATAGTTTCAGATATTAAAAGTAATATTGCTCCTACACTGGAACTATCCATTAACCATTCAGAATCAGAAACTCCAATCCGTGCAGTTTTTAAAGATATTTCAACAACCCCCCACACCTATCTGCTTACAATCGGTATGCATACCCTTCATGGAGTAAGCGTATTGAAAGATCAAACAAAAATAACGATACGAAATGAAACGATAAGTGCACAGGTTTTCGAGAATTCTGCCCTGATATACAATGAGGCAACCTCAGAAATAAGGATTCTCTTTATTGGGTATGGCTACTACTCACCAGTGGATCTTATTTCTTCAGGCTCGTTTCCTTTAATAGTTGAAGTCAAATTTGATCTCGGTTTTTATTCGTTAGATTTTCATCATATTCAACTAGTACAGCTTGACTGAGATATCACGAAGACTAAATCAAAAGGGAAAATCTAAAGTATATTTTTAATTGTAAAGAAGAGAAAGAAGAGAAGGATGCCATAAATCAAAAAATAGCAATTATATTCATGTCTACTCCAATGTTTCTATGAATTATTTACTTATCACAAATATTTGATTGGTATGAAAAAATTGATCGTTGTTTTTATCGCCTGTTTGCTTTTTGACTTAACCGCAAAAGCACAACCAATTATTTATGCCGTTACGAGTGATGGTAATCTTAACTGGTACAAACATACAGGTTACCAAGATGGTACATCTGAAATGCAAGGGCCGATTACTATTGGTTTCGGAGGATGGAATGGATACAAATCGGTTTTTGCAAGCACAGATGTTATTTATGCTATTACCAAGGATGGTAATTTATGTTGGTACAAACATATAGGCCAACCGAACGGAACGACAGAAATGCAAGGAGCGATTACAATCGGATTTGGTGGTTGGAATGGTTATAAATCGGTTTTTGCAAGTGGGAACATACTTTATGCGATTACCAAACAAGGTGACCTGTTATGGTACCATCATAAGGGTAACCAGAATGGAACGACAGAAATGGAAGGAGCAAAAACTATTTCAAAAGGTGGTTGGAATGCATATAAATCTGTTTTCGGGTTTGGGCACATTATTTATGCAATTACCAGGGATGGGAATTTGGTTTGGTACAGGCATTTGGGATATTCCAAAGGTACTCCGGAAATGCAGGGCCCTGTCACGATCGGATTCACCGGCTGGCAAGGTTATAGATCAGTTTTCTGTGGAGGAAAGGGAATATTATATGCGATTTCCAAGGATGGTAGTTTATACTATTATAAGCATACAGGTTTTCAAACAGGGTCAACTGAAATGATAGGACCAATTCTGATAGGGCAGACGGGTTGGCAAGGTTATTTATTTGTTACTTCTTCACATTAATAATAAATTTAATGTATCCCTTTTCACTGATGACTCTTATTTAAAGGAAGGCGTCAGGATTTTTTACTAGCCATATATCAGTAAATATGGTGATTAGATTCAAATATCGGAGAGTTTTTTAATTGCAACTAATGGAGGAAATTATGAACAGACTTAGAAACACTTTCATGGTATCTATTGCTCTTATTGGCTTTTTGGTACCGAAGCTTTGTGCCGTGTGCATTATCTCAGAATCCTAAGGATTCCACTACGAGATCAAAGAGAATTATTACCAAATCTAAAAGTGAAGTCCAGGGAAAGACGGATCGGCTGAGTCCGTCAAAATTCAAGAAACCACCGACTCGAATACCGATGTGGCCAGACCTTGTCTTGGAAGAATTCACTGTCGACTGGAGTGAGGGCCAGTTACAGAGCTTGTATTTTATAGTACCCTTTCACGTGATCATTCACAACAAAGGCAAACTCCAGGTTGCCCAGCCGTTTCATGTCACGCTCCAATATTCAGCTTCTGCTAACCCGACATTCCATGGTGAAAACGATGGAAATAATTGCTTTCAGGTAACTACACTACTTGAACCTAACCAGACGTATCTGCTAAGTGATAAGTTAAAGGTCATGACTTCGAACTTATCCGACCAGACGATAAAGTTTCGAGCCTTGGTCGATTTTGAGTGCTTCACAGACATCCCGGCGCCCAACGGCCAGATAGCTGAGTCACACGAGGATAACAACCTCAGCAACGAGGTGAGTTACACAAGCGGCTATCTGCCTAATCTGACGCATATCGAGCCGAACATCTGCACCAAAGATGTTGATGATTGCCAACTCTTGGGGCAAAGCCTCAGTGCAAACCAGGGTAACTATACGATAGTTGTCGAACAAGGAGGGCACAAGACGGCAGTAGCAGTTAAGAGTTGGGCCAGCAGCGTGATTCACTTTACGGTACCGGCCGAGGTTAAGGTGGGCTGGAACCAGATTTATATTGCGGAGATCGGCACCCTGAAAAGGATTTCAAACATGTTGGCTTTCACAGTGGCTGAGGTTACACCAATTCCATGGGTCAAAATGCTCGCTCCTTTTGATCTGCTCGGTCTCGCATCCAGCCTTCGGCTCCACACGTGGGATGGTACATCTGAGCCCAATGACCAATCATTACTCATATTTCCACCCACCAGTGCAACATCCCCACCCGACTCTATAAGGATCGACGTTCCAAAAATCGAGTTTACCAACTGGGCAGGCCATTATCGTTTCATGCTGTATGATATGGGTAGTGATAATCGTGGCCTCGTCTTCAACCGGACTAACTGCGCCCCAAATCAATTCCGCCTGAATCTTGCATTCGAAGACATAGATAAAGAGATTATCGGGTACTACAAGGTTCTTGGACCTGCGGGACAATGGCGCCGAACTGGAGCTCCGGACATCCAGATTGACAACGCCAATTTGGGATATTCTATTTTCTCTTTACAACGACAACGGAACCCTTAATTACTATAACAGCGTTTTGAAAACAACTTTTAATGCTAACATTCATGCAGCCAACAGTGCTGCGGATAATATAATGGACTATTTCATGGCCTCCTGGAACGATGATATCAGGGCTGGGATGGCATACAGTATAGAAAAGGCACTCTGCGAACCTAACATCAAGGCTAGGATCACTGGTGGTCTAATGACTGTGCTTCGCCAAAACCTACCAAACAACCGGGTCATATCGAAAATCGAGTTCAGTCAAGATGCCATTAAAGTTACGAACCATTGATATCAAACAAACTCTACTAACGTATCCGTTCGGCGTCATGCATCTTGTTTCGGTAACCTCCTTAAGATAATTTTGGAACCAAAACTGGTTTCATGAAAAAGCAGGAACATAAATCAACCGGTAGGAAAAGCTGTTACCCCGCTGATGGACTTAATAAAAATAATTTCTGGAAATTCAATATGCAATATGTCGTGGGTTTATATTTCCCATAATGTCTTCTTAACATCTCCAGAATGCAAATTCATTACAAAAACGCTTGCTCAACCTAATATGCGTCGATTTGGCATGTGGATAATTGAAATCGCTGCCGGGGGGTGTTTGTCATTTACCAGGTGGGGCCCCATTGAAAATCTGCTGAGGCTGTAAAATTATTCTTGTGCCGGATAATAATTTAATTCTATCCGACATGAAAAATGCTATTCAACTATCGATGTTCGACGTCGCTGAGGTCGAACTTATTTACAAATCAAAGGTGCCACCGTCACAGCGTCACAAGATCACATGTTCAAGAGATGCAAAGGATGTTTTCCTCAAGAACTGGAATCAAGATACTCTCCAATTTTATGAAGAGTTAAAATTTTGCTCCTTAATCGTTCCAACGCTGTCCTAGGCATTATGTCAATCTCGAGAGGTGGAATATCCGGAACCAGTGACTGATGTCGGGGTGGCAGGATTATTTCATGATCCTGGTCGGGGGGTGACTTAAAAGAAAAAGCCCTTCATAACTCGCTTTGCTCGTTTGGAGGGTTTCCTTTTCATTTCGCTTATGAAAGCTGAGGCTTTCAACGCTCATGAAAAGAAAACCCTCCATGCCTGCGGCATTGAAGGGCTTTTTCTTTTGTCGGGGTGGCAGGATTCGAACCTGCGACCCTCTGGTCCCAAACCAGATGCGCTAACCGGGCTGCGCTACACCCCGAAAAAGTGCCGCAAATATAACGAGTTTTTTGATTACAAGATAACTGTTGTTGAGATTTAAACTATAATAATCGTACTGGATTCCTCGTTACGCCCGGAATGACGGAGTTATATAATAGTCATTGGGAAACCCTAAATCCCCAGCTCATCTTTAATGAGGTTAACTATTGTAAATGCGATATCCTTCTGAGCCTGCTGCCCCGCAACTGTCTGCCCTTCCCCGGATATCCTTCCCAATTCACTCCAGGTGGGCTGATATGTAGCAAGAGCTCTTTTTAAAAGTTCACTACGTTCTGTATCTTCTAATTTACCTATTTCCTTTACCAGCTTATCTAGAAGCCTGCTCTTTTTTAATTCATCCTCTATCTTGCCTGTGACTTTATCATTCCGAAACGAATTATAATCATCATTTGTAAAACACTGATAAGCATATGTGCCATAACTCTTCCGGACATGTTCATCCTGGTAATATTTAATTACGGATATCAGATCCTCTGAAGAAATTTTTCCCTTAAACTCGCAATCAATCCCCGGGCAGACTTCAAAAATCTCGCATGACCATGTCAAAACCAGGATAATAAGCACAAGAAGAAACTTATTCTGATATGAAAAATATTTTGTTTCCATTTTGTTCAAATTTTAAATAGATCTGGCCAAATGATTTTCCCTACCGTTCTTAATACTTTATCAGTTTTGACCATCTCCAGACACAATTCTGCCTGTACTGTAAAGAGTAAATCCCCGGAGCCAGATCTGATATTGACAATAAACCATTGGTCAGGTCGCGTTTGCTCAGGACCACGCTTCCACTGATATTGTATATGTTAACACTAATCGTGCCCGGTGAATCAAAGTATATATAATCATGTGCAGGATTTGGATAAATATTAACCAAAGTTTCGCTATTTTCAGTTACCGATACTGTGTTAAGTGATTCAACTTTAACATAATCAACGATCATAGAGTAAACTGTATTCATGTCCTGCCTGGGCAACCGGTTGCAGATTTCCGTCATATGCCTCTGCCCATCCTGCATCAGGGGCCCATATGTTAAGATGAAAATGCATTGGCCTGTCAGGAATGAGGGTCGTTGTTGTCCTGATTGTAACTCCGTCAACCATCCATGATATCTCATCCGGGAAGCCATTTGATAACATAAGTATGATAATCAGTAACAGAACCTGTTATGGGATGAAAGGCCGGATGGCCTGCGCCCAGAGGTTCATTATCGTAAATATTTGTCTGCACCTCAGAAGGCCTGTTTGACACCAGCTCAAAATCAATTTCATCATGATTCGTACCCGGACCAACAAGTTCATAAAGAAATATTCCTCCGACAATTCCTCGTGGAACGGGAGATTTCAACCTGGCCCTGATAGTGAATATAAGCCCTTTCCCAATAGAAAAAGTCCGGTTTGTTATCAGGTCAGTACCATAAAAGTATGACCGGGTAGTCCCTGTAGGATTGTAAGTATCTAAATTAATAAGGGCCTCTCCATTACTGATACAGAAGGCAGATTCTGCCGGAGTGCACCGGAATTGTGTCCTTCCGAGAAAAGTCCCGTCTTTCGAAGATACCCAGGTGGGAATGTGCCAGAGATCACCCCTCATTGCCGTACCATCAAAATTGTCAGAAAAGATCGTTGTGGTTGTCTGTGCATCAGCAAGAAACCATCATAAATCCCATTAATACAGGAAGTAATTTTGTTTTCATAGTCTTGTCCCTTTCTTTTAATTTTTATTATTTTCTGTCAGGTTCCGGTCACTAACGGGCCCCTTATCTCTAACATGATCAGAACTCCACTTCTTGACAAACTTTTCAATATTTTTTTCAGATCATTGTGCCTGAGATTTAAGTTCAGCAAAACGGCTTTTCATTTTCACTGATTTCTCCGTCATATCCGGGCTGGTTAATCAGGTTGTTCATTTCAAAAGGATCTTTTGCAAGATCGAAATACTCCTCATACATGATAATGAGGCCAGAGAATATATTTGCCGTAATGTGTAACCAGTGCTTCAGATGAAGGGATCCTTTTTTCACTGGTAACAAACGGATGTTCATAATAAAAATCTTTCCTCCAGTTCACTATCTTTTCGCGAAAGATATAATTCAGAAAAATCCTTCCCCTGCATTGCTCCGGGTATCTCTGATCCGGCTGCGGAAATAATTGCCGGGGCAATATCAATGTTGAGTACAAAATCATCAATCACTTTATTTCTTTCTTCAGGCTTCAGCCGGGGATCATAAACCACCAGCGGGACTCTCAGAGACTTCCTCATAAGGATACCATTTGTCGGCAAGCCCGTGTTCTGCATGAAAATAACCATTATCCCCCATAAAAATTACTCAGAGTATTTTCATAAACACCCTGCTCTTTAAGTTCTGCAACTATTCTTCCAATAGCCTGATCCATTTCCGTCAGCATCCTGTAATAAGCTTTCATATACTTCTGATATTTCTCAGGAGTATCAAAGCGCCAGTGCCATCTTATTCTTCCTTCATTTGCTTCGTTGGCAATAAACGGAGGCAGTTTATGAAAGTATTCATCTGATGCCGTTTCCGGAACCGGAATCACATCATCCTGATAATATTTCTCACTTGCCGGCTGATATCTGTACTGATCAGGATGGTCATCCTGGGCATGTGTCGCGAAGAAACTTACCGAAAGCAGGAATGGCTTATCTTTTGGTCTTTCCCTCAGGAATTGCAGTGCATCCATTGCATTTCTTTCTGTAACATGAACAGAATCGCCGTTCTCAAGAGGGAACCAGTGCACTCTCTCATATTCCCTTGCAAAATCAAAATCATTTTCACGTATCTGACCAACACCATATTTCCCGACAAAGCCTGTCCAGTAGCCGGCCTTCCTCAGGATCGCGGGGTAGGTATTCATAAAAGCCTGTTCACTTAATGGTTTTCCGAATTCCCTTATTTTATGCCTGCTCATATATTGGCCTGTCAGTATCGATGCCCTGCTTACCATGCTTATCGATGTTGTTACACAGGCATGTGTGAATCTGATACCGTTCCGTGCCAGTTCATCAATATTTTCAGTGTGAAGCATGTTATTGCCCATACAATTGAGAGAATTCCATCTCAGGTCATCAGCCAGGAGGAAAACAATGTTTGGCTGTTTTTGTACTTCATTTTTCCCACGCTGACTGGTACATGAACCCGACAGGATACAGATTCCGCCAAGTATTGTTAACCCAAACTCATTCATGTTTTTTAGTTTTTTTAATCCGGTTATCACGATTATCGTTCATTTCAATATCAAATATAACTTTAATAGTTCAAAACTTAGTGCTCTTGTGATAACCTTCGTGCTACAAATAAGCCGGTATTAAATTTCCGAATATTATGGAACATGTTAAATTTGATTCATAATTACCTTATCAACCAGACAATTTTAATTAACCCGAAATATCATGAGGAATAAATCAGTCAGATTTTTAATTATGATAATACTCTTCATCAATGGCTTAAGCGGCTATTCTCAGAAATACAATGCTACCGGAGAAGAGAATATTGTAAGGGGAAACAGACTCATTTCAGCTAAATCGGCAAACGGCAAACAATTGTATCAGACCGGAAAGGTCTCTCCCGTTTTATTGATCAATGCCGACGGTGAGATGAAGGAACCTGAATGGGCCAATGCTCTTACCGTAACTCCGTTTATTGACAGTAACAACAAGTCGGACAGAACATCCGTAAGGGTATTATATGACAGTGATATGATTTACCTTTTCTGGTCTGTCGAACAGCCTGACGGAATTACTGTTAAGATGAAGGAGAAAGACGGCCTGATAACTTCGGATGATTATGTGCAGGTTGATCTTAAGCCATGGCTCCCTGATGATATAATTCACGGTCGTGATTATTCTTATTCAATTGCCGTCAATCCGGAAGGGATCATCTGGGATTCTTATTTTGATCCTTACCTTGACGGATTTTATTTTTCCTCATGGAATTCATCTGCTACAGTAAAAGTTGTACGCCAGTCCAACAAATGGCAGGCTGAAATGATCATCCCCTTTGCAGGATTGGATGTTTATTCTGATCCGGGATGGAAATGGAACCTGGAATTCCGGCATTCCAGCTATAATGAAGGCATGGCAGAGGTAAGCAGTTCCACTGCCGGAATAACCGTTCAGCAGGATGTTATGGTACGTGAATCAGGGCTTGTATCTTATTACTGGCCACGACCGGACTTTATGCAGGAAATTAAACCAGATCTGACCTTACAGGAAGAAAAAGCAGCACAAATCCGGGGATTAAAATCTGTCCCGGCTGTTAATAATACGGAAGATTCCCGAACATGGACAAACCAGGAAATAATGCCTGTAAACCACACTGATAAAATGGGACAGATCCTTACTTCAAATGCAGCTAATGCAGTAATAGGTCTGTCCGGAAATCTTATTTGCTTCAGTTTAAAGGCAGACGGAGCTAAGATCCAAAAAAGGGAAGGAACATCCGGCAGGCTTGGAGAAGGAATGGATGCCCAGATGGCAGGAGTAAACGGTGTTTTTGTCGACCAGACATTATTCAGCAATGAATGCTTCTGGATAATCCTTCAGCCCCGCTCTCAGAATGCAGATAATATTCACCAGGATTATTACCTGATAGTATTGAATAACCTGGGTGAGATAAAAGGAACACATTACGACAAATATGGGGAACCATACAGGGAATGGACTCCCATGGCCAAAGTCGATATCTTCAATACACCAACAGGCTGGGGAGCTGAATTAATGCTTGATATGAGTTCTCTGGATATTCCGGTGGACTATAGTGATACATGGGGCATCAATATATTCCGTAACAGGTTGCTTCCCGACAAGAATTACGAATTACAGGCCTGGAAATATACCGGGAATGATTTTTTCAATCCGGCGAAATTCGGAATCCTGACAGGTATTTCAATACAAAATATTTCCGTTTTCAAATCCCATATTGAAAGGAAGATAAAAGAGACCGGATTACTTCTGGCAAATTATCAGCAGGAAGACAAAAACATTATCAATGAACTCCGGAAAGAGCTGGCATCCGTCAAAACCGGAACAACGGATCAGTTACGTGAGGCTGAGGTGAGGCTTAACAATATTGACAACAAAGCCGGAATTCTTCAGTCATCGGTCTATTACCGGTCTGTTCCCCATCCGTCAATCAGAGGAGGATATCCCCTGATGGATGTGACATTTATCGGCAATATGGGATGGGCGGTTGGACCGATGGGAACCATACTCAGGACTGAAGACTCAGGTAAAACCTGGCAAAAGATAACTTTAAATTCAGATGCGGATCTGTACAGGGTCAGGTTCGTGGATGAAAAAGAGGGCTGGATTGCAGGAGGCAGGATCAGAATTGCCGAAACAAATGCATCAATGAGACATGACAAACGGGGAGGCTATGGTTATGTTTTCCACACCACTGATGGAGGAAAGACCTGGGATTGCCAGTATGGCGAAAGGGGGAGACATCTGTTCGCACTTCATTTTACAGATAAAAATACCGGATATGCTGCCGGTGAGAGAGGTTTTCTTCTGAAGACAACCGATGGTGGCAGGAACTGGAATGAGCTTCCGACAACAGGAACCCTTAACTGGCTATATGGAATGACATTCACTGACAGTGATAATGGTTTCGCCGTCGGTCTCAATGAAACTGTAATAAGGACCATCGACGGAGGAAAATCGTGGAAGAAGGTTGATGCTCCTGCTGACAGAAGATTTTACGGATTCAGCCCCATCTACAGGGATATCAGCATAAACGGATCAACGGGTTGTATTGTAGGACAGAACGGCACAATAATGATTTCATCTGACGGAGGAAGTACCTGGAACCCGTCGGCTACCTTCTATACGAGAGAAATAAGGGAATTGATGGATCTGAGAAATGTGCGATTTGTCACACCACAAAGGGGTTATGCCGCGGGAGAACTTGGTAACAAGATCATGACCACAGAAGACGGAGGTCTCAACTGGACATTCCGGAATACAGGCAGTTCTGAATGGCTGAGGGCTATATGGGCCGATAACACCGGAAAACTGATTGCTGTGGGAGAAAGGGAGAAAGTTATCAGTTCATCCGATCATGGATTGACCTGGAATATCCTTAATGGCACTGAAACTAAAATCGATATTATGACAATGATGGCACATGGTGATGATGCTCCAATTCATTTCAACTCTTTTTTTGCACATTATGCAATTAATGAAGACAGGAAAATTGTCGATCTGGGAGCTATGAGCGATGTTCACAGCAGTGAGTATGAAGAAACCTATAATCTTGAACATGACAGGAATATCTGGATGACCGGCGTGGGAACTTCAACTAATTTCTACCAGTTCGAAACAGGTAATAACGGTGCCAATTATTATCACTTCAACCAGCGACTGTGGGAAGGCGAGGAAAACATAGTCAGACGAATGGTGGCGGCCATACGTGCATACAGACCCGACATCATCATAACCCACGAAGGTGTTTTTGGTGACTATGACAAACCGGGTCATAAAGTCTCGGGCAGAGCGGGACTAACGGCTTTCGAGACGGCAGGCGGAGAAACTGACCTCTGGCCTGAACTGACAAGGATGGGATTGAAACCCTGGCAGCCAAAAAAACTATATAACCTCGAAGGTATCTCGTATCCCGGTACTCTTGATCTGTCGTGGATCGGCGATCAGCCACTTAAAGGAACAGAAATGACCTGTAAAGAGTATGGCAATTATGTTATCAGGAATTTTCAGAGTCAGGGGGTTTATTACCACAGGCCGGATGCAAAGCTCTGCCTTGTGAAATCGTCATGTACCAGTTCCTGAGAATGAGAAATCGGTTTTTGACGGAATTGAGAAATATTGATTGTAATTAATTATTTTTACAGAAACAGTATTCATTCAAAAATCACGGAATTATGACAAAAAGAAGAGAGTTCATTAAGACAAGTGCCCTCGGAACTGCAGGTATTGCAATTGGCGGTCTGGGACTGAGCGCCAAAGCTTATTCTGCCATCCAGGGAGCCAATGACCGCATCAATCTGGCTCTTATCGGGATCAGGAATCAGGGAAGCGTCCATATAAACGAATGGTGTGCCCTTGGTAAGAGCCATAATGTGGCATTAACAACTCTCTGCGATACTGATGAACAGCTTTTTGCACCAAAGGCAAAACTGGTTGCAGACAAAACCGGAATGAAGCCAAAGACCGAATGGGATATTCACAAGGTCCTTTCGGATCCCGAAATTAATGCTGTATCTATAGTTGTGCCAAACCACTGGCATGCTCTTGCCACTATCTGGGCATGCCAGGCAGGAAAGCATGTTTATATTGAAAAGCCTGCCTGCCATAATATTTTTGAAGGCAGGAAGATGGTTGAAGCCTCAAGAAAATATGAGGTGCTTGTCCAGGTGGGACATAACAACCGTTCTACAAAAACTGTAAGAGATGCAATAAAGTTTCTTCACGATGGAGGTATCGGAGAAGTTTATATGGCAAGAGGTCTCTGCTTTAAAGCCCGCGATTCATACGGATATGCAAAAGATTCAACACCTCCTGCATCTTTCCATTATGAAAGGTGGCTAGGGCCTGCTCAATGGCGTCCCTATAACTCAAAACGGAGCCATTACAGCTGGCACTGGTATTGGGATACAGGAAACGGGGATACAGGCAACCAGGGTCCGCACCAGTTTGATATTGCCCGCTGGGGACTGAATAAGCTTGAGCATCCGGTATCGGTATATTCAACGGGAGGTATTTACGGATTCCGCAAAGATGAAAGCAGTCCTGAAAATCAGGTAAAAGGAACTATGGTTTATGGTGATGTCGAGGTATACGGCAATAGTAAAACATCACAGGAAACACCCAATATTCAGACTGCAACATTCAGATATGGCGACGGAACTTTACTGGAGTTTGAAACCAGGGGGAGGTATACAAACCAGGAAGGGAAGAATGGTCTTGAGATAGGTAACATATTTTATGGATCAGAAGGATATCTTGAAATAAACGGCGACACATGGAGTGCCTTCCGTAAACGTGAAAAAGAACAGTTTGCAGGATCCAAAACGGTTGAAGGCAGCGACGGGGGAAATCATTTTGCTAACTTCCTCGAATCACTTCGGGCCGGTAAAAGAGAAATGCTGAACTGCGAGATCAATGAAGGATTTTATTCAGCAAGTCTGGTTCATCTGGCAAACATCAGCTACAGGCTTGACCGCAAGCTGAAATTCATGGGACAATATGAAAACTTCGCCAACGACCCCGAAGCCGACCTGATGCTCACAAGAGACTATAGGCCGCCGTATATAGTGCCGGAAGTGGTTTAGATCAGGAGTGAGGTATGAGGAGTGTGGAGTGAGTGAGAAGACTGCACGACTGCAAGACCGCATGACTGCATGACCCCTTCGCTGAACCATTTGATGCTTCAAATAATGAACCTGAAGATTCCGGATTATTATCACCCTGACCAGCACACCAGGAATAACTAAAATATATAAATCATGAATTCACGTGAACGTGTTTTAAGAGCTTTTAAAAGAATGCCGGGATTGCCCGATAGAGTTCCTGTTCAGTTTGATTTATGCCGTCAGTTGGCTGATCATTTTGGTAAAGAAACCGGAATTCCTGTGCATTATACCGAGAATTTGTACGAAGATGTGACCTATCGTATCAGTGCCAATGAATTACGAACAGCAATGGGGAGTGATGTGGTAATTACCGGCGCTTCCGTTTCGGATGATTATAAAATTGTAAAAGATCCTGATGGAACCTGGTTGAATGAGTATAAAATGAGGATGCGGCAGGGAAGTATTTATGTGGAAGTACAAGATTATCCCCTGGCTCATGCTGAAACCATGGCTGATGTTGACTCCTACCACTTCCCGGATCCTGATGCACCGGGTCGCTTCAGGGATGTTGAAGCTATGGTGAAAAAATACAAAAACGAGTACCTTGTTATTGGTGACATAGAAGTAACCGTATTTTCACTGGCCCACCAGTTAGTTGGAATGGAAAAGTTGCTGGTCAATATGATGATGGAGTCTGAATATGTGGTTCCGCTATTCGAAGCTTGTGCCGAATTTCAATCCCAGATTGGATTACGCCTGATTGAAAAAGGCGTCGATGCTATTTGGTTTGGAGACGACTTCGGGACCCAGACCAGTCTGATTATGCCTCCGGAGATTTTCAGAGAACAGCTGAAACCGATTTATAAACGAATGGTCGACCGTTTTAAAGATGCAAAACCCGATATCATTCCAATCCTACATTGCGATGGAGCCGTGGCCGAATTGCTCAACGACATCCGCGAGATCGGGTTCGAAGTGTTTAATCCTGTTCAACCAGGGGTTCCGGGACATCTGCCCCAGGATATAAAAACCAACTTTGGCGATAAATTTGCTTTCTGGGGAGCCATCGATCAGCAGGATCTTCTTCCCAACGCTGATGATGAAGAGCTTGAAAAAGACATCATTGAAAAAATCGGTATCCTGGGTAAAAATGGAGGATATATGATTTCTCCAGCTCATATTATACAGTATGATGTATCACCTGAACGAGTAATAAAATTTATTGAACTATGCAAAAAGCATGGAAAATACTAATAATTTTTATGACACTCTTATGTTTGAGTGCTGAAGTATCCAATGGGCAAACTTTTTCTAAAGAGTCGTTCAGGAATCCTCCAATTAATTATTGGCCCAGACCGCTATGGTTTTGGAATAATATTTCTGTTACCCGAGAGGGAATTGTCCGTCAGATGCAGGCATTTCGCGACCAGTGTGGATATGGAGGTTTTGGCATTGTACCCTTCATGGAAAATTTCAAACCTGAATACTTGTCTGAGGACTATTTCCGGATGTATGGCATAGTTCTCGCGGAAGCTAAAAAGTTGGACCTGACTATGAGTTTGTACGATGAGTATGGCTTTCCCAGCGGGTCGGCAGGAGCATTCAGTAACGGTGATGGTAATCCGCGTTTTCAGCTTAAATTTCCGGAACAGACCATTAAACGTCTCGATAAAGCTGAAGAGGAGGTTAGCGGACCTCGCCTTTATGAGAAAAAAATCCCGGCAGGGAAACTAATGGGCGTGGTTGCAATGGATATAATCAGCATGAGACGTATTGACCTCACTAGCAAGGTTTATGATGGATTCTTAAAATGGAAGGTCCCTTTGGGAAAATGGAAAATCATGATTTTTAGTTGTGTTGAAGATGGTAATCCCGGGGTGGATTACCTGTGCCCGGAGTATGTCCGTAATTTTATTGAAATGACTCATGAAGCATACTATTCACATTTTAAAGAATACTTTGGAACAGTGATCAGCGGAACTTTTTTTGATGAACCCTCAATGTTTCGCGCGAAGTTCCGGATGTGGACAGACGAGTTCAACAATAAATTCATGGGAAAATATGGTTTCAGTCCGGTGAGTTTATACCCCTCAATGTGGTATGATATCGGTACTGATACTCAATCGGCCCGCAACTATCTGTTTGGCTTCCGGGCAGAATTATATGCCGAAGGTTTTACAAAGGAGGTTAGCGACTGGTCAGTGGCTCATGGCATAACAGCTACCGGACATACAGCACCGGAAGAAGTGCTGAACCCGGTGAATTCCTCAGGTGATCTGATGAAGTCCTTTAAGTACCTCGAAATACCCGGTATTGATAAAATTGGTGGCAGCCGCCCTGCTGAACGGTTCTACAAATTAATCAGTTCATCTGCATACAATTGGGACAAAAAGTATGTCATGTCTGAAACATATGGTGCCATGCCAGACTATAATAAACCAGGCGATCTTACATGGAACCAGATTTATTCTGTAGCTATGGACCAATACGCAAAAGGAATAAATATGCTTATTCCACATGCTGTTTGGTACGACAACACTAATGTTACTTACAAACCCGAACTATCGCATCGCAATCCTCTCTATGCCGATAGTCTGCAAGTGTTTACACGATTCCTGGCAAGGCTTAATGTAATGTTGCAGAACAATGGACGACACATTGCTGATATTGCAGTGCTATATCCGATTCACACTTTGCTGGGCGAACACTCTTTTGACGGGCCGACCGGTCCATCAAACGTGGATGGTCCGGTGGACCCTTCTAACGAATACTATAAAAAAGCAATTGCACAAATCGATTATATTGATGTGGCCAACTGGCTTACTGACATTGTTGGCAAAGATTTTACATTTCTTCATCCCGAAGTTCTGGATGAAAAATGCAATATCATCAATGGGAAACTTCACCTGCAGAATCCGGTCAATTGGGAAAATTACGCAATCCTTGTCGTTCCTTCATGCAAGACCATTTCAATCAGCAATCTTCAGAAAATAATAAATTTTTATAAACAGGGAGGGAAGGTGATTTTTACAACCAGGCTTCCTGTAAAATCCCTGGAGACGAATAAAGACGGAAAGGTCAGGAGATTGGTGCAATCAATTTTCCCGAATGGGGAGGAGGAAACAGAAATGATTTTATCAAATAACAGAGGAGGAAAAGCCTGTTTTATTCCTTATCCCAACGGACAAAACCTTCAGGATGTAATACAAAAAATGGGAGTAACCTTTGATGTCGGTTATCCAATCAATGAAAATATACGTTACATCCACAAGGTGGTTGATGATCGCCATATATTCTATTTCGCCAACACAGGTAGTACCCATATAGAAACACAGGTGGTACTGGGTGGAAGTATGAATCTGGAATGCTGGGATCCGCATAATGGGGGGAGTCAAAGAATAATGACTGAAAGACATAATGACAATATCCCGGATTTGTCTTTCACCAGGGTTAAACTAAATCTGAAACCTTACCATTCGTGTTTTTGGGTAGAGGATAAAAAGGGTAGTGATATAATCATTTTGTAACTAATAGTGCCTTGCGTGCCTGCAGATGTTGGAAAGGAAGATGCAGGAGTTGTCTCAGGAACTATGAATATTGCTGGAAATCTTTGCGCGTTTGTCACTATAATAGCTTTCCCATATTTCTTTAAATGGACGAACAGATATGAACCATTTTTTATTGTATGTTCAGTTTTAAGTCTGGTGGCAATAGTTCTATGGTTTTCATTAAACTCTACAAAACCTTTAATTATCGAATCTAAAAATAATTAAGAAATTAAAATGAAGCAGATAAAATTTTTATCAGTATTGTTAACCTTTTGCTTACTTATTACCGCGAGCAGTTTTTCCATTAAAAAAGGAAAGCAGCCAAAAACAGTTGTCAGCATTAAAGGTGAAAAATTCTTGATCAATGGTAAGCCAACCTACAAAGGAAAAAGTTGGCAAGGATTCCCCATCGAAGGTCTTTTAATGAATTCGAGAATGGTCCAGGGTACCTTTGATGATAAGAATCCGGTAACGCTGGAGAGATGGAAATACCCGGATACCCAAAAATGGGATCCCGACAGAAATACAAACGAATTCATTCAGGCTATGGATGAATGGTTTTCCAAAGGTTTGATTTCATTCACTCTTAACCTTCAGGGCGGAAGCCCGGTAGGATATGGCAGGATTGACTGCATAAATACTGCTGTTAATCCGGAAGGTGATCTTGACAAAATATTTATGACCCGTCTGGAAAAAATTTTAACCCGGGCTGATGAGAAGGGAATGGTTGTGATTCTCGGTATCTTCTATTTTGGGCAGGATCAAAATGTAAAGGACGAAGCGGCAGTAATTAAAGGGGTTGAAAACACGATCGACTGGCTGTTTGAAAAGAATTTCAGGAATGTAATAATTGAGATAAACAATGAGTGTGATGTCAGAGCCTATGATCATGACATTCTTAAACCACAACGTGTTCATGAACTTATTTCTCTTGCTAAATCAAAAGTGAAGAATGGCTACCGCTATCTTGTCGGTACCAGCTATGGGGGAGGAACTGTACCTCATGAAAACGTGGTTGCCATTTCGGATTTTATCCTTATTCATGGAAACGGAGTTGAAGATCCGGCACGAATTACAGCAATGGTTAAAGCAACAAGAGCAGTAAAAGGCTATAAACCTATGCCGATCATTTTCAATGAAGATGATCATTTTGATTTCGACAAGCCCAGTAACGATTTTGTTGAAGCAACAAAAGTTTATGCTTCATGGGGGTATTTTGATTATCGAATGAAAGGTGAAGGTTTCGACGATGGTTACCAGTCGGTACCTGTTAACTGGAGCATAAGTTCACAGCGTAAAAAGGCTTTTTTCGACAAACTGGAAGAAATAACAGGAGGATTAAGAAGTAAAAAATGATCTATATGGCACAGTCAGGTCACCCGGGGGGGGGGAGCCTATAGAATCTGATGGTAAAACTGATTCTATTCTGTTATATATTTTCTTAGATAAGATATGCTCTTTTTTGCCCATTCCCGTTCTTTTTTGACGGTCTGGTCAATAGTTTCTTCGGGAGATATCCATTGTTCAAGTACAGCTGTTTTGCATATTAGAGTAAATTGGGAGAGCATCCAGTCGAGCGGAAGACATCCCTCACCGAATGGTCTGCCTTCAATGTCAAATCCCATTTTGTGATATTTCCTTTTTATTGAAATTTCTTTAAGGTGCAGGTTAACAACATATGGAGCCAGTAAATTTACTACTTCACGGAATCCTTCACCCGCTCCGAATGAGTTTGCACAATCAAGACAAATACCAATGTATGGACTCCCGACATCTTCAATGATCTTCCTGAACTGGTGAGCATGAAACCTGTCGTGATTTTCAAGTGCAAGTATTATTTTTCTTTTTCTTAATTCGGATTCAAAATCTTTGATCATCAAAATTACCTCCTCCACGGGTGGCTTGTAGGATTCTCCGTCAATCACAAACCGCAGTATCTTCGATCCTATTCTTTCAGCGATATTCAGATACAATTCAAGATTTTCTGGTGTCATATTGTTTGCACCAGCCTCGAGTTCGATTTTATATCCGGAAGCCAGATGTATAAGTTCATTCAACTGTTCCTCCTTCATTTTATGCAATGGCATATTATCTGCTATCTGAACAACACTCACACCAAGTTCCCGGGCAAGTTCGAGCAATCCTTTGCCGTCAAGTGGTTTTTCAGGCAGATGGTCTTTCACTCCAACCGCCCATGTAAATGTGTAGCTGCTTATTCCTAACTTCATTTTAGTTATAATTTGAATAAAATCCCTCATCAATTTTATACTCCGGAGCAGGGGCTCATTTTCCCGGCCATTCCCAGTTAACAAGATCTTTGCTCCAGGCTATACCCAGTGAAGCATTCTTATCAAAATCTCCCTTGCTTTCTGTCAGTGGTCCTGATCCATGGAAAAACATCAGATAATTTCCGATTCCCTTAACATCTTTCAGGTTAACCACTGTGCCTGCAGTTATCCGGCCTTTTGCCCACGGCCAATTCCCCTGGCCAAGAGTGATCATATCTCCCCGGGTCGTCCAGTTTTTGAGGTCAACCGATTTTTTTATCCCTATTCCGTTTGATGGTGAATGAAATAAAATATATTCGCCATTTTCGGTCAGCACACAAACATTCTCTCCTGATTCTGTAAATCCGAAAAATGTCCAGTTGACAAGATCATATGAATATGACATACTCACGCCTCGCTGTTTATAGAAGCACCAGTATTTCCCTTTTTCTTTAATATCCTCAACCAGAAATGCGTCTATCATTCTTCCCATCTCCCCAACAGGAACGTCATTACCTTTCACCTTCAACATTTCCGCATTGCTCCAGTTCATAAGGTCTTTACTTCTCATAATAAATATCCTTGCGGTTGCATCACCATACTTTACCGGCTGATAATTATAATGATCAGGCCTCGGGTAAGTCTGGAGACACAGTATCCATTCATCCCTGAATCTGATAATATTACCCGGACTTCCAAAATTAAGTTTCTGATCACGGGGAGTAATTTTTAACAGGGGCAGTCCACTTTACCAGATCGCGGCTTTGGGATGATGCTGTGTAACAAAATACCTTTCCATCCCTTTCTGTTTCAATAAGTGTAAAAAAGAGGTAAAATGTCTTATTATGATAAAGCACCGCAGGATCGCGGAAAGCTGTAACTGAATCACCTTTAAAGATTATCGGAGATTTCAGTTTCAGCAGTTTCGACTGACCATAAAGACTGACACCGGTAAAGAATAACAGAAAAATAAATGCCCTTTTCATGATTGAAAATAATTTTAAGTAATTATTATAACCAATAAGCTTACCGATCTCAGGGGTATATTTTTCATTACCATCCGGTTTCACGCTACCTGTAAGTTGTATTAAATCCCTTATCGATTTTATAACCCGGAGTGCTAATTTGGTGTTTCTACTCCTCTTCTCCTTTTCCCCTATTCCCCGCTCTCCTCATCATTTCTTCCGGATCACCTCTTCCCGATACCAAGCTGTGGCGGATAAAAGTACCCCATTGTTGAATTTGCCAGTCCCAGACGGTATTGGCGGTTCTGCATCAGGCACACCTTTCTGTTGGCAGCAGGTAAATTGGTTGAATAGACCCTCAGTTCACCGGGAAGACTTGTAACAATCTCCTCGCGCCAGTCACCAATCAAATCACCAACCATAACCACCTTCCCCTCAATCTTCATCAGGGTATCTCCTTTATACTTAAGAAGCAAATTATTAATATTCAGCTCCTTAAGATCATCAGCATCCCACCATACCGGTCTGGGTGTCAGAGATCCCATATCTTTATCAGATAATCTTTTACCTGTTGAACTGTATAAAAAGAACTGATCTCCTCCCTTTGCTTCACCTGCATAACTTTCCATTCCGGGGTAATCCGGATCAATATCTGCCACCATTCCCTGACTGTGAACGTGTGTGGTTTTGCCATCAAAACCCCAGATAATCTCACCTGTTGCGGCATCAACAAGGCAAACGCCATTTTTGGGCGATCTGGATTCTATCCCATAGAATATTTCCATTCCGGGTCGTGAAGGATCAATATCCGCAAGGTAGCCGGCGTCGTTATGCTTCAATCCGGTATACCATATAGGCTTTCCATCGTGATCGAGAGCAAATGTTCCTATAATCAGCTCATCCTTACCGTCAAAATCCACATCCCCCTGCATAATACCATGCTGACCCTGGCCTTTATATTTCTCATATTCACCGGTACTTTCCCAGTACCACTCTTTTTCGAAATTCTTATTGAGTGCAATAGTTTTAATTATTGTATATGTGCCTCTCTGCATAATCAGGGATGGTGTCATCCCGTTTAGGTATGCGACAGTCAGAAAATTTCTGCTCCAGTAATTATAATTACCGAGGAATCCTTCTTTGGAGAGCCAGTCAGTTTTGCGGATTGTTTTGCCGGTCATTCCATCGATTTTAATCAGAAACTCAGGTCCTTCAAGTACATGTCCGTCCATTTCACGGGGATCTCCTTCTCCTGCTTTGGCATATACCTCGGCAAGCCCGTCACCATCAATATCATAAACCATATATGGTGAGTACCATGTACCTGTTTCTATGGACCATCCCATATCATAGCTCCAGAGGAACTGCCCTTTGGATGTGTAAGCATCAAGGATATATGGTTCGGGACTCCTTTTCCAGTATCCGGGCATATAATAAGGATCTACATTAAAATCAGGAGACTGTATTACAAAATCATATGCGCCGTCACCATTAAGATCGCCAACCCCAAGACGCTTGAGCTGTGCTTTGGTTTTCAGCATGATTGAATAATATGGCTGATCGGCTGTAAGCATGAATATTGTAGCTTCACCGGGAGTAGGAACCTCTTTCTTATTAATAACAGCTTTGATCATGTAGCGGTAAGCGTTCCCGGGTTTTACTGTTTCATCGACGAAATTTGTAGCCGATTTAATTGCTTCCTGATTAACTTTCTGAAAATCATCAAAACCTGACTGCTTCCTGTATACATTAAATGAAATGTCAGGAGGATCTGTGATCAGAAGCCTCCATCCTATATATGCATGGGTTCCATCGATTGTCAGGGCAATTACTCCCCTGTCGATCTTTTCATCCGGACCACCCTGGGAAAACGACGAATTGATTGAACCAATCATCAATACAATAAACAGAAATAATTTATTCATATGTCATCAGTTTTACTATAACAATTTTATGCACAATAAAATTAAAAAACAATTGATCCGCTTTTTATATCCACAAAAAGAAAAACTACTTTTACTTCTTAAGGAGAAATGACGCAGTTATGAAGATTTCAGGATTATACGGATTAGTTATACTGATTGTATTAATTTCAGGATGCAGCAAAAAACCTGACAAGTCAGAAATGTTCCTCAGAATAGAAAGTGAGTTTCAGAATGGCAATTTCATGAGGTTATCTCAATTAGCCGACTCACTGGGCTACCTGTATCCTGATGAAACCAGTCTCATCCGGAATGCTGATTCACTTGTCAGTATATCGGAAAGGATAAAGCTTGACTTTTCACTCACAGAAGAACAATTCCTGAAGAGAATAGAAAGTTATAAGATACCCTTCAACGACAGCATTTTAAATGTATGGGATAAAAAGAAATGGACAGAATGGAGGAATATTGACGGAGAAAAGAGATATTTCAACAGATCAGCATCTAATCTTCTTCTCCTAAAAATGTTTTATGAAGAAAAAGAGAAGCAGATAATCGACAACAGCAGGGATCCGGAAATGATTGACAGGCTGGATCACACCAGGAATGTGATCGGGGCATGGCTGGAGAAACCAGATTCTGTTAATACAGTTAAAATGAAGATAACCTATACCATCACCGTTGATGCTGATGCAGTTCCCGATGGTGAGATCGTAAGGTGCTGGATGCCCTTCCCGAAAGAAAACAATCCCCGGCAGGATAATGTCGAAATACTTTCAGTTTCGGATGTGAATTTTATCCTCGCACCCGATTCGGTTCTCCATCGTTCGGTATACCTGGAAGAAAAAGCACTAAAAGGAATTGAAACAATCTTTATGTTATCATTCAGCTATAAGTCATCTGCTCAATATACTGATCTGAACATGGTTAAAGAGATTCCCTATAATAAAGAATCCTCCCTTTTCAAAAAATACACTTCCGAAGAATTGCCGCATATCTGCTTTACCGAAAATGTAAAAAGAGTTGCAGACAGTATTACAGCTCCTGATGATACCCCGGCAGAGATTGTCAGCAAGATCTATTTATGGTTCAAGGAGAATATACCGTGGACAGGTGCTCTTGAATACTCCACCATGGAGAATATCCCTGAATATGTGCTGGAAAACCGGAGGGGTGATTGCGGGATGCAGACCTTCCTGTACATGTCGATGCTCAGATACAAGGGAATTCCTGTCAGATGGCAGAGCGGATGGAAATTACCGCCTGATCACATAAATCTCCATGACTGGTGTGAGGTTTATTTTGAAGGAACAGGATGGGTTCCTTCAGATATCTCGTATGATCTCCAGTACAGCGGGGATAAAACCCTTAAGGAATTTTTCATGTCGGGTATTGATTCATACAGAATGATCGTTAATGATGGTGTGGCAGGCAGGTTATATCCCCTGAAGGAACATCTGAGAAGTGAGCCATACGATTTTCAAAGGGGTGAAGTTGAATGGAGAGGTGGAAACCTCTATTTTGATAAATGGGACTATCATTTGGAGATAGAATATTTGGAGAATAATTAGGTTGAGATGAAACCCACATGTATTGCATACACAAACACGTATTTCATATAATTTTCAGACATGTGGGTTGCCATCAGACCATTAAAATAAAAATTAATATACTGATGAAAACTATTTAGTTATGAGATTACCGGGTTTTTTATTGCTTCTTTATTTTCTGTTTTAGCTTTTTCGCAGAATAATGTAAAATATGTTGATCCGTTGATTGGAACAGCTCCGGCAACTACGGTAAGTGCTACCCGTCACAGTGCGGGAACAGAACAAAAAGGGCAGACTTTCCCTGCTGTCGGGCGTCCTTTCGGGATGACTCTATGGACTCCTGAAACACGTACCACTGAAGCAAAATGTGTTTCTCCCTATTATTATGATGATTCCAAGATCACCGGATTCAGAGGAAGCCACTGGATGAGCGGAAGCTGCACTCAGGAATACGGAACATTTTCGGTAGGGCCATTTGTTTCTGCTTATCCGGATACAATAACCCGGACTCCGGTTTCCGGATACAGCCACAGGAATGAGAAATCGTCGCCCTATTATTACAGTGTTCTTCTGAATGATCCCGGGATACTGGCTGAACTAACTGCAACAAAACGATCAGGATTTTTGCGCTTCACCTACCCTGGCAATAACGGGAACTGCATCTTTATCAGAATAAACAGCGATGAAAAGCAGGGTAAAATATGGTATGACAGGGAAAGGAATGAGATAGCCGGTTATAATCCGGTCCACAGGATCTATCAGGGATGGGGACAACCGGCAGGATTCAGCGGATATTTCGTATTCAGGTTCAGCAGACAGTTTGAAATTATTCCGGATGATACCGGCAGACAATTCATGGTATTGCGCTTTAAAGAGGGAAATGATGTTATGGTAAGGGCAGGCTCATCATTCACAAGTATTGATGCTGCCCGAAGAAATCTTGATGAGGAAATACCCGGTTGGGATTTCGAATTCATAATGAATGAAACAGAGGCGGAATGGAATAAATCACTTGGTAAAATTGATGTAAAGAGCGGATCGGATGAAGACAAGATAAAATTCTATACCGCTCTTTACCATTGTTACCTGCTTCCCAGGGTGGCAAGCGACTGCGACGGAAGCTATCAGGGTTTTGCGGAAGATACACTTATACATAAAGCCGAAGGGTTTGATTACTATGACGATTTTTCGATGTGGGATACATACAGGGCATTGCATCCTCTTCTGACAATCCTTGAACCTGAGAAAACACTTCATATGGTAAGATCACTGGTCCTGAAGGCACAACAGGGAGGATGGATGCCTATTTTTCCCATGTGGGGTAACTATAGTGCCGCTATGATCGGCGATCATGTTAATACAATGATTTCAGATGCATTAATAAAAGGCATTGATGATTTTGATATAGAAACTGCTTACAGGTACATGCGTCAGAATGCATTTGAAACACCCGACCGTAAGCAATACGTTGATGGAAAAGGAAGAAGAGCATTGCAGAGCTATCTTCAATATGGCTACATTCCGCTTGAAGACAGTGTATGGGATGCATTCCATAAAAGGGAGCAGGTATCCCGTACCCTTGAGTATGCATTTGATGATTATGCTCTTGCCCAGACTGCAAAAGCACTCGGAAAGACTGCAGATTATGAAGCGCTGATGAAAAGATCGAAGAATTATATAAATGTTTTTGACAGGGAAACAGGCTATGTAAGAGGGCGATATGCTGACGGAACATGGATTGAACCTTTTGATCCGAATATTAAATCAAGCTTTATTTGTGAAGGAACAGCATTTCAGTACACGTGGTATGTACCGCATGATGTTCCGGGTCTGGTAAGTCTGATGGGTGGGAAGAAGGCATTTCTTGCAAAGCTCAATGAGTTTTTTGACGGAGGTTACTACTGGCACGGCAATGAGACCGATCAGCAGGCTCCATTTATGTTTGCAATGGCAGGTGATCCGGCAAAGACACAGTTCTGGACAAACAAGATCAATTCGGAAGAGTATGGCACCGGACCGGGAGGGCTTACAGGCAATGAGGATGCCGGACAAATGTCTGCATGGTATATTTGCTCAATGATGGGATTCTATCCGGTTTGTCCTGCATCCGGGCAATATGTTATCACTTCGCCGGGATTTGACGAGATAAGGATACAGCTACCGGAAAGTAAATATTTTACAATCAAAACTCATGACCGGAGCGATGATAATATCTTCATTAAATCAGCAATAATAAACGGAAAGAAGTTGAAGAAGAACTTCATTACCCACAAGGAGATAATTGACGGAAGCACTGTGGAGTTCCGGTTACATGGGAACAGGAAGTAACGGGTTGCTTCGCTCCGCTTTAATCTAATTTGACTTTGACACTAACCTTTCTGACCGGTGAGTTTACACCATCTTTCAGACCGGGGCGGTGAATGTCGGACGGGAAGAATACAAAGAAATTGTCGGGTGTTGCAGGGACATTTTTTATTGTGTTCACTGTCATGAATTCAATTCCTTTGTTGCATCATAAGGAACGAGAACATCTTTCAGGTCGGTCAGCGGAGCCACTCCTATAAGTCCCTGCCACTGATGACATACTGGATATCGGCATATATCCTGTGGGCTTCATAGCGGGCCGCCGTATCTTCTTTTGAGAGATATTCACTGAACAGAGCATAAACATTGTTGCCATCGATGTCGTAACGCTTAAGCTCCATTTTTGTAAGATCATTCTCTTTAAGGAAAGCGAAAGCCTTGTCCCATCTTTCCTTCTGTTTGAAATAGGAAATAGCAAATTCCTTGCGGTTGACGGAAGCATCGGGCTTTACCTGCCATCCGTTAAGCCATTCTCCTTTTTCGAACCACTTGTCAATTTTACTGCTGCTCCATGTTGAAGGATCGGTGTTTTTACATCCGAATAAACCTAAAAAACTGAAAAATACCATCATTTTAAATAAAGTAACTTGTTTCATCCGAAATTATTATTACTATAGTGTTGAAAATTAAGTGTTTCGTATGGAACCTTCATGATTGTAAATAATTTCATGATCTTTTTTGCTTTTAAAACATGAAGGTTTCATGTATTAAATCAAATATAAGTTCATTGAAAACATATTTCATTTACTGGCCATTGATAATTACTATTGTTTGAACTGCAGTAAATATCTTTTCAAATATAAATATTCTTTATGAACTTCAAACGTAATTCATGGATTGATATTTCCACTCGGGCAGAAGTCAGGTTTGATAATATTTTCTGAAAATTGACATATACACAAAACTAATTGACGAATACCCTGATTCTTCTGTTAAAGCTATAGTGCAGACTTATTTACATGCTGAAAAGCAGATGTAAAATTAGGATATTCAATAATTTACAGATATATTTGCTTTAAACCATGAATCAAGTTCAGATAAGATTCCTGTAATTATTTTATCATTTACTTGTTTAAAATTACTTTTTAAGGAGTAAAAATCAGGATTAACCTTAATATCCCCGGTATTGAAAGCAAAATTAATTCAATATCTCTGTATCATAAATGTGTTCATTACTGAACGCATATTTTCACTTTGCACAAACATCACAATCTTTACAGGTCGGCATAATTTCGCACTTCACCAAATAACAGGTTTTGCAAGGGAACACCGGAAACTTTTCAGCTTGAAGCCAGGGCTACCGGGGGGACAGAGCCCTATCATTATGAATGGACCTTTACATGGAATAATGATACTATCAGAGATAAAACAATATCTATTCAACCCAGACCAGTGGAGAGGTAAAACTAAAAGTTACGGACAGCAGCCGCCCTCCAATCAGCAGAGATACCAAATATCAGATTTCTGAAATTGTTCTTAATGCCGATTTTACATTTCAGGCACCTGATAATTGTGCGCAGACTCCGGTTAAATTTACATCCACCGTATCGGGAGGAACTCAGGCCTTATAAATACTTCTGGACTTTTGGTGATGATGATTTACCTCAACTGAAAAAGATCCTTCCATTCATTTATTGCATCGGGATGTTCCGGAACTGCAAGCTTTAATGTCCGTATGGTGGTTACCGATGCAGATGGATGCTCCGTCACTGTTAATAAAACCGTTACAGTAAAAAACAAACCTTATCTGAAATTTGATGATACTGAAAATCCATTCACTCCTTTTAAGCATTGTCCCGAAATAATTATTGATCCTAAATTCGATGTTGTCCTTGCAAACAGAACCGAGCACACTGCATGTATTACAAGTTACAGAATAGACTGGGGTGATGGTAATGTAATTAATAATGCCACTTTCCCCATAAGGCATACATATACGAAGGTCGGAGCTTTTCAACTGGTGGTCACTGCTGAAAATACAAGCGGGTGTGCTCTTGTGTGGAAACAATATGTATATAATCAAAGCAGTCCGGCTGCCGGGATAGAATCATTTGGAGGAACTGAAGGCTGTGCTCCCATTGAATTTGCATTTGCACTTGTCGGATACGAAAATAATTCCATAGGGACAACCTATACCTGGAATTTGGGGACGGAACTCCCTGATGTTGTCTGGAATCATGGTGATCCATATATCAATGATACCATTAAACATGTATATCATTTTTCATCCTGTGAAACCCCGAATACGGTCCTGGATATTTTTCCACTTATGGTAACAGTGCAGAATGGTTGTGATACCAAAACAGCTGTGGTTGATAAAGTCAGGATCTGGTCAAAACCGGAAGCTTCAATTGGGAATGAGGAATTGCCCATAGATACTATTTGTATAAACGAAACAATTCAACTGAGTAATAATTCAGTAAACGGATATTATGGTAATAACTGTACCAGGTTATCACAATATTCCTGGGATTTTGATAATGGAAGAACTTCAACAGCTGAGGTGATGCCGCCAATGTCATGGTCAGTCCCGGGAGTATATGATATTGTTCTAAGAGTAAGTAATCCATGCGGCGCTACCGCCGATACATTTAAAATCGTAGTCATTGCGCCTCCTGTTGCAAAAGCAACCGTTGATTATAATACCGGATGTGCTCCTTTCAGACCCAAATTTGAAAATAACTCAACAGGACAGAAGGAATATTCTGTGGGAGGTAATGCCGGATTCAGGTTATACTTTTATAAACGGGACCAGTGAAAAAAGCAGGGAACCTGAAATCAGTTTCAACCAGGGCGGTTCATACCGGGTAGTATGCATATTTCAAATACCTGCCGCACAGATTCTGTTGTTTTTAATTTCAATGTATTTGAAAAACCTGATGGAAGTATTGAAAATCTGAGTAATATCTGCATAACAGATCCTGTCATTCATCCTTCTGTCGTTGTATGATGATAACGGCAGCCCTGTAACAGGATTTAACTGGAATTTCACGGGAGGGACTCCGGCAACTGCATCTTCAAGGGATCCGGGAACACACACGTATGCAGCCCCCGGGCAATACACTGTAAGTCTGGCTCTGGAGAATGAATGCGGAAGTACTGTTATTACAGAGAATTTTCAGGTTCATCCTGTCCCCGAAATAAAAGTAAATACACCACAGACAATATGTGCATCGGAAAGTCTCGCTATTACCGGAACTACAATCACCAATTTTACCTCAATCAAATGGCATAACCCGGGGTGATGGTTATTTCAGCAATGATACATTGCTAAATCCGGTCTATCACCCCGGAAGAAATGATCTGGCCAATTCAGGGACTGACTTGCAGATTATTGCAGAAGGTATATCACCATGCAGATCCGATACTGCCGTTTTAAGGTTGATCAATTCAGAAAGAACCACGGGTAAAAGTTGATGATGATGTAACTATTTGTGAAGGTCATGAATATAACATTACAAACACGTCAGCAGAGAACTATACAGTTTTAAGATGGGCAACCAGCGGAGACGGGCATTTCTCAGATCCGGAGATCCTGCTTCCCACATATTATCCCGGGAATAACGATTTAACCGAGGATCATGTACGACTGTCCCTCACTGCGCAGGCAATCGATCCCTGTCTTTAAATGCTTCGGATACCTTAAGAATTACTTATGTCAGGATACCAACTAATTAAGCGCCGGCACCTGACCAGGGATATATGTCAGAACGGACAGGTATCCCTGAATGCTTCAGGGACAGGCTTCGATTCCGTGAAATGGAAACTTATAACCGGACAAGGCAGATTCAGCGATACTTTAAATCCTGACTCCTGTTTTACACTCAGCCAGGGAAACCAGGACAGTCTTGATAGTTATTACAGTTGAAGCAACAGGAGGTTATGGTTGTCCGGTTGTTCGCGATACCATAAAGCTTTCAGTTATTCCTCATCCTGTCGTTTTTGCAGGTGATAATGGAATTGTTTGTGAATCAGGATCATATCAAATCACGGGCGCTATGGTTAAGGATTACCTTAATTTATTCCTGGACCGTGAACGGGGACGGAACTCTTGACAACAATTCCGTAATTAATCCGGTTTACACTCCCGGACCGTCGGATATTGTCAATGGCAGTGTATACTCACTTTAACTGCAGAAGGAAAATCTGTCTGCCCTGATGTCTCTGATGAGATCAGTATCATTATTCAGAAATTACCTGTATCAAATGCCGGTACTGATCAGGAGGTTTGCAAATCAAATAATTATATAACCACAGGAAGCCAGTTGAATGGTACTTCTTATCAATGGATAACATTGGGAACCGGCACATTCGGAAATCAAGCTGATCTGATCACAACATACTACCCTTCCGATGCTGATAAGGATAGCGGACGGGTTGCACTGGTATTAAAAGTTGATGCACTTGCACCCTGCTTTACGCCTGATTATGATACAGTGATGTTAACGTTTATTGATCCTCCTGTTGTTTATGCAGGAAATGATACAACGATTTGTTCTTCATCTTTTATACCTGTTAATGCATATTCTTTAAATTCAACACAATACGAGTGGACTTCAAGCGGAAGCGGGACATGGTCCGATGCAAATGCAATTACACCTGTTTATTACCCGTCAGCATCTGATATTATTGCCGGCTCTGTAGTACTGACATTGACATCAAGGAATCCTTCGTGCCCGACAGCCAGTGATGACATGACACTGACCCTTACTCCCTTCCCTGTTTCAGATGCAGGCTGCAGATGATGTGATTTGTGAGGATCAGGTAAAACACTTGTTGATTCATATATATGCGAACTACAGCGCATATGGAGTGGAGAACTTCCGGAGATGGAAGCTTCGACAACATTAACTATTCTTCATCCTGTTTATCGTCCCGGACTTAACGATATCGCCAATGGGAGTGTGAAATTATATCTGATTGCCGCCGGAAGACCTCCCTGCAATACACCGGCAATTGATTCGCTGACATTATCCATACGAAAAATCCGGTCAGTTTATGCCGGAACTGATACGATAATAGGTGAAAGGGAAGCATTCACAGCTATCAGGGCAACGGCACAAAACGTTGACAAGGTAAGCTGGAGCACCCTGGGCGACGGGACATTTATAAATGGTTCAGCTGTTATAAGTACATATATTCATGGAGAAAATGATCTGAGAAATGAAAGTGTCAGACTGATAATCAGAGGAACAGCCATTTCGCCATGTATAAATGTTGTTACTGATACAATTCATGCTGCTGATTACACCTAAACCAACTGCCGATGCAGGAGCAGATGAAAGGATCTGTGAAGGATCAGATATTACTCTTTCAACAGCTTCATGCAGAAAAATATTCAGAGATCTGGTGGACAACATCAGGCACGGGATTCTGGAAAATAGCACAACCTTAACTCCGACTTACCATCCGGGTATTGAGGATATAGCAAACAGAACTGTTGTACTGACACTTCATGCCAGAGGAAGGATCCGATTGAAAATTTTGTTGCCACTGATTCAATGGTGATTAATATTATTCATAATGCATTTGCTGATGTATTATCAGCAGATACTGCATGTGTGAATTCTTCTTACCAGATCAGGGATATCATTTACAGGGATGCAAATATGATTTCATGGAGTTCTTCAGGGGATGGAAATTTTAATGGAACAGGAATCAGAAAATCCGGTCTATAGCTTCTCATCACTCTGACAATCAAAAGGATACATTGTATTTTTATGTCCGGGTAACAAGCATCGCACCCTGTGTCCATGAAGATACGTGACACTATGATGATCAGGTTATATCATGAACCGGAACCTTCTTTCGATATATGATAATCCTGAGTGGCTGTGCTCCGCTGAATGTAAGTTTCACAAATACTTCTGCAGGTGAAGAATCTGACTATATCCTGGAATTTTGGTAACGGACTGGACAAGTTCTGATGAAAGATCCCTCTGATATAGTATTCCACCAGGGAAGAATAGCAGATACTACATATACTGTTACTCTTACAGCAACAAATCGTTGCAGCTCTCTTTCCACAAGCAGGGATGTTATTGTAAAACCTATACCGATAGCTGCTTTTGGAATGGATGTTGCGTGGGGTTGCTCACCAAAAGAAATCATTTTTTCAATGTTACAACCGGATTGGCTGATACCTATTTATGGAAATGGGGTGACGGAAAGGCTAATTCCACTGAAGAGAATCCCGGATCACATATATTTGAAACGGGTATAACTGACACGACCTACACTGTTACCCTGATAGCAAGAAATGAATGCGGGGTGGATTCTGTAAAGAAGTCTGTAATTATTTTCCCCAATAAGGTCAAAGCATTCTTTGAAACAGATACCACTCTCGGATGTGCACCTCTTCAGGTTTCATTTACCAATTATTCAAGAGGAGTTCTGGGGAACAGACCTTTCCTGAACTGGTCGTGGAATTTCGGGGATGGCAATATTACTGATGAACTGAATCCTGTTCATGTTTTCGAAAACCCCGGAAAATATACAGTCACCTTATATGTAAATGATACCTGCAGTTATGACACATTTACAACAGAGATCCATGTTCTGGGAGCCCCGGCTGTTGATTTCGTTACCGATAAGAGCGTTTACTGTGATTATGATACAGTTTCCCTTACTCCGGTAAATATGCCTGTCAATCAGATCGCCGGCGTTACCTGGGATTTTGGAGATGCTACTCAGGGATCTGATTTTAATGCACAGCATCTGTATGACAGAGCAGGTTTGTACACTATTACTCTGACAGCCAAAGATATTATTACCGGATGTACAGCAAGTACATCCAAAAATATAAGCATCCACCAGTCTCCTGTCGCAGCATTCAGTATTCTTGAAGATGACGGATACCATCCCCTGGATATAGTATTTGTAAACGAGACCACAGGAGGTAAATACTTCACATGGGACTTTGGAGATAATCAGTCATCAGCAGATGAAAATCCATGGCACAGATATGACAGTGCCGGAACTTACATAGTGAAACTCACAGCAGTAAATGAATATAGTTGCACAAACACAATTTCTGATTCCATTGAGTTTGAATACTCTAAAGGACTGTTCATGCCAAATGCCATTTCCCCTGACAGTCCTTTTGAAGGAGTAAGGGAATTTAAGGCAATCGGAGCCGGATTGATTGAATTTCATCTGGTGATCTATGATACGTGGGGAAACCTGATATGGGAAACCACTGAACTTGATAAGGGAGTACCTGTTGAAGCCTGGGACGGGACCTTAAAGGGTAAATCCTTACCTCCTGATGTGTACGTCTGGCATCTTAAAAAGGCAATTTTCGCTGACGGGGAAGAATATAACGGACCGAGATACGGATCGATAACATTAATTAAATAGATGGAAATTATGAAAAACAAATACCTGAAGCTGGGTTTTTGGGGATTCATGATTTTCTCAATTAATGTTTTGAAAAGTCAGGATCCTCAGTTTTCTCAATTTTATAACAGTTCATTATATTATAATCCGGCCACAGCAGGCATAACAAGGGATCTTCGTTTTTCTTCAACTTACAGAGATCTGTGGAGTAAAATTCCGGGTGATCTTTCAACTTATTTTATTTCTGTCGATTACCAGTGGTCAAAAAAAAATATTGGCATCGGATTTCTGATGCTAAGTGATAATGAGGGACTTCACCGGATAAGAACCAAACGGATGGAACTCATTTATTCGTACCGGGTGTTGCAGGATAAGGATAAAATGCTTCAGTTGGGCATGTCGGTTTTCTCAATAAATTTACAGGGACTTCAAAAACAGTGATTTTATTTTTACTGATCAGTTAGATCCGATTCAGGGAGTTGTTCGGCAAAGTTCTTTTTTAAATGATGAAGTTGAGCCGGTAATATATCCCGACTGGAACGCCGGACTAGTGTACAGGCAAAATCTGAACTTCTATAATATTACTCCCACAATAGGCATTTCGGTAAGTCACATTTTAAGGCCAAATATCTCTTTTGTAAATAATATAGTTCGTTTGCCCGTGAAATATGTCGTTAATGCAAATTTACTGACCCAGGTAGTTTTTAATAAAGGCAAAGTTGGCAGAACCAGGATCGCTCTGCTGAATCCCGGATTTGTTTATGAATACCAGAAGCCTTTTCAGACATTTACCACTTGGCTCCGGTTTTGATGTGGATCCGCTCCGGTTTGGTATGTGGTTCAGGAACAGAAGTCTCTTTTCTGATGATGTGTATAAATTCAACTCAATAATTATGAATGCCGGCATTGTTATCTCCAGCTCATCAAATCATGATTTAATTATTGATTATACCTATGATTCAACAATTTCAAAACTCGAGTTTGCATGCCGGCGGAGCCCATGAAATAACATTAATTTATAATATTTCGTTACCAGAAAGAAAAGGTGCAGTGGAATGTTACAAGGAATGGTGGAGAGAGGTAAGAGGCAGACCTGTCTCTGAAAAGGAAATAGTATCCTCAGGGCAGCACTTCCAAATGCTTATAATAATTACTTCAGGACTAAACGAGAAATTTGCCAATTCCACTTTTGTACATTCCCAGAATGCTCCGATTTCAGTGGAATCACGTTTCCGGGAGTTTCCGGAGCCTTTTCCGGACATCGTAAACAGCGCCATTCTTAATATCAGATCCCGTAAGAATATCCGAAAGGACTGCAGCTTGTTTTTCTGGTTTTCTCAGGATTCTTACACCCGTCTGATAGATAATCCTGAATACTCCTGACTGGGTTCTGTAAAGCTGGGAACCAAAAATACCGGGATCAAAACTGAAAAACTGAATTTTCGTGTCAGCAAACTTCCCGGAATAATAACTGCACATCAGCGCAAGGTAGAGTTTTGAATCTGAATAGGCTCTCCATGCCCTGTACATGGAAGGTGAACTCACTGATTTAAACTCATGATCAGCAACCCTGTAGGCCATCGAAGTAACTGCTGCAACCCTGAGAGGTATGCCGGGATCATGGTGCTGAATAATTATTTCATTTACAAGAAGATGTGCCAGAAAATTAACCTGATAAGTTAATTCATATCCGTCATTTGTTTTAGTAAATTCAGAAGGACTCAGGATACCAGCATTATAGATTACATAATCGAATTTATATTCCCTGCAAATCGTCCTGAAAGTCTCAGCCGTCTGCCTCAAATCACAGAAATCTGCCCGGTAAAAACTGAGCCTTTCTTCATAACCTGAAACAATAATCTCCCTCCTTCCTGTTGTTACAACAAAATATCCCTTTTCCAGAAAATGTCTGACAAGTTCCAGTCCAAGCCCTGAAGTTCCCCCGGTTATTAGTATTTTAAGTCTTTCTGACATTCCTTATCTGACCAAAACGGCATCAAACTTAACAAAAAGAAAAGTCGTTTTGATTAAAGCTGCATTAATGTAGAGTTATCAGATCATCTTACTTTAAAATTTTAACTTTGAGGTCAGATAATAAATTTTAAGGGCCATCGGAAAATCATTTATAGTTTCATAAATTTGGTATGATATTGGTGGTGAATAAATATCACATAAAAACAAGTAAATATGAAGTGGCTTGCCATCCTTTCAGTAATGTTCTTCACTATAACCTCAGGGTATTCCCAGAAGATAAATGTTTATCAGTCAGGTATCGTGGGGCAGGAAAATCTTCAGGCAATTGCCAGTATCTCCCCTACTTCTGTCGGAGGTATGGGTTTTGACAACAGGTACGAAGGTATAAAGGGAAGCACAAGACTGTTTGACACTCTCCTTACCTCATTCTTACTGGTAAAGGGTCAGGAAAAATATATCCAGTTTAACAGCGACATTGATGTGGTGAGGAATACCCTGATTTTCATTCACCCGAATTCCGGAAAACTGATGGAACTGTCTTCAGAGATAGTGGATGAACTGATCATGAATAAAGCTGGTATGGATATGATCTTCAGGACCACCAAAGGTCTTCAGTTTGATAAGGAAATCAGGGAGAACAGGTTTTTCACGGGTTTTACTGGAAGAACCTCATCAGTTTATCTTGGTCCCTGAAAAAACTTTTATAGAAGCCGATTACAAAGCAGCCTACAGTGCCGACAGGCGATATGATGAGTATGAGTCTTTTAATAAGTATTTCATCAAAGGTGCCGATAATGTTTTTCATCAGATCCAGCTAAACAAAAAATCACTTGTAAAAATATTTCCCGATAAAAAGGAAATGATCAATGATGCCTTCAGGGAGAAAAGTGGTGAAGGTGATGAGGAGAAAATAATTGCACTTCTACTGAAATTACAATAATCCATATATTCTGGAATATTGACTAAATGCCGGGGAAACAGTAAATTTTATAATCAAACCAAAACCAATAAATATGAAAAACTTCAGGAAACTTGCAGTATCAATGGCTGTTTTTCTTATCAGCACCATTATTATTTTTTCCCAGGATTGGCCGCAATTCAGGGGTGCCTCCCGCGACGGCAAAGTGACAGGATTTAAAGCTCCTTCATCATGGCCGTCTGAGCTTACTCAACAGTGGAAAGTCACTGTTGGTACCGGTGATGCAACACCGGTTCTGGTTGGTAAAAAAATGTACCTGCATACCAGGCAGGGTGGCGATGAAGTGATCCTTTGTCTTGATGCCTCAACAGGCAAAGAACTCTGGCGTAACAGCTATCCTGTTACGGCTGTAACCGGACCTTCAACATCACATCCCGGACCAAGAAGCACTCCTGCTGTTTCAGATGGAAAGGTTGTGACATTCGGGGTATCAGGTATCCTTTCATGCCTTGATGCTTCAAGCGGGAAAGTTATCTGGAGAAAAGAAAACCCTGCAAATGAAATCCCCCAGTTCTATACGGGAATGTCCCCACTAATAGTTGAGGGCGTCTGTCTTGCTCATGTCGGGACCAAAGACAAAGGACAATTTTTAGCCCTTGACCTTAACTCAGGAAAAGAAAAGTGGGTATGGAATGGCGACGGACCAGCTTATGCTTCTCCCTCACTTATGACAATTGCCGGACAAAAGCATATTATCGTCCAGACTGAAAAGAACCTGGTTAGCCCTGAATTTTACTGACGGCAAGGTACTCTGGCAGGTTTCAGCAGCTCCCTCACAACGATTCTATAATTGTTCCAGCCCTTATATCGACGGTAACAAAATATATTTTACCGGTCAGGGGACAGGAATTAAAGGAATTGAAGTAAGCAGGCAGGGCGATCAGTTTGTTACAAAGGAATTATGGAGCAATACAGAAGTTGGTGCAAAATGGAATACTCCGGTTCTGGTTGACGGATATCTTTACGGATTCTCCGATCAGAAAAGAGCTTATTGTGTTAATGCATCCAACGGACAGACCGGATGGATTGACAATACTGTAAACAGTGATTTCGCAACAATCAGTGATTGTGGTAACGTTTTAATCGGTCTTCCAAGCACGGGAAACCTGCTGGTATTCAAGCCGGATCCGAAAGCATATACCGAGGTGGCAAAATATAAGGTTGCCGAAACGGCAGTGTATTCATTTCCGGTAATCGCAGGAAATACTATCTATGTTAAGGATGCGGAGTCGCTGATGAAGTATATTATAAAGTAAGGGATTTGGGTGAAGGTCGGATCTCTACCATACCTTCTCCATCAGAAGGATATTCCGTAATTCATCAGTTTTCAGATTTTCGCGGATCTCTCCGGCATCTGCGACAGAAATACGGCCTGTTTCCTCGGAAACGACCACAACAAGTGCGTCGGTTTGTTCAGATATTCCTATTGCAGCCCTGTGACGCATTCCGAAGTTGGAGGATAAAGCAAACTGTTCGGTTACCGGGAGGGGACAACGTGCAGCCAGGATCTGGCTGTTTTCGATAAGCACTGCACCGTCATGCAAAGGTGTATTCTTAAAAAATATCGTTTCAATGAGCTCTGCACTTATTTCTGCCTCAATTTTCTGACCTCTGTCGGCATATAATCCAAGAAGGCTCTGCCGGCCGATAACTATCAGTGCCCCGATCTTTTTGGAACTCATCGACTGGCACAGCTTTTACGATTTCCTCAACAACCGACGGAATTACCGATTCATCTTTATCCGATGTAAAAAACCTTTTAAATGAGATTTTGGTGTTCTTTATATACCTGTTCCCTATAACCAGAAGAAATCGTTTCACCTCCTGCTGGAATACAACGATAAGTGCAATGACACCCACTCCGATAACCTGTCCGAGCAATGAGCTGATAAGATTCATGTTCAGGGCTTTAACTAAAAGCCAGAACATGTAAATAAGAAAAACACCTATGACAATACTGAAAACAGAGGTGCCTTTAATGATCCTGTAGAACTGGAACATTATAAATGCTACAAGTAAAATATCAATTATATCCAGAACTGTTATCGGTACCAGCATTTTTTTTCGGTTTATGGACTACTTTTGAGTTTGGAGTTTGGAGTTTGGAGTTTGGAGTTTATTACAAGATTTGCCTTTTGTCTTTTAACTTTTGTCTTTTATCTTTCATTTTATAGTTTGTCTTTTCACATTTGTATCAGTTTTACCGCCTGAACTGCCTCCTTGACATCGTGAACTCTCATATATCAGCGCCTTTAAGCAGAGCGACTGCATGCAGTACCGAGGTTCCGTTGAGCGCTTCAGAAGGGGTGACGGAAAGTGATTTCCATATCATCGACTTCCTCGAAATGCCAACAAGAACCGGCAATCCTGCAATGGCAAAATCACCCAGCCGCCGCAACATCTCAAAATTATGCGTTATTGTTTTACCAAAGCCAAATCCAGGATCAATGATTATATCTTTTACTCCGGCATTCTGCAGTTTTACTATCCTGCTGCCAAACCATTTCAGGATATCGGCCACGACATCATCATATTCGGGATTTTCCTGCATGGTGCGGGGATTACCTTTCATGTGCATCATTATATAAGGAACGTTAAGCTGTGCAACCAGCCTCAAACATCTTCTCATCAGCCTCCCCTCCTGAAATATCGTTTATAATATCAGCACCATATTCGTTAACAGCCTCTTCAGCGATTTCCGCCCTGAAAGTATCTACAGAAATGATTGCTCCCGGAAGCTCTTTCCTGATAAGCTGTATTGCATTCAGAACCCTTCTACCCTCCTCTTCGGCGGTTATGTCTGCAGCCGAAGGACGTGATGAATAACCGCCGATATCGAGTATATCAGCGCCGTCTTCTGTCATTCTGACCGCTGCCGAAATAATTTCTTTTTCTCCGGTTACCCTGCTTCCCTCGTAAAATGAATCAGGAGTGATATTAATTATCCCCATCACTTTAGGTATGCTCAGATCAATAAGCTTTCCTCCCGCGTTAATGTATTTTGGTTTATCAGTCAACCCTGAAGAAATAATTTCCGAAAATAGTGATTTTTTGCGAATTGCAAGTGGAAGTAAATATCTGCACTTTACATTCCTTGTCAAATCAGTTAATAACTGCTGAAAACAAATCATAATTATTGACTCTCTTTCGTTTTCATCTTTAAGGAGCGGTTATTACATTTGCACTGAAAGTAAGGACACAAGAGATGAAACTTTTTGTTATTGAGGGAGTTGATGGTTCGGGCAAATCGACACAGATACGGTTGCTGAATGATTACTTCTCGAAAAGAGGCTACCGGTGTGAATATCTTCATTTTCCGAGGACCGACGCTCCTTTCTTCGGGGAGCTTATTGCACGGTTTCTGAGAGGTGAATTCGGATCACTCGGGGAAGTTAATCCCTGGCTTGTTGCAATGCTTTATGCCGGCGACAGGATGGATGCTTCGGAACTTATACGGCGGATGGCTTAACAAGGGCAATATTGTTCTTCTTGACAGGTATACGTATTCCAATATTGCATACCAGTGCGCCAAAATCAGCGCTATCCTGGAACAGGAAAAGCTGATGAATTGGATAATGGATCTTGAATTCAGTCATTTCAGCATCCCAAAGCCCGATCTTAACATCTTTCTTGATGTTCCTTTTTCTTTCACCGAGAAAAAATTATCCGCTTCAAGGACAGGAGAAGACAGAAGATATCTGAACGGTACAAGAGACATTCATGAGGAGTCTCTGTCATTTCAGAAAAGAGTAAGGGAAATATACCTGAAGGTATCACGGATCGATGAAAAACTTTGCGTGGTGAATTGCAGTGATGAAAAAGGTGAAATGCTCCTGCCTGAAAAGATCTTTGACCTTATAATTGAAATTATTTCTGCAAGAAACCTTTTATAAGAAAGATTGAACTCCATGTTATTGATTGCCATTAACTAAAAAAGTATGAAAATCCTTATTTTTTTGAGCAGATTAATTGCCGGACTTGTATTCATTTTTTCAGGTGTGGTTAAGGCTATTGACCCCCTTGGATCAACTTACAAATTCCAGGACTATTTCATGGCATTCAACATGGATTTTCTCCTCCCGTTAAGTCTGCCTCTGGCAATCCTTTTATGCTCTGCGGAGTTTCTTTCGGGCGTCTCGGTCTTGTTTAATTTCCGCCAGAAAACCGGGATATGGGGTCTGATGCTTCTGATGATGATATTTACTCCCCTCACCTTTGTACTTGCTCTGACAAATCCCGTAACCGACTGCGGCTGTTTCGGGGATGTAATTCATCTTACAAACTGGCAGACCTTTATAAAAAATATAATCCTGCTGGTACCTGTGGTATTATCTTTTTATAAACAGGAAGCAGGTTACTCCCAAACATGGAATCGTCAGGGAATGGACAATAGTATCAGCAATAGCTATAATTTTCGTGGCCTTCAACCTTTACAATCTCAGGTATCTTCCTGTAATTGATTTCCTTCCTTATAAAACAGGAACATTTATCCCTGATAAAATGAAAATCCCTGAAGGAAATCCGTCTGACAAATATGAAACAACATTTATTTATGAAAAAGATGGGCAGCAAAAAGAATTCTCACTGGACAATTATCCGGCCAGATGATACACATGGAGGTTTGTAGATCAGAGATCAGTACTGGTTTCAAAAGGTTACACCCCTCCTATTCATGATTTTGTTCTTACCACCATGAACAATGAAGATATAACACAAAACGTTCTTACATCCAAGGGATATACTTTTCTTATGATCTGTAAGAAGCTTGAAGAAGCTGAGACAGAATAACTTGGATCAGGGATTCGGAGCTGGGAAGCAAGTTATCGACAGCCGGATCCGATTTTTATATTCTTACAGCCTCGGGAGCTGAAGAAATAACTAAATATGACAAAAGTCTTACTTTCTGCAGTGTTGATGAAACAACCCTTAAAACAATGGTAAGGTCAAATCCCGGATATATGCTCCTGAAAGAAGGAACAATATATGGGGAAATGGTCATGGGCAGAAGTTCCCTCGTTTGATTGAGCTCGAAAAATGAATATTTAAATAACAACTGATAACTTAAAACTTAAAACATTTTCAAATGAGAAGAAAAATTGTAGCCGGAAACTGGAAGATGAATATGAATTATGAAGAGGGCACCGCATTCGCAAAAACCCTTGATCAGTATTTCAGGAATAAGCCACCTGTAAAGGCTGAAGTGATCATCTGCACTCCCTTCATCCACCTGGCAGGTATTGCTGAGATACTTAAAGGAGGAAATGTAGCATCTGGGAGCCCAGAACTGTGCTTCTGAAGCTTCAGGGGCATTTACAGGAGAAGTATCGGCATATATGATAAAGAGTACAGGGGCTGAATATGTAATTATCGGGCACTCTGAAAGAAGAAGCTATTATAATGAAGATGACAGGCTGCTTAACAAAAAAACTGTGCTTGCACTGAACAGCGGACTTAAAGGTCATCTTCTGCTGTCGGCGAGGTAAAAGAACAAAGGGAGGAAGGAAATCATTTTGTAATTGTAAAGCGTCAGCTGGAAGAAGGATTATTTCCCCTGGGAGCAGAGTCAATGAAGGATATTATCATAGCATATGAACCGGTATGGGCTATCGGCACAGGGCTTACCGCCACACCCGAACAGGCACAGGAAATGCATAAGTATATCCGCGGGTCTGATTAAAGAAAAATACGGAAAGCAAATTGCCGATGATCTTACAATACTTTATGGCGGAAGCTGCAAGCCTTCAAATGCTGCCGAGATCTTTTCGAAACCCGGATGTCGACGGAGGACTGATAGGCGGTGCATCTCTTAAGAAAGAGGATTTCACTGCAATTGCTGAAGCTGTATAACAAACAGTATCATAATGATCTGCTGGTTGCATGACATTAAATTTATATAATATCCTGCGATCATGGTAAGGAAAATGGTGATCCCTGCTCTGATATTCCGTATTACTTTTCACGGCCGGCCTGTATGCACAGTTAATATCACCATTTACCGGCGACCCGACAAATATAAGGATCAGCTTATATCCTTCATGGGGCCGAACCTGAAGGAAAATCATAAAGCTAATCTTAGCCTGTTCCTGGAGAACTGGGAAAACCAGAAATTCAGTTCAGAGGATATGACAAGAATTATTGATGTCACAAGCCAGTTTTATGGCAGATCGATGAGGCCGGTGCCTCATATGCATAATTTCCTTACAACACTTAATACCTATATACGGGTAAACGGCGATAAGGATTTCCTGAGCCACTGGCTCAGAGGCCTCAGTGAAATAGTTTTTGATCCCAGGATCGCGGTTGAAAGTATCAACCGCTATATCAGGGATACTGAACTGATGCTGACTGTCAATGTCCTGTCGGAAAGTTCAACAATCCGATGGAAAGTTAAAAATAATCCTCTCCAGTTCCGGCATGATACAGTATTCAAAGCAATTGTTACAAATGCAACGCTGACCTGCTATTATCAGAAAGACAGTACGGAGATCTATAATGTATCAGGCTCATATTATCCTGAGAAGCAGGAGTTTCATGGAATAAAAGGTATAGTGACATGGGAAAAGGCCGGATATCCGCGGGAAGATGTATCTGCCGAGATCAGAAACTTTCTGATCAATACATCGAAAGATAATTTTGTTATAGATTCAGCACTGCTGACACATAAAACCTATTTCAAGAAACCTATTTACGGGTTGCTGAGTGACCGGGCAATTACATTCACCCAGAAGGAAAAAGCTGATTTTCCGCGTTTTGAGACATATACAAGGGAGTTTTCACTTAAAAACCTTTACAAAGGCGTGAATTATCAGGGAGGCCTCGCCTTCGAGGGCGCCACGGTCAAAGGTAAAGGTGGTAATAATCTGCCTGCGAAGGTCACAGTATATAAAAATGATACTCTCCGGATCAACATCAAGACACCGGAATTCATCTTCACAAAGTCAGGATTAACAAGTCCCGAGGTCGCTGCTGCAATTTATCTTGAGAAAGATTCAATTTATCATTCTAATCTTTCATTTTCATATAATGCAGAGCAGCACCAGGTGAATTTCTTCAGGGGTAATAATCCGGTATCTAAAAGCCCCAGTTTCAATTCCTTTCATATGCTCGACATGTCATTTGAGTATCTGTCGTGGAACCTGAACGATCCTAAAATCATACTTTCCAGGTCCAGAGGCACTTCAATAGGCAAGGCACAATTTGAATCTGCTTCATTTTTCGATGCAGGATTGTTTATGCAAATGGCCGGGATCGATGAATATCATCCGCTCATGCGCCTGAAAAAATTTGCTGAATGGTACTACTCTGAAACATTCCCTGTAGAGGAGTTTGCCAAATGGCTTAACAGGCCGGTTGAAGCTGTCACAGCATTATGTATTGACATGGCAAACAAGGGTTTCCTTTTCTATGACAGGACTTATAATGAAGTAACCCTTAAGCAGAAAGTGAATGATTTCCTTACATCATATGCCAGGAAAAAGGATTATGACATCCTCCGGTTCGAAAGTGAAACAAGAGCGCCTCTTGATAATGCCATACTCGATATTAACGATATGCTGATGACCGTAAACGGTGTCAAAAATGTTCATCTGAGTGATTCGCAGAAAGTCGCAATTATTCCTTATAATCAACAAATTAAGATTGGCAGGAACAGAAATATGAAATTTGACGGGATCGTCGAAGCCGGCCTTTTTACTATTTACGGACATAACTTTACATTCAGCTACGATACATTTAAAATAAACCTGGCGAATATCGATTCCATAAGGATTGCCGTGGAGACAGATGAGAAGGATCCATACGGAAATCCTATGACTAAAGCAATGGACAATCTGCTGGAACTTACAAATGCTGATCTTTTCATCGATGATCCCTACAACAAGTCAGGCCTGAAGAACCTTTCCCAATATCCGATGGTCGGGGTGAAAAAGGATTCGTATATCTTTTATGATCAGATACCCGGACTTGAAAATATTTACCCGAGGGAGGATTTTTACTTCAGGATATTCCCGTTTGTATATGAAAATATTGATCATTTCAAGCTTGAAACCATTAACCTGCCGGGGGAATTTGTCGGGGGAAATATTATCAAACCCATGCCGGAGAGACTAGTGGTGAAGGACAGCAGTTTGCTGGGATTCGATATGAATATACCACCGGAAGGTTTGGAGATTTATGGAGGAAAAGGAAGACTCTATGACAGTATAAGCATGGGCAGTAAAGGACTCAGGGGGAGAGGAAGGATTAACCATCTGACATCCAGGGCAATTTCCGACGAGTTCAGATTATTTCCCGATTCAGTTTTGGCTCTGGCTTCATCATTCACACTGATTGAAGACACAACAGGACGGTTCCCGTCACTCGAAAGCAAAGATGTTGGAATGAAATGGCTTACCGACAAAGATGAGATGCATATTAAAAACAGCAAGGGTAAGAATTTCAACATGTATGGTAACGGGACCGAGTTTGATGGCAGCCTGGCATACGGACCTGAATCTATGAGTGGTAAAGGCATTCTCAATACTCCTGAATCAAGGGTCACCTCAGAAGGCTTCGGTTTTACATCAACAACAATTAAAGCAGATACATCCGATTTTTATCTTAAATCTCCCTCGACAGGAGGCTATGCTTTCATTGCTGAAAATACTGCTACAAATATTGATAATGGATTAAAAATCGCAAGCCTGCAGTTAAATACCGCCAGTTCGCTTGTAAAATTTCCTGAAATCCAATATATATGCAAACTAACTGATTTCGAATATGATATGGAGGATAAGGTGCTGAGGATGCAGGAAAAGGGGAAGCCTGAAAGGGAACTGCTTCCCCGCGATCAGCTAATAAGGCAGGATCTAAATAATCTTGAAAGGCCTAATTTCATTGCCACAAGCACTATGGGTGACACCATTCAATTTTCATCCTGGAAAGCCAGTTATTATATTGATGAAGAATACATTGAAGCTGAGAACATAAATTATATCCGTATTGCTGATGCTCTTATTCAGCCCGAGAACGGTAAGATCACTATAGGCCGCAGAGCAAAAATAAACCAGCTCCAGAATGCCCTGGTTGCAATTAATAACCGTCATCTCCTGCATTCGGCAAAGATTACAATCGAATCAAAGAAGAAATACTCCGGAAGCGGCATTTATGATTATATCGATGAAGCCGGCGAGATCAGCAATATCGCCTTCTCTGAGGTAACCGTTGACACGATGACAACAAGCGCAAGAGGCTATATACCCGCAAGCCAGAAGTTTATGCTCAGTCCTGCCTTTTCATTCACAGGCGATGTAAACCTTTATGCAGATAAGGATCTCCTTTTATTTACAGGTGGAGCAGGCATTGTAAATATCTGCAGTTCCCTGAAATCTTATCCGGTCAGGTTTAAATCATTCGTTGATCCCCGTAATGTTATTATCGCCGTAAGCGATAAACCTCTTGATCTAAACGGGAATCCTGTATTTACCGGTTCATTCATAAATATTGACTCACTTCATATTTACCCGGCCTTCCTGTCGGAACAAAAATCCTGGAAAGATGTAGGATTAGTCAGTTCAAGAGGATATCTGTACTATGACAAATCCAAATCAAGATATCTGATCACTTCGCTTGAGAAAATTGCTGATCCTACAATTCATGGCGATATGATCGCACTTGGCAGAAATGACTGCATCCTGTCGGGAGAAGGCAAAATAAATTCCGGAACAAACTTTTCTCCTGTCGGAATGACAGGCGCCGGAAGAATTTCACACCTTATTGACTCCGGCAAGACAGAGATCCAGGCACTTCTTGGATTTGATTTCTATTTCAATCCCGAAGCCCTGAATATTATGAGCAATGAGATCAGGTTTTTGCCTTCAGTCAAACCTGTGAACCTTAATAATGAGCTCTATAATAAAGGAATGAAGGACCTGCTGGGTGTGGAGATTGCAGACCGGATGAAACAGGATCTTGATCTCTTTGGGGTAGCGGGGGAGTTGCCTCCTGAATTTAATTATGAATTGTTCCTGAATGATGTCACTCTTAACTGGAATGAGTCTTCATCATCATTCAGGTCAAAGGGCAGGATAGGCCTGGGATTTGTCGGAACTCAGCCGGTGAATGTATATGTGGATGGTGCAATAGAAATCCAGCGTCGCAGATCGGGTGATATGTTTGACATATATCTTAAAGCGAATGAAAGGACCTGGTACTATTTCTCCTATATAAAAGGTAATATGATGGTTCTGTCAAGTAATTCGGCTTTTAATTCACTTGTATCCAATGCCAGGCAGAGAGCCAGAAGGATCCCGAAGAAAATTTCCAAAGAGCCATATTCTTACATGTTAGCGGCGGACGACAGGCTCAGGAGATTCCTGCGGAGGCTGGAAGGAGAAGCCGAAGCAGATGCTCCGGGAGGAGAAAATAATTCGCTCAGAGGTATTGTGAGATAATCCGTTCTGACTATTGTCCGATATTAATAAAAAACCTTAACCGTTCCAATCAGGAAATCAGCAGATGCAGATCTTCTATGCTCCCGGTATCAAGGGTGATAATTATATCCTTGATGAAAATGAATCAAAACATTCCGTAAGAGTGCTCAGGTTGAGCAAAGGAGACCCTGTAAGGTTAATTGACGGAAATGGCAATCTTTATGAGGGTATAATTACTGATCCCGATCCGAAAGGATGCTCCGTGAAGGTAAAGAACATTATTTATGGATTTGAGAAGAGAAATTATTCTCTTCATATTGCCATATCGCCTCTGAAAAATCCCGACAGATTTGAATGGTTTGTCGAAAAAAGTGTTGAACTCGGAATTGATGAAATCACTCCGCTGATCTGCAGGAACTCTGAAAAGCAAAGCGTAAGGCAGGAAAGGATAAATAACCTGATTATATCGGCCATGAAGCAATCCCTGAAGGCGAAGATCACCAGGCTGAACATGCCTGCAGCTTTCAGTGACTTCATTACCGGAGAAAAAAAGGGAAAGCTCATGATTGCACATTGCGACAATAGCATTGAACGTAAGGGAATAGCAAATACATATAAAAAAGGTGAAAATGCTGTGATACTGATTGGTCCGGAGGGGGATTTTTCAAACGAAGAGATCACATCCGCAACAGAAAAAGGATATATTCCAGTTCACCTTGGGCCTGGCAGGCTGAGGACAGAAACGGCAGGCATTGCTGCCTGCCATTCCATTTATTTCATTAACCAGTAAAAGCATGATCTGTCATTCCACCCCTTCTTTTTTATTCTCGGTAAGATCAGATCCTGAGAATTTCAATCTTCCTGCCTTACGCAGAGCCTGATCAAGTATATACTCAATCTGACCGTTAGTACTCCGGAATTCGTCACTCGCCCATTTTTCCAGAGCCTTCAGTTTCTTTCGGATCAAGCCTCAGAATGAATGCTTTCTTATCACTCATGCTAATTATGTAAAGTTCCCGCATTAACCACCGGCGTAGTATCCTTATCGCTGCACAGTACAACCATAAGATTACTTACCATCGCGGCTTTCTTTTCCTCGTCGAGCTCAACTATTTTTTTATCGGAAAGCTGCTCAAGCGCCATCTGAACCATTGAAACAGCTCCTTCCACTATCTTAAATCTTGCTGAAACAACTGCTGCAGCCTGCTGCCTTCTGAGCATTGCATTGGCAATCTCCTCGGCATACGCAATATAGTTTATCCTTGCCTCAATAACTTCAATCCCTGCTATCATCAGCCTCTCGCGGATCTCCCTCTCCAGCTCATCATTGATCTCCTCCCCTCCGCTTCGAAGTGCTATCACTGCTTCGTGATCTTCAAAATTGTCATAAGGATAAAGACCTGCAAGCTTCCTCAGGGCTGCATCACTCTGGACCAGAACAAAATGCTGAAAATCATCAACATCAAATACTGCTTTGTATGTGTCCAGTACCCTCCATACAAGCACAAAACCAATTTTTATGGGATTACCGATCTTGTCATTCACTTTTATCGGCTCACTGTCGAAGTTCCGGGCTCTCAGAGATATCTTCCTTTTTATATAAAACGGATTGACCCAGAAGAATCCGTTTTCCCGGATTGTTCCCTGATATGCTCCGAACAATACCATTACACACGATCCGTTCGGATAGACGACTGTAAATCCCGGAATCATCAGAATGAAAGATAACATAAGAATTATACCAAGCCAGATTATTTCATATGCAAATCCGGCTATTGCTCCGCCTAACAGCGCTGCCGCGATCAGCAGAGCCAAATACCCCGAAAGGGGTTCAACAGAAGATTCCTGTTTCATTTTGATTTGATTTTAATTTATTTATGATATTATATTAATATCACAAATATATCATTTTAATATTTCAATTACAAAAAAAACACAGAAAATATTTTCTGTGTTTCCCGGTTCTTTTTACCTGTGTTTTCTGATCTTTGCGATCAGCCGGCGTGTCAGCCGTTTTTCAGGCACAGGATTTACCTGTTTTAAGTATCCTATCACATCGTCAAATTGCTGATGGAATCCGAAAGCATCATCATAAATGTCGATTCCTTCAGTTTTTATTTCATGATAGGAAAGAAATTGAGTAGAAATTAAATCCCATAGGCTTCATAGTATCTGTTTCCAGAAAAACGCCCTGTGGATTACAATATTGTACGTGTAGTAGAATTTTTTTTAAAAGGGTGTTACGGCGTTACGGCTGTTATGGCATTATGGCGTTATGGCATTATGCGTTACGGTATTGGCCGTAAAACCGTAATACCGCAATACCGTAATACCTTAATTTAACGTAAGACTTATCTTCTTCTCCTCCATTATCTTCCTCATATTGATAAGGGCGTATCTCATCCTGCCGAGTGCGGTATTGATGCTGACATCGGTTATTTCAGCTATTTCCTTAAAGCTCAGGCCTGCATAATGCCTCAGTATGACCACTTCGCGCTGATCGTCAGGCAAGATGACTGATCATTTTCCTGATATCTTTCTGTATCTGTCTTTTGATCATATCATCCTCAACTGTCGAATCAGCCAGTTTTCTGGAGTTAAACAGGTCAGAATCATATTCATCATTCGAAATTGTATTCATCTGCTTAATCCGCCTGAAATGGTCGATAATGAGGTTATGGGCAATACGCATCACCCATGAAATGAATTTTCCATTGTCCTGATACTTGCCGCCTTTAACTGACTGTATCACTTTCATGAAAGTATCCTGGAAAATATCTTCTGCCAGCGCCTGATCGCGTATATATAAGCTTATATATGCGAATACCTTGTTCTTATGACGTTTGATTATCTGCTCAAAGCAGGACTGTTCACCATTTATGAAACCTCTGTATGAGTTCATAATCGGAAATTGATTTATTCATATCGCTCACTCTTTTAGTAACTAAGAGTAGAGTTTTTGAATAGGCAGTCCTCCTTTTTTTAAGTTTGTATACGTTCCGTATTTTCAGATGTTATACGTTATGCAAAATAAATCAATTTTTTTTAATTTGAAAGTATTACTTTTGAATTTTAACAAAATCTTCACATTTAACGGCAGTATCAATAGATGAACGGTTGCATTGAAATCAGGGGGGCGAGGGTACATAATCTGAAAAATATAAGTTTAAAAATTCCAAGGAACAAGCTTGTTGTAATTACCGGTGTATCAGGCTCGGGGAAGTCCTCTCTGGCATTTGATACGATCTATGCCGAAGGTCAGAGAAGGTATGTGGAAAGTCTGTCGTCTTATGCCCGTCAGTTCCTGGGCAGAATGAATAAACCCGAGGTTGATTTTATAAGCGGAATTCCTCCTGCAATTGCAATCGAGCAGAGGGTAAATTCCCGTAATCCAAGGTCAACAGTTGGTACATCCACCGAGATCTATGACTATTTAAGGCTGCTTTATGGCAGGATAGGCAGGACTATTTCACCTGTTTCCGGTAAAGAGGTAAGGAAACACAGTGTTGACGATATAGTTGATTTCCTTGCTTCACTTCCTGAAAATACAAAAGTGATAATAACCTCATCGGGTCAGATACCTGAAAACATTCCTGTATCCGACTACTTCTCATTTCTGAGTAAACAGGGATTTGACCGGATCGAATCGGAAGGCAATATTATAAGGACTGACGAAATAAAAAATCTCAAGGGATATAAAACCGGTCAGAGGATCAATATTGTGATAGACAGGCTTGTAATAAGTCATTCAGCAGATAATTTCAGCAGAGCAGCCGATTCGGCACAGACAGCTTTCCAGACAGGGCAGGGATATTGCCAGGTAATAATTCAGGATGAGAATACAACAAGAAGGGAAAACTTCTCAAACAAATTTGAAGCTGACGGGATCCTCTTTGAAGTACCATCCGAGCACCTTTTCAGTTTTAATAATCCGATAGGTGCATGTCCGGTTTGTGAAGGTTATGGAAAAATTATCGGAATAGATGAAAACCTCGTTATCCCCGATAAGAACCTTTCCGTTTATGATGATGCCATAGTATGCTGGAAGGGAGAAACTATGAAGAAATGGAAGGAAAGGCTTGTTGCCGGCGCCGATCTGTCAGGTTTTCCCATACATAAACCCTGGTTTCAGCTTACCGACGGGCAGAAGGAGCTGGTTTGGAAAGGTAACAGGTATTTCTATGGCCTGAACAGGTTTTTTCAGCATCTTGAGGAGAAGAAATATAAAATACAGTACCGTGTTCTGCTAAGCCGTTACCGTGGAAAAACGATCTGTAACGAATGCAGGGGATCGAGGCTGAGGAAAGAGGCCGGATATGTAAAGGTGGCAGGTAAGTCTATACAGGAACTGGTTAATATGCCCGTAAGCAGACTATTATGATCATTTTCTGAATTTCAGCTTGACTCCTCTGATACAATCATTGCCGAAAGACTTCTGAAGGAGATCACGATACAGGCTCAGGTTCCTTCTCGATGTAGGCTTATCATATCTTACACTCGACAGGCTGTCATCAAGTCTTTCAGGAGGAGAATCCCAGAGAATCAATCTCTCGACCTCGCTTGGCAGCAACCTTGTGGGATCGATGTATATACTTGATGAACCCAGCATTGGGTTGCATCCCCGTGATACAAATCTGCTTATTAAAGTATTGAGGGAATTGAGGGATCTTGGGAACACTGTCATTGTGGTTGAGCACGAAGAGGAGATTATTAAGGCAGCCGATGAGATTATTGATCTTGGACCCGAAGCCGGGAGGCTCGGCGGGGAAGTTATATATCAGGGTGGCCTTGATCTGACCACTGGCAAACAAATCACTTACAGCAGGTTATCTGAGCGGAAGGTTGAAAGTGCCGGTGCCCCGTTTAAGGAGAAAATGGAACAGTTTTATTGAAGTAAGGGGTGCAAGGGAAAATAACCTGAAGAAAATAAATGTAAAATTCCCGCTTCATACAATTACTGTGTTACCGGTGTAAGCGGATCCGGGAAATCGAGCCTTGTTACCGAAATCCTCTATAAGTATCTGTCGGACAAGATAACGGGGAGTAATCTGAAACCCGGACAATTCAGTGAGTAACCGGAGATATTGCAGGTCTTACAGGAATAGAGCTCGTCGATCAGAATCCCATCGGGAAATCCAGCAGGTCGAATCCTGTTACATATCTGAAAGCATATGATGAAATCCGGAAACTGTTTGCCGAGCAGCAGGCATCTGTTCAGAACAATTTCAAGCCTTCCCATTTCTCATTCAATGTCGAGGGAGGAAGGTGTGAAGAGTGCCAGGGAGAAGGGATCATCAGGGTTGAGATGCAGTTCATGGCAGCTGTTGAATTAACCTGCGAAGCGTGCAGGGGTATGAGGTTCAGAAGAGATGTACTTGAAGTCAGATATCATGGAAAGAACATCTATGATGTACTGGAAATGACGATTGATGAGGCCATTGATTTTTTCGGCAGCCATCCCGGGAGAGGCGAAAAAAGGATAGTTGATAAGCTCAGGCCCCTTTCCGATGTGGGATTGGGATATATTAAACTGGGGCAGTCATCGAGCACACTCTCAGGTGGAGAAAGTCAGAGGGTGAAGCTGGCTTACTTTCTGAGCCAGGAAAAGGATGACGGTCATATTTTATTTATTTTTGATGAACCCACAACCGGCCTGCATTTCCATGATATTAACAAGCTTCTGAGATCGATCAATGCTCTTGTGGAGCATGGCCATTCGGCATTAATTATCGAACATAACCAGGAGGTTATAAAGAGTTGTGACTGGGTAATCGACCTGGGGCCCGAAGGAGGAGAAGGGGGCGGTTACGTTATATTTGAAGGTAAGCCTGAAGATCTTGCCAGATGCAGGAAATCATATACAGGTAAATATCTTGCCCTGAAACTTGATAAAAACACGCCGGGGGCGCTGCAAGCAACACCCCCGGAAATCTGACAGGAAATTATCTAACGCTTAAGTTTAAATCCAAACATTATTGCCACACATCCGCTGAGCGGTGTCTGGCCCGACCGTGTTGCCGAGGGTACCTTTATTACAAATTTAAGCTGCTGACTCGACTGCAGCTTAAAATCCCAGGTATTTGAATAGTTCTTATCTTTATTGGAATAGAGAACATTCTTGTTTGAATCGAGTACTCTGAACTCTATTTCCGGCAGCTTCTCGTCTCCGACAATAGAAACCCTGTAATCCATGTCGGAATAAAAAGTCTTATATAACTCAGCTTCTTCACCTTCAACCAGAACAGCTGCATGGTAATTACCGTCATGGGTGTAGCTGATGAGCTTTGGCAGGCACTCTCTTTTGGCAAAAGCCTTGCATTGTGCATTAACATATCCGGTAATGGCAATGAGCAGGATTGCAGGCAGCAGAATAGTTTTTACTGATCTCATAGTCTTCTAAATTACGAATGAATTTCTGATCTCCTTTACAATTTTCGACAGCTCCATAAACACCTCAGGAGTCATATCTGTTTTTATTTCCGATTTCAGAATAGTTGATTTGGATTCAGGATCATATTCAGGCCTTACCGGAGTTGTATCTATTTTTATCTTGTCAAATACGTCCTTCAGCCTGGTCACTTCCAGAATGATCTCATCGACAGCAGTATTACCTTTACTGCTGGTAAGAAGGTTCAGAAGAATGTCTATTGAGAGCTTCTGATCAATTATCCTTCCAACAAGCTTGTTTCCGTTTAAATCGTTCATATCTACAAGCTGGGTGGATATATAGAGACCTTCTATCCATCCGCCGGTCAGGACTATGGCAGCTGTTGCAGGTTGTCCGTTATCCTCAAGATAGGAGTTTGAATTCATGAAGGTCTGGGAAACAATGTCCATGATGACTTCACTATTGTTGATATTTTCTTCAAGTCTGTCGATATCTTCCTGTTCAATTGCCTTCAAAATGCCGAGTCCGTCAGCCATTTTTTTGGCTGCATTCATATAATCAATCAGAAGCTGTGTCTGTTCATACAGGCTTGCAAAGCTCAGATCGCAGGTATAAATCCCGAGGTTAAGAGCCATAGCTTTATTTGTAACAAAATTATTAACAGATGATACGGGATTGAGTAGCTTTTCCTCGAACCTTGCTCCAGCCGATTTAATAAGCATAGCGGATTCGAGCGGAGAAGGCAGTGCCTGGAATATCTTCTCTGCCTGTTTGATATCCTGCAATATAGCTTCCTTATCCGTAATATCAACTTCCAGTTCTTCCTGTGGCGCCTTTTTGCCACCTTTACAACCGGGGAGCAGACAAACACCCAGCAATAATACAATACCGATACCGATACCGGAACCAATTCTGAGCCGTTTATTCATGACTTTAATAGATTAAATTGCAAACATAAATCCCGACTAAATTAGTATTTTATTTTTATTTATCAAAACAGCTGATTGTTATTGACTCTATTTCTAACTTTACAAAAAAATTCAAAGGTGATCAGATCGGAGAAAAAACTAAAGGAGCTAACAGAGATTCTTAAAAAGGGAAATGCACTTTTTATAGCAAAAGCAATTAAATCGCTGCGCGGGGAAGAGCCATTTGAAGGAGCCATTGGTTTACTTGCGGAATATTATAACAACTCTTCTGATGAAGTTATCTCAGGCCTTATTGAAGACTTCTTCAACGATATGAAGCATCAGTCAGCCCGCCCGGAAGTTATGGCTGAGATACGCAAGCCATGGAAACATGATACCATAAGCATGCTGGTCGCTTCGTGCTGGCAATCGGGGCTGGATTATTCGGAATACACGGGAGATATTGCAGCTGTTTTTCTGGAGGCTGATTATGCGACAGCTGTAGAATGTATGACCGTAATTGAAGAATCTGCAAACTTCAATACCAGGGAGCAGAAAAATAAAATAATTGAAATTATTAAGAACAGTTCCCGTGCTTTTACTCATGAAAAAACAGCCCTTACACAGGAACTGATCGGAATACTTGAGCAATAAGGCCTGTATTCCGCTTCCGGAGATTATATCAGTCCTCCTTTGCGAAATATTTCATGAACTGGGTCCTTTCGTAAACCACTGGCTTTGTATAATTCCTGTAATTCAGCCTGCCCCTGAATTCGCTGACGGATGCGAATCCCTTTTAGATCCATCCATTCTTCAATCTCCCGGTTCATGTTCTTAAGATAACTCAGTCCCTTGTCATATAAGTACTGAACACACCTGAACCGAGTCAGCTCCTGCAAGGATGTACTTTATTGCATCATACCCGCTGTGAACTCCCGTGGAAGCAGAAATATTAATTTTAATATCCTGTGCACTTGCCATTCCAATCCACCTGAGAACATATCTCATTTCGCTTTCCGAGCTGAAAATTGGTGCAGGAATAATATCAATTTTGTTCAGATCGATATCCGGTTCGTAAAACCTGTTGAACATTACCACTCCCGATACTCCCCTGACATAAAACTGATCGATAATATTAAGGATATTAGAGAATCTGAAGCCTATCTTTACTGAAACCGGGATCTTTATTGTTTTCTTTAGCTTCTCGATCAGCTCGAGATATATTTTCTCCGATTCGGCAGCAGTTTTCTTCCTGTCCACCGGAAGAAAGAAGACATTGATCTCAAGAGCATCGGCGCCTGCTTCAGCGATATTTTTAGCAAATCCTGTCCATCCTCCTGAGGTATAACAATTAATGCTTGGTATTACCGGTATAGACAAACTCTCTTTTGCACTTCTTATCAGATTCAGGTATTCATCCACAGTGTTTGATCTCATATAATTTGAGACATAATCATCTGCTTCGGGATATCCGGTGGCAACGGGAATAGTATGGATATAGTGGTCGATCTGTTCCTCAAACAGTGATTTAAGGACAACAGCTCCTGCACCATATTCTTCAGCTTCCTTCAGGTGCGCGAGATTCGAAGTCAGTCTGCTGCTGCTGACAATCAGCGGACTATTTAGTTCCAGCCCCAGGTATTTAACAGAAAGTTTGCCCATATTCGGAATATTTTTGAATATTAGTTTCGTTCACCAAATATAATACTTCCCAGCCTTATTATAGTGCTTCCTTCCTCTATTGCAAGCCTGTAATCTCCCGACATACCCATCGAGATGTCTCTGAAGGAATCACTGCCAGGGAAAAATCTTCGTTTCAATTCATTAAAGCTGGCGGAAAGGTATCTGAATTCATTCCTGATCTGACTCTCATTATCTGTAAAGGTTGCCATTCCCATTACACCGCATATTCTCACCGAATTTATCTGACTGAATCCCGGTGAATTGATCATACTTACAACTTCATCCATATCGAATCCGAATTTCGTCTCTTCGGATGCAATATGAAATTGCAGCAGACATTCAGTGATACGGTTTATTTTTCCTGATTCGTCATTTATCACTTTCAGCAGCTTGAAAGAATCAACTGAGTGAATCATACTGATAAACGGGACAATATATTTCACTTTATTGCTCTGGAGATGGCCGATGAGATGCCATTCGATATCAGGGGGAAGCGAATCTTTTTTTGAAAGAAGTTCCTGGACCCTGTTCTCGCCGAATATTCTCTGACCAGCATTGTATGCCTCGAGTATATCACTGACAGGTTTTGTTTTGGAGACTGCAACCAGCTTAACACTTTCCGGAAGCTCTTTTTTTAGTGAAATGATATTACTGGCAACAACTGACATTAAAACTGAATAACAGATAAAACAAAAATAATAAAATGATTTTAAGAACTTGCACAGAGTTCCACAGAGAGGGCACAGAGAGACACAGAGAAGAGATTAATCGAGGAGATGTATCACCAGACCGCTGCGGAGCTTTGGTTCGAACCATGTAGATTTCGGAGGCATAATATTCCCTGAATCGGCAATCGTAATAAGTTGTTTCATCGATACAGGGTAAAGGGCGAATGCTACCTTCATTTCCCCGCTGTCCACCCTTTTCTTTAACTCTCCAAGTCCCCTTATTCCTCCGATAAAATCAATTCGCTTTGACCTTCTCAGATCCTGAATATCGAGTATTGGTGCCAGTATCTGATTTGTAAGGATTGTCACATCCAATATCCCGATCGGGTCGCTATCGGTATAAGTTCCCTTCCTGGCAGACAGGCTGTACCAGATTCCGTCGAGGTACATCGAAAAGTTATGAAGCCGTTTTGGCTTATATATTTTCGATCCCTTTTTCCTGACCTTGAATCCCGTTTCGAGCTTTGCAAGAAATTCTTTTCCTGTGAGACCGTTAAGGTCCTTAATTGTACGGTTATAATCAATTATTCTCAGCTGGTCGGAAGGAAAATGAACTGCAAGGAAATAGTTATACTCCTCTGTACCCTGATGCTTCGGATTTTTCTCCTGCTTTTCCTTTCCCACCAGTGCAGCAGCGGCTGTTCTGTGATGACCGTCGGCAACATAGGTAAACTGGACTTTCTCATGAAAAATTCTTTGAATCAGGTTAATTGTTTCAGTATTTCTGATCACCCAGAAGTGATGTCCGAATCCGTCTTCGGAAGTAAAATCATACTCCGGTTTTTCTTTTCTTACAATCTTTTTTACGATCTCGTCAAGTTCCTTAACAGGCGGATAAGTGAGGAAAACCGGTTCAATATTGGCATTATTTGTACGGATATGGACCATCCTGTCCTGTTCCTTATCAGGGCGTGTCAGCTCATGTTTTTTAATTTTTCCGGTCATATAATCATCAACCGAAGAGCATCCGACAATACCATACTGAGTTCTTCCGGCCATTGTCTGGGCATATATATAATAGTAAGGCTCTTCATCCTGTTTCAGCCAGCCTTTCTTCTGCCATAATTCAAAATTGCCTGCCGATTTATTGTATACCTCTTCTGAATGGACATCCGTCCCCCCGGGCAGATCTATTTCCGCCCTTGTTATGTGAAGGAGAGAAGACTCCCTGTCCTTTGCCATCTCAGCAGCTTCTTCAGAACTCATTACGTCGTAGGGCAGACATGCAAGATCTTTTGCTATTTCACATGGAGGTCTCAGTCCTCTGAAAGGTTTAATAATTGCCATTGAACAAACTTTATGTACTACTTATTTAATCTGTATTTCTCATTGCCTGTCTCAAAGAAGTCTATAATCTGCCTTGCTGCCGCAACACCGGCATTAATATTGGCTTCTTCGGTCTGGGCTCCCATCTTTTTGGCGGTAAAAATAAACCTGCCGGGATATTTTTCTAAAAAAACAATTTTTGAATCGGGTTCAACATCCGAAAGATACTTAAAGTCGGATCTTTCGGAAAATATCCGTAGAAGGCCTTCTTCATCAACTATCTCTTTTCTGGCAGTATTTACAAGTACTGCGTCTTCCGGCATTCTCTTCAGCAGGTCGTAGCCAATCGATTTTTTTGTAAGGTCATTTGCCGGCATGTGAAGTGAAACATACTGGCATCCGGAATAGAGATCTTCGGCAGTTTTACAGGGCTTTACCCCTAAACCGGCCATGCTCTCATCACTTACAAAAGGATCGAAAGCAAAGACAGTCATTCCGAATCCACGGGCAATTTCTGCCATATATTTTGATACATTTCCGAATGCGTGCAGCCCGAGAGTTTTACCTCTCAGCTCTGTTCCGCTGTTACCTGCAAATCCTCCTCTTGCCTGGTAAAGCATCATTTCAAAAGCAAGCTCGGCAACGGCATTTGAATTCTGCCCGGGAGTATTCATTGCAACAATATTCCTTGCTGAGCATGCCTGCAGGTCGAGATTATCATATCCGGCACCGGCCCTGACGACAATTTTAAGTTTCCCGGCAGCTTCCAGTAACTGTGCATTAACATTGTCGCTTCTCACAATAAGTGCATCTGCATCAGAAACTGCTGAAAGAAGTTCTGATACATCTTTATAATTCTCAAGTAATTTTAGTGTGCAGCCTGCTTTTTCCGTTATTTCCCGGATCTGTTTTATTGCGACCGGGGCAAAAGGTTTTTCAGTAGCAACAAGTATTACCATAGCAGATTTTTTAGTGAGACTTCTCGAACTCCTTCATTGTATCGACAAGTGCCTGGACACTTTCGCGCGGAAGGGCATTATATGTTGAAGCTCTGAATCCTCCAACCGAACGATGACCTGCAATTCCTATCATCCCCTTCGATTTTGCAAAATCAAGGAAAGGCTGTTCAAGCTCCTGATATCCTTCAGCCATCACAAAACAGATATTCATAAGTGAACGGTCTTCCTTATCATTAACGGTAGGTACGAACAACTTGTTCCTTTCTATTTCATCGTACAGCAACTGAGCCTTTTCAATATTTCTTTTCTGCATAACTTTCAGCCCACCAAGTTCTTTAATCCATTTGAGTGTTTGTTCTGCAGCAAAAACAGTAAATACCGGAGGAGTGTTGAACATTGATTCAGCTTTAATGTGAGTCCGGTAGTCAAGCATAGTGGGGATAGGACGTGATAGTTTCCCGAGAATATCCTCCTTAATTATTACAACTGCCACACCTGCCGGAGCGAGGTTTTTCTGGGCACCTGCATAAATCAGAGAATATTTTGAAACATCAACCGGCCGGCTGAAGATATCTGAAGACATGTCGGCAACCAGAGGAATTTTAACATCCGGATCCTTTTTCAACTCTGTCCCAAAGATAGTGTTATTTGTTGTAATGTGAAAATAATCAGCATCTTCCGGTACAGTATATTGCTTTGGGATATAGGAGAAGTTCTTATCTTTCGATGAAGCAACCTCAACGGCTTCGCCATATATCTTTGCTTCCTTAAACGCTTTGGAAGCCCATTCTCCTGTAACAAGGTAGGCTGATTTCTTATTCATAAGGTTCATCGGGACCATTGCAAACTGCATGCTTGCACCTCCTCCGAGAAAGATGACCTGATATCCCGATGGTACTTCAAGCAATTCCTTCACAAGTGCTATTGCATTATTCATACATGCAATAAATTCCTTGCTACGGTGGGATATCTCCAGAACTGATAATCCTGAACCGGCAAAATCCTTAATACCTTCAATGCTTTTGTCAATAGTGTATTGTGGCAGAATTGAAGGACCTGCATAAAAGTTGTGTTTCTTCATGATTATAATGTTAATTAGTTATTCCGGAATTTCTAACCGTAAAAATAACAAAAGGGACGGAATTGTAAATTATAAGATGAAAAACAATCGGATTACAGGATATCGCTCACAAGAATATCATTTTTAATAAACGGGATCTTTCTGGTATAATCGGCAGTAAGGCAAAAATCGATACAATCATCCAGACCGTTCTTCTTCAGGCGGTTCCTGTGGGCAGCCTTTTCTATATATCCCCTGAGATCCTTCTTCGCAACTGACCACAAATCCACCGCGGCAATTGTTGAATCACAGATTGTTGAATACCGTGAGCTGTTCAAGAGCCTTTCAGCAATTGCTCCTGCACAGATTGTATCCTCGAGGTTAAACCTGTTCTTCCAGCCTGCGCAGAAAAGGAGTACATTTTCGGTCCGGGTAATGAGCCAGTCACACAAAGAAGTTATATTAAGAAATGAGCCGATGATAATACAACCAGCAGAAGAAGCCATTCTGATAATACCTGTACCATTTGTGGTGCTGTAAACAATTGTTTTCCCCTGAATATTTTCGCGGGAGAAATTAAATGGTGAATTCCCGAGATCGGCAAAATCCAGTATTATCCCATCGCGTTCAGCGGCAACAAGGAATCCCCGTTTCTTATAAGCTCTTGCCTCTTCCACACCTGCAACCGGAATTATTGATTCAGCTCCGTGTTCAAAAGCAGTGCATATAGATGATGTGGCACGTAAAATATCAATTATCACCACAGTTGACCCCGTATGAAGTCCGGGTTCGAACAAAGCAGGAGTAAAACAGGTTTCCAGTTTTCGTATCTCCATGATAGAATTTTAAGGTGTTATGGCGTTGCGGTATTACGGCTTTTGATTTTATAAACGGCGTAATTACAACCTTTGCCTTCAGGTCCTTGTTCCTGATCCTTATAAATATTTCCGTATCAGGCTTCCAGAATCCCTTTGCAAGATATCCCATCCCTATACCCTGTTTAAGCATTGGGGACATTGTTCCGGAAGTCACCTCTCCTATTAGGTTACCTGACTGATCAACAATTTCATAATGCTGGCGGGGTATTCCCCTGTCGATCATCACGAATCCCTTTAATCTCCTTTCAACTCCATCGGTTTTCTGTTTCAGAAGGAGCTCTTTATCAATAAAATTCTTTGTATCAGTGAATTTTGTTATCCAGCCAAGGCCCGCTTCAATTGGTGAGGTCTGGTCATTAATATCATTCCCGTAAAGGCAGTACCCCATTTCGAGTCTTAAGGTATCACGGGCCCCCAATCCTGCCGGTTTAATGCCTGATTCCTTTCCCGCATCAAAAACAGCATTCCAGAGTTTCGGACCATCTTCATTTTTAATATAGATCTCGCATCCTCCGGCCCCCGTATAACCTGTAGTTGAAAAGAGCGCATCCTTAATTCCGGCAATATCCAGCTCACAGAATGTATAATACTCCATTCCAATAATTTCTGTCTTTGTTAGTTTCTGAACAATTTCCAGAGCCAGTGGCCCCTGTACTGCAAGTTGGGCAATATTGTCGGATGCATTGATCAGGTCTCTGCCCGGTACAATTCCGAATTCGCCTGCATTCTGAACACACCAATTCCAGTCTTTCTCAATATTTGCAGCATTTACTACAAGCAGGTACTTTTCGCGGCTATAGCGGTAAACAAGGAGATCGTCGACGATACCGCCTTTACCGTTAGGAAAGCAGGAATATTGTACCTTCCCATCGAAAAGAGTCTCAACATCGTTTGAGGTAATATATTGCAGATAATCGAATGCGTTTGGCCCGGTTACGAAGAACTCCCCCATATGAGAGACATCGAAAACCCCTGCTTTCTCTCTTACAGTCACATGTTCATCGTTAATGCCTGTAGTATTCCACCGGCATATTATAACCGGCGAAAGGAACCATTTTAGCTCCTGCTGCCTGATGAATTGCAGTAAATGGTGTGTTTTTCATATTTTTTTCAGAATTCCAGTATTTTAAATTCGACTCTTCTGTTGCGTGCTCTTCCTGCCGGGGTTGTATTTTCGGCAATAGGCTGCTGCGGGCCAAAACCCTTAAATTCCAGACGACCCTGGTCCACTCCTTTCTGTGCCAGATATTCCACAACAGCTTTTGCCCTGTCCTCTGAAAGCTTTGAATTCAGAGCAAGGCTGCCTGTATTATCTGTATGTCCGGATATCTCAATTCTCATAAGAGGATTATCCTTAAGTATCCCAAGCAGACGGTCAAGTTCGGCATAGGAACCGGATGTAAGGATCGCCTTGCCTGTCTGGAACAGAATATTGTTAAGAACGACTTTTTTGCCCACTTTCACCTTAATAAGCGGCATGTCGAGCGAATAGAATTCTTTGGAATAATTTTCAGGAATTTCAATTCTCTTCATATCGGAAAGGAATCCGGTACCGCGGAAGTCGACCATATATGATTTTTTCGCCGGAAGTCTGACCCTGTAAGTTCCATCCACATCAGAGCTGGCTGTGGTTGAAATAACCAGGTCTGTCGAAAGATCGATAACATCTATTTTTGCCATTACAGGTTCGCCGGTTTCAGAGTCCTGTACCTTACCCGTCAGATACAGTACAAGTTCTTCCGGCGGTTCTGGCGTAACAACCGGTGCCGGAGTGATCTCTCTTATTACAACTACGGTATCTTTAACGACAATAATATCAGGCTTAACAGGCTGGGTTTCGATAATTATCTTCTGTACAATAGTATCAGGCGGATTAACACTGTACGGGTTCCGGCTCAGCAATAATTACCGGAGGCAGCCTTTTACCGTGAAAAATATCAAGCCCTCCCATTGTACCTTTCCTGTTGGATGCCATGTAGAAAGCGCTCTTATTGTTCTTATCGGGATTATAAAACAGTTCATCCCATGGGGTATTTACCGGATAACCGAAGTTCACTGCCTTTGACCACAATCCTGTTGAATCTCTGACACTATAGAATATATCATATCCTCCAAGTGCGTTGTGTCCTTTTGAACTGAACCAGATAGTATCTCCCAGTTCCGAGAACCTGACTGACTCCTCATCAAAAGGGGTATTAATGGCCGGACCAGGATTTTCGGGATCTGACCATCTGAATTCAGGTGTTTTTTTTATGAAATATATATCCTTGCCCCCGAGGCTGTTTTTTCCTTTTGTTGTCACAAACCACACTTCATTACCCGAAGGAGAAAAAGTAAATGATGTTTCGGCTCCTCCGGTATTGATCCTGAAAGGAGGCTGTTCGGGAGCTTTCCATATCCCTTTCTTTTTTACTGAAAGTTTTATATCACCCCCGTTCTGATACCCCGAGTATACATAGAGTTCATCTCCTGAGGGGCTAAGGTAAAGCGGCGTTTCACAATAATTTGTATTTACCGACCCAATTGCTGAAGAAGCTGATACCCAGTCATTATTCAGGCGTGTTGAAAAGAATATATTTTCATCATACTTACCGTCGACCAGTAAAAGGCTCGATCGTGAAACCTCACGTCTTGTAGCGAAATAGAGAGTATTAAAATCGGAGGAAAAAACCAGGGAATAATCATCGGCAAAAGAGTTCAGATTTGACCCGGCATTCCGTATCTCAACATTCAGTGTATCTTTTATCAGTTCCAGCGCCGAATTACATTCACCGAGGTATTTGCCGGCATCTGAAATGTTTTCCTTTGTTTTGCGTACAGCCGAGTTCAGATAATCATTCAGCATTGTAATTGCTTCATCATATCTTCCTGCATACTGCAGGGCTCTGCCGGTCATCAGCAGCAATTCATCCGTAAGCTCGTTATCCATTGTGTAAGCTTTCAACAGAAAATCTGCCGCTTTTTCCTTATTATCGGAATTAAGAGCTGCGATACCCGTTTTATAGTTCAGTTCAGGATTGGCGTCGTTATATACCAGGGCTTTCCTGTAATCATCAAAGGCGCTTCCATACCAGACGGAGCGCTCTTTAAAATAATCATTGCCCGTGGAAACATAGCTCCAGGCCTCTTTAAAACCTTCTTTTACGGTTTTAAACTCGTTCCTGCGGATCTTAACATCCGTTTGCGCCTCAGTGTATGAGGCATTAATCAACAGTAGAATGATTAGCGAAATTAATTGACTTTTCATAGATTGCAGTTTTTCACACCTTAAAATTAATATTAATTTAACTTTTACAAAACAATACAGATCTGTCGCAATCAATGATCATTAGGTTTCGGATAAAAATATTTTATATTTGTGACTATACGAATTCTATGAACTTGATAAAAATTGTCTGCACATATGAATTATAATTATATCAATACTGAATATCTCGATTCGGTATCCGACGGTAATATTGAAATAATGGCGGAATTGGTCAATATGTTCAGGGATCAGGTCCTCGAAACTGTGGTTGAAATGAAATCACCTGCTTGAGAAGAAAGACTACTATTCACTTGGTTTACTGGCACATAAAGCCAAATCATCGGTACTGATAATGGGAATGAGCGATCTCGGTGCCCTTCTGAAAACCTTTGAGCTTCAGGCCAAGGATGGATCAGAAGCCGATAAATATGAATCATATATCACCCGGTTTGACCACGACACAAAAGAAGCGGTTAAAGAGCTTGATGATCTTGTTAATAACAGGTTAACAAAAAAATGAATGATCAGTATTGAGAAGCGTAACAAGGTTGATATTATTTCATTCAATGTTGATAAAATAAATGCTCTTATCGCTGATGATCTGAAGAATGAGATCATCAGGGTTCTGGATAATGCAAATCCGAAAGTTGTTTTGGATCTTAAGGGTGTTAATTATATTGACAGCACAGGATTCGGGTGTTTTCTTTCCGTTTTCAAAACAGCCAGAAACAATTTCGGTTTAATGAAGTTTGCATGTCCCGAGCCTGCAATACTCAGTCTGTTCGAAACACTTAACCTTAATACAATATTCGAGATATTCGAAGATCTGGAAGATTGTATAAAATCGTTCAGGGTTTAGGGTTCCAGGTTTCAGGTTAGCCAGGGTTTAGGGTTTACCGGATACGAACTTAAGACTTCCATTTTCCACCGAAATTTTTACAACAGAATCCTTTGATACTTTGCCTGCGATCATCTCTTTTGAGAGCTCATTTACAAGTTCTTTTTGAATGAGCCGTTTAACAGGTCTAGCCCCGGACTGCGGGTCAAAGCCATGTTCAGCTATCCAGTCAATCGCTTCTGCCGAAACCTCAAGTTCCATATTATAGCCTGAAAGAAGTCTTCCTGAGATTCCCCAACTGCATTTTTACTATTTCCGTTATCTGCTCAAGATTAAGGGGATGAAACATGACTATCTCGTCAACCCTGTTCAGGAACTCAGGTCTGAGTGATCTTTTCATAAGTGAAAATATCTCTTTTCTCAGCTCTTCCTCCTCTTTTTCAGGCATTTTATTATTCCACTTTTCCATCCGGTCCCTAATTATTTCGGAACCGATATTTGAAGTCATTATAATGATCACATTCCTGAAATTGATTGTACGGCCTTTATTATCAGTCAGTCTGCCCTCGTCAAGCACCTGGAGAAGAAGGTTAAAAAGATCAGGGTGAGCTTTTTCTATCTCATCGAGCAATACAACCGAATAGGGTTTATGTCTTACTGCTTCAGTAAGCTGGCCACCCTCATCATATCCCACATATCCTGGAGGTGCACCGATAAGTCTTGATACAGAATGTCTTTCCTGGTACTCCGACATATCGATACGGGTCATCAGGTTCTCATCGTTGAACAGGAATCCGGCAAGAGCTCTGGCAAGTTCGGTTTTACCTACTCCCGTTGTACCAATAAATATGAATGATCCCACGGGTTTTTTCTGATCCTGCAGTCCTGCCCGTGATCTCCTCACGGCATCAGATACCGCCCGGATAGCTTCATCCTGGCCGACCACTCTTTTGTGAAGCTCTTCTTCGAGTCTTAATAATTTCTCCTTTTCGCTCTCGAGCATTCTTGAAACGGGAATTCCTGTCCATTTTGATACTATTTCGGCAATATCCTCTGACCTTACCTCCTCCTGTACCAGTGATCCCTTTTTCCTTTTCTTCTCGACCTGGTCTTTAAGTTCTGCTATTTCTTTTTCAACAACTGCAATCCTTCCATATCGTATCTCGGCAACTCTGCCGTAATCGCCTGCCCTTTCGGCAGTATCGGCATCGAATTTAAGAGAATCGACTTCTTCCTTTTTTGCCTGCACCTTTTCAATAATATCCTTCTCGGAGTTCCATGCAGCATTCAGTTCATTTCTTTTAGCCTGCATTTCGGCAAGCTCTCTGGATATTTGTCCTTCCTTATCCTTGTCGCCATCTCTCCTTACAGCCTCCCTTTCAATCTCAAGCCTGGTGATTGTTCTGTTGGCCTCGTCAATTTCATCGGGTACTGAATTCATTTCGAGCCTGAGCTTAGCAGCAGCTTCATCAATAAGGTCGATTGCTTTATCAGGAAGGAACCGGTCAGTGATATATCTTGTTGAAAGGTCAACAGCAGCAATGATAGCTTCATCTCTTATTATTACCTTATGGTGAGCTTCATATTTTTCGCGGATACCCCGGAGAATTGAAATTGAATCCTCCCTGTCAGGTTCATCGATCATAACCACCTGGAATCTTCTCTCGAGGGCTTTATCCTTCTCAAAATATTTCTGGTATTCATTGAATGTCGTAGCGCCGATCGCCCGCAGTTCTCCTCTTGCCAGAGCAGGTTTGAGAATGTTTGCCGCATCCATTGCTCCTTCCGATTTACCGGCTCCCACAAGGGTATGAATCTCATCAATGAACAGTACTATTTCCCCGCTGGAATTAATTACTTCATTAACAACCGATTTAAGCCGTTCTTCAAACTCACCCTTATACTTTGCCCCGGCTATGAGAGCGCCCATATCGAGCGAATAAATAATTTTTGATTTAAGGTCCTGAGGAACATCTCCACGTACTATCCTGTGAGCGATACCCTCCGCGATGGCTGTTTTACCGACTCCCGGCTCTCCTATCATCAGAGGATTGTTCTTGGTCCGGCGCTCCAGTATCTGCAATATTCTCCGAATCTCATCATCCCTTCCGACAACAGGATCGAGCTTTCCTGACCGGGCTCTGTCGTTTAGATTCACAGCATACCTTTCGAGGGAATTGAATGTATCGTCCGAGGTCTGGTTATCAACTTTTGCACCCTTCCGCAATTCATCAATAGCCGCCTTCAGGGCTTTCATTGTAATTCCATGATCCTTAAGTATACCGGATGTTTCATCCTTAATTCCCATAATACCCATCAGCAAGTGTTCCGGCGTTATAAACTTATCCTTCATACCCGAGGCATGATCGCCCGCTTTACGGAAGGCCTCCTGGAGGTTTGATGAAATGTATGCCTCTGCTCCCGATACTTTCGGGAAGGAATTGATGAGCTTCTCAACATCACGGGTTAAAAGACCTGCATCAATGCCCATTTTACCAAACAGAAAATCAATGATGCTTTCTGCTTCACTCATTATTCCCTTTAGCATATGGGCACATTCTACTGCCTGGTGGCCTTTAGCTGATGCTATACTGAAAGCTTTCTGGACAGATTCCTGTGCTTTTAATGTATAATTGCTGAAGTTCATCTTTATCGTTTACATCCATCTTCGCAAATTATCTGCCAGTAAAGGAACAGGGACTTTTTGGCATTAAAACCAGCGCTAATTATGTCAATATGACGCTTAGGCATAATATGCCGGGGAAGGTAAATTTGAGCCATTAAGCTGCAATTAGTTCAGCAATTTATGAAACCCTGGCTGCAAATCTTCGTTTAAAGGGTATGTGGTATGAATAGTCGCTGGCTTCATATTGATTATTTGATAATTAACCAAAAACTATTAATTCATCCTCAAATCAATTCCGTCTGAACCTGAATGAGCGAAAAGATACTTGAAATTCTGATGCAATTATTCGCAATAATTGCCAAGCCTCAGGCCGATGAGAGTGAAAGACGGGGTGTTGTGGAAGCTTTTCTGAACAGGACAATAAGCCAGGAACTTATTAAGGTTTACCTTGGCAAATACGACGAAGCTTATGAAGAGGCAAAGAAACGTCTTGAAAGAGTGAGCCCCAAACGTCGTGAAGGCGCCATTGCTGTGAGGATATGGAGGTTATGTGTTGAGATCAATGAGCAGGGCCGGCTCGATCATGAACAAAGGATTTTCGCTGTGATTCAGGCACTTGAATTCTGTAAATCGGGTGGTAAGGAAATCAGCGAAATGGAATTGGGTTTTATCAGAACGCTTGCTGAAGGTCTGAACATAAAAAAGGAAGAATATTCACTTATTGAGGTCTTTGTACTCAGTCATTTTTCGGATATACCCGATTCACCCAATTTCCTGCTTATCGATGGGAATAAATCCGACAGCCTGAAGGAAACCAAGCATATTTTCAAAGAACTGCTGAAAGGTCAGATTTGGGTTCTCTATATCCCTTCTGTAAACATTTATTTTCTTAGGTACCGTGGATCAGGAGAGCTCAGCATGAGTGTTCAGCTCCTTCAGGAGGATAAGGTATACCCCTTCAGCGAGGGTTCTTCAATAAGAGGATATAAAGTAAAGCCAATCTATTACTGGGATGTCACAATGCAATTCCTGATGGAGGTATTCCAGTCCTCAAGAGTGGTTTATGAAGTCAGGAACCTTGAGTTCAGGTTCAGGAGCGGAGAAGTCGGAATCCATCAAATAAGCTTCAAGGCAGAATCGGGCAGAATGGTAGGGATCATGGGAGCCAGCGGCGCAGGGAAATCAACCCTTCTGAGTGTCCTGAATGGCTCAAATCAACCATTCGACGGTGAAGTCCTTATTAATGGGGTTAATATCTACAGGGAAAAAGAAAAGATCAAAGGACTTATCGGCTTTGTTTCTCAGGATGACCTTCTTATTGAAGAACTGACTGTATTTGAGAACCTGTATTATAATGCAAAGCTTTGTTTCGGCAATATCAATGATGATGAGGTCATTGAGAGGGTTGACAATGTTCTGAAGAACCTGGGTCTGTATGAGATCAGGAATATGAAAGTCGGATCGCCACTGAACAAGAAGATAAGCGGGGGACAAAGAAAAAGACTGAATATTTCACTTGAGCTTATACGCGAACCCTCTATCCTATTCCTCGATGAACCAACATCAGGGCTCTCTTCCCGTGACTCTGAAAACATACTGGATCTGCTGAAGGATATGACACGCAAAGGAAAATTGCTGTTTATAGTAATCCATCAACCCTCTTCAGACATCTTTAAAATGTTTGACAAGCTCATTATTCTTGATACAGGCGGATATCCGGTTTATAACGGCAACCCGGTCGAGTCGATCGATTATTTCAAGAAAAAGATAGAACAGACGAATTCTAATGAAAGTGAGTGTTACGTCTGTGGCAATGTAAATCCCGATCAGATTTTTAATATTCTGGAGACCAGGGTATATACTGAGAGCGGCCAGCCAACGGATACCCGGAGGATTTCTCCGGCAGACTGGTATAATCTTTACAAATCGGAGAAGAAAGAAGATGAACTTGAGCCAGGAGGGGTGATTCCCGAAATAAATTTCAAAATACCAAACAGGCTGAAACAGCTTGTAGTTTTCGTCAAACGCGACATCCTCTCAAAGGTATCGGATATTCAGTACCTGCTGATAACATTTTTTGAGGCGCCCGTGCTTGCTTTTTTTCTTGCCTGTCTGATAAGATATTTTGATGAAAGTGACCCAAATCCGGGATATACTCTTTATGAAAATACCAATCTGCCGATTTATATCTTCATGTCGGTGATAGTAGCAATTTTCATGGGTCTGACTGTAAGCGCAGAGGAGATCATTAAAGACAGAAAAATCCTTAAAAGGGAGGCGTTTCTCAACCTCAGCTGGAACAGTTACCTTATGTCAAAGGTTTTTGTTCAGTTCGGTATTTCAGCCATCCAGGCTTTTACATTTGTGCTTGTAGGAAACCAAATTACAGGAATAAAAGGAATGCTTCCGGAGTACTGGCTTATGCTGTTTACCTGCTGGGCAGGAGCGAATGTAATGGGACTTGTAATCTCCGACAGTTTTAAGGCTGTAGTGACAATCTATATACTGATACCATTCCTGGTTATTCCGCAGATCATACTGAGCGGGGTTCTGGTGAAATTTGAAAAACTGAATCCGAATGTATCATCACCTGTCTCAATACCTTTCTATGGTGAAATGATAACTGCGAGATGGGGATATGAAGCCCTGGCTGTCAAACAATTCAGGGATAATAAGTACGAAAAGCGGTTTTATATCTACGACAAAGCCATGAGCCAGGCCAAGTTCAAAAAGGATTACCTTCATGCTGAAATAAAAGGAAGACTTGAAAGTATTGCATCTGATCTGGAAAGAGGGGTCATGAACGAGAATTCATATGGTAAGCTGAAACTGGTTTATAATGAATTTACTAAACAGGCTCATCAGACCCCTGATCTGAAATTCGGGTCTCTCGGATATCTTAAACCTGAAAAAGTAACACCCGAAATAGTGGCAGAAGCTCTGGCTTATAGCGAGGATATGAGAAAATATTACGTTGCCTTTTCGAACAAAGCAAAAGAGAAAAAAGATGCCCTTATCTCGAGGCTTCAGGCAGAAGACAGCAAAGCATTCCTGGAACTCAGGGATAAATATGCAAATGAATCGCTCGAGGAATTTGTGGTGAACAAGAATGAGACGGAAAAAATAATTGAATATAATGATGAGATAGTCCAGAAGCTGGATCCCATTTATATGGATCCTGTGCACAATTTTGTGAAAGCTCATTTTTACTCACCTGTCAAACGGATATTCGGCAATGAGACAGACACTTACTGGGTAAATACTTTTGTATTATGGTTCATAACCCTGATAACCTATTTATTACTGTATTTCAGGGTGCTCAGGAGGATCCTTTATTCCGGTGACGTTGCAATGGGTAAAAAGCATAAATCTTCAATATCATAATAAAACGGGCTGTATCAGATGAAACAGCCCGTTTTGGTATTATTAACAGATCAATAATTGATTAATTTAATCAATCGGTTATTTCGATCATTTTGAAAGGTACGCGGATAATTGATTCATAATCTTCTCCTGCTTCAAGCATATCCTCATCATCTTCCTCATAATACCAGTTTACCTCCACTTCGTTTTTGGATTTGTGAATTGCTTCAAGCTTCTTGAAAACATCAAGTATACACTTCGAAGAACTTGTATTAAAATATTCAAGCCGGATATTCACCACAGTTTTATCAAGCGGTGATTCCTTATATGTATCCAGCCAGTCTACCAGCGGTTTGTAGAATTCTACCGAGTTTTCAGGAATTGAACGACCTTTTATTTCAAATACTCCTTCTGATTTATCAAATTTAACAGTTGGTGTTTTCGGTGTTCCTTCGATTATTATCGGTTCCATTTCAGTTAGATTTATGATTTGTTTAATAATTTTTTAGTTGTCCTGGTTTACTAAAATGTCCAGGTAGAAAAAAGTAAATTTATCGTTGTATTTTTTAAAAGTATATGCCAGTTTATTTCCTGTTTTCCGGGCAATATCCACCAGTCCGAGGCCTCCCCCGCCCTTTTCGGATATACGCTGATGATTCAGGATAAATTTATATAGTTCCTTGATCTCATCATGGCTTGACCGGTTAATCTTATTGATCTTCTCTTCCAGCATATTAACATGATCGGCCCTTACAAAATTCCCGGTAATTATTTTATACCCGGTCGCAACTTTCTCAATCTTCAGAAGTCCGAATTTCTCTGATTTCTGATCCTCAAAATCCTCCGGCACTTTATCAACGTGATGATAAAGATTCTGAAGGCTCTCAACGAGCACATTATAGACTTTCTTTCTCAGCTTTGCCTGTTCATTGACTTCCACAAGCTTATATTCCACTGTATCAAGAACATTATTGATCACATCAGAATCAACATTCCCTTTATAATAAAGGATAACATTACTCTCTGGCTGATCTTTCAGGTAAGTCTCGACATCAAAGCTCATATAAGCTTTATTTTGAAAAAATCTAAATTTCTATGCTGACAAATATAATAAAAATATAAAGTTACCAAATTATAACTTGTTCACAACATAGATTTTAATATTAACCGCTATTTTTGATCAACGCGGAATAATGAGGATGTGAGAGTTTTTATTCTGTTGATTTGTTCTCTCTGGTCTTTTTCCATGAACCTTCAAAAAGCTCATATCCCGCAAGTGTGCATTCGATTGCACCATTATAGAGTTTGTACTTTGCAACAGGCTTTAATCCAATGTTTTTCAGATGTTCTCTGTCAGAGGTAATTATCCATGATTTATTCCCCGGGAAATTATGCTTAAGAGTTGATCCTATCATGCTGTATATCCCGCTGATATCCTCCGGTTGGATCCTCTGACCATAAGGAGGATTCATAAAGACATAACCATTGCTGAATTCCGGTTTAACATTCATGAAATCTGAAACTTCAAGTGAAACCTGACCGGCAAGGCCTGCTTTTTCAAGGTTAGCTCCGGTCAGCCTGACAGCTGAAGCGGATATATCACTTGCATCTATCCTTGCTGAGCTTTTTGTAATCCCGGAATCAGCCTCATTCTTTATTTTGCCGAACAAATAGCTGTCATAATCTTTCCATCGGGTGAATCCGAATGAGCTTCTGAATTTGCCGGGGGGAATATTATTTGCCATCAGTGCAGCTTCGATCGGAATTGTTCCTGATCCGCACATCGGGTCAAGAAGCGGATCTGAACCATTCCATCCCGATAGTTTTAATATTCCGGCTGCCAGTACTTCGTTAAGAGGGGCCGGACCCTGGTCTGTCCGGTAGCCGCGCTTATAAAGCGGAACAGCTGAAGAATCGAGTGATACAGTCACCCGGTCATTGCTTATGTGCAGGTTAACTATCACAACCGGATCTGAAGTATTTACTGAAGGTCTTCTGCCTCTCTTCATCCTGAAATAATCTGCAATTGCATCTTTTACTACCAGGCCGGGATATCCGGTATGCCCGAAAAGGGGTGAATTGATTACCGCCACAACAGAAAATGTGTCATCCGCATTCATATACTCCGACCACGGTATTTTAAGCGCCTCAGAGTAAAGATCCTCCTTCGAGGTTATTCTGAAATCACTTACCGGCACAAGCACCGACATTGCGGTCCTTGCACAATAATTCACCCTGTACAAAGTATCTTTGCCTCCTGTAAATAATACTGCACGGTTGACAGGCCTGATACCCGAAGCTCCAAGCTCTTCAAGCTCTCTGGCGAGAACACTTTCCAGACCATATAGAGTTTTTGCAGTTAAGTTCATGATAAATTTTGCAGGATTGTGATTTCCAAAGGTAAGTAATTGCGGTCGTCCATATACTTTTTAATACATCTTTTATTTATGGATAAAACAGATTTCAAATTTTATCGTTTCTTTACAAACGGATTTTTTAACTGGAAATAAAACTAGAATAAATTATTTACCAATGAGAATTAAACAAGTCATACCGGGAATCTTGATCACAGTGATGTTGCTTTTTCTGATTTCCTGTGAAAAGGAAAAGCCGCTTAGTGAAGCAATAATAGGAAAATGGGAGGTAGTATCAATGAAGGTGATCACCTATGAAAGCAATGTCAAAAAAGCAGAGGCGACAGTATATCTCGAAGCTAATGAAATGAAATACCAGTTTATTGACGGAGGTTCCGGTATTTTCTGGGATGAAGATGAAGACTTCCTGTTTTCCTGGACACTTTCCGGAAGCCAGATTACAATAAGCGATCTGTATGAAAAAGACATGGTGGTGAATGCATCAGTTGATGATGATATTCTCACCTGGACAAACAAAGAAACCGATCCTCAGATGCCGAACAGGTCGTATGAATATGTTTTGTCAGCAAATAGGACAAGCAAGTAATTACAATTCTCAAATCCCGGATCAGTCAGCCAGGCTATAATTGTCACCTGTTACCGAGAATTTTATTATAACGATCCTTGCTGGAGATAACTTTCAGTGCTTCCGCAATAACATTGTCTTTTTCATTTATGATGCGGAAATATTCATTGGTCTGCCATAAATTATTAGCCAGCAATGCTTTAAGCACGAGGAGTATCTCGCTTTCCGATTTTTTATACTGATCCTGGATTAATTTCACGCCTGCATCCTCTCCCTTTTTTATAAATGATGCAAGGTCCTCCTCTGAAAACTCAAATTTGTCTTTAAACTCATCAAAAGTTCTGAACCTAGAGTTGATCGAAGACCTGTTCTTATCGGCATATTCAAGCATGAATGAATTAAATATTCCCCGTCTTACCAGGGTCCTGTAATAATCTGAGTAATTTGATGTATCAACAGCAACAAAAACATCAGGCATTATTCCGCCACCACCATAGACAGTCCTTTGATTTACAAGTGTTTTGTATTTGAGTGAATCGGGAAAATGGACACTGTCTGCCGACATCATTTCGCCATCAATAAACCTCCTGGTATAATTTTCAAGGTATTTTTCATATCCCTCACTGTAGGAACTCTGGATCAGGCGTCCTGAAGGTGTATAATAGCGTGCAATAGACAACCTTATCATGGAGCCATCGGGCAGATAATATGCATTCTGAACCAGACCTTTACCGAATGTCCGCCGACCGATTATAACACCCCTGTCCCAGTCCTGAACTGCTCCGGCCACTATCTCGCTTGCCGATGCCGAGCCGTCATCAGTAAGTATCACCAGCCTGGCAGAAGAGAGGTCTCCCGATCCGGATGCCTTGTATTCCTGCCTGGGAGTCTTTCTGCCTGAAAGATAGACCAGCAGCTTCTCATCATCAAAAAAATGATTAACGAGCTGAGTGGAAGCTGTCATATAACCTCCTCCATTACCCCTGAGATCAATTATAATATTCTTCATATTGCTCTTCTTCAGTTTGCCAAGAGCATCTGAGAATTCCTTATCGGTAGTGGCGGCAAACTTATTAAACCTCACATATCCGGTCTCTCTGTCAAGCATATAAGCTGCATCGAGACTGTTAATCGGAATTTTATCACGTGTTATCGTGAATTCAAGAAGATCCTTCTCCCCTCTTCTGACAACATTTATATTTACAATTGTGCCCTTGGTGCCCAACAGTCGGCTTCTCACACCGTTTGTTGAGATACCGATGCCTGTTACGCTCTCACCATTTATTTTTACTATCCTGTCACCCGCAAGCAATCCCACCTTTTCCGAAGGCCCGCCCGAGATCGGTTCGACAACAATAATTGAATCACGAAGAAGGTTGAACTGAATCCCTATGCCTTCAAAATTTCCCAGAAGGGGTTCATTCATATCTCTCACATCCTTTGCGGATATATATGTTGAATGCGGATCGAGCTCCCTTAACATCTCGATTATTACCTTTTCAGCAAGCTTGCCGATATCTGTTGTATCAACATAATTTGCTTCAATTAGATTCAGCGTTCTTCCTATCTTGAATGTTTCTTCCGTCAGCACCTGTGCCGAAACATTTTGTAACAAAATGCACAACACCGCATATATTATTGTTTTTCGCGTATTACGTATTTTCATTTTGATGATATTTTATATATTATTCCCATTCAATCGTTGCAGGCGGTTTCGAACTGATATCATAAACCACCCTGTTGATCCCTCTGATCCTGTTAATAATTTCATTTGACACTGACGCGAGAAATTCATACGGAAGGCGGGACCAGTCTGCAGTCATGCCGTCGGTTGAATTAACCGCCCGGAGCACGACAGTATTTTCATATGTTCGTTCATCACCCATTACACCCACAGACTGTACCGGTAAAAGTGCCGCTCCAGCCTGCCATACCGAGTCATAAAGGTTGTTTTTCCTCAGGCTCTCAATGAAAATATCATCGGCCTCCCTTAACACTTCGAGCTTTTTCTCTGTTACTTCTCCAAGTATCCGTATTGCAAGGCCCGGCCCGGGAAAAGGATGACGTTTCAGAATTAGATCGGGGAGCCCGAGAACATAACCCACCTTTCTGACCTCGTCTTTAAACAGCAGACGTAAAGGTTCCACTACCTTAAGATGCATCTTTTCCGGTAACCCGCCCACATTATGGTGAGACTTGATTGTTGCGGAAGGTCCGTTAACCGATATTGATTCAATCACATCGGGATAAATTGTGCCCTGGCCCAGCCATTTTACGTCCTGAACTTTACTGGCCTCTTCCTCAAAAACATCTATAAATATCTTACCAATTATTTTTCGTTTGCTTTCCGGATCGGTGATCCCTTTTAATCCATCAATGAACCTCCGTCCTGCATCAACTCCCTTGACATTCAGGCCAAGTCCAAGATAAGATTCAAGGACTTTCCTGTACTCGTTTTTCCTCAGAAGTCCGTTATCCACAAAAATGCAGGTAAGGTTTTTACCAACAGCTTTGTAAAGAAGGGAAGCTGCTACAGATGAATCGACTCCTCCTGAAAGACCCAAAATAATTTTGTCGTTACCAAGCTGATTCTTCAAAAACCCGATTGCAGATTCTGCGAAAGAGTCAGGAGTCCATGTACCTGATGCACCGCAAATATCGATTACAAAATTCCGCAGGATCTTCATTCCCTCATCGGTATGATAAACTTCCGGATGGAATTGTATCCCCCAGGTTTGCTCGTTATCAACATGAAAAGCACCTGCTTTCACATCGTTTGTTGATCCTGTAACCGTATAGCCTTCCGGAATCACTGCTATTGTATCGCCGTGGGACATCCATACACAGGTCCCGGGTGTCAGATCCCTGAACAAAGGGTCTGTTATGTCAAAATGAATAAGATTAGCCCTTCCGTATTCCCTGGCAATTGAGGGTAAGACTTCACCTCCGAAACCATGAACTAGATATTGTGCGCCATAGCAAATGCCAAGCAAAGGGATTTTTCCTTTAATCATTTTAAGATCAGGGACAGGAGCCTTCGTGTCGCGGACTGAAAATGGACTGCCTGAAAGAATTACACCTTTAACACTGCTGTCCGGAACAGGATAGCTATTGAAAGGGTAAATCTCGCAATAAACGTTTAGCTCTCTTATCCTCCTGGCTATAAGCTGAGTATATTGAGATCCGAAATCGAGTATGATTATTTTCTCCTGCAACCTGGCTGATTTTTTTCTGGGAAGAGGACAAATATAGGAAATCTTTATTTAAGGAACATTAATATTTCCCACATCGTAAGTAGTTCCATCGACAGCTGGAATTGTCCTGGGGAAAATCTTCCGGGCCTGTTCGGCAAGAACCCATATGTCTTTATGGCGTGCAGAAAAATGTCCTATTATCAGCGTTCCGGCTCCGGCTTCGAGAGCACATTGTGCTGCTCCGGAACTTGTTGAATGTCCGGTTGTTTCTGCCAGATCGTGAAGAGAATCTTCAAAAGTGGCTTCATGGTAAAGCAACTTAACATCTCTGACAAATGAAGCGAGTCGTTTGAAAGTACCTTGTATCGCTGCAATATGCATAGGAAAGAGGTTCTGGTCCCGGTGCAGTGATTTCCTCATTTCTGATCAGCTCTCCGCTTTCAGTAATAAAATCTGCACCCTTCTTGATAGCTGGTATCCTTAATGCCGGAATTTTATATTTTTCAATCGATTCTTTCAGGATGTTCCGGTCTGAAACTTTTTCACTGAAGAGAAATCCAAAAGAAGGCACCCTGTGTTCCAGCGGGAATGAGGTAACTGTGAGATATTTATCATCAAGAATTTTGACAGGATCTTTCCCGCCAAGGGAAGTGAAATCAATATTAAAGTTAAGATGTATGTCAAAATCGTTCAGATGTGACATCATCATCAGATGATAATTACCCGGTGCATAGAGGTGAAGCGGAAGCGTTCTTCCCATAAGATTGAAGGTGGACAGAAGTCCATAAAGTCCGAAAACATGGTCGCCGTGGATATGGCTGATAAAGACATGATTTATTTTCGCGAATCTTATTTTATTTTTCCGGAGCTGCATCTGGGTACCTTCCCCACAGTCTATTAAATACAACCGCTCATGTACATTAAGCACATGAGCGGAGGGATATCTTTCTGATGTTGGCAATGCAGAACTACTGCCAAGTATTGTTAATTTCATCGGCATTCTGCATTCCTGAAAACCTCAGGAAATCATTTTTTCAGCATCATCGATCGTTCCTGTAATAGTCAGGACAGTATCAAGCTGAGAAATTGTGATAAGTCTTTCAACGGCCTCATTCAGTCCGCAAAGGACGAATGTGCCACCGGCGTTTTTACATAGTCTGTTGGCTACAAGTATGGCGCTCAGACCAGAAGAGTCGCAGTATTGACATTTCTCAAGGTCAAGGATAATATTTTTCTCACCCTTCCCTGAAATCAGTACAAGTTCAGATTTCAATGCGGGAGCTATATGTGTATCGAGCTTTTCCGACTGAATCTGAATCAAAGTACAGTGATTCCGGCTTTCAATATTGAAATCCATGTTTGTATAATTTTGATGATGTTAAAAATAACAAATATTTCTATTTTTTAGAAGCTTTATTTTCTTTTTCTTCCATTTCTTCCTTTAAGGCTGCCAGCTGAGTAATATCACCGAGAGTGGTTTTTTCCATATTTGACTTGGCTTTTCGTGCTGATTTTTTTGGTGCATCAGCCTCTGATTTCTTCACTGGAGCTTCAGCTGCTTTCTTTTCATCTTCAGAAATCCTGCTGTGCGAAACGATGATTTTTTTAGCCGATTTATTGAATTCAATCACTTTAAACATCAGCCTTTCATCAACTTTTGCAATAGTCCCGTCTTCCTTAACCAGATGTTTGGGAGTTGCAAAGCCTTCAACACCATAGGGAAGCGCAACAATTGCACCCTTATCAAAGACCTCCATTACGGTTCCTTCGTGTACTGAATCGACAATGAAGAGGCCTTCAAAAACATCCCAGGGATTTTCTTCAAGCTGTTTATGGCCGAGACTTAAGCGTCTGTTTTCCTTGTCAATTTCAAGGACCATAACTTCTATTTCAGCATCAATTGCTGTGAATTCAGCAGGATGTTTGATCTTCCTCGTCCATGAGAGGTCTGATATATGAATAAGACCGTCAACGCCTTCCTCTATTTCAACAAATACGCCAAAATTGGTGAAATTCCTGACTTTCGCCATATGTTTTGAACCGACAGTATATTTTGCCTCGATATTCTGCCATGGATCCGGCTTCAGTTGTTTAATACCGAGTGACATCTTTCTTTCAGTCCTGTCGAGTGTAAGGATAACAGCTTCAACTTCATCACCCACTTTCATGAATTCCTGGGCGCTGCGAAGGTGCTGCGACCACGACATTTCCGAAACATGGATAAGACCTTCCACTCCCGGGGCTATTTCAACAAATGCACCATAATCAGCCATCACAACAACCTTACCTTTAACCTTTTCGCCAACTTTCATATTGGGATCGACTGAATCCCATGGATGTGGTGTAAGCTGTTTGAGACCGAGTGCAATCCTTTTCTTATCGTCATCGAAATCCAGAATAACTACATTAAGTTTCTGGTCGAGCTGAACGATCTCTTCGGGATGATTGACCCTGCCCCATGAGAGATCAGTAATGTGAATGAGTCCGTCAACACCTCCGAGATCAATGAATACTCCGTATGAAGTGATATTTTTGACCGTTCCTTCGAGAACCTGTCCTTTTTCAAGACGTGCAATGATCTCTTTCTTCTGCTGTTCAAGTTCAGCCTCAATGAGTGCTTTGTGGGAAACGACAACATTCTTGAATTCCTGATTGATCTTTACAACCTTGAATTCCATTGTTTTTCCAACATAAATATCATAATCCCTGATGGGTTTAACATCAATCTGTGATCCCGGAAGGAATGCTTCAATTCCGAAAACATCCACGATCATTCCGCCTTTGGTGCGGCATTTAATATAACCGGTTATTATCTCGTCCTTTTCAAGCGAAGCATTTACCCTGTCCCATGAATTTATTGCACGTGCTTTCTTGTGAGATAATAATAGCTGGCCTTTCTTATCTTCCTGACTTTCAACATATACTTCCACTGTATCACCGACTTTCAGGTTCGGATTATAGCGGAATTCATTAAGGCTCACAACGCCTTCTGATTTGTAGCCGATGTTAACAACGACTTCCCGGGAGGTCATCTGGATAACAGTTCCGGATACAACCTCATCGACCGCAACGGTTGAGAGGGTTTCATCATACATTGCTTCATAATGCTTATGCCTGGGAGAGTTTCTCATCTCATCCTGTTCAAAACCTACCCAGTCAAATTCTTCATTGGAGGATTTGCTTACCGGAATACCGCCTGCAACTCCTTCAACAGATTTTATCGTTCCTTTATCCGGTTGTATTCCGGCTTCAGGCATTTCTGCCTCTGCTGATGCCTCAATAGTTTCAGCCTTTTCAGATTCAGTGACTTCTGCTTTTACCGGTTCCTCTTCATTTCCGGTCAGTAAATCTTCTTCAAGTTCCTGCTCAATAAGCTTTTCCCTTGCTTCCCTGATCCTGGGTTTCTTAACTGCTTTGAGGGCATCACTCTCAGTTACATCAACCTCTTTCGTTGGTGTTGTTCTCTTGTTGTCTGTCATAATGTGTTAATAAAAATACTAATAATTAATAAGTTAGACATTATTTTGAAAAAAATGGTGTGCAAAGATAGAATATTTATTTAATAATTTGATTGAAATGCAGGTATTTTATAAGGGTTTACAGGGTCCACACAATGCCTTATTTCCAAATCTCGCCCGATCTATTATATTTGCATCTGATTAAACTACTGAAGAAATAATCGGAGAAAATGAAGATTGCTGTTGTTGGGACTGGATACGTCGGACTGGTTACCGGAACCTGTTTTGCTGAAAGCGGAGTTACAGTAATATGTATTGATAAGGACAAAGAAAAGATCAGACAGCTGAATACCGGCGCCTTACCCATTTATGAACCCGGTCTCGATACGATGATTGCAAGGAATACAGAAAAAAAAGAGACTGTTTTTTTCATCATCGGTCAGTGAAGGTATTCAGGGAGCGGAAGTAATTTTTATAGCCGTAGGAACACCTCCCGGCGAAGATGGCAGCGCCGACCTGAAGCATGTTCTGGAAGTCGCCGGAGAAATAGGTAATTCCTTACAGGATTATGCTGTAATAGTTACCAAAAGCACTGTTCCTGTCGGGACATCAGAAAAAATCAGAAAAAGTATTCAGAGCAAACTTGACGAACGCAATGTAAAAATAAGGTTCGACATGGCATCCAATCCCGAATTCCTTAAAGAAGGGGCTGCCGTGGAGGATTTTCTAAAACCGGAAAGAATAGTAATTGGTGTCGGAAATCCTGAAACAGGTGATGTCATGAAAAGACTCTATATGCCTTTCGTTCTGAATAATCACCCTATCCTTTTCATGGATATCCCCTCAGCTGAAATAACCAAATATGCAGCAAACGCCATGCTGGCAACCCGGATCAGCTTTATAAACGAAATGGCCAACCTTTGCGACCTGCTGGGTGCCGATATAAATCATGTAAGGAGAGGAATAGGAAGTGATTCACGAATTGGCCATAAATTTCTCTACCCCGGCACCGGATACGGAGGCTCATGCTTCCCGAAGGATGTTAAAGCCATTATTAAAACTGCTGAGGAGCTTGGTTATGAAATGAATGTCGTCAAAGCTGTTGAAAAAGCGAATGAATTCCAGAAAAATGTCATCTTCAACAAAATGAAAAAACATTTTAACGGAAACCTGCACAACCTCACCATAGGGATCTGGGGATTATCCTTCAAGCCAAAAACAGACGATATTAGGGAATCATCATCAATATATCTCATAAAAAAACTATTGAATGAAGGGGTTGTTGTAAAAGCCTATGACCCTGCTGCACTGGCAGAGGCTGATAAACAACTGGGAAACACTGTCACCTACAGCGCAGACCCTTACGATGCACTCCGGGAAGCTGACGCAATGGTACTGATGACCGAATGGTCGGAATTCCACCTTCCCGATTTTAATAAGATGGCTGAGATAATGAAGGGAAAAGTAATCTTCGACGGCAGAAATATATACGATCCTCAGGTTATTGCGAATATGGGATTTAAGTATTACGGGATCGGCAGACGATAGCTGGCAGTTGGCAGGAAAGACTTAGAGACTGAGGGACGAAGGGAGGAAGAGACGAAGGGAGGAAGGGACGAAGGGACGAAGAGACTCAGAGACAAAGAGACTGTGAGACGAAGAGACTGTGAAACTCCGTGAAAACTTGGTGTGACTTCGTGGTTTTAAATATAATATAAAACAGATGAAAGGAATTATTCTGGCAGGTGGTTCCGGAACAAGGCTGTATCCGATAACAAGTGCCATATCGAAACAGATGCTTCCCGTTTACGATAAGCCGATGATCTATTATCCTCTTTCGGTACTTATGCTTGCAGGCATCCGCGAGATACTGATCATTTCAACCCCCCGTGACCTGCCGGGCTTCCGTGATCTCCTGGGTGACGGTAAACCTCTGGGAATGACTTTCAGCTATATTGAACAACCCTCCCCTGACGGGCTTGCACAGGCATTTATTTTAGGTGACAAATTCATCGGGGATGACACGGTATGCATGATCCTGGGAGATAATATCTTTTACGGACATGGATTCGGAGATGTTCTTTTAAATACTGCCAAGCTTGAAAAGGGTGCATGCGTTTTCGGATATTATGTCACTGATCCGGAACGTTACGGGGTCGTTGAATTTGATAGTAACGGCAAAGCAGTAAGCATTGAGGAGAAACCCTCCTCCCCGAAATCTAATTATGCTGTCACAGGTCTTTACTTCTATGATAATTCAGTGGTCGAAAAATCCAAATCTCTTAAACCATCTGCCCGGGGCGAACTTGAAATCACCGACCTTAACAGGCTCTACCTCGAGGAAGGCACTCTGACGGTCAGACTGATGGGTCGGGGGATGGCCTGGCTGGACACAGGAACCTGTGAGAGTCTGCTTCAGGCATCAAATTTCATTGCAACACTCGAACAACGACAAAGCCTTAAAGCTTCCTGCATCGAGGAAATAGCCTACAACAGAGGATTTATCGATAAACAACAACTCATTGCTCTGGCTGAGCCTATAAAAAAGAGCCAGTATGGCAGGTACCTGCTGAGGATTGCTTCCGAGGAGATCAGCCTGGCAGAGAGATTAAAATAACTAACCGGACAATGGAAATAATTGAAACAGGTTTCAGCGGACTTTTAGTCATAAAACCAACAGTCTATTCTGATAAAAGAGGATATTTTTTTGAGAGCTTTAACCATGAAACTTACAGGAATGCCGGAATATCATTTACTCCTGTCCAGGACAATGAATCGAAATCCTCAAAAGGTGTGATAAGGGGACTCCATTACCAGCTCCGGCCATATGACCAGGCAAAGCTCATAAGAGTAATTGAAGGAAAGATCTTCGATGTGGCTCTCGATTTGCGGAGGGAATCGCCCACATATGGAAAATGGTTCGGCCTTGAGCTCGATTCTGACAGCAAGACACAACTTTTTATACCTAAAGGATTTGCTCATGGATTCTCGGTACTCAGTGATGTTGCAATAATATTATACAAAACTGATAACTTTTATAACCGGTCTGCGGAAAGAGGGATAGCTCTTAATGATCCTGACCTTGGTATTAACTGGCATAACGGAGACTCAACACCGGTAATCAGTGAAAAAGATACCGGAAACCCGCCGCTTAAAGAGGCAGAAAATAACTTCTGCAATAAATGAGTAAAATATGGCAACAATCCTCATAACAGGCTCTGACGGACAGCTGGGAAGTGAATTAAAGCTGGTTTCAAAGAACTATTACGGTTATGATTTCATATTTACCGATCTCGATACACTTGACATTACAGATAATCACAATACAAAGGATTTCATTCAAAAATTAAAACCCGACTGGATTATAAACTGTGCAGCATATAACCAGGTCGATAAGGCTGAGAGTGATATTGAGACTGCGATGCTTGTAAACAGCGTTGCCGTAAAAAATATCTCCGAATCAATTGAGGGGACAGACTGCAGGTTTATCCATTTCTCAACGGATTATGTTTTCAGCGGTAAATCGTTCACTCCCTACAATGAATATTCAGTGCCGGATCCTGAAAGTGTCTATGGCCGTTCAAAGTTGGCCGGGGAGAAAGCTGCCCTCTCCCATCATGCGGCAATGGTCATACGAACATCATGGCTTTATTCCTCATTCGGAGCAAATTTTGTCAAAACAATTCTGAAGAAGGCAAAAGAAAAAGAATCGCTGAATGTTGTTTTCGATCAGATTGGAACACCCACTTTTGCTGCTGATCTGGCGGAAGCGGTCATATCGATTATTGCCGGAGTGATAAGAAATCAGATCGCTTTTATCCCGGGCATCTATCATTATTCAAATGAAGGTGTCTGCAGCTGGTACGATTTTGCCGAAGCTGTTGTCAGTGAAGCCGGAATCAACTGCAGGATAATCCCGATACTGTCAGCTCAATACCCTACAGCGGCAAAGAGACCTGCCATGTCAGTACTTGATAAAGGCAAGATTAAGGAGAACTACAATCTGACTATACCTCACTGGAGAAGCAGTCTGAAGAAATGTATTGAAATAATTATACACTAATAATACACTTACCCCCTCCCCAGCCCTCCCCCAGGGGGGAGGGAGCAAGAATAGTACATAAAAACGAATAATACATTAATTACAAAACAATACTTTAACCTATGTTATCACTTGAAGATATCAGGAAAAGGGCCATGACATGGCTTGGAAACGAATTCAATGAAGAGACCCGCAGTGAAGTCCGGGAGATGCTCGAAAAAGATGAAAAGAAGCTTGTTGATGCTTTTTACCAGTATCTTGAATTCGGAACGGGTGGCCTGAGAGGCGTAATGGGTGCCGGAACCAACAGGATGAATATCTATACCATGGGAATGGCAACCCAGGGACTTTCAAATTATATAATCAAACAGTGCGGCAGCAAGGGGATCAGAGTAGCCATAGCTCACGATTGCAGGAATAACAGCAGGTATTTTGCGGAAACAGCCGCCGGAATTTTTTCATCAAACGGATTCGAAGTTTATCTTTTTGAAGCACTCAGGCCGACACCCGCTTTATCTTTTGCAATACGGTATTATAAGTGCCAGAGCGGGATAGTTATCACAGCGTCTCACAATCCGCCGGAATATAACGGCTACAAAGCATACTGGGACGATGGAGGACAGGTGGTTGCTCCTCACGACCAGGGCATTATGGATGAGGTACGCAAGATCACTTCTGTAACTGAGATTAAGTTCGGGGGAAATAAAGATAATATTAAGATCATTGGCAGGGAAACCGATGAGGCATTTTTGCAGGAGGTGCTCAAAATGAGCCTAAATCCTGAAGTCATCAGCAGGCAAAGTGAAATTGGAATCGTTTTCACCCCGATCCACGGGACAGGAGGAACACTTGTTCCGCCTGCACTTAAATTATTCGGATTTAATAATATTATTACAGTCCCTGAACAGGATATTCCTGACGGAAATTTTCCGACTGTTAAGTCTCCCAATCCCGAAGAACCCGATGCCATGAAGCTTGCCATCATGAAAGCAAAAGCAACCGGTGCAGAGCTGGTATTGGCAACTGATCCTGATGCAGACAGACTTGGGATTGCATGTAAAAATAGAAAAGGTGAATTTGTCCTTCTAAACGGTAACCAGACCGGTGCTTTGCTGATATATTACATCCTGTCACAATATAAGGAAAAGAAGAAATATAAGGGTAATGAGTATATTATCAAGACAATAGTGACAACTGACCTGATGGACCGGATAGCTGAAAGGTACAATGTTGAATGCTTCAATGTACTTACCGGATTTAAGTTTTTCGCCGAGCTCATAAGGGACCTCGAAGGAAAAAAGAAATATATCGGAGGTGGTGAAGAGAGTTATGGATTCCTCCCCGGCGACTATGTAAGAGACAAAGATGCCGTTGCGTCATGTGCACTGGTTGCGGAAATTGCAGCATGGGCAAAAAGCAGGGGAAAATCTCTTTATGAACTTCTGATTGACATTTACCTGGAATTTGGCCTGTTCAAAGAAAAGCTTATAAATATTGTAAGAAAAGGGAAAGAGGGAGCTGATGAAATAAAAGCTATGATGGAAGCCTACAGGAATAATCCACCAGTTTCCATCAATAATAGTAAAGTTGTCAAAATCAGCGATTATGAATCGCTGACATCAACTAATTGTCTGACGGGGAATAAGACAAAAATTGATTTATTAAGATCTGATGTTCTACAGTTCTTCCTTGAAGATGGAAGTAAGATTTCCGTAAGACCATCCGGTACAGAGCCGAAGATAAAATTCTATTTCAGTGTGAATACTAAACTCGGGTCAGCAGACAAGTTCGAAGACACTAACAAACTGCTGGATAACAGAATTGACGGCATTATAAGGGATATGAACCTTACTTAGTCTGATAAGAAAATACGTATTAAAATACGTTTTTAAAAACGTATTTTAATACGTAGATATTACCAAAATTAAATATATCATGAAATCATACCGTAAAGAACTCTGGTTTGAAACACCAGCAAGAAGAGCATTTATAAACATTACGGACCAGGTTGAAAAATGTCTGAACGAATCAGGCATACAGGAAGGCCTGATCCTCATAAACGCAATGCATATCACAAGTTCTGTATTTATCAATGATGATGAATCGGGCCTGCATCACGATTTCGAGGTCTGGCTTGAAAAGCTTGCCCCGAGAAACCATACACCCAGTATAAACACAATGGCTTCGAAGATAATGCCGATGCCCATATCAAACGCACAATCATGGGTCGTGAAACCGTTGTGGCTGTCACAAACGGAAGAATGGATTTCGGACCATGGGAACAGATCTTTTATGGCGAATTCGACGGCAAAAGAAGAAAGAGGGTTCTTGTCAAAATAATAGGTGACTAGAGTCTGTATTCCCATCCTTAATTTAGCGGGGGACACGCTTTCCCTTCTGCATTTTAATTGGCATATCCTCAATATATGGCACACTGAAAGTCGTACTAAGATAATACGGCTCATATCCCGGACGAGAAAATTCAAGAATCGAATTCTCCCAGACATCTTCAATTTTAAAGATCCCTTTTCTGTTTGAGGTTGCTCTGACAGGATTATCAGTTGAACTTATCCTCACCCCGGATAAGGGTCTGCCGTTTGGTTTCGTGACTTTACCTTTTACCTGATAAAAATCCCTGGTCATTATAACAATATATCTTGATTCCTTATCTCCGGTCTGGTTAATATCCTTATACGTCCACATTTCAACCTTCAGTAATTCTTTCACAGGGATATTTATGATTTCTCCGTTGGTTGATACCTTATTCATATTGATACGGGTTTTGTATTTTGCCGTGTCAGAATCGCTGTCGGAAACTTGTCTTCCAAATGAGATTTTTTTATCCTTTTCATGTAAAACTACTTCCAATGCCCCGTCTTTAGCTCTTTCTCCATATTTTGTAACAGCCTCATCATTCTTCAGTATCCTGAATGATTTTATTAAAGCAGGATCCATGGTAAGGTTTTTATCATAATCCAGTACTGAACCATTCAGCACAACAAGCGATTTAGCCGGAGAAAAGTCAGGATTCATAAAACAAACATCCCTGATCTCCGGCATTATTATTTTCCCTTTATAATCGGGGTCCTTGATACATCGTACAGATAATCCGCTCCTCTTGCTTGAAACAACAGGACCAACCCGTTTATCCCGGGAGTTTATCGTCCATCCAAATCCGATAAATTCATTTTCTTCACTTGATGTCCACCATAATCCCGCCTCTCCCTGATAACCAAATTCACCGGACATCATGCGATACCCACCAGGCAGAGCAGTAAAGCCCGATTCATTGTTTGCTCTTTTGTCAGGCATCTTCCAATGTGCCGTACCGGTTTCCTTAAGCTTTCCTGTAACTAATGAATCGAACAATTTTATTGATGAATTTAATTCGTATTTATCGGGAACATGCCATCCTGCAGGGCATAATTTCCTGGAATTCACAACATACCAATTATATAAACCTCCATAATCCTTTTTATTACCTGCTTCATCATTATTATACCAGCAGAATGCAGGATCATATTTCTGCCATTTTATAGTATCCTGAACAATGGGAATAAGACTACCATCATTATACCTGTTGGTTCTCAAATTCTCTGCCATCCAGACTGTATTTCCGATAATAACAGTTTTATAAACATTCCCCTCGATATCCTTTATTGTTTTGGATTGTGAAGCAGCAAATCTATTTATTTGGTCCCCCCTCCCTGTTGGGAAATCATCAGACCGTTTAAAACTCATAAAAAGCGATAGCACAATAAATAAAACCAGAACCATAGCTATCCTTAAACCATAAATAATTCCGTTAGATCTGGCTTTTACCATCATTAACAGCCTCTTCTTTGTGAATGAATGATTTATTCCGCTTGTAAGTGGTATGTTTTTCATACCGGTGATGTACCTTACAAGAATATCAGCATATTTTTTAATGTCGTGATCGGTACTTATTACTCCATTATCAGCCAGATATTCATGATTGATCCTGATTGCCTTTTCATACAGAAGATTAACCGGATTGAACCAGTAAAAGACCTTTACCAGTTCAATAAATATAATATCGAAGGTATGTGATTGCCTTGCATGTTCCATTTCATGTTCCAGCAACTCGTTATCAATTCTGCCATTCATGTAATCATCCCTGCTCAGAAATATGGAGTCAAAGAAGCAATAAGGATTAGAAGTTTCATCTGTAAGAATTATTCTGTACCCTTCAATACTTATTTCATCAGATAATTTTATCCGATTATATATCAGGTATATATTTCTCAGAAAACGAATTAATAAGAATATCACAACGACCAGATAAAGGACAGTCAGAATTTTTGAGATATTAATTCCTGCTGGCTGATTTACAACAAATTGCTGATTGTTATTTATATCCTGACTGTAACTTTCTTCCGGGGTGCTTAATTGCGGGCTGAGGTAATCGTATGCCGGGATTATATCCTTCAGTTCAGGTAAAGTCCGGAAATTGACCGGGATTGATATTAATGGTAAAATGAGGGAGATTACAACGGACAGAACAAGAAAATATCTGTTGAAAACGAATAGTTTTTCCTTTCTCAGCAGAAACCAGTACAGTCCGAAAAAGATTATCAGACTCAGACTCGATTTCCAGATATAGGTTATCATTTCTTTGACTTTTTTGATGCAATTTTCTTATCAACAATATCGCGTAGTTCCATTAGTTCTGATTGACTAAGATCAGTTTCATCCGCAAAAAATGATGCAAACTGGGATGTTGAATTATTAAAAAAATCTTTTATTAATCCGTTGATATGGTCAGAAAAGTAATCCGACTTTCTTACCAGCGGGTAATATTCCCTTGAGTTTCCGCATTGCCTGTAACTGACAAAACCCTTGTCAATCATACGCTTTAATAAAGTGATGACAGTTGTAGGTGCAGGTTTTGGCTCCGGGATTTCCTTCAGCAGGTCGCGGATAAATGCTTTATCCTGTTTCCATAGCAGCTTCATAATCTGCTCTTCGGCATTTGTAAGACTCATTATGCTCTACAATTTAATTACTATACTCTACAAATATAGACACTATTTATTAATTTGTCAATATTTCCAGGATTTTTTTCGCCTTTGCGCCACTGCGCCTCTGTGCCACTGCGCCATCCGTAAATTCATAATTGCAATCTGTAGAATATTTTACACTCATTTTCAGCGATTCTTTCTAAATTACAGAATAAATTGACCTTTTTAATTTAAAAAAGCAATGACAACCAGGTTCATTATGTTGTTCTTTATGCTGGGAACACTATCAGAAATTACACCGTGCCGTTGCCAGGATAACATTCCTTTAAACCTGTCCTCAGCTGAATCGAAGGACCCGTGCCAGTCCGATCGGAGCGCAGACATATGTATTCCGATGTATAATTTTTTAATAGGGTTGCATTATTCTGAAGAGTCTTATTAATGTGTAAGATCGATCTTCCATGAAGAAATCCAGATATTTTTCCCTTTTAGTATTGGTAGTTTTTACCAATGCTTACTTTGCTGCATGTAAAAAGGAAGAAACCAATCGTTTTCCTCTTGCTGAACAGTACAACATTGACGGAGTCCGGCTCAGAGCCGCATTTGATGAGATGAAAAACGTTGAAGGAGCCCTCAGCCTCATTGTATGCCGTAATGGAACCATCATAGCAGAAGAATATACGAACTATAAAGGTTATGGCGCCGACAGCATAAAGAACATAATGTCGGTTACAAAAACTTTTACCGGCGCCCTTATCGGACTTGCTATTGATAAAGGCTTTATTGAAAGCGTGAACGATCCGATAAGCAAATACCTTACGGGAATAGTAACTTTCCCTGATAATGTAAAGGCTAATATCACTATCGACCAGCTTCTCAAGATGTCATTCGGGCATTCATGGAGCGGCACTTCTCCTTCAAGCCTCTACAACATGTGGGCTGATTCTCCGGATCAGTTGCAATATATAATTGACCTTCCACTCATCACAACACCGGGGACGGTATTTAATTACAGCGACGGAGCTTCTCATTTACTCTCGGTGATAATTACGGAAGCAACAGGCATTAATACACTTGATTTTGCAAAAACATATCTCTTTGATCAGATTGGGATTACAAAACTTTTTTGGTCAAAAGATGATAAGGGTTATCCTAATGGCGCGGCAGGCTTACGGATCAGCGCCTGCCGATATGGTAAAATTCGGGAACCTGATCCTTAACAAAGGTAAATACAATGATCAGCGGGTAGTTCCGGAATCATGGATTAACACGATGACTACCCAAAAAATTACAACAAACAACAATGTGCTTTATGGCCCCGGGTACGGCTACCAAATTTGGCTTGGCAGCGAGGGAGGCCACAGGTATTACATGGCAATGGGTTGGGGAGGACAGTTTATTTTCATCGTTCCCGATCAGCAGCTTGTAGTCACAGCCACCTGCTGGACAAGTGATCTTACATGGCAGCAGGCTGGTGAACACTGGACAAGTATAATAAGGATAATAGTTGAAAAAATTTTTCCTGCTATAAATTAAAAGGTGTATAGCGAAAAGCGTAAGACAACTCTAACCTCTGGCGCGGATTTATAATCCATGCCATGGAGTGTCTGGAGAAAGTTCCAATTAAAAAGAAATAAATGAAAGGTTCAGGGGACTGTCATGCCATGGAACCTTCTGGTGGCAGGAACAGGGAGGAAGATCTTGAGGATATTCTTATGGCTGCAATTGAAGACGGCAGGTATGATGTTCTGTTCTTTCCATATAACTTTCTTGATCCTGAAATGGGGGAAAGAGTGATAAATGCCTGTCAATTGCACGACATCGGTAAGATGATAATGAAATCAAATCCCGTGAGCGTTTTTGAGAATTATGAGAATGTTATAAAGCAGGGTGGGGACCTAAGTATTCTTGAACAAAAAGACAATGAAACTAAACGCCGACAGCTTGAAAAAGCCGGCGACTTTTTTCAGGAATTATAGGATAACTAATATGAATGATCTCAAAAAGGGAGCATACCTGTTTATTCTTTCCAATAAAAATGTATCGACAATATGCTGCCGTTTTAAAAACTTTTCGGATATTGAAATGTATGTCGGATTATCAGGTACTGCCCTGGATAATCAAACCGCAATGATGCTTTCAGATTTCAGGGAGAGTCTTGGTTTTCTTAATTGCCGCCCAGGCTGCAATAAATGCGAACAAAACTGTCCCGGACATCTGCCCGTAAATACGATATTACGGTACTATTATTATTCACAGGCTTTGAAAGAAAATGAAACATCTGCAGTCTTATACGGGAGCCTTGGTGATCATAACGCCGAATTATGCAGAAATTGCCGAGGTCACTGTGAAAAAGTATGTCCTTACAATGTCGCTATACGTCTTTTACTTACTGATGCACACAGACGATTAACCAAATTCACTTAATTATGGAAATAAAGAGTGAAATTACAACAGATAATAGGAGATCACTGATAATAAAACTATTAACCAGATTCTCTTTAGTCCCTCTTTTTATAGGATTGTTCATCCTTCTTCCTGCCGGGACCTTTAATTACTGGCAGGTTTACCTGTATTTTTCCATCCTGGTTGTCCCGATGATCTTCGTATTATTCTACTTTCTTAAAAGAGATCCTAAATTCCTTGAGCGACGGACTAAAGGAACTGAAAAGGTGAAAGAACAAAAGCTTATCCAGCTGATTAACCTACCGGTATTTATTGCAGCATTTATTATCCCGGGGCTTGACAGGCGTTTCGGCTGGTCAGATGTACCTTTTGGAGTTATCATAATAACGGATATTGTCATTTTATTGGGATACATGATAATATTCAGGGTGTTCCGGGAGAATAGCTATGCTTCGCGGATTATTGAGATCGACAAGGAGCAGAAAGTGATCTCAACTGGTTTATATAGCATCGTCAGACACCCGATGTACCTCGGTGTACTCATAATGTATCTGCCTACTCCTCTCGCCCTTGGTTCATACTGGGGATTGATACCTATGGCATTGCTGCCGGCCACCCTTGTTTTCAGGATCCTGAATGAAGAAAAAGTACTCTCTGAAAAACTTGAGGGATATAAGGATTATTGCCGGAAAACGAAATACAGACTAATCCCGTACATCTGGTAATCTCTGTGGAACCCTGTATTTCTCTGTGTAACTCTGTGTAATTGATTTTTTTAAGAACTTAAACAGAGATACCCAAAGGCGTCAGGTGTACTTCAACCTGAACGGCAAATTGGGTTGTAAGGCTCTTTCATCCTTATAGGTATTTAATTATATTTACGCACGTCTCGTGGCGCACCAAAGGATACACAAAGTTTATGAATTAATAAAGTTAGAGACTTAGTGTTTTTGATGCATATTCCTGCATTCTGAAAATTCCCTTATATTACTTCTTCAGGCCGTCCTGTAAATTCAATTAATCTATCCGTAAAATATGCCACATTAGTTTTCAGACAATTTTTATAAATTACATAAGTCAGTACATAAGTTTTCAAAAAAAAATATCATGAAGCCAAAAGTTTTTTTTCTGTTAGTATTACTGGCTGCAATCTCAAATCCTGCCGATTCTTTAAGATATGAATAGAGCTTTTATCGGTACTTTATATATTACAAATCCTTTGCATTTAGAATCTTCATTTAACAGGAAAATGCAGATTGTAATCAGTAAATGTCATCCTGCTAACTCTCCTCTACATTTCGTAAATTGCATATAACTCATATTCAGTCATATTAGGAAATTGGATAAAATATTTTCCATTTGTTGCAACTGTTGTTATTAAAGTAACTCATGGAAATGAAAGACATTATCAGAAGTTGATCAAAACAGGACTATTAGCAAAAGAAGTTATATCAAAATGAAAAAGTTCCTTTCAGGCAATAAATGGTGGTTCCTTTTCATGCTGACATATCTTATCAGCTGGCCGGTCTGGGTCATGGGCAGGGAAATCCAGCCGGAAAACCTGGCAGGTTTGCCGTATTCAGGAAAACCATCAGATTCTCCCGGCACAGCAATTATGACTTATGTATCTTCCGCCGGACAGGAACGTTTGATATGGGCAATGATAAAAAGTGTGAGAGAATTTGGCGGCAGTTACAGAAACAGTAAAATATTTATTGTACTTGCTGATCAGAATAATCAACCATGCAACTCTCTTAAAGGTGATAATATAGAACTACTTCCATTACAGATGGATACTGCTTTTGCTGATTACCCGCTGGCTGTAAAAGCTTTTGCCGCAGCACAGGTTGAAAAAAGAGTTGGAGAGGATGTCCGTACACTTATCTGGCTTGATCCCGGTGTTCTGGTTTTGAACTCTGTTGAGACACTTGATCTTCAGGATAATTATGATATTGCTCTTCGCCCTGTTACTCTCAGAAACGATATCGGCATCCCGCCGGGAACAGAACCTGATGGATACTGGAAGCCTATTTATAAAACCAACAGGCTAAATCATAAAAGGCTGCATTCGATAAGAACTATCGTTGGTGAAGAGGAAATACAGCCATACTACAACTGCGAGGTTTATTCAGTGAATCCGAGGCTCGGGGTTTGCAGGGAATGGGCCATTCAGCTCTATGGTCTACTGAGAAATGATATCTACCAGAAAACATACTGTACGACTTTCCTCCGTCAACTGTTCCTTCATCAGGCTGTGTTAAGCGCTGTTGTTACATCCAAAGTACAGAAGAACAGGCTGAAACTAATACCTCTGACAAGCAGTTATCCATTTAATCAGCATGGTAAATTGCCATCAGACAGAAAGATAACCTATCTGAATGAGTTGAAAATTATCATTTTCGACTACGCCTGGGCTAAGATTCCCTCATGGGAGAATATGATACCATCACACGAGCCCCTGAAATCATGGCTCAGGGATACATATCTTGAGTACCTAAATAAGTAGAAATGAACTATTAAACACTCCGGGATATTCATTGCAGAGAAAAAGCCTGAAATAATGAAACAAAATAATTAGTCTATGAAACCCACATGTTTTCCAAACACAAATAAGAATGAAAATATTTCATAACATGTGGGTTCCATGTGACCTTTAAAATCAAAATTATTTACACATGAAAAGAATTCTTCTGATTACTATTTTACAGTTGTGCTGCTTATCTCTTTTTTCACAGAAGCAGACACCTTCCGGCTGCTCAGTTATCACTATCTCCAAAGATGGCAGTGTATTCTTCGGCGGAAATGATGATTTTATCAATCCCGACCAGTGGTATTTCGTGGAAAAGGGTGATTCTTCGAAGTTCGGAGTCATCTGGGTTGGAAAACCCGATGATCCTCAGCAGGGAGTGAATGAAAAAGGCCTTGCGTATGATGCAAACGGACTGCCAAGGTTTGAGGTGAATCCCCATACAGAAAGAATTCCTGTCAAAGGAGAATATTACCATAACTATTTAATGCAGATAATGCATGAGTGCTCAACTGTGACGGAAGTCATCGAATGGGTCAATAAGCATCAGCGGTTTCCCTATATGCACGATCAGATGCATTTTGCAGATAAAACAGGCGATGCAGTGATAATCAGCGCAGGGAAAGATGGTGAGATGGTCTTTACCAGGAAAACACCCGGTGACGGATTCCTGGTATCCACAAATTTTAATGTTGCTAATCCGGCAAATGCATACACTTACCCCTGCTGGCGGTATGATAAAGCCAATGATTTGCTGGGTCAGCTTATTAAAAGGGAAGGGTCGCTGAATTTCAATGATATTACAAATGTAATGGATGCAGTCCATCAGGAATTTGCAAGCTGGACAATTGAAACCCTGGTTGCTGATCTTGTCAATGGTGTTATTTACCTGTACTTTTTTTACCAGTATGATAATCCTGTAATTATAAATGTAAAAGACGAGCTTGCTAATCCCCGGGAAGCAGGTCCTCTCAGCAAACTTTTCCCGGAAGATGTGCAACAGGAAGCTGCAAACCGCTACAGGCAGGTGACAAAGAATATCAGGATAAATAATGTCGTTGGCAGATCGTGGAGTGCCCTGATAATTCTCAGCATGATTCTACTGTTTATTATTCCTCCGCGCAATAAAGGACTGAGATTCTGGATACCTGCCGTCCTAGTACTTGGCCCCTTCGCTTTAGCTGCCAGAATAATAGCTCTTAATCCAGCGAAAACATCAATATGGCGGAAGGCTCTTATTGAGACTGGCGGGAACATGGTATGTGTTATTATTTCTTACCTTGTTGCATTAGTTATCATGATATTGAAGATGATATCAGGAGGCATGGGTCAGCAGCAGCAGGCTTTGGTTATACTCGCCTTTCCTTTATTGGCATCATGGATCATTTTTCAATCTCCTCTGCTGGCAGTAACAGGAAAAAAGAACTTTTTCAAATTCCTGTTTCAACGTCTTCCGCAGGTATTGATTACCACATTTCTGGCACTGGGGGGGATTTTCCCTGTCTCCATGGTCCTTGTAAACAGGACCATCACAATGTCACAGTTAATACCTTTATCACCGTGGATAGTTCTAACCTGGCTGACAATTATTATTGCAGGCAGCCTGATTGGTGGAATTTTTGTTTTCTTCTATGAGTATTGGGCAGTAAAGAGAGGTTATCAGGCATGGAATGTTTTTGCAGGAAATGAAGGTGAAGTGACCACACCAGGGTGGAGGAAAATATGGTGGTGGGTGATCATTAGCGTTTTAGTCATCCTTGCCGGCCTGATTATTGGTGTAATGCTGCTTAAGACAATAGCAAGGTAACAGGATAATTTTTAATAATAATGGTATACAAAACAATAAAAAGAGACTTACAAAAGCTTGCCAGGCCCTGATCTGACAAATAATTACCGGAATGTTATGAATATCAGGATAATAATAGACATATATGTCATTGTTCTAATCACATTCTCTTCCATTGCCTGCGAGAAGACATATCCCGATGTATATGATTACCAAATCCCGGACCAGCTTGATGACGGATGGGAAACAGCTTCACTGAAAAGCGTGGGAATGGATTCATTGCCTATTGAGCAGCTGGCAAACAGGATATATGGTAAACAATACAAGAACGTTCACAGCATTGTTATCGTTAAAAACGGGAAACTGGTGTTTGAGGAATACTGGCCGGGTAACGATTTTGGAATGAAAAGCAAGGATTACCTCGGAAAATATATTAATTTCGACAGAGATACTCGTCATAATACTCATTCCGCAACTAAAAGCATCACTTCTATCGTAGTTGGAATCGCTTCAGACAAGGGTTATATCAGCAGTGATGAGGATTGTATATTTAATTATCTCCCTGATCATTCTTCATTAAACACGGGCGGCAGGGAAAAGATAAAAATCAAACATTTGCTTACAATGTCAGGCGGTTTGCAATGGAACGAATGGGATGTATCTGTATCGGAGTCAAATCACGATATCATTCGTTTTAACCAGTCTTCAAATCCGGTATCATATCTGCTCTCAAAACCACTGGTAGCAGAACCAGGCTCTACATTCTATTACAATGGAGGAGTAGTTGATCTATTGGGTCAGATTGTAAAAAATGCAACAGGCGAGGACATAAAGGCTTTTTCAAAAACAAATCTGTTCAGTCGCCTCGGGATAACAAACTATTACTGGCAGACTTTATCTCCGTCCGGCATAACATGCTGCCATGGTGATATCTATATTACTCCGCGCGATATGGCAAAGCTGGGTTATCTGTATTTAAATAATGGAGTTTGGGACGGGACCAGGATCATCTCTTCGGAATGGATCAGAAAATCTGTTGAGAATCACATATCCCCTGGTGTTACCTGGGCTGATGGTTACGGATATCTTTGGTGGCTGAGAGATTTCAATGCAAATGGAAAGTCATTTAGTTCCTACTGTGCCGAAGGCTGGGGAGGTCAAATGATAATTATGATACCTGACGAAAAAATGGTAATTGTATTCACCGGAGCCAATTATGTAACCGGTACTCCCTGCGAAGAAATCATAAGCGAGTATATTCTGTCGTCATTGATATAGAAAAACAAATTATAAACCTGATTATGAGATCATTGAAGTATTTTGCAGCCTTGTGCTTTTCAACAATATGGACCTCAGTAGCTGCCCAGCCCGGCCCTCAGTCATTCAGCAACAGAGCCGACAGCCTGATGAATGAGGGCAACGTTCTTGATGCAATAACAGAGTACCAGGGGTTGCTCTCCCTCAATCCGGAAGATCCTGCCCTTGTGTACAATTATGCCTCCGCACTTTCAATTGACAATACAATCATCAAACATTTCGACAGTTGCTTCAAATATCTCCATCTTGCTGTTGAACTTGACACATCGCTCGCCGCATTAATTGATCCTGCATATCTTCCGGCACGCGAAGACAAACGTTGGGAGATCTTTGAGAATCGTCTGGTATCCATGCTTAAACTAAAAAACGGCAACAGTTATAGCGATATAGAATATGCCAGGGCCTTATGGAGGCTACGGGCACTTGACCAGGCTTATTTTAATGAGATCGGCATTGCAATGAGGAAAATTGGCATGAGGTCATCTGTAGCCTCAGCAGTATGGAAGCTTAAATTCTTGTTACAGCAGGAGAGCCAGAGGGAGCTATCCACGCTGGTCGATCAGAAAGGATGGCCCAGGGTAAAAGATGTGGGAAGAGAGGCTGCTATGGGTGCATACCTGGTAGCAATACATACAAATGACGGCAGCCAGAAAAGATATCTGCCTTTTATTAAGGAGATATGCGAGGCAAACGAACTCCCATGGGTGAGATATGCAAATATCTATGACCGCTGCCTTTTCAATGAGAATAAACCCCAGAAATACGGCACTCATACCAGGTTTAACGAATTTACCAGGTCAGAGGAGCTTTATCCGCTTGAGGATGAATCAAAAGTAGACGAGTGGAGAAAAGAGATCGGACTGGAACCTCTTGCAGAGTACCTGGCACGAATGAATATCAGATATGAACCAAAAAACAAGTAATAAAAATATCCCGGGAAATAATACATTCATGAAAAAATCCGTATCAACTTCTCTATGTCTTACTGTAAAAACCAGTTTGTTGATTTTCGTTGCTTTATCATGCTCCGGTCTGAATGATAAAGAATTTCCCAAACTGACAGGGCGATATCTGGGGCAGAAGGTCCCGGGTCAGGTACCTGAATTATTTGCCCCCGATGTGATAGCCACAGGATTCAATGAAAGGGACATTACAATTTCACCCGACGGAAACGAAATATTTTACGGGCTGCTGACATCAAAAAATATCACAATAATGCATACCAGGCAGGTCGACGGAATATGGACAGAACCTGAGATTGCACCTTTTGCCCGCGACAACAGGTTCTTCTACCTCGAACCATGCTTCTCGCCCGACGGAAAAACAGTCTATTTGCTGTCTACAAAACCACCTGCAGGGAAAGAGCCGAAACCACGCTGGACCTACCAGAATATATGGGCATCTGACAGGCAGACCGATGGCAGCTGGGGCGAAATTTACAATCCCGATACCGTTCTCAACAAGCCCAATAACCAGTTCTACCCTTCGCTGACAAAAAACGGCACGATGTATTTTACCCGCAGCGATGAGAAGACAGGTGTCTCGGAAATATGGAGAGCCAGGAAAGAAGGAGACCGTTTCGGCACCCAGGAGCTGCTCCCTCCGGCAATAAACGGTAATGGTAATATCTACAATGCATTTATCTCCCCGGACGAAAACTTCCTGATAGGATGCGTCGATAATAACCGCAATAAAATAAATCCTGGTTTTGCCAATTATTACGTTTTTTTCAGGGACTCTGATGACAACTGGAGTGAAGGCATATCATTCGGCCCGGAAATAAATATTAAAGGCAGCAATGCCATCTCGACTTCAGTTTCGCCAGACGGAAATTACTTTTTCTTCGCAGCCCAGAGAACAAGCGATGAGATGAGGAAGCTGTCGGAAAAAATGAATATAGGCAGTATGATTGAACTTCTTAATTCTCCTCAGAACGGAAACAATGATATTTACTGGGTTTCCACTAAGGTGATTGATGATTTGCGAACCAGAAAAAGTCAATCAGATAGAAATTAACTATTTACTGTAATCACCTGCACCTTGGAACTAAAAAGCGAAATGACACCTAAGGAGCGGTCAGCTCTTGTAAGGAAACTCCTGGTAAGGCTTTCATTTGTCCCGCTGTTTATAATTGTATTTACGCTTCTGCCTGCCGGAACAGAAACTAATCCAGATGATCAACCTTCCGGTATTTATTACAGCGTTTATCATCCCCGGGCTTGACAAGCGATTCGGCTGGTCAGATATACCTGTTGAAGTAATCATAATAACGGATATTGTCATCTTCCTGGGATACCTGATAATATTCAGGGTGTTCCGGGAGAATAGCTATGCTTCGCGGATTATTGAGATCGACAAGGAGCAGAAAGTGATCTCAACTGGTTTATATAGCATCGTCAGACACCCGATGTACCTCGGAGTGCTCATAATGTATCTGCCTACTCCTCTCGCCCTTGGTCTCTTACTGGGGACTGATACCTATGGGATTGCTGCCGGCCACCCTTGTTTTCAGGATCCTGAATGAAGAAAAGATACTCTCTGAAAAACTTGATGGATATAAGGATTATTGCAGGAAAACGAAATACCGACTTATCCCGTATATCTGGTAATCTCTGTGGAAGAAAACCTTTCAAACAAAGAAATCATCACTGAAATTTACCAGGTAAACCCTGTCTGTTGATCTTGTCAGGGCAGTATAGAACCATCTGAGATAATCAATTGTGATCTCGTTGCGGTTGAACATTCCCTGGTCGATAAAAACCCTCTCCCACTGCCCGCCCTGGGCCTTATGACATGTAACGGCATATGCGAATTTTATCTGAAGCGCATTGAAGAATTTGTCTTCTCTGACTGCTGCATACTGCTTTTGCCGGGTTTTAATATGAATATAATCCTCCATGACCAGATGGAACAGCTCACTATTCTTTTCGGGTGGAAGAGAGGGCGTTTCCAAATGAAGTACATCGAGCATCACTTTTGCATCAACCTCAAAATTATAATCGGGAAATAACAAAGTCATTTCTGCAAACCTTAAACCGTACCTTTCCTCATATTTCCTTATCCTCTTCACCTCTGCAATATCCCCGTTGGCAATAAATCCCGGGCCTTCTCCATCCTCTTCCAGGATGCTGTAATTATTCTTAACAACCATTATTATGTCGCCCGGACAGATCTCCTCCTCCCTGAAAAATATCCTGTTGCGGATTCCCTGGTTATATCGGTTTGCCTGCTTGTTAGAATTGACGACAATTATTGTTCCCTCCAGTCCGCATGCACCATAAGAGTCTGACAGCACATCAGTAAGTTCAGCGCCGCCAATCCTGATAACATCTTTGAAATTTTTGGAATCTATTTTCGGATGGACCAGATCATTTGAAGAGATCTGTAACCTGACGGCAGTTGCATTCATAAGCACTCCGGATGATTCACTCTGCCGGACAACTTGTCTTAGTTCTGATTTCATAAGTCCGAATCCGAACCCGGCCAGCTCAGTGGTATCCAGAGCAGGACTGAGTATTGATCCTACGGGTGGCAGCTGGGCGCTATCGCCAACAAGGATGAGTTTACAGTCTGTACCTGTATAAACAAATTCGATAAGGTCCTCCAGAAGCTTCCCGCTCCCGAAAATAGAGGTCTCCGCTCCCGTATTTGAGATCATCGATGATTCATCGACAATGAAATATATGTCTTTGCCGATGTTCCTGTCAAGGACAAAGCTGCCCATTCCGTCTTTTGAAGATTTCTGCCGGTAGATCTTCTTATGGATCGTAAATGCCTGTTTACCAGTATACGAAGCCAGTACTTTTGCTGCCCTACCGGTAGGTGCCATCAGAACGGATTTCATTCTCAGCAAATCGAGGGTCTTAACTATTGCACTTATGACACTTGTCTTCCCGGTACCGGCATACCCTGTCAGAAGAAAGATCACATCGTTTTTATCCTCACAGATATATGAAGAGATCTTTTTAAGCGCTTCCGACTGATCATCAGTTGGAGTATTCCCAAGGTTCTTGCAAAGGTTATTATATATTATTGTATCACGCATTACTATTTATAAGCTCCCCTGACCGTGGTCGAATATTTTTCCTATTTTTGTCCGTAAACTTAACCATTCTGAGCAATAGAATAAAATAAAATCTCTGTGTAACTCTGTGCATTCTCTGTGGACCTCTGTGTAACTTTTCTTTTAAGAACTTTCACAGAGTTACACAGAGGGGACACAGAGGGACACAGAGGTAGCAATCGAAAAATACTACCATGCCGTTTGTTGAGCTGATTGATGAAACATTCGATATAAACTCGTCCGAAAACTACGAATTATCGGTGCAGGGGAGTCCCTATGGATTATCATATTGTATTCTTGATACGATAAGGAATAAATATATCCTCCTGCGTGGAACAGATCCTGATGACCCTAAACTGCTGACAGCGGACAAGGCAGCAGATATTATAGTCGGTGATGATTTCCTGTCGCGGAAATTCAAGAAGGTAAACCTTATATTACCATCCTCCAGGTCAACACTGGTTCCTGCCCCCCTGTTTGATCCTGAAAAGAAAGAAGAGTACTTTACATTGAACCTATTAAAGGAAGAAAATGATGTAATACTTTACAACAGGATACCGGAGCCTGATGCGTATGTTCTTTTTTCTGTAACAAGACCGTACTCAGAACTGGCGACGAAACTATTCCCTGGTGTAAATCCGTTTCATCATACAGTGCCTCTTCTTCAACAGGTTTCGCACTTTAGCAGGAATGAATTCGGATTATACGTACATATTCATCTCGATAAGGAGTATTTCAACCTTCTGATCCTGGAACACGGCGCCCTCAAATTCTATAATACATTTAACTACAAGAATATTACGGACATACTTTATTACGTTTTTAACATCTATAAGAACATGGGCATCAGCAGGGAAGAAACGATCAATTTCAGCGGCCATGTTCAGATTCATGACGATCTGTGCGCTGAGATTTCACGATATATTAAAGAATATAAAATTCACTGTTCCTGAAGGTAATTTTTCATTCAGCTATGTATTCAACGAAACAGAACTGCACAGGAGCTTTAATCTGTTAAGTATAACAAATTGCGGATAATAGGAGGTAAATACAAAGGCAGACGGATTGAACCTCCGCCAGGATTTAAAGCCAGGCCTACAACCGATTTTGCCCGGGAGAGCCTCTTCAATATTCTTGTGAACAGGATAGATTTTGAGGAGTCCATGGTTCTGGATCTTTTCGCAGGCACGGGGAGTATAAGCTATGAGTTTTCCTCACGCGGAGCAAAAGAAATACACCTCGTGGAACAAAACCCAAAACACATCAGCGGGATTAAAAGAATAATCAGGGATTTCGGATTTGAGAATATCAGAACAATACATATTGATGTAAGGACTTACCTTAAGATATGTAAGGTGAAGTATGATATTGTTTTTGCCGATCCGCCCTATGATCTGCGCTGGCTGGAGGATATCCCTGACCTTGTAACCGGTTCAGGTATACTTGAAAAGGACGGCTTCCTGATCCTTGAACACCCAAAAAAAATGATCTTCAGCGGGCATAAACTATTTTTTGAGCACAGGAATTATGGCGGAGTCAATTTCAGCTTTTTCAGCCCAGAAAAAACTTAAACATACATATCGTCGATACCAGTTGCTGCAAGTTCAGTTATAAGTTCGCTCAACCTTTGTGTTACAGCACTGAAAAACTTCTCTCCTTTCTCCCTGGTTGCCTTTGTTGGATCACCAATACCCGTATCAGCTGTAACTTTTGACCATTTCCTTTCAGACCAGGCCCATTTTTCGTTGAGTGCATTAACACGGAATTTTCTGGCCTTTCCCCTTCCTGCATGTTCAAGTGGCAAAACAAGCTCAGGTGCCAGATAGAGCATCAGGCTGGTCTCCATTTCATCGGCATGACCCCCTCCTTCTTCGAAAATCCCATCCTGATCAACTGCCTGATACCAATTGCAGGTGGCGATGAACATTTCAGGAAAACTGATCCCCAGCTCTCTTATCATCTGTCTGAAATCGTTTCCCCCATGCCCGTTGACAATAAGCAGCTTATGGATCTTGTGCCTGTTAAGGACATCTGTAATATCTTTCAGGATTGCATATTGCGTCGAAGGATTCATGTTTATATTAACGCGGATATCAAGCTGACCCGTATTAACTCCATAAGGGATTCCAGGCAATACCAGTATCCGGGCTCCCTTTTCGTATGACATTCGGGCTGCTTCCTCTGCAATTTTCTCTGTTTCAATATTGTCGGTACTATAGGGAAGGTGGAAATTATGGGCTTCGGTTGCACCCCAGGGTAGTATTGCCATATCAATGGCTGTATTTCCAAGTGTTTTCCAGTTCGTTTCGGCTAAAATGTACGGATTCATGAAAATAAATGATTATTGTGATTAAAAGTGCTTTGTAGTTTAAACATAATACTTTGACTTAGTGAAATTTAGTGTGTCTACTAAAGTATGATTTTAAAAACTTACACAGAGCTACACTGAGATTACACAGAGGTCCACAGAGGTCATTATTCTTAACTCTGTGTAACTCTGTGCCCCTCTGTGTAACTCTGTGTAATTGAAAGTTATCCTTAGTAAGGTTCCCATATTTTATTGAGAGGTATATTAATAGTGGCATCAATTCAGCTAAAAGTTATTGTTCCGGATCACCGGATATGGCTTATCATATCCTTTTACAGCATGCCAGATTATGCGGTTGAAGGTATCCTCATCAATACGGTCAACATCATCGAGATCCTGCTCAAGTGATTTTTGAGCCCAATAGAGCTGTTCGCCTGAAAGAGATGTAAGAGCAGGATTGAGCTGATCCAGAGGTATATTATTTTTCACAGCCTTATATGGTGTGAAATCTGGTTTGGGAGTAAAGCAATCCACCATTGATTCGGCAGTCATATCGAGCTGATTCATAGGAGGAAGTCCCAATATATTCTCAATGGTCCGTACCATATTTATCTGCGAGTAATATGTTGAAACAACTTCTCCCCGCTTTGTATAGGGACTTATAACCATGCCCACTGTCCTGTGGCCATCAACATGATCCAATCCTGCCTGCGGATCATCTTCTGTTACCAGGATACAAGACTCCTTCCAGAATTTGCTGTGAGAAATTGCCTCAACGATCTGTCCGAGGGCCAGGTCATTGTCGGCTACTGCTGCCTGGGGTGTCGGCAAACCAGGACGGGTTCCGGATGTATGGTCGTTGGGCAGAAGCAATATTATAAAATTCGGAAAATTGTCGTTTTTCTCATATTCCTTCAGCTCTTTAATGAATTCAGCGGCCCGGTAAACATCAGGAACCTTGTTCGGAAATCCGACGTATGAAGGACAAAGGTATGGAGTAAGCTGCTCAAGATTAGCTTTGGCTGTTATTTTAATACTATTTGTCCCTTCCATAAAATCGCGATAAATATCTGTAAATGTAGCTGAAGCGGGTTCTATCACCGCATTTACAAATTCACCGTAATTTCTGAAAGTGAGTCCATGTCGCAGTACATTATCCCAGATAAACCCCGAGCTGGCATAAGCAAGGGCATCATCCCCATCATACGGATAGCTGCGTGTAAAACCTCCGAAAGATTTTTCGAGATAATCTGTGACATAAGCTTCATCAGTCCATTGATGGCCATCAGCACTTAAAATCCCGCTGCAGTAGAAATTATCTAGCAGGACAAATGTTTCAGCAAGCAGATGATGATTTGGAGTTATCTCTCTGCCAAACTCGACAAGACTGGTATCGCCATCGCCCTGAGGCATATCACCGAAAACCTGGTCGTAAGTACGGTTCTCTTTAATAATATAAACAACATGTTTGAAAAAAGATGCCTGGTCAGGCAGTCCAGGGACAGGCACTTTCTTTTTCGATCCATCTGCAGGATGAAGCTCTTTAACCATATCGGCCCAGGAATTATTAAGATGTACTGTTTCCGTCATTTTCTTAAGTTCGCGGGTCCCGGGCACTTTTATCATAGAAACCGAGCCCATGTGATCATGGGAATTATACCCTTTTCTGTCGGTTCTCTGATTGCGCGATCCCGTACCCTTAACATTTGCTACATAAAGTGTATTCCCGGCTTTGTTCAGGACGACAGAACCCGGGTACCAGCCGGTAGGGATCAATCCGGCAACCTCTTTCTGTGCACCGATATTTATTACACAAATCGAATTTTCTGTTCCATTTGCCACAAAAAGATATTTCCCATCGGGTGATACAGTCATATCTCCCGGTCCGCTTCCGAAAGGAATGCCATCAAGCATATGAACCGATATTTTATCAACAACTTCGTCGGTTTCCGTACTGATCACAGAGATCTCATCGCTGTTGGCACAGGCGACATACAGGAATTTACGGTCCGGACTTAAGGCCATACCTGAAGGATGAAGCCCGACTTCAATCACTTTCGTCTGAACTTTCTTCTCCGGATCCACTACTGATACCGCACCATTATTTGCGATCCCTGTCTCAGGATCAACCAGAACATTGGTGCCCGATGAATTATAAACCGATTCACCCTCCACCGGCTGACGTCCTCCCCAGTTGCTTACATATAACTTTGATGATGAAAATGCCAGAACATCAAAAGGAGCAACACCGACAGAAATTTCCACTACCGATTTTGAAGGTAATGATACGATCCCGAGAGAATTATTCCGGCTGAGGGTAACAAATATCCTGTCTCCTTTTTCATTAAGTGCCACTCCTCCGGGTGCAGGAGAACCTCCAATGGCGGGGTTTGGCAAAACAACAGGATCTTCCCAGTGCATTATATTGGTTTTATCGATAGTGGCAATGCAGATACGATCCTTTGCATCAGTTACATATACCGTATGTCCGTCAGGCGACAGGCATATCCCGGTGAATGATGCACCGCTCTGATTATAGGGCAGAGATTGTATTACTGTCCTGTCGCTTAGCCTGATGATATCAAGGTCAGACCGGTTCTTTACAAGGAGAAATTTTTCATCCGGAGTAAGGATAAGATCTACGGGACGGCCGGGCAGTATGACCTGGAAACCTGCCGGCCTCAACAGCTGGTTCGAAGGCACCAGAATACTTCCGTCGGGCTGCGGGCCGACCTTCCGGTAATCATCGCTTACCTTATCCTCCCTGCGACATCCTGTTATCAGGATCAGGAGCAGCAATAGAAATGTGATTGAAATAATAGTTTTATTCATTTTACAGAGATATGTGATTAATTAAGATTCAGGTTCAAGATTCCAGGTTCAGGGTTTCAGGGTTCAGAGTTTCAAGGTTTTAGTTTTTCGTCAATTCCAAATTAGCATTATGGCAAGGTCATTGCGAGTCCCGCCCATTAATACGCTGCAACCTGTTACCGTCATTGCGAGTCCCGCTATAAACCTCTCGGATAAAACTACTGCATTTAAAACGGGACGAAGCAATCTTTTTCGAATCATTGTATATTTCCACTCTTTACTCATTTCAACGAAGCTCTTTTCTTGTTCCACCGTTCCCTCAGCCTGAAGGAATCAAATCCAAGATAGTTTCCCATTGAATTATCATTCTTTCCGGCAGACTCAAAGCGGATTGTATGCTTCCCCTCCTTCATTGTTGTGCTTCCAAGATAGTAATCTTTTACAATAAGTTCTTTTGAATACAGGTCAAGGATTTTAATGTTTTCTGCAGGTGCATTGAAATCCATATCGATAGTCATCGGGACATCGGGGATGGGAACTCCGTCAATAAATATCCTGTACATTCCGTAATCATAAGAATGAGTCATCCTGATGACCAGTCCCCGGGGTTCTTCCTTTTCAACAAAGAAATCTGTTTCCAGCCAGGCTTTTCCGGTTGAAGGCATAAATAACAACTGCCCCTCCCCTGTCCAGTCATAGCCACTCTGAAGTTCTGTTTTTCCCGGAGAATGACGCACCGATTTCATAAGATCTTTACCCCCGGTAATTATATCGAGGTTGGGTAAAACCCTTTCGGCATACGGCGGCAGACTTGTAAAGCGTTTTGGCTGACCTGCTGATACCAGAATGCAACAGTTGCCATATCATCTTCGCGTTCCACATGTCCGTCGACCTTACCGGTCTCCGTCTCATCAGCAGATATCCACCCTGTATGCTCAATTTTGAATTTCAATGATTTGCTGAACCTCACCGGATCATTCATGTGCCACCTGTAGAGGGTGAACTGAACACCGAGGTCTTCCTCGGAATCCATGCTTTTGTAAGGACATCCGAATAACGGGGTCATATTCTGATTGAATCCCCAGGCACAGAGAAAATAATCTTCTGTTCCCGTTCCCCATATTGAAGGTTCCTCCTCGCCGTCAATATAGAATTTAGCATCACCTTCACCAAACCAGTATGGACTCCTTGAACGCACCGACATGACAGTTCCAATGTAATGGCCCTGCCCCTCTGCATCCAGAATAAGGTAATCATCACCGGTCTTTTCAGGGTATTCCTGTCTGTACTGGGCGCAGAAATAGGCTGAATTCCGCGGTAATCTATCGACTTCCGTATAGTCTATCTGATAATAAAAGCTCCTTACATTTTTATCACCTTCATTAGTGGCTGTTATCCTGGCTGATTTGCGAAAGGGCATTGTCCAGAAACAATTATATCCGTCACCCCCTTCAACTATAACAGGTGTTGAAATGATCTCGTTCCTCAGTCCGAATCCTGCTGCAAAAAAATCTCCCAGTGGCGATTCCACGGCAGGTTCGGAAGCGCCGTCCCAGTAAATCCTCAAAACAATTTCAGCGGGATTTGCCGAACCCCCAGCTTCAAGCCAGTTCGGACGGGCTTCATTGAAAGTCAGCCATATATGGTTAATGATTGCCGGCCCTTTAATATCTGCCAGCACGGTTGTTTCCCCTGATTTAATGTACTGCAACCTGTCGGCATTGCTGAAGGCAGGAGCATGAGAGCTGACAGCTGCCGACCGGCCCTGAGAAATTGCGGCTATCCCGAGATCCGGGTTTTCGCGGTTACCCGAACATGATGTAAGTAACAAGCAAATTGCGCTAATAGCTGTAAAATAGACATTTAACCTGGTTTTCATAATATCTGACTGATTATTCCAAAAGGAAACTGGAAAGTATCAAATAAATACGATTCTGACAAGCTGAAGTCTAAAATTTATTTCAGAAGCATGGTGGATTTGTTTCTGAACTGCATATTTTATAAATTTAGACTAAAATTTATCACCGCTTCCTTCAAAAGTTTTAAAGAAAATGAAACCCACATGATTGATCCAATAAAAAACACAAATGAATATAATTAATTTTCAATCATGTGCGGTTCCCTGTCTGCCGACAGGCAGGCATCAGACCATTAGAAATAAATTATATACTGATGAAAAAACGTTTAATAATTACTTGTTTAGTTTGTATCTGTATTACTATAGTCAATGCCCAGGTCCTCGGTCTGAAGGGAGGATTATCATTTGCCAAAGGAAGATATATTCTTTATGAATTTGAGACATCCACCGGCAACCTGTTTGGTTTCAACACCGGAATTGTGGGTGAGGTACCACTTTCAGATGCGCTCTCACTGGGGGCAGGAATCTCCTTAATCAAAAAGGGGACAAAAAGTGATGTGTATAAAATCCCTGTCAGATATCTTGAATTTCCTCTTAATCTTGTTTACAGAGCTGATTTTGTTACCTGGAAATTATTTGCCCAGGCCGGACCATACGTGGGAGTTGGCATTTCAGCCAGAAAAAAAAGCAATGTAACTGATAAGATAGAATTCGGCCCTGAAGCAAGCCAGTTTAAAAGAATGGATGCAGGGATCAATATCGGGGGTGGATTCGAGATCAATAATCTCCAGATAGGAGTTAATTATGGTTATGGATTTCTAAATATTTCCCATGCATACAGTGAGGTGATAAGGAACAGAGTTTTCAGTGTTTCTGCTGTTTACTATATTGAAGATCTGGGAGATTTTTTCAGCAGTATCGGAGAGTTGTTTTAATACCCGTAATGACCCCCGTCATCAGAAAGCAGACAGATTAATCACTGTCAGGATTTGCTGATTTCAGGGCAATTTTTGCATAAGTTAACCTGGATAATTATTAATTTCACGCATGCTTTTAACCAAACTACATATTCCTCCTACCGGAAATAATGTAGTTCATCGATCAGAACTATTTGAACAATTGAACTCCGGCCTGAGCAGAAAGCTCCGAAGACATAACAAACCAGGAAATAGCCGATAAATTATTTATTTCATTAAATACAGTTAAGACGCATTTTAAAAATATTTTTTTTAAGCTGACAGTTGATTCCCGGATACAAGCTGTAACTAAAGCAAAAGAGCTTGGAATAATTTAACTTCTATTCCGGATTACTTTTACCAGATAAATTTATTTTATAAAAATCACCCTCTCAAATCACCCTCAGGGGTGATTTTTTTTTGACGGAGGTCCCCGACTTTTGTATAGAAATTAAATCAATAAGAATATGAAAGGAAAGACTATAATCAAAATTCAGGGGCATCTTAATGGCAAATGGAAGGATTGCTTTGAGGGTATGGAGATCAGTTATGAAGGAAACAATACAATTCTTACAGGGAATCTTAAGGATGAGGCACATATGCATGGAGTTTTAAATATAATAAGGAATTATAACCTTACACTTATTTCGATCAATCCGGTGGAAAGATTTCATTTAAAAAGATTTATTTTTTAATTAAACATTCCGGTAATTATGAAAAAGTCAGTAGTTTTATTTATCATCGCAACCCTCTTTTTACAAAGTTGCGCTAAGGTACCCACCTGCTGCTTATTTTCATCAATGAAATATATTCATGATAAAAATATTTCATAATTTGCATATATGCTTTTAACAAAACTACATATTCCTCATGCCGGAAATAATGTAGTTCACAGGACAGAACTATTTGAAAAATTGAATTCCGGCCTTAGCAGAAAGCTGATACTTTTATCTGCTCCTGCCGGGTACGGAAAAACAACTCTGATAAGTGATTGGATCAGTCAAAACAAAATTCCGGCAGCATGGCTTTCACTGGACCATGGGGATAATGACCCGGCGGTTTTTTTAAGCTATGTAATTTCAGGAATTCAAAGTATTCACAAAGAATTCGGACAAAGTGCCCTGCGACTTATAAATTCACCTAATTCTCCATCTGTCGAATCAATTGCCGGCCTGTTAATAAACGAAATACTTGATATCGATAAAAACTTTTTACTTGTACTCGACGATTTTCATTTGATTACCAGTGGCGAGGTATTAAAACTGGTAACTTATTTATTCGAGCATATTCCCGGTAATATCCATATAGTAATCCTTACCCGTTCCGATCCGGTACTGGCTGTTTCAAAGCTAAGAAGTCAGCATCAGATGGTTGAGCTACGATCATCAGCCCTGAGTTTTTCTGCAAATGATATTTCCATATTGTTCAATAAAAGACTGAAATTAGGCCTGTCTGTTGATGATGTTTACTCTCTTGAATCAAAAACCGAAGGCTGGGTTGCCGGTCTGCAGCTGACTGCTTTATCTATGTCTGGCCGTGAAGATATTTCCGGATATATTAAAGACTTAAAAGGAGATAATCGATACATCATGGATTATCTGATGGAAGAGGTGCTAAAAATCCAAACCGATGAAATCAAAGAATTCTTATTACAGACTTCTATATTGGAGCAAATGTCTGCTCCTTTATGCAACGATGTTTTGAACAGAAATGGCAGCCAGTTAATCCTTGAGACTCTGGAAAAAAATAACATGTTTGTCATACCTCTGGATGAGGAAAGAGATTGGTACAGATATCATCACCTCTTTGCTGAGTTATTAAAGCAACGGCTTCATCTAAGAGATAAATCAGTTATTATTGGGCTTCATAATAAGGCAATTGAGTGGTTTAATAATAATTCGATGCCACTATTGGCCATTGAACATGCAATAGAGACGGAGAATTTCGAAAAAAGCATACAACTTCTTGGAGAAATAGTAGAGACTTTATGGGAAAAAGGACAGCATGCTGCAATTCTGAAATATGGAGATTTACTACCTGATGAAATAATTAAAAAGAATGCTATATTTAGTTTATACTATTCATGGATATTGATTATAGCAGGTCAGATTCAGAAAGCTGAACCTTTTTTGGAGAGTGCCGAAATAATTATAAAGCAGCTCATTAATGATAAAAATTCATCAGAAGCAGGTGTTCAGTATAATAAGAAATTGTCAGGAAAAATATCCGTTGCATTTGCTTACCTCTACTCAATAACGCCAGACCCGGAAAAAACTTTCAGCTATAGTAAAACTGCTATGGAAAACCTCTCGGAGGTTGACCCGATGTGGTATAGCTGGGGATGGTACTCAATAGGAATTGCAGAGATGTACCGTGAAAATTTCAAGGAATGCATCAATGCTTTCGAAAATGCATTGGAGTACGGTAAGAAATCCGGAAACATTTATCTCATATCTACCATTGCAAGCAGGTTATCTCCCATTGAGGCAAGGATGGGGCTTTATTCATCATCCTATAAAAGGTGCTCCGACCTTATATCCTTTATGAAAGAAAGTGGTTATTCCCAAATTTCAAAATCGGAATGCACTTATGCCGGGGTGTATTCAATGATGTCAGGTATAGAATCTATGCGGACAGATTTCGATGATGCTCTCGAAAACATTAAAATTGCCTATAACTTATGTAAAAATGAATCAAATAATACTATTAAAGTCCATGTATTAATGGTTTACGCACTTGCTTTATACGGACGTGGAGATATAGCCGGGGTTAAAAAGATGATAAACGAGGCGGATAATATACTAAAACAAAATATTGTATTTCCCACCACTATGTCGATATATATTTCCATGAAGGGATTTATGCTGATTGAACAGAATGAACTTGAAAAAGCCAACCATTTTTTTAAAGAAAATGGATTAGAATATGATAAAAAAATATCTTATTCATATGAACATGGGTATACTGATTTTGCTCGTTTATTAATAATCAACATGAGATTCAGGGAGGCAGAAATTATTCTTTCAAAATTATTAAACATGGCACAAGCCGCTAATAGAATTGAGAGAATAATTGAGACTAAAGTCATCTATGCCATTTTGAATAAGGCGACCGGGGATAAAGAAAAAGCCATAAAAAACCTGATTGAAGCATTAGAGCTTGCTGCCCGTGAAAACATACTGATGTCTTTTATCCTGTTTCATTCTGGTATAAGCGATTTACTTAAAGAAGTTTACAAAACACAGGCTACTGCAAAAACTAAAATTCCCAGGGAGTTGATCGACAAGCTTAAACTCGCTATAGAAAAGCGAGAAAAATTTATAAAAACTAATTCAGAATCCGTGTTAAGCGACCGCGAAATCGACACGTTAAAACTAATTGCCGGAGATCTATCGAATCAGGATGTAGCCGACAAATTATTTGTTTCATTAAATACGGTTAAAACACATGTTAAAAATATTCTTCTGAAGTTAGCAGTTGATTCCCGGATGCAAGCCGTAACTAAAGCAAAAGAGCTTGGAATAATTTAATCTCTCTCCAGGTTTACATTTTCCCGATAATTTTTATTTAAATCACTCTCTTAAATCACTCTCAATAAAAATCACCCTCCCGAATCACCCTCAGGGGTGATTTTTTTTTGATGGGGGTCTCCGACCTTTGCTTTGAGTTTAATCAAATAGAATATGAAAGGCAAAACTAACATTATGAAAAAGAGACGACTATTTTGGCTGCTTATTCTGCTTTTTATGGCATATGAAGGTATTGCACAGCAGAAATATACTATAAGCGGATACATAAGAAGTTCCGAAACAGGTGAAGCGCTATTCGGGGCTACAGTATTTGTAAAAGAGTTGTATAAAGGTGCTATGGCAAATGCATATGGTTTTTACTCAATTACCTTACCCGAAGGGAATCATTCAGTTCAATATTCATACTTAGGTAATATTAGTAAAACCGACAATATTGAATTAACCGGTAACCTCAGTAAGAATGTTGAGCTACAGCAGGCATCTGTAGAAATAGCTGAAGTTGTAATCGTGGGCGAGGCCTCCAATAAGAACATAAAGGCTCCGGCAATGAGTGTTGTTAAAATATCTCCAAAAGATGTGGTTTCTGTTCCGGTGATATTTGGTGAGCAGGATATTTTAAAAACCATTTCACTTTTGCCGGGAGTAAAATCAGCCGGAGAGGGGAATAGCGGCTTTTATGTAAGGGGTGGCAGTGCCGATCAAAACCTGATAATTCTGGATGAAGCTCCGGTTTATAGTTCTGCACATCTACTGGGCTTTTTCTCAGTATTCAATTCAGATGCTGTTAAAGACATGGAGTTCTATAAAGGCAATGCTCCGGCAAATTACGGCGGACGTCTGTCATCGGTACTGGATATTCAAATGAAGGAAGGCAATTCAAAAAAGGTTGCTGCTTCAGGGGGCATAGGTTTAATAGCATCCCGGCTCACTATAGAAGCTCCGATAGTTAAGGATAAAGGCTCATTCATTATTTCAGGCAGAAGAACTTATGCAGATATGTTTCTACCCTTATGGAAGGATCCTGCAGCTAAAAGCACTAAACTTTATTTCTATGATTTCAATGCAAAAGCAAATTTTAAAATAAATGATAAAAACAGGATATTTCTTTCGGGGTATTTTGGCAGGGATGTTTTCAAAATATCAGATTTAGTGGGTTTTAATTGGGGTAATAAAACCTCAACTTTAAGGTGGAATCATATATTCGGTAATAAACTTTTTCTAAACAGTTCCCTCATTTACAGCGATTATAATTATGGTATCGGATATAATGTCGGGGAATTATTAGAAGTTACTTCCGGTATCAGAGATTTTAATTTAAAGGAAGATTTTCAATACTTTATCAACCCAAAAAACACTATTAAATTCGGATTTAATACAATAGACCATACATTTCGTCCAGGTGAGTTGAAATCAGAAAACGAAGATTTTACCAACTCAAAAGTTATTGACAAGAAACATGCTGTTGAAAGCGCTGTTTACATATCACATAAGTTTGATATATCAGACAGGTTAATATTAAATTATGGTTTACGATATTCAAATTGTGCTGTTATCGGTCCTGATACAGTCTATACCTATAATGAAAATGACATAATAACCAGCTCTACCGCATACAACAAAGGAGATATAATTCAGAATTATGGCAATTTTGAGCCGAGAATGACTTTAAACTATATAGTCAACGAGAGAATGTCTGTTAAAATGTCATATGCAAGAAATTCTCAGTATATGCATCTTCTGTCAAATTCAACTGTTGCTTTACCCACCGACGTATGGATCTCAAGCAGTAAAATTGTGAAACCACAAATTGCCGACCAGATTGCAGTTGGATTTTTTAAAAATTTCAAAGACAATATGTTTGAAACTTCAGTAGAGGTATATTATAAAAACTTCCAAAATCAAATTGATTATCAAAACGGTGCAAATATAATCCTTAACGAACTAGTTGAATCTCAACTGGTTTTCGGAAAGGGAAGAGCTTATGGGACAGAACTTTTTATCAAAAAAAGGACAGGTGATTTAACGGGCTGGATTGGATATACTCTTTCAAGAACTGAACGATCGATCAATGAAATTGATGATGGTGCATGGTATCCTGTAAAGCATGACAGAACACACGATGTGTCAATTGTTTTGATGTATGATTTTAGTGATAAATTGAAAGTGTCAGCGAATTGGGTATACAACACCGGAAATGCTGTTACTTTTCCGGAAGGAAAGTATGTAATTGATGGAGTTACAGTTCCGGCATATACAAACAGAAATGGCTATCGGATGCCTGATTATCATCGCCTTGACTTAGGGGTAACTCTTACAAATAAAAAGCGGGAAAAATTTGAATCAAGCTGGAACTTTTCAGTTTACAACGCTTATGCACGTAAAAATGCTTATTCAATCAGTTTCAGGGAAAATGAAAATGATCCTTCGAAAACAGAAGCAGTTCAACAATCTCTATTTCAAATAGTCCCTTCAATTACTTATAATTTTAACTTTTAAGCCAATGAAAACAACACTAATTTTCTTTAGCCTGATAATACTCTTAACATCATGTGAAAATGTAATTGAAATTGAATTAGACTATATGAAACCAAAACTTGTAATTGAAGGTGTAATTAATGATTTTGATAACCAGTGCATTATAAAGCTGTCAAAAACGACTGATTATTTTAATCATAAAACAAATCCAAAAGTTTCAGATGCTGTTATTACATTAACAGATAATGCAGGCACAGTCGTAAAATTCAATGAAGTTGAACCAGGTAATTATCTGGGAGAAAATGTACAGGCTAAATCGTCTATAAACTATACTCTTAGCATCCTTGCAGAAGGGAAATTATATGTGGCGGAAGCAATTATTCCTCAAAAAGTTAATATTGATTCATTAACCTGTCTCTATAATCCTGAAAGCATTTTTTATGAGGTAGGTTATGTGGTAAGTTGTCACTTTCCCGATCCTGAGGAGTATCGCAATTTTTACCGGTTAAAAACATACAACATTAACGATAAATCAAAAGCCAGGTATAGCAAAGATCTTTATAATGACGACGTTAGTAATGGCAATAATGTTGAATTAACCTGGAGCTATGACGTATATCAACAGTCAGATACAGTTGTAGTTGAGCTCTATTCACTTGATGAGAAAACCTATGACTATTATAAAACTTTATTTCCAATTTCAGGTGGTGCAGAGATGATGTCATTTACAACCCCGGCTAATCCCAATACAAATATAAGCAATGGAGCTCTTGGCTATTTTGGGGCATATACTATAAGCAGAGATACAATTATTATCCCCATCCGATAGGTACAACAAGCTAACAAAAACGCGTACTTACATTGATAAATATTAATGAAATGAGATCAATTTGTTTTTTCTTTCTAATGTTTTTAACCTTAGATTCTTTCTCACAAAAAGAGGAGTTTATAACTAACATTGAAAACCCTGCTACATCTGTAAAAGACCAGGGAGGACCTGGTTGTTGGAGTTATGCTACTTGTTCATTTCTTGAGTCTGAACTACTTCGGATGAAAAAAGGTGCTTATGATTTATCAGAAGAATTTTTTATTTATTATGCATTTATCGATAAAGCACATAATTATGTTTTACGAAAAGGAAATACAAGTTTTAGGTCAGGAGGTTTAGCCCATGACGTATTGAGAATTATTAAGGAGAAAGGAATTATTCCCCAACAAAATTTCAAAGTTGATTCAATACAAAATGACAGAGAATTAGAAAGAGTTTTAGGAAATTATCTTAAGACAATATTAGAAGACGATTATCCAACAGAGAACTGGATGAAACATTATTGCGCATTACTTGACAGTTATTATAATTCTTTACCAAATCAATTTGAAATTAAAGGTCAAACTTATACTCCGACTTCGTTTGCCAAATTTCTTGAAATAAATCCCGATGATTATGTTTCATTGACATCATATACTCACCATTTTTTTTATACAAATTTTGCGCTTGAAGTTCGAGATAATTATGCAAGTGGCATGTACTTCAATGTACCCCTGAATGAATTCATCCAAACTATTGATAGCTCTTTAGTTCATGGATATACTGTTGTTTGGGACGGAGATATGTCAGTAACTTTTTCATATAAAAGGAATGGTCTTGCCTTGTTGCCCATTATAGGTAATGAAGGATTTAAAACGCTTAATACCAATACTCCAGAATTAAATGTCGACCAACGCATAAGGCAATTAAGCTTTGAACGATTGATTACTACCGATAATCATTTAATGCATATTATAGGGATTGCAAAAAATAAAGAAGGGAAAAAATTCTACGTTGTGAAGAATTCATATGGAACCAGCGATGGACCTTATGATGGTTATATTTATATGAGTGAGGCCTATTTGAAAATGCATACTGTTTCGATAATGTTAAACAAGAATTCATTACCAAAAGAGATTAGAAAAAGAATTGATAAATAATAGCTTGCAACATGCATCTATTATTTTCTGAACCAATTGGTTACTGATTATAAGTATGAAAGCTTCGAACTCGTAAGTATTTCCCGCATTTTAAGACTGGTTTGATGAGCTCATGAGGCAGGCAAGCAGAAAGATACCGTATTTTACGAGCCAGAACAATTATTAACCGGAATTAATATATTCATTATCAAAATATTTCATAATTTGCAAATATGCTATTAACAAAACTACATATTCCTTCTGCCGGATATAATGTAGTTCACCGGTCAGAACTATTTGAAAAATTGAACTCCGGCATGAACAGAAAACTCATTCTTGTTTCTGTTGCTGCCGGGTATGGCAAAACGACTCTGTTAAGCGACTGGATCATTCAAAACAAAATTCGGGCAGCATGGCTTTCTCTTGACAATGGGGATAATGACCCGGCGGTTTTTTTAAGCTATGTAATTTCAGGAATTCAAAGTATTCACCAGGACTTCGGACAAAGTGCCCTGCGACTTTTAAATTCACCTAATTTCCCATCCGTCGAATCAATTGCCGGCCTGTTAATAAACGAAATACTTGATATCGAACAGAACTTTTTACTGGTACTCGACGATTTTCATCTGATTAACAGTAACGAGGTATTAAAATTAATGACCTATTTAGTGGATCATATTCCCGCTAATTTCCATTTTGCAATCCTGACCCGTTCCGACCCGGCCCTGGCTCTTTCAAGATTAAGAAGTCAGCATCAGCTTGTTGAGTTGCGTTCATCAGATCTTAGTTTTTCGGCAAATGATATATCCGTATTGTTCAATAAAAAGCTCAAATTAGGATTATCTATTGACGATGTTTATTCTCTCGCATCAAGAACAGAAGGCTGGGTTGCAGGATTACAACTGACAGCATTGTCAATGCAGGGCCGGGAGGATATCTCTGAATTTATTCAGAAACTGAAAGGAGATAACCGCTATATCATGGATTATTTGATGGAGGAGGTGCTGAAGATCCAGACAGATGACATCAAGGAATTTTTACTTCAGACCTCAATACTGGAACAAATGTCTGCTCCACTTTGTAACGCGGTTTTGAACAGAAATGACAGCCAGTTAGTTCTTGAGACGCTCGAAAAAAATAACATGTTTGTAATAACTCTGGATGATGAGAGAAAATGGTACAGGTATCATCACCTCTTCGCAGACTTATTAAAACAGAGGCTTCATTCAGGAGAAAAAGCAGCCATTGTTGAACTGCATAATAAAGCCAGTGAGTGGTTTAATGACAATTCAATCCCATTATTTGCCATTGAACATGCTATTAAGACAGGGAACCAGGAAAAAACAATAAAGATTCTTGGAGAAAAAGTAGAGACGATGTGGAAGAATGGCCAGCATGCAGCTATTTTAAAATATGGTGAAATTCTTCCTGATGAAATCATTAAAAAAAATGCGGATTTTAGCCTTTACTACTCTTGTATATTAATTATAGCCGGTAAAAATGAGAAAGCTGAGACTTTTTTATCATCTGCCGAATGTTTTGCAAAGAGCATAATCAATGATAAGAATTCTTCAAAAGAGGATGTCAGATATTATAAACAATTGCTGGGAAAAATTTATATTGCATTTGCCAGTCTCTACTCAAAATCAGCAGACCCGGAAAAAACTTTTAACTATTGTAAGGCTGCGATGAAAAACCTCAACGGGGATGATCCGTTCTGGCACAGTTGGGTTTGGTACTCTCGTGGATGGGCTGAAGAGATAAGTGGACATATCAGTGAAAGTGTCGTGGCTTTTGAAAAGGCATTGGCTTATGCCAAAAAATCAGGCAACATTTATCTTATATCAACCAATGCCTATAATCTGGCTTACATGGAACAACGGATGGGACGTTACACTTACGCATACAGGAGATGTTCTGACCTGATAAAGGAAATTAAAGAAGGTGGTTATTCACTGATAGCAGAATCGGAACCTACATTTGTTGAGTTATATGCCTGTATGGCAGAAATTGATTGTATGCGAACTGATTTTGAGAAGGCGTTGGAGCATATAAAAATTGCATATAACCTGAGCAAAAATCTTTCGAACAGTTCATATATAGTATGGGTACGTTTAACCTATTCAATTATTCTGATTGGACGAGGCGATAATGAAGGAATTACAAGGATGCTGAATGAGATAGATGATATTATTAAATATAACGCTGTATCGCCTGCTGCCAGAGCTATTTATGCTGACATGAAAGGGAAAATGTTTATTGAGAATAATGAAATCGAAAATGCCCGGGTTCTTTTTGAAAAAAATGGAATGGGACTCGATAAAGAGATTTCGTATTTGGAAGTTCGTGCGTATTTTTCATTTGTAATATTGTTGATAACAGAATCAAAGTTTAGCGATGCAGAAAAATTACTTGCCAGATTACAGAACCTTACTCAGGCTGCAAAATGGATAGAGACATTGATCATAATAAAAATAGTCTATGCAATTTTGTATAAGCGTATGGGAAAATCGGAAAAAGCTTCTGCTTCACTGATTGAATCATTGGAATACGCTTCAGATGAAATGATCTTAATGCCATTTATCTATTATCACGATAGTATAAAAGATATATTCGCAGACGTTTTAAAGAAGTTGCCTCTGACAAAGACAAATATCCCTGAAAAAGTAACTGACAAGCTTAAATATGAAATAGATAAGAGAGTCAGACTTAAGAGAACCATCTCAGAACCAGTGTTAAGCCACCGGGAATTAGACATACTAAGACTTTTCTCCGAAGACTTTACAAACCAGGAAATAGCTGATAAATTGTTTATTTCACTAAATACAGCTAAAACGCATGCAAAAAATATTTTTCTGAAGTTAGAAGTTGAATCCCGGAATGAAGCTGTCACTAAAGGCAGAGAGCTAGGGTTATTATAGCATCTATTACCAGATTACGGCTACAATTTTATTTTATAAAAATCACCCTACCGAATCACTCTTAAGGGTGATTTTTTTTTAATGGGGGTACCCGACCTTTGTTCTGTAATCATTGCAAAGGATACTATTATGAAAACAAAAATCTATAAAAAATTCATTTTAACAACATTAATGGCTGCCGTGTTCACGACACTGGCTTTCAGTCAAACTCTTACTCAGGTAGTACGGGGGACCATAGTTAATGTTGATAGTAAATTGCCGTTACCCGGAGCAACTCTGGTGATATCCAATGGTATTACAGGAGTAAGAGAAATGTCGGGTAATATGCCGGCCTATGTAGTGAGCTTGATATGTTACTAATTGGATAAAATGTGATCACAGCTTGACTTATTAATAATAAAGCACGAACCGCCAACAAAGGATATCACAAATACTTGTAAATATGAAAACACAATTTGAACAAAACGAACTTGATAGAATGAGAAAAGACCCTGATAATTATGTGTGGGGCTTCTTTTATTATAATCATAAAGATCCAAGAGTATTAGTACCGAGGGAAACAGGTATTGGTCTGTCACCAAACTTTGCTAATCCATATTCTTATCTGTTAATTATAGGAATAATACTTCTTATCCTAATAGGAAACATCTAGAAAATTTCTAAATGAATAAAGTTGAAATGATTTTTAAGCTTGAAGCTAGCTGTCGCGAGATTCCGTCAGTCAAACCACTTATCACGTAGCCGGGCTTCACTGTAAAATCACCCTCCCGAATCACCCTCAAGGGTGATTTTTTTTTGATGGGTGTACCCGACCTTTGTTATTATGAAAACGATTTACATTGCTTTTTTCTTTTTACTACTGGTTAAGCCTGGTTTTGCACAAACAATCCCATTCGACAGTTTGTATTTGGGGCAAACCCCTCCGGGTAAAACACCGGAATTGTTTCCATTACTAATTGGCAGCGGAACACGTACTATAGAAAGAATAACAATATCTTCCGATAATAAAGAATTTTTTTTTAGCGAAATAGATAGATATCCTCCTGATGTTCTAAGAATAAAATATTATAAATATTTAAATGACAAATGGCAGGGGCCATTCGTGGTTTTTAATGGATATATGGCGCCTGCTCTTTCAGTTAATGACAGTATTATTTATATGCAAAAGAATTTAAATGGAACTGCTGCTACGGCCTGCACATATTACTCAACAAGAAACAGTACAGGATGGAGTATTCCAAAAAGACTTCTTTCTTCAAATCTGGCAACACATTATTTTCGGGAAACAAATCTTAAAAATTATTATTTATCTTCAACGTTTGCCGGAACATCATTAAGAGATATAAGCATTTTATCCATAAACGGAACAGATACAATTATTAAAAATCTTGGAACGCCCATAAGTACAAGTTCAAATGAAGGTGATTTTTTTATAGCCAGAGATGAGTCTTATATTATTCATGCCAGGAGTACGCCACCTATGGCTGGCGATCTGTATATAAGCTATAAAAAAGCTGATGGTACATGGACAAATTCAAAATCCCTCGGATCCAAGATTAATTTGCCAAATCCTTCATGGGAATACGGTCCATTTGTTACCCGGGATAACAAATTTCTGTTTTTTTCACGCGGCGAAATTGCGATGCCATCATACTCTACTTATTGGGTTAAAATTGATAACGTCATCGACAGTCTAAAGTATACCAATTTTGTACCCTATGTCAGAAATCAGATAAAAGCCGGATCAATTCAAGTTGGTAATCTATTCAGTTTTTCCTTACCTGCCGATACTTTTATTGATGATGATGGAAATATTACGCTGACATATTCCGCATCGCTTGCTGATGGCAGTCCATTACCAGTATGGTTATTATTTGATCCCGCCACGCAAACCTTTTCAGGGAAACCCGCAGCGATAACCAGTTTAACTGTAAAAGTAACTGCCAGCGATCAGAATAAAGAAACAGTTTCATGCACATTTAATCTCAATGTTACAAACGAACATAAAAGAAAACTCCGTTAATTCACTAAAAACTAAATAAAATGACAGAATGGCTGATTTATAATCCCGTTATCTTTGGCTTGATAACTGCTTTATTAATGTTCATAGATTGGGGACTTACCATTCTCCAGGAAAATGAAAGACAGGAACACTATTTTAAGCATTATCAAAGCTATCCAATTAACACAATTGAAGGAAGTCCTGCTTTTCAGCGTGCAGTTGAAAAGCGCCGATTGTTAAATCCAAAACATATTATTGCTTCAGCGATTATTGGTACAGCAGTATCATTTGCGTTAATTCTGATTCCGCGTGGATTCAGTGCCATATTTATAGGTTATATCTGGGGCCTATTTATAATAGTCTGTACTCAGCATTTAAACAATTTATTTGGATATATAGCCAGTCGTAAAGGACTTCATGGGAAATTGTATTTACATCAAAGAACCGCTTATTTGATACAATCCGGACGCTATTTTTCGATTTCAATACTTCTCCTTATATTATCGGTCCTTTCTGGTTCTGAGATAATTTACGGGGTGACAATTGCAGGGTTTACTTCAGCGTTCAGACAAATAATCTGGTTGAGAAAAGTATCTCTGATTGACAAAAATGATTTGCCTCCTGAACTTGAGCTTTCAAGAAATGAAAACTAATCCAAATTTACAATATAAGTAAAATGTACGAATCTATTTAATAAAAATCACCCTCCCGAATCACCCTCGAGGGTGATTTTTTTTATCGGGTGTACCCGACCTTTGTTGAGAATTTAATCAATAAAAGAATGAAAGGCAAGGCTATAATAAAAATTCAGGGACATCTTAATGAAAAATGGAAAGAATGCTTTGAGGGTATGGAGATCAGTTATGAAGGAAACAATACAATTCTTACAGGGAATCTTAAGGATGAGGCACATATGCATGGAGTTTTAAACATAATAAGGAATTTTAACCTTACACTTATTTCGATCAATCCGGTGGAAAGATTTCGTTTAAAAAGATTTATTTTTTAATTAAACATTTCGGTAATTATGAAAAAGTCAGTAGTTTTATTAATCGTCGCAACACTCTTTTTACAAAGTTGCGCCAAGGTATTTTACGCTCCAGATGCCAGATACCTTGCAAACACTCATAAAATCATAGCCATAGTACCTCCAAAAGTATCTATTGCTGCAAGTAAAAAGGTCGATGCTGCCGCTCTGATTGAACAACAAAAAACAGAATCAATCAATTTCCAGCGTGAGATGTATAGCTGGATGCTAAAAAGAAAAATGCAGGGAAATATCTTCGTTGATATCCAGGATGTTGAAACTACAAATGCATTATTAACTGCTGCAGGTTTTCAGGATGCACGATTGTTAACACCTGCCGACTTATCAAGAGTTCTGAACGTAGACGGGATCCTGACTTCCAATTACTCGCTCTCAAAACCAATATCCGAGGGTGCTGCAATTGCATTGGCAGTTCTTGCAGGATGGTGGGCATCGACAAATGAGGCAGTTGCTTCTTTGTCAATCCACGACAGCGGCTCAGAAAAGATGATCTGGAATTACGATCACAAACTTTCATCATCTTTAAGTAGTCCGGCCAGACTGGTTGATGAACTCATGAGACAAGCAAGCAGAAAGATGCCGTATTTTACGATCCAGAATAGTTATTGAATATGTTCGGATCAATGAAATTAATACCTTCTCTATGAGCCTAGTTTGCATTTCGGGATCATATTTTAAGAGTAAAGCAAATGGATAATAATATTCGTTTCCCTTTCCGGTTTTTCATATTTGCATATATCTGGTCATGGATAATCTGGGCTCGGTGTAAGGACTACTTAAAACAAGCCGGAGGATAAATAAAACCCGACCAGTTCCACACTTGTTCAGATCTATCCCCAAAACGAAACAAAGAAAATATGAAATCAAAACAATTTAAAATTGCAGGAATAGGGACAATAGCCTCTTATCTTCTGGCAATCTGCCTGTATTGTTTCCATCAGGGTACTAAATCCCATCTGGACGCACGGCAAGCCGAATTCTATGCATATCAATTAATTAATAATAAATACGATAGCGTCAGATGTAATATAATGATAAGCGAACGAACAGCTATTAAAATTGCTAACCAGTTATTTTCAGAAAAGTACGGATACAGACGCGCTTTTCTATGTAAGCCGTTTGATACCTATTTATTTAACAGTACCTGGTTTGTTTATGGGCCTATTTCAAAATCAAAGCCTGATCACGGTCCCATGATAATTATTAACCAATATACGGGAGAGACCAGGTTTAAACCATAAGACTAAGTTCACAAATTCACAATATCATGAAAAATATAATTTTTAATCCTCAGGTCATTCTTTCAGGCACGGAACAATAAAGAGAAAATGATTCATATGGATAAGATTTGGTACAACATAAGAACAGGTTTCAGGTTTTTAGCCAGGCATAAGAGTATTTCATTGATGAATCTGTTGGGACTCTCGATTGGAATGTCTGTTGCCATCCTCATTTTCTACTTTGTGAATTTTGAGATGAGTTACGATAATTTTCACAAGGATGGGAAGCAGATTTACAGGATCATATCAGTTAATAAAGGTACCGGGGGAACTGATTACCGGGCTACAACACCATTGCCTTTACCTGCTGCTGTAAGGACAGACATCAAAGATGCTGAAATGACGACGGGCTTGTCTCTCTTTTTGAATGATGATGAACCTGTTCAGATTGCTGATCAATCCTTTTTCAATCTGACCGGATACACTGCTGACTCATGTTTCCTGAAAATGTTCAGTTTCCCATTGATAAATGGCAATCCAAACACAGTTTTTGCTAATCCGGGATCAATAGTTCTAACAGGTAATGCTGCAAAAAAATTATTTGCAGATGTAAACCCATTAGGGAAAGAGTTGATAATCGGTGATTTCAGTTTCACAGTATCCGGGATTTTAAAAGATCTGCCTGAGAATTCTATATTTAAATTTGATCTTCTTGTCTCGAATTCCATTCTAAAGAAGATGCATCCCGATCTTGCAAGTATGTGGTGGGGAGGAGGATCGATGACTTTCATAAAAACCTTTGCGAATCATGATGTCAATTTGGTCAGAACAAGCCTTGCTGCCCTACCGGATAAATATTTTCCTGATTATCTCAAAGGCAGGGAAACCTATGACATCCAGGCACTCGAAAATATCCACCTTGACAATAGTGTTGCGGGTGATGCAAAACCTCCGGTTTCAGTAAATTATCTCTACATTTTGATTTTAATAGCCATGGCAGTATTATTTATTGCCTGCGCGAACTTTGTTAACCTTTCAACATGTCAGTCAGAAAAACGGGCCAGGGAAACTGGTCTGCGAAAACTTGCAGGCGGAAGAAGATTCCAGATAACCTGTCTGTTTATTGGAGAAGCCGTGACCCTGTCATTAATTGCAGTTGTTATTGCCGTATTTCTGTCGAAACTGTTTTTGCCTTGGTTTAATGTATTATCACAGAGGAATATTAATATCAACTTCGCAGATGGAAAGATAATTCTGGCTGTTCTTGCTTTCGGAATCCTTACGGGAGTTTTGTCAGGTATCTATCCGGCACTGCTGTTCTCAAAATATCAACCGGTTCATTTACTTCGTTCCCGGATTAGTGCTCAAAGGAATAAAATAGGAATCCGGAAAGGATTTATAATTGCCCAGTTTCTTATAACCATAATACTTATTATTTCACAGCTATTTATCACCAGGCAGATTTCATTCATGAAAAATCATGATCTTGGATTCAAAGAAGAAAATCTTGTCTCGGTACCTATATCTGTTAAAGATGAAAGCAACCGCCTTGCATTTGCCAGGCTATTTGCCGGGTGCCTCGATAGAGAAGCTTCAACCTGCAATATAAGTGGGGTCTCAATAACAGAGAATGTTCCCGGACGAAATTTCCCTAACAGATTTGCAGTAATTCCTGAAGGCTCCTCTCCGGAAGACTCCAGAGAAATGGTTGTAACATCTATCGATGAACATTTTTCTGACGTTTTTCAAATCCCGGTAATAAGCGGCAGAATGTTTGCTGATACTATTGTTTCCGACAGGTTCAATAATGTAATGATAAATGAATCGGCAGTCAGAAAATTGGGATGGGACAACCCGATCGGCAAAAGAATCAGGTTCAAACATGAGGAGGAGCCTGTTACAATCATCGGTGTAATTAAAGACATTAATTTCAAGTCGCTGCAAACTCAGATTGAACCGGTTGTGTATCGTTTTACTGGTTCAAACTGGCTGGCAGGTTACGTGACACTGAGGTTAGATGAAAAGTATTATTCGCAGACAATTAAATTCATCAAAGAAACCTGGGAAGAGATGGCTCCGGGCATACCATTTCAATACTTCTTTATAAAAGATAAATATATTGAAAGATACAGGGATGAAGAAAGGCTTTCAAAAATTGTCGGGACCTTTACAATCCTGGCCATTTTCCTTTCCTGCCTTGGGTTATTTGCATTAATTTCCTGGTTATCAATACAGCGTACCAGAGAAATCGGAATCCGCAAAATTAATGGTGCGGGCATTGCTGGAGTTATGTATTTGCTCAGCAGCGACTATATTAAATTGGTGGCTATTGCTTTTATTATTGCATGCCCGATAGCCTGGATCATTATGCATAAATGGCTGCAAAACTTCGCTTACAGAACCGAGCTCAGCTGGTGGATTTTTGGTTTATCAGGATCCATTGCTCTCGGAATATCTATATTAACAGTCAATTTTCAAACATGGAGGGCTGCAACAAAAAATCCGGTTGAGTCACTCAGATATGAGTGACGAAATACGCGATAGTGAACCGGACAGGGTGGTTGCTTTAAAGTACAAACAGATATATACAAAAACAATGAATATTAAGTTGATTCTTATAATTGTGTTTTCCGCTCTCTATGGATTCTTTGAAATATTCATGAGCAGACGACAAAAAGACAAAAGGGAAATCTCTAAATCCGGAGACAAAGGGAGTATTTGGTTACTCACAATTTCAATCTCATTGGGATACTGGCTTTCTTTTATAATTGCTGCTACTAAAACAGGACGGATATATCATTGGAACACTCTTTTCGTAATAGGATCTGTTTTGGCATTAACCGGATTGATAATCAGAGTGACCTCAATATTGCAGCTTAAACAACAGTTCACTTATACCGTGACTAAGATTGAAAACCATGAGCTGATTGAGACAGGATTATATAGAATCATAAGGCACCCCGGGTATCTTGGACAACTCATTATTTTTCTAGGGATTTCTACCTGTTTATCAAATTGGTTATCAATCTTACTCATGATAATTCCGGTTTTGTTGGGATATCTAAATCGCATGAATGTTGAAGAAAAGTTTATGGTTGAACAGATGGGACAAAAATATCTTGACTATCAAAAGCGAACAAAAAGATTGATTCCTATAATATATTAGAAATACGCTAAACTTAATATTATAATGATCAAAATATGTGTTAAATTGCATTAATGCTTTTAACAAAACTCCATCTTCCTCCTGCCGGAAATAATGTAGTTCACCGATCAGGACTCTTTGAAAAATTGAACTCCGGCCTGAGCAGAAAGCTGATTCTTGTTTCTGCTCCTGCCGGGTATGGCAAAACAACTCTGCTAAGCGATTGGATCAGCCAAAACAAAATTCCGGCATCATGGCTCTCACTGGACAATGGTGATAATGACCCGGCAGTTTTTTTAGGCTATGTAATTTCTGGAATTCAAAGTATTCACCAAAACTTCGGAAAAAGTGCCCTCCTACTTTTAAATTCACCCACTTCACCATCCTTCGAATCAATTGTCAGCCTGCTAATCAATGAATTACTCAACATCAACCAAAACTTTTTATTGGTACTCGACGATTTTCATTTAATAAAGAGTAACGATGTATTAACATTAGTCACTTATTTATTAGAGCATATTCCAGGTAATATCCATATTGTAATCCTAACCCGTTCTGACCCGGCACTATCTGTTTCAAGGTTAAGGAGTCAGCATCAATTGGTTGAATTACGTTCATCGGACCTTAGTTTTTCGGCAAATGATATTTCCGTATTGTTCAATAAAAAGCTGCATTTTAGCTTATCTATTGATGATGTTTATTCTCTTGAAACAAAAACTGAAGGCTGGATTGCAGGTTTGCAGCTAACGGCCTTATCATTGCAGGGCCGTGAAGATATTTCCGGATTTATTCAGGACTTAAAAGGAGATAACCGCTACATCATGGATTATCTGATGGAGGAGGTACTGAAGATCCAAACCGATGACATCAAGGAATTTTTACTGCAGACATCAATACTGGAGCAAATGTCTGCTCCTTTATGCAACGCTGTATTAAACAGAAATGACAGCCAGTTTATTCTTGAGACGCTGGAAAAAAATAACATGTTTGTTATTCCTCTGGATGAGGAGAGAAACTGGTACAGATATCATCATCTTTTCGCGGACCTGTTAAAACAGAGACTTCATCAAAGAGGAAAATCAGCTATTACAAAGCTTCATAATAATGCTATTGAGTGGTTTAAGAAAAATTCAATGCCACTATTGGCAATTGAACATGCAATAGAGACAGAGAATTTCGAAAAAAGCATACTGTTTCTTGGAGAAATAGTAGAGACTATGTGGAAAAACGGACAGCACGCTGCTATAATGAAATTTGGTGATTTACTGCCTGATGAAATCATTAAAAAGAATGCTATATTTAGTTTATACTATTCATGGATATTGATTATAGCAGGTCAGCTTCAGAAAGCTGAACCTTTTTTGGAGAGTGCCGAAATAATTACAATGCAGATCATTAATGGTAAAAATTCATCAAAAGAAATTGTTCAGAATAATAAGAAACTGCTTGGAAAAATATCTATTGCTTATGCCTACCTCTATTCAATAACAGCAAATGCAGAAAAGACTTTTCATTATAGTAAAACAGCTATGGAAAATCTTTCAGAAGATGACCCGTTGTGGTTTAGCTGGGGATGGTACTCTATTGGAATTGCAGAAACGGTTAGTGGACATCTTAATGAAAGTATTGCGGCTTATGAAAAAGCACTGGCTTATGGCAAGAAATCGGGCAACATCTATCTTATTTCAACAATTGTCTATAATCTGGCTTCCCTTGAAGTGCGAATGGCGCTTTATACTTCCGCTTACAGGAAATGTTCTGACCTTATAACGTTTATGAAAGAAAGTGGCTATTCCCAAATTTCAATATCGGAACCCACATATGCGGGACTATATTCGATTATGGCTGGCATTGAATGTTTGCGGACAGATTTTGAAGAAGCTTTGGCAAATATTAAAATCGCATATAGCTTAAGCATAAATAATCCTAACAATTCGCATAAAGTTGTCATGTTATTGGTTTATTGGCTTATTACAATTGGACGCTGGGATAATGCCGGGATGATAAAGTTGATAAATGAAATAGAAGATATTATTCAACAAAATAAAATAGCTCCCGCGGCCATCGCTATTTATATCGGCATGAAAGGAAAAATGCTTATTGAACAGCAAGAACCTGAAAAGGCCAGGCATTTATTTATGGAAAATGGGCTGGGACTCGATAAAAAAATTTCATATCTAACCGATCGCGCTTACTTTTCATTTGTACTATTACTGATAACGGAATTAAAATTTAAAGAAGCAGAAAAAATTCTTTCCGAATTACAAACCATGGCACAAGCCGCAAGCAGGATTGAGACACTGGTTGAAGCGAAAATAATATATGCCATCTTATATAAGCAATCAGGTAATAAAGAAAAAGCCATAGTAAACCTTATTGAAGCATTGGAAGCTGCTGCCCGTGAAAATATATTGATGTATTTTATTCATTACCATTCGGAAATAAGCGATTTACTAAAAGAAGTTTACAAAATACAGGCTACTACAAAAACAAACATTCCTAAGGAGTTAACCGATAAACTTAAGCTCGCTATAGAAAAAAGAGAGAAAGTTGTCAAAATGAGTTTTGAGGCTGGTTTAAGCGCACGTGAACTTGAGGTACTAAAACTTATTGCTGAGGATTTAACTAACCAGGAAATAGCTGATAAGTTGTTTATTTCATTACAAACAGTTAAAACGCATGTAAAAAATATTTTTCTGAAGTTAGCAGTTGATTCCCGAATACAAGCTGTAACTAAAGCAAAAGAGCTTGGAATAATATAACTTCTCTCCGGATTACTGTTGCTAAATATATTTAATCTATAAAAATCACTCTTTCGAATCACTCTCAGGAGTGATTTTTTTTTGATGGGTGTCCCCGACCTTTGTTGAGTATTTAAACATTTAGAATATGAAAGGCAAAACTAAATTAACAATTCAGGGACATCTTGATAAAAAATGGAAGAACAGCTTTGAAGGTATGAAAATCAGTTATGAAGGAGACAATACCATTCTTACAGGAAATCTAAAAGACGAAGCTCATATGCATGGAATTCTAAATATCATAAGGGATTTAAACATAAAACTTATATCGGTTAATCCGGTAGGAGAAAACAATTCATAAATATTAAAATTTAAAATTTAAAAAATGAAAAAATTACTTTCAACAACATTAATGATTGCCGTGTTCACAACACTGGCATTCAGTCAAAACCTCCCAAAAACAGCAAAGGTCAAAGACAAAGTGCCATCTTACAAATTCTCGGTAAGCACTACCTGGTTGACATTCGCCAATACTGAATCAGAAGAAACGAATGTGCACATGTACGAATTCCATTTTGGATATAAAATTACTTCAAAGAATAAAATTGAAATTAAGGTTGCCACCTGGAAAACTTTTGAACCATTCGGAATACCATTGTGGGATCCACTTTTAAAAAAGGAAAGTGAATGGTATCCTGGCAGAATCAGAGAAAGTGGCATAGGTATTACTTATCAGCGGTTTCTGTGGAAAGGGTTATTCGCTCAAATAGAAATATTGCCACTATGGAAGATCTATTTAGACGAAAATAATAAAAAGATTGAGGATGGTTTTAAGTTATATACTTCTTATCACCTTGGGTACCATATTCCTCTATTTAAAGATAGACTATATTTTGAACCGCAGATTCACTGCAATTATTGGCCAATTGATACCAAGGGGCCACAAGGTTTTGAAGAGAAAGAAAGCAAATGGAATAACTACTTCCTCTTTGAACCCAATTTATTTATCGGGGTTAATTTCTGAAAATCAACATATTTGACAATACTTATTCCAGAGCAAAAAATGCGTTTATAAATTAAATAATGAAACCCATGAAAATCGAAACAATTAAAAATTTTCAACTGCCTGCCCAATTTATGAAACAAGAATAAGTAGTGATTTTAAATGCAAACAACCATGCGGATAGTTATAATAATCCGTAAATTGGATACAAAAACCTGTAATTTGGATATTTACAGTTCCTCAATGTTGACTTACTTTGTATAATGAAATATTAAAACAGTTATGAAAGATATAGCATACAAAGTTCAGACAATTGGACAACTGCACGAAATAGCAGGCTTTGAAAAACCAAAACATCCTTTGGTTACAGTTATTGATTATTCAAAAGTAGATGTAAATAAAGGTCCCGAATCGGGTAGTTTCATCTGCAGTTTCTATTCAGTTAATTTTAAAAGCCATTGTGATTTTATTTATGGCAGGCAGGCTTTTGATCACGAGGAAGGCACTTTGCTGTGTACTGCACCGGAGCAGATTATTACATTCAACCGGAAAAAAGAACCAAACAGTTCAGAAGGCTGGGGTTTATATTTTCATCCTGAATTAATAAGGAATACAGCATTAGGGAAAAAAATAAATGAATATTCTTTTTTCTCATATGCCGAAAACGAAGCGTTGCACCTTTCTGAACAGGAAAAACATATTTTACTCTCCATATTAAAACAGATGGAGAATGAATATAATACCAATATTGACCATTACTCTCATGACCTTATAATATCGAATATTGAACTTCTTCTAAACTATTGCAGGCGTTTTTATGGCCGGCAATTTATTACCCGCACAAACCAGAATAAAGATGTCATTGTTCGGTTTGAAGAATATATCACAGACTATTTCAAGTCTGATAAACTCAAAAACAATGGTCTCCCAACTGTAAAGAATTGTGCAGAAGCAATGAACCTTTCTCCCAATTATTTTAGCGACCTGCTGAAAAGCGAAACAGGAAAAAACACCCAGGAACATATTCATTATTATTTATTGGAGAAAGCAAAAACCTTGCTGGTCAATTCTGATAAAAGCATTAACGAAATTGCTTACGAACTTGGGTTTGAATACCCTCAAAGCTTTAATAAATTCTTTAAGAAAAAAGTTGGTGTTTCACCAACAGTATTCAGAGTCGCATAAAAAATCTGATTAATATGAAAGCTATTATATATAAAAAGTATGGTTCACCAAATGTGCTTGAACCTTTTGAGGTGGAAAAACCAACACCTGAACCCAACGAAGTCCTGATCAAAGTTTTTGCGACCACAGTTACAACGGCCGATTGCATGATGCGAAGAGGTGATACTTTTTTGAGCAGAATCCTGCTGGGTCTTCTTAAACCAAAGAGAAAGTTTCAAATCCTGGGGACAGAATTTTCCGGTAAGATTGAAGCTGTGGGTAATAAGGTAAAAAAGTATAAACCCGGTGATGAAGTTTTTGCATTCAGAGGCTTTGGAACCGGTTGTTATGCTCAATATAAATGTATGAGTGAAACAGCATCGCTTGCGATTAAACCCAATAATATGTCCTTTGAAGAAGCTGCATCTGTTGTTGACGGTGCAACAACTGCCCTGTTTTTTCTTAAAGAAAAAGCCAATATCCAAAAAGGGCAGAAAGTTCTCATAAATGGCGCATCAGGAAGTATCGGAACATTTGCAGTGCAACTGGCTAAATATTATGGTGCTGAGGTAACTTGTGTCTGCAGTACAAAAAATATTGAGTTGGTTAAATCATTGGGAGCCGATAAAGTTGTGGATTACACAAAAGAAAATTTTGCAGAAACCGGTCATGATTATGATATAATATTTGACACTGTCGGGAAAAGCTCGTTTGCCTCTTGTAAGAAGGCTTTGAAAAGCAAAGGCAAATATGTTACAACTGTATTAACTTTAAAGATTGCTTTTCTGGCATTGCTGACCAGATATGGCAGTAAAAAGAAAGTGATTTCCGGGATGTCCCTTAACAAGGCTGAAGCACTTAATTACATACGAAAACTAATTGAAGATGGTAACTTAAAAACTATAATTGACAGGCAATATCCACTTGAAGAATTGCCAGCTGCCCATGAATATGTTGAAAAAGGTCATAAGACTGGAAATGTAGTGATAACAGTGTCGCACTAATCATTAATACATCCTGGACTTATAATTATAAATTTAAAATAAAATGAAGAAAGGAGGAACAGATATGAAGATATTAGTTACCGGAGGCACCAATGGAATGGGAAAAGGAGTGGCTAAAGTATTGGCGGGAATTGATAACCAGAATCATGAAATCATCCTGCTGGGCCGATCAAAAGAACTTGGTGAGGCTACAATCAGAGAGCTTGAGAGCTCCACCATGAATAAAAAAATATCATTTATTTTATGTGACCTTGCCAGGCTCGGTGATGTCCGGAATGCTATCAGCGAAATTAAAAGTAAACACAAGTACCTGGATTGTCTCTTCATAAATGCCGGATTGGGTTATGCGGCAAACAGAGTAGAAACTGAGGACGGAATGGATTCACATTTCCAGGTGAACTATTTGTCTCAGTTTATGTTGACTTTAAACCTGTTGAACCTGTTGGAAAACTCAGAAAATGGTGGAAGAGTGATTTTCAATGTAACCCGTGGCGGCAAAATATTCTGGGACGACATCCAGATGAATAAAAAGCTGGAATTTTGAATACGGGATCCATCAGGCCATGGTTGCCAAAAGAATGTTCTTGGTTAAGTTACATGATCTGTACAGAGGATTGGAGGGATCAAAAGTATCCTTCATTGGCTTTGAAATATCCAAGACGGTGTGGAGTAATCAGATTAATATTATTCCGGTTTCTATGAAAACCATGGCAACCATAATGAAGTTTTTCGGGACATTCATTTCGATCGAGAAATGTGGGATGATAATGGCTCCGTTATTCACCGAAAACCAGGAAGAAAGCCTGAAGAAGTCAGGGAAATTTGTCACCTGGAAGAAAAATGAGTTTATCGGGATAAATGAAGAAGAAACTGTTCTTGACAGGGAAATGCAGGAAAGACTCTGGAAAATCAGTCTGGAATTATGTAATGATGAAACAACTTCAAATCTCGGAAAGACTGCAGAGTCATGATAGTCCTTTCTCAACGTAGTGCAGTTGATAACGCGATCATTTGAATAAACTACGTGATCCCTCCTGCCCCCTATAGGAAATCGGTGCAGACCAAAACATGCAAACTGCTGATTTATATCATTACGAGAATATACTTATTTTAGCTTAGCCAAAACTTCCGTCATTGAAATATTTCTTAATTTCACGCATGCTTTTAACAAAACTACATATTCCTCCCTCCGGGAACAATATAGTTCATCGATCAGAACTATTTGAACAATTGAACTCCGGCCTGAGCAGAAAGCTGATACTTGTTTCTGCTCCTGCCGGATTTGGAAAAACAACCATAATAAGTGATTGGATTAATCAACATAAGATTCCTACAGTATGGTTTTCACTTGACAATGGGGATAATGACCCAGCGGTTTTTTTAAGCTATGTAATTTCAGGAATTCAAAGTATTCATAATGACTTCGGACAAAGTGCCCTGCGGCTTTTGAATTCACCGAATTCTCCATCTGTCGAATCAATTGCCAGCCTGCTAATCAACGAAATAATCAACATCAATCAGAACTTTTTGTTGGTACTCGACGATTTTCACCTGATTAAGAATAACGAGGTAATAAAAATAGTGTCCTGTTTATTAGAGCATATTCCCGGTAATATCCATATTGTAATCCTTACACGTTCTGATCCGGCACTATCTGTTTCAAGGTTAAGAAGTCAGCATCAATTGGTTGAGTTACGCTCATCAGACCTTAGTTTTTCAGCAAATGATATATCCGTATTGTTCAATAAAAAGCTGAAATTAGGCTTATCCATTGACGATGTTTATTCTCTTGAAACAAAAACCGAAGGCTGGATTGCAGGCCTGCAGCTGACAGCCTTATCAATGCAAGGCCATGAAGATATTTCCGGATTTATTCAGGAATTTAAAAGGAGATAATCGTTACATCATGGATTATCTGATGGAGGAGGTACTGAAGATCCAAACCGATGACATCAAGGAATTTTTGCTGCAAACCTCAATACTGGAGCAAATGTCTGCTCCTTTATGTAACACTGTTCTGAACAGAAATGACAGCCAGGTAATTCTTGAAATCCTGGAAAGGAATAACATGTTTGTTATTCCTTTAGATGATGAAAGAAATTGGTACAGGTATCATCATCTGTTTGCTGATTTATTAAAACAAAAACTTTTACAAAAAGAGACTTCTATAATTGAGGCTATCCACAATAAAGCATGTAATTGGTTCGAAGAAAACTCTATGAATAAATTAGCAATAGAACATGCCTTTGAAATTAATAACTACGAAAAAGGTATTCAAATACTTGGAGGCATAGTTGAACACATGTGGGAGACAGGACAACATTCTGCTATCTTGAAGTATGGCAATCTGTTACCTGATGAATTAATTAAAAAAAATCCGGAATTTTGTTTATACTATGCATGGATATTGATTATAGCCGGTCAGATTCAGAAAGCTGAACCTTTTTTGGTGAGCTCCGAAATAATTACAATGCAGATCATTAATGATAAAAATTCGTCAAAAGAAGATGTTCGGTATAATAAGAAACTGTCGGGAAAAATATCTGTTGCGTTTGCTTACCTCTACTCAATAACGGCAGACCCGGGAAAAACTTTTAGCTATTGTAAAGCAGCTATGGAAAACCTTTCGGAAGATGACCCGCTGTGGTTTAGCTGGGGATGGTACTCTGTAGGAATTGCAGAAACGGCACGTGAAAACTTCAAGGGAAGTATCGATGCTTATGAAAAAGCACTGGAATATGGTAAAAAATCAGGGAACATCCAACTTATATCAACCATTGCGTGTAGGTTATCTGCCCTTGAGTCGCGAATGGGGCTTTATACGTCATCGTATAAGAAATGTTCCGATCTTTTAACATTTATGAAAGAAAGTGGTTATTCTCAAATTGCAAAATCTGAATGCACCTTTTCCGGACTTTATTCTTCTTTGGCAGGAATTGAGTGTATGCGGACTGACCTGGATGATGCTTTCAAAAATATAAAAACTGCATATAACTTAAGCAAAAATGATTCTAACAATTCGAATAAAGTCATCGTATTAAGCGTTTATTCACTTATTTTATATGGACGTGGGGATACTGCAGGGGCTGTAAAAATGCTGAATGAAGCGGAAGATATTGTAAAACTAAATAAAATAGTCCTCAGTATTATGGCGATTTATGTTGCCATTAAGGGAATTATACTAATTCAACAGAATGAACTTGAAAGGGCCCATTATTTTTTTAAGGAAATTGGATTAGGACTTGATAAAAAGATATCTTATTCAGATGACCATGGATATTGTCCTTATGCTCTTTTATTAATAATCGAAATGAAATTCGGGGAGGCGGAGATTCTTCTTTTAAAATTATTGAAACTGGCACAAGCCGCAAATAGAATTGAGAGAATAATTGAAATTAAAGTCATATATGCCATTTTGAATAAGGCCACAGGAAACAAAGAAAAAGCCTTAACAAACCTGATTGAAGCTTTTGAGGATGCTGCCTGCGATAATATATTAATGTCTTTTGTTCTTTATCATTCCGGAATAAGCGATTTACTAAAAGAAGTTTACAAAATGCAGGAAACTACAAAAACTAAAATTCCAAAGAAATTAATAGACAAACTTAAACTCGCAATAGAAAAGAGAGAAAAATTTAAGAAAATTAATTCAGAATCCGGATTAAGCGATCGCGAACTCGACGCATTAAGACTTCTTGCAGAAGATCTGTCGAACCAGGAAATAGCTGATAAATTATTTATTTCTTTGAACACAGTTAAAACACACCTGAAAAATATTTTTCTGAAACTTGAAGTTGATAGCCGTTCTGGCACCGTAGCAAAAGCAAAAGAAATGGGATTAATATAGTACATCAAATCTCCTTAAAATAAAAATCACCCGCTTAAATCACCCGCACGGGTGATTTTTTTTATATGGATACCCCCGACCTTTGTTGAGAGTTTAATCAATTGGAATATGAAAGGAAAAACTAAAATAATAATTCAGGGACATCTTGATAAACAATGGAAGAACCGTTTCGAAGGTTTGAAAATCAGTTATGAAGCAGGCAATACAATTCTTTCAGGAAATCTAAAGGACGAGGCGCATTTACATGGAATATTAAATATCATAAGGGATTTAAACATAAAATTAATATCAATTAACCCGGCTGAAAATTAGTATGATTAAAACACTATTATTAGTTAATAAAAACTACAAAAATGAAAAAGTTAATTTCAACCACTCTCTTGATTGCCATGATTTCAACAATGGTATTTTGCCAGACAGAAAAAGTAGATTCTACTTACAGAAGGCATTTTATTGGAAGTTCGTTATTTGTTTTGTTTAATGTATTCGAAAAACCTTCACCTTCTTTCTACCAGTTAAATTATGGTTATAGTTTATCTCCTAAAGATATACTGATCGTCGAAGCTATTACGTGGACTTACAATAGTCCATTAGGTATCCCTTTCGGAGATTCGTTTGATGACCCGGAAAAAGCATATCCCGGCTATATCAGGGAATTTGGAATAGGACTAGCTTATAAACGTTTTATTTGGAAAAATTTCTATTCTACTTTTCACGCTACTCCATTATTGAGAAACTATTTAAATTTGGATAAGAAAAATATTCAAAATGGGTTTCAACTATTTCTTACACTTCGATTTGGATATCATTTCAGACTATTTAATGACCGTTTTTTCCTTGAGCCTTCAATTGCTTTTACTCATTGGCCTATTAGTACCAATGTGCCTGAATCTTTTGCAGCGATGGAGAAAGAATGGCCAAAATATTTCTTATTTGAACCAGGGTTTCATTTTGGGTTTAAATTTTGAAAGACCGGACATATGAAAAGACTAAATGCCTTATGACAAATCTAAAATCGATTATTGTAGACGAAGAGAGGCTTGAAAGAATTCTGGAAGAAGTGAAGCTTAGTTCAAATATTAGAATTTTAACTTTACTAATCCTTACACAATTCAGCATCTGTTCAGCCCAACAAAAAAAGAGTGATTTTGTCATTGGAGATAAAATAAGTTTTGAATCAAAAGTTCTTAACGAACGAAAAACAATAGTTGTAATTCCTCCTTATAATTACAAAGACAGACCTGATGAAAAATTTCCTGTAGTTTACGTTTTAGATCCGGGGAATAATCTTTTTGCAACATTCGGGATCGTGAATTATTATTCAGATATGTTGAAAACTATGCCCCGAATGATAATTGTGGGAATTGTCTCCAACGATAGAGAAAAAGATTATTTGCCCACACCTTCGAAAGAACAACCAACTGGCGGAGGGGCTGATAAATTCCTTCGTTTTATTAATTCAGAATTAATAACATTAATTGACTCAACTTACCCGGCTAATTCAGAACGTTGTATTATTGGACATTCTGCAGGAGGATTATTTGCTATTTATGCTTTGGAAAATCAGCCTGAATTATTCAGCTCATTTATATGCATTGACCCAAGTTTATGGTATGATGATCAATCCTGCATCAAGATAATGCCCGACTTTCTTAAAAATAATAAGGATATAAAAAAATCAATCTTTATTTCATTGTCAAATGAAAATGGAATGGGCGTTTTTTCTTTTATTGATGCACTTGAAACGTATGCACCGGAAGGATTAAAATGGGATTATATCCATTATAAAAGCGAAACTCATAACTCATTAGGATTTAAAAGCATATGTGAGGGTTTTGAAATGATTTATAAAGATTGGAAGACAAAAGATGATCCAAAGTTAACGACGAAATACCAACATCCCGATAAGTGATATGCTGACAATAAATAGTATAAACCCCGATAATTTGAAAAAATGAAAGCAATTGTACACACAAAATACGGACCACCGGACGAACTTCAGCTTCTGGAGGTAGAAAAACCAGTTCCCGGAGACAATGAAGTATTGATAAAAATACATGCTACAACAGTAACAACTACGGACTGCAATGCCCGCAACTTCACATTTGTTCCACAATCGTTTATGCTTTTTGCAAGAATAATGTTTGGTTTCAAAAAGCCCAGAATAAAAATACTTGGGATTGATTTGGCAGGAGAAATTGAAGCCATCGGAAAAGATGTAAAACTATTTAAGGCGGGTGACCATGTCTTTGGATCACCCGGGACTAAATTTGGGGGTCATGCAGAGTATGTCTGTGTTCCTGAAAACGGAGCACTGGCTATAAAACCAGCTGATTTGAGCTGGGAGAAAGCCGCCGCTATATCATTGGCGGGAAATACTGCATTGTTTTTCATAAGAGATCTGGCAAAAATTCAGGCCGGACAAAAGATACTTATCCATGGTGCTTCAGGAGCAATTGGTACATATGCAGTTCAGCTTGCCAAATACTACGGTGCAGAAGTCACAGGAGTCTGTAGTACCACGAATGCAGAAATGGTAAAATCCCTGGGAGCGGAAAAAGTAATTGATTATACTATAGAGGATTTTACCAAAAGCGATGAGAAATATGATTTTGTTTTTAATGTAGTTGGCAAGACTACTTTCTCACAATGCAAGGGCATTTTAAAACCAAAAGGGATCTATCTTGATAACATGATGGAAGTTAATGATTTCCTGAAGGTGCTTTGGACCTCAATTGCCGGAGGCAAAAAAATTAAGGGTGGAGTATCAACAGAAAGGGCTGAAAATCTGAAATTCTTCATAGAGCTTATTGAATCCGGAAAGTTAAAACCGGTTATTGACAGAAGCTTTCCAATTGAAAAGACAGCTGAAGCTTTTCATTATGTCGAACAAGGTCATAAGAAAGGAAATGTAATTATTACTGTTTAGTTCAATAAATTTAAAATTCAAATTTTATCAGATGGTAAGAATGAAAGGCACCTGATTATTCAGATGTCTATGTATTCTGGGAAATGAAAGCCAGGAAGAAAAATACTTAATACAATGAAGAAGATTTATCTGAGATTATCTCTCCTGTTAATAACAGTGTTGCTTTCAATATTTATTTTGTTAAACTTCTGTACCGGAATGAAGAACCCTGATCGTCCCATACCTGCAGAGAATGAGGAAGGCAACTTTATCACAGTACAAGATGGGCTAAAAATCTTTGTATATGAATATGTGCCCGTTAGCGATTTTAAGAATACAATTTATATTATCTCCGGAATAACCGGTATAAATCACAAAAGTGAAAAAGATATAACTGAATTATTAAGCAATAACGTAAACCGTGTAGTAGTAATTCATCCACGCGGCACGGGTTATTCAGAAGGTATCAGAGGGGACGTTGATCCGGATGCAATTATTAAAGATTATTCTGAAATAATTTCAAGAGACAGTTCTTACACTACCGGAAACAAAAAGATCCTTTTATATGGTCACAGCATGTCATGCGCCTTTGCCCTTGAAGTGGCTGAAAGATTGTCCGAAGTTGATGGTGAAATACTTATAAACCCGCCAATCAAACTAAAGCCTGCAAAGGGAATGAGCCCGGGATTATTAAATTATCTTAAATATATCGGATATTATGTATTTGCTCCTCATAAACCTGTAGTTAATATGGCCGGAGAGCCTTCTTTAATCGGGGATGAGCCGGACAGGTTTGAATCTGAACAAAGGAACAATGACCCTCTGCTTGTTAAATACTTCAGCATGCGTTGTATGGCTGAATCGAAAAAAATTATGAATGCTATGCTTGATAATGCCATGCAGGCCGATTTTCCATTGCTGCTTCTGTATGGTGAAAATGACAATATTGTTGATAAAGCCGGATGTGATGAAATATATTCTGCCTGGAAAAGTCAGAATAAAAACTATGAAATCATAAAAGGGGGTTCACATGGGAAGTCAACAGTAATGAAAGGGGCTGAGACTATTACAAAATGGATTGAAAGTATATAAAAGACGTATTTTATAAAACACAACCTGACTGACAATACTTTGGCGAATGAAAATAACCTTACCGGCAGAGTATTTGGAATCTTGCTTATATGTTCTTATGAGTCAGTTTGCCTTGCGGGCAATCATTTAGCAACCCTGACACAAATTAAGCGGCTTTGATCTCTTATAAGAAGCTTTCCGTCTGCAAGCGCAATTGGCGCCCAGTTCTGAGTTGTTCCTCCGACTCTTGAGGCCAGGGGATCATTACCTGATATTCCTCCTTCCGCAAGAACCTCGGCAGATGCAAGAGGTTTGAATCCGTCCGGCGAGGGTTCTATTACATACAACGACTTCCTTCCGTCAGTGGCAAGTATTACTCCATCAACCAGGATCATGCTGCCCTTATCGAAAAGAGGATTTCGTGTTGTTTTCCACATGATCTTCCCATTCATGTCCATACATGCAAGGCCATCGCGCCGGCTGTTTGTTGTGAACTGAGCATAGAAATAACCATTGTGCATTATAGGTGGATTAGTATGATCACCGAATTCATTGTGCTTGAAAAGCTCAGTTGCGCTGAAGCTGCCATCTGCTTTTTTCCTTCCCTAATCCGCTTCCTTCTTGTGTGCAAAAGCTGGTATTTTTGATCACATTGAGCCAGTCAGACCGACATTACAGCCTGCATCATCGCGCGGGTGTATCCGACGTCGTATGCTTCACCTGCATAGCCACCGCCACCAGGATACTGCCGCCATGTTGTGATACCTCTCGGATGTTCAAGGTCATAATTAAGGGCACGTGGGTGCTCGGGATTGATAGCACGCGTATATCCCTGCCTGAAGATCTCCTTCATTATAGCGAACATGTTCACCTGTCCTTCATCGTAGAATACCTCAACATATTCTTCAGATGGTTTTTGAACTGTCACATTCCTGAAATGAATATGATTCACACGATCCTTATTGCCCATGTACTTCAGCACCTCAAGAGGATCTTCTCCAATTTCCCGTGTTACTCCGCAATCGTATGTCATACCGTTAAATGGGCTGTCAACAAGGTCAAACAGCCTCTTCCAGTCATTGAAATTTTTCAGTATCTGTGGTGAGCCATGACTGACAGGGAGAGGAGGATCATTAGGATGCACCGCTAAACGGACACCGGCTTTTTCTGCAACAGGAATAACTTTCTTTAGAAAATACTCAAGGTTGGCCCAAAGCTGGTCTTCAGTGAAAGTACCGGTATTTTCTACGGGAGGAGCATCCTGTCCGGATTTTTTAAAGGCAGTCATACCTGAACCTCCGCGCCCTTCCTTTAAATAATAACCACCCATGAAACGGGTAACATAGAAATTGTATTCCACAACAGGTAAACCTGCTTTTCCTGCCGCTTCGAGTGAATCCTGGATCTTCCGGATATCCTCATCACGCTCAGGCCTTCCGTAAACTGAGTTTGAAATTCCGCCGATCATCATGTTTGAAATGGAAAGACCTTCGGCGCTGAAACGATCCATGATCTCCTTCAGTGATTCAACGGTCCATGGTACCCCGGGTCCCCCCATATGTACCCAGTTCACACCCAATTGCTTCAATTGTTTCATCTCTTCAACTGATGCTTTCTGGGAAATAACCATGCTCAGCTTGGGTGTGCCGGGACCTTCAATTACCGGCCATTGTGGATTGTTTTGTGATTGAGTTCCGGGACCGGATACTGAGGACTTGCAGCCTGCAAACATCCCTGCAGAAACGATGCCGGCATAGGATAAGGCTGCCAGGGATGCACTCTTTTTGATAAATTCACGACGATTGTTATTCATGGTTGATAGTTGGCATAAATCTGTTTCAAGGTTACCATTATCAAAAATAAACTAATATTGGTACAGGCAAAAAAAATAAAATGATTTTATCTTAGCTAGTTCAATACTTTAAATAGTTCAGATTAACCTTAGCAGGTTATTTTGAAGCTGATTTAGGATGTTGCCCGGATAAAGATTTTAAGTCTTCCTCAACCATACAACGGGCGCTTCCTGCCTTCAAGGTTAGCAAGGGTTTCTATACAAATATTCACATCTTTTACTATCTGGAAATCGAACATGCCTACACAAATAAAGTCAGCGCCGTTATCAAAAGCCCATTTAAATCCACTCTTAGGATCGATAGCCCCTGCAGCCAGAACTTTGAAACCGATAACTGGGATCTTTGACCGGTTGACAAACTCTGCTGTCCGCTCGGGATACAGACAAAATAAATTGTCATGAAATTTATTGTGATCAGATGATTTCTTTCCATCAACTTCAAATGGGACCCTGTTTTCGCGAGGATGAGCTGACCAATAATTATCATGATGCATAGTTTTCATGTAATAATCGGGAATGATGCCTTTTTCCTCACAATAAATCAAAGAATCAATTGTATGAGCTCCCAACCCGGCAACTTTCCCGTTAGCCCTTATCTTATCCAGCATTATCTGAATGACTTCCGGCTTTTGATCCCGTACCAGCCAGTCACACCAGTTTCCCTGAACCTGAAGAATATCGGCCCCGAATTCGAGAGCCTTGTTGATCTGTTCGAAATAATCGCCCTTTTCCATATTTGGAGCTACCTGGGAGATCACTTTTATCTTACTCCCGGTGGACCTCTTGTATTTCGCAATGAGAGCATTTGTCGGGAAGCCGATATTTATTGTGTTTATGCCTGCTTTTTCTGCAAGAATAATAGTTTCATATATCTTTTTTTCGGTGTTATATGCTTTGAAAAGAGATGGTACATAAATCAGATCGCGTGAATGTGCCCAACCTCCTATTAGATTTCCACCAAGAATAAGCCGGCTCATCTCATGTTCACCAATTTTCCCTTTTGGCATTTTTCCTTCCAATTCTCCCAGGCCAGCTGTATCCAGTTGGATGGTGGCGCCTGAAAGAACATCGACGCCATATTTTTTATTGCTCTGGAATGCCCAAAGGCCCAGGAATCCAAGAAATGGGATTGTCGAAAGGTTCTTCAGAGCTTCCCGGCGTGATTCGGAATAGGTTTCCTTACCTGGTTTTGGAGCCGTTTTCCGCGTTATCTTTCTGTTTGCAAGGAACATATCCAGACTAAAACCTCTTTCAGCGCCTGAAATGATTAGCAATAAGGCCATGGCTTCGATAAAGATCTTATCAACTATGAAAAGATGTCCTTCTGAGATATTGAATAATGATGCTCCCAATGGAGGATAAGCAAAATAATAGAGGGTCAGCAAAACGACCCCCCCGATGGCTGCCAGACGTGTGAATAATCCCAGGAAAAGCGCAATACCTAATATTATCAATCCGTAAATATTCATGATATCTACGATCTTTAACACTGATTCCGATGAAGCAAGCCAATGGTAAAAACCAGAGAGGGCGCCCGATGTGTTGACCAGGTATGAATAAGATGTCCAGCCGGGAATGAAAAGTTTTGAGATTCCCTCATAAAGAAAATGCCAGCCGATCGCAACCCTGATCACAGTTAAGAAAAGCCTTTTCCAGTTTATCTTGTTATTTCTATCCATATTTTTTTATTAATGAATTCATGCACAGATTATCACAAAAATTTCTTTAAATATAAATTGTTTTGTCATATAATAATCGTTTTGTGCCGAATATGATTCAACCAACGGGGAACAGCTCTTCTTTGCATATATTTTGCATGACACGCTGAAACCCGGGAAGGTATACATTATCAAGACAATATAACTGTTGTAAGATAATTTATCATACCTACAGCATAACTGAGCATATTGGCTATACCTTAAGTCCATTCTGCTGCAGCCATTGTCTTCACGGAACCTGCGATGCTTAAAGATGGCTTACATAACACTATGAACAGATATAAATTATATAATTGAAAATTGATAATTTTGTGTTCCGGACCTATAAGCAATGAGCAGAGGATTTGTCAAAGAAGACGATCAGGAAGAAGTTCCGATAGTACCACAAAGGCCATATTTGCCGGAGGGTGTACCAAATTTTGTTACCCGGGCCGGAATGGACCAGCTGTTAGCTGAAAAACAGAGGCTGACCAATGAAAAAGATAACCTGAGCAGCGCCAACGAAAATGAGAAACGACTTGCCATGAACTATATTAATGCAAAACTGCAGTTACTAAATAACAGAATTGCCGAAGCAAAAGTAGTTGATCCGGCAGAGCAGCCTCAAAACGAAATAAGGTTTGGTTCAACGGTAACCCTGAAAAATGAAGTATCCGGCAAGATTAAGATTTTTCAGATAGTGGGTGTTGATGAGGCAAATATTGCCCAGGGGAAGATCTCATTTATATCACCCTTGGCCAGAGAATTAATAAATAAAAAAGCGGGGGACAAAATTACTTTAAAGAGGGACAGGGCAGATATTGTTTTTGAGATTATGGAAATATCCTGATAATGCAAGAGGAAGACCTAATGCTTAACTTGCTGTTATAAAATGACCACATAAAACCTGGTTAAATCTCTTGATCTATAGATAAATACTGGAATGTCAATTTTCCTGCAAAAGTGGTTTCCCATGGAACACCGATTAATCGGAGCTTAAATTAACATTCCTGAACATGAACGGATTATCACTCAGTCTCAGGGTTTTGCCGCTGGCGATAGTTACGTTCCTCAGAATCACTTCCCTGGTTTTGATATAGGGATACTTCTCCACATAGGATTCGTCGGTCATAATTGGATTGAAATCTGCAAATATGACCGGACCCTTGTAGTCTTCCGGATGTTTGGAGTCGTCGATATGAAGGTTTTCGATTGTGATCCGTTCCGGCATATAACAGGTATAGCCGAAATCATGCTGTCCGGAATATGAACCGCCGATGAGGCTGGCGCTGACCGGCCTGCCTCCTGCAGGCACGAAAGTACAGTTGCGGATGAAGAACTCACCCTGCCAGGTACTGCCGTAGTCGGAGCGCAGATTGATGAGGTTTCTTCCGTAGATAGTGGAATTCTCCACAGTAAATTTGCCGCTGCCAATGGCATTTATTCCCTGGTGACCCAGCCTCGAGTTACGGATTGTGGCATTGGCAACTCCCATATGAGCATCGAACCGGGATAAGGCGCAATTGTCATAAATAAGATTCTTGGAGTAATTGGATCCCAGGATTCCCCAGTATCTGCTGTCGTTGATATCATTTGTCTGGCTGCAGTTAACCAATGAAACATTGAGAGCACGGTTGATGGAGATGTCGTAGCTACCCATAGATACGCTGACTCCTGCCGATCCGATAGTCTGGTACGTTTTGTGTCCGGTAAGGATTGTATTCAGGACAGTAACGTAAGTGCATTCGCTGATATATAAAAAGCCGCCATAAGGCGCACCATGGTCTCCTTCCCCTTTTATGAGGTGCTCCAGGCCGTCTATAATAACATTGGAACGCTTTATCGCGATACCCCGGCTGTAGTAGGTATACTTCGATTCAGCATTGTTGGCGATGGTGGTGAAATGTCCTCCGGTGATGGTCAGTTTTGTTTCATCAACTGGAAGGGCTATGATGTCCGTTATCTGGTCGAAGTCCCATATAATCGGAGCCTCCATATCAACATTGCCATTTTTGTCAACGATAAATATATCCGTCTGCGGGGATCCGTCATTCTGGTTCGGTCCAAAACGGATGTATCGTTTTACGTTGGAATTGGTGACGGTGACAAGGCAGGTTTGAGGGAAGGAAATGTTAAGTTTCTCCTGATTCCTCTTAAGGGAAGATATGCCATCAGGTTTGAACGCCTTCAGGCTGGAGCTGACCATGAAAATATTGGCATTGCGGTTTTCGACATCTGTATCGTCAATTATAAAGCCAGCCGTACCAAAATCGGTATCGGTCCGGATGACTGCCGTGAGATTCTTGCCTCCAATGTAGTATGTAGCCCCTTCATCGGCTTTTACCGAAAGATCGTACTGATTGGCGAATGCATGGGTCGCGGCGATGGCGTCTATATCATCGGTTTTACCATCGCCCCTGGCGCCGAAGTCACTATAGCGGACCAACCCCCTGGCTTTAAATATGAGGAAGTCCTTAGGCGATACATTTATTAGTAGTTCCCCATTTTCATTTGTCCGTGCCCGGGTTTTACCCGCTTTGGAGGTTATCACCACATTTTCAGGCGTGATTTTTGTCTGGCCTTGTGCCATACCGGATACATCGAAAAATAAGAAGAGTGATAAGAAAATGTATTTCATAACGCGTTTACTTTTGCACATATTCAATCCGAAAAGATCAATAAGATTGCCAGGTGTTAAATTTACGCATATTAATCACTTTAAATATAACTAATTAAGTTATAAATAAAGAACAAAAAACACCCTTTTCTTTAAACATTTATGAATAATCTAGGTTAAGTATCACTTTATTAATTAAGAATAATTTAATACATTTGCTGGCAGAGGAAAAAATAAAATGGCAAAACACCCTGCAATATTTCTTGACAGAGACGGGACTATTGTGGAAGACAATGGATACATTAATGATGCGGCGAATCTGGCTTTCTTTTCATACAGTTTTAAAGCACTAAGTATGCTGCAGGAATATTTTCTTCTTTTTATTATTACAAATCAGTCAGGTATTTCAAAAGGTCTTATTACTGATACAGAGGCGGAGAAAATAAACAAGTATCTTTTAAAATCATTGAAAGAAAAGGGGATTACTGTTTATGATATATTCGTGTGCCCCCACCGAAGTGAAGATTTATGTGGATGCAAAAAGCCAAATCCATATTTTATTTATAAAGCTGCTGAATTGTACAATTTAGATCTTACATGTTCATATATAATTGGTGATCATCCCTCTGATATTGAATGCGGAATAAATGCCGGAGTTAAACCGATATATCTGTTAACGGGGCATGGGAAGAAGCATCTGAAAGAGTTAACCGGGGAAGTGAAAATCTGTAAAAACATTTTGACGGCTGCGAATTATATTATAAATACCAATACTAATAAAACGACTTATGAATGATCTGTTTAAAGTACTCAAAAAGAATAAAATAACTTTACCTGATGAAATTCATATTCTTCTAACCGGTTGCAGGAAATTGAGCGTTTTTAATTCTGTAGAACAATTAGCAAATATTGCTGTCGGTAGAGAAAATAGCAATACTTTTGAAGTTAAGTATACCATCCCCGGAAAGGGTGATTATACCGAAGCAATAATTCACAGGGTAACTAATGGTATTTCTGCTAATTATACAGATCCCTATATGCGACGGCGTGATCCGGATACCATGTACATTTCTGATGATCTTCCCAGCGACAAAGAGAGATTCAAAGATAAGTTTGGATATGAATTTCAGTCACTGAAAACAGAAACCCATAATTGGCTAAAAGAGCAGGATCTGGCAGTTTTTTTTTATTTCGCCGGAAGAGAAAAAATCGGTGTGACAGGAATGGCTATTGCTCCGGCGAACGCAGGTTTTTTTGCAATGGGCTTATCAATGCTTCAAAGCATCATTCCTGTAAATGATTTACCTGAAAATTTTACTATTGATTCTGTAATTTACGTTGCTCCGACATTTCGTCATACACATTTTAAAGGTAAACAGGTTGTAGTTCATAACCGTTTAGAGGGTCTGCATGAAATTTATTCATTTAATCTTTATCCGGGGCCAAGTGCTAAAAAAGGATTATATGGGGCTTTATTAAACAAAGGTGAAAAAGAAGGATGGATTACTGCCCACTGTTCAACAGTTCAGGTAGTTAGTCCCTACGATAATCTAACAACTTTTATGCATGAAGGAGCCAGTGGCGGAGGAAAAAGTGAAATGCTTCAACATATTGTAAGAGAACCTGATGGTCAGGTTATAATTGGAGAAAATACCCTGACCGGAGAGAAGAGGTTAATTAATCTTCCTCTTTTCTGTTCTTTTAATCCTGTTACAGATGATATGGCCTTATGTCATCCATCCATTCAAAGAGACAATGGGAAATTAACAATTTTGGATGCCGAGAATGCATGGTTTATAAGGGTTGACAGTATTTATGAATACGGAGACGATCCTTTTCTTGAGAAGTTAACCATTAAACCAAAAAAGCCATTATTGTTTCTGAATATTAAAACAAATCCGGATTGTACGGCATTATTATGGGATCATATTGAAGACGAACCAGGGAAAAGATGTCCTAATCCCAGGGTAATTCTTCCGAGGGATAATGTACCAGGTGTTATAAGTAAGCCTGTAACGACAGACATACGGAGTTTTGGGGTTCGCACTCCCCCCTGTTCGAAAGAAAAACCCGATTATGGCATCATTGGTTTGTTTCATATTCTTCCCCCTGCTTTGGCATGGTTATGGAGACTTGTCTCGCCCAGAGGCCATGCAAACCCTAGCATTGTAGGAGGTGTGGGAATGGAATCGGAGGGGGTTGGATCTTACTGGCCATTTGCCACGGGTAAAATGATGACCCATGCAAATTTACTTTTGGAACAGATCATTAAAACCCCGCGGATGAGATACACCTTAGTGCCTAATCAGTATATCGGCGTTTGGAAAGTTGGGTTTAAACCCCAGCTTTTAATGCGCGAATACCTGACAAGACGGGGAAATGCAAAATTAAGGAGCGATCAGTACCAGGATGCCAGGTGCCCTCTGCTGGGATATGAATTGAATTACCTTACAATTGAAGGGGCAAAAATACCTTCAAGGTTTTTACAGGTACACCGGCAAAGTGAAGTTGGAGTTGAGGGGTATGATGCAGGAGCAAAACTTCTATATGATTTCTTCAAAAAGGAATTGCAGAAATTTTTAACACCTGAATTACATAGTACCGGGAAAAGGATAATTGATGCCTGCATGTCCGGAGCTACTGTTGAAGAGTACAATTCAATTATACCAATGAGTTACAAGTATTCATTTTTAACAATCAAGGATTATGAACAAAGTAGTGATAATAATGGCATCTAAAGCCGATCTTTTATGGTCTGCAAGGATTGTCAGCCGGGTTCAGGTATCCTTATAAAGTACAGGCTTAGAAAAGCATTATACCAATATTCATTATGGTCATGCTGACATTGAAAAGCTGCTTAAACCTTGCTGCTTCATTTATAATAATGCTTTGTTTGGGCAGTGTTTATGCATGGAGCGTTTTTGTTCCCGGGCTGAAATCAGATTTTGGCTTTTTCACAACACAAACACAAATTATTTTTGGAACTCTTATTGCTACCTTTACTCTTACAATGATACTGGCGGGCAGACTCTACAAAAAGTTCGGGGCAAATCTTTTGACTGTTTTGTCAGCATTATTTTTCAGTTCCGGATATCTGATCGCGGGCTTTTCAGAAGGGAAAGTGCTGGAATAGGTTTCGGGTTTGGAGCTAACTTTGTCTTATTTGCCAGGGAAACGGCAACTCTTTACGGGGCAAACAATCTTGGATATGTTTATCCATACATCTTTCTTGGATATGGGATATCAGGCATAATCGGACCTGTTACCGGAGGATTAATATTCGATCTTTCCGGAAGTTATTCCTTGGCAGCTTATATTGCTGCAATTCTGAGCATCACAGGCGCAATCGTTTTTTTGTTTAATTTCAGGAAGAATTTGAAAGTGCAATTAGAAAGGACTTTACAAAAAATAAAACAAGCAATATGAACTGGCATTTACTTAATCAGCATGAGCTTATTGAAATATTAGGTGCCAAGCCTGACGGATTGAGACAAGCAGATGCAGCCGAAAAGCTTTCAACTCATGGATACAACGAATTGGTCCGTGAGAAGAAGAAACCACTCTGGTTAAAATTCCTTAAGCAGTTTCAGGACTTTATGATTATTGTATTGATGGCTGCTGCAGTTATATCTGGCATTATGGGCGATGTAACAGATACGGTTATTATTCTGATGATTGTTTTAATAAATGCCATTATTGGATTTGTTCAGGAATACAGGGCTGAAAAAGCCGTTGAAGCATTGCACAGTATGGCAGCACCTAATGCTACTGTAATGAGGGACGGAAAAATCAGGGTAATACCTGCACAGGAAATGGTACCAGGAGATAAAGTATTGCTGGAAGCAGGGCAGATAGTGCCTGCAGACATCCGCTTAATGGAAGTACACAGTCTTAAAATTCAGGAGTCTGCATTAACTGGCGAAGCTCATGATGTGGAGAAACATGCAGGTGAATTAGATGAAGAAGATCTGCCGTTAGGCGACCGTAAGAACATGGCTTTTAAAGGAACTTTTATTACGAATGGACGTGGGCATGGATTGGTAGTGCAAACCGGCATGGAAACTGAAATGGGTAAAATTGCCCGTATGCTGGCCGGAGAAGATAACACCACTCCACTGCAAAAGAGAATGACGGCATTCGGAAAAAACCTGTCATATGTTGTATTGGGAATTTGTGTGGTAATTTTTATGACGGGCTACCTGCGTGGAGAAGATCCGCTACGTTTGTTACTTACCACTATTTCCCTGGCAGTTGCAGCAATTCCTGAAGCGTTGCCTGCCGTCATCACCATATCCCTGGCCTTTGGCGCTAAACGGATGGTTAAACGCCATGCACTTATACGAAAATTACCGGCTGTGGAAACATTGGGTTCTGTTACCTATATCTGCACAGACAAAACCGGCACCCTCACCCAGAATAAAATGCAGGTTGAAAAAACTATACCGGTAGTTGATGAGAATAAAGGTGATGAACTCTATGATCTTTTATTAATGAACCTGGCTTTGAGTAACGATGTACATGTTAATGAAAAAGGTGAAATAACAGGCGATTCTACTGAATTAGCTTTATATGAATATGCTGCCAGACAGAATCATTCCATAAGTGATTTACATGAAAAATATCCAAGGGTTGCGGAAATTCCATTTGACTCCCTCCGTAAATGTATGAGTACACTGCATCGCTATGAAAACCGTCATATATTACTTGTAAAAGGTGCATTGGAATCTTTAGTAGAACGTTCCAAGGCCCGGGAAGAATCATACTATAAAAACTTGCATAAGCAGACAGAAGAGATGGCTGCTGAAGGCTACCGGGTTTTGGCACATGCTTATCGCTGGATTGATGATTTTTCTGAAAAAATTAATATTCAGGATTTAGAAAACAATTTAACCATTATCGGGCTTACCGGTATTATGGATCCACCCCGGATAGAAGCTGTTCAGGCTATAGCCGATTGTTATTCGGCAGGCATTCAACCGGTGATGATAACCGGCGACCATCGTGAAACTGCGAGGAGCATAGCATCAAAAATCGGTATTTTAAAGAAAGGCGACATGGATAACATACATGCAGTTATTACCGGAAAAGGGCTGGCTAAACTTGATTGGGAAAACTTTTTAAACAAGGTGGAAAAAATAAGGGTTTATGCAAGAGTGTCGCCTGAACAAAAACTGCATATTGTAAAAGCGCTTCAGGAAAAAGGCCAGTTTGTTGCAATGACTGGTGACGGGGTAAATGATGCGCCTGCTTTAAAAAATGCTGATATAGGCGTAGCAATGGGAATTACCGGCACTGATGTTTCCAAAGAAGCTGCTCACATGATTTTACTGGATGACAATTTCGCCACTATTGCAATGGCAGTGCGGGAGGGCAGAAGAATTTTTGACAATATCCGGAAATTCATAAAATACACTCTTACTTCCAATTCGGGCGAAATATGGGTTATATTCTTAGCTCCTTTGGTTGGATTGCCTATTCCATTGTTACCGGTTCATATTTTATGGATAAACCTGGTAACAGATGGTTTGCCGGGTCTTGCCCTTTCCAGTGAAAAAGCAGAGAAAGATATTATGCAGCGTCCTCCCCGCCATCCCAAAGAAAGCATTTTTGCAAAAGGTCTGGGTGTACATGTTCTGTGGGTAGGGCTTCTGATGGGAGCCGTATCTCTGGGGATGCAGGCGTGGTCCATACATAATGATAAGTCCCACTGGCAAACGATGGTATTTAATGTACTTTGCCTGAGTCAGATGGGGCACGTACTTGCCATCCGGTCGGATAGCCAATCCTTCTTTAGTATGGGTATCCTCAGTAACAAACCACTCTTTGGAGCTGTCTTGCTAACCCTGTTACTTCAACTGGCTGTAACTTATGTCCCATTTTTACAACCTGTTTTCAGAACAGAAGCATTGACATTAAATGAATTTTTATTTGTGGGTGCTGTTTCATCATTGGTATTTTTTGCCGTTGAAGCTGAAAAAGCAATTTTTCACAGAAAAACAAGACAATATTTGAAAAGCCACAGCTAATGCCCAACTTTTCCTGTAAGTGATTGACCATCTGTAACCGGAGTTAAATTTAATCAATTAATATATTTCAATAATGAAATGAAAACCGGCGATATGTGGTCAATATATCCGTTTTTTGCACTACAGACCATAATAATTTTTTACCCAGGCAATTATCTGATAAAGTTGTGAAAACATCAGAATGTAGTAACTGTCCAGTAAGTCCTTAATAATTAGTTTTAATACCTATCCGTTCAATCTCCTCAACAATGTTGGAGATTCCTTAATAATAAAACTTGTCTTCAAAATTCCTGTTCATATTATCGTATGGCTTACCCTGATTAATTAATTTCTCTGAAGCCTTACGATCTGTAATCTTTTCAAGCTCTCCATTATCAAGCCAGACGCCCTTACAAAAGGGGCAATAATCAATTTCAATACATGACCTGTCGGTCACCTTAAGTTTTGCATTACATTTCGGACATTTCATAGCGCTATTATTTAATGAATTAGTAACTCCTTGTCATCATTGATCAATTTCAATATTTGCTCTTCCCGGGAGAATTTTACCATTATCCTTATAATTATAATATTACGCAGGTGTTGTTGCCGTTTAATTGAATCTCTATTTAGTAATGTTTAATATATTAATATATGCTTAATTACAAGTGTAAAAATATTTAAATATTCGGAGGGCTGATAATCCAAAGCAATTCGGCAGTACTGGGCGAGAAATTTACAATTTTTATATCCTTTCCTGCTATCTGGTAATAACTGTCGCCTTTTTCCATTTTTAATTTCTTTTTGTCAATTGAAAGTTCGATCTTTCCTGAATATACAAAATAGAAGTCCTGTCCGGGATGAGAAATTATTATGTTACTACTGTCGGAGCCGGGTTCAAATGAAATCAGATAAGTATCCATTAATTTTCCCTGGTCGTGATTTGATAGAAGGTATAATGTTGTTCCTGAATCATTCTGTTTAACCAGTTTTCGCTTATTGTATGCGATCAGTGGATTTTGAGAAAGGACTTCATTTTCACCAATAAGTTCCCCTACTGTGGTATTCAGATTAACTGCTATGGTTTTTATTGTAATAAGAGACGGAAATACTTTTGCATTTTCTATCTGGGATAGAGCGCTTGAAGTAATCCCCACCCTTTTTGCCAGATCATTAAGCTGCAAATGCAATAGTTCCCGCTTATTTTTTATTCGTTCACCTATCCTGTTCATTGAATACTATTTTTTGCTAAGTTAAGTATAATTTAATAATAATTAAGTATAATTAAATATTTTTTTATCCGAAGCTGAACTTATGTAAAGGAATACTTTTTGTCGAATGACGATAAAATGCGAAAGCCGGTCATATTGACCCCATATCGCCGGATTCCATATCAATATAGAAAAATATTAATTAATAATAGTTTAACTCCCGCTGCAGATGGTCAATCCCATCTGACAAGAAGTGATCAAGATCAACGGCTTTCCCAGTTCCCTCTGCAGTACCTGTTACATTAACCGATCAATTTGGATGTAATAATTCTGACCAGGTTAGTATTGAGGTCAGAGAGCAGACTGTTGCCAGTGCCTGGCCTGACCGGACTCTGCAATACCTGTTAAAAAACAGAACTTGTCATTTTTAACAGTTTGGGAGCCCTGATTTACTTTAACCGCAAGTATTATAATAAATGGGACGGAGCAGATGACTATGAAAATCCTCTTCCTGATGAGACTTACTTTTATGTTTTAATACGTGAGATATTTAAGCCTGTCAGGGCTATAGTAAGACATTTAGCTGATGGAAAGTACATGATGATCGGGCTTTATTAAGGTCTTAATTGACATTAATCATTTTCGCAATTGCCCCATAATCACTTACATCTACCAGTCCTTTTAAAGTGGCCAGTGGAATCCCTTCTATGATCATAACTTTAAATGACATATTATTTCATTAAGTGTTACATATCCTTACAAAAAAATTACATCATTCACATATTGCGAATAAAACCGGACAATCTGAATATATCTGGCCGATTCAGTATTTTCATATTCCAAAAAAAAAGACCCCTGACGGGGCCTTTTTAAATTTATTCTTTCTTAAATACTATTTCTTATCATAAACCATTGAGCCTTTTACCTCACCATCCGGACCCTGCCGGGCTGCAGTAACTGTAAGTGTTGCTGCATCAGTAAGTGTCCATTCTTCCGATGATCTCATTGTCCTGGATTCACCATTCATATCAATAATTCTTGAAGTTTCAATATTAAGAGATTTTCCATCAGATGACCATTTTGCGACAGATTTGCTGTCGCCTCTGGGTGACATGTTGATACTCTCTATTCCATCGAGGGTATATTTCATGGTTGTTGTTGTTGACTTACCATCCATACCCATCCTGGTTGTTTCAACAGCCAGGAGATTATCTCCCTGTGTGGCAACAAAATCGCCGCCACCCATTCTCATACCGCCACCACCCTGGTCGGCTTGCTGTTGAACGCTTTTTTCTGCATTTAAATTCCATGTGCCGGAAAAATCAGTTTTAACTTCTTGTGCATCGACGAGAATACCTGCCATAAATAATGACAGAACGAATAATAATTTTTTCATTTTTTGACTTTTAAATTGTGAATTAATTTTCACAGAACGAAGATGAGTCCGTTAATTCCGTAAAGCATTACATTATTCCGGAAAAGAGTTACATCATTCACACATCCCACGAGCATTGGGTTTATTGATCTTAAGATTTTTTGTTTTTGTTAAGGTAATTTCCTGTATGGAAAAATTACAGATTAACTGATTGGTAAATGGCAAAAGGAATAGTTCTCCCATTTTCAAGGGTTTTTATCCTGCTCATGTTGCTAGGGAATCCCGGGCTGCAGTCTCTTGCATTTGATCCAGGTCAGAGAGACAGCTTTACTGCCTTACCCTCAAATTGTGAGATGGTCTGCTCAAACATTCAATCCTGCCGGCGGCTTGAAAGTAAAATTTACCCGGAGTTGCAAAATCCGGCAACAATGAGCAGGTGGCCCGGCAAATATTATAGACAACAGGAATTACTTGAGCTTGTTGATTATTCTGTAAAAATCTCTTCTGTTCATATTGGTTAATTTAAATTTTACAATTATTAAATCGGCTTGTGTGTTTTAATATATTCAGGATCAATATTAATTCCCAATCCAGCGCCAGTCGGTACTTTTATTACACCGTCCACACTCGAAAACGGATCTGTTTTGCTCTCAATTGGAATAAATGTACCATTAGCATCTTTTGTCTGAAACATTTTAAATTCATGAAATCTATCCGCGTTAGGACATGCTGAAACCATCTGTAACATGTAAAGATAGCCCAATCCACCTTCCGACATGTGCGGGGTAACTGTTTTACGTGCAGCCTCAGCCATACGGGCTACCTGCATGGAGCGGATCATTCCGCCAAAATAAAAGAGGTCGGGTTGTAATATTTCGAATGCATTGTTCGCGATCAGCCAACGAAATGCATGTATCCCAAATTCTTCTTCTCCACCTGCCATCTTGATATTCAGACCCTTGGCTACCTGAGCTTGTTCCTCATACCAATCCCACGGAACAGGTTCTTCATAGAAATAGTATTTATATTCCTCAAGCAATTTACCTATGCGTATCGCTTCTTTTACTGAATAAGAACCATTACCATCAATCATCAGCACCATATCGTCACCAAATTTTTCTCGCGCCATGCTGATCAGTTTTTCAGTTCTTCCGGGAGCATTATCTTTATCCGATCCAGAATTATCTCCAACTCCTGCTCTGATTTTAATGGCTTTTGCCTTTGTTTCCAGAAAATCCTGATAAACCAATTCCAAAGATTCCTCTGGTTCCATCCTCCGAAGTTCCCCTAATCGTGTTCCAAGATATATTGCTACTTCAGGTTTATGAATATCTCCGATCAATTGGCCGATTGGCTTATTGGCAATGTTTCCCAGCATATCAAGTATCGCGAACTCTATTGTTGCAATCTGTACACAAAGCGGAATACCCTGTCGTTTTACATTCCGTTCAGCTGCAGCAGTGATCAGTATATCCAGGTCACGTGCATCTTTCCCAATAAAAATGGGATACAGTAAATTCATAAACATGGGAAAGCCATCTTTGGATATAAACGGATGACCAATTGAAATACCCATGGCACCAGACTTTGAACGGACCCGGCAAATGAAGTTATTTCTATCCCGAAGCAATTCCAATGTTTCAATAATAACCGGAGCCGGGAACAGCTCCCTTTTTAATACAGGTAGTAAAAGCGCGGAATCAAGAACCGAGTAATCGGGATACACTGTCTTAGGGCTGTTTGATGAAGAACATGAGTTCAGGGGCTGAATGGCTAAGGATCCTCCTATCAATCCGGCAGTTGATAAGAATTTTCTCCGGGAGGTTTTCATAGACGATATTTTAAATTTATAAATAGTTAAATTTAGAATATTTTATCAGCTAATCTTCAAAAAATTCCAGAAATAGAATGGGATGAAAAAAGCAGTATTAAAATTGGGGAAAGATTATGGGATGCGAAAAAAATGAAAATGCTGTCAGAGAAGGGATGAGATTTAAAAGCCAGAGGAGGAACTTAAGAAACTTTAACTTTTGCTTTGCACGAAGCATTGCCAAATTACTCATTTTCAAAAGAAAAAATTGAAACCCTCTCCCTGATAATTACCTTACATCTCATCCTTTACGTAAGTGAGTGTTTCAGAATGTCATAAAAAGAAACAAGAGGTCGGTTTTGACCTCTTGTGCTTCCTGGGTAACCATAACGGATAAAAGTTGCAACCTGTCATTTTGCTATTTTGACACACAATAACCTGCTTTGATCCCGAATCAGGAGTTTGCCATCAACAAGCGCCATCGGGCCCCAGTTTTGACCCATTCCAAGGATCTCAGCTGAAGCCAAAGGCTTGAATCCGGACGGATCCGGCTCTATCAGGTACAATGTCTGCCTGCCATCGGTTGCCAGGAGCAGTCCGTCAACAAGAATCATGCTGCCTTTATCGAAAAGCGGATTACGCATCGTTTTCCACATGACCTTACCATTCATGTCCATACATACAAGGCCATCGCGTTTGCTGTTTGTTGTGAACTGTGCATAGTAATAACCATTGTACAATACTGGCGGTTTGGTGTGATCACCAAAATCGTTATGTCTGAAAAGCTCTTCTACACTATAGCCTCCATCAGTCTTCTTTTCCACTTTTATCATTGCTGTTCCCAGTTCATATCCACCCACAATTATTATTCTGCCTTCCCCGGCATCAAGGGCAGGAGCTACCTGAATCATATTCTCCCAGTTTTTGTATTCCCAGAGAATTTCGCCGGTTTGTGGTTTGAACCCTATTATCCTGCCCATGGTTTTCGGAACATCCCTGTGCATAAAAGTATTTGTTGATGAAAATACCATTACAAGGTGATCCTCTCCTGCTATTTTGACTACAGACGGGCTGGCATAAGTTTCATTCCCTAAAGCCTCCGTCTTCCATACGATATTACCTGTCAGTTTATTATAGGCAACCAGTCCTGCGTAAGGATCTTTTGAGTAAGACACGATAAGCAAGTTGCCGTGAACAAGCGGACATTGGGTTATCGCCCATACAGGTATTTTGACTCCGCCGAAATCTTTCATTATGTTCTTGTTCCATATCGGTTTATGTGTATTGATGTCAATGCAGTACAGATCACCGTAAGGACCGCAGGAATAGACCCTGTTGCCATCGGTAGCAGGAACACTTCTTGAGCCCGGATACGAAACTGTTCCCGGTGCATCATAACTGTAGCTCCACAATTCCTTTCCAGTGTTAAAATCAAAACACCTCATAATATCACCTGTCTTGTCGTCCCTGTCAAGCAGGTAAACCTTACCTCCTTTGATGACTGGTCCGCCAAACCCCGGACCTACATTTGTCGTCCAAAGCACTTCCGGGCCACTTGCAGGCCAGGTTCTCAAAATACCTTTCTGTGGAGATGTACTGTTACTATTCGGTCCCAGGAACTGGGGCCAGTCCTGCGCGCTTGCAACCGGGATGCAGCTGAATAAGACAACTGCCGTTAAAAGGCGATTAATTCTTGCAAAAATATACATAACTATCAAAAAATTGGTTTTTATTTTTCTGTTCATTCTGATCATTTCCATTATTTAATTAAGATTATCCAATTTGCCAAATGGTCGCAGAAGAATACATCTATTGTGCCGGAGGAGCGCCGAGCCCCGGGGTTTGATATTACCGGCCAGGTCCAGTAAACCCGAAACAGAACCACGGGCGGGCCATGCACCAGCTTCACCCAGATAATCAATACCTGTCCAGAGGAATTGTCCAAAAATAAATTCTTTGTCTTTAACGGCATACCATGCCTGTATGTCATGTCTGTTCTCACTTCCGTAAAGTATCCTTTCCGGATAGAGTTTATGATCACTGTCATATTTGTTTTCGGTGTAATTATAGCCGACAAGGTCAAGTACGAAAGGATAATCGGTATAGTTTGACATCACCGCACCGGCCAAAGCTGCAGTGACAGGTCTGGAATTATCGGCTTCTTTTACAGCAGCGACTAGTTCCCCGGCAATCTGACCAAGGGTTTCTGCTCTCGGATTATCTTCCAGAAATTCCCTTACAGACTGCTGACTGATACCCTCATCGGCCAGTACCGGATGAGTATAGGGATCATTCGGGTAGTCCACTTCGTTGCCAATACTCCACATTATTATGGATGGATGTTTCCGGTGCTGCAGAATCTGATCTTTTAAATCCCGCGTACTCCATTCTCTGAAATACTGGAAAGTTCCCTGGTGCCCGGGAATGCCTTTGTTCCAGCCTTTGATCCACTTGTTTTTTGGATATTCCCATTCATCGAATGCTTCATCCATGACAACAAATCCAAGTTCATCGCATAGTTCGTACAAATACGGAGCCTGAGGATTATGGCTTGTCCGGATAGCATTAACCCCGAGACTTTTCAAAGTTTCAAGTCGTGTCCGCCATACCGATCTGGTTGCTGCGGCACCTAAAACACCTGCATCGTGATGAATGCATACACCTTTCACTTTGTTGTTCACTCCATTGAGATAAAAGCCTTTATCCGGATCAAATTCAATTTTCCGGATTCCGGTTCTGCAACTGCTTTCGTCAATAAGCTTAGTTCCATTGTATACATAAGTTTTTAACGAATACAAATAAGGCGAATCGATGCTCCACAATTCCGGAGATCTGATCTTCATAATCTGGCTAAATCCGGTAAGCTGCTTGGCGCCGGCAGTTCCGGACTTGCGTTTTGTTCAACTGTCCAGTCATGAGGAAGATCAACAACTGCCCATTTGCTGCAGTCCATATTTTCGATTCCCCCGTACTGGATGTCTCCCAGATTGAAATACCAGTCATCGTTTAGTTTTTCTTTGCGGCCAAAATCCTGTGCATTTACATTTGTTCCGGCAACAAAAAGAAGTAAAATTAAGATTACCTTATTCATGATATTCATAGGAATTATCAGGTTAATATTGTAAGTCACCAGTGCCTGATTAAATAATAATAAGAGGAGTAATCACCAAAGGTTTCACCCAATGTTGTAAATTAATTTTGCAAAAAAGATATTCAACATGGGTAAAATTACAGAAACCCGCCTGAATGACAAAGTCGGAGACAAGATTACTTTGAAGCAAAACACTCTCGCACAAGAGTACAGCAGACTAATAATCCCATTTCAGGAGAACATCCGCTAAAGACTGGTGAACGGTTGACAGAAAAATAACAAGATCCTGATCATTAAGTACCGATTTTATGTATTGCAAGCAGATCGAAGAAAGGCTGCATTGTCAGCTTGTTGCTTCCGTTTTTAGAATTTAAAAGTTACATCTCTTAACCTGAGAATGACTTTGCATCTTATTAATAAAATTAGTCAGGTTCTGCGGAAGTTCCAAAAAAGTGAGAGTTTGAGTCCTCCTCCGTTAATACTTCGGAGGACAAGGTGCGGGTTTTGAGGAAAAAGAGACGAGTGTGATCGCTTCCGCTCACATACTCGCTCTTTTGCAGTACCCCCAACGGACAAAAGTTGCAACCAGGATAGATGAACTTCTATCAAAATATGCGTCTTGCGAGTGTTGTATTTCGAGTGCTATAGCAGGAATGGACTCATTGGTTTCCACTGACTTCTCCAAATAATCGGTACAAGGACTTTTTTGGCTATCCAGGGAATGGGCTTCAGAAAATCCTCTCTTTCCTTACCTTTAAGGTTATAGAATAAGAAAGGAAGTGCAAGGGGGCCCGGGCCAGAGTTTTTAATGCTGTGTTCGCCAAGCTTTTTTACTAGGTGCATCTGTTCCTTCATTTCTATAACCGCATTCATTATTCCTGAAGTGAAATTTTCCTCCTCCATTTTAATATGGGGTACCCATATCTTGTCGAATTTTACCAGCACTTCGCGAATCTTGTCAACTCCGTTCGAAGATACCTCCAAAAGACATTGGTCCAATGTGCCCAGTAGTCGGGCTATGTTATTGTGATCATCCTTAAGCCGATTATAGGGTGCCTCTATACGATCCTTGAAATAGGGGAAGGATATTAAAAGTTCAGGACCATTTTCACAAAAGCAGAAATCCTGATGCAATATATTATATTTATTTTAAAGGGATTATAAATTTGATAAAAGAATTTTTAAGAGTGACCTGAACATAAGCCGTTTCCATCTAACAAGCAAATAAAAAATATTAAACAAAAGAAAGGAGATATCTACGAAATAGAGTCACTTGATTAGTGAACTCTCTGGTAGAGCTTGTTGACCTCTTACTCCCGGCTTTCCCGTAATCGATAATTAAAATCTATTCGGTATCAGAACGATTTGGATATCAGTACATATTCAAGATCGAAATACTCAGGAGGTCCGTCATCATATTCTACATAACCTTTCCCTTTTATATAAACAATTCCATGGTTTCTGCTCACCCAGGTATCTTTATAATATTGAGGGTAGGCGCTCATTGTTTCATGGATCTTAACGCAGTCTTTGGTAAAGGATTTATCCGGCAACTGAATGGATTCATCCAATGATACCACCATACGGGTGTAGGCCATTGGTTTTCCCTCCTCCTCTATAGTTGAACTCCAGGTGTCGTTCAATACCGGATTCACTTTCACAAGTGTCAGCTTATAATTGTCTTCAGGAGAGGCTATTTCGGCGAACTCGTTTTTATTGGCATACCAATAAATCTTTTCGGATCCGATTTCGCCAAAGCTGTTTTCGACTTCAATATAGCCATCATTTCTGATCGATATTATTTTATAAATGACTTCCAAAGGAGTAGGAGCCTGTGAGGTTTTCATTCTGAAGTGCCATTCATTGCCCGTTTTCAGAAAGGGGAATTCGGGGGAGGCTGGATAGAGGTCTCCCTTATCATTTCTGCCTCCGCAAATTGCAAAAATGAGGATAATTAAATAACTGGCCATAGTATTAAGATTTTACATTAAATATACACATATAATGTTATGTAATAACGGGGAAAATTAAAGTATTTCGTTCTGAAGATTAATTCCGGATGATTTGTTTAGGGAAAGCAGAAAAAATTTGTTTTTTTTTGAAATAATTCTAAATTTACATTAAGTAAACCAATCTAAATTATTTTCTTATAGATCAATAATTAAATGAATAGAAGGAGGAAATTATGAGAAATAAATTATGGATCCTATTATCTGTAATCCTGTTATTCCCTTTTGTGGTTAAGGTACAGGCTCAGGACGAATCTGAATTTAAAGACACTCCCTGGTTTTCAGGGATGCCAAATTACTCTATTTATGACGCAGAGGATATCGAGTTTGACAGCTACAATTTCTTCAACGGTAAGAATTGTACAACTGTTGAAGGCAGGAAATTCAAAAGGATATATTCATTAAAGGAAGATGCGCAGAAATCGAGTGTTATACAGATAATGCGCAACTATGGGAATGCAATCAGAAGTATGGGAGGAACAGTCATTTACGAAGGAAGGCCTGATAATGCAGAATGTGCCGATAATAATGGTTTAAATATGGTTGTCGGTAAAGCCGTAAAGGGTGCTGATGAACTTTGGGTCGAAGTAGTAACCCTTGGAGGTGATGATTACTATCTCACTGTAGTACTAAAAGAACTTATGAAACAAGATGTAACAGCCAGCAGTATGTTTGAGGCACTTAATCGTGATGGTCATATAGCTCTTTACATCAATTTTGACACTGGTAAATCAATCATAAGGGATGAATCCAAACCAATTATCGATCAGATAATCCAGATGATGAAGGCAAATCCGGATCTTAAAATTGGGGTGGAAGGACATACTGATAATGTGGGTACTCCCGCATCAAACAAAACCCTCTCTGAAGCAAGGGCAAAGTCAGTAGTTACTGCAATTGTCAGTCAGGGCATTGCTCCTGACCGCCTTAGTCCTGCAGGATTAGGACAGGATAAGCCTGTTGCCGACAATGGTACAGAAGAAGGAAGAGCACAAAACAGAAGGGTAGAACTGGTCAGGAAATAATCCTGGACACAGTCGTAAGTCCGAAGTCCGAAGAACGGGTACCAGGTGATAAGTAACTTGAATTAATTAACAATTAATGACTTACTAAAATGGAAAAACTTTTTACCCTTATATTTATTATCCTCCTGACACTGACATCCTCCGGTCAGTATATTGATCTTAAGCAGTTTAAGGAAATGGGCATAGATATTAATCAATATCCTCCACAGGATTTACTAAATCTGGGAATAGGTAATTGTGATATGGCACTGATTAAATCAGCAATTGCAAAAGGAGCTGATGTAAACAAGCAATTTGAAGGAGCCGGTATTTCGACATTTCCTCTTTGTTCAGCTATTGGAGCAGCATCCAGTGTAATGCTTCCGGCAGATTACAGCATAATAGCAGGCCAGGTACTTGAAGGTGGTTCTGATGTTTATTCGGGTCGGTCAGTAGGTGAGTTACGCCGTGATTATATCGAAATAATAAGATTTTTCCTGCAAAATGGTGCAAGAGCTAATGTTTCTTCTGATTTTAATTCGGACAATATTCCTTTGCTTCTTGCTGCTAAGAACCGTGATATAGAAATTATTAAACTGCTCCTGGATTTTAAGGCTGATCCATATATCAGTGATGATATGGGAATGACAGCCCTTCATGCACTCGGAGAGCCGGTAGCTGTACCCCTTCCATATAAGGATGCCCCGGATATAGCAAAGTTGTTAATTTCAAAAGGGGCTAAAATGACTAAAGTTCATTTAACTGGTGAGACACCTATGGCAATAGTAAAATCAAGGCTTAATATAATCCAATCACCTGAAGCTTCGTATTGGAGAGATGTTCCTTTTTATAATGAACTGGTCAGCAGTTTCAAAGCGCTGATTGAAATTTACAGCAAATAGATAAAGCTGCCCTTTTAAGACACCCTCGTCTTACAAGAGACAACTAATCAAAGACTTAAACTACACTATTTCGTTAATTTTAATACCATTGGGATGAAAAATGTTTGCTTTATGATGGCATTCCTGATCTTACTGGCGGGATCGTTCCAGGTAAGAGCTCAGAAGCTAAAGATCTTTGTTTTTGGGAAATCAAACAATAAAACGGCCGAGCCGATTGAGAATCACCTGAAGAATAAAATCTCACAGCTCCTGATGGATCAATATCCGTGTGCCGGCAATTTGACTGATGATAATGCGGCCGACTTACTCGATTGGGCACGCCAACGTGAGTTGCTTGGAAACCCAGACGAAGATGCTCTTTTAAATATTGGGAATGCCCTCGGCGCTCAGTATATTGTGTCTGTCAATGTTATACAGTTAAATAGCACTATTACGATGAGCGCCAGCGGTTTGGACAACAGACGGGGCAAGGCGGTTTCTAAACAAGCTGCTGTGGTACACAGTGAAGACGAGGCTATCGAAGCCGCGGAATCATTGGCCGAAAAATTCGTTTCAGACTTTATCAATTCAATGCCGGATTGCTACGTGAACGAATGGGTAGGCACAATCACTTACAGCCGCGTGCTTCAGGTTCAAAGCCAGACAAAGGAAGAAGGTTTTGGCTCGGGGACAACGACAACGGAAAACTCAACAAAGTCGGTTGCAGAGGCCAATTTTGAAGTGCGGGGAACAAAAAAACCCGCCAGGGCAACCGTCAAATGGAACGAAGAGAGCCTGAAGAATTCGATTACAAAGCAAATAATTCCATGTCCGGTTGCGACGCCGGGTGAAAGTGCAAAGACCGTGACACGGAACGTGACGGAAGTGGAAAAAACCACGGGTAAAGCCGAGGGACAGGCAGATGCTGTTGCGTCTGTGTCAGTGGATGGCGACGAATATACAATTTCTTTCACGGTGCCTGAGATTGACGCCGGGATTGCGGTCCGGGATTGGACTTTGAACGACAGCGGCGGATGTGGGCCACCCTGGAGTGACCATCAAAACAATTCCGTTAAATGGACGAGCCCTGAGCTGTACGGGCAAGCGAAGGGAAAGATCGATCACTCGAAACCTGACGTTCTGGCCGGGAGTCAAACCGTCAGTGGAGGCCCATCATTACTCCCCTCGATGAAACAGACGACGATGATCACATGGAACCTCAATTTCAAACGAGACCCCTCAACAAGGAAGTAAGAACAGAACTTTAGATGCCAGGAAGCAATTTATCGAGGAGAGGGAAGGTATTTTATGAAAATTCAATAAATTATTGTAGGGAAGAAGAGCTTTTGTTGCAACTCTGAAAAAAAACTCATTTTCTTCAAAAAAAGTTGCAATCAACCAATGGAATTCTGAAGGCTCAAATTGGAACACAGGCTATCTGTACTTGATTTCCAATAGCTTTTTTTCTATATACAAAAGCCGGTCATCCTGACCACATTTGGCTAACTAAATTGAGATAATCGTATTAAATTTAAAAACTAGCACCTAATAAGGTCTGAGTTGGTCAATATGATCAGGCCGATTATAGTCAAAGGTACCGGTTTTTCCAGCAAACAACATATAGTGCTTATAATGTTGCAGTTCATAAACTCATATCAGCATTTCGTTGAATACATTTCTTTATCGTATAACCCTTATTTACCTTTAACAAAACATTGAAAAATTATAATAAATTTTCATTCGCGAAAAAGTAATTTATGGAAATGGGAAAATTGAATAATATTAATAAGCTACTAAGATGAAAACAAACAAATTCATTACGTTTCTGCTTACTTTTTTAGTGATGCTTGCAGTGTGTATGATCTTATTCTCGCCGATACCAGTTAACATTAAACTAATAATAAGGATAGTACTGATAGTTGCATCTTTTGTCGTATGGAGATGGTTAAATAAGAGTGATATGACAGAATTGAAGAATCTTGCTTTTACATTTATGGTCCTTAACCTGGCGTTTTTAATAGTTACTGTTTTTACAACGAAATTCCGGGGACTCGATATGGAAACCGCAAAAGGATTAGCTCTTTCAAAATTCAGCGATTCTGCAATTATTACCGTAGTTCTTATTTCTTCATTCCTGATAGCCGGTTACAGGTTGAAAACCATTTACCTGACCAGTGGTAAACTCATACCCGGAATTATTACCGGCATAATTTTCTTTTTAATATTCGGATACCTTGCCCTTAACAATCCGCAACAGAAACCCAACCCTGGTTTTCTGGAAAAAAACTGGATATGGATATTTATGTTCGTTTTTTCAAACGGATTAATGGAAGAGCTTGTATTCAGAGGAATTTTTCTTGATAAACTGAATATGCTTTTCAACCATCATTTATCAATATTTATGACTTCTGTATGTTTTGCGGTTCCGCACATGATAGTTCAGTGCCAGCCCAATGTATTAATGTTTACGGGAATTTGCTTTATCCTGGGTATGATTTGCGGTTATGTAATGCATCTTACCCGCAGCATTATTGCTCCTGCACTCATCCATGCAGGCGCCGACCTGATGATTATAGTGCCAATATTTGCCACACATGGCGTGAAATGAAAATTATGTTCCACTCTTTATAAAAACCAATATGAAAACAACACGAACTCTTCTGATTATATTTTTACTCGGACTTTCAGCATTGGCTGAGTCCCAACTGCAACCTCCTCCTCCACCGCCACCGCCACCGCCGCCGTCCGGATCTGGTAAAATAAGTAAAGCCGACAGCCTTGTTAATGAGGGAGATATCAAAGGGGCAATTGCAGAGTACAAAAAAATGAACCTCATGAATCCTGGTGATGCCACAATAGCATATAACTATGCATGCGTATTGTCGCGCGGCAGCCAGGCAGACAGTGCATTCAGTTATTTAAATCTCGCTGTTAAGTCAAATCCATCGGCCGGTCCGCTTATTGATCCCAACTTTGTGGCCCTAAGAGAAGATAAACGATGGTCCGACTTTGAGAATAACCTTATTTTGATGATTAATAAAAACAATGGGGATGCCATAAAAGATATTGAGTATGCAAAATCGTTGTGGAAACTGCTATGCATGGACCGGTACTGCTTTTATGAAGTCGGAATTGCTGTCAGGAAGTTAGGCCCCGGATCACCTGTAGTTGCTGCATTAAGAAGGCTTCAGACAATGATCAACGATAATAACCTTAAGGAACTCGAAAGTCTCCTATCGCAGAAAGGTTGGCCAAGGCGAAGCGAGGTCGGGCCAGAAGCTTCAGGCGCTGCTTTCTTCGTGTTGCAGCATTCAAATGCTGTGGCACAACAAAAATACATTTCAATGTTTGAGAAAAGCTGCAGGGATAATGAGGCCAGCTGGCAGCAGTATGCCCTTATGTTCGACCGGATGAGAATGAACCAGAATAAACCTCAGAGATATGGTACACACACATATCTTGATCCTAAGGCAGGCCCAGTGAATGAGCTCTATCCTCTCGAGGATGAGACAAAGACTGATGAATGGAGGAAAGAGATTGGTCTTGAACCACTTAAGGATTATCTCGCCAGAACCGGTATTAAATATGTGCCTGAGCAATCAACAAAAAAGTAATAAAAGATGGGAAAAAGCTGAGGAGTAAAGGAAAAATTAAACTGTGCAAAGTATGAAAACAACCAAAACAATGGCATATAATACAGCTTCTAAAAATGAAACCGGCTTTTGTGCGGGGCTTTTATTTCCGCCTGAATTTTATGAGAATGGCGATGATGCAGTGAATTATGGTGCTGTCGGCAGAATTATCGGACACGAAATAATTCATTTTTTCGATAATGAAGGTAAAATTTCTCCTGATGAACTATGAAAAACTACCTCCAACACGAACGGAAAAAATAGGCTTGTCATGGTTTTTGCAGGATCCTACTCCCAAGACAAATCCTACTTATACTTGCACCTGGACACGTGTACCTGCACTCAATCTAAGTCTTGTACTGGGACAGATTTCTGTCTTCGAGATGAATTGTACCCCGACTGCAAGAGACGGAATCCCTGACCACATATGCCCGGCCAGCACTTCATTCTAGTATTTGTTTATTTATCAAGGGATTAACTCAGTCATTTGGTGGTCAATGCTGTCCGGATTCATAAGGTCATTGGCACCGGATTTACCACTATTTCAGCAACTTCACTAAGGAATTCGATAATTGCCGCACATTCGAATGCACTTCCTCTTGCGACTACCATATAATTCTTCCTGTCCTTATTGCTGAATCTTGAGGATCCTTCAGCAATATTCAAAATAATGCTAAATGAAGTTCTTCGAAGCTGGTCGTTGGCGGTACGGTCAAACTTTCCATCAGAAATTAGTTTGTGCAACAGAATGCAAAACGCTTTTACTTTCTGATAGACATCAAGTTTACTGAAATAAAACATGGCACGAGGTTTTAACGGTTAAGATTTTCACGTCATTAATTGACCGTATTCCACCTTCATTTTATTTATCCTGTTTTTCGTCTTATATACTGTATAACAGCTATATATACTGTATTCTGATTATCCATGTATTTATTTAATTACTGTATATATAAATTATATTGTTATGGTATTAAGATGATTATGGATTATATACAGAATTATTTCGTTTTTATAAACAATTAAATTATAGTTTGTTAATAAGTTTTGTGATTTTTAGTATTGAAATTATAATAATATTGTATATTTATATCACGGTATTAATATACAGTATTATGAAACCTGAATCTTTCTTTCTTTCTCCTGTATTGGTGACACACAAACAATATGAAGCTCTAAGGATGTACTTTGTGGAGAATAAACCGGCTCATGAAGTTGCAACTCACTTTGGGTATACATATCGGGCATTTACATCTCTGGTAGCTTTCTTTAAAGATAAATTAAGAGTCGATGAGAGAGGATCTTTCTTTTTTGTAGAATATCGCCCGGGAAGAAAAGTTTCTTCTGAGACAAATGAGGTAAAATCCCTTATTATTGAAATGCGGAAAAAATACTACTCTGTGCCTGACATTAAAGTGGCCCTTGACGGATTGGGGCACTCCATATCAGAGAAAAATATTTTCAATATTGTATCAGCAGAAGGGTTTTCGCGTTTGCCAAGACGTTCAAAGCTTGTCAGGCAACAATTGGAAAATGTTCAGATAGCAGCAGAAAAGTCATGCCCCCTGACTTTTGCTCCGGAGATTTTTAAAAGTTCAAATGCCGGGGTACTGATGTTCCTTGGGTTGATCAAACGGTACAAGGTAGATAGTGTCATTGCCAGATCAGATTACCCTGAAACATCAATTATTGGCAAGAGTGCCTCTATGCTTAGTTTTCTGGCTTTGAAATTATCGAACCGTCGCCGGTACTCTGCCGATGATACCTGGTGCATGGACAGGGGCATGGGTCTGTTTGCAGGACTTAACGTGTTGCCAAAAACAGCATGGTACACTTCATATTCTGATCGGGTTACCAGTGAAATGAACCGGAAGTTTTTAAAACAACTTCACCGGGTATGGCTTAAATCCGGATTTCTGGAAGATACATCCAATCTGGATTTCACTACTATTCCTTACTGGGGAGATGACAGCCATCTGGAAAACAACTGGTCAGGGAAAAGAGGCAAAGCGCTCAGCAGCATGCTGGCTGTGCTTGCAAATGATCCCGACAGTGGGTTGATAGATTATGGCAATGCCAATATTCTACAAAAAGATGAAAGCGCAGTTGTTCTTGAATTTCTGGATTTTTATCATGGCAACAACACAAAGAAAGTTGACAGGCTCAGGTACATTATCTTTGACAGCAAGTTCACCAATTATGAAAACCTGAGAAAACTTGATCAGGCTGAAATTAAATTTATAACTATCCGCCGAAGAGGTAAAATTATGCTTGAGAGAATAGCTGATCTGCCCTCAGCCGGTTGGAAAAAAGTGAGTGTGGAATGTGCCGGTAATAAACACAGGATTTTGCGTGTTTATGATGAACAGGTTTTCCTTAAAGAATATGACAAAGATATTAGGCAGATCACTATAAACTTAAAATAATAGTTGCGAGACTATCAGTAAAGATAAGAAATTCTTAGTGGGAGTGTCAGAGAGAGTGTGAAAACAGATCGAGAGCGTTCGTTCAAGTCTTCTCGCTCTCACTCTCACTCTCGCTCTGTTTTGGTACCCCGAATAGATGAAAGTTGCAAACAGAATTATCAAATCCTTTTCTCCATTTTGTAATTTATTTATTTTTAAATAATCATACTTAAATTCATGACATTAAAAGGTGCAAATTGGTTCGCTGACAGTCAAACAGTTTAATAATGGAAAATTAAAAACCGGACATTACAACAGCGCTTCTTTTGAATTACTTCAAAATTGCACTCCGAAAGATCGAACGACAGAAAGGGTATACTCTGATCAACATCTCTGGACTTGCTGTTGGACTGGCCTGCTGTGCAATAATGATGCCCTGATGTAATTTTATCTGGTCTTTGATACATTCCAATATTATTATTGGTTTTGTCATTTAATTATTTTATATTTCTTATGTTAAAAAATTGTTTTGCATATTTATATAATACAATTATTTTGTAACTATTTAATAATTAATGTTTGACATAAGTCGAATGAGTGATAGTATGCAAGTTTGTATTCTATTTAGTTAGTTAGACAAAGCGAAGATTTTGTTTTTTAACATGTTAAGAATGCCTGGAGGAAGAAATGAAAAATGTTATCTTTTTATTATCGATGGCAATTTTGTTGCCTTCTTTCGCAAATGCTCAGGATTTTTGGCAGCAATCCAATGGACCTCATACCGGAGATATCCGGAATCTTGTTATAAACTCCAGCGGGCATATTTTTGCCCCGGCAGGTGGTGGAGTTTATCGTTCAACTGATAATGGCAAGAACTGGGAGTTGACTGGCCTGAAAGGTACGGGTATCATGTCGCTTGCCATCAGAACCAATGGGGATCTTTTTGCCGGCACAACTGAGGGCGTTTACCGTTCAACCGATAACGGAGATAATTGGTCGCTGCTGGGTTTGACAAATGAGTGGATTGTTTCCTTTGCCTTCAATTCCAGCGGGCATATTTTTGCCGGAGTATACTGGCTTACTTCACCCGGAGGGGGCGGTGTATACCGTTCCACCGATAACGGAGAGAATTGGACCCGAGTTGGCCTGATAAATAACCATGTTGGTTCTCTTGCGGTTAATTCCAGTGGGCACATTTTTGCCGGGACCCAGTATAACGGTATCTTCCGTTCGACCGATAACGGGAATAGCTGGACGAAATTCATTAAGAGCGGGCTTTACTCCGTTCAGTCGCTTGCCATCAATTCCAGCGGACATATTTTTGCCGGGGCATCTTTTTACGGCATTTTCCGTTCAACCGATAACGGGGAGAATTGGACGCTGATCAATAAAGGTTTGACGGATCTTTATATTCGGTCTCTTACCATTAATTCCAACGGGGAAATTTTCGCCGGGTTTGATAAGGGTGGTGTCTTCCGTTCAACGGATAACGGGCAGAATTGGACACCAATCAATACGGGTCTGGCGAATCCCAGGGTTTATGCTCTTGCCGTCAGTCCCGGCGGGCATATTTTTGCCGGGACGGAGGTTGGCGTTTCCCGTTCAACCGACAAAGGAGATAATTGGACGGCAATTGGTCTGCCAATTACTGAGATTCGCTGTCTCGCCGTCAATTCAAGTGGTCATATTTTTGTTGGGACAAACGGTAATGGAGTTTTTCGTTCAACCGATAATGGGGATAATTGGAAAACAAGCCTGGCGGTACAGTACTTTCATGCTCTTGCCATCAATTCCTTTGGGCATATTTTTGGCGGAACAAGTTATAGCGGAGTCTTCCGCTCGACCGATAACGGGGATAGTTGGATAAAAATTGGTCTGACAGATAAATGGGTTATTTCGCTTGCCATCAATTCCAGCGGGCATATTTTTGCCGGGACAAGTGGTGGCGGCGTTTTCCGTTCAACCGATAACGGAGATCATTGGCTATCTATTGGCCTGATAAATATATTTGTTTATATCCGGTCTCTTGCTGTCAATTCCAGCGGGCATATTTTTGCCGGGACAAATGAAGGCGTTTTCCGTTCAAAGGATAACGGTGATAGTTGGACGCAACTTGGCCTGCCAACTGTTGTCGGCACCTCTCTTGCCATCAATTCCAGTGATCATATTTTTGCCGGAACATTTGATAGTGGAATTTTTCGTTCAACGGATAATGGGGATCATTGGCTACCCATCGGTCTAACCGATCATAATGTCAGTTCTCTTGGCGTCAATTCCGGTGGGCATCTTTTCGCCGGGACCTATGAGGGCGGCGTTTTCCGTTCAGCCGATAACGGGGAGAATTGGAAACCAATCAATGAGGGTCTGACGAATCCCATGGTTAGTACTCTTATCGTCAGTCCCAGCGGGCATATTTTTGCCGGGACAACCGGTGGTGGAGTGTTTCGGAGTATTCAAACAATTACTTCTGTCAAAGAAAATAATAAAACACAATTCTCATTTGAACTGAGGCAAAATTATCCCAACCCCTTTAATTCTTCGACAAAACTGGTATATTCAATATATAAATCAGGATATATCGTTTTAAAAGTATACGACGGGCTTGGCAGAGAACTGCAGACCTTAATGAATAAATTTCAAAATCCTGGAGAATATACTATTATTTTTGATGCCCAAGGCCTTTCCAGTGGTATTTATTTCTATAAATTGCTGGTTGGAAACATATTTGTACAAACAAAGAAGATGATCCTGATTCATTAATAAAATTGGTACTAAAGATGTTTCGTTGAATCAAGTTTTAGTAAGGTGGTCCAGTTTAAGTAGATGCACTTAAGTAAGAATACATAGAGAATTATACGATATCAATGGTCGACTATTATACAATGACAGGGTAAAGGTAGCAGGAGAACAGACAGAAAGGCTAGATATGAGCAGATATGCAAACGGGATGTACATTTTTCAACAAAAAATCGGATCAGAAGTAAAAGCAGATAAGATAATTAAACAATAAGTTATTTCATTCTTATTTCTTGTATATCATAGAATTGGTTTTCTGTGGTGAAGGAAGTCCCAATACTGGAGAACCTTCTGGAATATTACAGGAAGGCAGAACGTGCCACAAAAAAGAGTATTCTTGGTTGCAACTCTGCCAAAAAATCCAATTTTCAGAATTTAAAAGTTGCAACCCTCTCCCTGAAAATTACTGAACATCTCATCCTTTTAATTAGTGGGGACTTCAGAATGTCATAAAAAGAAACAAGAGGTCGATTTTGACCTCTTGTGCCTCTGGGTACCCGGAGCGGGACTTGAACCCGCACAAGCATTACTGCTCACAGGATTTTAAGTCCTGCGTGTCTACCATTCCACCATCCGGGCTAAACATAGTCTTGCAGTCATGCGGTCATGCAGTCTTGCAGTTGTGCAGTCATGCAATCGTGCAGTCAGACAGGTAAGCCGTTTCAAAGATAAATAAAATCCTTATTGAACCAAAACCGGTTTGCCAAATCCAATCTTTTCCAGAGCATTCAGCTGGGTTTTTGCATCACCCACAATAACATAGTACATCCTTAATGGATCAATATATTTCTGAACAGTTGCATTCACCTGATCTGTTGTTAAATTGCGGAGAAACTCTTCTTCCTTCTTAATATAATCTTCCGGAAGACCATTCAGCTTCATCGTTCTTAACATATCGAGCAGAGCATCATTTGTCTCGAATCTGAGCGCATTTGACTTCAGAAGCGATCCTTTTGTAAAATCAACAACCTCCTGGCTTACACCTTTCCGGTAGTCGAGCATTATATCCCTGAAAAGCGACACTGACTCAAAAGTGGCATCTGAGCGAACTGCAGCATCAGCAAGGAACATACCATATTTTTCCCGTCCGATAAAGCCTGAATAAGCTCCATAGGTGAATCCTTTCTCTTCACGCAACACCATGAAAAAGCGGGCATTAGCTCCTCCGCCAAGCATAAAGTTAGATGCCTCGGCTTTGTAAAAGTCTTCATGATTACGAGGTAAAGCCTGATAGCCTATCCTGATGACCGATTGTTTTGCTCCGGGCACATCAACAAAATGGATCGATCCTTTTTCAGCAACAGGAGGTAAAGAGGGTGACGGCAGCGGAACCTCCCTGGCTGTCCATCTTTCTCCGATACCGGCAAGCGCTTTCTCAACTCTTGCCTGGTCAATATCTCCTACTACCATAAACTCAGCTACTGATGGAGATACTGCCTTTTCATAAAATGCCCTTAGATCATCAATTGTAATTGATTCCACACTCTCAATTGTACCGCTGGCATTTATAGAAAGTACATTGTCCTTTCCAATGATCAGACTATTTAATGTTTTGCTTGCCAGATAGTTGGGATCAGACATGTTCCGCCTGAGATTGTTAATTACACGGGTTTTGTTGATATTGAACTGTTCTTTATCCCATCCTGGTTCCAGAAGCATTTCTTCGACAAGCGCCACTGTTTTTTCAAAATTCCGGGATAATGTATTTACCGAAAAATTTATATTCTCATCACTTCCGCTAACTGTAATTGTAGCTCCAAGCAACTGGATAGCTTCTTCAAGCTCCTCAGGTGTTTTAGTTCTGGTCCCCTCGTGAAGCATTTGTGCCATGAATCTGGCCACACCCGGTTTGCTGATATTATCAAGCATATGTCCTCCCCTGATCAAAACCGAATATGTGAGCAATGGCAATTCATGCTGTTCAATTCCATGGATCTTCATTCCGTTAGGAGAGGATGAATTCCAGACAACAGGAAGCTTGATTTCCGGATCAGGTCCTGGCACAGGCGCAACCGAACGATCAATTTTGCCGGGAGTTTTTTCTATTTTCTCTTCGATTGCTGCAGCAACCTCCATTTGTGTTGCTTTGGTTATGTCTTCTTCAACTATTCCGGCATTAATTGAACCATCAGCAATGAGGTTTACCTGTCCTTTCGGGACGAAGCTTGTTGCAACATAGTTTTTTCCTTTGATATATCTGTTATATACATCCCATACATCCTCATTTGTAACGCTTTTCATCATTTTGAGGTCTTCCATAAGGTAATCGGGAGAACCTGCGATCTCATTATAATAGCCCAGCATAAATGATTTGTTCATAACACTGCTGATAGTATTATAAAAATCAGTCTCCAGTTTTGCCTTGATCCTTTCCAGATCACTTTCTGCAAATTTTTCAGTTTCAAACCGGGAGAATGCTTCAAAGATCCCTTTTTCGACATCATTAAGACATGTTGACTGATTTGCCGTTATGTTAATCCGGAACCGCCCGGTCAGTTCAAGGGCATTGTTACTTACATTTACAGCTGAGGTAAGCTTTTTCTCCCTTACAAGGATTTTGTAAAGCGGGGATTTCTTTCCCTGGCCGAGCAGCTGTGCAAGTACATTCAGGGAATAGGTATCCTTTGTAAAATTTTCAATTGTTGGGAATACCATATTGAACTGGGGAGCATTTGCAAAACTGTCTTCGTGATAAAGCTTTTTGGTTTCATTCAGGATTATATTCCTGGGATCGGGATCCTTAATTATCTCTCCCTGCGGGATCTCACCAAAATATTTTTCAATCATCGGTTTGATGGAATCAGGATCAAAATCTCCGGATACTACCATTGTGGCATTATCAGGCAAATAGAATCTGCGATGGAATTCCTTCACATCATCAATTGTGGCATTTTTAAGATCTTCCATTTCCCCGATTACATCCCAGCTGTAGGGGTGATCTGCCGGGTAGAGATTTTTAAGGATGACATAATCAGTAAATCCGTATGGCATATTATCAACTAATTGCCGTTTTTCGTTCTGGACCACATTCTGTTGCATGGCGAATGAGTTCAGGGTGACCGTGTTGCTAAGATATCCCATACGGTCTGATTCAAGCCACATGGCCAGTTCAAGCGCATTTTTCGGAACCACCTCAAAGTAGATCGTTTGGTCAAAGTCGGTCCCGCCGTTAAGTGTACCACCTGCTCCTTCGATATATTTAAAATATTGATCTTCGCCTACATTCTCAGACCGCTGGAACATCATGTGCTCAAAAAGATGTGCAAAACCGGTCTTCCCCGGGACCTCGCGGTTGGATCCCACATGATAAAAGATGACCAGGGAAGTAATCGGATCGGATTTATCCTGGTTCAGGATCACGGTCAGCCCGTTTGAAAGATAATATTTTTCATAGGGGACTGAGAATTCTCCTTCATTGTCACCTGCATTGCAGGATAAAAAGGATATGGCCAAGGCTCAAAAAGGGTTTATTTAAATGATCTGTGTTGGTTCACATAATTTATTTAACAAGGACAGGTTTTCCGAATCCGATTTTTTCAAGATCTTTTAGCTGGGTTTTTGCATCACCTGCTATAACATAATACATCCTTGAAGGATCAATATACTTTCTGGCCAGTTCCAGCTGCTTTTCCACGGTCAGTCCCTTAATAAATGCCTCTTCCTTCTTGATATAATCCGGAGGTAGATTATAAGTAGCTATGTTACTGAGCATATTGAGCAAACTCCCTACTGTCTCAAAGTTTCGCGCATTACTTTTCAGAAGAGCTGACTTTGTGAAGTCAATATATTCCTGTGGTATACTCTGACGGTACTTTTCCATTTCTGTTTTGAATATATTTACTGATTCTAAAGTGGAGTTAGTCCGTACCATTGAGGATGCCATGAATGTTCCATAATTTTTTGCCCCGCTGAATGAAGATCTGGCGCCATATGTAAATCCTTTCTCTTCCCTGAGGATGAGATTAAACAAACCGTTAAAAGATCCTCCAAGCTTGTAGTTTGTAACATAAGCAGGGTAATAATCAGGATTGGTTCTTGGTATTGATGGACTTCCTATATAGATTACCGATTGTTTTGCACCTGGTACATCGACAAAATAAATCTGTGATTTGGCTGGTGGTTCCGGCACACTAACCTCAGGAATTATCAATTTTTCAGGTTGCCATTTAGAATTTATCCCTGCAAGAGCAGCTTCAACCCTTGGCTGATCTATGTTCCCGACTATTATGAAGCTCGCCACTGCAGGAGAAGAACTCTTTTCATAGAAATTTTTAAGATCATCAATGGAAATCGAATTCACCGATTCTTCTGTCCCTGCAGTCTCAACAGCAAGAATATTGTTCTCTCCGAAAATAAGTTTATTCAATGTATTGGATGCCAGGTAGCTTGGATTGGCCTTATTACGTTTTATATTATTCACGATCCGGCTTTTTGCAAGATCATATTGCTCTTCATCCCATCTTGGTTCGAAAAGCATTTCTTCAACTATATCAAGAGTTTTTTCAAAGTTTCGTGCAAGGGTACTCACTCTTAACGTTATATTTTCGTTTGATCCGGAAAATGAAATACTTGCACCTAAAAGCTTTATCGCATCTTCAAGTTCTTCAGGAGTTTTGTTCCTGGTTCCCTCGTTCATCAGGGTAGCAGTAAGGTTGGCTACACCCGGTTTGTTAATGTCATCCAGCAGGTGTCCTCCTTCCATTATAATACTATATTGAACGACCGGGAGTTCTGAATAAAGAATTCCGTACAACTTCATCCCGTTGCTTAAGGATCCCTGCCAAACAGGTGGTATTGTAACTTCAGGATCCGGACCAAGCGGAGGCTGAACGGACCTGTCAATCTTAGTCGGGGTTTTAATAATTGGCTCCTCAGCTATGGGTTCTGCTTTTACTTCAGCAGCCTTTGTTACATCTTCCTCTACTATCCCTGCATTTACTGAACCTTCAGCAATAAGGGTTACTTCTCCTTTAGGGACGAAACTGGTCTGTATATAACTTTTACCCTTTAAGTATTTCTGGTAAACATTTTTAATGTCAGTCATTGTCACAGCCTGAGACCTTGCAAAGTCTTCCATAAAATACTGCGGATCATTCTTAAAAGTCTGGTATTGAGCCAGAACAAATGATTTACTCAGGATACTGCTGAAAGAGGAGTAAAAGGCCGTTTCATTTCTCGCCTTGATACGCGTAAGGTCATCTTCAGTAAATCCTTCTTTCTCAAACATGTCAAATGCTTCAAAGATTGCTTTTTCTACATCTGTCAGATTAACTCCCGGATTAGCAGTGACCGATACAGTGAAGCTTCCGGCAAGTTCCTGTGAGCCATTTCTGGCCATAACTGCTGAAGTCAGCTTTTTATCCTTTACAAGAACCTTATATAGTGGTGTCTTTTTTCCGTTGGATAACAGATCGCCAAGATAGTCCAGGGCATACGAATCTTCCGTGAATTGTTCTGCGATTGGAAAGACCATTGTGAGTCTGGGAGCTTTCGCGAAGTTGTCTTCATGATAGAGTTTAACAGTAGAGGTTAAACCTGCAGGAATGGCTCCGCGGGCCTCTATCGCTTCTCCTTTTGGAATCTCACTAAAATATTTCTCAATAAGTGATTTAATTTCTTCTTTATTGATATCACCTGAAACAACAAGGGTTGCGTTGTTTGGGGAATAGAATTTCTTATGAAAAGCTTTTACATCTTCGACTGTTGCATTCCCAAGATCTTCCATTTCACCTATTACATCCCAGCTGTATGGATGTCCTTTCGGATAGAGGTTTTTAAGTATAAGATAATCATTGAATCCGTATGGCTGATTGTCGACACTCTGTCTTTTTTCATTCTGGACCACATTCTGCTGATTTACAAAAGCAGCTTTTGTAACCGTATTTTCAAGATATCCCATCCTGTCAGATTCCAGCCATAAAGCCATTTCTATTGCATTTTTAGGAATGACCTCGTAGTACATTGTGAGATCCTGGTTAGTACCTCCGTTCAATTCTCCCCCGGCACCCTGGATTAGTCTGAAAAGCTGGTCCTCACCAACATTTTCAGACCTCTGGAACATCATATGTTCGAAGAGATGGGCAAACCCGGTCTTCCCGGGCACCTCCCGGCTCGAACCAACATGGTATACAATTGCAATTGCGGCTATAGGATCTGATTTGTCTTCATGCAGGATGACAGTTAATCCGTTATCCAGGGTGTACTTTTCCACAGGTACCGATATTTCAGGTACCGTTGCTTTCTTTGAGCATGAGGAAAGTATCACCCCGCCGATGATATAAAGAAGGAACAGTGATTTTTTCATAGAATTGTGATTAAAGTATTTATAATATTTTGTTTTTTTGGGCATCGAAAATACTAAGAAAAATCAGACAGAAGCTTTTTCTCTTTGAAAAAATTCTTATTTTTGCCGCTGAACAAGCGGGAGTAGCTCAGTTGGTAGAGCATAACCTTGCCAAGGTTAGGGTCGCGGGTTCGAGTCCCGTCTCCCGCTCCATATATCACGTAAAAACGCCCGATTCGGGCGTTTTTTCATCGTAGAGACGCCCAATTTGGGCGTCTCTACGTTACGGTTTATTGCCTTTGCACCGGTCCCCACGTCATCAATAAATCATCCTCGATATAGAGCCATGTGGTTTTATAAATCCACTCTTCCTTAATTGTATTACCCGAAATGACCCTGTTTATCTTCAGCGGTTTTCCCCAACTGTCTCTGACCATCTCGCCCGACATTCCTTTCCAGATCTTTCCGGCAATAAGCCTCGAAGCTATGTCAGTACCATATTTATTTTCAAGGTAGGTGAAACGGTTTGCCTGTTGAGGCTGAGGTTGAGATTGCGGTTGAGGTTGAGGTTGAGATTGGGATGCAGACTGCCCTGATGGTTCACCGGCCGGAATATTGCCTCTGTCTGACATTGGAGTCTGCCTGATTACCGCGTGTCTTTTTAAAATAAAACCCTCAATATCATCGAAAACCACTCTCAGATATGTACTGTCCGCTCCAAGGACATCAACTTCAGATCCTGAGGGGATCACTGTGATAACAGATGTAAGATCATTTTTATCCTCGAACAGGCGGGTGGCTGATTTTATTGTCGCTGTAAATGCAGACTGATTATCCTGAGTTGTTGCCTTATTCCGTTCAAGGTCTTCAAGTATCCCAGAGCGGTTTGTCTGTGCCTGAACTAAATAAAATGAGGCCGCTAAAAGAATGGTAACCAATAAATACTTCATGATGAATGTTTTTTAGAGATGATCAAAAATTGTACCATAGTGGAATTATTGTCGGATTAATCTGTCTGAAGAAGGGTGAGGCGCAAAGGCACAACGGCGCAATGACACAAGGGCAAAAGGGTGCAGAGGCACAAGGGCGCAAAGACGCAAAGGCACAAAGGCACAACTGGAGAATGGCGCAGAGTTGCGGAGTGACTTAAATCTTCTTTGCGATTAATAATCCATCTCTTATCGGGAGTATTATTTTTTCGATCCTGTTATCGCAGCGGATCATTTCATTAAACTCAAGGATACCGCGGGTCTGGGGATCTTTGGTGCTATTTTCAAATATCTTATCTCCCCAGAGGACATTATCAGCAATTATAAAACCAGCAGGGGAAACCTTATCAATTACAAGACTGTAATATTCACAGTATTCGCGTTTATCTCCGTCGATAAAAACAAGATCGAATTTATGATCAAGCTGTGGTATAATTTCCTGTGCTTTTCCGGTCATCTGTACGATTTTCTTTTCCATCCCTGCTTTATGGAAGAAGGATTCAGTAAAATCTGTAAGTTCATCATTTATTTCAATAGTGATCAGTTTCCCTCCGGGCTTTAGTCCCTTTGCAAGACAGATTGCGGAATAACCTGTAAAAGTTCCTATCTCAAGTATAAAATCAGGCTTTATCATCCAGGAAATGAATTCCAGGAACTTTCCCTGAAAGTGGCCTGTTGACATATTAGGATTGACAAATCTAATATGTGTCTGCCTGTAAAGGTCTTCCAGGAGCGGATCTTCGGGGGTAGAGTGTTCAGTAAGATATTTCTCCAGTAGTTTGTCCATTTCTATTTATAAACCAAAGTTGAAAGTTTCTCCGGATGAAATACTTCATTTGCTATTTCGAGTACATCCGAAGTGGTAATTTTTTCTATTCTGGCACAGATTTCCTCAAGTGTGTCAATTTTGTTAAAGACCAGGAGATTTTTTCCCAGGCTCAGCATCAGACTTTCATGGTTTTCATATCCTCTTGCCAGGTACCCTTTTATCTGCTTCTTGGAAGTATGAAGCTGAAGTGTTCCCAGCTTAGTTGTTCTCAGTCTTGCAAGTTCCGAGTTAATAACGGAGATACTTTTTTCAAGGTTATGATTGTCGGTCCCGAAATAAATTGAAAAGATCCCCGAATCCCTGTATGAATTATAGCCTGATTCAACAGTATAGGCAAGACCTTGTTTCTCCCGTAATGATAAATTCAGTCTTGAATTAAGACCCTGTCCTCCAAGAATATTATTGACCAGGAACATTGCCGTTCTGCGTTTGTCCTTATAACCGTAAGCAATATTGCCAATGATACAATGGATCTGGTTCGTATCTTTCTTTTTTATTATTGTTGACGGTTTGTAAATGTGCTTTTTATTCCTGTGCTTCTTTATCTTTTTCCGGGGGATGTTTCCGAAGTATTTAGAGAAGATGCGGATCACTTTTTCATCAGGGATATTACCGACCGAGCAAAAGACAGTTTCGGATGTATCATAATTTTCTGTGACGAATTCCCTCAGTGATTCGCGGGTAAAAGATTTTATGAGTCCAGGGGTTCCCAGGATACTTCGCCCAAGCGCCTGTCCTTCAAAGATCATCTCTTCAAATTCGTCAAAGATAAGTTCAGCCGGACTATCGAGGTAAGAATTTATCTCTTCGATGATAACATCTTTTTCTTTTATGATCTCTTTTTCGGGGAAGATCGAATTGTAGGTCAGATCGCTGATTATATCTGCGGCTTTTTCAAAATCTTCTTTAAGGACCGATGCGTGGATTGCTGTCTCTTCTTTTGTTGTATATGCATTCAGTTCACCTCCGGCATTATCGAGGCAGCTGAAAATATAGTAAGGTTTCCGTTTAGCTGTGCCTTTAAACAGCATATGTTCAATAAAATGAGCCATACCGTGTTCATTTTCCCTCTCATCCCGTGAGCCTGTATTAAGTATCAGTCCGCAATGGGCTACCATTCCGTTCGTCCGGTGGTGGATAAGCCTTATCCCGTTGTCAAGTTTATAATGAAGCAATTCCATTCAGTCAGATTAAGTTTCAGGTTCCAGGTTAAATGTTCCAGGTTCCATGTTCAATGTTCCAGGTTCAATTTTGTGGGTTCCCGCGACCAGAAGCCGGCAATAAAAAATTATAATTCCGATAATGCTGTAAATGTAACATATATGAAAATCATTGCAAATTGATTTTTTTTGTGTAATGTTTGGGTTAAATGAAATTGAAATATATATTTGCAGTCCGAAAAGGAGGTGCCATAGCTCAGTCGGTAGAGCAATGGACTGAAAATCCATGTGTCCCCGGTTCGATTCCTGGTGGCACCACAATCTTTAATCGCAAGCCCTGCAAGATCAATAACTTGCATGGCTTTTTGTTTTGAAAGGTGACGGAATTAATGACAGATTTTGCTACGTCCTTAAAATAAGTCAATTACAGCATTATTATCTCGCCATAAGTCTATACCTTATGAAATTTTTTCAATAATTATGCTCTGTAATCAATCAGATTCTTATTTGCCAGCTTGCTTAACAAATATTTAATGCTTTCCTCTGAAAGACTGAATTTCTCAGCTATTTCAGCAATTTTTATTGATCCTTTTTCTTTTATAAAATCCAATAACTCTTTCTCAATTTGCTGGCACCATTCATCAAACAATCCTCTCAATTCGGATGTGGCAAATTTTGCAGTATTTGCTGTTTCCTTCATCCCGGTCATCATCTCACAACACATATCCCATGGCATTTTGCCCTGATCATCTCCTTTTTCAGATTTTTGGCCTTTTCTGCCCATCATCATTGACATCATGCCCATCATCGGATTATTTCCCATCATTTTGCCCATCATACCGGACATCATTTCTTTCTTTTCATCATCAGACATTGATGAAAAGAATTTCTCCATCATGGCTTCCATCATTTGCTTTTTTTGTTCAGATGTCATGTTCTTAAATTGATTTTCCATCATTTCGTTCATGAATTTTTCTTTGATTGTCATTGCCTGTCCTCCTATGTTTTGTTATTGTGGTTACTAATTATCCAACCAGAACAGAATTTGGAACTGGTTTTGTCTTTTATATCGGAGTTCTTAAAAAGTTCCAGGAAAAGATTAATTGCATCAAGGATTTTTTTATCTCTTATGTAATAAAATATAAATGGCCCTTTCCTTTTAGTCTCAAGAATCCCATTTTCCTTTAGAACCCTTAGATGATGTGATACAAGCGGCTGTGATAGTCTTGTTGCTTTCACAATCTCTCCAACTGAACTTTCTCTTTCACAGATGAATCTTATTATTCCTAACCGGTTATAGTCAGATAGTGTTTGGAAAATCAGTTGAAGTTTCTTCAGATCATCCATATAAAAGAATATTTATATAAACGTAAATTTATATGTTAATTTTAATATTTCCAAATTATTTTTAAGGTATTTTTAAAATAAATTAAGTTTTATTCATTAAGCTATGGTATCTACTTGTTTTCGAAATTCCTATTCACTTTATTGATACTTGATATAAAATAAAACTAGTAGTAACTTTGATACATCTCAGTTCATAATTGTAAAGAATAAAGGAATAATAGAAATATAAAAAACTTAATATTGTATGTCTGACAAATTATTTACAATCAAAAACAAGATTCCGGAATTATCTTATGCCTTTACGTCAAATGGAATCGAATTGCCTGTTCTGGACATAACCCATCCGTATTTTGTTTCATTCACTGATGAGGAAACGCTTAAGAAACTGCTGCCATATGTTGAAAAAAATGCAGAAGAAAATGCAGATAAATTTAATAAGCTTCCTGCCTTCATAAAAAGATTTTTTATAAAACACTCTTTTGCAGTGGCTGAACTGCTTCAAGTCGAAAGGCAAAATGAGTTTGCCAGCGGAATAACTACAATAATGATGAAACTTGGGCCAAAACTTATTGGGAAAGGCAAAAGACGATTCCTGGACCGGCAAATGAATAAAGGATTCGGGGCTCTTGTAATAAGAATGCGGGCGAGGGATATTAGTAAATGCCAGGCAGAAGCTTTAATGCCGTTACTTATAAAATCAACCGGGAAGGATCTTTGCTTTATAAATGTAGCAGGCGGTGCAGCAAGTGATAGTATTAATGCACTTTTTCTGCTACAGGAAGAAAATCCGGCATTATTGAAAGGTAGAAAAATTGAAATTAATGTCCTGGACATAGATAGTTTCGGACCTGCTTTTGGCGATCGCTGCATAACAGCGTTGAAAGCACCCGGAGGAAAATTTAATGAGTTAAATATTTCATTCAGGCATATATATTATGATTGGAACAAAACAGAAAAACTTGAAGAATTACTGTCAGAAAGAAAAGGTTGGCTGCAAATATGTTCATCAGAAGGCGGTCTCTTTGAATATTGTTCTGATGAAGTGATAATCAAAAACCTTAATACAATATACAGCTATTCAACCGATGATATAATAGTTACCGGTACTCTTTTGCATGATGTTGAAACAATTGATGCAGGGATGCTTGCAGCGCTAAAAATATCGACAAACATTAAACCAAGACTTCTTGGAATAAATGGCTTGAAAAACATCGTTGAGAATTACAAATGGAGGATCGAAAGTACTATTGAAGGTAATCCAAGGTACTTGATTTTCGCTTTAAAGAAAGTATAATATGGGAAATGTAATTTTGTACACATTACTTCCTTGCTGATGGTTTCGTTGACGCTTTTTTCTCAAGACTCACTCCCACACTCACTCTGGAATTTAATTCCGTAACGTGAACCTCTTACGGGATTTTTTTGATAGGATAAACACAGCTCAATCCGCCGGATCCGGGATTTTAATTTTCCCCTTCACTATTCGAATGATTCATATAACCGAAGTTTGTTTTTAAGAAGCATGATCTCATTCTGCATCTCATTTATCCGCTGTAACAAATGAGTGACAGTTTCAATGCCTTCTAGGTTGATATCCAGTTCATAATACAAACGGACAATCTTTTCAAGTTCATTCAACTGGCTTTTGTGAATGTACTCTGTTTGATTAATAGTGGTAACTTCTATTAATCCTGCTTCCTGCAGAGAGTTGATAAATGTGATCTCTATTTTGTGACTTGCACAGAATTCATTTGCAGGTATCATATTTCCCTTATTCATCGTTTTGGTTTTTAAGATTGGGATTTTGATAATTCAGAAAATAATTTTCTTTGTCTTTCGGTCAGATCAGTAGGGATTTTTATCATAAAAGTTACGTAAAGATCTCCAAACTTATCTTTGATTTTGTAGACAGGAAATCCTTTCCCTTTTAGTTTTATTTTACTGCCATTTTGTGTTTCAGGCTTCACTTTTAGTTTTACTTTCCCATCCAGAGTGTCGAGAGTGATCTCACCGCCAAGTATGGCAGTGTACAGATCCAAATCGACTTTTGTGTACAGGTCATTCCCAAGACGTTTGAATTTCGGGTTATCAGCTATCAAAAATGTAATATATAAATCACCGTTTGGCCCGCCATTAATTCCCTGGCCTCCATGTCCTGCAATCTTAATTGTTTGTCCGTTTTCAATCCCGGCAGGTATGGTGATCCTTATTTTTTTACCGTTTACGGTTAAGGTTTCCTGATGAGTTTCATAAGCATCAATCAGGTCCAGGTGCATCTCAGCGTTGTAATCTTCTCCCCTGAATTTTACCTGTCTGCCTCTCCTTGTATCCTTAAATCCCCCAAAAAGTGATTCAAAAAAATCAGAGAATTCTCCATCAAACTGAGTCCCTGAATAACTTTGTCCACGGAAATCCGAAGCTTGTCCCTGATACTGAACGGCATTTTTGAATTCTTCAGCATGCTTCCAGTCCTTTCCGTACTGATCATATTTTTTTCTTTTTTCAGGATCGCTTAAAACCTCATTAGCCTCATTGATCTCCTGAAATTTCTTTTTAGCATCCTTATCATTCGGATTCAAATCGGGATGGAATTTTCTGGCTAATTTCCGGTAGGCGCTTTTAATTTCCTTTTCTGTGGCATTTTTATCTACCCCCAGGATCTTATAATAATCAATAAACATTAGAAAGATATATTACTAAAGTTCTAAAATCTGAATTAAGTACAAAGGTATAAATTGAGAAAGAAAATTACTATTGATTGCATTATGCTTACTTACTATGAATAGAAACATAAGCAATTGATCTTCTGATTGACTTTCCAGTTGAGGATTTTTCTGTAAATTTTTAGCGGTCTTTATTGTACTGATTTTATAAATTCTTTACACAATAGCTGAAATTCTTTATAAAGTCTTAACAGAATCGCATTCAATTTTGCAGACTGTTTGAACAACCTTATTGATTTAATGTGAATCAGTAAAATGGGCCAGGCGGATACATATAAAATTACTTTAAAACAGATTGGGAGTCTTCTGATCGTTTTAAGTATTGTTACTGCAATTCCGGCTATAGTTGCGGCCATTTACTCAGAATGGTATTCACTTGCAGGTTTCCTGGCATCAGGTTTTCTGATCTTTATGGTTGGTTCTGAGTTATATGAGAGATTTAATAAAGCAGAAGACCCTCAATATAAGCATGTCCTTATAATTGTAGCATCAGGGTGGCTGGCCGCAACATTATTCGGAGGGTTGCCATTCTTTCTTACAGCCACAATTACTCCTGCTGAGGTTATGAACAGATTTATTCCGTCAGGTGCAGGTTATTCTGAATCGAGTATTTTATATTTCAAAAATCCATTGCACTGTTTTTTTGAAAGTATGAGCGCTTATACAACTACAGGTCTTTCAATGGCCGTTCATGAACCTTCCATCGGTAAAGGTCTTTTGTTTTATCGTTCTTTCGCTCAATGGATTGGAGGTGCCGGATTTGTCGTTACAGCGCTTGCTGTCTTTAAGAATACATCCGGAGGGGGCGCTATATTACTATATGGTTCAGAATCGACGGGTATTAAATTATTACCTCAGATAAAACAAACTACAAAAGCCATATGGAAAGTATATGTTCTTCTGACTGCATTTTCAGCAGTATATCTTATAATTGGAACAAAAATCATACTTCCTCATTATCCTCTGAATGAAAATATTTTTGATTCGGTTAATCATGCTATGGCAGGTCAGTCAACCGGAGGATTCAGTACACTTGATGATAGTATCGCAACATACAAATCGGTAAAGATGGATATTCTTTATCTTTTACCGATGATTATTGGTTCATTTTCTCTTCCCTTCTTTTATAAGGTCATTTTTGAAAGAAAGTTCAATGAGATATGGAAAGATATTCAAACCAGATCATTGATTATTGCTTTCATAATTGGAAGTGCAATCCAGGCACTTTTACTTTACAAGGATGATTTAATATCTGATCCTGTGCGAGAAGGGATTTTTCAGTTTATAAGTGCAATGTCGACGACAGGATGGCAAACTTCAAATATTAATAACTGGAACTGGTACTCAGTAGTATTTATTGTATCTACTGCAATGTTTATCGGAGGCGCTTCAGGTGCAACAGTGGGAGGCATTAAGATGATCCGGTTCCTTTTAATTAAAAAAGGTCTGAGATGGCAGATCAATAAAGCCTTCATCTCCGAAAACACCATTAAGGTGGTTAAGTTTAACAGAAAGACCTATCTCCCGCGGGAAATGTATGAAGAATTCACAAAAGCGGCTACAGTGGCAATAATTTTTCTTCTGTTGTTGCTTGGCTCGGCTTTATTGACATATCTGATTACTGGTTCTAAATATAGTTTTGCTTCTGCCTTATTCGAATCAGGATCGGCCCAGGGTACTGTAGGCCTTTCTTCCGGCATTACGGATCCTTCCATGTCTCCATTACTTGAGTTAGTTTATATCTTCCAGATGTGGACAGGCAGGCTGGAGATTATTCCGGTATTTGCATTATTCAGGGCAATTATCCGGGGTACAAATTCGAGGATTATCTGATTTTCCCTTAAATGGTAATTCCTTATGCCCGGATTTTTATTTTTTCTTTATACCTGATTAATATTTCTTTATAAAGAATTAATAGTATTGAGCATAATTTTATTGCTGAAATATTTGTTAAAATGAACTTTCGAATTATTATTGGAGTTATACTATTAATCTTTTCAGCGGCCGGGGGATTTTATGCATTATATCTTCTGGCAGATATTCTCGAAAAAACCTTTGGTAATAAATTAAAGTAGCGGATAATTTATTTTTTATGGATTATCTTTGCATTTAACTGAATTCAAAGGAATTAATTGAAACCTGAGAAACAAATAAGATTTCCTGCAGTTGCATCGGAAATCAGTCAGTATGCAATTGTACTGCTGGTTATTGCACTTATTGTACTTTTATGCAGACCTCTTGCTGATCAGCAAGGTTATCATATAGTCTCATTTGTTCTGCTTTTTGTTGTTTCAATAATGGCCACTTTCCTCGGAATAGGTCCGGTTTTAATTGCTTCAACAATAAGTGCCATCGCATGGAATTATTTCTTTATTCCTCCACACTTCACCTTCCATATTGCTGAAACGGAAGATAAACTGATGTTTGTTTCATTCTTTTTCGTGGCTTTGCTGAACGGAGTCCTGACAAATCGTATCCGCATGCAGGAAAAACTTGCCAGAGACAGGGAAGAACGCACCAATGCAATCTTTGAACTTACAAAAGATCTGTCCGATACAAGTGGTATAAATGAAGTTTTGGAAGTTGCATCCAGGAATGTGAATAAATATTTTGGAGCTGATCTTATTTTATTTTTCAAAGGTAAATCTGACGGAATTGAAATTCTTAAAGGATCAGAATCAAAAGACAATCTGATAAAAGTTGATTTTGAATTAGCAGAATGGGTTTATGCAAATTCTGAGAAAGCCGGAAGATTTACTGATGTTAAGAAGGAGGCTGCATTAACCTATTATCCTATCAAAGGGAAGCGTTCAAATACAGGTGTTATAGTTGTAAATTTTGAGAAGCCCCTTCGAAAAGAAAAGGAGATTTTCTGGACAGCATTTCTGACCCAGATTTCCAATGCGTTTGAACGTGAGTTTCTGACCGAACTGGCGCTTAAAGCCCGGATTCTTGATGAATCCGATAAGTTGTATAAAACATTATTTACACTTATCTCACATGAATTCAGAATTCCAATTGCAACAATAATGGGCGCTTCTGATACATTATTGATGTCCCGGTCTCCTGACCTTAACAAGAATGATCTGTATAATGAAATATTCAAAGCTTCAACACGATTGAATCACCTTATTGAAAATCTGTTAAGTATGTCACGGCTTGAAAGCGGTAAAATTTCTGTCCGTGTGGACTGGTGTGATATCAATGATTTAATAAATAAGGTAACCGGAATTCTTAAAACCGAACTGGAACAATTTGACTTTATAACTGAGATCCCTACTGATATGCCTTTAGTTAAACTGGACTTTGGTTTAATGGAACAGGTTATTTATAATTTAATCCTGAACTCCACCCAGCATACGCAAGCCGGCTCAGTTGTCAGGTTTGAGGCTCATTATTCTGATGGATTTCTGAATATCAGGGTTGAAGACAATGGTCCCGGATTTCCATCTGAAATCCTGGATAAAGTGTTTGATAAATTTTTTAAAGTTGATAATTCAAAGACAGGAGGGTTGGGACTGGGATTATCTATCGTAAAAGGTTTGGTTGAAGCCCATAAAGGGACTGTTAAAGTTGAGAATCTGCCGGCAGGCGGTGCAGCATTTACTGTCACTATTCCTACAGAGATTACTGATATGACGGAAATAAATGTAGAATAATGAAAGAATCGGAAACTATCTTAATAATTGATGATGAAGTACAGATCCGCCGGCTTCTTGAAATTTCTCTCAGTTCCAACGGATATAAGACTTTATTTGCATCCAACGGTAAGGAAGGTCTGACTGCTGCTGCAACATATACTCCATCACTTGTTATTTTAGATCTGGGATTGCCGGATATTGACGGACTTGAACTTCTTGTCAGGTTAAGAGAATGGTTCACCAAACCGATTATCGTATTGACTGTCAGAAATTCCGAAGACGATATTATTTATGCCCTCGATAAGGGAGCAAATGATTATCTGACAAAACCCTTCCGGAGCGGAGAATTACTTGCAAGAATCCGTGCAGCAATAAGACTTAGTGAAGAAAAGGAAGACAATCCTTTGATTAAATTCGGCTCTCTGAGTATTGATATGACAAACCATGTAGTCAGAAAAAACAACGAGATAATCAAACTGACTGCTACAGAGTTTTCATTATTATCACTTCTTGCCAGGAATCATGGGAGGGTTCTGACTCATCAGTTTCTGTTGAAGGAAATATGGGGATACAGCTATCTGGAACAAACTCAATATCTGAGAGTCTTTATTGCTCAGCTGAGGAAAAAAATTGAAGATGATCCCTTAAAACCTGAACTTTTGATAACTGAATCCGGTATTGGCTACAGATTTGGGGATTAATTGATTATCCCGCTTTAATTGAATAAACAGCCAGGTAATCTCCATGGCGGATGAACAATCTGCCTTTATTTATGGTGGGATGAGCAAAATACGGGCCGTCGCCTTTTGTGACCTGAAAGGAGCTGACAAGATCAAAATTCTGACCATTCGGCCTTAACAACCCGACATGACCGCTTTTTTCCTCAATTATATAAAGCATCCCATCGGCCGAGATTATGGCTCCCTTATTATACCAGTCGTTTATCCACATTGTTTTTCCGGTTGTCCAGTCAACACAAATCCAATTCCCTTTCGAGTTTGTTATGTGATTTGAGCTGAAAATATAATTTCCCAGAAGCACCATTCCTCCCACATGAGGATCAAGATCAGTGTTCTTCCAAACGATGACCGGATCAGTACCATCGGGATTGATCTTAATCTTTATCGCGACCTGATCATATCCGTTGGCAGCAAGTATATGGCCATCACGGTAAACCGGAGTATTCACCCGGTTTCTTCTTTCAAGTTGTTCTTTATTCAGTCCTTCGCAATGAATTTTCCAGAGAAGTTTTCCGTTTGATGCATCAACAGCTATCATATGATGTGCCGTCCATGTGACTATTATTTTATTGCTTCCATTCCGGATAAGTAATGGATTTACATAATTTGTAAGTTCATTAATTGGTGGCGCTTCCCATATTGTTTTCCCGTTTTCAACATTGAAAGCAACCATTGATGCAGTGTTGCCTCCGGGAGTCCCGATAACTTTATTATCAACTATAAGCGGTGATTCTGAAACTCCGTTAAGAGGTTCTGAAGCATTATATTTTTTAAAATAATTTACTGACCATATAATTTTCCCGTCCTTTCCAATACATACAAGTTCTCCCTGTCCACCAACAACGAAAATCCTGTTATCTGAAAAAGAGGGAGTGCATCGGCTTTCAGGAAAATTGGTCACTACCGAGGAAATACCGTAAACTACTTCCCAGATTTTCCTGCCGTTATGGTTAAGGCATGTCAGAACATCATTTTCACCTTTCCTGCCGGTTATATATATTGCATCATCGGTTACCGTTGCACTTGACTGCCCCTTTCCTATTCCTGTAATTTCCCAAAGCAGCTGAGGTCCGGTCGCCGGCCATACTTTCATCAGTCCTTTTTCATTATAGATCCCGTTACGCTCAGGTCCACGGAAACCCGACATCTGTGCGTAGGAGATGCTAATCGAAAACGATGCGAAAATTATTATTAAAACTTGTTTCATAGATCTTCTTAATTATCCAAATCAAACAATTAAAACTTTTTCCAGCAAGCCCAACCTGATTTTATAAATTCTTTACACAATGATAGAAAGTCTTTATAAATTCTTAACAGGATCACCTGCAATTTTGCAGATTGGTTGAATAAACAATGAGTGACCCGTCAGGGACATTGGCTTTTCCATGAATCTGCATTCTGCAGATTCGTAAGTAACTTCTATAAACTCAAAACAGTTGGTTGTAGTTTGGCTTAAGATCATTAGTAATAGTTAGATAATTTAGTTAAATTAATTAAAGGAGACTTAGCCGCTTTTTGAGACAATGGGAAAGTACCTAAGAATTCCTGAATATTTTATAAATAAACTAACCTAAATGTTATGAGAAAAATTCTATTGTTATTTTTAGTTTTTTGCTCAGTTTTGTTATCAGCGAAGGCTCAGCAAAAGGCAATTTCTGGTACTGTTACAGGGGCTGAAGATGGTCAGCCAGTTATAGGATGTACAGTACAAGTGAAAGGGATGGCCCTTGGTACCGTCACTAATGCAGATGGTAAATACTCATTTAGTATACCTGAATCTGCTACTGCTCTTGTTTTTTCTTATGTAGGTATGAAATCTAAGGAAATCGCGATTTCAGGGAGTAATGTAATTGATGTTGTGTTGGAGTCTGATATATTGGGACTTAGCGAAGTTGTTGTAACAGCACTCGGTATTTCACGTGAGAAAAAATCCTTAGGGTATGCTACGCAGGAAGTTAAAGGTGAAGTAGTTTCCAAAGTTACAACAGCCAACTTCATGAATAACCTTTCAGGTAAAGTCTCAGGTGTACAGATTCAAAGGAATCAAAACATGGGTGGCTCTACCAACGTAATTGTCCGTGGCAGCAAATCATTGGTAAACAGCAACCAGGTCCTTTATGTTGTCGATGGAGTGCCTATCAATAATAATATTGGAAAATACACTGATGTCGGAGTAACCTCAAGCCAGGCTGCCAGTGGTGCCGGATATGATTATGGGAATGCTGCAGCTGATATTGACCCTGCAAACATTGAATCGATCAATGTTTTGAAAGGTTCAGCGGCTACAGCACTGTATGGCTCCCGTGCATCGGCAGGTGTTATCATGATTACCACCAAAAAAGGAGCAATACTTAAAGAAGGGGAGAAAGCCCCTATTGGCATTTCACTGAGTTCAGGCTTCACATTCAGCAAAATTGACAAATCAACTTTCCCTGTCTATCAGGATCAATATGGTGCCGGTTATGGTTATGGAGATCCTCCTCCTTTTGCCATGAGAACTTCAACAGGAAAACTTTCAACGAGTGATCCGACAAATGATCCCTTAGTGAGGTGGGTACAAACAACCGAAGACGCATCATTTGGCCCTAAATTCGATGGACAACCAATATGGGGCTGGTATTCAGTTGACCCGGAATCACCGTGGTACAAACAGTCGAAACCATGGGAATTTTCAAAAAACGGCCCTCTCACTTTCTTTGAGACGCCATTAACTTATACAAATACAGTGGCAATTGAAAAAGCTACTGATTTTGGTTCTGTAAGACTGTCTTATACCAATTACAATGCTAAGGGGTTGCAGCCTAATAGCTCCTTAATAAGAAATAACATGACACTAAGCGGACAGTGGAATATCAATAAAAGGCTTACAGTTAACGGTATAGCCACTTACATTAAACAAAAAGGCAAGGGCCGTAATGCAACCGGATATAATGGAAATATTATATCCAATTTCCGCCAGTGGCAACAAGTGAACCTCGATTTTAAAGACTTGAAAACTGCTTATGAACTTACCAAAAGAAATTTAACATGGAATTATAATTCTTCTTTAACTGGTCCAATTTATTCCAATAACCCCTACTGGGATGCATACGAGAACTATGAAACTGACAGCAGAGACAGGTTTATCGGGAACGCCTCGGCTAATTATCAAATTACCAGCTGGTTAGATGTTTTTGGCCGCGTTTCAGTAGATTCATATTATGAACTGCAGGAAGAAAGAAGAGCAGTGGGTAGTAGTTCAATCCGCTTTGGACTTGCTAACGTTCCTGACAGAGTCACATCTGGTTATATTCGGAGGGATAATACTTTCAGCGAGTACAATTTTGACTTAATGTTGAAATTCAAGAAACAACTTGGTCAGTTTATCAGTCTTAACGGAGTATTAGGATTTAATGAACGGAGAACTAATAATACATTCTTCTATAACGCTACCAATGGTGGCTTGCTTAATGCCGGGATATATTCCTTACAAAACAGTGCAAGCCCATTACCTTTGCCTACGGAAGTTAATCAGATAGTAGGTGTGAGGAGCGAGTATGCCAGCGTATCATTGGGGTATAAGGATTTCCTGTTCCTCGATGGAACGTACCGGAATGATTATGCTTCCACTTTACCTTTAGATAATAATAAATATCAGTATCCTTCAGTCACCGGAGCATTTCTTTTTTCCAATGTTATTAAAACGAATTGGATGTCATTTGGTAAGCTCCGTCTAAATTATGCTCAGGTTGGCAACCTTGCAGGATTTGATCAACTTTATGATGTTTACCTGGTTAATCCCCCTATGAATGGTGCCAATAATCAACTTGCTCCTTCAAAAAGGAATCCTAATCTGAAAAATGAACGTACCAATAGCATTGAAGCTGGTCTGGAAATGTCATTCTTTAATAATCGTCTCGGATTCGACCTGGCCCTTTATAGGACCAATTCATTAGATCAAATCATCCCTCTTACTATCAGTCAGACTGCCGGCTATTCAAATTTAATGATTAATGCAGGAGAAATTCAAAATCAAGGGATTGAAGTTACATTAAATGCCAATCCGGTTTCCACACCATCTTTCAAATGGAATATCGTGATGAACTGGTCTCAAAACAGGAACAAAGTTATATCCTTATATCCCGGAATTACGAATTATCGCTTGAATTCAGTCAATTTGCAAAGTGGTGTTACCATGAATGCAGAGGTTGGACAGCCATATGGCGTAATTAAGGGCATGGATTATACGTATGATGCTAACGGAAATAAAATTATAGATGCGGAAAATGGCTTCCCAGTTTTGACATCTTCAGCCGCCATTCCTATCGGAAACTTTACACCCGATTGGACAGGGGGGATCAATAACTCATTTAGTTATAAAAATCTATCTTTTAGCTTCCTCATAGATATGCAAAAAGGCGGGGATATCTTTTCGCTCGATATGTTTTATGGCTTGTATAGCGGATTGTATCCAGAGACTGCCTTTATCAATGATTTAGGTAATCCTGTAAGGGATCCGATTGTTGGCGATGCAATCACAGGCTATGGTGCTAATAGCGGTGGGTACATTATTGAAGGTGTAAATATTGTTGATGGAGTAAGCGTCCCAAATAAAACCCGCATAGATGCCACTAATTCCGATGCTTTCGGAACCGGATGTTTACCCCATTCAGAATTTGTATATGATGCTGGCTTCGTTAAGTTGAGAGAAGCAGCACTTACCTATAACCTCCCTTCCAAATGGCTAAATAATATTTTTATCAAAGGGGCTTCAATAAGTGCGATTGCTTCAAACCTTTGGATTATTCATAAAAGTCTGCCATATGCTGATCCCGAATCAGGTATGACAGCCGGGAATATTCAAGGTTACTCAACCGGATCACTTCCAACCACGCGGGATTTTAGTTTCAATCTAAAACTTAACTTCTAATCAAAAAAACTATGAAAAAATTAGCGATAATTATTTCGGTTTTCCTGGTGTTTTCTGCTTGCAGTAAATTGGAAGACTTAAATACAAATGTAAAAGATTTTGCGGTTGTGTCGGGTGAATCGTTATATAATGGTGCTACCCGCCAATTTATGAATCAGATGTCCTCACAAAGTGTAAACGTAAATGCTACGTTGATGTGGATGCAACATTTTGCAAATACTACCTATTATGATGAGAGCAGGTACGACATGACTACCCGTGGTATTCCCGTGACTACTTCAAATACAATGTACAGGCTTGTCCTGATGAATTATAAAGAAGCTGCAAAGGTATTGGAAACTCAACCTATTGCTGGTACTGGAATTTCACAGATTCGTCGCGATAATCAATTGGCTATAGTCGAAATAATGACAGTATTTGCCTGGAGTTATATCGTTGAAAATTTTGGAGATATGCCGTATTCACAAGCTCTCGATTATAATTTCCCATCGCCTGTTTACGATGATGCCTTGACCATTTATAAAGATCTGATCAGCCGTTTGACGACAGCCATGAATAAGCTGACTCTTACTGAAGGTGGTATGCCAACAGGGTATGATAATATCTTTGAGAGTACGGCAGAAGGAACTGCGATGTGGTTCAAATTTGCAAACACTCTTAAGCTCAGGATGGGGTTAATGCTTTATGATTTAGATGCCAATTATTCAAAAACTGTTGTTGAAGCTGCTGCTCCAAACGTTTTCACTGCCGGTGATGTTATGACGATGAACTTTCTTTCAGCATCTCCCAACCAGAATCAGCAGTATGTTGATTTTGTAGCTTCAGGCCGTGATGACTATGTTGTAACCTCCAATATAATTGATGCAATGCAGCCATCAACTCCTATTCCTGATACCAGTATTTTAATAGTTACAGTGACTGATCCCCGTCTTAAATTTTATACCATACCTGTTGTTGGTAGTGAACCTCCTGTATATTTAGGTGGAGCACAGGGTCAGTCAAATGGTTATACCTCATTTTCCCACGTGAATCCGATACACCTTGCGGCGAACAGGCCCTGGATAATAATGGATTACACTGAAGCTGAATTCCTTTTAGCTGAAGCTGTTGAAAGAGGGTTTTCAGTAGGTGGAACTGCTGAAGAACACTATAACAATGCAGTTAAATCATCGATTGATTACTGGGGAGGAACTACTGCCGAAACTGATGCATATTTAGCTCAACCTTCGGTAGCATACGCTACTGCTTTCAGCAACTGGAAACAGAAAATTGGCACCCAGGCATGGTTAGCCTACTGGCTTCGTGGAAATACTTTATGGAATTCTTACAGGAGATTGGATTATCCAAGGCTTTTTGCTCCCCCTAATTTCAAACAACAAATTAACAAAGTGCCTGTACGTATGTTTTATCCAGTTTCCGAGCAGACCTTAAATGCCACTAATTACCAAGCTGCTTCTGCTGCAATTGGTGGTGATTCGCCATTAACCAGGCTTTTCTTTGATAAAGAGATATACTAAGTCTCGAACTAAGCCGTCTCAAATCTTTAACTGAGACGGCTTAGTTTATTGTTGTTAATCGGAAGGTTCCGTAAGCAAAATCACCTTCAGGATAATTCCTGATTGTTGCACCATAAGTAGGTATTCTTCTTCCATCAATCTCTTTGTAATCTTTACCAGGTGTTGACCATCTCGCTCTCTTCATGATGCCGTCGTCCTGCAGGGCATATCTGTCGTCCGATATGAAGTTTTGGAAGTTACATCCAGGAATGTGAATAAATATTTTGGAGCTGATCTTATTTTATTTTTCAAGGGTAAATCTGACGGACTTGAAGTTCTTGTCAGGTTAAGAGAATGGTTCACCAAACCGATTATTGTATTGACTGTCAGAAATTCCGAAGACGATATTATTTATGCACTTGATAAGGGCTCAAATGATTATCTGACAAAACCCTTCCGGAGCGGAGAATTACTTGCAAGAATCCGTGCAGCAATAAGGCTGAGTGAAGAAAAGGAAGACGATCCTTTACTTAAATTCGGCTCTCTGAGTATTGACATGACAAACCATGTAGTCAGAAAAAACAACGAGATAATCAAACTGACTGCCACCGAGTTTTCATTATTATCACTTCTTGCCAGGAATCATGGGAGGGTTCTGACTCATCAGTTTCTGTTGAAGGAAATATGGGGATACAGCTATCTGGGACAAACTCAATAGCTGAGAGTCTTTATTGCTCAGCTGAGGAAAAAAATTGAAGATGATCCCTTAAAACCTGCACTTTTGATAACTGAATCCGGTATCGGTTACCGGTTCGGGGATTAATTGATTATGAAAGAAAGAAACGCCATGCATGGTGTATCTATCCGTTAATAAACAGGCTTTTACTGGAATATTCCGGATCGCATGTGAGGTTGACCCTCAGTTTCCGCCAGCCAGCCTCATCTCCGGGGGTTGGGATATGTGTCAGGTGAACTTCACAATTCCTGAGGTATTTCAGATTTTCCAGGGCCATTTTTGCAGCAGGGTTCGACAATGCGCTTATTCCCAATACAATAAGTGTCTCGTCAACATCGAGGCTCACCATTTTTCCGTGAAGTATATCCTTTTTAAGATGTGTAACAGAATCAATTATGTTTTCAGGAAGAAGGTACATCTTATCGGGCAAGCCTGCGAGGTGTTTTGCAGCATTCAGGACCAGGCTCGATGATGCATGCATAAGGGGTGAGTTTTTTCCGGTGATAATTGTCCCGTCGTCAAGTTCCAAGGCGGCGCCGCAATACATACCTTCATTTCCTTTCCCGCACTTTTCAGCCTCTTTGGCAGCTTTCCTGGCAGGTGTTACAACCTTCCTGTCCTCAACTTTTGCTCCGATCTTTTTCATTATTTGTTCAATCCTGCCGAGAATTTCCTGGTCCTGGAGTCCCAATGCATATTCCACCTGGCATCTGAGATATCTTCTGATGATCTCCTGGAAGGAAGCTTCCCTGATTATCCGGTCGTTAATGATCCCGGAACTTGCACGGTTCACTCCCATATCGGTTGGTGACTGGTACATCGATTCACCACCTGTTATCTTTTCGATGATTCTTTTAAGCAGATGAAATGCTTCCAGATCGCGGTTATAATTTACACTTTTTACATTATAGGCTTTTAAATGATAATCATCGATGAGAACTCTGTCCTCAAGATCGACTGTTGCAGCTTCATAAGCCAGATTGACAGGATGATCAACTTCAAGATCCCATATGGGGAAGGTTTCAAACTTTGCATATCCTGCTTTTAATCCGTTCTTATATTCATGGTACAGGTTGCACAGGCAGGTTGCAAGTTTCCCGCTGCCCGGACCCGGACCGGTGACAATCACTATCGGATTTGTTGTTTTTATATATTCGTTTGCACCGTATCCGTCATCGCTTACAATGAGATCGACATCGGTTGGGTAACCTTTGGTGGGATAGTGGAGATAAACCTTTATTCCCCTTAAATGAAGCTTGTTCCTGAATGCTTTTGCCTGTGGCTGGTTCTGATACCGGGTAATTACAACCGCAGCAATATCAATACCCCATTCCCTGAAATCATCAATCGTTTTCAAGGCGTCAACATCATAGGTTATCCCGAAATCGGCCCTGACCTTTTTCCTTTCAATGGCTCCGGCATGTATACAGAGTATGACATCGATCTTGTCTTTCAGTTTCTGAAGCAGCCTCATCTTTACATTGGGATCAAAGCCCGGCAATACTCTAGCAGCGTGATAATCATAGAGGATCTTCCCGCCAAATTCCAGGTAGAGTTTATGATTGAACCGGTTCACTCTTTCAAGAATTGCAGATGTCTGTTGCTCAAGATATTTTTCATTATCAAATCCGATCTGGTCAGTCCTTCCCATTTTCGTCCCTTCATTATATTATATCTACACCGAATTAGCGTCTTCAATATTAGTAATTTTTTCAGTTCCCGGCGACGGTTTTTTTAAATCCTGGCCAGAGCGAGAAATACAGCATGAAGTGAAACGGTAAGTAAAAGCCAGAGATTTCTTGCATTCCGGGGATGCATCCTGAAGTAATTATACCTGATATACCCGTCTTTACAGGATGATATACAATCGCCGCAAAATGTACAGGTCCTTCCCGGTTTTCTGTTCCTGATATCCTGTAAATTAAGTGCGTCGTATTTGCAGACAGCTGTACAACGCATGCATGTGGTACATTCTTTATCAATTGTCATCCTGAAGGGATTCAAAGGCCTTAATAAATTGATTATTGTTCCGATCGGACAATAAAGAATGCAATGGATCATTTTCCCTTTTTTCCTGGATATAAAAACCATCACCGCTATTCCGCCAATACCAAAAGCTACAGCAGTGAATGTTGCTGTCAGGACATCTGCGTTCAGCCAGCGGAGAAGCAGGGTGACAATAATTATGAGAATCAGCAGAGATGTTTTGATTGCAAATTTGTTTTTCAGAGGTTCTCTTGCTGGTCTCCTGCCAGAAGCAAGATTGTCATAAGCGCCGAAATAGCAAAGCTGGCTGCACCATGCAGGGCCGGTGAGAATGACTGTCGACAGGAATAGCAATGTCATTACAGATAACTCTCCTCTGTATAAAGGTCCGGCAAGGATCATAAAGGGAACAGGGAGATGAAGCTTCCCAGTCATAAGAAATTTTTCCCCGCCAAGAAGGCCGATTATCAGCTGACTGAAAAATACTACCGAAAAAATGGTCCAGGTGATTTTTCTCCACTTGGGAGAAGCCGCCGGCTCCTGCATCTTATTGACTATAAATGCACCATACAAAGAAATTATCACAATTTCAATCCATCCACCACCTGAAATAAAACGTTCCAGCAATAACAGAGGATTGGATCTTAATTTTACCTGGACAATTGCCAGGATGGCAAAGATAAAAATGAAGACAGCAGCAGGGAGTTGCCATCTTAATGATATTTCTGATTTTCCGTTATTCTTCAACATTAGTGTCCGGCCAAACTTGTAGAATGAGAATTAAATTATTGATATTAATCCGATAAAAGTTATTCTTCAATGCACTTTTATCTTTCAGTTGAATATGCTAAAAATACGTCTGTATCCTCATTCTGCAAATAATTATTATTAAATGTTAATTATTTTTTCTTTTTATGTAATTTGTGGGGAAAATTCAGGTATGAAAATAAACGTTAATGAAGAGATCTTCGCAGGTGAAGTAAAAATTGAAGGAGCGAAGGATGTCAGGATGAAAATCCTTGTCGGTCCCCGGGATGGTTCGGAGAATATTATCCTGAGGCATTTTATTATCGCCCCTGGCGGCAACACGCCTTATCATAATCATAATTATGAGCATCTTATCAAAATTGAAAGGAACAAAGGTATCGCCGTTGATAAAGATGGTAATGAATTTGAAGTAAAGGCCGGCCATAGCCTTTATGTAGTTCCAAATGAAATGCATCAGTTCAGGAATCCTTTTAATGAGGATTTTGAATTCCTCTGTATAATTCCAAATCCTGATAGACAGTAAGGGCAGACAAAAATTAATTACCATGCTTAAGAATTATCTGGTTTCAGCTTACAGGATAATCAAAAAGAATAAATTCTATTCTGCCCTGAATATTCTCGGTCCTGCAATCGGTATAACCTGTGCAATCCTGATATTATTATATGTTCAGGAAGAACTCACATTCGATAAGCAGAACAAAAATTATGATCGCATCTACCGGCTTGAAAGCGATTTTAATATTTCAGGGAAAGCCACTCTTGCAGCTCTTGTCCCAATACCGATGGCTCCGACATTGAAGGATGAGTATCCTGAAATAAAAGAAATCACAAGATTCGTCGGTTTTGGAATTCAGGATATCCTTTTCCAGTACAAGGATATAAAATTTTTCGAAGATAATTTTTACTTTGCTGACTCCACTGTATTTAAGGTTTTTGACTACGAGTTTGTCCTTGGATCTCCCGATAATGCTCTGAGCGATCCAAATACAATTGTTGTGACCGAAAGTTTTGCATCAAGGTATTTTGGCAGGGAGAATCCATTAGGCGAAGTATTAACTACCAGTAATTTTGGAGATTGTCGTGTGACAGGTGTCATTAAGGATATACCGGCCAATTCACACCTGAGGTTTGATTGTCTTGTCTCAATGGCAACAGCGGTTGAACTTGTAGGGGTCAACAATTTTAATTCCAGAAGTGCACCCTCATACTGGAATATTTCGGCATTCGGATATATTCTTCTTGATAGCAATGCTAAAATTGAAGATCTTCTTTCCAAATTTCCCGGTTTTTATGATAAGTATATGAGTTCCCTGGGAAAACAGATAAATGCAACCTTCCGGCTCATGGCAACCAGGATTGATAAGGTGCATTTTGGTTCAAAGCTGGAATTTGATCTTCCTGTCGGTAATTTCAACTACATAATAATATTTGCGCTGGTAGGCTTATTCATGATACTTATTGCCAGTCTTAATTATATGAATATGGCTACCGCCAGGTCGACAAACCGTTCAAAGGAAGTAGGACTGAGAAAAGTGATAGGCGCCGGAAAAGGAACATTGATCCGCCAGTTTATAAGTGAATCAATGGTGCTGGTAATAATAGCTTTGATCCTTGCATTTATAGCTGCATCCTTTATTTTACCTTCGTTTAATGCCTTAACTGACAAAGCACTAAAAATAGGGAGCCTGTTCAGACCATTTACATTTATCATGATCCTGCTTATAGCTCTTCTGGTCGGGATCATTTCAGGAAGTTATCCGGCTTTTTATCTTTCCTCATTTTCACCCGTCGATGTTCTTAAAAGTAATGTAACCCCGCGTCAGGGGAAAGGGCTGTTAAGGAAGATCCTCGTTGTTTTCCAGTTTGCAATATCGGGTGCATTAATAATATGTACGATCATAGTTTCGGGTCAGCAAAGGTATATCAGGAATAAAGATCTTGGTTTGAACGAGGAGAATGTAATGATCATACCGTTAAGGGATACTGCATTTGTCAGAAAGATGCAATCATTTAAGGATGAGCTGTTAAATCTTCCGGAAATAAAAGGTGTAACATCGGCTGTACTTGTACCTCCTTTAATGGCAAGCAAAGTTGTATTCCTGATTGAAAAAGACAGCAGCATGGTGGAACTGGCAACAAGCTTTACTGTTGTGGATCACGATTTTATTGATGTTATGCAGATTAAGATCGTGGAAGGTAGAAATTTTGAGAAGTCAAGGACATCCGATGTCAATCAGGCATTCATTGTAAATGAAGCTGCCGTTAAAGCTTTCGGATGGGGAACCAACGCTATTGGGAAAAGAGTCAAATTCGGGATCAATCCTGCTACAGGAACAGCCCAGAGAGATGGTGTTGTGATAGGTGTTGTAAAGGATTTTCATTTCACTTCCATACACAACCCGATTGAACCATTTATCTTCTTAGTCAGTAATACCCCCAATCCCTATTTTTATATACGGATCAGCTCCGATAATACTGCTGCCGCAATAGCAAGTGTTGAAAAATTACAAAGGGATATGGGAAATACTCTGCCGTTCAACTATTTCTTTTTTGCAGATAAGCTGGACGAAATGTATACTGCAGAAAATAAGCTCAATGCGCTTTTCAATATTTTTTCTGTCATGACGATAATAATAGCATGTCTGGGATTGCTGGGTCTTACATCATACGTTATCAGTCAGCGCTTAAGAGAGACAGGTTTGAGAAAAATTATGGGTGCACGTGTAGATCAGGTGGTGTGGCTGCTCAATAAAGATTTCCTCATTCTCGTCCTGATATCAAACCTTATCTCATGGCCGGTAGCATATTACCTCATGGACCGGTGGATGGAGGGCTTTGCTTACAAGATGGATTTCGGATTGTCGCCATTTGTCCTGAAAACAGCTATACCGTTTGTACTGTCACTTATTATTACACTGACAATTGCTTTTATTACAACCAGCGTGCTTTCAATCAGAGCGGCACGGATGAACCCTGTAAATTCCATATCGAGAGAATAATATTTTCAAATTATGAAGACAGAAAAGTTATTATCAGGTATATTTATTATTAGTCAGATATTTACCGGTTGTAATAACAATAGCAATTCATCAGGGGACAGGGAACGGTTTTCAGAACCTGACAAGGATTTTGTTGTTGAATTCGAAAAACAGGTTCCCGAAATACCTGAGGGATTGCGGATCTCAACTTTCGACATTGATGTAACCCCTCCTGTAGGATCCTGGCTTGCTTATGATTCGACAAGGAACACATGGGATCTTGGGCTGAGGGCCAAGGGGATTGTGCTGACGGGAGCCGGGAAACCTGTTGTTCTGTGTGCAGTTGACTGGATACGAATTTGTAATTCCGGATATGATTCATTCCGGAAATCCCTGGCAAATGCAGCCGGTACAACTCCGGACAGGGTTTCAGTGCATACTATTCACCAGCACGATGCTCCGTGGTGTGACTTCGACATTGAAATAATACTTAGGGATGCCGGTGCAAAGCTTCAATGTTTTGATGGTACTTTTCACAGGCAGGTACTAACGGAGCTTGCATTTAAAGTCAGGAATTCTCTTGAGGAAACACAACATGTCACACATATTGGGCTTGGTTCAGCTGATGTCGAAAGAGTAGGGTCTAACAGAAGGATCATGGGACCTGACGGAAAGCTGATGGCACCCAGGTGGACTGCGACGGAAGACTCTGCATTGCGTGCTCAGCCTGAAGGACTTATTGATCCTGAGGTGTCTCTTGTCAGCTTCTGGAACAATGAAAAACCTGTCGCTGTTTTGAGTTATTATGCCTCACATCCTCAGAGTTACTACAGGACCGGAGTGGCCAATCCCGATTTTCCGGGTGTTGCAAGGTTCCTGAGGCAGCTTGAGATTCCTGATGCACTGCATATTCATTTTACAGGGGCAGGTGCAAATGTTGGTGCAGGGAAATATAATGACGGATCACATGAGAACCGGCTTATTCTGGCCGAACGCCTTGCCGATGGAATGAAAAGAGCATGGGAATCGACAAAACGTGAACCGGTTACGGCCGGATCGGTGAGATGGGATTTTGAATCTGTCACACTTCCTGAAGCAGAACATCTGGCTAAACTTGAAAAAAGAATGAAGGAAAATCCTGATACCGCAATGAACAGTTCGATCGCCATGAAACTTGCGTGGATTGAACGAAGCCGGTCAGGAATGAAAGTTGATGTGTCGTGTCTTTCAATCGGCACTGCAAAAATTCTACATCTGCCGGGAGAATTGTTTGTCGAATATCAACTGGCAGCCAAGTCTCAGCGAAAGGATCTTTTTGTAGCAATGGCTGCTTACGGCGACAACGGGATGGGGTATATCGGTACATCCGACGCTTATAACGAAGGCGGGTATGAAACCGGCGAAGCCTCACTTGTGGGCCCGGGTTCGGAAAATGTACTTATGGACGCAATAAACCGGCTGCTTCAGACAAATTGAAGAAGAAAACAGGAACCAGTTATTAAAGCAAATCAGATTGAATTCAGTTTATCCCTGTTAACGTAAACTTTCATTATGGCATTTACAAGGTCATCCATATCTGCAAGCGTCCCCAGCAGAGGTCCTGATGCCCATAGCATTACCATATCCTCACATACCTTGTCGCATTTAGGCAGATGAAGTTCGGAATTGAATTTTTTCAGACGCGATGCTCCGTACATCTTTTTATATACCGGTAAGGTCTGGATATGCTGTGTCCATGGCTCTTTATGCAATCCATTTGCTATATAAGGGCTCAGACTGATGCCTTCAGCAGCAATTGCTTTCAGGAATTTTTCACGCGGAGCCCCGTTGAACTGATCCTTTTTATAGGACCAGGAATATAAGTAAAACGAACCTGCCGTAGTTCCGGGGTAGAGCTTCTGTGGAATAAGCCCGGGACACTCTTTAAGATGCTCAGTAAGGTATTTTGCGTTCCTGTTGCGAATATAATGGCGATCCATGACACCTGGCAACTGGCCTAGAAGGACTGCAGCTTCGAACTCATCCATACGGTATTTTGACCCTATCGTTTCAGTCTTTCCCCTTTTTGATGTGCCGTGGTTATGAACTGTGTAACATTTATCCAGAAATTCATCATTATTGCTGATTATTCCTCCGCCTTCACCACAACAAAGAACCTTACTTGTCTGAAAGCTGAAGCAACCCACATCTCCAATGAGTCCGGCTTTTTTCCCCTGGTACTCCGCGAAGTGAGCCTGGGCTGAATCTTCAATCACTTTCAGATTGTGTTTTTCTGCTATTTCCATGATACGCTCCATATTGCAGGGCTGTCCCATCATATGAACCGGCATCAATGCTTTGGTCCTCCTGGTTATGCGTCTTTCGACATCATCAGGATCGAGCTGGAAGGAGTCAGGATCAAGGTCGGCCATTACCGGGAGAGCGCGGCTGACAAGGATTGATGCAATGGTCCCCGGGTCGGTATATGGGGAAGTAATTACTTCGTCACCCGGACCAATACCAAGGGCTTCAACACAGGTATTCAGGGACTGGGTTCCGGATCCGGTGGCAATACTTGTTTTGATACCCATCAGCCTGGCAAATTCATTTTCAAATTTCTGCACCTTATTGTTTGGCGATTGTATCCTGCACCAGATACCACTTTTGGTTGTTTCGACAACCTCTGAAATAACCTTCTCATCAATATACGGCCAGTCGGGCCATTTTTTTGCAGTGATGGCAGGAGCCCCCCCAAGAATGGCCAGTTTACCTGAAATGCTGTTCACAAATGAAATATCCTTAAACGGGATAACACCTGATGCAACAGCAGCAACTGATCCGGCAGAAGCTGTTGCAATAAATTTCCTTCTGGTAAGTTTTTTCATAATATAAATTTGATAAGTTTGTAATCTACGATCAATGGATCCGGAAAGAACATATCCAAAGGTCGGGAGATTATTTATTATTACAAAATATAAAAATTATCGGGTAGAATCGCCATGCATGGCGATTCAACGGACGGTAATACGGTTGGCAGAATCGCCATGCTGGCGATTCAACGGACGGTAATACGGTTGGCAGAATCGCCATGCTGGCGATTCAACGGGTAGTAAAACGATTGGCATAATCGCCATGCATGGCGATTCAACGGGTGGTAAAACGATTGGCATAATCGCCATGCATGGCGATTCAACAAAATAAAATAAATTATGAAAATCCAAATCAACAAAATCATTATTGCAATTATTGCAGCGGTTATTTTACCGGTACTGATCAGCTGGAATTTTATTCCTGAAAAGACCGGGAGTAATCCCAGTAAGATCAATAAGCTCACAAAGACCAAGAAAAAGGAGGGATGGAAACTCCTTTTTGACGGGAAAACGTTCAACGGATGGAGGGGACTGGGAATGGATCATGTTCCGGTGGGGTTATGGGTAATTGAGGACGGGATGATTAAAAAGGTGGATACCGGTAATGAAAAAAATCTGCCGGATGGCCGTCCGATAGAAGGTGGAGATCTGATGACAATCGATAAATATGAGAATTTTGAACTGACTTTTGAATGGAAAGTGAATAAATCAGGTAACAGCGGTCTTAAATACAATGTTTCAGAAGAAATGTCGCAAAAATATGGTTCTGAGTATTCGGCCCTTGGTTTTGAATACCAGCTTCTTGATGATGGTGATGTAGCATATAAAGGAGTTTTGAAGCCGGCTCAGTTCTCAGGGTCGCTTTATGATCTTATTCCCGCTGAAAATGTCTCCCTTAAACCGGTCGGAGAATTTAACAGCAGCAGGATAATTGTCAATGGTAATCATGTCGAGCACTGGCTTAACGGGGTAAAGGTTGTGGAATATGACTTTGGCTCGCAGGAACTGGAAGATGCATATAAGGTCAGCAAATTCAGCAAAATACCGGGATTCACCGACAAGCGGAAGGCCCATATTGTTTTGCAGAATCATAATGATGAATCGTGGTTCAGGAACATTAAGATCAGGGTACTGGATTAATCCCGGCATATCCCATATCGAGGCATGTAAAATCGACATGCATGTCGATTTTACCACGATGTTTAATTAAATGTTAACAAAATTATCGTTACATTGTTCTTAATAAGAATTATAACTAATAAATTTGCACCCGGAAACTATTACCAAATTTAATTATAGGAAATAATGAAAGCTAAAAGTGAAAGCACAGCTAAAAGATCTAAGAAAGTGTCATCTGACATCAAAACGACCACTGGGAAAAAAGCCGTTAGTAAAGTTGTGAAAAAAGAATCCGGCCCGACTGAAGCTGAGATCCGTGCAAAAGCAGAACAGCTTTACAAAGAAAGGATTGCTAAAAATATACCCGGGACTCAGGAGAGCGACTGGCTGAACGCGGAAAAAATTCTTAAAGGATTGAAATAAATCCTGATCTTAAAATATTCTATCCTGTCAATTTTCTTTTTGTATTAATTTACTGAAGCTGCCGGCTGCCGTTGCCGGCAGTTTTATTTTATCTTTTTTCAAATCTTCATCTAAAATTCATTATCGGGGGTATATTTTAGCCTAAGATTAACTAATCTTATTTAAATTATGAATTGTATAATCGTTGATGATCAGCCTGAAAGCAGGCAGCTTGAGGAATTTGTTTCAAGATGTTCATCCCTTAATCTTGTCGGTAAATTTAATGACTCCGAAACAGCTATCGGCCAGTTATCAAAGCAGAATAATATAGGCCTTGCCCTTATCGATCTTAAGGCGGCAGGCTTACACAGTCTGGAAATTATTGACAGTCTGAGCAATCCTCCTAATATAATTGTTGTTGCATCCACGGGCCAGTATGCAAGGAAAGCTTTCGATCATAATGTTGTCGATTATCTTATCAAACCGGTTGATTATTCAAGATTCAGCCGCGCGGTTGACAGGTCCCTGAAGTCAGGATTGCAGAAATATTCGGTCAGTAATGAGGATAAAGAGGTCTTCATAAAGAAGGATTCAACCCTGGTAAAGCTTAAAATGCCCGATATTGTCTATGTTGAAGCGCTGGAGAATTACGTTACAGTGGTAACCGGGGAGAAAAAATTTACCATCCTGTATACAATGAAGGGAATTGAAAACCAGCTGCCATCAGATCTATTCATCAGGATACACAGGTCTTTTATTATAAACAAGAAAATGATCAGCATTATCAATGAGAACTCCCTTGATCTCAATGTTGGTTATTCTGTTAAAAATCTGCCGATTGGGAAATCATACAGACAAAACCTCATGAACGATATTACAATTGTGGATAAGAAGAATCCGGTTTACCATAACCAGTTTGTCAATGCTGACACTTCTGTTAATATATACTATTAGCCTTTTTTATACTTATTTCAGGAACAATAAGTATTATGCGGGATGTGAGAATAAGTTTAAATAAACACAAGCGCGTCTTTAATTACTTCACTGTTATTTGTTCCGTATAATTTGATCCCGACACAGGGTGTTGCATCCTGAAGTATATCCCTCACCGGAATGAGTGCATCCCTGATATCCTCAATATCGTTCATTTCATCATATTCCTCAACAGGCATATAGAGGTGAACATAAAGTATATATTCAGGATTATTTATTTTTTTGAGAACAGTAATTATCCTGGAGAGCCATATCATTGATGCTGTATTGAAATATTCAAGATTGAGCCTCAGGTTGGTGATCGGTTTTGCTTTGAGAACGTATCCCTTCACCCAGTTTAATACGGGTTGGTAAATTTTCGCGGCATTTTCGGGAATTGACCTTCCCGACATTATAAGCTCTCCCGAATATTGATTAAGATCAATCTGGGGGGTCTTTGGTGTCTGCTCCAGCGTGTAGTTACCGGGTGCTAATTCCATCTTATGCCATAAATACGTGATAATACCAATTCAAATTTACTGTTTAACAAGCTAAGTGTGAAAATTTTGGTCAAATACTATTGAACAATAATCAACAAAATCGTCGTTTTATCAACAAATTAATCAGCAGGGGAGTAAATGGCGTTAAATTTTATAGCCATCATTCCGGAATTCCGCAGATATAATCAGCATTAATCTTTGCTCTGATCCTTTAACAAATTTTTAACTTACGGAAGCTTTTATTTTTCCCGGTTTTGAAATAATTTCAGCCGTTTTTTATTTTACATTAATTTAAACTGAATCAGTTATGGATATTGTGATTGAGAATCTTACAAAGAGATACGGTGCTCAGAAAGCCGTAGACAATATCTCCCTGAAGGTAGCCACCGGCGAGATACTTGGATTCCTGGGCCCGAACGGCGCCGGGAAGACTACTACCATGAAGATCATTACAAATTTTATCGCGGCTGATGAAGGCGAGGTTTACATTGGAGGTAAATCACTTAAAAGTGATCCCCGCGATATTAAACGCCACATCGGGTACCTGCCTGAAAATAATCCGCTTTACCAGGAAATGCCGGTCATTGATTACCTCGAATTCTCAGCAAGGATAAACGATATAGAGAAATCGAAGGTGGGAGCCAGAGTGGCAGAAATGGTTAGGATAACCGGTCTTAACAGCGAAAAGCATAAAAAGATCTCCGAACTGTCAAAAGGTTTCAGGCAACGGGTGGGCCTGGCACAGGCAATGATACACGATCCTGAAATTCTTATTCTTGATGAACCGACATCAGGACTTGATCCTAACCAGATTGCCGAAATACGTAAGCTCATCCGTGAACTTGGACAGGAAAAGACAGTTATACTAAGCACTCACATCCTGCCTGAGGTTGAAGCAACATGCGACAGGATATTTATTATTAACAAGGGGAAGCTGGTTGCCGACGGAACCGCCGAAAGCCTCAGGAAGAAAGGCGCAGGGATCAGATATCCTCCGGGTAAGGATTGAAGACGGGGATGTAAATCAGATATTTAAAGGTCTGCAGTCGCTCAGGGCGGTTTCAATGGTCGATTTCGCCGACAGACAGTTGAACAGGTTCGACGTCCATTGCAGGAGCGGGGAAGGGAAACGCGAGATTTTCAAATTATGTGTTGAAAAGAACTGGGTTCTCACTGAAATGACACCCTATGAGACCAGTCTTGAAGATATCTTCCGGGAACTGACAATGAATTAATGATTTTGAATTATGAAGACAATCTGGATAATAACCAAACGGGAGCTGAACTCATATTTCGATTCGCTTATTGCAATTATTATGATAGTCCTTTTTCTGGGTTTCAGCGGATTTTTTACCTGGATATCGGGTTCCGATATCTTTCTCATCAGCCAGGCAACTCTCAGGCCATTCTTCGGCATTGCTTACTGGACCCTATTCTTTTTCATACCAGCGCTTACAATGAGAACATTCGCTGAGGAGAATAAGAGCGGAACTATCGAAATGCTTCTTACAAAGCCTGTTACCGACAGACAGGTAATTCTTGGAAAGTACCTGGCAACTATTATACTCTTAGCTGTTGCTCTTGCTCTGACACTTCCCTATGTCATAACAATATCAAAGATCGGGAACCTGGATGCCGGAGGTACTGTCTGCGGATACCTGGCGCTTCTGCTCATAAGCGCTGCTTATGCTAGCATAGGGATATTTACCAGCAGTATAACCACCAACCAGATAGTGGCTTTCCTATTAGCGCTGTTCATCGGCCTTTTCTTTCATATTCTTTTTCAGATAATAGCAGGCGGGATGACAGGATTTCTCGGTCAGATAATAAATTCGTTAAGCACTACTGTACATTTTGAAAGCCTGTCGCGCGGGGTCCTTGATTCAAAAGATATAATCTATTTCGGATCGATAATATTCATGGGACTGTTCCTTACAGAGGTTTCACTATCAAAGCGGAATGCATTTAATTAACAGATTGCAATAAATGTGACCGAAATTAAAGAGTAATGTTATGAAGACAGCAAAAATAACTTCCACGATAATTCTGATTACGGCAATCGTGATCATAATTAATGTATTATCGGAAAACTACAGCTTCAGGCTCGATTTTACCGAGGGTAAGGAATATACTTTGAGCAAAGCCACCAGGAATATTCTTAAAGATCTCGACAAACCTGTCACTGTTACTGCATATTTCTCAAAGGATCTTCCCCCGAACATCAGTAGTGTTTCGGACAATCTGAAGGATATGCTTATTGAATATGGCAACCGGTCAAAGGGAATGGTCGTATATAAGTTCGTTAACCCGAATGAAAAGGAGGAGCTTGAACAGGAGGCTATGAAGAACGGCATCCAACCGGTTATGATAAATGTCAGGGAGAAAGATCAGGTTAAGCAGCAGAAAGCATATATAGGAGCGGTAGTTTCGATAGGTGAGGAAAAAGAGACAATCCCTTTCTTCCAACCAGGTGCTGCTATGGAATACGCGTTATCAACATCAATCAAGAAATTGTCAGTTGTCAATAAGCCTGCAATTGCTATAATTCAGGGCCACGGTGAACCTCCGCTGAGCCAGATGCCACAGGTATATAACGAACTCAGTGTTCTTTACAGTGTTGAACCGTTCGAAATGACCGATACCACTGAAATACCGGATAACTACAAGACTATAGCCATTGTGCGTCCGGCTGATACGATCAATTCAATTCACCTTGATCAGCTTGACAAATTTCTTGCCAGGGGAGGGAACATCTTCATGGCTCTGAACCGTGTCGAGGGCGATTTCTCAACAGCAACGGGAAAGACAATAACCACAGGACTGGAGGATTGGCTGATGAAGAAAGGTTTGTCCGTCTCGGATAATTTTATAATTGATGCCAGCTGCGGTGCTGTAAGTGTCCAGCAACAGCAGAGCAATTTTGTTATGACCACACAGGTTTCGTTCCCTTATTTTCCCATAATATCAAAATTCGCTGACAATCCTGTCACAAGAGGTCTGGAATCAGTTGTACTTCAGTTTGCCAGTCCCATAACTTTTGCCGGCGACACAACAAAAAAATTCACTCCTATTGCATTTTCTTCAACACAATCGGGTACAGCAAGGGCTCCGCTCTATTTTGATGTTCAAAGGCAATGGACAGAAAATGACTTTCCCATGTCGGGGATCGCTGTGGCAGGGATTCTTGAAGGAAAATTATCGGGAGATACCAAGTCTAAAATTGTCCTGGTCTCAGATGGTGATTTTGCTGTAAACGGACCTCAGCGTGGCCAGCAACTTCCCCAGGATAATGTGAGCCTCATGGTAAACTCCGTCGACTGGCTCTCGGACGACACAGGACTGATTGATCTCAGGACGAAAGAAGTCACTTCAAGGCCAATTAAGGAGTTGCCCGACGGTACCAGGTCATTCCTCAAATGGCTTAATTTCCTTTTACCTATTGTTCTTATAATTATTTATGAATTGATAAGAATGCAGATCAACCGCAATAAACGAATAAAAAGAATGGAGGTCAGCTATGAGTAAGAGATTTGACAACAAGAGACTGCTGATGATCCTTGCAGGATTAGTGGCGCTTCTTTTACTGACAGTTTTAATAAAAATGCCACGCGAGAGATCAACTCTTAAAGGTAATCTTGTGGATATTGATACTGCTTCAGTGGGGAAAATCATTATCACCCCGAAATACGGAAAGGAAGGATCATTCGAATTCAGGAAGGAAAATGAAAAATGGAGCATAGTTCAGGGAGATATTGTTTCAGTTCCTATGAAGGGAGCGGTTCAGAACATTTTGTCTGAAATAATGGCAGTCAAGCCGCAAACCCTTGCCGCGGTGGGAGAATCGAAGTGGAAAGAATATGAGCTGACCGACACTCTGGCTACAAAAGTAAAAATAGTAAGTAAAAAAGGAAAAGAGATGGCCGGACTTATGATCGGCAAATTCTCGTACAAACAGGTCAGTAATCCTTATGCCGGTTACGCCGTGGCCGGTATGAAGCAGGCGGCCCACGCGCTCGGCGCCGCGAAGGACGTCGACGTGATCGTCTCGCTCGGCGGCGGCAGCGTCATCGACGCGGCCAAGAACGCCGGCCTCCTTGCTCTCAACGGCGGCTCTCTCACCGACTACGAAGACGGCGCCGACCCGGCGCGCACCATCGACCGCGTGCTGCCGCACATCGCCGTACCGACCACCGCCGGCACCGGCAGTGAAGCCACCGCCTGGGCCGTCTTCGTCGACCCGGCCCGCCGGCTCAAGAACGCGGTCTACGACCCCCGGCTCGTCCCCGCAGTGGCGGTCCTCGACCCTGAGCTCACCGTCAGCGTTCCGCCCGCGGTCACTGCCGGGACGGGCATGGACGCGCTCACCCACGCGATGGAGGCGTTCGTCTCGCGACTCGCGAACCCGGCGACCGACGCCCTGGCGCTGCAGGCCGTCGAATTAGTGGCGCTTCACCTGAGACGCGCGGTGACCGAGGGCGCCGACCTCGACGCTCGCGCCGGCATGCTGCTGGCGAGCTTCCTGGCCGGCGCCGCCTTCTCCAACTCCTCCTGCGGCCTGGTGCACACGCTGTCCGAGGCCCTGGGCGGCTTCTACCGCCTGCCCCACGGGATCACCAACGGCGTGCTGCTGGCACCGGTCATGGCGTTCAACGCGCCCTCGTGCGCGGCGCGCTCCGCGCGGCTCGGCGCCGCGCTCGCGGGCGTCCCCGGCGCCGACGCCGGCACTGCAGTCCGCAGCCTCGCCGCCGACATCGGTCTGCCGCGCTCGCTCGCCGAGCTGGGCGTCCCTCGCGGCGACCTGACGGCGCTGGCCGAGGCCGCCTTCGAGTGGGCCAACGACGCCGGCAACCCACGCGACGTGACCCTCGACCAGGTCCACGGGCTCCTCGAGAGAGCCCTTGAACCGAGAACGGAGAGAGCATGACCAGGTACAGGCCCGGACCACCGAAGCACACCTGGGCGATCGCCGGCCAGGACGTCCCCGCCTTCGAGCGCGACATGGACGAGCTGCGCGCGGCCGCGCTCGCCAAGGGCGCCGATTTCGCCGAGCTCATCGAGGCCGACAAGGTCGCGGTCGACGAGCGCGTGACGCTCAAGTGCCGGATCCCGCCGTGCGAATGCTACGGCCAGTGCCTCATGGACCCGCCCTTCTCACCCACCGCCGAGGAGACCGCCAAGGTGGTCGCAAAGTACCGGTACGCGATCCTCACCGAGGTCGCGATGGAGCTGCCGCAGGAGTACTGGGACCTGATCCAGGGTGACGAGCCGCTCTGTCGACTGCAGTACGACGAGCGCGCGCTCGAGTACGACCGTACGGTACAGCAGCCCCTCTGGTTCAAGCTGCACGACGTCGTCATGGAACTGGAGAGGCGGGCGCACAACCTCGGTTACTTCTTCGCCGTCGGCTACGTCGCGTCGACGTGCTACCTGTGCTACACCGCCGACGACCCGGTCGGATACTGCGACACGACCCGTCCGTGCCGGCACCCCTACGAGGCCAGACCCTCGATGGAGGCCGCCGGCATGGACGTGTTCAGCACCTACTGGAACGTGGGCCGTGAGCTGAACCTGGGCTCCAGGGAGAAGTTCTCCTGGAGCGGCCTGGTGCTCGTCGTCTAGTCGTACGCGCCCTTCTCGCAGTCTACGACCGACTGAGTCTGGACCCGCTCTACCTGGGCCGCGCGCGCCAAGGCTCTTGCCTCACCGCGCGCTGTGTGAACGGGCAGACCGCCTGGCACACGCCGCAGGTGCCGTCCCACTCCGGATGCTCGTAGGTCTTGGCCTCGCAGGCCTTCTCGTCGTAGAGCTGCTCGCGCGGCATGCCGGCCGCCCACAGCACGTCCCGGCCGGCGTGCATCGGGCAGGCATCGACGCAGCGGCGACAATCGGCGCAGCGACTCCCCGTGATGGGGACGCCGGCCGGCAGCGGCAGGTCGGTGAAGACGGTGGTCAGCCGCACGGCCGCGCCGAACCGCGCCGACACGTACACGGCGGTCTTGCCGATCCAGCCGAGGCCCGCCTGAGTCGCGGCGATCTTGTGCGAGAACACGCCCGGATCGCCCCAGTCGTCGACCGGCGGATCGTCGTGGGGGCCGGCCATGAGGTTGCTGGACTGAACCGCTCGGTGGCCGCGCGCCTCGATCTCCGCCACGATCCCCGCGGCCGCGTCGTCGAGCTCGCGCCACAGGCGTGCGTAGTCGTCGAAGAACGCCTGCGACATGTGCGCCTGCTCGATGCCTGCCAGCGCCTCCGGCGCGTGGCGCCCGGCGAGGCTGATGGCGAACGGCAGGGCGGGCGCCAGCGGCCAATCGCGGTTGGTGGCGACGCCCCATTCGTCGACGCCGGCGGCCTCACACACGCGCTGCACGGCCGAGATCACATCGGGACCCATCACTTCTCCCACCGCCCTTCGAGGCCAGACCGACTGCGGCTGCCTCGCTCGGTCACCAAAGACAAGCCCGGCTGTCGCTCGGTGCCCGGAGGCGACGTCCGAGACCGGCGATGATTGCACGGAGAACGGTCAACGACAAGGGCGGCCGGTGGACCGCAGGGGAGTCGAACCCCTGACCTCCGCCGTGCAAAGGCGGAGGTCACACGCTGCGGCACGTCACGGGCCGCAGAGAGGTCGACGCGGGACTGAGAGCGGCGCTGGCGGAATTGTGTGCCCGCCGTGGAAGACGCAAGAACGATGAAGACGCAGCCGGCGTGATCTCGTTGAGGAGTCGGTCGATCTCCCCTCCGACGGCGCCGGCGCCGACCTTCACAGGTTCTTCTGCATCCATGCTTGCAGGTACGTGGCCGCCTCCGGAGTGAGGCTGTGCCCGCCGTCGTAGACCTTCCACGTCTTCTGTCTGGGCGCGGCGGCCATGAACGCCTTGGCGTCCCGCATGGCGTTCGGGTCGCCGTCGCCGTTGATGAAGAGGAAGGCAGACCCGCGGTTGTGGCTAAGGTAGCTGACGGGGTCCCAGAGAGCGATCTCTGCCGCCGTACGGTCCCACGTCTTGCCTTTCGTCTCGTCGCCAAGGATGCGGTAGTTGCTCGTCGGCCGCGCCATGCCGATCAGCGTGTACGCCTTGACGCGGACATCGACGCCGGCCATGACCCCACCGAGCAGGTGCGCTCCGTTGCTCCAACCGACGAAGCCGATGCGCTTGGTGTCGATCTGCGGCAGCGTCGTGAGCAGGTCCAGACCCCGGCGCTCCTGGGTCACGTTCTCGATCACTCCCCGACAGTCGGTGTCCGGGTCGAGGGTCCAGCACTCCATCGAGGGCGCTTCCTGGAGCAGCAGCCCCGCGTAGCCCTTCTTGGCCATCGCAGTGGCGTCGTCGAGGAACAGGGAAACGTCCGTCCTCCACCCCGGCGCGTAGACGACGACGGGGAAGGGACCGTCGCCTTCCGGCGTGACGAGGTAACCGCTTGCCTGGCTCTCCCCGTAGGCATAGGAGATCGTCTCGACCGTGCATCCCGGCTGAGACTCGCCCGGCTGCGACTCGAAGCCCAGCGGCTGCGACGTGTCGTAGGCGAACATGGCGGCGAGCTGCTTGAAGGGCGGCAATTGGCCGGCCTTCACCTTGGGGATCGCCGCCGGCGACATCGTCGGCGACCAGCTCGGCGACGGCGACGCCCCGGTCGCGCTGGGCGAGGCCGATGACGTCGTGCCTGAGCCGCCGCAGGCGGCGAGGGCGAATGCGAAAACGATTACGACAAGCGTCAGCGCGGACGCAGCGGATGCCCGTGCCCGACATCCTCCAAGCCTCTCCATGACCTGCCCCTCTTCCTCCGGCATGGCCCTCTGCCCTCACGGGTGGCGGGTCCGTCTGTCTGCCGAGCGCCCCGTTGGCCGAATCTACTTCACCGCGTAGAGACAGCCGTCATCGCTGCCGAAATAGACCACGCCGCCCGAGATGGCCGGGGACGAGTGAACGCCTTTGCCCGTCGCGAACGCCCATTCCTGCTCCCCACTCCGGCTGTCCACCGCGCAAAGAAGGCCCTTGGAAGTCCCAAAGTACACCACCCCTCTCGAGATGACCGGGGAGGAGCTGGCCCTATTGCGCGTCTGGGTCAGCCATCTGCCTGTGTTGAACCCCGTGTCTCGGCCAGTTTGGATGTCCAGCGCCAAGACGTGGTTCGCGTACCCGGAACAGCTGAAGTAGACGACGCCGTTCGAGATGGCCGGGGAGGAGCGGACCACACCGCCCGTCTCGGACGCCCATTCCATCTTCCCAGTCTCGCCTTTCAGCGCCCAGAACGAGTTTCTGCCGAAGTAAACCACGCCGCCCGTGACAATCGGGGAGGAGACGACCGGATAGATAGCGGGGTACTTCCATCTCCTTTGGCCAGTGTTGACATCCACCGCGTAGAGATGACTGTCGTCACTGCCGACATAGACCACCCCGCCCGCGACGGCCGGCGAGGAGAAGACCCCCTTGCCCGTCTTGAACCTCCACGTCTCCTGGCCCGTGTTGGCGTCCACAGCGTAGAGATGACCGTCGGCAGCGCCGAAGTAGACCGTCCCACCCGCGACGGCCGGCGAGGAGAAGACCCCCTTGTGCAGCTCCCAGTCAATCGCCCCGTTTCGGGGGGAGGGAACCGCCTCGCCCGTCTTGAACTTCCATCGCTCCTGGCCGTTGTCGGCGTCCACCGCGTAGACACGGCCGTCAGCACTGCCGACGTAGACCACCCCGCCCGCGATCGCCGGGGAGGAGTAGACCGCGTTGCCCGTCTTGAACTTCCATCGCTCCTGGCCGGTGTTGGCGTCCACCGCGTAGAGATGGCCGTCAGCACTGCCGATGTAGACCACTCCGTTTGAGACGGCCGGAGAGGACCGTACCGCAGCCCCCGTGTCGAACTTCCATACAAGCCCGTGCTGTTCGCTGGCTCCACCGCTCGCGCTGGCGCTGGGCGTCACCGAGGGCGAGCTCGATGTCGTGCTGCCCGAGCCACCGCAGGCGGCGAGGGTGAGCGCTGCGGCGGCGAACGCCGCGAGCATCGCCGCCCACAAGGACCTTGTCAGATGCCAGCGTTGCATGGCCCCATCCCTCCGTGTCGTAGTGGCGACACCTCCACGCCCCCTTACTGCATCAGTGTGCAGGCGCGGAATGTCGGTGTCTTCACCGGAATCCGGTGATTCTTCGTCCGCGCAAGACGCGGGAAGCAGCAGCTAGATTGAGGCAAGGCGGTCCTACTCCGGCCGCCAGGCGGGGCCCAGCGCGTTCTCCACATGGGGGACTGCAGAGTGACCCGAGCCATCGGCGTTCACGATGTAGATGCGTGAGCCAAGCAGCTCGCCTCACTCGCTGCTCGCCACGGCGACCGCCTTGCCGTCCGGCTTCCAAGCCGAAGCGGCCTCTGCGCCATCGGAGATGGAATCCAGATCGGGCTCGAGAAGCACGACACTGTCGACTGGCCCGTGCTGTTCGTCTTCTACGGCAATGCCACCGTCGCGAAGGTCGACGCCGCTCTGTCGTCGCGCCTGCCGATCTGGGGCATCGACGAGTTCATGAACCTCAACGACGGCGCGGGCTGGCAGTGGGTGTCGAACACGGGCGTGAAGTCGCTCAGTCTGTCGCGCGCCCTGCATCTGAGGCTCTATGCGCCCGGCGGCCAGTACTTCACCAACAAGGCCTGGGGCAAGTACGTGCTTGGGACCTGTCACGTGGACATCAACGAGCTCAGTTCGTCACCCACGTCCGGCTACAGCGAGGACGCGGCCACCGAGATCGCGGCGATGTGCCGGAGCATCTGGGGCAAGCGCAACGTGGCCGCCAACGGCTACGCGATGGGCAATGCCGAGCCCCTGCGCATGGAGGCGCGGACGAAGAGCAACGGTGATATCGAGCATCACGTGTGGCAGTCGGACGGGTATGCCACCATGGTCAAGGTGCGGTAGCAGGCCGCCAGGGCCGCAAGCCATAGCCACGCAGCTGCTGTCGCGGCTTGTGAAGCCGGCGGTTCCTCGCGACGACACCTCACTCTTGCAGAGCGATCTCCTCCGAGTCGTAGTAGAGGGTCATGCGCGCGACCCTGCCGTCCCGGACCTCGAACACCGTCGCCCCGGGCATCGCGACCTCGATACCGGCCGCAGACACCTGGCGGGCCGTCCAGCGCACGACGGCCCAGCCCGGCCCCGCCATGGGCTCCTGGTTGGTGATCGCGACGTCGGGCATCATGCTCACCCATTCGAGGACCGCGCCCGACCCACGCACGCCGTGCAGCAGCTCGGTGTCGTAGAACAGGACGTCGCGTGCGATGGCGAACTCGACGAAATCCTGGTCGCCGTTCGCCAACGCGTCGCTCATCATGCTCGCAGCCTCAGTGGCGGCCTCGGCCGTATCATTGGGCCCGGGCGCCGAGGACACGAAGACGACCCGCCGCTTGTGGAAGTCACCCGGGTTGTCGAGGAAGACCTCCTCGTGCACGACCTTGTTTCCGTCCGCCGCGAGAAGAGCGAGGAACACGGTGGAGGCCGTCGTCCCCTGGGCCTTCAGCATGCCCTCGTCCACGGCCACGCCGGGGGCGCTCAGGACGTGGACCCCGCGCCAGTCGAACGACTCTGCGGCGCCCCGATAGGTGCCCCCGATCGTCTTCGCGCCCTGGTCGTGCATGTCGCTCTCCCAGTAGTCCCACGTGGCGTCCTTGGCGTAGAGATCCGCCTTCGAGAGTGTCTCGTCTACCACCCTCGCGGCGTACGCGCTCGCGACCGCCCGGGTCTGCGCGGCGGATGCCGTGCCCGGCGCATCCCACTGTGAGACCGGCTCTTCCGCCGGAACGACGGACGGGGACGCGACGGGCGTGGCGGACGGCGACGTCGCCTCCTCGTCCGACCCGCCGCACGCGCCGAGGAGCAGTGCGAGCGCGAGCACCGCACAGCCCAGGGCGAGCGCCATCCAACTACTGATCTTTGTCATCGATCTCATGGCCGACCCTCCGTGCCGTGGTCCTCCGCTTCTCACGGCCCGGCCTCGCCACGTCCCCCGGACGCGCGGAGACCGGCCCGATGGGCCGGTCTCACCAGTGGCTCCCAGCCGGTGAATGGTGGCCGTAGCGTGCCGCCGGCAGGTCAACGCCTCCCACATGCTCATTGTGCCCACCTAGCGTCCCGCCGTCTTCACCGGAATCAGGTGATTCTTGCCGGCACAGGGAGCGGCAGAGGGCAGAACGCGTTCTGTGCGCATGCGGATCTGTGAGCCGCTTTGGGGGCTCGCGCCCGCAGGCCTAGTTCACGACGGCGAAGGCGGCCTTCGGACTGAGGCTCAGGGTGTGCTCGTCCCCCTCGTGGGACGCCTGCGGGTACCTGGACCCCAGCTTGCGGGGGCGGTAGGAGACCGTCCATTGCGCGCCGCTCGAGGTCTTCTTGACCGCGGCGCTCAGCGTCTTGACGAGCAGCCAGCCGGAGGAGGTCTTGCGGTACAGCTGGACCTTCACCGTCCCCAGGTGGTTGGGGAGCATGATGCCGCGCGCGGTGAGCGTCGTGCCGAGACGGAGCTTCGCCGGCACGACCGGCTTCGCCAGGTACGAGGTCGTCAAGCCGGCGATCCGCGTGGGCGAGAGGTGATCCCCTGCGCCGGCCAGACCGAGCTGTCCGGTCGCGTCGGTGCCCCACCCCCACACGCTGGAGTCGCTGCGGCGCGCGAGCGAGAACTGCTCGCCGGCCGCGAGCGCGGTGACGCCGCTGAGGCCGATGTCGACCGGTGTCGGGTTCACCTCGACACTCATACCGTTACCGATGGCGCCCTGGATGCCGCGGCCCCAGGCAAGGACGCGGCCGTCCGCGGCAGGTGCAGGTCCAGTCGGCGCGGGTGCGTCGCGCGTAGATAGACATCCGGCCATCCGACGGCGGGGCACGTCGGTCGACGCGCCTCAGGCAGCAGATTCGCTGAGGTCCGGCCCGAGTCCTGCTCCTCGCGCGACCGCCAGCGGCCCGCGTGGGGCTATCGAGTCCCGACTCACGCCGTTCGCCCACCAGCGCCGTCCTGACCTGCGCAAGGCTGAGCCCCCTGCGTGGGACCGCGATGTGCTCACGGCGCGGTCTTGAGTCTGGCCAGCGTCTTGCCCAGCGCCTGGATCTGCCGCCCGAAGGCGGCGAGGTCGCCGCGCCGCAGCGCCGCCTGCGCCGCCGCGTACTGCGCGTTGGCTTTCGCGATGAGCGCGGCGGTGACGGCGGCCGTCACCTGGGGCTTGGCGCCCGGTTCGGCCCCCGGTTGCGTGCCCGGCGGCGGCGCACCGCCGAAGATCATCGCCAGGGCCTCGCCCAGCGTCGGCGCCATCACGACGTTCTGCTGTTGTCCGCTGGGCAGGTCGGGCGCGGCCGACGGCGAGCGGTAGAACACGATCACGCGCTGGAACTGCGGCAACGCAGTCGTCTCAGACTGCAGGTACAGCGGCTGGACGTACAGCAGCGAGTCCTTGATCGGCACCGTGAGGAGGTTGCCGAAGATGACGGCTGAGCCCTGCTGGCCCCACAGGGTCCGCTGCGCGGAGATCACGGGGTCCTGATTGATGGCGGCCTCCACCTGGGCGGGGCCGTAGACGTTGAGGCTGGCCGGGAACTCGAAGCTCACGGCCCGGCCGTAGTTCGGGATGTCCGACTGCGCGCCAAGCCAGGCGATCATGTTGGCGCGGCCGTTGGGCACGTAGGGCAGGATCAGCACGAACTCCTCGCGTGTCTGCCCCGGCAGCCGCATGATCATGTAGTAGGCGCTCTGGGGGGCGGTGCCCGAGATCGCGAGGTTGCCGGGTATCTCCCACTGGTCACCTTTGTTGTAGAGCAGGGACACGTCGGTGACGTGATAGGTGGCGAACTGCTGCGCCTGGATCTTGAAGAAATCCTCCGGGTAGCGCACGTGCCGGCGCAGCGCATCCGGCATCTGTGCGGCCGGGACGAAGACTCCGGGGAACAGACGCTCGTAGGTCCGGATGAGCGGATCCCGCGGATCGAAGACGTAGAAGCGCATCGAGCCGTTGAAGGCGTCGATCACCACCTTGACCGAGTTACGGATGTAGTTGAGCCCGTCGTCGGGCTGTGAGTACGGGATGCGGTCGGTGGTCGTGTAGGTGTCGGCGATCCAGTACAGCCGGCCGCCGGCCACGACCATGTAGGGGTTGGCGTCGAGCTTCAGGAATGGCGCGGCCGCCGTGAGGCGCGCTGTGATGTTGTTGAGGATGATCACCCGGCTCTGGCTGGTGATCGCCGTGGTCGTGAGGAAGCGGATGTCGCGGAAACGGACGGTGAAGGCGAGCCTGTTCAGCAGGGGACTGATCGGGATGCCGCCAGTGCCGGTGTAGGGCGCGTAGACGTTGCGGCTCGGCCCCGGGTAGTCGAACGTCTGGTACTTGGTCTTGACCAGCACGTAGTCGGTGCCCAGCAGGCCGTAGTAGATCTGCGGCTGCGTGATGGCGAGCGACGGCGCGGACGACACGGGGGGTACGTCCTGCACCAGGAAGTCGGGCGAGCCGCCCGACGACACCTGGTTCACGGCCGAGACGGCGACGCCGTACCCGTGCGTGTAGGTGATGTGCTGGTTGACCCAGGTCTGCGCGTTCTGGGGCAAGCCGGCCACGCGCAGCTCGCGGGGCGCGAGCATCGTCTGGGTGTACACGCCGTTCACCGGATAGCGGTCCACGCTCACACTGGTGAACGAGTAGTAGGGCCGCAGCTCCTGCAGCTGGCCGTAGCTGCGCAGGAGCACCTGCGGGTCCCAGAGGCGGATGTTGCGCACCGTCACCGTGTTGACCTTGAGCGCCGCCGACGTGAGGTCGCCCTTCAGGGAGTACGGCGTCTCGGAGATCGCCGTGAGGTCGTAGGCCGCGCGTGTCGCGGCGATGTTGAAGGCGATGTACGGCTTCTCCTTGGCCAGCTCGTTGGGGTTGACGATAAGCGCCTGGAACACGGCCGGGACGATGCCGAGCAGCACGATCAGGGAGAGCAGCCAGACGCCGAACGCCGCCGCCGGCCACCACGGGTGGCGGCGGCGCACCGCGTTGTAGATGAGCGCGGCGGCGAGCACGAAGACCAGGACCATGAGCACGCGCGTCATGGGCAGGCGCACGTGGAGGTCCGTGTAGCCGACCCCGAACACGACGCCCGCCCTCGAGTAGAGCAGGTTCCACGCCCGGAACAGATAGCCGATGCCACCGAGGGCGAACAGCGCCGCCATCAGCGCGGACAGGTGGATGGCGGCCCCTTCCTCGATGCGCAACCCGCCGACGCGCGAGAGCTGGTCCGCGGCGCGCGCCGACGGCGGCAGCCGGGACCACTGCTCCGGCGAGAGCGGGGGTCGCGGCGACGACCGTTCCCTGACCTCGATGGCGCCGACCGCCACGTGGGCGGCGACCGACACGATCAGGGCCACGATCAGGGAGGCGAACAGGAACCCGTAGGCGTATTCCCACGCCGGCAGCCGGAACACGTAGAACGACAGGTCGTGGTGGAAGATGGGGTCGCGGACGCCGAACGACACGCCCTCCAGCGCGCGCGCGAACACCAGCCACGACCCCGCCGCCGAACGCGCGGCGATGAGCGCGCCGAGCAGCGCCGCGAGCAGCCCGAGACGCCCCACCCAACGCAGCGCCGTCTCGTGCACCGCCTCGATGACGTCGACGCCCTCGACCGGGCGGTACTTCGGCGCCAGCCGGCGCGCGATCACGAGGTTGCCGTAAACGACGAAGAAGAACACGGCGCCGAAGCCGATGACGGTGACCGCGCCGATGATCAGACGCCTCCAGAAGACCGTGCGCAGGCCGACCTCGCCGAACCAGAGCCAGTCTACGTAGAGCCTGGCGGCGATGACGGCCAGGAAGACGACGACGACCGCGGCGACCGCGGCGACGGCCAAGCGTCGCCTCACCACACGGCGCCGGCGACGTCGGGTGTCGCCCTCGTCGGACGCGTCTCTGCTCTGCACCGGGCTCATGATCGTCCCGCCGAGTGCGGCGTTGCCGGCCTGGTCGCCGGAAGCCGCCGCCGATCTGTGGCGGCGACCGTGATCTGCGCGGCGATCAACGGGACCGCGCTCTGCACCCCATGTGTTCCCTCATCGGAGCGCGCCGAAGACTCTGCGCAGGCACGGCGCCGAGCGACGACTTGGCGCGTGAGGCTTCCGAGGGGGTCTCGCCTCCGACGCTCGCAGCAGAACGCTGGTGTCAGGGGTCGCGGTCTGATGGGTCGGCCTGTGCCCGCACGCCCGCCAGCGCCTCAGGGCTGAGGATCTCGTCGAGCCGCTCCTTGCTGAGGAGCCCCAGGACGGTTGCGGCGTGGAGTCCGTTCCGTCGGGAAGCGCTCCAGAGCGCAGAAGAGGCCCGCCGCCCTCACGGACGGCGGGCCTCTTCGCAAGCCATGCGGTCGCTCAGACAGGCGGCCTGGATTTGGCCGGAATGATCAACAGGACGACGATCGTGATCAGCGGGAAGAAGATGGCCAGGATGACCCAGAGCAACGGACTGCGTCCCTTGCTCGCGGCAAGCAGGAACGTGAAGTAGATGAAGAGCACCCAGAGGACGACGGCGATGATCCACCAGAGGAACGTCCAGAACGTGGCCGCCACGATGAGCCCGAGCATACGCACCCCCACTTCGAACGGTCATGACGTCCACTTATGTTCACACCTGTTTGCCACCTTGGCAAGGGCGATGTCTCCTGAACGTCCCGTGATCAACGAGGCCTGTTCGAGGATTGGCGGGTTCGCCTGCTCGCATCGGTCGCAACCTGGACAGGCACAGGCAACGGTGCCTCCCAGCCGTCCACCCACAGTGATGCCGTCGCGTAGGAAGCGCCGCCTCTGCTGTTGCGGCTTGTGAAGCAGGAGAATCCTCGTGGTGGCACCTCGCTCCTGCAGAGCGATCTCCTCCGACCTGTAATAGAGGGTCGTGCGCGCGACCCTGCCGTCCCGGACCTCGAACACCGTCGCCCCGGGCATCGCGACCTCGATACCGGCCGCAGACACCTGGCGGGCCGTCCAGCGCACGACGGCCCAGCCAGAGGAGACTGAGGGCGGCACTGGCGGGATACCCGAGCCCGAGACCCGCGGCAGTGCCCGCAAGGGCCGGGGCGCGCGGCCGCTCCGCCAGTGCCTCAGGCGACCCGCGACGGCGGCTCATCGATGGCAACGTGCTTCGGGGCGCTCGGGTCGACGCGGACGGCGACCGTGGTCCCGGGTCGCAGCACCTCCTCGGTGGCCGCGCCGACGAACTGGACCGCCCGGGCGCGGTACGGCACCCCGTCCGGCGGGCGGACCTCCAGCTCACACCGGATCTGGCGACGAGTGCCCTCTCGTGTCCGGCGGCTCGCCCCCGTCTCGGAGATGTCGATCACCGTGGCCGGCGCCGTGACGCCGCTCTCTCGCACGCGCGACAGACCCCGCTGCGGGACGTAGAAGACCGCGATCGCGGCCAGGGCAACGAAGAGGACCGACGTGCCGATGGACATCAGGATCGCTCCCGTGCCGCCGCCGACTTGCCCCGGCCACTCGGCGTTCGTGCTCCACCCCCCTGCGTGGCCGATCCAGTAGCCGATCCACCCGCCGGCGATGCCGCAGAGCACGCAGATCAGGATGTTCACTGCCTTCCTCATGACCAGCCTCCCGCCTTGTCCTCTCAGCCTCCAGACGACCGGCTCCACCAAGCACGAAGACCGACCCGCGGGCCGGTCTCACCAGTGGCTCCCCGCCGGATGAAGGTGGCCGTCAGGTGCCTCCGGCGGATCTCTGCCTCCCGTGTGCAGAACTGCACGTCTCAGGAGTCTCGTATGAGAACGGTCTACGCCCCAACCATGGGGAGTTCAAGCGTTTGGGGATGGCGAGTCAGCGATTGGGAAGATCGAAGCCAACGGCGACATGCGACAGTGGAGACCGATGCGACCGAAGCTCGCACAGCGAGAGGGTCGCGAGGGTTGCAGCCAGGGTTGCAGACCGCCGATCCGTGCGTCGCGTCGTCTCTTGCGTCTTGAGGGAGGGCTCGTCGGCTGGCTCGTCCGTGCAAAGGCGGCGCTCTCCCAACTGAGCTAGCGGCCCACGAGGGGGACAAGCATACCCCGGTTGCCCAGGGAGACCCGGCGTGGCCCTATGGGTGACGGAGACTTGGGTTGCGAGCGGGTTGCAGACGGACCCGACGGCAGCGCCAAGACCCTGAAGAAGGTGGGGACGAAGGTGACGAGCCGGCGACACTCGGCCGCCTTCGCCGCTTCAGTCGCTCCGGTCGCCTCAACCTGCCAAGCCGCGTGGCATGGACCATTCGCACGACCCGGCTACTGCGGCCGCCACGCGGGGTCGAACGCGCGGGGGACCCACCGGCACCCCGGAGAAGCCGGAGCCGTCGGCGTTGATGACGTAGAGGGGGAGCCGTCCATCATGTCGATGGTGTCGGTCGCCCCCCGACCAGCCTCGCGGCCATCGCTTCCTAGCGTGGCCGCCTGTCAACTGGCGCGCGGAGAGCGCCGGGCGATCGTCACCGGCGCCCGGCGCCGGGGCAACCGGGACCTCCCTGAACGCCAGCATCCTTGACAACGCCGCCCTTCGGCGAGAGCGTGGAGGCGAGCTCCCGACCGCCGGAAAGGAGGGCCGCGCCGATGACCGCCGTCGGTGTCGGACCCGGGGTAGCACTCGAGGCCGAGCCGGTCACCACCCCCGTCGCCCCCGCGCGGCTCCTCTTCGTCGACAACATCCGGGTCTTCCTGACCGTGCTCGTGATCCTGCACCACCTCATGATCACGTATGCGGGGACCGGCAGCTGGTACTACCAGGAGGGACGCGAGGACGCCGTCGCGGAGGGACTCGGCGGCTGGTTCTGCTCGATCAATCAGGCCTACTTCATGGGCCTCTTCCTGCTGATCTCTGCGTGCTTCATCCCCGGCTCCTACGACCGCAAGGGAGCCGGGAGGTTCGTGAAGGACCGCCTCATCCGCCTGGGCATCCCGTTGCTCGTGTTCAGCTGGGTCATCAACCCGTTGTTCGTCTACTGGTTCTTCGACGTGGATCAGCGGATGTCGTTCTGGAGCTTCTTCGCAGGCGAGTACTTCGAGCGGCGGCGCGATCATCGGACAGGGGCCGCTCTGGTTCGTCGAGGTGCTGCTCATCTTCTCGCTGGTCTATGTGGTCTGGCGGCTGCTCGTGCCGCGCGAGCCGCTGCCGTCGGTGACCGCCTCACCCTTCCCGCGCGACCGCGTGGTGGTGCTCTTCGCCCTCGGCCTCGGCGTGGCGGCCGCGCTGCTCCGCATCCCGTTCGCGATCGATGCGTACTGGTTCGCCCCGCTCAACCTGCAGCTGGGCTTCTTCGCGAGCTACGTCGCCCTGTTCGTCGTCGGGCTGCTCGCCTACCGGCGGGACTGGCTGCGCGGCCTCTCCGACAAGACGGGCCGGCGCTGGCTGCGCGTCGCCGTGCTGATGATCCTGCTGTGGCCGCCGACGGTGATCGCTTTGGGGGCGACCGACGACGAACTCCCCCTGAAGGGCGGCCTGCACTGGCAGTCCCCGGTCTACGCGCTCTGGGAGGCCTTCGCCTGCGTCAGCCTGTGCATCGCGGTCATCTACCTGTTCCGCCGTCACCTCGACCGGAGAGGCAAGGTCGCCGCGTTCCTCGTCCCGAACGCCTACACCGCCTATCTCATCCACGCCCCGGTGATCGCCACCCTGGCGTGGGGACTACGCGATCTCACGTGGTACCCGCTGCTCAAGTGGGCGCTGGTCTCGCTGATCGCCGTACCCCTCTGCTTCGGGCTCAGCGCGCTGATCCGCAAGATCCCGTACACCGATCGCGCGCTCTGACGCGCTGCCTCACCCCCGGCGTTCGTGCGTCATCCGGGCCGCCAGCAAGAGCGCGAGGGCGGCCGGGGTGATTCTTCGCCCGCGAGAGGCTGTGCAAGGCACTGAGGCAAGGGAGGGCGCGAGGTCGAGACCCGCAGCAGCACGTCCGGGGCGACGGGGATGAGCGGCTGCTCATCGTTGTGCGGCGGACGTTGGACCTACAGGCGACCGGAGAGACCGATGCGACCGAGGCTCGCGGCCCCGGCTACGGTCGCGCGTGGGTTGCGCACGGGGTTGCAGACCGCCGATCCGTGCGTCGTCCGTGCGTCGCTTCGTCTCTTGCGTCTCGAGGGGGAGGTTCGTCGTCGGGCGAGCCCTGCAAAGGCGGCGCTCTCCCAGCTGAGCTGGCGGCCCACGAGGGGCATAGGTAGAGCGCGTGAGCTCCGGGAGCGCCTTCGGTCCTAGGGCAGGCCAGGGACTTGGACGCAGAACGATTGCGGACAGCGCCCCGGGGGAGTCAGCGTGATTCTCGGGACGGGCCCCCAGCGCGTGAGGACTCCCGCCGCTCCGCTTCAGTCACCGTGCGGCACGACCAAGACGGGGACGTCGCTGTAGTGCAGCAGTCTGCTCGACGTGGATCCGAGGAGCACGCGGCCTATCGCGCGGCCTATCGCGTCTGCGCCGTGGGCGCCGACGACGATCAGGTCGGCTTTGTGCTTCCTGGCGACGTCGAGCAGGGCGGCAGACGCACTCTCCCACTCGAGCGTCACCTCGACCGGCACCCCGGCCGCCTCGATACGCGCACGGGCTTCGTCCAGCAAGGGCTGGATGTTGGCCTGCGCGTGGCGCTTGAGGTCCTCGAGGTCGCCCGGCTCCGTGCGCACGTACCGCCCGCCCCAGGCGACGCGGACGGCGTGCCCGTTCACGACGACGATCCTGCTGCCGGGTCTGTCGTGGGCGATGTCGACGGCCGTATCGAGCGCAGCCTGGGCGCACTCGGACCCGTCGTACCCCAGGATGATGGTGCGAGCCATCGGCGGCTCCTTTCCAGCGTCGACCCAACGGAGTGACTCCGTACGTCTTCCCTTCTCCCTGAGACTTCAGACAGCTCCGGACGTCGACCGTCTGTGCGAGGGCCTCGATGCCGCAGGCGCCGGAATCGCGCCCGGCGGCCCGTTGCGCCGCGAGCCCGGCAACGGTCTACGCCGACTCCTGGATGTGCGCAGGGAGGCCAGGGCTGGGCCGCGCGTCTACGTCCGCCGGCTCGTCGCCGGGCGCGACGTGCCGTACTTCCCTGATCAGCAGCACGCACACGAGGGCCACGGCTGAGGCGGCCGCCGAGATCGCCATGGCCAGTGCGTAGCCGCCGGTCGCTGTCGTAGATGACCCCGCCGATGTACGCCCAGAAGCCGCCTCCGACGTGATGCACCGTGGTGATGAACCCGCCGAGCAGACCGATGCTGAGCGAACCCGTACAGCCGGCCCATGAGCGTCGTCGTGAGCGGCGCGGTGACAAGGAACGTGAACCCGAAGCCCAAGGCCAGCACCCAGAACGACGCCGCGCTCTGATACCTGGACACCAGCAGGAACAGGACCACGCGCAGACCGAAGGCCATCGGCCATGGGGATGCGGTTGCCGATGAGGTCGGAGGCCGGTCCGGCCAGCAGGATGCCGCCCAGGCTGAGGAGCCCGAACCAGGCGAGCATGGCGACGGCGGTGGACGTGGGCATGCCGTGGTCGGTGGCCATCGGCACGAGGTGCGTCGTCAGCAGAAAGTCGCCGGCGCCGCAGACGAACATGGCCACCGTGAACAGCCAGAACGACCCCGTCCGCATGGCCTCGCGCAGACCGAGCGAGCGCGGTCCGGCGGGCGTCTCGCCCGCCGGCCGGACCGCGCCTGCCGCCTCCGCGACGACGGCGCCCGCCTTCGACTGCGGCGTGCCCGTAGGGCAGCTTGCCCAGACCGGCGGGATCGCCGCGGATCACCCACGAGCACCAGGATGACGTTGACGACGAGGCAGAGCAGCCCGACCCACAGCATGGTGGCCCTCCATCCTTCATCCAGGAGGAATGCGGTGAAGAGCGGGACCAGGGCGAACTGGCCGAGCGAGGTCCCCGCGATCGCCAGGCTGATGGCGGTGCCGCGCCGCTTCTCGAACCACCTGCTGACCAGTGCCCCGAAGAGGGGCGAGGTGGTGCCGCCCAGCCCGGCCGCGGAGATCACCCCGTAGAACAGCACGAACTGCCACAGGGTCGTCATGCCGGCCATGAGCATCAGGCCGCCCGAGAAGAGCGCGCTGGAGACGAGGATCACCCACTTCGGGCCGTACCGGTCGTACAGGCGTCCGGCCACGACGAGCGCAGCCGCGAACACCGCCATGTTCACGAACACCGCCGCCGACACGGCGCCCCGGCTCCAGCCGAAGTCGGCGATGATCGGCTTGACCATCACGCCGATCATCAGGCGCGCGCCGGCGTTCAGGAACAGGATGACGAACGAGGCGGCGAGCACCCACCAGCAGAACGAGATGCCGCGGGTCCTCATGGATCCGGACGCATGGAGCCAGCTCCTGCGCGGCGCGCGCGGCGGCGCCGGCGCCTGATCAGCACGATCGCGACGATCGCCGTGATGACGATCGCGATCGCCGCGAGCACGGGCACCAGCAGCGCCAGCACGGTGCCGATCACGGCGAGCACGTCCTCGATGGTCGACGCCACGGGGGCGCCGGCGCCGGCCGTCGAGACGTTGACCACCGGGCGGGCGGTGGCCTTGACGGCGTGCACGCCGCCGGCGATCAGCACGCCGGCGACGAGCAGCACGACCGGCTGCACCGTGCCTTGCTGCGAGGCGGAGACGGCCAGCAGGCCTCCGGCGGCCGGCCGCACCACCGTCTGGATCACGTCGTTCACGTGGTCCACGGCCGGCACCTTGTCGGCGACGACCTCCACCACGAGCAGCACGGCGATCAGGCCGATGACCCACCACGAGCCGAGCCCGTCGAACGGCGCCCGCAGGTGCACCCAGCCGAAACGCTCGGCAAGCGCCAGGGCGAGCAGCGGGATGTAGGCGTTGAGGCCGGCGGGCGCGGCCAGCGTCAGCCCGGAGAGGACGTCCACCCGAGCTCCCGCCGGCCCGCGCCGCCGATGCCTTCTACTTTCTCGTGCGGTTGGCGACCCACGTCACGATCCCCAGCAGGATGACCGCGCCGACGATCGCGCCGATGATGCCGCCCAGGTCGAACTTGTTCTCGTCGCCGATGCCGAGCAGCGCGGTGAAGATCCACCAGCCGACCCAGGCGCCGACGAGGCCGAGGACGAGGGTGAGCAGCCAGGAGAGGACGCCACCCATGCGCTCCATGGCGTCGTTCTTGATGAGCAGCCTGGCGACGGCGCCGGCCACCAGTCCGAGGATGATCGCACCAATCATGTGGTTCGCCTTTCGTCTCGCATGATCAGTCACAGAGCCGCACGCGTGCCACTCTGGGAGGCTTGTACCCACCTCACGGCAGAACCGCGCGCGGTGGCCCCGCAACGGTGTCGCCGGTCGCCGCGGGGGACCGCTGTCAGAGAAGAGGCCGGGGCCCCTGAGCGATCCTGCGTGAGAGCGAGACCAGGGGAGGAGGCGCCCTCTGCGAGGGTTTTGGGGGGGGGGGGGGGGCGGGGGGGGGGGGGGGGGGGGGAACGGCCTTTTGTGGAGGGGGGGGGCCGCGGCGCGGGCCAGCGGGCGGCCGTTTGGACCTTGCCGTTTTTTTTCTTCACCACCGCAGAACGGGAGGCCGCACCGTGCTGATCACGGCGAGCACACCTCGATGGTCGACGCCACCGGCGCGCCGTACCCGCCGTCGAGACGTTGACCACCGGGCCGGCGGTGGCCTTCACGGCGTGCACGCCGCCGGCGGAGGTCTCTCGCGCGAGCCAGGCGTTTGACGCTTCCCGGGCCGGATGGGGAATGACGTAGCTGTGACCGACCAGAGAGGGACCATGCGATCCATTCCTGAGACCAGCACCAGCGCACGCTCCGGCGGCGGCGACGGCGCCCTGCGAGACCACGAAGCGCGTGAGATCGCTCGCCGCGCGAACCACATCGCCGGCAACGTCGCCTCCGTCATCCTCGGCAAGGAGGACGTCATCGAGTCGTGCGTCGTCTCCCTGCTCGCCGGAGGGCACGTCATCGTGCAGGACTACCCCGGCGTCGGCAAGACACTGCTCGCCAAAGCCTTGGCTCGGTCGGTGGGCGGCCGGTTCTCGCGCATCCAGTTCACCCCCGACCTCTTGCCGAGCGATGTCACCGGCGTCAATGTGTTCGACCAGCAGACGACGAGGTTCGAGTTCCACCCCGGCCCGGTGTTCGCGAACGTCGTCCTTGCGGACGAGATCAACCGGGCCTCACCCAAGACCCAGGCGAGCCTTCTCGAGAGCATGGAGGAGGGGCAGGCGACCGTCGACAACGTTTCGCACCGGATCGCGCTTCCGTTCATGATCATCGCCACCCAGAACCCGATCGAGTACGAGGGCACCTACCCGCTGCCCGAGGCCCAACTCGACCGTTTCATGATGCGCGTGAGCCTGGGGTATCCCTCGGCCGAGGCCGAGCAGGCGATCCTGGAGTCGCAGACGTCAGGCGACCCGTACGCGGTCCTCGAGCCGGTCGTTGCTGCGGATGACGTGCTCGCCATGCAGAAGGCCGTTGTGCGTGTCCATGTGGCGCCCGCTCTGCGCCGCTATGTGGTGGAGCTGGTCGGCGCGACCCGCACGAGCCAGGACGTCTACCTCGGCGCGAGTCCGCGAGCCGGAATAGCCCTTCTGCGGGCCGCCAAGGCGCTGGCCGTGCTGCGAGGCCGGGATACGTCGTACCGCAGGACGTCAAAGACCTGGCGCGTCGCGTCTTCAGCCACCGGATCATCCTGTCACCCGAGGGCGCCGTGCACGCCCCGTCCGAGGAGGCCGCGATCGACCGTATCCTGGAGAGCGTGCCGGTCCCGGGACCCGAGCCATGACTCGTCCGACGGCGAGAGGAGCGGCACTTGTCGCCGTGGCCGCCAGCACGTACATCGCGGCGAAGTGCTAGGCACCTGGGAGCTCTACCTGGTCGCCCTGGCGTTCGCCGGAATAGCCGGCGTCGGCTGGATCCTCGTGCTCATCGGCGCGCGCCGGCTGTGGGTCGACCGAAGCGTGACGCCGGAGCGGCCCGTCGCCGGCGATCCGTTGGAGTTCTCGTTCCGGGTGCAGACCTGGCCGGCGGCTGCCCGGCCTGCAGGTCACCCTTGCGGACGCCGTCGGCCGCTTCGACGGAATCTCGGAGCCCGTCGTCGTCGAGGGCATCGGGCTCAGGGCCGGCCGCACGGTCACTGCCGGGCCATGGCCTGCCCAGCGGGGGATCCACGCCTGCCGGCCTTTACGGCCGTCGTCGAAGACCCGCTCGGCCTCATCCGCGCCCGGCGACTCGTCGGCGACCCGCTTCGGCTCGTCGTCGCGCCGCGGCTCGATGAGCTGTCCTCGTGCACGCCCTGCGCCGAGGCCGGCGTCCACCGCGGCGGGGGCCGGCACAGGCTGCCCGCACGCGACGCCTGGGAGCTTCGGGGGATCCGGCCACATGCCCCCGGCGAGCCGCTGAACCGTGTGGACTGGAAGTCGACGGCCAAGCAGGCAGCCTCATGCTGCGCGAGATGGAGGCCGCGACGGAGCACGACCTCACGGTGCTGCTGAGCGGCGCGGTGGAATGCGATGAGGGAGCGCCGCCGGACAGCTCGTTCGAGGTCGCCGTCCGCGCGGCCGGCTCGATGGCCGCGTTCACGCTGCGGACCGGGCACTCGGTCTCCTCCTGCTCCCCGAACACGATTGGCGACCCATCCGGCGACACCCGACGCGGCCAGTCACCGCAAGCTGCTCGGCGCGCTTGCGGAGGCCCAGCCCAGTGGGCCCGCGGCTCGGACCGTCCCTCGAGACCTTCGTTGGTGCGAGAGCGACGGCGCGCCGGCGCGTCCTGACCCTCGTGGTCCTGTGTCTGGACCGCGAGCTCGCGAGCGCCCTGCTGAGACTACGTCGGCAGGACCTCGCGGTGTCCGTGGTACATGTCGTCCAGGGCGGGCACGGCGCGGCGCACGACCGCGCGACAGCGAACGCACCGCCGCCTGAAGCCGCGGTCGGCGCCGCGCTCTCCGCCGCCGGCGTACGCTACCTCGCTTTGAACCGTGGCGACGACCTCCACGCTGCTCTCGCCGCGGGGCCGACGAGGCGTCTGCTGAGGGCCCGATGACCGGCATGCGAGTACCGCTCTTCATCGCCTGCTTCGCCGGCCTCGCCGTGACGGCGGCGCTTGTGGCCGGACGCGTCGTGGACCCGGGTATCACCCCGCTGCTGCTCGCGGCGGTCGCCGCGGCGACCCTCGCCGGGCGCCCGGCGTGATTCGCCGGCGCCCTGGCCGGTCGCGGTGTTCCTCCTGCCGATCGGCGCGTACCTGCTGGCACGGGTCCAGGTACCGGTGCCGCCGCAGACGGACGGCGCGGGGGCCACCTGGCCTTCTACGCCGGGCAGCTGCAGGCGGGCGCAGCGGCCTACGCGCGCGACGTGCTCCCCTGCAAGTCGCCGGGAAGGCCGATCTGCGCCTGGTTCTGTCGCTGATCGTCTATGCCGCGGTCGGCGCGGCCGCGTTCTTCGCCCTCAGCTTGCGGCGGCCGCCCCCCGCCATCGCCATCCTGTTGATCCTGGCGGGGTTCGGCTTCACCACGGACAATCTGCGCGCGATCTCTGGCCCGCGCTCGCGTTCGTGCTGCTGGCGGGAGGATGCTCGCCCTGTCGCGCTCGATCACGCGCGAGCGTCTGCGCAGAACCGACGCGCTCGCCGGTGGCGTTACCGCCGCCCTGGCGGCAGTGCTCGCCCTGTTGATCCTCGGCACGACCGCGGTCGAAGCCGGCCGGCCGCTCGGGAACTGGCGCAGCTGGGACCTCGTCGGGCCCGGCACGGCGCACTTCCGCTTCGATGGGATGCAGAACTACCCGCAGCTGCTCGAGCCCGACCAGGACACGCGGATAATGCGCGTACGATCGCCTGTAGCGGCATACTGGCGCGCGAACGTCCTACCGGAGTTCACGGGTACACGCTGGCGCAGCGGCGCGCCTGACGGACGCGAGCTGCAACCGAATCCGGAGGCCGGCGACTGGGTCTACGAGGTGCCGCCGCTGCAGCCCGCGCCGCAGGGACGGCTGCTGAACCAGCGCTTCGAGATCGAGGCGACCTACACAGACCGCCTCTTCGCCGGAGGATGGCCGACCGAGGTGCGCGCCTCCCTGCCCCTTGACCTGCAGATGACGGGCGCGGCGGCGATCGCCGTCCGGCCGCCGCGCGGCCCGACGCTCGACTACACGGTCACCGCAGTCGTCCCTGACCTGGAGCCGACGGACCTTGTCGGGCGCGGCCGCTACTATCCGCAAGATGTGGTGAGCCGATACACCGGGCTGCCGTTCCCGGCACGAGAAGATGCCGAGGGTCCGTCACCGGAGCAGGAGTGGCGGGCAGCGACGGCCAGCCTCTCGGCGGGTCGCGAATGGCTGGATCTCTACCGGTTGAACGAGCGCATCGTGGGCGTCGAGACCGACCCGTACCGCATGACGCTCGCCATCCAGGAGTACCTCCGCTCGCGGCACGTCTACTCGCTTCGGCCGCCGGACGCCGGGTTCGACTCGCCCTACGCGGAGTTCCTCTTCGCGACGCGCACCGGGTACTGCCAGCACTTCGCCGGAGCGATGGCCGTCCTCCTGCGCTTCAACGGATCCCGGCCAGAGTGGTGGTGGGCTTCACGTCCGGCGAGCAGGAGCGTCCCGGCGTCTTCGTCGTGTCGCGCAACGACGCACACGCGTGGGTCGAGGCGTACTTCCCCGGGGTGGGGTGGGCGCAGTTCGAACCCACGCCTGGCCGGCGTATCCCGAGCGCCGGCGCTGCTTCGGAGAGCGGTCCCGGCGCGGCCGCCGCGGCCGCGTTGAGCAGCGCCACCGGGTCGCCGACGCCGACGCCCGGCCCAGGCGATGCCGGTCGGGCGCGAGTCACCGATCCCGGCGGTCCCGGGATCGCAGCCACGGCTCCTGTCGAGACCAGGGTCCTGCCGGCCTGGGCGCTCATGCTCCTGGTGGTCCTCGCCGCCGTGCCGGCAGGCCGCGCGTTGCTCGTCGGCGCGGCCTGCTCCGCGGCTCCCGGGAGGCACGTCTCCGGGCGTCCATGGCACTCATGTACGCCGACCTGAGAGACCACGGCGTCGGCGTCCCGCCCTCACAGACCATCGACGAGACGGCCCGGTACCTGGACCGCCAGCTCGGCATCGACGCAGGCGACCTCCCGGCGCGCTACAGACGGTCGCCTTCGGGGGGTGGCCCGCGACGGACGCGGACCTGAAGGACCTCGCTGCCCTGCGCGCGCGCGTGCGTGCCCGGCTGCGCACCCGCTCGGGTCGGGTGAGGGCCGTGCTCGCGCTCTACGGCATCCACCCCGCCTCCTCACCGAGGCATTCGGCGAGGCCCGCGGCCGCTGCAATGCACGCGAGGCCAGGCAGCTGAGCCTCGGGGCGACGGCGTCCTGACCTCCGTATGAGCCGTCGCCGGAGCACGCGTAGGCGGACGAATCCGAGCCAGCGTGCGCAGCGAAGGCCAGCAGGACCGGCGCCGCCAGCACGCCGGCGGAAGCGACCGGTCGGGGCGGAACGCCGGCCGCGACTCCGCCATCCCGCAACGGTGTCGCCGGCCGCCGTGGGGGAAGGCTCTCAGGAAGGAGGCCCGGGAACCCCCGAGCGACCATGCGTGAGAGAGACCAAGGGAGGAGGTGCCCTATGGCTCATCTCCTGCAAGAGTTCCATATCGGCGTGTCCAGCGAGAGACTGGACGAGATCGTCAAAGATCCCCACAACTGGCCCACGTTCTGGGTTGGGATGAGTGACCCCGAGCGGGTGTTCGGCGACGGAAGCCCCGGGACCAAGGCGGAGTTCACCCAGCTGATGATGGGCATGAAGCTGCGCATCGTGGACCGGACCGTCGAGGAGCGCCACAACCCGGACGGCAGCACCGATTGGCGCTGGCAGTTCGAGGATCCATGTCCGGTGAGCTCAGTTGTCACCACCAGCCGACGGCCACGGGTGTCGACGTGAAGACGACCTTCGACTACACGATCCCCGGGAGCATCCTGGGCAAGGTCGCGGACCGCGTCTTCCTCGAGAAGCGGGTCCGCCGCGATTTCGAAGACAGCATGGACAACCTGAAGCTGTTCGCCGAGACCACCCCGGTCCCGGTGGCGGCCGCCAAGACGGCCTGATCCGAGAGCCGCGCCCGTCCCGGGCCTCCCTTCGCGGAC